>CAVSJZ010000033.1:0-321155 GCA_963728105.1 uncultured Actinomycetota bacterium | reverse complement strand
CGTCGTCCTGCACCTGCTGTCCCCTGCGGGCCGGACGGCCGCGGTCACCGCGGACCTGACCTCGTTCTGGGCAACCGGCTACCCGCAGGTGCGCGCCGAGCTGCGGGGCCGCTACCCGAGGCACGCGTGGCCCGAAGATCCGCTGCTGGCGCCGACCAGACCGCCGAGCAGGCCGGGCTGAGCCGCAGCGGCGTGGAGACGCGTCGACGGCGTCGTCCGGTGCTCAGGAGGCCGTCGAGGCACTCCCGGCGCAGACTCCCGATGGGGCGTTCGGCGACCGGGCCCGCTCGGGGCGTCTCCCGCCGTGGGGTCGGCGTAGCCTGCAGGTATCGGGCCTGCGACGGAGAGGCAGGTGGCCGATGGTCTCGGACGTGTCGGCGATCGGACGGACCGGGGTTCTGACCGTCGCGACGCGCGGGCAGAGTGGCCCCGGCGAGGCGTTGGTCGGCGTCCGCGGCGGCTCGGAGACTTTCCTGGCGTGGTCGGACGACCCGCTACCGCTCGGTGTGACCGTGCTCGTGGTCGAATGCCGCGGCCCGCGGACCGTGGGTGTCGTGGCCTGGCCGGATCCCACCGACATGCCGTCGTGCTAGGGAGAAGGCCCATGTTCGGCTATCGAGTGCCCGCACCAGACCAGGCCATGTTGATCTCAGGAGGGCGCGGTGGTGCGGGCGGGAGCCCGTTCCGGGTGGTCACCGGGCACGGGGCCTTCGTCCTGCCGTTCGTCCGCAAGGTCCGGTTCCTGACGCTGGCGATGTGCGAGGCCGAGGTCGCAGAGGCGTGTGTCACGCGGCAGGCCATCGCGCTGAACGTCCGCGCGGTCATCGCGTTCAAGGTCGGCAACGACGACGAGAGCATCGTCAACGCCGCACGGCGGTTCCTGTCCGACCAGGACCAGATGTCGGTGCTCACCGGGCGCATCTTCGCCGGGCACCTGCGGTCGATCATCGGCTCGATGACGGTCGAGGAGATCGTCACGGAGCGTCAGAAGCTCGCCGGGGAGGTGCTCGACGGCTCGAAGGCGGAGATGGCCACGCTCGGGCTGAGCGTCGACTCGCTGCAGATCCAGTCGATCGACGACATGGACCTGGGGTACATCAAGGCGATGGCGGCGCCGCACAACGCCGCGATCCAGCGGGAAGCCAAGATCGCTCAGGCGCAGGCCGACCGCGCGTCCGCGGAGGCGAGCCAGCTGTCCCAGCGCCAGCAGGCCGAGTACGGCCGCCAGACCGCAGTCATCCAGGCGCAGTACCGCGGCGAGATCGACATCGCCCAGGCCGAGGCGGCACAGGCCGGACCGCTCGCGCAGGCGCGGGCTCAGCGTGAGGTGATCGCGGCGCAGACCGAGTTGGCGCAACGCGCGGCCGCGCTGCGCCAGCAGGAGCTGGTGGGCGAGGTCGTGCGCCCCGCGGAGGCGGAGGCCGAGCGGGTGCGGATCCTGGCGCTGGCCGACGCCGAGAAGATGCGGATCCAGGCGGAGGCCGCGGCGTCGAACGACCGTGTCGCGCTCGATCGGATGCTCATCGACCAGCTGCCCGACATCGTCCGGGAGGCAGCGCGCGGGCTCGCGGGCGCCAACGTCACCGTCCTCAACGGTGCGGACGGCCTGGGCGAGATCGCCGCGGGGCTGGTCAGCCAGGGTCTGTCGATCTTCGACGCGGTCCGGCGGACGACGAACCCGTCCGGGCGCGACGGGGTCCACGGGCCGCAGACGGCGCCGGCCGAGTTGGCCGTGCGGTCGGGGCCGGCACCAGCGGCCGCCACCGCCAACGGGCGGTGACGGAACGGGCCGGAACGGCTCGCTGCGCCGGCCCGGTTTCGCCGCACGTCCCGACCGCGTTCCCGGTGCCGGACGACGCTAGGTGGCTGGTGTCGAACGGCTGAAACGAGTGTGGCTCTGCCGGGTGGGTGGGCCATAGGGGCTCCCATGCGGGCCGGGCTGAGACGTGGAGCCGGTTCGGCTGAACCGTGTGGGCGCCTGGGTCGTCCGCTCCTGGGCGGGGTCGAGCCCGGGTTCGAGTTCTGTTGGTGCTGGTCAGGCCGCTACCGCCCATCCCTGGGTCGTTCCGCGCACCCCGAGCACGGCCATCCGCGCCAGGTTGGTCGCGGCGGCCAGCAGCCGGAAGTCGGCCTCGACGCGGGCGGTGCCGCGGACCCGGGCTCGTCGCCCGCCGTGCTTGCGCCGCATGAGGTGCCCGAGCTTGCGTTCGACCTTGGGTCGGGTGCTGCGGTAGTCGGCGACCCAGGCTGGGTCGGTCTGGCGGGCCCGGGCGTCGGTGAGGGTCTGCTCGTACGGGCCGACCGACACCGTGCGCCCGCCAGCGGCGCTGGTGCACTGGGCGCGCAGCGGGCAGCCGGTGCAGGCCGACCCGAAGTGGGCGGTGCCGCCGCCGGCGTGGGCCGGGTGAATCCGCACGGTGATCCCGGCCGGGCAGCTCACCGTGTCGGCGCCCAGGTCGATGTCGAACCGCTCCTTGCTGAACAACCCGCCCGCCGCGGTCGGCGTCTGGGTCTTGCAGCGGTCGGTGATCCCGGCCCGCTGCAGCCGGTCGTGGAACTCACCGGTGCCGTAGGCGTTATCGCCGTACACGCACGGCTGCGCGGTGTCCTGGTCCGCTCCCGCGCCGGCCTCGACCGGCTGCTGCGGCTCGACCGGCTGCTGCGGCTGCTTTTGGCCCGCGGTGTCGTCGGCGGTGTCGTCGGCGGTGTCGTCGGCGGTGTCGTCGGCGGTGTCGTCGGCGGTGTCGTCGAGCAGGTCGGCGACGAGGTCCTCGGCGACGCTGGCATCCCCGGCGTTGCCCGGGGTGACCGTGGTCGCGGTGATGATCTCGGTGTCTGGGTCCATCGCGGCGTGGCCCTTGTAACCGTCGAACCCGCGCGCGGCGGTCTTGTGCCCGTGCCGGGCCTCGGGGTCCACGGTGGAGATCACCCGATCGCGCGCGACGCGGCGGGCGATCCGCAACACCCCATCCGGGCTGGTCTCCAGGTCCTGGCCCAGCACCGTCGCCAACAGCGTCGCGGCCTCGGTGACCGGCTGGGCGAGCTCGCGGCCATCCAGCAGGGCCAGCAGCGCATACCCCTCCCGGGCCCGGGAGTCGATCAACTCCTCGCGGGCGGCCCGGTCGTCCCAGTCGATCTGCGGCTTGCCGCTGCCGGCGTAGTCGTCCCCGCTGCTCAGCGCGCCGCGCAGCTGCGCGGCCAGGTCGGCGTCCGCAGCGGCGGCGACCCCGAGCAGCCCGCGCACCGCCGAGCGGATCAACGTGATCGTGTCCATCGTGGCCACCGCGTCATACAGCGGGGTCGAGTCCAACACCCGCCGCCGCCCGACCAGCCCGGCCTCGGCCGCCGCCGCCAGGCCCACCTCGAAGATCCGGTCGGGGCGAGACGAGCGGCGCAGCCGCGCGCGCATGTCCACCAACACGGTGTGCACGAACCCGCCGGCCCCCGCACCCGAGCCGGCGTAGCCGCCGACCCCGGCCGCATACCGCCAGCGCGCGTCGAAGCTGTACTGCTCGACCGCCTCCCGGTCCGAGAACCCACCCAGGCGCTGCAACACCATCACCGCGGCCACCACCGACGGCGGCACCGAACGCCGACCCCGGTCGCAGAACAGGTCCGCGAACAGCTCATCAGGGAACAACCGGTCCCGCTCCCACGCCAGGAACCGGTAGATCGAGTTCTCCGGCAGCGACTCCTCACAGAACCGAGCCGCCTCGTCGAACAGATCACCCTGACGATCAGCCCGCCCCAACGTCACTTGATCATTCTCGCCGAGGCCAGGCATGGGGCGGGTCAGCGACACGCGAAACACCAGCCACCTAGGTGGCTGCCACCTAGGGCGCCCCTCCGCCGTAGAGCGCGTCGATGACGTGCGCCCACCGCTCGTCGACCACGCGTCGCTTGACCTTCAGGGTGGGGGTCAGCTCCCCGGTCTCCACCGAGAAGTCGCGGTCGAGGATCGCGAACTTCTTGACCTGGGCGACCTTCGCGTAGTGCGCGTTCACCTCGTCGAGCGCGCGCTGGATCAGTGCGTTGACCGCCGGGTGCGCCGCGAGCGCCGGCACGTCGGTCGGCAGGCCCTCGCCCCGGGCCCACGGCATGATCGTCTCCGGGTCGAGGGTGATCAGCGCGACCGGGTAGGGCCGGCGGTCGCCGTGCATGACGGCCTGCGAGATCCACGGGCTGCTGCGCAGGTCGTTCTCGACGTTGGCGGGGGAGAGGTTCTTGCCGCCCGCGGTGATGATGATGTCCTTCTTGCGGCCGGTGATCGTGACGAAGCCGTCGCCGTCGACGGCGCCGAGGTCGCCGGTGCGCAGCCAGCCGTCGTCGAGCGTCTCGGCGGTGGCCGCCGGGTTGTTCCAGTAGCCGGCGAACACGTGCGGGCCGCGCATGAGGATCTCGCCGTCCGCGGCGATGCGCACATCGCAGCCGGGCACCGGGCGGCCGATCGAGCCGATCCGCAGCGCGTCGGGGCCGTTGAGGGTGCCGATCGCGGTCGACTCCGACAGCCCGTAGCCCTCGTAGACCGGCACCCCGGCGGCGTGGAAGAAGCGCAGGATCTCCGGCGCGATCGGTGCGGCGCCCGAGATGGCCTGGCGGACCCGGCCGCCGAACACCGCCCGGACCTTGGCGAACAGCGCCTCGTCGGCCCGGTCGAGCCCGGCCCGCAGGTCGGCGGGAACCGGGCGGCCCGACCGCTCCAGCTCGCGCACCGCCTCGGCCGCGGCGACGGCCCGCTCCCGCACGTCGTCGGGTGCAAGGCCGCTCACCAGCGCGTAGACCTTCTCGAAGATCCGCGGGACGGACGGCACGACCGTGGGGGAGAGCGCCGCGAGATCGCCCATGATCGCCGACGCGCCGTCGCTGCAGTAGGCCACGACCGCCCCGGACCCCGCCGCTCCGAGCGCGATGACCTGGGCGAACACGTGGGCCAGTGGCAGGAACAGGTAGACGATGTCGTCCGGGGTGAGCACCCCCATCTCGGTGCACACCCGACAGCACGAGACGAGGTTGCGGTGGGTGAGCACGCAGCCCTTCGGCCGGCCGGTGGTGCCGGAGGTGTAGATGATCAGGCCGGGGTCGTCGGGGCGGACGGCGGCGGTCCGGCGGTCCAGCGCGGCCTCGTCGCCGCCGCGCCCCGAGAGGTCGGCGAGCGTGACCGAGCCGTCGCCCGCGCCGTCGACGAGCACGACGTCGCGCAGCGCCGGCAGGCCGCCGCGGACCAGGTCGACCTTGGCGGCCTGCGCCGCGTTCTCGCACACGACCACCACGGCGCCGGAGTCGCCGACGACCCATGCGCACTCGTCGGCCGAGCTCGACGGGTAGATCGGCACGACGACGGCCCCGGCCAGCGCGATGCCGAGCTCGACGTCCAGCCACTCCGGGCGGGTGTCGGCCAGCACGCAGACCCGGTCGCCGGGCGCCACGCCGAGGTCGACGAGCCCGAGCGCGATCGCGCGGGCCGTGCGGTTCAGCCCGTCGAACGTGACGTCGTGCCATCCGCCGTCGCGGCGGGAGCGCTGGGCGGGCCGCTCGCCGAAGTGCTCCGCGGCGAACCCGGGCAGGGCCGCGACCGTCCGGGGCAGCACCGCCGGCGCGGGGGCGACCGGGTCCGGCGCCGTCCGGGCGTGGGTCTCCGGTGTCGTCATGGCCGCTCCTTCCCGGCCGCGCCACTGGCGCGGGGCGTCGATCGTGGTGCTCGGCCGGCGGACCCGCCCCGGACACGGCTCCGGGCGCCGCCCGCTCCTTCGCCCGTCGCGCCGTCGGGCCGCCCGCCCGGCGGGTCGGCCGCGCCCGGCCCGGCCAGGTCGACCAGCTCGGCGACGCCGGCCTCGATCCCGCGGGCGAGCACGGCGAGGTCGGGGACCGTGTCGTAGTCGCCGGTAAGTCCGAAGTGGAGGCTGCCGTCGTAGGAGAAGATGCCGACCGCGGTCCGGATCGAGGCCCCGAGCGGGATCGTGGGGGCCGACTCGAGCATCCGCCGGCCCGCGAAGTACAGCGGACGCTGCGGGCCCGGCACGTTCGTCGTGACGGTGTGGAAGCTGGTCTGCGGCACCGTCGTGGCCAACCGCTGCGCGGCGGCGAGCAGCACGGGCGGCGCGAATCCGGAGAGCTCGACCAGCCGGGCCCCGGCCACGGCGCCCTTGCTGCGCTTGACCCCGTCCATCGCCGCGCGCACCGCGGCCAGCCGCGCGAGGGGGTCGGCCAGGCCGACGGGCAGGTCGACGAACACCGAGGAGACGTGGTTGGCCCCGCGCACGCCCTCCGCGCGGGTGGAGACCGGCACCATCGTGCGCACGACGCGGCCCTCGACGGGCTCGCCGCGGCCGAGCAGCAGGTCGCGGAAACCGCGGGTGACGGCGGTGAGCACGACGTCGTTCACGGTGCCGCCCAGCGCCGCGCGCACGGCCTTGACCTCGGCGAGGGTCGCGTGCACCGCCGTCCAGCGCCGGTGCGGGCCGTAGGCGCCGTTCAGCGAGGTGGACGCCGGCGGGACGAGCGTGCGGGCGACGCCGGCGACGGCCCTGACGGTCTCCACACCGTCGGTGAGCAGGGCCCGCGGCGAGCGCAGCGCCCCGACCGCGCGGCGCGCACCCTCGACCGGGCTCACCAGACCGGCCAGCGCCGCCGTCGCGACCTCGCGCGCCCCCGGCTCCGGGCGCGGGTCCCACGGCGGGGGAGCGCCGGGCGTCCCCGCGTCCCGCTCGGCGTCGAACAGCAGCGCCATCAGGTCGACGCTCGCCACGCCGTCGACCATGCAGTGGTGGACCTTCGACACGATGGCCCACCGGCCGTCCTCGAGGCCCTCGACGACCCAGACCTCCCACAGCGGCCGAGCCCGGTCGAGGTGCTGGGACATCACGCGGGAGACCAGCGCGTCGAGCTCCGCGCGCCCGCCGGGAGCGGGCACGGCCGAGCGCCGTAGGTGGTAGTCGAGGCTGAAGTGGCGGTCGTCGATCCAGGCCGGGCGGCCGAGGTCGAGCGGGAGGAAGCGCACCCGCTGCCGGTAGCGGGGCACCATCGGGATCTTGGCCGCGAACCGTGCGGTCAGCTCCTCCCGCGTCGGGGGCGGACCCTCGAACACCGCCACGCCGCCGATGTGCATCGGCGTGGAGTCGTCCTCCAGGTGGAGGAACGACGCGTCGATCAGGCTCATGTGCTCCATGGCTGCGCTCCCGCCGGTCGGGCCAGTCGTTCGGTCACGGTCGCGACGGCCAGCGTGTTGTGGGCGAGCCCGCAGTGGCTCCCGCCGACCTCGACGTCGTCGGAGTCCGGCCGGCCCTCCCGGCACGCGCGCCACGGCACGATGCCGTCACCGCGGGTGAACACGGCCGTGGACGGGACGGGCAGCGGGCCCATGCCGTCCTCGTACAGGCGGAAGGGGCTGCCCAGGGTCACGAGCCGCCGCACGCGGTCCGGGTGCTCGCGCGCGAGCCGGCGGGCCAGCACGCCGCCGAGGCTCATCCCGACCAGGCTGACGGGACCGCCGGTCGCCTCGGTGAGCTCGACCAGCCGCCGGGGCAGCCCGTCGCGCACGGTGTCCGTCGCCCCGTGGTTGCGCCCGAGCCGCCAGCCGTGCGCCGCGTACCCGAGCCGGCGCAGCAGCCGCCGCAGCGGCACCGTCGAGGCGTCGCCGGCCAGCCATCCGGGGAGCAGCAGGACGCCGTGCCCGTCACCCCGCCTGCGGTGCGCGGCCGCGGGCCACGTCACGACGAACGCGCCGAACTCCAGGGCCGCACGCGGGGCCTCCAGGCCGAGCAACAGCCGGGACGGGGCGTCACTCCCGCTGCGCTGCGCCATCGTCGGCTCCCGGATCGCGGTGGCGGACGGTGCCGCGGACTCGTGTGGCGGCCCGCCATGTGTGAGGCATACAAGCGGGCCGCCGCCGTGCCTGTCAAGGCGTCGACAGGTGCGCTAGCTGGGATACCATCCAGTCGGTATGGCGCAGGGAGGGAGTCGGACGTGACGGTCGACATCGCGCAGGCGGCACTGCCGGAGCGGCTGCTCGCGGCCGCGACCCGGCTGTTCGCGCAGCACGGCTACGAGGCGACGTCGGTGGCACAGATCGTCGATGCCGCCGGCGTCACCAAGGGCGCGCTCTACCACTACTTCCGCTCGAAGGACGACCTGCTGCACGAGGTATACGGGCGGGTGCTGCGCGAGCAGACCCGGCGGCTGGTGGAGATCGCCGACGGCACGGGCGCGGCGGCGGAGCGACTGCATGCCGCCGCGGTCGACGTGGTGCTGACCAGCATCGCGAACCTCGACGACACCACGATCTTCCAGCGTTCGATGCACCTGCTCGAACCGGCGTCGCGCGAGCGCGTGCGCCTGGGCAGGCGCACCTACCACGAGCGGTTCCGGGCGCTGGTCGACGAGGCCGTCCTGCGCGGCGAGCTGAACCCGACGGCACCGACCGACCTCGTGGTGAGCTACTTCTTCGGCGCCGTGCACCATCTCGGCACCTGGTACCGCCCCGCGGGGCCGCTGCGGCCCGAGGAGGTGGCCGGGCACTTCGCCGACCTGCTCCTGGCCGGCCTGCGCGCGGGGGCCGCCCGATGAGCACCCGGACCGCCCACCGCACCTGCCCCCTGTGCGAGGCCGTGTGCGGGCTGGAGCTGACGCTGGCCGGCGAGCGGGTCGAGGCCGTGCGCGGAGACCACGCGGACGTGGCCAGCCACGGCTTCCTCTGCCCGAAGGGCGTCGCGCTCGGCCAGCTGCACCACGACCCCGACCGGCTGACGACCCCGCTGGTCCGGCGCGCCGGCCGGCTCGTGCCGGCCTCCCTCGACGAGGCGTTCGCCGAGATCGAGCGCAGGCTGCCGCCGCTGCTCGCTGCGCACGGCCGGGACGCCGTGGCCGTCTACCTCGGCAACCCGACCGCGCACGACCACGCGACGCTGCTCTACGCGCCCGTGCTGGTCCGCGCGCTGGGTACCGACCACCGCTACTCGGCCAGCACCGTGGACCAGATGCCCAAGCAGGTCGCGTCGGCGCTGATGTACGGCACGCCGATGACCGTGGCCGTGCCCGACGTCGACCGCACGCAGCACCTCATGGTGCTCGGGGCCAACCCGCTGGTGAGCAACGGCAGCCTGCTGACCGCACCGGACATGCCCGCTCGACTGCGGGCGCTGCGCCGCCGCGGCGGCCGGTTGGTCGTCGTCGACCCGCGGCGCACCCGGACCGCCAGGGCCGCCGACGAGCACGTGCCGATCCGGCCGGGCACCGACGCGCTCCTGCTGGCCGCGATGGCGCAG
Organism: uncultured Actinomycetota bacterium; assembly: GCA_963728105.1. GTDB lineage: Bacteria > Actinomycetota > Actinomycetes > Mycobacteriales > Pseudonocardiaceae > Pseudonocardia. The sequence goes on along the minus strand of CAVSJZ010000033.1, from coordinate 311,895 downwards.
ACCCTGTTCGCGGAGGGACTCGTCGCGCTCGGTCCGCTCGCCCCGCACGTGACCGGCCTCGACGCCGTCGCGACCGCCGTCGCGCCGTATCCGCCGGAGGCCGTCGCGGCGGCCTGCGGGGTGCCCGCCGCGACGGTCCGGCGGCTGGCGCGCGAGCTCGCCGCCGCCACGTCCGCCGCCGTCTACGGCCGCATCGGCACCACGACGACCGCGCACGGGACCCTCGCGAGCTGGCTGGTGGACGTCCTCAACGTGCTCACCGGCAACCTCGACCGGCCCGGCGGGGTGATGTTCCCGAAGGCCGCGGCCGGCGCCGCCAACACCGCCGGGGTCCCGGGCCGCGGCCGCGGGGTGCGGATCCCGGGCACGCGGCGGACCCGGGTGCGCGGCCTGCCCGACGTGCTCGGCGAGTTCCCCGTGTCCACGCTGGCCGAGGAGATCGACACCCCCGGCGAGGGGCGGCTGCGGGCGCTGGTCACGGTGGCCGGCAACCCCGTCCTGTCGACTCCGCACGGCGCCCGGCTGGAGGCCGCGCTCGCCGGTCTGGAGCTGATGGTCAGCATCGACGCCTACCTCAACGAGACCACCCGGCACGCCGACGTCGTCCTGCCGGCGCCCTCCCCGCTGCACCGCGGCCAGTACGACCTGGTGTTCACCCAGTTCGCTGCCCGCAACGTCGCGCGCTGGTCGCCGCCCGTGCTGCCCGACGACCGGCCGGACGACGGCGAGCTGCTCCTGCGCCTCGCGGCCGTGGCCGCGGGGACCGGCCCGGACGAGCTCGACGACCAGGTCGCCCACCGGGCCGCCGCCGCCGCGGCGGCCGACCCGGCCTCGCCCGTGCACGGGCGCGACCCCGCCGAGCTGCTCGCGGCACTGGCTCCGCGCCGCGGCGCGGACCGGCTGCTCGACCTCGCGCTGCGCGTCGGGCCCTACGGCGACGGTGTCGGCGCCCGGCCAGGCGGCCTGACCCTCGACGCGCTCGCCGCGGCCCCGCACGGCATCGACCTCGGGCCGCTGTGCCCCCGGATCCCCGAGGTGCTGCGCACGCCGAGCGGCACGGTCGAGCTGGCCCCGCCGGCGCTGGTCGCCGACGCCGCCCGGCTGGCCGAGCTGCTGGCCGCGGACCGCGCCGGGCTGCTCCTCGTCGGGCGCCGGGACCTGCGGTCGAACAACTCGTGGATGCACAACCTGCCGCTGTTGGCCAGGGGCCCGGAGCGCTGCACGCTGCACGTCTCCCCGCCGGATGCGGGCCGCCTCGGCCTGGTCACCGGTGACCTCGCCGAGGTCACATCGCGCGTGGGCTCGGTGCGGGCGCCGGTCGAGGTCACCCAGGACGTCTCGCCCGGCGTCGTCAGCCTGCCCCACGGCTTCGGCCACGCCGGCAGCGCCGGCCGGGTGGCGGCCGCCCGGCCGGGGGTGAACTCCAACCTGCTGACCGACGACGCCCCCGTCGACCCGCTCTCGGGGACGGCCGTGCTCAACGGCATCCCCGTGTCGGTGACGGCGGTGTCGGCGTGACCGACCCGATGGAGGGCCCGGCCGCCGGCGGCGGGGTCGACGAGCGCCGGCGCGACCGCACGGTCACCGTGGCGGGTGGTCCCGTGCACTACGTGGACCACGGGGGCACGCCGGACGGGCCGACCGTGGTCCTCGTGCACGGGCTCGGCGGCTCCCACCTGAACTGGGAGCTCCTCGCGCCGCTGCTGACGGACCGGGCCCGCGTCCTCGCCGTCGACCTGCCGGGGTTCGGGCGCACCGAGCCGCTCGGCCGGTCCGCTGCCGTGCCGGCCAACGTCGCGGTCCTCGACGGCTTCCTGCGTGCGGTCGCCGGCCCGGGCGTGGTCCTCGTCGGCAACTCGATGGGCGGCATGGTCGCGCTGCTGGCTGCGGCCCGGTCGCCGGAGTCCGTCGCCCGGCTGGTGCTGGTCGACCCGGCCCTGCCGGCGCCCGTGCCGACGGCCGTCGACCGCGAGGTGGCGCTGCTGTTCCTGCTCAACGCCGTCCCGGGGCTCGGCCCCGCACTGCTGCGGTCCAACCGGCGCCGCCACGGCGTGCGCGGGACGATCCGCGCCACGCTGCACCGCTGCGGGGTCGACCCGGACGCGCTGCCGGCGTGGCTGCTCGACCGGTCCGTCGCGCTGGTCGAGGGGCGCCGCGACGTGGCCGGGATGGACCGCGCCCTCCTCCGCGCCGGTCGCTCGCTGACCGGCGTGCTGGCCCGCCCCCGGCGCTACCGGGCCGCGATGGACGCCGTCCGGGCGCCCGTCCTGCTCGTGCACGGCGACCGTGACCGGCTGGTGCCGGTGGCCGCGGCGCGCGACGCCGCCCGCCGGCACCCGGACTGGCGCTACGTCGAGCTGCACGACGTCGGCCACGTGCCCCAGCTGCAGGTGCCGCAGCTGCTCGCCGAGCTCGTCCGGAGCTGGCTGCCGGCCGGCTGACCCGGCTGCGCCGGGCGGGGCATCAGAAGGGCGCGGCGGCCGTATCCGACTCCGGCGACCGTCGCTCTTCGTGAAAGCCCAGCCGGCCCCGTGTCGCGGCCACCACCACGATCGCCACCGCAGCGAACCCGACCAGCTCGGGCAGCAGGCCGAACTCGTCGAGCAGCGGGGCGGGGAACAACGGCGCCACGACCTTGTTCGCGAACGTGTTGAACGACGCGTGCATGAGAATCGTGATCAGCAAGCTGCCCCGGGCGTTGTTGAACACCCACGTCATGACGACGGTCAGCAGCGTGATCATCACGACGAACATCAGGATGTTCGCCGCGGTGGGCGGCGTCCACACACCGCTCCAGAACAGGGGCAGGTGCCACAGGGCCCACAGGACGCCCAGCAGGACGCTGCCGGCCAGCGGTCCGCACGCCGACTGCAGGCGGGGCAGCGCGAAGCCGCGCCAGCCCGGCTCCTCGCCCAACGGCCCGCCGAGCACCAACGTCGAGGCGAAGGCCAGCGGGTACGCGAGCACCTGCCCGGACGTCAGCGGCTGGTACGAAGCCAGTACCCCGGGCAGGACGATCGCGCCGAGCAGCTCGCCGGCCGGGATGACCAGCAGGACGAACAGGTACCACCGGAGCCCCACGCGCCACTGCACGTAACGGCGCAGCAGGCGCTTCGCGCCGTCCCGGCCCTCGGTGGCCAGCGTCATGACGAACGCCGCCAGCGTCGGGCCGGTGAACGTCGCAGCCGCCAGCGTCAGGGCCACCACGACCGGCGGGAGGGTGAACGGCAGCAGGCCGGTACCGGTCCGGGACAGGACGACCGGCAGCTCCACCAGCCACGCGCCGGCGTAGGCGATGAGGAAGAAGGACACCAGCGGATGCCTGGCCGGTCCGCCGCGCCGCGCGTCGTCGGGTCGCGCTCCGACACCGGAGGTCGTCATTGCGAGGCTCCCCTCTCCGGGGCAAAGCCGGGGCTCACGCTCCTGACGGGGCCGGGAGCAGCGACGTCGGTGCCGGACACCCACCGGATGCCACGACGAGCTGGGTCGAAAGGGGTCAGTCCTGCAGGCGCGCGCGGACCGCCTCCATGCGGGCGACGAGCGTGTCCTCGTCGATGACGCCCCGGCCGACCAGCGAGTGCGCCAAGGCGACCAGCTGGCTCTCCGGGAACGGCAGGGCCCCGTAGACCTCGCGCGCGAGCAGGTCCTCGTCGTCGCGGCGGGTGAGCGCCGGCAGCGTCGCCCCCTCGTCGTCGAGCGCGTCGCACATCCCCTCGAGGCTCGACTTCCAGGGCGGCAGGGGATGGGTGACGCCGTGCTCGGCGGCGACGCGGGTCCACACCTGCCCGCGTGCGACGAGCCGCCGCAGCGAAGGCACGGGGACGGTCGTGATGTCCTGGTCGGTCGGCATGTCCGCTCCTACTGGCCCGGCACGGGCCGGATCGCCGGGTGCACCGGCCTGGCGGCGTTCGTGGTGACGCCGGCCCTCGGCAGCGCGACGCCGATCAGGCAGTCCCGGGTGACGATCTCGGCGAGCTGGTCCTCGTTCCAGCCGTCCGTCCCCTCCGGTCGGACCGGCAGCACGAGGAACCGGTGCTTGGAGTTGGAGTCCTCGACCCGGATCTCGACCTCTTCCGGCAGGTAGAGCCCGAACTCCGCGAGCACCTGGCGGGGCCAGCGCACGATGCGGCGGCGGTAGTTGGGCGTCCGGTACCACTCCGGGGACATCCCGAGGAGCGGACGCGGGTAGCACGAGCACAACGTGCACACGACGACGTGATGCAGCGTCGGGGTGTCCTCGAGGACCTCGAGGGCGGTGAAGTCGCTCGGCGTGCCGAACCCCGTCGGCCGCAGCCAGTCGATGCCGATCTGGTGGCAGGCGGCGATCGCGTCGGTCAGCGCCAGCTGCCTGAAGTCGGGGTCGAGCCAGGCCTTCGCCACGAACCGGGATCCGGCCGCCGGTTGGAGCTGCTCGACGTGTTCGGTGTAGCGCCGGTGGTCCTCCGCGGTGAACAGGCCCTTCTCGATCGCCAGCTCGCGCAGCGCGATCTCGAGCACCTCGAAGTCGGTGACCGTCTCGACCATCGGGGCGGCGTGCCCGTGCCCGTGGCCGCCGGCCGGAGCGTCTGTCTCTGTCATGTCGTTCCTCGTTCGTCGGACCGGCTCAGGGGACCGGTTGGAGCCAGCGCTCCGAGATCTCCGCCTGCAGGGTGTCGTGCGACGCCCCGGTGTAGGCCTCCCAGAGGTCGGCCATCCGGAACCGCACGATGTAGAACCACTCGGGCTGCTGGTCGTCGCGCTCGAACGCCTCGTCCTCGGGGGCTGGGCTCTCGTACGACGCCTTGACCACCGTCCCGGTCGTTCCCCGCAGGTACTCCTGGGTGCGGGTGTAGAAGATCGTGGGCAGGTCGCGGACCAGCACCGGGTCACCCGCCACGAAGCGGGGCTTGCCGGCCGTGCCCGCGAAGCACTGCGGGTCGCCCTTGCCGAGTGCGGCCGTGTGGTGGCGGTTCCGCACGACCGCGGCGGCGTCCCCGGTCGAGCGCGGCATGGCCTCGATCGCACCGCCCTCGTGGCGGTCCCGGACCTCGCTGACCCGTTCGATGAGCTCACCGAGCGTGATGTGCCGCTTGTCGACGAGGCACCGCGCGACGGCCCACAGCCAGCGGGCGTAGTAGGGGAGCCCGGCGTAGTTCGTCCGGCCGATGTCGACGTTGCCGAGCCGCCTGCGCTCCTCGGACGTCCAGATGCCCCGCCAGCCGAGGACCTCGCAGGTGACGAACGTGTTGAGCTCCCACTCCTCTTCCTGCTTGTCCTCGAACAGCGCGGGCGCGTCGGGCTCGCCGCCGACGTCGTGCGGCGTCTTCATGTAGGCCTGGAACAGGTCGTGGTCGACCTCGTCGGGGTAGGCCCAGTCCTGGAGGCGGTGGAACGCCACCCGCAGCTGGCTGGACGCGTCACCCATGACGAAGTTGCCCATGACCTTCACCCCCGGGTCGGACGGCGCCATTCGTTGATCACCGCATTTCGTCGATCACCGTATTGCGCGGCGTCCGCGAGGGCAGGCCGCACAGACGACGACCACCCGATCGTGTCCGGACCTGGCCGGTCTGATCACCGGCTGTGGTCACCGGTGCGGGCGGTCGGGCGGGCGGCCGGCTCCGGGCGAGGAGCCGACGGCCGGCGGCCGATCGCCACGGCGACCGCAGCTACCTGCCCGTCCCGTACGTCGTCGGTCCCGACTCTCACCACGTCACCGGAAGCGCCTCCAGCCGCCCGACGACGAGACCCTCGACGCGGCGCAGCTCCGTGACCGGCACGGCGAGCCGCAGGCCGGGCAGGCGACGCAGCAGCGCCTCGAGCGTCACCTCCAGCTCGGTCCTGGCCAGTGACTGGCCCAGGCACGCGTGGCGTCCGGTGCCGAAGGTGAGGTGCGGGTTGGGCGAGCGGGCGAGGTCGAACTCGTCGGCATCCGCGAAGGCCGACGCGTCGCGGTTGGCCGACGCCATGCTGCAGACCAGGGTCGTCCCGCGCGGGACGCGCTCCCCGGCCACCTCGACGTCCTCGATCGCGTAGCGGGGCATGCCGAACCCGGGGTTGGCGTCGAACCGCAGGACCTCCTCGACCGCCCGGCGGCACAGGGCCGGTTCGGCGAGCAGCAGCGCCCACCGCGACCGGTCCGCCAGGAGCATGGCCACCATCTTGGCGATCATGCCGGCCGTCGTCTCGTGGCCGGCGATCAGCAGGCCCTGCCCGGTGAACACCAGCTCGGCGTCGCTGAACCCCGTGCCGGTCTCGTCCACCGCGCGGGTCAGCTCGCTGAGCAGGTCGTCGCCGGGCCGCGCGCGGCGGTCGGCCACGTGCGCGGCCATGTAGGCGCCGAAGTCCGCGTGGGCCGCGGTCACCTCGTCCTGCGTGAACGCGGTGGTGTTGAGCATGGCGTTGGACCAGTGCGCGAACCGGTCGCGATCCGTGTCGGGCACGCCGAGCATGTCGCAGATCACCCACACCGGGAGCGGGAACGCCAGCGCGGCGACGAGGTCGGCGGGGGCGCCCTGCCCCGCCATCTCGTCGATCAGCCGGTCGGCCGTGGCGGCGATGGCGGGCCGCAGCGCCAGCATCCGCCGGGCCGTGAACCAGCGGGCGACCAGCCGCCGCCACCGCTGGTGGGCCTCGGCCGCGGCCACCATCGAGGCCATCTGCCCGGAGAAGACCCCGCCCTCATCGGTGGCCGCCACCCTGGCCGCGTCCTCGGCGGACAGGTCACGCACGAACCGCGGGTCGGACAGCACGAAGCGGACGTCCTCGTAGCGCGTGACGAGACGGGCGGGGTCGCCGCTCGGGAACCGCACCGGGGCGAGCGGGCAGCGAGCCCGCAGGTCGGCCCATTCCGGCGGGGCATCGAGGGCGGCGTCGGGCGGGGTGGCGACGGGGTAGCGGAGCGTGGCCATGCTCCGAGGGTCGGACATCAGGCGTACCTCCGCATCGCGGCGAGGGGCCTCCGAGCGGGGCGAGAGCGCGCGCAAGGCCATCGCCGAGAACCTGCTCGACCCCGGCGTCGTGGAGATGTCGCCCGCGGTCCGCTCGGTCCGCGACGACCTGGCCCGGTATGCCGGTTAGGGACGGCCCGGTCGGCTCCGTCATCTCGCCCTCGGCGAGCTGCGCGACGTGGGTCAACGACAGCCAGGCCGCGACCCCGGGGATGCCCAGCGCGAGCGCGTCGGACGGCGAGACCGTCTCCGGCACCGTCACCTACTCCAGCTCGACCGGCCCTTACCGCCGACTCCCGGCGGCCCCGCCCTCCCGCCGCGACGACCGGCGCGCGGGATCGCCGCGCCCGCCGGCGCCCACGGACGGCCCGATCCGGTACTCCTGTCCTCATGGCACCGACCGTCGTCGTGTTCGACGTCAACGAGACCCTGTCCGACATGGCCCCGATGGCCGCGAGGTTCGCCGAGCTCGGCGCGCCGCCGCACCTGGCGCAGCGCTGGTTCGACTGCCTGCTGCGCGACGCGTTCGCGCTGACGGCGGCCGGCGGGTCGGAGCGGTTCGCCGTCCTGGCCCGCGGGGAGCTCGGCGTCGTCCTGCACGGCGTCCCGCTCGAGCGCCCGCTGGAGGAGGCCGTCGAGCACGTCATGGCCGGCTTCTCCGGACTGGCACCGCATCCCGACGTCGCTGCGGGCGTCCGCGGGCTCCGTGCCGCCGGGTTGCGGCTGGTCACGCTGAGCAACGGCGCCGCCGCGGTGGCGGAGCGGCTGCTCGCCGACGCGGGGTTGCGGGGCGAGTTCGAGCGCGTCCTCTCCGTCGAGGACGCCGGGGTGTGGAAGCCGGCGCCGGGCTCGTACTCCTACGCCGCGCGCACGTGCGGTGTGGAGCCGGCGGAGCTGCTGATGGTGGCGGTGCACCCGTGGGACCTCGACGGCGCCGCCCGCGCGGGTCTGCGGACGGCCTGGGTGAACCGGACGGGCGGCCCCTGGCCGGACTGGTGCACGCCACCCGACCACGTCGTCGGCGGTATCGACGCCCTCCCGGCCGCGCTGGCCTGACGAGCCCGCCCCTGACCGCAACGAACGGCACTCTCGTCACGACCTGTCGAACGAGAGCGCCGTTCGATCGAGACCGGTGGCGGGGTCAGGACGGCGGCATCGCCGACACGGACTCGGTGAGCAGCGCCGTCTTGAGCCAGCCGCTTCCCGGCGGTCGAACGACTGGTAGGCCTCGATCGCCTCGGGCACCGTGGCGACCCTGGTCAGCACGGCGGACGGGTCGACGGCGCCGCTCGCGACCATCCGCACCAGCTCGGGCACGCAGCGGCGATGCGGGCAGTTGCCGGTGCGGATCGTGAGGTTCTTGGTGAACGCCGCACCGAAGGGGTATGACCGTCAGCTGCGGCCGGTAGACCCCGACGACGCCGGGCCGGACCCGCCCCGTCGCCCGCACGTCGGTACGGGGCGGCGCAGCATGACCGCGCGGCCCGCCCGGGCTCGCGAAGGGGCGCGGGCGGACCGGGACGGCCGCCGGTCAGACGAGCTTGTCCTTGGCCTGCTGGACCTTCTCCTTGGCCGTTCCGACGGCGTTCTGGGTCGTCGAGTAGGTGGCGTAGAGCTGGGGCTGGGGCTTGGGCGCGGTGGCGGGGCCGCCCAGCGGCTTGGGGTCGGGCAGGTAGTCCAGCCGCTGCTCGCCGGTGCTCCAGCCGCCCTTCTGGGTGTCGGTGCCTTCCGACAGGCCCCAGATCGTGTGGTTGTGCTCCTGGTTCTCCTCGTCCAGCAGAGCGTTCGGCACCACGTCGGACTCGAGCCCGTCGGCCCGCAGCTCCTCGATCGCCCGCAGCCACTGCTTCTGGTGCACGGTGTCGCGGGCCAGGTTGAACCGCAGCATCTCCTTGACCCCCGGGTCGTCGGTCATGTTGTAGAGCCGCGCGGTCTGCAGCCGGCCCTGGGACTCGTACGCGGCGTTGGTGCGGAAGTCGGCGAGCAGGTTGCCGCTCGCCACGATGTACGCACCGTTCCACGGCACGCCGTTGGCGTTGGTGGGCAGCGCCGCGCCACCCGCGACGATCGCCTGCTGGGGGTCCATGCCGCCGAGCACCGCCGCCATCACGGGGTCCTCCACAGCCCGGTCGACCTCGGTGGCCGGGGCGCCCTCCAGCAGCCGCGCGACCATGGTCGCGAGCATCTCGACGTGGCCCATCTCCTCGGTGGCGGTATCCAGGATGAGGTCCTTGTACTTGCCCTCCATGCGGCAGCTCCAGCCCTGGAACAGGTACTGCATGGTCACGGTCATCTCACCGAACGCGCCGCCGATCAGCTCCTGGAGCTTGCGGGCGTAGAGCGCGTCCGGCCTCTCGGGCTTGGCCTCGAACTGCAGCATCTTCTGGTGACGGAACATCGGGTCTCCTCGGCAGTCTCGTAGGGAGGGCGCGGCCGGAGCGTCGCGGCCCGCGCCCCGACCGGCTTCCCGCCGCCGCCGGCCTTACACCTGGACGGCGCGACGGGAACTAGCCCGGGAAGATCTCACCGCCGTTGGGCGAGAGGACCTCGCCGGTGTAGTAGCTCGACAGCCCGCTGGCGAAGAACACGTAGGACGGCGCGATCTCGTCGGGGTCGGCCGCGCGGCCCATCGGCACCTGCGACCCGAAGCTGTCCACGCGATCTGCCGGCAGCGTCGAGGGGATGAGCGGCGTCCAGACGGGACCGGGGGCCACGCAGTTGACCCGGACGCCCCGGCCGACGAGGGCCTGCGCCAGGGAGTACGTCAACACGTGGACCGCCCCCTTCGCTGCGGCGTACGCGATGAGGCTCGCGTTGCCGCGCACGCCGTTGACGGAGCCCGTGTTGACGATCGCGCTGCCCTCGCCGAGGTGGGGCAGCGCCGCCCGGGTCACGCGGAAGTAGCTGTGGATGTTGACGTCGAAGGTGTGGAGCCACTGCTGCTCGTCGACGTCCTCGGGCCGGTCGACGGGATGCTGCTGGGCGACGTTGTTGACCAGCACGTCGAGGCGCCCGAGCTCGGACACGGCCCGGGCGACCACGGCGGCGCAGTGGTCGGCGTCGGCCAGGTCGCCGCCGAGCGTCATGCACCGACCGCCCGCGTCGGCCACCAGCCGCGCCGTGTGGCGGGCGTCGTCGTCCTCCTCGAGGTAGGTGAGTGCGACGTCGGCGCCCTCCTTGGCGAACGCCACGCTCACCGCGCGTCCGATCCCGGAGTCACCGCCGGTCACCAGCGCGACCTTGCCGTCGAGGAGTCCGCGACCGACGTAACCGCGCATCTCGTCACGGGGCTCGGGCCGCATGGCCTCCGTGTGTCCCGGCGGGGTCTGTCGGGGCGACTCGCTCATGGGATCTCTCCTCGTCCTGGTGGGTGCACCGGTCGCGTCGACCGTCGCCAGGGTCTACCCGCTGTCGGGCGGGGTACGCCGGCGTCGGAAGGCGGGGGACGTCGTCATCCGGCGGTGGTCAGGCTGTCGGAGTGGTCGCGATCCGCGCGGGACCGTCGGCCGTCGGTGCGAGCCTGCGCTCGTCCGGAACCGAGACCAACACGACGAAGCCGACCAGGCACATCACCGCGATGCAGATGAAGAACCCGCTCTGGTGCCCGGCCGCGCTCAGCGCGGTGACGAGGAGTGGGGCGGTGCCGCCGAACAGTGCGATCGCGACGTTGTACCACGCTCCGGTCCCGACCCCGCGCAGGTTCGCGGGCATCAGGTCCGACAGCACGGCCGGAGCCACCGAAGAGATCATCGCGAACAGGCCGAGGCCGATGACGAACACCGCGACCAGGTTGATGAGGTTGGAGGTGATCAACCCAGGACAGCGGCACGATCAGCACGGCGAAGATCGCGCAGCAGAGCAGCGACAGCGCGATGAAGACGGCGAGGCCGACCGAGAGCGCGAGGAACGCGTCGGCCTCGCCCGCACTGATGACGCCGCCCTTGCCCAGCGGTGTGGTGCGTAGCTCTTCAGCGCGTTGGTCAGGGTGTAGTAGATGAGCGTGGTGGCAGCGATGAAGCCCCGCGAACGCAGGCCCGCCGCGTCGTCGTCCGCCAGGCCCGGTTGCAGGGGCCGTAGCGCATGCCGGGCCCGGTGGCGACTCCGGCGGCGCCGTCGCCCGGATTTCCGGCCCGCCGCTCCCTGCTGGTCACCGTCCCGGTCGAGGTGTGGAACTTCCGCCCGCTCGCCCGCGGAACTAGGCCGTGTCCCATGGATCACGGGCGACGGGATTCGTGATCCAGATGGCTGCTCGCAAGGCGGAGGGCGGCTCTCGTACCGGGCGTACTCGAGCCGTCCGACAACGCAGCGAGCGGCCATCTGGGCGCGGATACCGCGTTCGCTGATCCACGGGACACGGCCTAGCGCGGTTCGCCGCGCGCCTCGAGCGTCCGGCGCATCTGGTTCAGCGCACGATGCTGGATGGCCAACACCTCGCCCGCCGTCAGGCCGAGGGTCTGCGCGGTGAGCTCGCAGCTCAGCCCGACCACGACGCGGAGCACCAACACCTCTCGCTCGTGGACTGCGACGTCCTCCAGCAGCGCCTGGGCGGTCGTGCGCTTCCACTCCGTCGGGTCCGAGCCGGGTGGCGGCGAAGCGCGGTGCGGACCCTGGTCGTCGCCCGGAGCGCGGGACTCGCGGCAGGCCTGAGCAACCTTCCGGACGGCAATCCCGTGGATGAGGCCCGGTACCCGCTCGCCGACGACCCTGCGGCCCCGCAGGGCCCTGCGCACGGCCGCATCGATCTCCTGCGCCACCTCGTCGGCCCTGGCGCCCGTCCCGGCATCGGCGAGGCGGGCCCGGCAGTAGCGAACGATCATCGGGTGAACCGCCGCGACCAGCCTCTCGAGGGCCCGCTCGTCGTGCCGGGCCGTCCGGTCCAAGAGCTCTTCGAGCAGCGGATCGCTCCACCAGTCCCCACGGCGCCGGGGCCGGCGACCCGAGGTCGGCAGCGGGGGAACGGGAACGGCCTTCTCGCTCGGCTCCGTCATCTCGGCACATCCGGCGTCGGTCGAAGGTGCCTGTGCTTGCGGTACTCGACCGCCGAACGTGGCGCCGCCGCTGACGCGGTGGCCGGCGCTGACGCGGTGGTCGGCGGCGACGCGGTGGTCGGCGGCGACGCGCTGGTGGGCTCGACCGGCTGCACGGGTGGCACCGGGGGTGTACCGGGCTGCGGCGCGCTGCTGTCCGTCGGCGCCGAGCGACCGGGCGACGGCGTCGTGGTGGGCACGGCGGACCGGCTCGGCGGAGGCGGGTCGGCGGGGCGCTCGCGGCGCCGCGCCGGGTCCGAACCCGCCGTCGCGGGCGGCGAGGACGCCGGGTCGGGCGCGGCAAGGGCGGCCGAACCGGCATCGGGACGGGACGACCGTTCCCGTGTCGGGGCCTGCGACGGCGGCTCCGACGTCGGAGGCCCGGCCGGAGCGGGTGCCGCCCAGGCCGTCGAGTGGGGGGCCGTGCCAGGTTCGGACTCCCGCGTGCTCGGCGCGGCGCGGCCGGCGCCGGTGGCCGTGTCGCGCTGCCTCGCGAGGTCGTTCTGGCGGTTCTGCAGCGCTGTCCGACCATCCTGGCTCTGCACGCGAGGAAGCAGGTTGGCCGCGGTCCGGAGCGCGGCGTCGGCTCCGACCGGATCTCCCGACGCCAGCGCCGCGCCGGCCCGCGACTGGGCGACGTCCACGTCATGGGCGGCGCTGACCGATTCGGCGTGCTGGCTGTAGAGGACCTTGGTGACCGGCCACAAGGCATCGCTGGGCGAAGCGCTGTAGGCGGTCACCGCCATGAGAACGATCACGAGCGCGGCGGCGAGGGCCGAGACGACCGGCACCCGGAAGCCGCGGCGGCGGGAGCCGGCGGCGGCCGGACCCGGGCTCGCCTCCGGTACCGGTTCTGGGGCGGGCGGCGCGATCGGATCCGACTCGATCTCGCGCCGCCATGACATCAACATCTCGACGAGCCTGCGGTCGTCCGACACGTCCAACGGCGTGTCCAGCACGTCGGACCCGGTCGAGGCGCGGCTGACCGCATCCAGCAGGAGGTCGTCCCGCCACACCGAGACCAGCTCGTCGGCGTCCAGGTCGGCCTCGCTCGGACCAGCGCACGACCAGTCCGGATCGGAACCGGACGAAGGGGACGCCGCCCCGTCCTTGTTCCGGTCCAGCGGGTCCGACATCAGGCGCATCCCCTCACCGCGCAGGTCCCCACCTGCCCCGCCGAGCGTCCCCTCGGCGAGTTCCGCGGATGACCCACGCTACCGCTCACACCCGGCGACGGCCACGGACGCGGAGTGCCCGGCCATGCGCCTGGTCAGCGCTGGCACCGCCACGACGCTGCAGGACCACGTCATCGGCCAGAACGGCCGCTGCGGGGTCTACGTCGACTCCGACGGACCGTCCACGCTGACCGGCAACACCTGAGCTGTGCCGCGCGTCGGCATCGAGCCGCGCCCGGGAGGGGCACGGTCATCAGGACGATCAGAGCGTGCTCGACGGCATGGTCGCCAGCACCCCTGCGAAGATCGCCCCGACGCCGATCTCATCATGCAGAGCTGACGACCTACCGGCTCTCGGGGCCTTCGGCCGGCGTGGCCAGGCGCGCCTGAAGACCGTCGAGGATGGTCTCGAGCCCGAAGGCGAACGAGCCGGTGGGTGCGGCGGCGTAGTCGGCGGCCGGCGTGTCGAGACGGGCGGCCAGTCGGGGAAATCCCGCCGCGATCTCACGGGCTCCTAGCAAGGCAGTGTGCTGTTGCTCGGCCGCCTCGCCGTCTGCGCGGTCGAGCCGTCGCGCGAACGCCGCAGCTGCAGCTGCGCCCAGAGCGTTGCCCAGCACGTAGGTGAACACGGTGGTCGCGGCCCGATCGGCGTCCGCGCCGACGAATCCGCCGGCTTCGTAGACCGACAGCAGGTGGTCGTCGTGGCGGGCCTTACCCGGCCCGAAGATCATGTGCGTGCCGAAGATCTGCACGAGCCAGGTGTGCCGCACGAGCATCGCGTGCAGATCGCCGGCCATCCGCGCGGCCGACTCGCGCCAACCGATCTCCCCCGGGTCGGGCAGGGCGATCTCGTGCCATACGGCGTCCCCGGCCAGCACCATCAGGTTGTCCTTGCTGCCCACATGCCAGTACACCGCCGTGGCAGCAGAGCCCAGACGCGCGCCCAGCGCGCGCAGGTTGAGCCCCTCAGCACCGTCCGCGTCCATCAGGTCGATCGCTTCGCGGACGATCTGCTCGCGGGTCAGCGTCTCGCGCGCCACCACGACACCCTAGAACCCCTCGCCGCACTTGCACAGTGTTCAAGTCTCCAGATACGGTCGACTTGCACAACGTTCAAGAGTGAGGGGTTGGGCGATGTCGCCGCAGGAGCTCACCAACGTCGTCGCGTCGATGGCCGCTGAACACGGGCTGCCCGGTGCTGCTGTCGGTGTCCGGGCCGGCGGCCGGGAGATGATCGCCTGTCACGGCGTGACCAGTGCGGAGAACCCGCTGCCGGTCGATCGCGACACGCTGTTCGTGGTGGGGTCAGTGGCCAAGACCTTCACCGCGACCGCTGTGCTGAGCCTGGTCGCCCAGGGCCGGGTCGAGCTGGACACAGCGGTGCGCCGCTACGTGCCCGAGTTCACCCTGCCCGACGAGCAGGCGGCCGACCAGGTCACCGTGGCGCAGCTGCTCAACCACACCGCGGGACTGGACTGGCGCATCCGCGTCGAGACCGGCGAAGGCGACGACGCCCTGGCCGCATACGTGGCCGCGCTCGCGGGCCATCCCTTGCTCGCGCCGCCGGGAACGCGAACCTCCTACAGCCAGGTCGGCTACAACCTGGCCGGCCGGGTCGTGGAGAAGGTCACCGGTCTGACCTTCGAGCGGGCCGTCGCCTCGATGCTGCTCGAGCCGCTGGGCATGCGCCACAGCGTCTACACCGCCGCCGAGGCCATCACCCGCCGCGTCGCCGTCGGACACAACCTCCACACCGACCACACCCTGCGCGTGGCCCGACAGTGGAAAGACACCCGCGCCAACAACCCCGGCGGGGACCTGGCGTCCTCGGTCGCCGACCTGCTGCGGTGGGCCCAGTTCCACCTCGACGCCGGCGCCACGCGCGACGGGGAGCAACTCGTGCCGGCCGCGGCGATGCGCCGCATGCAGACTCCCACCGCACCGCTGACGGGCAGCACCCTGGGTGACGCCATCGGGCTGGGCTGGTTCCTGCGCGAGGTGGACGGGGTCCGCCTGGTCGGTCACGCCGGGTCGGCGAACGGCCAGTTCGCCGAACTGCACCTGGTCCCCGACCGCGATGTCGCCGTCGTCGCCTTGTCCAACGCCGGACCCGACGCCGGCCTGGCGTTCAACCGGGCCGTCGTCGAGTGGACGCTCGAGCAGTACGCCCACGTGATCGACCGCACCCCGCAACCGCTGCCGTTCAACCCCGTCAGTGCCAGTGAGGTCACCGGCGTCTACGCCAACGACATGATGAACGTGATCATCTGTGCCGACCAGGCCGAGCTCACCGTCGCGTGCGGGATCAAGCCTGAGATCCGCGCCGCCACCGACACCGAGCTGCCTCCCGACCTCCCGCCCGCCGCATTCGGGCTGCTGCCCGACCGGGACAACGAGTTCTTGATCACGAGCGGGGGCATGAGCGGGCAGCGAGGCTTCTTCACCCGCGACCCGGCCGGAGCCGTCATCGCCGTGGATCTCGCCGGTCGGACCTTCCAGCGGGTGCTCCCCCGCACGCACGCGATCTAGGCCGTGTCCCGCGGATCATGGCCGATGGTATCCGTGATCCAGTCGGCTCCCGGCAAGGCGGAGGCCGGCCCTCGTACCGGGCGTACTCGGGTCGGCCGACAACGCAGCCAGGGGCCGACTGGGCGCGGAGGCCGCGGTCGTGATCCGCGGGACATGGCCTAGGCCGCGTCCCGCGGATCACGGGCGACGGGATTCGTGATCCAGATGGCTGCTCGCAAGGCGGAGGGCGGCTCTCGTACCGGGCGTACTCGAGCCGTCCGACAACGCAGCGAGCGGCCATCTGGGCGCGGATACCGCGTTCGCTGATCCACGGGACACGGCCTAGCCCGGGCATCGGGCGGCTGGCCACGGGGCGGACACTCGGCATCGCAACGGCGCGGCGCCGTCGGCCAGCGCGGCCCCGCTCGCCGCGTCTCGTGTCCGTCGGTTCGCCTTCCACGGGGCCAATGCCTCTGGAGGCCGCTTCGTCGTCGCGCTGGGCTTTGAGCCATGACGACTTCGACCTCCGTGGACAACACCCCGATGCTGATCGTGCTGGAACGCCTCGTTGCCGAGATCGGTGCGCTCTTCGAGGATCTCGATACTGCCGACTGGGACGCGCCGACCCCCTGCCCCGAGTTCGACGTCCACGGACTGGTCGAGCACCTCGTCGGTGGACTACAGGGCATCACGCTCGCGACGTCCGGCCAGCCGGTGCATGGGTTCGCCGAGCCGTCGATCGAGCTGGTCGACGCGGCGCGTGCCTACCGTGCTGCGGGACAGGCCGCGGTCGCCGCCTGGTCGGTTCCCGGTCGGCTCGATGCGGACTACGCCATGCCGTGGGGGCTCGCCCGCGGTGCGCACCTCGTCGGGTTCCTCGTTCTGGAGCAGGTGGTGCACGGGTGGGATCTTGGCCGGGCGTTGGGGCGTCGCGTGGACCTCGACGCCGAGGCGATCGCCATTGCGGACGGCGTCGCGCGGGCCATGGTCAGCGACGCGATGCGCGCGCCGGGCATGTTCGGTCCGGAGATCACCCCGCCGGCTTCGGCGACGCCGCTGAGCAAGCTCGTCGCGTTCCTCGGTCGTCAGCCGTGAGCTGACCTGTCGGCGGCGCCACGAGGACCGGGCAGGGGCAGTGGTGGACGGCGCTCGCGACCACGAGACCCCACCCACCCACCTGGCCTGGAAGAGGACCGCCGGGAGCCAGAAGGTCGGCCCTTGCGACCTCTCCGGGTTCACCGCGGGATTCGCCCGGTCCGGGCACCCGCGCGCGGCCTGCGTCGAGCCCACCAGGGCCGTTCGGACCGTCCCGGCGACGCAGCGGCCGCGGTCCCGCGGGACCTGCAGTCCTGCCGTGCGTCGAGGCCGCGCGGCATCCTCGACGCACGGAGGTGGCCACTCATGCCGGACCGGACGGACCGGCGAAACTCCCCTCCCGCGCGGCTCGAACGCTGCGCAACCCGACGCGGCCGACGCCTCGATCACGGTGACGACCATGGTCCGTGGCCTGGCGTGGGACATCGTCCTGCCGTTGGTCACCTACTACACGCTGCATCTGCTCGGTGTCGGCGACTGGGCGGCGCTGCTGACCGCGATGCTCGTCGCCGGGGCGCGCGTGGCGCTGGTGGCCGTGCGCAGCCGAACCGCGACCCCGTTCGCGATCGTGATGGTGATCTCGTTCGGCATGGGGTTGGCGCTGGCGTTCGTCACCGGGGACATCCGGTTCCTGCTGCTCAAGGATTCCCTCACCACGGCGACGGTCGGCGTGGTATTCCTGGTGATGACGGCGTTGGGCCAGCCCCTGACGCTGGCCGCTGCCCGGACCTGGCAGCCCGAGCTGGCTGAGCGGATGACGGCGCAGTTTCGCACCGTCCCGGCTGTCCGCCACTGGCACGTGACCGCCTCGACGGTGTGGGGAGTCGGACTGCTGGTCGAGGCGGCCCTGCGGGTTCCCCTGGTGTATCTGTTGCCGGTCGATGTCGTCGTCGGCGGCTCGGCCGCTCTGGCGGTCGCGGCGTATGCGGCGTTGATCGCGTGGACGGGCTGGTACCTGCGCAGGGCCCGTGCCGCCCGCCGCTTCGGCGGCTGAGGTCGCCCAGCCGGACCCCGTGGTTCTCCGCGCACCCATGACCGGGACCGGTTCCGTCTCGTCGGGGGGTCGTCGGGGGGTCACCCTGTCGGACGAGGTCGCCACAGCGTTGCGCGGACTCCAGTTGCCGAAGTGGACGAGCCTGCCGGTCGCCGGCCTGCGCCACACCGCCGGGACGCTGTACTCGCGCGATCGCCACCTGCGCTTCCACCGCTACGACCTCCTGGCACCCGCACGCCAGGTCGACGACCTGCTCACCGAGCTTGACCGCGACCCACCTGCATCTTCTGGGGATGATCGTCACCGTTGTGGTGCCATGCGATCGGCGACCCTGACTGATGCACCGGATCGGAGGTGCGACGAAAGGTGCTCCGAGCCCGACACGCGGGCCGGATGTACGCGGGATGAGCACTGTGAGTCGGGATGGGCACTGTGAGTGAGATCGGCGGCACCGGGGACCGGCTTCGCTGTGCAGGGCGTCATCCCGCTGATCGGGTCGCGACGAGGTCGGCGAAAGCGACGATGTTGTCGTCGTAGCTGTGCGCCTGCCGGTCGAGCGGGCCGCCGCAGGTGATCAACCTGAGGCCGGCGTGGTCGAGGTCGCCGTACACGGCGCCGGTGGGGAACTGGGTCTTCGGGTACTCCTTGACCTCCACGACCCGGAAGACCGCCGCGCTGCCGTCCTGGCGTGCGACGGTGACCTCGTCACCCGGTTCGAGCTCGTGCAGGCGGGAGAAGACCCCGAGGTGCCCGGCCCAGTCGACATGGCCCGCGAGGACCGCCGGACCCCGCTCGCCGGGGGTCGGCGCTCCCGTGTACCAGCCGGCGGGGGAGGCGCCCGGCGGGACCTGCATCGTCCCGTCCGCCTGTAGCCCGAGGTCCATCAGCGGGGAGTCCACGCCGATGGCCGGGATCTGCACGCGGATCGGCCTGGACCTCGGGAGCGGCGCCACCTGGGCGGCGGGTGCTGCGACGCTGCTGGTCGCCTCGTGCGCCGCGGGCGGAGCCGGATCGCTGGAGCAGGCCGTGCTTACGGTCAGTACGAGGAGGGCCGCCGCCCCCGCTCGCGCGCAGAGGCGGGCGATGCGGAGGCGCCGGGCATTGATCCGGGAGCGCATTCGATCAGATCCTCAGCTGTCCCTGCGCAGCCGCCGAGTGAGGCCGACTCCGGCCCCGATGAGCGCCAGCGCGGCAGCCAGCAAGCCGTACCCGGGACCGGACCCGGGGTCGGTGCTGCCGTCACCGGTGTCGACCGGTCCGACCGGAACCTGCGTGACCTGACCACCGGGCGTGGTCTGGTTGCCCAGACCGTTGCCAGCGCCGCCCGCTGCACTGTGCTGACCGTTGGCGCCGGCACCGTTGAGGACGCCCACCCCGTTGTTGCCTGACGCGTTGTTGTTGCCGGTCCGGTTGCCGCTGCCCTGAACGGCAGTGACGCCTCCGTGGTTGCCGTTGCCGTTGCCGCCGCCGCCGTTGCCGCCGCCGTAGCCGCCGCCACCGTTGCCGCCGCCGTGGCCGCCGCCACCGTTGCCGCCGCCGTGGCCGCCGCCGCCGTTGCCGCCGCCGCCGTTGCCGCCGCCGTTGCCGCCGCCGCCGCCGTTACCGCCGCCGCCGTTACCGCCGCCGCCGCCGTTACCGCCGCCGCCGCCGTTACCGCCCCCGCCGCCACCGGGCCTGGTCGTCGTGGTCGGCGGTGTCGTGGTGGTTGTCGTGGTGGTCGGCGGTGTCGTGGTCGTGGTGGTCGGCGGTGTCGTGGTGGTCGTGGTCGTGGTGTCGTCGGCGGTGTCGTGGTGGTCGTGGTCGGTGGTGTCGTGGTCGTCGTAGTTGGCGGTGTCGTGGTGGTGGTCGGAGGAGTCGTGGTGCAGTTCGGCTGGGTGATCGTGTTGGTGTCCAGGCTGACCTGGCCGTTGCGGGCGAGCACTCGTCCCGACACCGTGGTCCCGGTCTGCACCGAGATCGAGGTCAGCGCCAGGACGGAGCCCACGAACGTGGTGTTGGTTCCCAGCGTGGCGGAGCTGCCGACCTGCCAGAACACGTTGCACGCGCTGGCGCCGTTGATCAGTCTGACGGTGCTGTTCGATGCGGTGATCAAGGTGGATCCCGCCTGGAAGATGAATACCGATGCGGGGTTGTTCTGGCCGTCCAGGGTGACCGTGCCGGTCAGGCTCAGTGCCCCCGCCGACTTGTAGATCCCGCCCACCAGGGTCTGGCCGCCCAGATCGGTATTCGCCAACACGGTGGCGGGGGTTTGACCGGCGGCGTTGTTGTAGGCGTTGGTCAGATCTGCCTGGGCCTGCGCCGCGACGGCATCGGCCGCGTGAATGGTTCCATTGATCACCGTGCCTGGTGGGAAGCCGGTGACCGCCGTGCCAGGGCTCACCCCGAGATCGCCCGAAACAATCGACGGCCCGGTGTTTGTGACCGTGGTGCCGGCCAGGACAGCGAAGCTGTTCGCGGTCCCCAAGGGCACGGCCGTTGCTGCCGCAGCCGCAGTGCCCGTCAGCACCACCAACAATGTGGGGACAGCCAGCGCCACCAGCGCGGACAACCCGGCCGTCAGACCGGCGCGTCTCGCGCCTGACGTCGTCGTGAACGACTTCATCTGCATTCTCTTTCCCCTCGGCCTGAGCGGTTGCGCCGGCTCAGACGAGTCACGGGTGTAGCAGGGCTAGTAATGCGGCCATTCCATTGCGGCAGCAATGTGGCGATGTCAGGCAAAGGAGCGTGCCCCCGCCAGCTCCTATGCCCGCCCCGGCGTTACCGGCTCTTCAACTTTGAGCGGGCACCGTCGGTTTCCTCGCTGACAATCGGCGGGTGTGCCGGGTGCAGTGCAACCGTACCCGGCGTCGGTAGTTCTCCCGGTTCCGGAACCCGCACGCGGCGCGTTTCACCTGCTTGATCAACCGGTTCGTGCCTTCGGTTCGGGCGTTCGTCAGCCCGGTCGACAGGAACACCAGGATGGCCGGCCACCAGGTCTCGATCGTCTCGGCGAGGGTCGTGAGCTCGGGGATATGCGCGTCGGCGCACCAGCGGTAGAACGCGTAGAGCCGGTCCGGATCCGGTCGCGGCGCCGCGCCGGCGGCGGCCAGGGCGCACAGGGCGCGCAGTTCCTCCTTCGCGATCCACGCCGAGAGGATCTGCCCGGACGGGTCGTGATCGACACACCCGTTCCACATCCGCGCCATCGCAGCCTGCGAGAGCCGCTCGCGGCCGCGCAGCAGCAGGCGCCGGTTCGCCCACGCGGGGTCGCGCCTGCGGCCGCGGCGGCCCAGCAGCTCGCGGGTGACGCGCTGGCGCACCGCGGTGACCGCCTTGTTCGCGAGCATGATCAGGTGGAAGTGGTCGACCGCGATCCGGGCGCGCGGGCAGGGCGGCGCGCACCGCGGCGGCGTAGCCGGCGTGCGGGTCGATCACCACCACCTCCACGCCGTCCGGAACGCCTCGGTGCGGGCGGCCAGCCAGGCCTGCACGGCGGCGCTGGTGCGGCCGTCGACCTGCCCCAACAGGGTCTGCTCGCCGGTGAGGTCGACGAACCCGGTCTCCCACGGATCGTCCGCACCCACCGGATCCGCCCGTCATCATGCGACCGTCGGGCAGCCAGCGCGGGCGCCCGAACCGGGTCTCGTCCATCCCCAGCACCGCCACCGGCTCCGGTTCGACCAGCTCGACCGCGCCCCGGGCGACCACGGCGCGTTGCACCGTCGGCCACGACACCCCGTGCGCAGCGGCGACCTCGGCCTGGTCGCGCCCGTCCTCGACCGCCACCGCCACGCCGCCCGCAACCGGGTGGTGGTGCGCATCCCGCGCCGGCACCTGCGCGACCTGCTCGGTGAACGACGCCCGCGGGCAGTCGGGGGTGCGGCAGCGCCAGCGCCGCTTGCGCCACAACACCTGCGCCCGCTCCCCGCCACAGGGCAGGTCCCGCGGCCGGGTCAGCACCCAATCCTTCCCCGACGTCGACACCGTCCGGCACGCCGGGCAACGGGCCGCGTCCGGATCATCGGTCACCAACTGCACAATCTTGAGCCCGGCATCCGAGCGCACGACACGCTCCACCGCCAACCCCTCCAGGCCCAACAGACACGACGCATCATCGCTACGGTCAACCACGGCCCGCGGCTCTCCTCTCGCTGCTCCAGAACACAGCGAGGATCAAGCAGTCGCGGGCCGCCCACGTTCAGGCGCGCCGCACGGCCAAACCTCAGGTTGCCCGGTCAAGAGGCACGCCTGGCTGCCTGCCAGCCGGCCGTGCACCACTTCGGGCGCGTGCGTGCGTCGGGGGTGCCGGGGATCTGAGCAAGATCTCGCTCGTCAGCGAGGGTTTGCTCGGTCCTCGAGGCCGAATCGCGCACCGGGGACGCCGCCCGAGCCGTGAGGAGCGCAGCTCGGACGACTCGTGGCGATTCCACCGTCATCCGTCCGTCATCCATGATTGGACGATCGGCAGCCTATGGCTTGCCGACATGCTCGTCAAGCAGAGAGTTGTCAAGTGACAACCCAGAGTTGCCACCGGGGTGCGGACGCAGGCTCCGAGCCGTTCACCGATGGCCGGCTGCTGCTATCGGCCCACCATGGACAAGGCTGGGCCGGAGCCGCGACCTGGCAAGATGGCTGCAGGCACGCGAGGGGGTCGCTGGGCAGTTGACCGATCATCATCCGACCGACCACGACGAACCTGTGTCGTCGCTGGCCCAGCTCATCCGGTCCCGCATGCAGGAGCACGGCTGGTCCTACCGGGACCTCGAGCTGCGATCCGATCATGCCCTGACCCGCGGACGGTGGCAGCAGCTCGGTTCCGGGACTCCGCAGAAGAGCTTTCCGGAACCGGCGACCCTCGCTGCCATCGCCGAGGTGCTGCAGGTCGAGATCACGCTTGTCGTGCTCGCTGCCGGGCGGGCCGTCGGCTTGGACACCCGCCTGCCGGACACCGATCTCGCGCGTCTCCTGCCTCCCGGCACCGAGCTGCTCTCCGAACGGATGCGCACGGCGATCTTGACCATGATCCGGGCGGCGGTCACGGACGCCCGTACCCGCGACGCCCAGGTCGATCCCGGGCAGTCGCCCGGACCGACCCTTCAATGGTCCAAGAGCGACGCGCCGTCGCGGCGACGCACCACTGAGACCCCCCACGACGATGCGCGTTGACCTGTACGGCTTAAGGCCGACCCGCCGGGGTTAGTCCGATCAGCTGATGTCGCGGTGCGTACTGAAACAGTCACGAACCGTGAGACGAGGACCAGAAGTAGCCCCAATCTCCCATCCGCCACGTTGGTGACGGAGGGCCCGCTCAGTGCTGACGAGACGCCCAGACCTCGCGAGCGCCAGTACCAGGCTGAGACGCGAAAGGAGTGCGGCGAGGCGCGTCGGCGACCGACGCCTGCCTGCCGCGTGAACCTGCATGCCCGTCAACTCCCCAGCCACCGCTGACGCATTGGTCAGTGGCTTAGGTGGCATCCTCACCGTCACCTACATGCCCCTCGCATACGTCGTGGGTCGGCTCGACACGTCCGACCGGACATGGGTCCTCTACCTCGACTCCGAGAGCCCACCTGAAGATCACTGCTGGGTCATGCTCGATGTGCTCAACATCCTCGTATTCGGTGTGGAGGCCGCCACCTCGGCCACGCCGGGATTGCGTCTGGTCCGCTGATGCGCCGCCGATGCATCGTGCGGGTCGGCCCGATGTCGCCTACGCCATGACGCGCTACGGACGGTCCAACCGGCACGGGCGTCATCGGAACAACCCCTCGTCGCCGGCCCGGTCGTGGTCGATGAACCCGTGCGAGGATGCGCGACGTCGAGTTCGTCGCCAGCTGACCATCTGGCTGCTACTGCTCATGGCGAGCGTAGGGGCGGTGACAGTCTCCTTGAGCTTCGTATGGGTTTGACGGTCGGGCCCCCGCCGTGCTCACGGTTACGGTGCGGGGCGGGCGGCGATGAGGTCGGCGAAGACGACGATGTCGTCCTCGTAGCTGTGGGCCTGCCGGTCGAACGGGCCACCGCATGTGATCAACCGCAGTCCGGCGTGGTCGATATTGCCGTACACCACATCGGTGGGGAACGTGTCCTTCGGGTATTCCTTGACCTGTGTCACGCGGAACACGGCCTTGGTGCCGTCCTGGCGGGTGACGGTGACCTCCGCATCGGGTCGGACATCGCGCAGATGATAGAAGACCCCCGGCTGCCCACCCCAGTCGACATGGCCCGCGAGGATGGCCGGACCCCGCTCACCCGGGGTAGGTGCCCCGGTGTACCAGCCGGCCGGGAAGCCGGCGGGCGGGACTTGCAGCGACCCGTCGGGCTGCAACCCCAGCTGCATCAGTGCGGAGTCCACACCGATGGCGGGGATCTGCACGCGGATCGGCGTGGACCTTGCCATCGGCGCCACTGCGCTCGAGGCCGCAGCGCTGCCGGGCGCGGAGACCGGCGGTGTCGGGGTGGTAGCGGCGTCGGTGGAGCAGCCGGCGGCGACGGCGATGACGGCGAGCAGGGCGGCCACCCCCGCCATCGCCCGGGAACGGGCGTGGCGGGGGTGGCGCTCCGGAATGCGGTGACGCATGTGGTGAGAGCCCTCAGCTGTCTCGGCGCAGCCGGCGGGCGACCCCGGCGCCGGCCCCGGCCAGCAGCAGTGCACCGGCCATCAGGACGTACGCGACGCCAGTTCCTGCGGTGCTGCCGTCACCGGTGTCGACCGACCCGACCGGGACCTTCGTGACCTGACCGCCGCCGTTGGCCTGGTCGGCCGGACCGTTGGCTCCGCCGCCCGCTCCATTGTGGTCACCGTGGTCGCTTACGGCGTTGTGGTCGGCCCCGTTGTGGTCGCCGCCGTTGTGGTCGCCGCCGTTGTCGCGGCCGCCGTTGTTGTAGCCGTTGTCGCCTGCGTGGTGCTGCTCGCCGTTGTTGCGGCCGCCGTTGTGGTCCCCGCCGTTGTGGTCGCCGCCGTTGTCGCGGCCGCCGTTGTGGTGACCGCCGCCGTTTCCGCCGCCGCCGTTGTGGTGACCGCCGCCGCCGTTTCCGCCGCCGCCGTTTCCGCCGCCGCCGTTTCCGCCGCCGCCGTTACCGCCACCGCCGTTACCGCCGCCGCCGTTTCCGCCACCGCCACCGCCGTTACCGCCACCGCCACCGGGAGGGGTGACCGGCGGGACGGTGATCGGCGGGATGGTGATCGGGGGGATGGTGATCGGCCCGATGGTGATCGGTGGAGTGGTGATCGGCGGAGTGACGATCGGCGGTGTGGTTCCCCCCGGCGGGAGGGTGGCGCAGTTCGGCCGCGTGATCGTGTTGGTGTCCAGGCTGACCTGGCCATTTCGGGCCAGAACCCGTCCGGCGACGGTGGTCCCGGTCTGCACCGACGCAGAGGTCAACGCGAGGATGCTGCCGATGAAGGTGGTGTCGGTGCCCAGCGTCGCGGAGCTACCGACCTGCCAGAACACGTTGCACGGTGAGCCCCCGTTGATCAGGGCGACAGTGCTGTCGGACGCGGTGATCAGCGTGGATCCGGCCTGGAAGATGAACACCGCGTTGGGGTCGCCCCCGGCGTCCAGGGTGACCGTGCCGGTCAGACCCATCGACGACGCCGCCTTGTACACGCCCGGAGCCAGGGTCTGCCCGCCCAGGTCGCTGGTCACCGCATCGGCCGGAGTCCGCCCGGCCGCATCGTTGTAAGCCGTGGTCAGATCGGCTTGGGCCTGGGCCGCGACGGCGTCGGCGGAGTGGATGGTTCCGTTGTTCACCACGCCGGGCGGGAAGCCGGTGACCGCGGTGCCCGGGCTGACGCCCAGGTCGCCGGAGATGATCGACGGTCCGGTGTTGGTGACCGTGGCGCCCGCCAACACCGCGAACGAGGTCGCCGTCCCCAACCCCACCGGCGCCTGCACCGACGCGGCTGAGGCCACCGGCGCCTCCACGATTCCCACTCCGAGCCCCATGGCGCTGATGGTGCATACCGCCAGCACCGCCCTGACCCGACGGCGCGGACTGCTGCCGCGAGCCACACAGTTCATCGATATCACGAAGTTCCCCCGATCACGAACCATCCAGAGTGGTCAGGACGCTCACGGAAATTGGATGCGCCTGAGAACTGACCCGACCCTTCGGGGTATCAACGAGCGCCGCTCAAGGCGGCAATGTTGTAGCGGGAATTCTCACCCGCTCCGGTCGGAGAGAGCCTCGGACAGGCGAAAAAATAGAAATCCCGAACACAGGGAGTGACGATTCTGGACAAAGCGCGGGGCATGGAGCTACTCCGTGTCGGACCAGTCGTGGAAGAAGCCCGGAACGTCCTCGAAGGCGAGCGGGCGTGAGAAGTGGTAGCCCTGGGCCGCGTCACATGCGGCCTCGAAAGCGCGGGTGAGGTGATCGGGGGTCTCGACGCCCTCGACGACGACGGTGAGACCCAGGGTCCGACCGAGTTCGGCGACCGCGGTGACGAGGGACCCCCGCCGCGTCGTGTCGAAGTCGAGCAGCGTGCTGTCGATCTTCAGCACGTCCACGGTCAGTCTCGTGAGCAAGCCCAGCGACGAGTAGCCGGAGCCGAAGTCGTCGACGGCGATCCGGACGCCGAGGCGGCGGAGCAGCGCGAACTCCGCGGCTACCCGGTCCGGGTCCTCGAACGCGGTGCTCTCGGTGATCTCCAGGGTGAGCGCGGAGGGCGGCATGCCGCTGTTCTTCAGCGCTTCGGTCACGTGCTCAACCAGGCAGCCAGACAACACCTGGTGCACCGAGACGTTGACCGCGACACCCAGGTCGGAGTGGCCGGGGACGCTTCTCCGCCACAGCGCGACGGCGTGACACGCCTGCCGCAGCACCTCCCGCCCGATCTCGATGATCACCCCGGTCTCCTCGGCGATCGGGATGAACACGTCCGCCGGCACCAACGACCGGTCGGGGCGGCGCCACCGGGCGAGCGCCTCCAGCATCGTGGGCCGAGACGTCCTCAGGTCGATGATCGGCTGGTAGTGCACGCCGATCTCGCCCAGATCCACCGCGCGGGTCAGCTGCTGCCGGAGGGTGGCGCGCCGTGAGACCGCGACCCGCATGTCGGGTTCGAACACCTCCACGCGCCCCGTGCCCAGTTTCTTCGCGACGGACATGGCGATGTCGGCATCCCGCAGGAAACCCTCTGCCGACTGGGCGCCCACGCGATGGGCGATGCCGATGCTGGCGCTGACCCGCACGTCCTGACCCGCCGCGGTGAAGGGCTGCCTCAGTACGTCCCCGATCCGCTGGGCGACCGCCACGGCGCGTGGCGGATGCCGCACCAGTACCGCGAACTCGCCACCGCCCAGTCGCGCTGTCGTGTCACCGGGACGCACGCAGTTGAGCAGCCGACGTGCTGCGATCCGCAGCAGTTCGTCCCCGGCGGGGTGGCCCAACGCATCGTTGACGCTCGTGAAGCCGTCCAGGTCCACGCGGATCACCGAGACGGAACCCTCGGGTCCCTGCTCGGAACCCAGCGCCTCGGTCAGCCGGTTGAGCAGCAGCACCCGGTTCGGCAGGCCCGTCAGCGGGTCGTGCAGCGCCCGGCGGCTGAGCTCGTCCTCGAGCGCACGCCGAACGGTGACATCGCGCCCGTTCCACACCAGGCCACCCACGTCGGGATCCTTGACCAGGTTGTGGCACACGGTCTCGACCAACCGCACCCGGCCGTCCCGGGTCCGCAGACGCAACTCGGTCGTGTGCGCCGCCCCCGGATGCCCGGCGAGGAACGCCAGTGCCGCCGCGACCCCCGTCCGCTCGTCCGCTTCGACGTGGTTGAGCAGCGGGCGGCCGAGAAGGTCGTCGGGCCGGTAGCCGAGCAGGGTCTCGGCCGCCGGGCTGACGTAGCCCATCACACCGGACTCGTCGGTCACCACCGTGAGGTCGAACGGCCGCTGCTCTGGCCAGCGGAGACGTCTCTCACTCGCCCACTGGGCCTCCCGCGCGGCCGGCCGTCCGCCGACCTCCTCGGCCGGAGCTTCGTCGGCTTGCGTCACGGTGCTGCTCCTACGCCGTGTCACCATCGCCAGGCCGGCAGCAACCACCCCGAGCACCACCGCCATCAGCACCGCCGGGCGGACCTGGACGCGCTGACCCGGTCCCGTGTGCGCGATCGAGTCGGTACGGTGTCGCCTTCTCTTCTCATTGCCCAGCGCATGGACAAGCCGCTCGCCCAGAGCAACCAGAACCATTCCGACCAGGCGCAGCAGTCGCCTATGGTCGCGCGGGAGGGCGCGATGCATGAACACCGTTCTTCAGCTACTCCCCAGATTTTCGTGTTCGGCGAAGGCCCGTCGGGGTCGACCACCGATAGGGCGCCGAGCCTTGCCTTCTCGTGTTCGCCAGCCCATCGGGACGCTGCCGCGACACCCGATTATCGGCGTTCCCGACAGCGAAAGGGAATATCCCGGGCGGGACCTTGATGATGGGTGACCCGCCGTTTCGGGAGTGGCCGCGGACGTTTCGTCCGACATGGTCAGGCCTCCCGACACGCGGCAACAACCCGTCTGATGAGGCGCTCTGCGAGCTCGAAGTTCACTCGTTCGCGCACGTCCGCTTCGCACCCCACCGGGGCAAGCGGCATCGCCCCTGGGCCTGATGCCGCCGCCGTGGCGACCGCTCCGCCGCGTCGCGTCGCCGATGCCGGACGTGCAGTCCGGGGGCAGGTCGGCCCGGGCGCCCGGACCGGGACGCCGGGGTCTCCTCGATCTTCGCCATGGCGTAGGCGCAGACCACGGCCCCGGATGCATGGCCTGACCGAGCCAGGTCCCACCACTGTCCGGGCTGGCCGGGATCGCTTTCGCCATCGGTGTGAGCGTCAGGGATCCGCTGATCGAAAGGCCTCCCCGTGGGCCTCCGGGCCGTGGGGGAGCGGCAGTCGCCGCACGGGTGGACACGTGGCCGCCATGGCGGTCAGGGCTCGGGCCGGACACGGCATCGCGCGCCGGTGTGGAGGCTTCTGCCCGCGGGATCACGACGCACTCCTTCCCCGGCGACATTCTTCGGTGCGCCGGGGTCCGGGGCGCGGTGAGGACTTCGGAGCAACACGGTAGCGGCCGGCCGGCGGCTGACCAAGCGCCGGAACCGGAGATCGGAGGCACCATTCGACTCGTCACGCAGCGTGCTCACCCGTCCATCGGGGCCGCTCAGTCCGCTTCCGGTCCCGGTATTGTCGTGACGAGCTCGCCACGTGTCGCCTCCGGCGTCGGCCCGGCACTGAATACCGGGCCCGGCTCGTGGGCGCCCCGTTTTCCAGCGCCCCGTTTTCCAGCGCCTTGTTCTTTTGGCCGTCCTCGGCAGATTGTCGCTGACGATCGATGCGCTTGCCGGGGCAGTGCGACCGTACGCGTCGCCGATGGCTCTGCCGGTTGCGGAACCCGCATGCCGCGCGTCGCACCTGCTTGATCAAGCGGATCGTGTCCTCGGCGCGGGCGTTTGTCAGCCCCCTGCCGTCCTCGCCCCCGGTGCCGACCTGTGACGGGAGCGGATTCTGCAGACCATCACCACGATTTTCACAGGTCGAGGACGAAGCGCGTTCCAGGCGGTCGAGAGCTTGCCACTGCTCCGCTGCGGGCAGCAGCTATCGCCCCGAGCGGCTACTGCGCCGCCAAGCGGCGCGCGCCGTCGCGGCGCTCGCTGAGCGACGCCGCGCTGGGGACGATGGAAGCCATGACCCAGATCATCACCGAGGCGACCGAGGCCATGCTCTCCGGGCCCGACCGGTAGCTGCGGAAGACCGTCCGCGCGCCGGGGCCTCCAGGACGAAGGGCGACACGGCCCCTATTCGAAGTAGCCCAGCCGGGCGCCGATCTCCCGGGCGCCTTCGACGAGCCGGGCCGCCACCGTCTGGAACGTGTCCATGCTCAACCGATGAGAAGGCCCTGAGGTGCCCACTGCCGCAACCACCCTCCCTGTCGCGTCGCGCACCGGCGCCGCGACACCGTTCAGGCCGATCTCCAACTCCTCGGACGTCGTCGCCCAACCCTGCGCCCGCACCTGCGACAGCTCCGCCTCCAGCGACCCGGCCTCGGTCAGGGTGTGCGCGGTGAACCGATGCAGCTCACCACCCAGAACCTCCTTCTGCGTCACCGAGTCCGCAAACGCCAGCAAGACCTTCCCGGTCGCCGTCGCATGCAACGGAGTCCGCTGACCGATCCAGTTGCGACCCGTGATCGACGACGTCCCGTACTCCTGCAACACGTTCATCGCCTCGACGTCATCCAGCACCGCGACGTTGACCGCCTCGTCCAACTCCGCCGCCAACCGCTGGCAGATCGGTCGGCTCTCCGTCGGCAACTCCAGATGCCCCGCCGTCGCCGCCGCCAGCCGCAAGATGCCGAACCCCAGGCGGTACTTCCCCCGCTCACCCTCCTGGTCGATCAAACTCCCGCTCTCCAGCGCACCGATCAACCGGAACGCCGTCGACTTGTGCACACCCAGCTCGGCGGCGACCTCGGTCACTCCCGCCTCACCCCGCCGCGCCAAGAAATACAAGATCGCCACGGCCCGATCGACCGACTGGACCTGCGACGGCCCCGACGGCCCGGTTCCCCGCCCGCTGTCACTTGTCGCGCTACTCACAACCTGAGCGTACGGACCAGCCACTGAACCCCTTGACACATCTTCCTCCCTGAACTTACCGTTGCGCAAGACGCTACACGTTGCGTCATCTGGTACAAAATCGAGCAGGTCGTCCGCGGTTCGCAGTCTGCGCAACCAGCGGCACCAGGGAGCCTCGGCGGTCTCCCCACGCTCACGCCCAGCGTTGAAAGGTGTTCCGTGTCCGTCAGCACCGAACTGCCAGCCAGCCTCATCCCCACGCTGCCCGGCTCCACCTACACGGACCCGGCATTCTTCGGGCAGGAGCAGGAAAAGATCTTCGAAGCGTTCTGGTTCGCCGCGGCGCGGGCGGCCGACATCGAGGGTCCCGGCGCATTCCGGACCGTCGACGTGGGCCGGGAGAACGTCGTGATCGTCCGCGGCCGCGACCGGAAGCTGCGCGCCTTCCTCAATGTCTGCCGGCACCGCGGAGCGCGGGTCTGCATGCAGCAGGCGGGCACCGGCCAACGGAAGCTGCAATGCGGCTACCACGCATGGACGTACTCGCTCGAGGGGGCGCTCATCTCCGCGCCGAACCTCTCGCAGATGCAGGACGTCGATCGCTCACAGTTCGGGCTGATCCCCGCCCACGTGCGCGAGTGGCTCGGATACGTCTGGGTGTGCCTGGCCGACGAGCCGCCTTCGTTCGAGCACACCGTCATCGGTGCGGTAGCGGAGCGGCTGGGCTCCTGCGAGGACATCGACCGCTGGGGAGTCGACCAGCTCGACGTCGGTCGGCGCATCACCTACGACGTGCACGCGAACTGGAAGCTGATCGTCGAGAACTTCATGGAGTGCTACCACTGCGCCACGATCCATCCCGAGCTCGTGGAGGTGCTGCCGGAGTTCGCCGAGGGCTACGCGGCGCAG
Organism: uncultured Actinomycetota bacterium; assembly: GCA_963728105.1. Taxonomy (GTDB): domain Bacteria; phylum Actinomycetota; class Actinomycetes; order Mycobacteriales; family Pseudonocardiaceae; genus Pseudonocardia. Next base: position 280,721 of record CAVSJZ010000033.1, on the reverse strand, counting down.
TACTTCGTCGGTCACGGTGCGGAGTTCGGGGAGAACGTCGCAGGCTTCACGGTCGACGGCAGCGCCGGTGCCACCGCCATCCCCGGTGTCGACGCGGACCACGACCGGAAGTACTACGCGATCACGGTCAACCCGCAGGTCTTCATCAACCTCGTGCCCGATCATGTGATCTTCCATCGCCTCTACCCGGTTGCCCCCGATCGCACGACCGTCGAGTGCGACTGGCTGTACCTGCCTGACGTCGTCGCGTCGGGCAAGGACCTGACCGCCTCGGTCGAGCTGTTCCACCGGGTCAACCAGCAGGACTTCGACGCCGCCGAGCGTTGCCAGCTCGCCGCCGGCTCGAAGGCCTACGCCGGGGGAGGAGTGCTGGTGCCAACCGAGCACCACATCGGGCTGTTCCACGAATGGGTCGTCCGCCACCTCGGCACGGCCTCCAACCAGCTGAACGGAGCGGACGCGCGATGACGACCGCAGACCTGCTTCCCGGCGCCGACCCCACGTTGAGCAGCAGCCTTGCCGACGCCGACCCCGAGGTGTTCGCGGCGGTCTCGGCCGAGCTGGCGCGGCAGGAGTCGACCCTGGAGATGATCGCCAGCGAGAACTTCGCCCCCCTCGCGGTCATGCAGGCCCAGGGCTCGGTGATGACCAACAAGTACGCCGAGGGCTACCCGGGGCGCCGCTACTACGGCGGTTGCGAGCACGTGGACGTCACCGAGCAGCTCGCCATCGACCGGGTGAAGGCGCTGTTCGGCGCCGACTACGCCAACGTGCAGCCGCACTCGGGTGCCCAGGCGAACGCCGCGGCCATGGCGGCGCTCCTGCAGCCGGGCGACACGTTCCTCGGCCTAGCGCTGGCGCACGGCGGCCATCTCACGCACGGCATGCACCTCAACTTCTCCGGTCAGCTGTACCGCGCGGTGCCCTACCACGTCCGGGAGGACGACCACCGCGTGGACATGGACGAGGTGGCGCGCCTGGCCCGCGAGCACCGACCGAAGCTGATCGTCGCCGGGTGGTCGGCCTACCCGCGGCAGCTCGACTTCGCCGCGTTCCGGGAGATCGCCGACGAGGTCGGCGCCAACCTGATGGTCGACATGGCGCACTTCGCGGGGCTGGTCGCCGCGGGTCTGCACCCGTCACCGCTTCCGTACGCCCACGTCGTGACGTCGACGACGCACAAGACGCTCGGCGGGCCGCGCGGCGGGATCATCGTGGCCGCGAACGCGGAGCCCGACCTCCGCAAGAAGATCAACTCGAAGGTCTTCCCGGGTCAGCAGGGCGGTCCGCTCGAGCACGTGATCGCGGCAAAGGCCGTCGCGTTCAAGCTCGCTACGGGCGACGCGTTCCGCGACCGGCAGCGGCGGACCCTCGAGGGCTCCCGGCTGCTCGCGGACCGGCTGCTCGCCGCGGACTCGCGGGCAGCGGGGATCGGCGTCGTCAGCGGTGGCACGGACGTCCACCTGGTGCTGGTGGACCTGCGTGCCTCGGAGCTGGACGGGAGGCAGGCCGAGGATCGCCTGCACGACGTGGGCATCACGGTCAACCGCAACGCGGTGCCGTTCGACCCCCGTCCCCCGATGGTCAGCTCCGGTGTTCGGATCGGCACCCCGGCCCTGGCCGCCCGCGGGTTCGGCCACGCCGAGTTCGCCGAGGTCGCCGAGATCATCGCCGCGGCGCTGCAGCCGTCGACCGACGAGTCCGGGCTGGCCGCCCTGCGACACCGCGTGGCGGCGCTGACCTCGGCGCACCCGCTCTACCCGACGCTGAAGGAGGTTCCCCGCTGATGGCGCTCGACGACCGACGCCCAGGGGCCGACCTGCCCGACCATCCGGAGTTCCTCTGGCGCAACCCGGAACCGAAGCGGACCTACGACGTGGTCGTGGTCGGCGGCGGCGGGCACGGCCTCGCGACCGCGCACTACCTGGCTCGCAACCACGGCATCACGAACGTCGCCGTGCTGGAGCGCGGCTGGCTGGCCGGCGGGAACATGGCCCGCAACACGACCCTGATCCGGTCGAACTACCTGTGGGACGAGACGTCGGCTCTCTACGAGCACGCGCTGAAGCTCTGGGAAGGGCTGGCGGACGAGCTCGACTACCCGATCCTGTTCAGCCAGCGGGGCGTGCTCAACCTCGCGCACAGCCTCCAGGACGTCCGCGACGGTGTGCGCCGGGTCGAGGCCAACAAGCTCAACGGGATCGACGCCGAGTGGGTGACCCCCGACGAGGTCAAGAAGATCTGCCCGATCGTCAACACCTCGCAGGAGCTGCGCTACCCCGTGCTGGGGGCGACGTTCCAGCCGCGGGGCGGCATCGCCAAGCACGACTACGTGGCCTGGGGTTTCGCGCGCAGCGCCGACGCGGCCGGGATCGACATCATCCAGGACTGCGCGGTCACCGGCTTCCTCACCGACGGCGACCGGGTCACCGGGGTCGCGACGACGCGGGGCGAGATCGCCGCGGGCCGGGTGGTGCTGTGCGCGGCGGGCAGCACGTCCGTGCTCACCGACATGCTCGGCCTCCGGCTGCCCATCCAGAGCGTCCCCCTCCAGGCGCTGGTGTCCGAGCTCCTCGAGCCGGTGCACCCGACGGTCGTGATGTCGAACCACGTGCACGTCTACGTGTCGCAGGCGCACAAGGGCGAGCTGGTGATGGGCGCGGGCGTCGACGCCGCCAACGGATACGGCCAACGCGGCGCGTTCCACATCATCGAGCGGCAGATGGCCGCGGCGGTGGAGCTGTTCCCCGTCTTCGCCAGGGCGCACCTGCTGCGGTCCTGGGCCGGCGTCGTCGACGTCAGTCCCGACGCCTCGCCGATCGTCGGCAGGACGCCCTACGACGGCCTGTACCTGAACTGCGGCTGGGGGACCGGCGGGTTCAAGGCGACCCCGGGCATCGGCGCGTGCCTCGCGCACATGGTCGCCCACGACGAGCCGCACCCCTACATCGCACCGTTCGGCATGGAGCGGTTCGTGACCGGCGCGCTCATCGACGAGCACGGCGCCGCCGGCGTCGCGCACTGAGCGGAGCTTGCCGAGCGAGCATCGGCACCGACCCGGCCGACCGACCGGGCATCGCATCATCCGCCTTCAGGGCGACCAAGAGGAGTGACGTGCAACTGATCGAGTGCCCGTGGTGTGGTCCACGGGAGGAGGTCGAGTTCCACTACGGCGGCCAGGCCCACCTGACGTACCCACAGAACTCGTCGGAGCTGACCGACGAGGAGTGGGCGGCGTATCTCTTCGTCCGCGACAACCCCCGCGGACCGTTCGCCGAACGGTGGGTGCACGCCGTCGGCTGCCGTCGCTGGTTCAACGCGATCCGCGACACGGCGACCCACCGCTTCCACCGTGTCTACCGCCTCGACGAGCAGAAACCGACGATGTCATGAGCGAGACCGACAAGGCGCCCTTCCGCCTGCCCGACGGCGGCCGGATCGAGCGCGACACGACGCTCCGGTTCGTCTTCGGGGGGCGCACGCTCACCGGCCACCCCGGCGACACCCTGGCCTCCGCCCTGCTCGCCCACGGCGTGCACCGGACGGGCACCAGCATCAAGCTGGGCAGACCCCGCGGGATCGTCGCGGCCGGGCCAGAGGACCCGACCAGCCTCGTCCAGGTGGAGGAGCCCTTCCCCGAGCCGATGCTGCTGGCGACCACCATCGAGCTGTCCGACGGGCTCGTGGCCCACGGCGTCCCCGGCCGGGGACGCCTCGCCGGCGTCCCCGACTCCGCCCGCTACGACGCGCGGCACGTCCACACCGACCTGCTCGTCGTGGGGGCGGGCCCGGCGGGCCTGGTCGCCGCGTTGACCGCGGCCAGGGCGGGGGCCCGGGTCGTGCTGGTCGACGACCAGCCAGAGGCGGGCGGCTCGCTCCTGGGGTGCGACGAGCGCGTCGCCGGCGGCCCGGCGCTCGACTGGGTGGAGCGGGTCACCGCCGAACTGGCGGGCTTCCCCGATGTGCTGCACCTGCAACGCACCACCGCGTTCGGGTACTACGACGACGGCTTCGTGCTGGCGTTGGAGCGGCGCACCGACCACCTCGGCGCCGCCGCGCCGCCGTACCGGTCACGGCAGCGCATCTGGCGCATCCGCGCCCGCCATGTCCTGGTCGCGGCGGGCGCCCACGAGCGGCCCGTCGTGTTCGCCGACAACGACCGGCCCGGCATCATGCTCGCCGGTGCGGCGCGCACGTTCCTGCACCGCTACGGCGTCGCCGCCGGACGGGCGGCCGTCGTGTTCACGACCGACGACAGCGCGTACGCGGCGGCGGTCGACCTCGCGGACGCGGGCGTCGATGTGCGTGCCGTGGTCGATGCGCGACCCGAACCTCCCGCGACGTGGCTGGCCGCCTGCGAGCGGCGCGGCATCCCGGTGCGCGCCGCGGCGGTCGTCACCGGGACCGAGGGCACCGAGCGGGTCTCGGCGGCGCTGGTGGCACCGCTGGCCGACGGGTCGCCGGGCGAGGCGCAGCCCGTCCCGTGCGACCTGCTGCTGGTGTGTGGCGGCTGGAACCCGGCGGCACACCTCTACAGCCAGGCCGGAGGCCGGCTGCGCTACGACGCCGCGATCGGCGCGTTCGTCCCGGGCGACACGGTGGAGGCGACGACCGTCGCGGGGGCGGCGGCCGGGGTGTTCGACCTGGCCGGATGCCTCGCCGACGGTCACCGCGCCGCCGCCGCGGCTGTCGATGGCCTGAGCTTCGCATCCGTCCCCGAGAACGTCGTCGGGCCGGTGGCGGACGGACCCGAGCGCACCCCGACGCTGGTGATGTGGCGGGTGCCCGACACCGGGCCGGCGACCCGCGCCGCCCAGTTCGTGGACCTGCAGCGCGACGCCACGGTGGCCGACATCGACCGTGCCATCGGTGCGGGCATGCGCTCGGTCGAGCACATCAAGCGGTACACGACGATCGGAACCGCACACGACCAGGGCAAGACCTCCGGGGTCATCGCCTCCGGCATCGCCGCCGAGATCCTGGGCGCGCCGGTCGAGTCGCTGGGCACCACCACCTTCCGGCCGCCCTACACACCCGTCGCGTTCGCGGCGCTCGCCGGCCGCGCCCGCGGGTCGCTCTACGACCCCGAACGCACCACGGCGCTGCACCACTGGCACCTCGCCCGCGGCGCCGTCTTCGAGGACGTCGGGCAGTGGAAACGTCCGCGGTACTACCCGCGGCCCGGCGAGGACATGGAAGCCGCCGTGCTGCGGGAGTGCGCCGCCGTGCGCGGCGGGGTCGGCATCCTCGACGGCTCGACACTCGGCAAGATCGACGTGCAGGGGCCTGACGCCGCGGAGTTCCTGGACATGGTCTACACGAACATGATCAGCAATCTGAAGGTCGGCTCGATCCGCTACGGCGTGATGTGCCGCACCGACGGCATGGTCCTCGACGACGGCACGGTGCTGCGGCTCGGTGAGGACCGGTTCCTCGTCTACACCACGACCGGCGGCGCGGCCGACGTACTGGCGTGGATGGAGGACTGGCGGCAGACCGAGTGGCCGCACCTGCGGGTGCACGTCACCTCGGTGACCGAGCAGTGGGCGACGTTCCCGGTGGTCGGGCCGCGGTCGCGGGACGTGGTGGCCGCCGTGACCGGCCTCGACACGTCGAAGGCGGCGTTCCCGTTCATGACCTGGCGGGACACCAGGATCGCCGACGTGCGCGTGCGGGTGGCCCGCGTCAGCTTCTCCGGCGAGCTCGCCTTCGAGGTCAACGTCGATGGCTGGCACGCCCCGGCGGTGTGGGAACGGCTGATGGCCGCGGGGGAGCGGTACGGCATCACGCCCTACGGCACCGAGACGATGCACGTGCTGCGCGCGGAGAAGGCGTACCCGATCGTCGGCCAGGACACCGACGGCACCGTCACGCCCCACGACCTGGGCATGGCCTGGGCCGTGTCGAAGAAGAAGGCGGACTTCCTCGGGAAGCGCTCGTTCGCGCGGCCGTACAACAGTCGGCCGGACCGCAAGCACCTGGTCGGCCTGCTGCCCGTGGACCACGGCGCGCTGCTGCCCGAGGGCGCACAGATCGTCGAAGGCCCCGTCCTGCCGGAACCGCCCGTGCCGATGCTCGGCCACGTCACGTCGAGCTACCGCAGCGCGGCGCTGGACCGGACGTTCGCGCTCGCCCTGCTGAAGGCGGGCCGGAGCCGGATCGGCCAGACCGTGCACGTCGCCGTCGCCGGGGAGCTCGTCCCCGTGGAGATCGCCGACCCCGTCCTCTTCGACCCCGAAGGAGCCCGTCGTGACGGCTGAGCCGCTCGTCCGCACCGCACCGCTGGCCGCGTGGGCGGACAGCCTGAAGGACCTTCCCGCGGGCGTGCATGTCATCCCGCGACCGTTCCTCGCGATGGCCCATCTCCACGTCGAGCCGGGCAGCGCCGCGGCGGACTCCGTCGCCGCGCACCTCGGCGTCGCCCTGCCCACCACGGCGTCGACGTACGTCGAGAACGCGACGGCCACCGCGGTCTGGCTGGCGCCGCGGGAGTGGCTGATCATCAGTCCCTCCCGCACCCCGGAGGAACTGGAGTCCTGCCTGCGGCAGGCCGTCGGGGAGAGCGGAGCGGCGGCCGTGGTCGACGTGTCGGCGCAGCGCACCATCCTGCAGCTGGGCGGCGAGCACGCCCGCGACCTGCTGTCCGGCGGGTGCGCGGTCGACCTGCACCCCCGGGTCTTCGGCCGCGGCCGCGCCGTGCAGACCCTGCTCGGCCTCGCCGGCGTGGTGCTGCTGGCCCTCGACGACACCGCCACCCACTACCAGATCGTGGTGCGCTCGTCGTTCGCCGGCTACCTCACGAGCTGGCTGCTCGACGCCGCGACCGAGTACCGCAGCGCCGGCTGACCCCGGCCGACCCACCCGCACCGACCAGTAAGAGAGACCAGGAACTCGGTATGCCCACCTCACCCCGCGTCGTGATCATCGGCGCCGGAATCGTCGGGACGAACCTCGCCGACGAGCTGACCGCGCGCGGATTCGACCAGGTCACCGTCCTCGACCAGGGTCCACTCCCGATGACCGGTGGCTCGACCTCGCACGCACCCGGTCTCGTGTTCCAGGTGAGCCCGTCGAAGACGATGACCCAGTTCGCGACCTACACGGTCGACAAGCTCTCCGGTCTCGACCTCGACGGCGCATGGTGCTTCAAGAGCGTCGGCGGCCTGGAGGTCGCCACCACGCCGGAGCGGGTGGCCGACCTGCATCGCCGGCGTGGATGGCTGACGTCCTGGGGTGTCGAGGGCCGGATCGTGGACGCCGACGAGTGCCTGCGGCTGCATCCGCTGCTGGACCGCGACCAGGTCCTGGCCGGCCTGCACACGCCCACCGACGGTCTGGCCAGAGCGGGACGGGCGGTCGTCGCACTGGCCCGGCGGGCCGAGGCGCGAGGCGCGCGGTTCCTGGGCTCGACCCGGGTCGTGGGCATCGAGCAGGCGCGCGGCCGGGTCACCGGGGTGCGCACGCCGGACGGGGTGATCCCGGCCGATGTCGTCGTGTCCTGCGCGGGCTTCTGGGGACCGGCGGTCGGCGCCATGGTCGGCATGGACGTGCCGCTGCTGCCGCTGGCGCACCAGTACGCGAAGACGGGCCAGGTGGCGGAGCTCGTCGGGCGCAACACCGAGGCGAGCGAGATCGGGCTGCCGATCCTGCGCGACCAGGGCTGCGACCTGTACTTCCGCGAGCACGGGGACCGCATCGGGATCGGCAGCTACGGCCACCGTCCGATGCCGGTCCGCCTGGAATCGGTCGACGACGACGTCGAGGTCACCGGCACGTCGATGCCGTCGATGCTGCCCTTCACCGAGGACGACTTCGCCGAGGCGTGGGACAACTGCCAGCGGCTGCTGCCCGCGCTGCGCACGGCGAAGGTCGAGGAGGGCTTCAACGGCATCTTCTCCTTCACACCGGACGGCGGCCCGCTGATCGGGGAGTCCGCGGACCTGGCCGGGTTCTGGGTCGCCGAGGCGGTCTGGGTCACCCACTCCGCCGGGGTCGCCAAGGCCGTCGCCCAGCTGCTGGTGGACGGCCGGACCGAGTACGACCTCCACGGCTGTGACGTGCACCGGTTCGAGTCCTTCCAGCGCTCCGCGGACTACGTCGAGGAGACGTCGAAGCAGAACTTCGTCGAGATCTACGACGTGCTCCACCCCCTGCAGCCGCGGACCTCCCCGCGCAACCTGCGGGTCAGCCCCTTCCACGTGCGTCAGGCCGAGCTCGGCGCCGTGTTCCTCGACGCCGCCGGCTGGGAGCGTCCGCACTGGTACGAGGCCAACGCGGCGTTGCTGGCCGAGCTGCCCGGGGAGTGGACGCCCCCCGGGCGCGACGCGTGGTCGGCACGGTTCCACTCGCCGATCGCGGCCGTCGAGGCGTGGCGCACCCGTGAGGCGGTCGCGATGTACGACATGACGCCGCTGCGGCGCTTCGAGGTCAGCGGCCCCGGCGCGCTCGCCCTGCTCGACCGGTTGACCACCGGGAAGATGGACAAGTCCGTCGGCGCCGTCACCTACACCCTCGTCCTCGACGCGGCAGGTGGCATCCGCAGCGACTGGACCGTCGCCCGGCTGGGCCCCGACCGGTTCCAGGTCGGCGCCAACGGTGAGCTCGACCTGGACTACCTGCGCCGGCAGCTGCCCACCGACGGCAGTGTCCAGGTCCGCGACATCACCGGCGGCACCTGTTGCATCGGGGTGTGGGGACCGCGGGCGCGTGATCTCGTCCAGCCTTTGAGCAACGAGGACTTCTCCCATGCGGGCCTGAAGTACTTCCGGTCGCAACCGGCCCACATCGGCGGCGTCCCCGTACTGGCGATGCGCCTGTCCTACGTCGGCGAGCTCGGCTGGGAGCTCTACACGAGCGCCGACCTCGGGCTGCGGCTGTGGGACGTGCTGTTCACCGCGGGCCAGGACCTCGGGGTCATCGCCGCCGGCCGCGCGGCGTTCAACAGCCTGCGCCTGGAGAAGGGGTACCGCGCCTGGGGCCATGACATGACCACCGAGCACAACCCCTACGAGGCGGGCCTCGGCTTCGCCGTACGCCCCGACAAGGGTGACTTCGGCGGCCGCGCCGCGATCGCGGGCATGACGGCGGACAGCGTCTCCCGTCGGCTCGCCTGCCTGACCGTCGACGACGGACGCAGCGTCGTCCTCGGCCACGAGCCGGTGTTCCTGGAAGGCTCGGCGGCCGGCTACGTCACCAGCGCCGCCTTCGGCCACACCGTCGGTCGCCCGATCGCGTACGCGTGGCTGCCCGCCAGTGCGGTGCCCGGGACGGCGGTGGAGATCGAGTACTTCGGTCGACGGATTCCGGCCACGGTCGCGGCCGAGCCGCTCGTCGACCCCGAGATGGCGCGCATCCGCCGATGAACGAGGAGAAGACCGTGCGCAACGAGGCCGGCCCCCGATGACCCGCGCCCTCACGCGGCCCGAGCACAACGTGGCTGTACCGGCCGCCGTGCGGCGGTCGGTGGAACCCGCCGACGCTGCGGGCGGCTGCTCATGACGATCAGCGTCTTCGACCTGTTCACGGTGGGCATCGGGCCGTCGAGCTCGCACACGGTCGGACCGATGAGGGCGGCTTCTGCGTTCGTTTCCCGTCTGGAGTCCGCGGGCCTCCTGCACCGCACCGCCAGGGCCCGTGCGGAGATGTTCGGCTCGCTTGGTGCGACCGGCCACGGCCACGGAACGGTCGAGGCCGTCCTGCTCGGCCTGGAAGGTGAGCAACCCGACCTGGTCGATCCCGCCGCGGTCGAGGCGCGCGTGTCTGCCGCGCGCAGCAACGGGGTGCTGCATGTCGGCGGAAAGCACCGGATCGCCTTCAGCCCGGACGACGACATCGTCCTGCATCGGCGCAAGAGACTGCCGTTCCACACCAACGGAATGCTCTTCACCGCGATGGACAGCGCGGGTCGAACACTGTCGGAACGGGAGTACTACTCCGTCGGTGGCGGCTTCGTCGTCGACCAGGACGAGGCCGGACGTCCCATCCTCGTCGACGATCCCACCCCGGTTCGCTTCCCGTTCACCACCGGCGGCCAGCTGGTACGGCACACCCGTGAGACGGGAATGGACATCAGCGAGATCATGTTGGCCAACGAGCTCGCGTGGCGCAGCGAGGCCGACATCCGGGCAGGGCTGCTGCACATCTGGTCGGTGATGCGCGAGTGCGTGGAGCGCGGAACACGAGCGACCGGTGTGCTGCCCGGTGGCCTCCGGGTGCGGCGACGGGCAGCCGCGTTGCGGGCGAGCCTGGAAGCGGGCGCCGACGAGCACGACCCACTCCGTGCGGTGGAGTGGGTCACCCTCTATGCGCTGGCCGTGAACGAGGAGAACGCCGCAGGCGGCCGCGTGGTCACGGCGCCGACGAACGGGGCGGCGGGCATCATCCCGGCCGTCCTCCATTACTACCGCGACTTCGTCGACGGATACTCCGAAGAGGGCGTGGTCCGCTTCCTGCTCACGGCGGCGGCCATCGCGGTGCTCTTCAAGGAGAACGCCTCGATCTCCGGCGCCGAGGTCGGCTGCCAGGGCGAAGTCGGTTCGGCCTGCTCCATGGCCGCCGCCGGGCTCGCCGCGATTCTCGGAGGCACGCCGGACCAGGTGGAGAACGCGGCGGAGATCGGGATCGAGCACAATCTGGGGCTCACCTGTGATCCCGTCGGCGGACTCGTGCAGATCCCCTGCATCGAGCGCAACGCCGTCGCCTCGATCAAGGCTATTACCGCTGCCCGCCTGGCAATACGCGGCGACGGCGCCCACCACGTGTCCCTGGACAAGGCCATCAAGACCATGCGGGAAACGGGTGCGGACATGAAGGACAAATACAAGGAGACGGCTCGGGGCGGTCTCGCGCTGAACGTCGTGGAATGCTGAGGAATCCTGCTGTGGCGTCAACCTATATCCTCACCCTGAGCTGCCCGCAGCGGCCCGGCATCGTGCATGCGGTCACCGCGTTCCTCTTTCAGCACGGGTACGACATCGTCGAGCACCAGCAGTTCGACGACCCGATCCGCGGCGTGCTGTTCCTGCGGACCGAGTTCGTGTCGGCGTACGACACCGATCCGGTGGAGCTTTCCGGCGCCTTCGGCGTCGAGGTCGCGGGCGAGTTCGGGATGGAGTACACGCTCGGTCGGGACCGTCCGCAGCGTGCGCTCGTCATGGTGTCGCGGATGGGCCACTGCCTCAACGACCTGATCTTCCGCTGGCGGGCGGGCAGCCTCGGCGCCGAGCTCGCGGCGGTCGTGTCGAACCACGAGGACCTACGCCCCATGGCCGAGGCCGCCGACCTCCCGTTCATCCACGTGCCGGTCACGGCCGAGACCAAGCCGGAGGCGGAACGCCGGCTGCTGGGGATCGTCGACGAGTACGGCGCAGACTTCGTCGTGCTGGCGCGCTACATGCAGGTGCTCTCGGACGGTCTCTGCCGGGGGCTGCACGGCCGGGTCATCAACATCCACCATTCGTTCCTGCCGGGCTTCAAGGGTGCGAAGCCCTATCACCAGGCCTACGACCGCGGCGTGAAGCTGGTCGGGGCGACCGCCCACTACGTCACTCCCGATCTGGACGAAGGCCCGATCATCGAGCAGGAGGTCATCCGCATCGATCACACCTTTGATCCTCGCTCGCTCGCCACCGTCGGGCGGGACGCTGAGGCGTTGGCGCTCTCGCGCGCTGTGCGCTGGCACTCCGAGCGCCGGGTGCTGCTGTACGACCGCAGCACCGTCGTCTTCCGCTGATCGCCGGGCGCTCCTCAGGCGGTGCTCGACTGGCGGTCGATCAGCCTGACGGCCTCCTCGCGCGACACCGCAGACGGCGGCGAGCCCCACATGCGCCGCCCGTTCGGCTCCTGCAGGAACACCAGCGACACGATGCCGACGGCGCCCGCGATGATCAGGTAGTAGGCGGGCCAGTTCAGGTCGCCGCTGATCCCCACCAGCGTGCCGACCACGAACGATGTGGTCCCCGCGAACAGTGACACCGACACGTTGAACGCGATCGAGAGCCCACCGCCGCGCACCTCGGTTGGGAACAGTGACGGCAGCGTGGAAGGCATGGTGGCGCTGAAGCAGATCAGCAGGAAGCCCATGATCATCAAGCCGATGAAGATCGACACCGGGGTGGCGGCGCGCACCAGCAGGATCATCGGGAAGGCCAGCACGACCAGGCCGATCGCCCCGAACCACGCGATCGGTTTGCGGCCGATGCGGTCCGAGAGCTTGCCGAGCAGGGGGATGGTCACCATCGCCACGAGGATCACCACGATCTGCACGACCTGCGAGGTGGTCGAGGTATCGGTGCTGAGCCCCTCCAGCTTGGGCATGGTGTCGGTGACGTAGGTGGGCATGTAGGACGTGAGCATGTAGTTGGTGACGTTCCAGACCAGCACCAGGCCCATGCAGACCAGCATGAACGGCCACAGCTTGAGCAGCTCGCGGGTCTCGTGCGGGTGCCGCTGCTCCTTCTCGCGCTCCTCGGCCTCACGCTCCAGCGCGGCGAAGGCGGGCGTGTCGGCCAGGCGGGTCCGCAGGTAGACCCCGATGAAGCCGAGCGGCAACGCGACGAAGAACGGGATCCGCCAGCCCCAGGACAGCAGCTGGTCGTCGGTGAAGACGGCGTCCGCGACCGTCACCACGATCGCGCCGAGCAGGTAGCCCGCGAACGTGCCGAACTCGAGCCAGCTGCCCAGGAACCCGCGGCGGCGGTCCGGGGCGTACTCGGCGATGAACGTCATCGCGTTGCCGTACTCGCCACCGGTGGAGAACCCCTGCACCAGCCGGGCCACGAGCAGCAGGATCGGCGCCCAGATGCCGATGCTGGCCTCGCTCGGGATGCAGCCGATCACGAATGTCCCCAGCGCCATCAGGATCATCGTCGTCGCGAGCACCCGGGTGCGGCCGATCCGGTCGGCGAGCGGCCCGAAGAACAGCCCGCCCAACGGTCGGATGAGAAACGCCACCGCGAACAGGCCGAATGTCGCGATCGTGCCGACGGTCTCGTCGAGGCCGGCGAAGAAGACCTTGCGGATGGTCGGCTCGAAGTAGGCGTAGACGCCGAAGTCGTACCATTCGGTGATGTTACCGATGGCAGCCGCCCCGATCGCCCTTTTGATCGTGCCCGGCTCGGTGACCAGCACCTCCTGGAGCCGCCACGTCCTCGGAGTCTCCTCGGGAACCAGGACTGCCATCGGCCGCCTCCTCGGGCTGGGCAATGAGCAATTCTGCATTACTGTCCGCGGGGTAGGGAGACATGTCAATGGGCGGTTTGTCCGTAGCTATTCAGGACCGGGCGACTGCTGCGCGGTGAGTCGGTGCGGCGTGGCGGCTTGATCTTGGTGACGGCAGTGTGATCATGGGTCGGTGCCCGAGCCGTCATCGCCAGTGGAGGCGGAGCTGGCGCGGTTGCGGGCAACGAACGCCGGCCTGCGAGAGGTGATCGCCGGGCAAGCCGTCCAGATTGAGGCGCTGGTCGCGAAGATCGCGGAGTTGGAGCGGCGGTTGAGCAGTGACTCGTCGACCTCGAGCAAGCCGCCCTCGTCGGACCCGCCCTACCGGAAGCCGGCGCGGGGATCATCACGAACCTCGGCGGGGCGCAAACCCGGTAAGCAGCCCGGGGCGCCGGGCTCGACGATGCCGCTGGTTAACGATCCGGACGAGATCATCGTCAGTGACCCGGCCAGTTGTAGCGACTGTGGCGCGGACCTGGCCGGGGCACCGGTGAGCGCGATGTACCGCCGCCAGGTCACCGACGTCATCGCACCACCGCCGCCGCGGATCACCGAGTACCAGATCCTGACCCGGACCTGCCCCTGCTGTGCCGCCACCCAGACCGGCCCCGCCCCAACGGTCGCACCGGCGCGGGCGCAGTACGGGCCCGGAGTACTGGCGCGGGCAGCGGAACTGCTGTGCGGGCACTACCTCCCGGTCGCCCGCGCCACCGCGCTGATGGGCTCGATGCTCGGGATTTCGGTGTCGACCGGGTTCATGGCCGGAGTCCGCGGCCGCGCTGCCCGGCTGGTAGAGGCGAGCTTCCTGCCCCGGGTCCGCGACCTGCTGCGCCAGGCCGCGGTGCTGCACGTCGACGAGACCCCGGCCCGCGCCGACGGCGGCCTCGAATACGTCTATGTGGCGTGCACCGAGTTCCTCACCGCGATGCACACCGGCGGCCGTTCCAAAGCCGACATCGACGCCGGGCAGGTGCTGCCCGGTTACCTCGGCACCATCGTCCGCGACGGCTACGCCGGCTACGTCCATCTCATCGACGCCCACCACGCCTGGTGCGGTGCTCATTACCCAGTCTCCTGATTCTCCCGATGTGGGAGCGATCGGTGCTGGTCGCGGCGGTTCCCGTGCTGGCGAGGTCGGGCATAATCAGAGCGCTTCGAGGAAGGCGAGCAGCTGGTCGGGGGGCCGGTAGCGGCCGGGGGCGCTGTTCGGTGGGGTGGTGCGGGCGAGCGCCCGTTCCTTGAGGGCGAGGTCGGCGTGCAGGTAGATCTGGGTGGTCTCGACGCTCTCGTGGCCGAGCCAGAGCGCGATCACGGTGGTGTCGATCGCCGGCGTGCAGCAGGCGCATCGCGGCGGTGTGGCGCAGGATGTGCGGCGTGATCGTCTTGGCGGCCAGGGACGGGCAGGCGTCGGCGGCCGCGGTCGGCGTGGTGGGCGAGCAGCGCTCGAGCGCGTCGCGGCTGAGCGGCTGCCGCGGCGGGTCGGGAACAGCGGGTCGTCGGGGTCGCCGGCGCGTTCGGCGAGCCAGTCGCGCAGGACCGCGACGGTGCGCGGGGTCAGCGGGGTGATGCGGTCCTTGCGGCCCTTGCCGTGGCAGGCGACGTGCGCGCCGGCGCCGAGGTGGACGTCGGCGCAGGTCAGGCCGGTCAGTTCGGAGACGCGCAGCCCGGTCTGGACGGCGAGCAGGATGCAGCGCGTGGTCGCGCCGGCCGGTCCAGGTGGCGCGGTCGGGAGCGGCCAGCAGCGCGTCGATCTCGGGTTCGGTCAGGTAGGTGACCAGGGCGCGGTCGGCGCGCTTGGGCGGGATCGCCAGCACCCGGGCGATGTGGCGGCGTGCTCGGGATGGCGCAGCGCGGCGTAGCCGGAACAGCGAGTGGATCGCGGCCAGCCGGGCGTTGCGGGTGCGGACGCTGTTGCCGCGCTCGTGTTCGAGGTGGTCGAGGAACGCGGCGATCAGCGGCGCGTCGAGGTCGGCGAGGTCGAGCTGGCTGGGCGGGTTGCCGGTGCGGCTGGCGGCGTAGGCGAGCAGCAGCCGCAGCGTGTCGCGGTAGGCGGCGATCGTGTGCGGGCTGGCGTGGCGCTGGCCGGATCAGCCGGTCGGTGAAGAACGCCTGCAGCGTCGGGGCGAGCGCGCTCATGAGCCGTGCCCCGAGGTGCGCGTCGAGCCGCTGGGCGGCGAGCGGCCAGCAGCTCGGGGCGGCCGGCAGATACCAGTAGGTGTTGGCCGGGTGGACGTGGCCCAGCTAGGTCGACAGCAGCGGGAGCCGGGCGGCGACGTCGACGCCGTCGCGGTACGAGTCGAGCAGCGTGTGCGACCGCGAAGGTGTGCCGCAGATCGTGGATGCGGGGCCGGCACGACGCCGAGCGCGGCGTGAGCCCGGCGAGGCGGACGCAGCGTGAGAACGTCGTCGCTGGACGTTGCAGTAGAGCAGCCGGGTGCCCGGCGGTGGAGACGAAGCAGCGCCGGCGCTGCCGGGCGCGGGACGTGCTGGTCGCGCAGCGGCGCGGTAGGCGCCGCAGCGCGTCGACCGTGGTCGGGTGCAGCGGCAGCTGGCGGGTCTTGCCGAACTTGCCGTGACGGATCGCGAGCACGCCGTGCTGCGGCGTCGAGGTCGTCGCGGTCGAGGCGCGATCGCCTCGCCGACCCGCATGCCGGTCACCGCCAGCAGGCCGATCAGCGTGCGATAGGTCGCCGCGCGCAGCGGGTGCGCAGCGTGTCGGTCGGCGGCGATCAGCGCGGCGATGCTCGGCGGCGGAATACAGGTAGGGCACCGCCCGGTGCGCCCGGCGGGCAGCAGGTCCGCCGGCGGCACCTCGTCGCCGGGTCCAGGGTGTGCAGGTAGCGCGGCGAAACCGCGGACCACCGACAGCCGAAGCGCCAGCCATGCCCGGCCGCCGCCTGGCGGCTGGCTCGCCCAGGCCACGGCGTGCTCGACGGTGATCGTGTCCGCGTCGTGCTCGTGCAGGTAGTCGAGGAACTGGGCCAGCAGCTTGCCGTCGCGGACGAGCGGTGAAACCCAGGCTGCGGCGGATGGCCAGGTACTCGGTCAGCCGACGGTCCAGCGCCGCTCTGCCAGGGCCGGAGGCGGTCATGCCGCGCCTCCCGGCCAGGGGCGGGCCAGGGTGCGCAGCGCGTCGCGGTCGACCTTGGCGTAGGATCGCGCGTGGTCAGCGCCCGGCGGTGCCGCAGCACCTGCCCGACCTCGGCCAGCGAGGCGCCCGGCGCGCAGCATCTCGGTGCGCCGCGCTGTGCCGCAGCCGGTGCGCGGTGACCGGGCCCAGCCCGGCCCGGCCGCGCGGCGGCGATCACCGCCTGGGTGACCCCGGCCGGGGTCAGCCCGGCATGCGGCGCCTTGACCCGAACGAACACCGCGCCGGTCGGCGGCGCTCGCGGGGCGGCCGTGGCGCAGGTAGGCCGCGATCGCCGTCGCCGACGTCGACCGGCAACGGCAGCCGCTCACGCGCGGGCCCTTGCCCAGGACGGTGATCTCCCCGCGCCGCCAGTCGATGTCGTCCAGGCCCAGGCCCGGCGACCTCGCCGGCGCGCAACCCCAGCCGCACCATCAGGGTCGAGCATCGCGAAGTCGCGACGCCCGGCCACGCCGTCGCGATCACAGGAGGCCAGCAGCGCCGCCACCTGCGCGGGCTCCAGGAACCGCGGCGGGGTGGGCTGCCGGTTGGCCACCTTCGGCACCGCCGCGGCCAGCGGCCCGGTCAGACCCTGCACGTGGCAGAACCGCAGCAGCGAGCGCAGCACGGACACCGTCTGCTGGGTCATCTTTGGCGACCGCTCACGGCCGAGGGCAAGCACGTAGCCCACCACATCCGCGGCCGACAGCCCGGCCAGGTCGACCTCGCTGTCCGTGGCCCGGGTGAGCAGAAACGGCCGGGCCAGATCCAGATAGCCGCGCACGGTCGCCGCCCCCAGCCCCCGCTCGCCGAGCAGGTAACGGCGATACCGCTCCAGCAGCACCTCCACCGGGCCCTCCGCCGGCCGCAGCGCCGGCTCGGGCGTGACACCGAGCCCGCGCAAGTAACCCAGCAGCGGCGTCAACGCCTTCGGCGACCGGTAGGCGGTGTAGCCGGCCGCCCGGCGGGCGGCCACGAACCCGGCCACCACCGCCGGGGTCAGCGCCGCAGCGTCCAGGCCCTCCCCGGCCAGCCAGCGGCTCAGATGCGCCGCCAACCGCAGCTGCCCATCCGCCGAGAGCCTCGTATAGCCCAGCCGCGCCAACTCGGCAGCGAATCCCGCCGCGTACGGCCTCAGCGGGCCAACCACACCAACCCGCGACACCCCGTCCATGACCACTCCTCTCTCCCAGAACCAGGAGAGAGCAGCGTCACCCGCATGATCACGCCGCTGCGATTATCCCGACATCAACGGCACGGGAACCGCCGCTGACCAGCACCGATCGCTCCCACATCGGAATAATCAGCGAGTCGGGGTAATGGGCATTATCCCGATGTCGGGATAATGCGCATTTGATCAGAGATCTGGCCGCGTTCCACAAGGCCGATCCCGAGGGCCAGTTCTGGGCGGCGGCGATGGCCGACACCCTCACCGACGCCCACCACCACGCCCAAGCCGCCCGCGCCGCCGGTCACCACGGGCTCGACTCCGACGTCCTGGACAAGATCCGGTGGGGCTACCGGGGCGCAATGCACGCCGGGATCAGCGACAACACCGCCCGCGCCGGCCCGCTCGCCCGTGACGCGCTCACCCTGGCCCGACGCTTCCGCGACTACGAGGACATGATCCTGCGCTTCGTCGTCGACCTCGCCGTGCCCTGGACGAACAACCAGGCCGAACGCGACATCCGCCCGACCAAGATTCAACAACGCACCTCCGGCGGCTGCTGGCGCACCCTGACCGGCCTGGCCGACTTCGCAGTGGTCGCGTCCTACCTGTCCACCGCCACCAAGTGGGGCCTCGACAGCTACGACGTCCTCACCCAACTGTTCACCACCGGCGCCTGGCTACCACCGGCCGCCACACCCTGCTGAATAGCTACGTTTGTCCGATTAATAACGTTTGTCCGTAGTAGGGCCAAAGTTTCCACGATGTGGGAGTACTCGGACCTGAAAGCTACGGCAGCCGTTTCTTCGGTGTTACGACCAGTGTCGTTCGCACGACCCGCCCGTCCGGGCGCGCGGCGCGAGCCGCCGATGGTCGACCCCGCCCTGCTCATCGCGGGCCCTCGCCCGGGATGTGGGTGAAGAACTCCGGCGACCGCAGATCGGCACTCGAGAGCAGTGGTGCGGCGCCGGCGAGCGGTCTTCCCGCCGATTCCTCGAGGAAGGACACGCTGACCAACCCGATGACGCCAGCGGCGATGAGGTAGTACCCCGGCCAGTCGAGGTCTCCGGTCGTCGTGACGGCGGTCTCGATGATCGTCGGTGCCGTACCGGCGAACGCCGAAACGGCCAGATTGAACGTGACGGCGAGGCCGCCGTAACGGATCAACGTCGGGAAGAGTGCGGGGAGCGTCGAGGGCGCCACGGCCGCGAAGCAGACCAACATGCTGCCGAGGAGCAGCAGGCCGACGATCTGTCCGATGAGACCCTCGCGCATGAGCCACACGACGGGGAGGCCGAACACGATCAGCGCGAGGCTGCCCGTCAACAAGATCGGCTTGCGGCCGACCCGGTCGCTGAGCCGTCCGACGCGCAGGATCACGCAGAGAACGAGCAGCGTGACGGCGACCTGGATTCCGGTGGCCACGGCCTGGCTGGTGTCGCTCTGGCTGTAACGGGGGAGTGTTCCCGTCAGGTAGGTCGGGATGTAGTTGGTGAGAACGTAGTTGGTGATGTTCCACGCGATCACCAGTCCTCCCGCGGCCAGTGCTGCGGACCGGTAGCGCTTGACCAGGATCTGAAATGCCCGCCGGTACGTCATGGTCGCGACAGCGGGCGACCGTTCCACGAGTTGGCGGAAGGCAGGAGTATCTGCGAGGCGGCTCCGCAGGTAGACGCCGGTGACTCCGAGCGGAAATGCCAGCATGAAGGGTAGTCGCCATCCCCACGACAGCAGGTCCGCATCGGGGAGCACGGCGATCACCACGGTGCAGGTTCCCGCGGCGATGGTGTAGCCGGTGATGGTGCCGAACTCCAGCCAGCTTCCGAAGAAGCCGCGTCGGCGGTCCGGGGCGTACTCGGCGACCAGGGTCAGTGCGCCGGTGTACTCGCCACCGGCGGAGAATCCCTGCACCATCCGGATGACCAGCACCAGGATCGGCGCGGCCACCCCGATCGTGGCATAGCTCGGCACCAGGCCGAGCGCGATCGTGCCCCCGGCCATCAGCAGCACGGTGAACGCGAGTACGCGTTTGCGCCCGACCCGGTCGCCCAGTGGACCGAGCACGAGCCCGCCCAGCGGGCGTACGAGGAATGCCGCGGCGAACGTCCCGAGCGTCAGCACGAGCGACCATTGACCCGCATCGGGAAAGAACACCCGATCCAGCACGACGGCGGCCAGGTACGAGTAGATCCCGAAGTCGTACCATTCGGCGACGTTGCCTATCGACGCTGCCATCGCTGCGCGGCGGACGGTGTGCTCGCCTTCGATCGCAGGTGGTGCGACGTTGCGACGAGGCCGCCGTGGCTTATCGATCACGTGGCTCTTCTCGGCCAGGTTGAAGATCGTTGCGTCTTGGACCCGCTGCCGGCCGCGCAGGCGCGGCGGCTCAGATCTACAACTGATGTGTCTCGAGGCTAAAAGGCGCGTCCCTGCTGGTCAAGCCCGGGCCCGACCCGTCCGTTCCGGTCGCGCGCCTTCCCGGCGGCCGCGAAAGGGCGACTGCGTCACACGTCTCGCGTTGACGGGGCTGGGGGTGTACCGTCACCCTAGTGTTGCGGATTACAGAGCCTGTAGCGCAATACGCAACAGCAGGAGGAGGAGAAATGATCTTCGTGGGCGAGCTGTCCGACATCCCCGTCGGAGAGTCCGTTCGTGTCCAGGGTCGGGTGGCGATCGCGCTCTTCAATGTGGACGGCGAGCTGTTCGCGATCGACGACAGCTGCACGCACCAGGACGCCTCGCTGTCGGACGGGTGGCTCGAGGGGTGTGCGGTCGAGTGCCCGTTGCACGCCGCGTGTTTCGACCTGCGTACCGGGCGCCCGAGCGGTCCTCCTGCCAAGAAGCCGGTGCGCACCCACCCGGTGGTCGTCGAGGACGGGCTCGTCTACGTCCGCGAGTCCGAGGCTGCCGAGGTGGCCGGATCGGCTGAGTCTTCCGACGCGACGCTCGCGCGCGTCTGGGTCGCGGCGTGATGCGCACGGTGACGGTCGTCGGGTCCTCCCTCGCAGGGCTCTCGACCGTCCGCGCCTTGCGGGAGCAGGGCTTCACCGGTCGGATCGTCGTGGTCGGGGAGGAGAAGCACGCACCGTACGACCGGCCGCCCCTTTCCAAGGAGTTCCTGGGAGGGGCCGCCGCCGAAGGCGACATCGGCCTGACAGATCCCGACGATGCCGATCTCGGTGTCGAGTGGCGGTTCGGGCGGACGGCCATCGGGCTGGCCGCTTTCGAGCGCGCCGTGATCCTCGACGACGGTGAACGCCTGACCTCGGACGCTGTCGTGCTCGCGACCGGTGCCCGCGCCAGGAACCTGCCGGGTGACGTGCCGACCGGGGTTCACACACTCCGCACGCTCGACGACGCCCGTGCTCTGAAAGCCGACCTCGTGCCCGGAGCTCGACTGGTCGTCATCGGTGCCGGTTTCATCGGTGCGGAGGTCGCCTCGACGGCCGCCGGGCTCGGCCTTGCCGTCGACATCGTCGAGGCCGCGCCCGTGCCCTTGCACCGTGCGTTGGGCGCCGAGATGGGTGCGGTCTGCGCTCGCCTGCACACCGCCAACGGGGTACGGCTGCACTGCGGAGTCGGTGTGTCGCGGCTGGTGGGCGCCCCGTGCGTGAGGGGGGTGCTCCTGGATGACGGGCGGGAGCTGCCGGCCGACGTCGTCGTCGTCGGGATCGGGGCAGTGCCGAACGTGGAATGGCTGGACGGGTCCGGGGTCGCCCTGGACGGCGGGGTCGTCACCGACGCGCACGGGATGACCGACATCCCGGGCGTGCTGGCGGTAGGGGACTGTGCCAACTCGCATCGCGACTACACCGGAGGGCGGCTGCGTCTGGAGCACTGGACCAACGCTCTGCAGCAGCCCGCGGTGGCGGTGGCGGCCCTGCTGGGTGCCGGACACGGGCTGCCTGCACACCATGCCGTGCCGTACTTCTGGTCCGACCAGTACGGACACAAGATCCAGTTTGCCGGGCACCGGCCGGCAGGTGGATCGGTGCGGATCGAGGAAGGGGATCCGGACGCGGGGGACTTCCTGTCGTTGTTCCTGGATGCCGCCGGCGAGCCCGTCGGCGTGTTCTGCGTCGACCGGCCGAGGCCTTTCGGCAGATGGCGCCGCCAGCTGGCGAAGCGACTCGTACCCGTGCCGCAACCCGTCGGCGCCTGACTCGGTTTCGCGTTCGTCATCCGACGCAGAGCACGTCGAGGATGTCGACCCGCCGCTGGTCCTCCTCGCCGTCGGGGGACCGGCTCGCCCGTCATTCGCTCGGCCGCGCGACGGATCACCGAACAGTTCGGTCAGCTCCGAGCTCTCCCGGGCGTGGGTGAGCGGCGCGTGGGCTCCGCGGTGACCCGGCTGCGCCCGGCGACCGCATCCCAGACCCACCCGCAGGCCCCGGCCACGATCCCCGTGACGCTCGAGGCGGGCATCCGGATCGCGCAGTCCGATCTCACGCCGGCCATGCTGGCAACCTCAAGCACGCAGCGTCGATGCCCAACCCGGCCTTCACCGAACGGATCCGCCGCCGCCTCTCCGTCTGGGGCATTCCCCGCTTCCTCACCTCCTATGACGAGACACTCGACGGACACCTCATGGGTTTCGCGAGCCGTCCGCACCCGCAAGGCAGTGAGCACGTCGTCGACGGGTGGCCGCCCGGCCCGGTTCGAGATGGCCCATCGCCGACGCATAAGGCGGCGACGATCGAATGTCTGGATCATGGAGGCACCCCGGCGCGCGGGTGCCGTCTACGGCGAGGAGCACTGACCCGCCGACCCCGCGGCCGCATCGCGGCTGGCCGACGAGCTCAAAGTCGGGTAGTCGCCCGGGGGCTCCGCCCGGGCGGCCGGCAGGGCCGCACATCCGGCGCAGCACCGGCCAGCGGGCGGCGTGGAACCGGCCGAACCCGGACCTACGCCCGGTCGCGGCGGAGAACGGTCGAGGTGCTCGTACCTCTTGGCCAGGTTTGATTGCCTCGTCGAGCGGGCGCCGACTCCGCGTCGTCGACCGACGGGAGAGACGTCGGGATCCGTGGTGTCGGTGGCGATCATTCGCCGGGAAAGCGGACGCCGAGCTGGTCGCGGACGGCGTCCATGATCTCCATGATGCGCAGCGTGGCGGCGGGCGGGTGGAGGGCTGACTCGGTCGCGCCCGCGTCCAGACACCGGGCTGCCTCCGCTGCCTGGTAGCGCAGGCCCTGGTGGGCGGTGTCGCCGACGTGGTCGTAGCGGTCCAGGACGGCGCCGTCGCGGTCGTGGAGCCGGACCCAGGTGGGCAGGTAGAACGTGCCGCCGACATCGAGGCGTCCGCGGGTGCCGCAGATCGACGCGGTGCACGCCGACGCGGCCAGCATGGAAGCGTGCAGGACCCCGAGGGCGCCGGCCGCGTTGGTCACGGTCACCGACTCCTGGGCGTCGACGCCCTGGTCGGTGAGCGTGCCGGTCGCGGTGACCGACGTGAGGGGCCCGAGGACGAGGTCGGCGAAGGAGATCGGGTAGACGCCCAGATCGAGCAGGGCGCCGCCGGCGAGGTCGGGGTTGGCCAGCCGGTCGGGGCCGCCGGGGTAGAGGTGCTGGCCGTGGTCGGCGAACACGGTGGTGACCTCACCGATCAGGCCGTCGTGCACGGCTCGGTGGATGACGTCGTAGTGGGGCAGGAACCGGCTCCACATGCCCTCGAGCAGAAACAGCCCCTTCGCATGGGCGAGGTCGACCAGGTCCCGGGCTTCCGCGGCGTTGCGGGTGAAGGCCTTCTCGACCAGCACGGGCTTGCCTGCCTCCAGAGCCAGCCGGGCCTGTTGGTGGTGTTCGGAGTGCGGCGAGGCGACGTAGACGATGTCGACCTGCGGGTCGTGCACGAGCTCCTCGTAGGAGCCGTAGGCGGTGGCGGCGCCGTACCGGTCGGCGAAGGTGCGGGCGCGGTCGAGGTTGCGGGAGCCCACGGCCACGATCTGTTGCCGCGTGCCCCGGCGCAGCGCCGCCGCGAACTGCCCGGCAATCCAGCCGGGCGCCAGGACACCCCAGCGGCGGGTCGGCGCAGACATCGGGTCGGGGGTGCGAGGGGCGGGCAGTCGGGGCTGCGTCACGGGCCGGATGCTAACCAGGTCCCGGGAAAGACTTCGTGACCGCGCAGGCGTACCGCCGACGAGTCTGACCGCTTGTCACGCGCCATCGCCGCAGCCGAACGTCCCGCCCGACCCTTCAACCAGCCGATCGCCGACTCCGACGGCGGACGCGGTCGAAAAGTCGGCCCCACCACGGACGGTTGTCGACCACACATGATCACCCGGGCGGCCTCCGGCCGCGAGATCACGAACCCTGAGAGTCAGGCGTGGCCCGCCACAACGCGACTGTGGGCCGAACAGGTGATCGCGCAGCGACGCGGCCCCAGAGGGTCAGAGCCCGCCCGGCCGCCGCCACGTTCACTTCCGCTTCGCTAGGCTCGTCACATGGTGCTGGCAAGGGTCTCCGTTTGATCGTCACCTGTCCGCGGTGCTTCTCGTTCGACGACGTCCGGCGGCCCCGGCGGCTGCCCGACGGCCGGCTCGAGTACACGTGCACCGGCGAGCATGACGGCACCGGTACCTACACGTGGTCAACGGGCTCTTCTACCCTCACGACGACCGCCGCGCCGACATCGACTGGACACAAGCCGGCTGCACGCAGTGCCGGTGCGCCGCGGACGAGCCTGCTGGACGATGACAGCGTGGTCGACGAGCTGCTCGGGCCACTTCTCGCCTGCGTCAACGTCGGTGAGCCCTTCGTCGAGTACGGCGTCGTTGAATACCGGTTTCGGATGTCCCGACCGGATCTGTTCGTCGCGCACGTCCGCGAACGGGGCCACCTCATGCTCGGCGCCCGCCGCGGAGGGGCATCGACGTCGACTGCTCGATTCACGAAGACGCTCGGACGGCTGGAAAAGGCTGGAGAGCTCGTCACGGTCAAGGGGCCGGGTACCGGAGCCTGGCGGCACAACCAGTCGATCAGCTACTGGGCGCGTCCGCCCCGCCCAACGGGCCCTCTTCTCACCTGGTCGATGTTCTGCGCCACCCAGGGCCGCACTGCGGAGTGGACCGACGACGACCGGGCCCTTCTCGACACCTCCTGATCTCGGCACCGGCCACGACCCGCTCGGCTGTACCGGCACTCCCGCCCGGAGAATGACGAACGCCTGGTCCGGCAAGGGGCCACGTCCATGGAGGTGGTGTACGAGTTCTTCGCTGAGCTGCGGCGTGGCGTCGTGATGTGAGACGGCCACCGCGTGATCTTTTCTTGAGCACCGACCAAGGAACTCAGAAAGGGTCAGCGACGGTGGCCGCACCACACAGCGTGGACCCTGCCCAGCTGGTGACCGAGTTGGCCTCCGCGTCCGTGTCACCCGACGTGCTGCGGGAGATGATCACGAATCTGGCGAACGCGATGATGTCGGCCCAGGCCGATCAGCAATCGAAACCCGGGCGGGCTCCTCAACGAGTGCGAGTCGGCCGCTTGAAACCGCTGCTCAGGCAGCATGGCCGAGCTCTGGCACCCGACAAGTGCTGCGGACGCGGTGCGGCCGCGCAAAGCTGCAGGTGTAGGAACGTGTCTTCGGTCGGGTCGCGCCACCTACTTCGCTGGGCATGACGGGCGAGTCACGGGACCCGGCTGCAGGTCACGGGCAGCGATGGTGCTCGATCGGACTGGGTTCTGGCTGTCGACCGGTTCGGTAACGATGCTCCTGATCGTCGCGAATCCAGCCTCACCAGCATCCATCGACCTGGAGTGTCGAGATGGCCGACATCCACCGCGGACGCCACATGGCCGAGATCGAGGGCGACTTCGTCGTCTTCCTGATCGGCGCCAGATTCTCGCTGCGCCATCCGCTGCGGACCTTCGCTGACCTGGGCGGTCGCAAGGGCGGGATGAAGGCGATGCTTGACTACCTCGTCGCCCACCCCGAGAAGGGGCTGCTGGGCTACACGATGGGCCTTCCTGTCATCGTCCAGTACTGGCGGTCCTTCGATCACCTCGAGGCCTTCGCCCGCGACGACAGCGACCCGCATACTGCGACCTGGCGCGAGTACTACCGCCGCGACGCCCGGCACGGGCAGGGCGCCGGAATCTGGCACGAGACCTACCTCGTGCGGGCCGGTGAGTACGAGGCGATCTACGCCAACATGCAGGCGTTCGGTCTGGGGGCCGCGGGCAACCTCGTCCCGGTGGCGGAGACGAGCACAGCGCGGCTACGTATCCGTGCCCGCGACAGCGAGCAGAGGTAGTCGGTACCGCGTCCATGTCTTGCTGGCTCGGCAGAGTGACCTCCTCGGCAGAGTGACCTCCTCGGCAGGTGTCCGTAGGCGGACCCGAGTCGCTCGTGCCGACGAGGCCAGAGCCGATCAGTTCGTACTGCAGGCGCGGCCAGAACCGCCGCCCGCTGTGGCCCTCGGAGTCGTCTACCTGATGTTCGCTCGCTCCGACACTGCCAAGAACGCCGAGATCCTGACGCTGCGCCACGAGGTCTCGCTATTGCGCCGCACGAACACCCTGTCGGGTGCCAGAACTCGGCTACGGCATCGCAACCAGCGGTTCAGGCCGCGCCTCGTGCTCGCACTCGGGTCGGTACGTCCGCTGCTGCGGCCTGCCGTATCTCGTCGTGAGGTCGTCGATGGGCCTGAGGTGGCTTTCTTCCAGGTCACGGGGGATCCGGCCGGACCTGAAGGTCCAAATGCGACGATCGGCTGTGAGCGGCTCCGCGACTGATCCTTGCGTGGGCTCGCTATCGGCCGTCCGGCTGCTTCTCACCGGCGGCCTACCTGGCGGACCTGCTCCAGCTCGTGGACGACCGTTTCGCGGATGCGGCGATCATCCGCAACCGGCCGGGCATCCGCGACCTTTCGCTGGATCCCGGACACACCGACACCGAGGTGCCCTATCTCGACGTCGTCAATGACGTGCTCGCCGGGCTGCTCGGTCGCGAGCTCGGCGCGGAGGCGCTCCCGGCGCTGCGGTCACTGACGTTGCCGCTCACTCTGCCGTTCTCCCGCGAGGACGAGCGCCGCCACCGGTACCTGCGGCAGGCGGGCACGTCGGCCGCCGCGTTCTACGCGTTGTTCGCTGCCGACCCCGACGCCGACGTCCTGGCCCGCGAGGTGCTGGAGCTCTCCGCCGAGGAACAGACACTCATCACCAGCGCGCTGACCGGGCCGGACGCGGTCGCGGCGGCCTACGGGCTCGGATCGGCCGCGGACCTCGCTGGGCTGGCCGACGTCGCGGCGTTCACGCGCCAACCGATAGCGGGCCGCAGCCGCGACACGACGTCCGCTGTGTAGACCGCCGCGCGCGCGGATATTCATCGTGCGCATCATCCGCAGCACGCTGGAGGCCCTTCGGCCCGTCCGCCACACGCAGCGCTCCTCATCCGGCGGTGACGCGATCGCGGCCGACCCGGCCGGCGCCCGCGTCGGGGCCTAGGCCGTGTCCCGTGGATCACGGGCGACGGGATTCGTGATCCAGATGGCTGCTCGCAAGGCGGAGGGCGGCTCTCGTACCGGGCGTACTCGGGCCGTCCGACAACGCAGCGAGCGGCCATCTGGGCGCGAATACCGCGTTCGCTGATCCACGGGACACGGCCTAGCCTGCCCGCATGGACGGGGGTGCGGAGCCGGGCACCGTGCGCGGCCGCCGTCCTGCCGGCCTGGCGTGGGGCGTCTGGCTGATTGCCGCACTCGTTGTGGCGCTCCTGGTGGCCTACGCCGGTCGGTACGGGTTCCTCGGCGACGAGTTCTACTTCGTCGTGACCGGCCGGCACGCGCAGTCGGGCGCGCCGGACAACCCGATGCTCGTCCCCTACCTGGCGGCCGGCTGGTACGCAGTGGTGGGCGGCCAGCTGTGGGCCTTCCGGATACTGCCCGCGCTAGCGGCCGGAGCGTACGTCCTGCTCGGGGCCCTGACGGCCCGCGAGTTCGGCGACTGCGCGCGCGTCCAGGTAATGGCGGCGGCCGCGGTGGCGATGACCGCGCTGGTGCTCGCCACCGGCCACCTGTTCGAGACCACGACGTTCGACATGACGCTGACGGCCGCCGCCCTGTTGCTGATGGTGCGCGCGATCCGGGCCCGGCCGCAGCGCTGGGCGCCCTGGATCAGCGCGGGCGTGGTCGCCGGCCTCGCGATGGAAGTCAAGATCGTCGCTGCGGGCGTGCTGGGGTGCTGCCTGCTCGGCGTGCTGATCCTCGGCCCGCGGCGGCTGCTGGCCACCGCACGGCCCTGGGTCGCCGCGGCGGTCACGCTCGTGCTGGCCGCGCCGAACCTGGCCTGGCAGGCCACGCACGGCTTCCCGATGGCCGGCGTCGCGGCCAACATCTCCGGCGGGGGCTCGACGTCGTCCACGTCACGTCCGTTGCTGGTACCGCTCACGCTGCTGGACATCGGCCCGGTCGTGAGTGTCGTGTTCGTCGTCGGCCTGGTCGCGCTGCTGCGCACCCGCGCGCGGCGCGGCGTCGATGGCTGGCTCGCGGCCGGATTCCTGATCTTCTTCGCGTTGCTGCTGCTCGCCGGCGGCAAGGCCTACTACCCTGCCGCGTTCTACCCGGCGGTGCTCGCCGCCGGCGCGGGCCCGACCCTCGGGTGGCTCACCGCCCGGCTCTGGCGCACGGTCACCGCCGGTGTGCTGGTCGTCGTCTCACTCGTCACGACGTCCAGCCTGACCCTGCCCGTGTGGCCGCCCGGCTCCACGGCCTTCCGCATCGCCACCGGCCCGAACCCGGACCTGCCCGACGAGCTGGGCTGGCCAGGCTACGTCGACACCGTCGACCGCGCCGCGGCGACCCTCACACCGGACGACCGCGCCCGCACGATCATCCTGACCAGCACCTACGAGCTGGCCAGCCCGCTCGTCGTGCTCGGACCGACCGGCGGCGCGCCGCTCCCGCCGGTCTACTCCGGCCACAACGCGTTCTGGTACTGGGGCCCGCCGCCGGACTCCGCCACCGACGCCCTCGTCGTCGGCGACGTCTCCCCCACTCGGCTCGCCGCGGCCTACGCCACCTGCTCCGTGGTCACGGAGATCACCACCCCGCCTGGCGTGCACAGCGACCTGAGCGGGGTGGTGGTGCGCCACTGCACCCAGCGCCGCCTGGCCTGGGCGGCGCTGTGGCCGGCACTGCGGCACGCGGGCTGAGGCGTGCGGTCGCGGCCCGACCGGCCGCCTCGCCGCCTGAAGCTGGGCGTCGCCACCCCCGGACTGCTCGATACGCTCCCGGAAGTGATGGTCACCGACCTGCATCACTTCCTCGACCTCCCGCTCGACATGCCGGCCCGACCCAGCGGCTGGCCCACCACCTGAGCGGCATCGTCCGGGCGGCAACAGCCGGTGACGTCGGTCCCGCCTGGGACACGGCGTTACCGTGGCGTCGCCGTGATCAGCAACTGGCAGGACTCGCCGTTCGACGGCATGCGCGCCCCCCGACGGCGCTGTCCTCGTCGTCGGGGACGACGAGGTGGACGAGCGAGTCCCCACGCGGTGCTGGGCTCGGGGGATGGGTCCCCCGCTGCGCGACATCTGTTTTGCGCCGACGGCTACCGAGATCGCCGTCGTCCCGGTCGACCCAGCCCGAACCCGTCGACGACGTAAGCCAGCCGTCTGCTCCTCCACCGAGGCCCTGCTCGACCCCGGTGTGTACCGGTCGGTTGGAGGTCGTGGTCATGGGCCCCTCCCAGGGTCTCGGACGGCCCAGAGTGGTCCGGATCCGCTCGTGCGCTCTGCGCTCCGGGAGGACGAAATCGGCAGTCCCACATCGGCCCGCGAGGATCACGTGGTGTTCGACCCCGTCGGTGGCGGTGTCGGCGTGGGGTGGGAAAGCGACCCGAACCATCACGTGGTAGGCCCAGGCCTTCCGGCGGAAGCACGAGTCAGTGGCGGTGCGACCCGCTCAGCGCAAGATGGCGGCGAGGTCGCTGCGCGAGCTGATCCCGAGCTTGCGGTAGCAGGATGACAGGTGGACCTCGACGGTCTTCGTCGTCACGAACAGGGACTGCGCGATGTCGCGGTTGCTGTGCCCCTCGATGGCCAGGCGGGCGACCCGTCGCTCGCTCGGGGAAAGGGCCTCCACACCGGTGCGGCGGGGGCCGCGCGGCCGCGCTCCGGTCGCCGCGAGCTCCTCGGTCGCCTGACGGCGGAGCGCGGTCGCGCCAAGGCGGGCGGCTACGTCGAGCCCGGCGCGCAGCGGCTCGCGCGCGTCCGCGCGGTGGTTGGCGCGCCGGAGTGCCGCACCGAGCTCCACGAGGGCGCGAGCGTGTTCGAGTCGTGCTTCAGTGGCCGCCAGCACATCGGCCGCCTCGGCCAGGGCGTCAACGTCGCCGGTGAGCACGCCGAGCGTCCGCAACGCGACGCCCGCCGCCTCGGGGGCGGCGTACGTGCGGGCAAGGGAGAGCGCAGTGTCGGCGAGGGCGCGCGCCTCCGCCGGACGTCCAGCGCGATGGTGCGCCAGTGCGGCCTGGGTCCGCCAGTGGAACAGCCCCGGATGGACCCAGCTCCGTTGCTCGAGCCGGGCGCCGCCCGCCGTCAGGAACGGGAGCGCCTCGTCCGGTCGGCCTTGCGCGAGCCGCAGCCCGCCAACCATGATCATCAGGCCCGCGTACTCCACGCCCACCTTCAGGCCCTGGAGCTCCCGCTCGGCAGCGCCGAGGTCGGCCCGCTCGATGAGAACGGGCAGCAGCGTGGTGAGCGCGAGCCTGCGGTGGTACGGGGCGCCTGCCTGCTCGGCGAGGTCCTGGCCGAGGCGGACGTCGGATTCGGCGTCCAACAGGGCCCCGAGCCGTAGCGCGCCCTCGGCCCGCGACCCCAGCACGGCCGACAGCTCCACCGGCGCGCCCCGCTTGCGAGCGTTCGCCACGGCTGCCTCCAACGCTTTCATCGCCCGGCTGACCTCGCCCGCTGCGGCCAGCACCGGGGCGGCCAGGTACAGGACCGCGACGGGGAACGGGAGGTTGAGCCGCGAGCTGCCGGTGAGCGCCGCCGAAGCCAGCTCGATGGCTTCGCCGACCCGTCCCGGCGTCTGCAGCAGCTCGACCGAGGCGGTCGCGAGCAACGTGCACCCGGCCGTGGTGTCGGGGCGCACGGTGGGCAGAAGGCGCTTGAGCCGCGCCACTGCGTCGGCCCGCGTGTTCGGCCGGGAGATGGCCACGCCGATGTACTCGGCCTCCAGCGCCATGCGCAGCTCGGGGTCGACGGCGGCCGCCTCCGCCTCAGCGATCGCGCCTGTCAGCACCTCCAAGGTGCGGGGCAGCTCGCGCGAGGCCAGCAGCCCCTGCGCCAGCCGCAGCGCGATGCGTGCCCGCGCGCTGGGTTCGGTGGTGGCGGCGAGCGCCTCGGTGAGCCGGTCTGAGCGGCCGGGCCTGCCGAGCCGCGCCTCGGCTTCGCCGAGCTCGAACAGCACCTGCGCACGCTCGTCGGGGGTGGGCGGCTCGGCGATGGCGCGTTCGAGGTAGGTGACGGCGGGCTGCGGCGCCCCCTTCGCGAGGGCCTCCCGCGCCGCCTCCCGGAGCCGGTCCACGACCCACGCGTCGCGCAGCGGCGGCACCGGGAGCAGGTGCGCGGCCACGGCCTCCGCGGGGTATCCGTCGGCCGCCAGCTCGCGGGCCGCGGTGCGGTGGGCCTTGTGCCGCTGTGCCGCGGTCATGTGGTCGGCCACCGCCTGTGCCATCAGCGGATGGGCGAACTCCAGCCGGGGCTCCCGTACCGCGACGTCCGACGCGACCAGACCGTCGATGGCGCGAGCTGCGGCGACCGGGTCCAGTCCGGCGACGGCCGCCAGGAAGCGGAGCTCGGTCCCACCGCCGAGCACGGCGAGGGCGCGGGCCGCGGCGGCCACCGACCGCGGAAGGTGCCGCAGCCGCGCGAGGACGAAGGTGCTCACGATGGCGGGCGCCCGGTCGTGAACGGCGTGGATGGCCGTGGGGTCGGGCGCGACACCTTCGGCCAGCAGGGACCGGGCGAGCGCGTCCAGCAACAGGGGGTTCCCCGTGCTGACCTCGTGGCAGGCCGCGGCGAAACGGCCGTCGACCGGGCCACCGAAGAGGGTGTCGAGGACGACGCGCGTTGCGGTGGGCGAGAGCGGACCGGGGCGCAGGACGGCCGTCCCGGGCCCGGTCGCGAGGATCTCGAGGAGCTCCGCGGCCTCGCCGCCGGGTTCGGCGGGTCGGGCGGCGATGGCGAGCAGCACCGGCAGGTCGGCGATCCGATGGGCGAGGTGGTGCAGAGCCCGCAAAGACGAGGCGTCGGCCCAGTGCGCGTCGTCGACGGCGAGCAGTACGGGCGTGCGCTCCGCCATGCCTGCCACCAGCCAGTAGATGCCGTGCAGGGCGGCGAAGGTGGGCGCGCCTGCGTCGGCGATGTCGAGCGCGGGGCCCGCGAGCCGGGCGGCGCCCTGCATCAGGGCCGCGCGTTCGGTCGGATCGCGCAAGACCGGCGTCAGCAGGTCACGGACGACGGCGAAGCCGAACTCGCGCTCGAGCGGGCTGGCCCTGGCGACGAGCACGCGCAGGCCGCGCTCGACGGCCGCGGCGCGCGCGCAGTCGAGCAACCGCGTCTTGCCGATGCCCGCGGGGCCTTCGACGACGACAACGCCGCCGTCACCGGAAGCCGCGGCGTCGAGCATCCTCGTGATGATCCGCAGTTCGGACTGCCGCTCGAGGAGGACGTCACCTCCGGGCACCGTGCGGGTCATCGGACAAAAGGTTAGGGGACGACCCCAATGCGGAGAAGGGGCACGCGGCCGTCTGATGGCGGCGTCGAATGCGCGGTGCTGTGATGAGGGAGGACGACCCTGCGATGCAATGGCGTACCGGATACTCAGGTTTCAACACCAGCGCGCGCCCGGCCGTCGCGGCGTTCGGCGGCCAGTACCACCTGTTCTTCAAGGACGACGGCGACAACGACGGCATCATGCACGTCATCTCGGACAACGGCGAGGCATGGAGCCGTCCACGGGGCTTCTACACCAGCTGGAACGCCTCGAGCGGGCCGTGCCCCGTCGCCACGGACGAGAGGCTGCACGTCTTCTTCCGCGACAGCGGCAACCACGACGGGCTGATGCACGTCGCCGCCGATGACGGGTTCACCTTCGCCGCGCAGGATCCCTTCTACCTCAGCCAGAACGTCTACGCCGAGACCCGGGGTGCCGTGCTGGGCGACGGCACGATCTGCCTCATCTCGCGGCAGGACGGGTCAGACGAGGGCTCGCCGATGATCCGGGCGCTGCGGAGGGCGGGTGCGTCGGGCTGGGACCTCGGCTACACCGGGGCCAACGTGAAGAAGCACGACATCCCCGCGATCGTGGTGTTCCGCGAGCAGTTCCACGTGTTCTTCCCGGATCCCGACAACGACGGCGACGGGATCTACCACATCGTCTCGAACGACGGTGCGAACTGGGTGGGCGCACAGCCGTACTACATCGGCATCGACACCTCGGCCGGGCCGAGCGCGGTCGTCTGTGACGGTCGGCTGCACCTGTTCTTCCGCGACGGCGGCCACAACAACGGGCTGATGCACGCCGAGTCCGAGGACGGGAACCGCTGGTCCCGGCCGGAGTACCTCGGGATCAACACCAACTCCGAGCCCTGCTCGACCGTCATGCGCAACCCGGTCACCGGCGTGGAGCAGATCGTGACCGTCTTCCAGGACACCGGCAACTCCCGGACGGCCGGGATCATGTACGTCGTCGGTTCGGCGGCCGACACGGAGTTGATGAGCGCGCAGACCGGGGATCCGGGAGCGCGCGGATGAGCTCGTCGACCGGGGACCTACCCACCGTGCCGTCGGCCTACACCACCTACTGGACGAACGGGATCAACGCGCTCACCCATCGGGTCGACGGCTCGCCGATCTTCAGCTGCACGTACGCGAAGCAGAAGTCGACCACGCTGCCCTCGGGGAGCCCCACCGAGAGGTTCAAGATCCCCGACCACGTCGTCCTGACCCAGGAGCAGGTGTCGGGGGTGGTCGACCTGAAGCGGTCGATGCGCATCGAGCAGGACTTCCAGGACGTCTTCCGGCTCAAGATCTCCGGGAAGGCGGGTGACGACCAGTTCTTGTCGCTGTCGGGGGACTCCGAGCTGTCCTACGAGTCGGACCTGTTCAGCGACCGGACGCGGACCTACGAGGTCGCGTTCTTCGTCTGCCGCACCGCCGAGTTCAACATCCCGGGCGCGCTTCCCGAGCTGGATGAGGACTTCCACAAGAGCCTCGACGCGCTGGCGGCCGAAAGACCGCCGCCCGACGACCCGCGATGGGACCCTTTCTTCACCCAGTACGGCACCCACTTCGTCCGCCGCGGCACGCTCGGTGGCTTCTACGTCGTCCGCACGTCGATCTCCAACGACGTCCTGAAGACCACGACGGAGAGCGAAGTGCACGCAAGCTTCCAGGCGGCCTTCAACGATCTCGTCGACAGCGGGCAGCTCTCGACGGACTACTACCACAAGAACCACGCGTCGACGACGAGCTCGCTCGACGTCGAATACACCACCGAGGACCGCAGAGGAGGTGACGCCAGCACGGACAAAGCCGACTTCTTCAAGGCGTGCCAGGCGTGGCCGGTGCTGCTCACCCTCACGTGGGAGCCGGTGTCGAGCCCGCCGGAGCTGGTGGACTTCTCGGTGTTCGTGGCGCCCGACCTGCGGCAGGCCGTCCAGGAGGCAACCGACTTCTACGCCACCCCCAAGGCCACCGACGACGCCGTATTGGCAGGCCCGCTGCCGGTCGTCGTCAACGAGTCCGACGTCGCCCCGCGCGACGCGTTCCTCGTCGTGCACACGACCGAGGCCCGACGTGACGTCACGGGCCTGACGACCGACGGTCCACAGCCCCCGAACGCGCGGGTACGCGTGAGCAGCTCCGACGAGGCGCCGACCGCGGCGTGGACCATGCCCGTGCACAAGCACGAGCACTACGTCGTGCGCACCCGACCGTCGTCGGGTCCCGAGATCGACGCGGGTGTCGACGCCGTGAGCTTCCCACTGCTCGGGTCCGGGGCCGCCGCGAGCCTGCTCGCTGAATGGACCGCGCTCGACCCGCAGCTCCCGCTCGAGGGCACCGCGGCCGCGGACGGCTTCCTGCTCTACCAGATGCGGGCCACGGTCGGACAGTGCACCACCACGGCCCGTATCGACGTTGACACCACCGCGGCGGCCCTCTGCTCGTCGACCGACGGCGGGCGCTACGCCGCCTTCAGCCTTCCCCTGGCCCGGGGCGCCCGGTACCGGTTGACGTACGCGGGCTCCGCGGACGCGGAACACACGGTCTACTGGGTGGCGCTGAAGCCCCCGCTCCGGTTCGGGCAACCCGCGGCCCGCGAGGTCGGCGTCGCCTACCAGGACGACCAGGACGGTCTCCTCGTCGTCACCACGAACGCCCCGGGAACCACGCAGGTCCGCATCGGCCACGACCACGCGCCGGGGCCGAAGGACGTCGTCGCTGCCGTAGCGGTGACCGGCCGGGGAGAAGGGCAGTCGCTGCTCGTCCCCGTGCCACGCACCGCGCACTACCTCGTGCTCGCGACCCCAGGCGACGCCGACACCGACCCGTCGGTACGGGTCGTGTGGCTGCCGCTGTCGCGGTCCTGAGCGACCGCTTTTCCCCGGAGAGGAAGGACCGACCGGGCATGACCAGACCGACGATCCAGTGGATGAACCCCGCCACGAGGGCTCTCGACAACGACCACATCGTTCCGCGCACCGATCGCGCGACGGTCCGCGAAGGGATCGAGAACTGGGTCGCCCACCACATCGAGGGATGGGCGCGCGGCGAGACGAAGAACGCGGGCTGCTCCACGCGCTCGTCGAGCGTGTACGGCGCGCACGTCCTGCGAGCGCGCGAAGGCGAGGACGTCTACGAGGTCCTCGACCTCCAGCACGTCATGACGGAGTCCGGCTCCGCGGACGGCGAGGCAGGGGACGACGATCGTGAGGTCGACGCCGCGTCCGGCTGACCGCTGCCGCCCGATTTCGCGTGCCGCCTCCTACCCGGAGCGGGTGGGTTGGCCGCGATGCACCGCATGTTGTCGGAAATCGGCGCAACATCAGCACTCAATCCGTCCGGCGGAGGGTGGCTGAGGGTGGTTCGTCGTAGCGGGCTCGGTAGGCTCCGGCAAAGCGCCCGAAGTGGACGAATCCCAACCGGCGCGCGACGGCGCTGACCGTGGTCTCGGTTGGGTCCGATGCTCGTAGTTGCTGGTGGGCGCGGGCGAGCCGGGTGCGGCGTAGGTGCTCGGTGGGGGTGGTGTCGAGGTGACGCCGGTAGAGCTCCTGGAGGGTGCGCACGCTGACCGCGGCGATGCGGGCCATGTCGGTGAGGGTGAGGTCGCGGGTGGGATCGGCCTCCACACAGCGTCGACGATGCGGCGCAACGCCGCTGGCCCGAACGAGGGCACCGGAGCGTCGAGGGCTTCGCGGTAGGGATGGTCGACAGCTCGGAGCAGGCCGTGGAGTACTGCCTCCCGCAGGGGCGCGGCCACTATCTCGCTGCTGGCCATACCGGCGGGTCCGGCCTCATCGACGAGCAGCCGTACGAGTCGGGCCCAGCCCGCCCCCGCGCGGGTCCGGAGGTCGATC
Source organism: uncultured Actinomycetota bacterium (assembly GCA_963728105.1). Taxonomy (GTDB): domain Bacteria; phylum Actinomycetota; class Actinomycetes; order Mycobacteriales; family Pseudonocardiaceae; genus Pseudonocardia. The sequence continues at coordinate 244,632 of CAVSJZ010000033.1, read as the reverse complement.
GTCGAGCTGAGTGCCAGCGGCTGCGTGACCGGCCGCCCCCGGAGGGCCTCCAGCGCGCCCTCGAGGGCACCGGGAGCGATCTTGACCGCAAGGTCGGGGGTGAACCCGCTGGACGTCAAGATCAAGGAAGGCGAGTTCAAGATCCCGCTCCCGTACAAGACGCCCTTCGTGCTCGGCAATGACCTCGCCGGAGTGGTCGAGCGCGTGGGCGCTGCGGTGCACCGGTTCGCCGCCGGCGACGAGGTCTATGCCCGTCCCGACAAGGAGCGGATCGGCACGTTCGCCGAGTACATCGCCGTGGCGGCCTTGGCCTACGTCGACTCCGGCCCCGCGCCAAGGGCAAGGTCGTCGTCACGGGCCTGAGCGAGTCAACCCTCCACGAGCGGCGTCGAGCAGGCCTCCCTGCGCGCCCACACGTTCCGGGAGCACACCCCATGACCTCACCGAGCCCGCCCGGCGGCACGATCATGACCAGTTCCGGTTCTGAAACCGCCCTGCCAGAGCTCCGTCGCCTTCTTGATCACCGCGCCGGGTCTGCCGTCGGTGATCGGCCAGCGACATGCCCGAGGCCTACGAACGCGCCCTGCTGACCCCTTCTTGGGCCAGCCCCCGGTAGTGATCAGGACGGCGGGCAAGAGCGGGGCAGGTGGATCGCCAGTGCAGCGGGGACGAACGTCCTTGCGGCGCTGCTGCCCGACGCCCACGCTTGAAGCGACCGGGAACGCCCCGACCTGCACGAACACGGGCTGCATCACACCCCTCGACACGACCTCTGATCACCTGACTCCGCGGCATTGCTACACGGTCGGCCTTCGGCCGGTCCTTGACCCCGCCGCCTCGGCCGGCGCGCCCAAGAACGGGCGGAGAACGCCAAAGAAAAGATCCGCCCACCTCGGAATCGGCACGAAAGGTCACCTTGGCAAGCCGTTCCAGATCAGTCGTGGCGGCCGCCGATCTGGTCGGCGAGGCAGGCCATGTAGATCGTCAGGCAGTCGGCGTACTGGTGCAGGTCGCGGCCCGCGATGCGCTCGATCTTGGCGATTCGATAGACCACCGTGTTTCGGTGGACGTGGAGTGCGCGCGCCGCGTCGACGAGTCGGAACCCGGACTCGCACCAGGCGATGATCGTCTGCCGCAGCTCGTGCCAATCGCCAAGGGTCCGTAGTTCCGACAGGTAAGACGCCCTCAAGCGTGAGCGGGCATCTTGACCTGCCGCGGTGAGCACTTGGTGCATCCGTAGGCGGTCGATGCGGTGCACCACCGTGGTGGGATCGATCTGGGTTCCCAGGGCCAGCGCATCCAATGCATCGTGCAGCGACCGCCGCAACCCGTCGATCGTGTGACCGACGTCGCCGAGTGCGGCTCGAATGTCGGCCCGGTGCCGGGTCTGCAGACTTGCGACGAGAGATCTCGCGTCGGATGCGGCGATGCCGACGGCTTGTTCATCCGGCCGGTCGCGCAGGTGGTGCAGGACCACGAACCGGCTCGGGGTGAGCTGCGCCGATATGTCCTCGCGCACGGTGTAGTGGTCACGAACTGCGCGGAACACCTCGGCCCGCGACGACGACACGAGGGCGGGCTCGTCCTCGGAGCCACGGTTCTGGCCGGTCGCGAAGACGATCGCGATCCGCGATGCGTTCACGCGGCAGCCGAGGTCGCGCACCCGGTCACGGAGGTCCGTCGAGCCGGGCCCGTCGCGGTCGTCGTCGGCGAGATCTCTGATGAGGTCTTCCGCCGCCCGCTCGCGGGCGAACTGCGACCGGAGCGCCGCCGACTCGCGCAGGAGGATCTCGGTGTGCCGGCGGACGAGGGGTCCGAACCGCCGGATCCGCGCAGGGGAACCCGTGATGCCCACGGTGCCCACGGCATCGCCCGCGACCAGCAGCGGCAGGGTCAGCCCCGGACGCACGCCACGCAGGGCCGCGGCCTGCTCGGCATTGTGCGAAGCGGGCATCCGGGTGCGCACGACGTCCACCGACGCCTCGTGGAAGGACCCCAACCGGGTCGGATCGCTCGAGCCGATGACCGTTCCGTCCGGATCGGTGATCAGGATGCCGAGCCCGGTCACGGCCGCGTTCTCGGCGGCGACGGACTGGGCGAGCGACGAGGTCAGCATGCCAGCCTCCTGCCAGATTGGACGAATCGTATAGCTCAGGTGCCGTCAGCAGGGACGCAACGACCAGTGACCAGGGCTGATGGCGGCCCTACGGTCATGGAATTCGTCGCCGGGGACGTCCCGGATCCAGCGAAAGGAACGCTGATGCATCCAGGTCCACATCGTCGATCTCCGCTCCGCCACCTGCTCGGTGCTGTGCTGGCCGCGCTGCTGCTGACCACCGTCGTGGCCGCCTGCTCGAGTGGCGGACCCAGTGGGGCGACCGGTGGCCCGGACCTCGGGACGATCGAGCCGGGGGTGATCAAGGTGGCGTACGAGCCGTACGCTCCGTACACGTCGCTCCAGGGCGACCAGCTGACCGGGCTCGACGCCGACATCCTCAACGCGGCGGCTCAGAAGCTGAACCAGCAGGTGTCGCCGGTCGAGACGGACTTCCCGGGGATGCTCGCCTCGGTACAGGCGCGGCGGGTCGACATCACCATCGGTGGCGTCGCCTGGACCGCCGATCGTCAGAAGCAGGGCCTGTTCACCGACCCTCCTTACTACTCCCCGCCTGCGATGGCCGTGCGCCAAGGCGAGTCCTTCACATCGGTCGCTGACTTGCAGGGGCGCTCGCTGGGCACCGTGGAGGGGTACGTGTGGGTCGACGCCATCAAGCAGATCCCCGGCGCGAACCTGCACGTCTATCCCGATGCCGCGAGCGTTTTCGCCGACCTGAACGCGGGCCGCATCGACGGCGCGTTCCTCGACCCACTGATCATCATCGCGGCGCAGAGGTCGGGAGCGAACTCGGCGATCGCCACGACCTACCTGACGCCGCCGACGGCGGCGGAGGTGAAGGCACACCCCGCGTACTCCTACTTCCAGCCCTACATGACGGGCTTCTACCTGCCACCTCAGGAGACAAAGCTACAGACGGCCCTCAACGAGCAGATCGACGCCATGTACAAGGACGGGTCGTTGGCGGCGTTGATCACGAAGTACGGCGGTGACCCGGCGCAGTTCCTGAAGCCGTCGCCGGACATGAGCGCCCAGCGCCACGCCGTTGACCGGCCCGCGAGCTGGACGCCGCCCTCCGCGTGATGCGACCGGACCCATCGGGAGAGGACCGATCACCATGAACCCCATCGCCGCAGGGATCTTCCAGGTCCCCTGGGCTGACTACGTGCCCGAGCTGTGGCACGGGCTCCTCATGACGTCGGCCTACACCGTCGTCAGCTTCGTCGGAGCGACGATCCTCGGCCTCATCGTGGCGCTGATGCGGCTGGCGGACCTGCGGGCGCTGCGGGTGATCGCGGCCGCCTACACCGAGATCTTCAAGAACATCCCGCTCCTGGCGATCATCTTCGTCACCTACTTCGGCCTGACCTCGGTCTCGGTGCGGCTCAACGTCTTCGAGGCCGGTTGTCTGAGTCTGATCCTGTTCTACGCCGCCTACCTCTCAGAGATCTTCCGAGCCGCTATCTCCGGGGTGCACGCCGGCCAGCAGGAGGCGGCCGAGGCGCTCGGGCTGGGGCGCAACGCGGCGTTCCTGCTCGTCATCTCGCCGCAGGCGTTGCGGCTCGCCCTGCCCGGTGCCGCCACCATGGCGGTCGACCTGCTCAAGTCCACGTCGTTGCTGGTGACGATCTCGGCAGCCGAGCTGATGTCCATCGGGCGGCAGATCACCTCCTCGACCTTCCGCGCCTTGGAGGTGTACCTCGTGATCGCCGCCATCTACTTCGCCCTCTGTTATCCCCTCTCACAGGGACTGCTCTGGCTGGAGCGCAAGGTCGTGGCGGGAACGCCCCTCATGCCCCGGCGTCGCCGACGCTTCGCCATCGCGCGGAGCCTGCTGACCGAGGCGCAGGTGACGGCATGACCGAGCACATCGAGAAGTCCGGCGCGCACGTGGGCCCGGTCGTGCCCGCGACCACGCAGATCATCGATGACGACCCGGTCGTGCAGATCCGCGGTCTCCGCAAGGCCTACGACGGTCGTGTCGTGTTGCACGACGTCGACCTGGAGGTCCACCGGGGTCGCATCACCGCCATCCTCGGGCAGAGCGGCGGGGGCAAGACCACGCTCATGCGCTGCATCAACCTGCTCGAACGACCGGAGGGCGGCCGCATCAGCATCAACGGCGAGACCGTCGTCGACGACGGTGCTGTGGTCTGCCCTGACCTGGCCGAGCTCCGCCGGACCGTCGGGATGGTGTTCCAGCGCTTCAACCTGTTCCCCCACCTGACGGCGGTGGAGAACATCATGCTGGCACCGCTCCGGGCTGGCGTGGATGAGCACCAGGCCGCAGCCCGCGCCGTGGCGTTGCTGGTCCGCGTCGGACTCGCACACCGCGGGCTGGCCTTCCCCGATCAGATGTCGGGTGGCGAGCAGCAGCGGGTGGCGATCGCGCGGGCCCTCGCCCTCGACCCCACGGTGCTGCTGTTCGACGAGCCCACCTCCTCGCTCGATCCGGAGGCCACCAACGAGGTTCTGCGTGTGATGCGGGACCTCGCGGCGGACGGGATGACCATGGTGCTGGTCACACACGAGATCACGTTCGCCCGCGATGTCGCCGACCACGTCGTGTTCGTGGACGGCGGCCGCGTCGTCGAGCAGGGATCACCCGACGCGGTTCTGCACGACCCGCGGGAGGCGCGGACCAGGGCGTTCCTCGCATCGTTCGGCGGGACGACGCGATGACCGACGGGCACGGCACGGCGGCTGGCCCACCTGGGCCGGTCGTCGTCGTGGGCGGCGGGGTGATCGGGCTGTGCCTGGCCCACTACCTCGCCGAGGGGGGCGCGGAGGTGGACGTCGTCGAGCGGCACCACGTCGGGGCCGGGGCATCCTGGGGCAACGCCGGATGGGTTTGCGAGTCACACTCGGCGCCGATCCCCGCGCCCGGCGTGGTGCGGGACGCGTTGGCCTCCCTCGGCAGGCCGGACTCACCGCTGTACCTGCGACCGTTCGCCGACCCCTCGTTCGCGAGCTGGATGTGGCGGTTCTGGCGCAGCACCTCCCCGCAACGGTTCGCTGCGGGATACCGCGCGGTCGCGGAGCTGAACCGGGACACGTTCGCGCTGTTCGACGACCTCGAGGCCGCTGGGGTCGACACCACGCTGCGTCGGGTCGGGATGGTCCACGCGTTCCGGTCGGTCGAGCAGGCGCGTCGTACGCGACGCTCGCAGCTGCAGGTGGCCGAGGGCCGCTTCGACATGGGGGGCGCCATCGTCGAAGGGGACGCCGCCGCTGCATTGGACCCCGCCCTGTCCGATGGCGTCCGCGCCGCGTACCTCGTCCCGGGCGAGGGTGTCGTGGACCCTGAGCCGCTGATGGCGGCGTTGTCGAAGAAGATCCGGGAGCGCGGTGTCAGGATCCACGAGCAGACCACGGTGACCGGGTTCAGAACCCGGTCCGACCGCGTGGTGGGTGTCGAGACGTCGGACGGCGTGCTCGACTGCTCCGCCGTGGCGATCACCGCGGGCACGTGGTCCGGCAGTCTCGTGCGAGCGCTCGGAACGCGGATACCGATCCAGGCGGGCAAGGGCTACAGCTTCGGCGTCGACCTCGCGTCGCCGCCGACCCACGCCCTCTACCTCGGCGACAGCAAGATCGCGGTCACGCCCCTCGACGGGACGACTCGCATCGCCGGAACGATGGAGCTCAGCGGCAACAACCGCCGCATGGACTGGCGTCGGCTCGTCGCCGTTGCGCAGGCCAGTACCCGCTACCTCGGGCCGTGGTTCACCGACGTCGACCTTCTCACGACACAGATCCGCGACCCGTGGGTGGGCAGCAGGCCGCTCCTCCCGGACGGACTGCCGATCATCGATCGGCTGCCCGGCCGGACCAACGCATACCTCGCCACCGGCCACGGCATGCTGGGTGTCACGCTCGCTCCGGCCACCGGCCTGCGCCTGGCCGACCTGATGCTGACCGGTCGGCGAGTGGACGTCCTCCGTCCCTTCGTCATCGACCGCCCGTCGCTCGGTGCGGGTGCGCGGTGAGTTACCGGACCACCCTCCGCGGTCGCTCCTACTCCTTCGGAAGTCTGCGTGAGCTCATGGCGAAGGCGAGCCCGCACCGGTCCGGGGACGTGCTGGCGGGCCTCGCCGCCACGAGCTCCGCCGAATGGGCGGCCGCGCAGATCGTCCTCGCCGACGTCCCCTTGACGGTGTTCCTCGAGGACCTCCTCGTCCCCTACGAGGACGACGACGTCACGCGGCTCATCGTCGACACCCACGACGCCGACGCCTTCGCCGCGATCAGCCACCTCACCGTCGGCGGGCTCCGGGACCACCTGCTGTCCTTCCCCGCCGATCCATCGGGTCTCGCACTCGGCCTGACCCCGGAGATGGTCGCGGCGGTCTCGAAACTCATGCGCAACCAGGACCTCGTGGCGGTGGCCCGCCGGTGCGCGGTCACCAGCGCGTTCCGCACGACGGTCGGGCTACCCGGCCGGATCGCCACCCGTCTGCAGCCCAACCACCCGACCGATGATCCGGCCGGTGTCCTCGCTCGAGGACCACCTCTGTGGGCGGTTGCTGGGCCTGCCCATGGGTGTGGACGTGTGCTACACCAACCACGCGGAGGCGGATCAGGACGACATGGACGTCTTGCTCACGACTCTGGGTGTTGCGGGCTGCCCGTTCGTCATCACCGTCCCCGGGGCCGACGACGTCATGCTGGGGTACCAGAGCCTGTCCTTCCACGACGCCCACTACATCCGCGACGTACTGGGGCTCCGACCCGCCCCGGAGTTCGAGGCGTGGCTCGACGGGATCGGCCTGCTCGACGCCCGCGGTCGCGTCCTCGACGTTTCACCGGACCGCTTCCCGATCGCCGAGCTCGGTGCGCCGCGATGACCCGTCCCCTCGATCCGTGGCGGAACCTCCGCGCCGCGACACCGGCGAGGATCGGGCTGGGGCGCTCGGGCCATGCCCTCCCGACCGTGGCGGTGCTCGCCTTCGCCGCGGATCATGCCGCTGCCCGGGACGCCGTGCACGACGAGCTCGACCCGGATCTGCTCACCGCGCAGCTCGGCGGCCCCGCCCTCGTCGTCGACAGCGCCGCCCCGGACCGCGCCACGTACCTCCAACGACCTGACCTGGGGCGGACGCTGTCCACGCACTCTCGGGCGACGCTCCGACCGGACCCCCATGATGTGACCTTCGTCCTCGCCGACGGCCTCTCGGCGCGCGCCGTGCACGAATGCGGCGTCGGGCTCATGACGGGCACGATCGGGCAGCTCGGCGACATCACCGTCGGGATGCCGATCCTGGCCCGGCAGGCCCGGGTCGCCATCGGGGACGAGGTCGCGCTGCTCACCGGCGCCCGGCTCGTCGTCGTCCTGATCGGCGAGCGACCCGGATTGAGCTCCGCGAGCAGCCTGAGCGCCTACACGACCTACGCGCCCCGACCGGGACTACCCGACTCCCGACGAAACTGCATCTCCAACGTGCGACGGGACGCAGGCCTGTCAGAGGCTGCCGCATCGGCCCAGCTCGCCCGCCTGCTCCGAGCCGCACTGGAGCAACGGGTCTCCGGGATCGGACTCCACCTCGAGCCGATGCGGTCGACCTCCGGGTCGCTCGACACCGAACGATGCCTGTACCGCCGTGCCGGTGCGCCGCTCGACACGCGACAGCCTGCGATCGACCCGGACAGGTGAACGTGTCGCGGCCGCACTGGTATGCGCCCCGCGAGGACGGTCGGGTGGTGATCCTGGCGAGGTACACGCGGCGACGGCCGTGCTCGATCACCAGCAGGATGCACAGGCGGCGGAGGAAGACGGTGTCGACGTGGGCGAAGTCGACGGAAGGATCGCGTGGGCTTCATGACGCAGCATCAGGCTGCTGGCTACCCCGCGGGCGATCATGCTGGCTGCCGATGGACGGTGGACCGTAGGGTCGGCCTGCCGTGAACTCACTGGTCGGAGGCCGTGTCGAGGTTCTCGGCACCCACCGGCAAGCGGCATCAACTGCGCTCAACCGGCCTCTACGGCCGTCAACCGGGCCAGAAAGCTGGAGCAGGCCCTGACAGCATTTCGTGCCCCTGGACGCCGCGCTCCAGATTTGCTCCAGTCGTGGCGCACCCACCGCCAAATTGTCGATCACCGCAAGATCGAACCGGAGCGCCTGCGACCAACCCTGAGCTGCGTAAACGTGTTGGGGCGAAACCCGCCGCAAGAGTGGAGCTGAGGGGACTCGAACCCCTGACCCTTTGACTGCCAGTCAAATGCGCTACCAGCTGCGCCACAGCCCCTTGCCCGACGAACTGTACAGGAGCCGGTGGCGGCTGGGTCGCCCGGGTTCGCGGTCCGCCGCCATGTCCGGCTAGCTTCGGGCCGGCACGACACGGGAGGTCGGGATGGCACGCCGGGACATCACGTTCGACGCAGAGGGCGTGACGTTGCGGGGCTGGTTCTACACCGCTGCGGGGGCGGCCGGGCGGGCGCCGGCCGTCGTCATGGCCCACGGCTTCTCGGCGGTCAAGGAGATGTACCTCGACTCGTTCGCCGAGGTGTTCGCCGCCGCCGGCCTGAACGCGCTGGTGTTCGACAACCGCAACTTCGGCGCGAGCGACGGCGAGCCGCGGCAGGAGATCGACCCGTGGGCGCAGGTCCGGGACTACCGCCACGCCATCACGTTCGCCCGGACCCTCGACGAGGTCGACGCTCGGCGGATCGGCGTGTGGGGCAGCAGCTACTCCGGCGGCCACGCCATGGTCGTCGGCGCGATCGACCGGCGGGTGCGGGCCGTCGTCGCCCAGGTGCCGCTGGTCAGCGGCTCGGCGAACAAGGCGGAGCAGGTGCGGCCGGACTTCCGGGCCGGGGCCCGCGCGCGCTTCGATGACGACCGCGACGCCCGGTTCCGCGGCGACCCGCCGGCGATGCTCCCCGTCGTCGCCGAGGACCCACTGGCCGGGTCGGCCCTGCCCGCCGCCGACGCGTGGGCGTGGTTCACCACGACCGCGAAGACGCGCGCGCCGTCGTGGCGCAACGAGGTCACGCTGCGCTCGGCGGAGATGGTCGGGGAGTACGAGCCCGGCACGTACGTCGGCCGGATCAGCCCGACTCCGCTGCTGATGATCGTCGCCCGCGACGACCACGTCACGCCCGCGCACCTGGCGATCGACGCCTACGAGCACGCGCGCGAGCCCAAGCAGCTCGTGATCCTGCCCGGCGGCCACTTCGACGCCTACGGCGACGGGTTCGCCGCGTCGAGCGGGGCCGCCAGCGACTTCCTCGTCGAGCACCTGGCGGGCTGAGCCTGAATCCATTGCCGATGCCGGGTGCTGGGCCGGTGGTGTCGGACATCGACGCGACGCCGGCCGAACCTACGGACTGCCGGACCTCTACGGGGCCGAGCGGCACGTCCCGTGGCGCTGTCCGGCACCCCGACCAGAGGTCTCCCAGACGGTGATGACCCGGACCTCGATGCTCTCCCGGGGCGGGGAGCTCTCCGGGATCGTCGGGTCGTCGAAGGCGGAGTGCGCCGTGTGGCCGACTCCGCGGCCGGGATCGGAGTCCCAGCACTTGAGGAACAGTGCCTCCCGGTGCGCCATGTCCGGGAAGTAGATCCAGCGCTGGCCGGGGTTGTGCCGGACCCGGTGGATCCAGCCGGAGCGATCGGGATAGCGCAGCTCGGTCAGCACGACGTCGGCAGGGTCGAGGGTGCGGCCGTCGACCACCGCCAGGGGAGCGTCCCTGAGCGGCTCCGCGATGGGCCGCCACAGGTTGACGTAGGCATACCTGCCCGTCGGTACCTGGCCGAGCACGTCCGCGGCGCGGATCGGAGCCGATCGGTCGGTGTAGTCGTTGTGGGCTCCGCGGGTCGGCTTGGCGACGGTCTCGCTCCAGAACCCGAGGTCGGCCTTCGGGGCGTGGCGGACGTTGTGGTCGAAGGCCACCGCCCTGCTCGCTCCGGTCAGGGCTCGGATGATCTTCTCGCATTCGGGGTAGTAGTGACCGACGACGGCGTCGCGGTCATACCAGTCGCCGAACGCTGTCGGTGCTTCCCTGATCGTGAACCCGTGCGTGTCGAGCGCGAACGCGTCCTGATCGGGCCATCCGTTCCAGATCCGCACCGGGACCATGCTGTTGCGGCCCGACGAGCCGGGCCGGTCGTCGGGCGGCCCGTAGGGGTAGATGTAGCTCTCGCCCGGCTCGTCGCCGTCGTAGAACGAGATCTCCGCGTCCACGAAGGACATGCCGCGCCGGTCTCCGGCAGGAGTCGTCACAGAGCACCTCGCCTCCGGGTCGCGGCCGCTGCCGGCCGGTGTCCCGAGCCTAGGTGACGCCGCCCGCCGAAGGCACTGACACCGCCGCCGCCGAGCCCTGCGGACGTCGCGCGATCGTCAGGAGGTCATCCGCAGCCGCGTCTCGTCCCCGTCGCCATGGCGTCGTTCGGGCCGGCGCTCCGGCGAGGGCCATGCGTGATCGTTGACCGGCGCGCCTCACCCTTCGACACTGCTGGGATGACCCTCCAGGCGCTCGCCGACGACCTCGGCCTCGACGTGAGCGATGTCGGCACGACCGCTGCGTGGCTCCGCAGCCACGACGACGACCACACCCTGGTCGGCGCCGAGCTCGATCGGGCTGTGCGTGCGGTGCTCGATCCCGACGGCGAACGCACCGACCACGCCCACACCTGCCCGTCGTGTGGGCGCTGGCCGGGCCCGCAGCGGTTTCTCGTCGGCTGGTACCCGTGCCGGTGCGGCGGCCACGTGACGCGGCACTGCCGCGCCGACAGCGGCGGCTGCGGCGCGACGAGCTACGACCCGCTCGTCGACCCCGATGGTTGCCGGGAGGCTCCGGCCGGTTTCGGCAGCAGCGGTGTGACGTAGGGCCCGGTCGAGGGGTGGTCTCGACGACCGCATCGCGGCACGGTCGCGCACTCCGACGAGGCCGTTGCGGCGTCGCGACGTGGGCTGCCGTCGGCGAGGCGCCGCGGGTGGCCGGTGACGGCGTCGTGGTCCGTCGACGAGTGGCCACGCACCGGCGACCCGCTCCTGGCCGGGCGACACCGGCGGGATCCGCACCGTGCTCACCTGCCGCGGACCGGCCGAGGGGGTCGAGCGCACCACCGCGACACGCCGCTCGACCGGCCTGGCACGATGGCGTCGGCGACAACCTGCGACGGGCACGCGTGTGCCCCTCGGAAGTGGTCGGCTCCATCGGGGTCTCCGCGATCCGGCGGGTCGGTGTCGGGCTCGGTGAAAGGTCGAGGGGGCTCGAGCGTGTCGGTGCAGCAATGGGTGCGGGCCAGCCTGCCCGGGGTGGAGTCGCTCAACGACTCGACCTGGCGTCGAAGGCACCAACTCCTGCAGGTCGTGCTGGTGGTGCATCTTCCGGCCCTGCTGGTCGTGGGCTGGGTCGCGGGCGCACCGCTCGGCTGGGTGGCCGCCGGGCTCGTACCGGCCCTCGCCGCTCTGGCCGCGGGCCGCCTGGTGCGCAGGCGGCGGTCGGCCGCCGTGGCCGTGACCGCCGGCCTGGCGTGGTGCTCGGTCCTGCTCGTCGCCGCCGTCTCCGGGGCGCCGGAGTCCGGCTACCACGTCTTCGCATTGATCGGGTTCGTCGCGCTGTACCGCGACCGGGCGCCGCTCGTGGTGCTCGTGGGGTTGACGGCCGTGGGACGCGGCGCCGGCCTCGTGCTGCTCCCCGCGGCGTTCTCGGCGGGTGGTTCGGCTGCCGGCGGCTGGCTCGACCTCGCCCTGCTCGTCGGTGCGATGCTGGTGGCGACCGCGGGCGTGCTGCTGTTCGGCCGGCTGGCCGCGAACGAGCAGGCGGCGCGCGGGCACCTGGAACGGGACCTGGCGCGGGCGGACGCCGAGATCGACCGGCGACGCTTCACCTCGGACCTGCTGGTGAACCTGGCCCGCCGCAGCCAGGCGCTGCTGCAACGCCAGCTGGACGTCATCGCGGAGCTCGAGCGCCTCGAGCAGCGCCCCGCCACGGTGCGCGGGCTGCGCGTCCTCGACCACCTCGCCAAGCGGATCCGGCGCAACGCCGAGAACCTGCGGGTCCTGGCCGGCGCGTCGACGCCCCGGGTCTGGGCGCAGCCGGTGGCGCTGCGCGACGTGCTGCAGGCCGCGATCGTCGAGACGGAGCAGCCGCACCGCGTGGACATCGTCGTCGACGACCGGCTGGCCATGGTCGGCAACAGCGTCGCCGACCTGACCCATCTCGTGGCCGAGCTGGTCGAGAACGCGGACCGCCTCTCCCCGCCGGACTCGACCATCGGGCTCCGCGTGCGGCCGCGGCCGGCTGACGCCGGCGGCTGCGTGCTGACCGTCGAGGACACCGGGGTGGGGATGGACGACGAGCAGGTCCGGGCGGCCAACGCCGTGCTGGCGGAACCCGGCGAGGTGGACCTGTCGACCGTGTCGGCCCGGCTGGGCCTGCACGTCGTGGGGCGGCTCGCCCAGCGTCACGGCATCAGCGTGTCGCTCAGCGCGGCCGGGGCCAGTGGGCTGACCGCGATCGTCCTGCTGCCGGAGAGCCTGTTCGTCCGCGACTGGCAGCCGGGTTCCGCCACCACGGCGCGACCCGGTCCCGGCGCGGGTGGACGGGCGCCCGCGGCCCGCCTCGACGGCTCGGCGCTGCGCAGCATGGTCGCTCTTGGCCCGCGCGTCGAGACTCCCGGCCGGCACGCCCCTCCGGAATGGCGCCAGTGGTGGGACAGCAGCCGCGCGACGCCCCCGCGTCCGGCGCCCGAACAGCGCTCCGACGGCGGCGCGGACGACGCCGCCGGCCCGGCGGCGTCCCGGCGCGAGCTGCGCCGCCGGACGCCGATGGCCGAGCTGGCCCCCCAGCTGCGCGACGCGGGCCCCGGCAGCACGCCGCCCACCGACACCGCGGCCCGCGCGCTGGCCCGGTACCAGGCCGGCCGCGGCACGCTCACCACCGTCCCGTCCCCGACGAAAAGGGACCCGTCGGGCCCTCGCGCCGAGGGCGCCGCGGCGGACGACCGATCCCTGGGCGGGCCGTCATGACGTTCGTGATCGCCGAAGCCGACCCGCAGGAGCTGGAGGGCGGCAGGCCGGAGCCCCACGAGCTGTTCCCGCTCAAGGTGCTCGTCGCCGGCGGCCTCGGCGCGGGCAAGACCACCTTCGTCCGCTCGCTGTCAGAGATCCCCCCGGTGCTGACCGAGCAGCACATGACGACGCTGTCGATCCCGGTCGACGAGACCGCGGCCGTCCCGGAGAAGACCGCGACCACCGTCGCACTCGACTTCGGCCGCATCACCGTGGCCGACGACCTGGTGCTCTACCTGTTCGGCACGCCCGGCCAGCGCCGGTTCTGGTTCATGTGGGACGAGCTCGCGCGCGGCAGCGTCGGCGCCGTCGTGCTCGTCGACCTGCGCCGCCACGACGACAGCTTCGCCGCCATCGACTACTTCGATCTGCGTGGCATCCCCTACGTCGTCGCGGTCAACCGGTTCCCGGAGACCGGCAGCTACCCCGAGGCCGAGGTTCGCGACGCCCTCGCGCTGCGCCCCGACTGCCCGATCGCGTGGATCGACGCACGCGACCCGGACTCCGGCTTCGCCGCCCTCCACATCCTGCTCCAGCACGCCCTCGCACGCGCCGAACACCAGGCACCGGGCCAGCCCGCTGACGTCGCGGGAGCCACCGGTGTGGACGCGCAGCCTGCCGGCGTCGACGGCGAGGACGGGGTCGGCTGAGCGCGCGGCGGCGACGCCGGGTGGCCAGGACCCGGAGCCGTCCGCCCGGATGCCCCGCCGCGCGGCCCCGCGCCCCGGGCCCGACTGGTGGCACCGCGCACAGGGTCAGCGCGGACCGTTCGGTGCAGGCGCGCCGGCCTCGTCCAGCGTCGTCTTGAGCCGGGTCAGTTGGTCGGTGAGCAGGTCGGGGTCGCGCAGCGTGTTGGCCAGTACCGCAGCCCCCTGGATGCCTGCGACCAGGGTGACTGCCCGGTCGCGCGCGTGGGTGTGCCCCAGCGCGCGGTACTGGTCTGCGGCCCATTCGATGATGGCGGCGATCGGCCCGGCGGGGTCCTGGTCGGGATGGTCGGTGCGACTCACCTGCGTGGCGAGGCTGCCGATCGGGCAGCCGTACCGGGCCACGACGTCTCGCATCCGGATCCAGCGGTCGACGAGGGACCGCAGCCGCTCGGCCGGGTCGGGGGACTGCTCCAGCCCGCGCAGGAACTGGCGGGTATCGGCGAGCTGCGCCTCGATCACGGCCTGGACCAGGTCGTCCTTGGTCTTGAAGTAGTAGTAGACGTTTCCCAGGGGCACGTCGGCCGCCTGCGCGACGTTCGCCAGGGTGGCTCGGGCGAGGCCCTGTTCGTGCAGCAGTCGGGCAGCGCCGCCGATGAGTCGTTCCCGCTTGTTCCCCGTGCGCCTCGGAACGGGGTCTGAGTCAGTCATCTGACCTAACAGCCTACCCACCCGGCAGTCGGGCTGATACCGTCTGAGTTAGTCAACTGACTAACTCGGTGCAGGGCGAAGGGTGAACCATGGACGCACAGACCCAGGTAGGCTCCGGACCGCCGCAGACGTACCACCTGTTCCTGCGCGCCACGCCCGACCGCATCTGGCAGGCGATCCTCAGCCCGCGTGACTCGCCGGGGTACCTGTTCGGAGCCGCGGTGGAGACCACGGGGGAGCCGGGCACGCCGTTTCGCTACCGCTCGCCGGACGGCACGCAGCTGTGGGGCGACGACACGGTGCTGGAGGCGCAGCCGCCGCACCGGCTCGTGATCTCCTACCGGGCCCTCTACCGTCCCGACCTCGCGGCGGAGGCGCCCAGCCGGGTCACCTGGCAGATCGAGCCCGGTACGGACGGTGTCAGCCTGCTGACGGTCGTCCACGATCGGCTGGCCGCGTCGCCGCTCACCGCGGCCCGCGTGGCAGGCCCCGGCTGGATGCGGGTGCTCAGCGGGCTGAAGACGCTCATCGAGACCGGTACCAGCCTCAACGGCTGAGTCGCCGCCACGGACGTGACAAGGAGCTCAGAGATGACAGACCTCACCGACCACGGGCCATGGGCCGTGGTCACCGGCGCCTCCTCCGGGATCGGCCGCTCCTTCGCCGAGTGCCTCGCGGCAGGCTCCGTCAATGTCGTGCTGGCCGCCCGATCCACCGATCGTCTGACCGAGCTCGGCGCCGGCCTCACCCGCAAGCACGGCGTCCACCATCGAGTGGTCACCGTGGACCTCTCCCGACCGGACGGCGCTCGACGGCTGGTCGACGCCTCGGCCGACCTGGACGTGGGGTTGCTGGTGTCCAACGCCGGGACCGGACGTCCGGGCCGCTTCCTCGACCAGGATCCGGACGACCTGCACGCCCGGCTGGCCCTCAACACGACCACGCACCTGGAGTTGGCCCACGGCTTCGGACGTCGGCTGGTCGCGCGTGGCCGGGGCGGGATGATCCTGGTGTCGGCGCTCGGTGCGAGGCACGGCCTGCCCAACATGGCGCACGACAGCGCGGCGAAGGCCTACGTGCTCAACCTCGGCGAGGCGCTGCACCATGAGCTCGGGCCCGCAGGCGTCCGCGTGACCGTGATGCTGCCCGGCAACGTGGACACACCGATCATCGACCTGCTGGGGCTGGACCGGAACCGGCTTCCGGTCAGCCCTCTGCCGGTGGACGTCGCCGTCCGCCAGACCCTCGCCGCTCTGCGCCGGGGCCGCGCCACCGTGGTACCGGACCGGCGACTGCGGCTCGCCACCTCGGTCGTCCCCCGCTCCGTGTCCATCCGGCTCAACGCCAGGATGCTCGGTGAGGCCGCGGCCCGACTGGAGCGACCGGATCGGTCCGCGTCGCCGTCGCCCCTCGATCACCCCGGCGCAGCGCGGAGCGGCGGTGGATGACGAGGCGGGGGATCTGTACGGGCCCGCTCGGCCGAGCCGGCGTGGGTGGCGATGTCGGTCCAGGGGTCGGGCTTGCAGGCGAGGCGGCGGAGGACCGAGGTCGTGTCGTAGCCGTGTGGTTCGACGCGGCCGAGCTCGGCGAAGTCGATCGGCACCGCGACCGGCGCGCCCGGGCGGGCACGAGGGGAGTAGGGCACGACGGTCGTCTGGGCGTAGGCGTTGCGGGCGGTGTCGAGGTAGATGCGGTTGCCGCGCTTGGCGGTGCGCTGCTCGGTGGTCAGCTCGTCGGGAGCGTCGGCGGCCAGCCGGGTGGCGACGGCGCGGGCGAGCGCCCGGACGTCGTCGAACCCGCTGGTGGCGTCGAGGGGGGCGACGATGTGGTAGCCGCGGCCGCCGGTGGTCATCAGGTGGGGGCAGAGCCCGATCTCGCCCAGCAGGTCCCGGGTCGCGCGGACCGCGCGACGCAGCATGGTCAGGTCGCGACGCGGCGGGTCGAGGTCGATGACCAGCAGATCGGGGTGGTCGAGGTCATCTGCATGGCAGAGCCAGCGGTGGAGCTCGACCACGGCCTGGTTGGCGAGGTAGCGCAGGCCCTCGACGTCATCGATGAGCAGGTGTTCGACGTGGCCGCGGGTGTTCTGCGCCGCGACGGTGACGGTGTCGGTCGGCGCGCCCTGTGGCGCCTGCTTCTGGTAGAAGCCGGCGTCGTCGATGCCGTCGGGGAAGCGGTGCAGAACCAGCGGACGCCGTCCAGCACGGTGCCACTGGGTGCGCGGTCGGCGAGGGCGTCGACCAGCTCCGGATAGGTGGCGTCCATCCGCTTCCCGGAACGGGACCAGAGCGACACGCCCCTCCGCATCCCGGACCGCGACGGCGCGGACGCCGTCGAGCTTGCGTTCGAAGATCCAGTCCGGGTCACTGAAGCGTCGGTCGGTCAGCGTGGCCAGCATCGGCGTGACGAACGCGGCAGGCGCGGACCCGAGCAGGCCGCGCTCGGCCGCGGTCAGGCCGTCGAGCAGGCCGCTCACAGGTCCTCGGGAGTACTCGCCGAGCTTGCCGTCCTTGGTCATGCCGCCTGCACCGGCGCGTCGACCCGGTACAGCGGCGCAGGCTTGTTCCCGAGCCGGATGCCGGCATCCTCCGCGTAGCGGCGCCCCGCACGCCGGAGCAGGGCGGCGACAAGGTGCTCCCGGGCGTCGGTGGAGGCCATCGATCCGCATCCCGCGCTATGCCGACAGATTGTCAGCGGGCAGGTTGCCCATTCGCGGTTCATCGCCCTTCGCCGTGCGAGGGCCGGGCCGACCCCGGCCGTCGGGCTCAGGCTTGCCCCGCCAGGTCGCCCGTAAACCCCGGTTCGTACATCGGTATGCGGACGTCACCGGTGGTAACCGCTCTCGAACTGTCGCGGCCCCGGTCGTCGCGCCCACCCGGCGGACGAACGCGCCTGCCGCTTCCGGCCTGTATCCGCATCGGCGGGTGCCCGGTGAGGTCGGCGCGCAGCGCGTTGACCATCTCGCCGAGTCGCGCCGCCGCAGGTGGCATCATGGCGGTGTGGACCAGGTGGTGCAGTTCATCTCGCACTTCTGGTGGTTGATCTTCGTTTTCGGCGGGACGGTGGGCGGTGCGCTGAAGGCGATCGGCGCGGCGAACGAGCGACGCCTGGAGCGGCGTCAGGAGCGCTTCCGTCTCAAGCAGCAGGCGAAGATCGCTGCGGCACAGGCCAGGACCCGGGACCAGGCCGACGAGCTGGCGCAGCGGCGTGAGATCGACAAGGCCATCGTCGAGCACGATCGGACGGACGCCAGGTGGTTCGCCTACGAGATCGATCCGATCACTCTGCTCGACTTCCCGATGATGACCGATCTGCGTGAACCGTTGACGGTCGAGTTCCACAAGGCCAAGCGCCGTGCCGACCTGCTGCGGCCGTCGACGGCGGAGGCGCTGGTGGGAGATCGGCGTGCCCAGGATGACTACCGCACGGCCGTGCATTCCTACGTCATCGGGTTCGACGTCGCCGAGGCGGAGGCGAAGCGCCGCCGCCGCGGCGGGTTCAGCCGCGACGAGCAGGAGCACCTCGTGCGTGCCCAGAGTCTGCTACGGCTGGCGATGGACGAGGGCGCCACGCCATCGGAGCGACAGAGCGCCTACCGCAAGGCGCAGAAGGAACTCGAAGGTCTGATCGTGCTGCCGTCCAGCATGCGGGTGCAGATCGAACGCCACATCGCCGGACAGATCGAGGCCTGAACCCGTCCGGCACGGGCTCGGGCAGCGTTGGACGCCGCCCGAGCAGTCGAACCGTTCTGAATGGATTCAGTCACATCGGGGCACACGCCGTGTCCCAACCGGCGTCATGGCGGGTGTGAGTGTTCGACTACGTGTTCTCGGCAGCCTCGATGACCGACCCGGGGACGGCCTCCGGGGCGGCCTCCTGGAGGTGGTGCACCAGGCGCGCGCTCGCCTGCTGCGTCGTGGCCGGACGCCGGGCCTGCGCACCGGCAAGACGGTGCTGGCCGCGGTGGCCTCGTTCGCCATCGCGACCGCCCTGCACACCAGCGACCAGCCGATCCTGGCCCCGCTGACCGCACTGCTGGTCGTGCAACTGACCATGTACGAGACCCTCGCACACGGCTGGGAACGCATCCTCAGCGTGACGGCCGGCGTCTCGGTCGCCGTCGTGTTCGCCCAGGTCGTCGGCCTGACCTGGTGGAGCCTGGGCGCCGTCGTGACCGTCTCGCTGGTCGCCGGCAGGCTGCTGCGCCTCGGCCCGCACCTGCCCGAGGTGGCGATCTCCGCGATGCTCGTGCTCGCCGTCGGCGGGGGCGAGCCCGCCGCCGGTCAGCGGATCGTCGAAACCCTCATCGGCGCCGCCGTCGGCGTCCTCGTCAATCTGGTCGTCGCCCCACCGCTGTACCTGCAACCCGCCGGCGACGCCATCGCCGAGCTCGCCGAGCGGATGAGCGGCTACGCCACCGACCTCGCCGGCGACCTGCGCGGCGCCTGGTCACGCCAGGCCTGCGACCATCACCTCGCCCGCGCCCGCCAGTTGGGCAGCGAGGTCGCCCGGGCCGAACGCGCGCTCGCCCGGGTCGAGCACAGCGCCCGGCTCAACCCCCGCGCCCGCCCCTTCGGGCACGTCCAACCGCGGCTGCGTGCGGCCATCACCGCACTCGAACACGCGCAAGTCGGGCTGCGCAACCTCTCCCGCGCCCTCCTCGACCGCACCTACTACCTCGCCCCGGACACCGCTGACCAGGCTTACTCGGTGGCCGCCCGCGACGCCCTTGCCGACGCGCTGGACGCCACCGCCGCCGCGGTCGGTGCCGTCGCCCCGATCGCCGCCGGCCAGCCCGACGAGCAGCCCGACGCCACCGCCATCTCCGACACCGTCGCCGAGCACCTCGGCCGGCTCGAGCGCAGCACCCACCAGCTGGCAGGCCTGCTCTACGTGGACCCCCACGCCGATGCCGCCGCCTGGCAACAACACGGCGCTCTGCTCGCCGCTCTCGACCGGCTCCGCATCGAGATCGACGCAGCGATCCGGCCGCCCACCGCCACCTGGCGCCCCGCACCGGTCGGCGGACGGCCCGGGGACGCCCTGCGCCGCAGCCTCACCGCCGCCCGTGACCACCACCGTGCCCGCCCCGACCCGGTGTCCGGCGAGCCCGGACCCCCCTGAGCCGCTGCGTCCCCGCCACCACCACCGGCCCGGCGAGGGTTCGCCACTCCACCCCGCCGGCAGGGCGCTGGTCGACGCGCGTCGTCGCGCGGTGCGGCCCGCTCGGATCGGGCCCGGCTCGCGGGGACGCCGGGATGGCTGCTTGCCGCGCAGGCACTCCCGCGGTGGACCCCCGCGGTGGGGACGCCGTCGTCGAACTGGTGAGGTCGGCGACCGCCTGATGGCGTGCGTGCGTGTCGCTGGTTCCGTTCACCCGTCGACGAGCAGTCCGCGCAGCGGCCCGGCGAGGCGTTCGGCGCGCCGGGACACGGCGGGCAGCAGGCTGAGTCGATGGGCCGGCGCGGCGCCGGCCTGACGACGCTCGTGTTCCTCGACGGCGGTCGGACGCCAGTGCCGGTCGATGACCGCGCAGGGGTCGTCGTCGAGATCCGACGGGTCGAGCTGCAGGTGCTCCGCCCAGAGCCGTATGCGCGTGTCCCGGGCCAGGCCCGGGTCCTGGGAGATCATGTTGAGTTCGGTGTCGTTGAACAACGAGTGGTCGTTGAGGTTGGCGGAGCCGATCGTCAGCCACCGGTCGTCGACGATCCCGACCTTCGCGTGGACGTAGAGCGGGCCGGTCACGGCGTCGTGCAAGGCCGTCAGCGTGGTGGCGAGCAACCGCCCACCTGTCCCGTCGGCCTGCAGGAGGGTAGCGAGCTGGCCGCGTGTGGTGTCCGCGCCGCTGTCGGGTCGGGCAGGCATCACCAGCACGATCCGGAACCCGTCCGACGGTGGTCGCGCGAGCTTGTCCGCCAGCACCGCGACGACCTCAGGCGACCACAGGAACTGGTTCTCAAGGTAGATGTACCGCTGCGCTGACCGCAGGGCCCGTAGGTAGCCGTCGAGGATGGCGAACACGCCGCGGCGGGCGAAACGGTAGGTGCGTTCGGGAACCGTGCGCGCGATCTGCACGGTGACCTCCCCGGTCGGTGCCGGCACCACCGGCTGCGCCAAGGTCTCCCGCGTCACCTCGCCCCAGCGGCTGGCGAAGTGGCGGGCCACATCGGCCACGGCTGGTCCGGTCAGCTCGACCGCGGCATCATGCCAACCCAGCGGCGTGTCCGGTCGGTGCTTCGGGCTGTCGTAGCGGTCACCGGCCACCGCGGTCAGGTCGATCCCGCCGACGAATGCCCGCTCCCCGTCGATGATCACGATCTTCTCGTGGTGGCAGTGCATCGTGCGTTCCCGCGCGTCGAGCGCACATCTCACCCGTGTCCCGGCGGTGAACTCCGCACAGGCCGCGCGGGCCATCGCGCGGGTCGGCTGGAACACCGGGGCCGGCGGTCCGGCCCACATGAGCAGCCGCACCGGCACCCGCTCCGCCACGTCGTCCAGCAGCTGCCGCAGTGGCGGCGCATCCGGTTCGCGGGTGAGGCGGAACTGCGGGCTGGCATGCCAGTTGGCGATGTGTACGTGCCGGCGGGCGGCCTGCACCGCAGCCGCGATCGCCGGCAATGCCGACGCGCCGTCGATGTGCACGCGTGCCGTGTTGCCGGCGCGGGGTGGGGTATCCCCGCTCGCCCAACCGGACGTCTCCGCGGGCTCCAGCACCTGTGACCACCCCAGCCGCCGCAGCCGCCGGTGGTGATGCGCGCTCACCCACCGCTCGAGCCGATCACCCAACACCCGGTCCAGGCCGTCGAGGATGCCGGCCGTGTAGTCCACGGGCCGCTCCTTCGCTGTAGCCCCACCCCCCGAGACCGAGGCGGGCACCTGGTCACGGCGGAAGATACCGTGTCCCGACGCTCGACCTTCATGGTCACAACGCCCGTGCGGCTCTGCCAGGCCGGGTGCATCGGCAGAGAACACACGGCTTCGGACCCGTCCGCTGATAGTGGGCTCGGTCCACCGTCGGCGACCGAGGCGGCTCCCCGACCGTCGGGTTGCTTCCGACCTGCGTGGACCTCGCCACATCGGGATCAGGAACCGGACCGCGACCGCGGGAGTTGCACCGGTGGTAGGCGATGGGGAAGGAATTGGGCCCGCGATGACGTACGTGGCCGGTGTAGGTGTGTTGCTGATGTTCGTGCCCGCCGTGGTGGTCGGCATGATCGACGCGCGGAAGTCCGCGCACTGGCGGCGGGTCGCCGCCGAACGCCGTCGCGTGTGGGAGGCCGCGCACCTGCGCGACGACTACCCGACGGGGCCGCAGCCGCTCGCCGACCTGCGTTGAGCGGGCGGCTGACCGCCCCGGTCAGAGCCCGACCGTGTCGACGATCGTGACCGTGCCCTCCGCCGAGTCGGCGAGGTAGAGGCGGCGTCCGTCGTGGCTGACCGCCCCGGACGTGGGGAGCGTCCCGGCGCGGACGGTCCCGGTGACGGTGTTCGTCCCGGTGTCGATCATCGAGGGGTCGCCGCCGATCAGGTAGGCGCGTCGGCCGCCGGGGGGCGTGACCATGAAGTCGCTCGCCGGGATGCGCGCGACGAGGGTGTCCGAGCTGCCTGACCTGTGCCGACGAGGCCAGGCGCCGGCCGCCGCCGTTGCCACCGGCGCGTGGGGTCCGGGTCGGCCTCCCGTCCTGCGGCTGCGGGGCCCGGGTCATCGCCGCCCGCGGTGTGGGCCGGGCCGGCGTCGGCTGCCGCGGCCGGTCGTCCCCGAAGGGACCGGTGCCAGCAGCGGGTCGGTGTCGACCCGGTGAGGGTCGGGTGAGCCGGCGACGCTGCGGTCGAGCGCCCACACGGCGGCGGCGAAGATCACTGCGGCTCCGGCGATCGCGGTGGGCAGCTGGTAGAGGTGGAATCGGAAGTCGGCGCCCGTGGGAACCGCTATGAGCGCCAGCACGGCTGAGCCCGCGAGCAGCTGCCGCCGCCGCGCAGTGGCGGGCGAGGCGGCCAGGGGCACCGTCGCCCAGAGCAGGTACCAGGGCTGCACGACGGGCCCGAGCGACACGCCCACGACCATCGCGAGCGCCAGCCCGGTGACGCCGTCGAGCCGGCCGTGCAGCACCCGGGCCAGCAACCACACGCACGCCGTGGCTCCCGCGACGAGCCCACCGATCCTGACCACGCTCAGCACCGTGGCGGGCTGGTCGGACACGGCGGCGAGCAGGTAGCCCAGGTCGGTCACGGGGGACATCCAGGCGACCGCGTCGCTGGGCACGCCCAACGCCTGCACCCAGCCCCACCCGCTCCCCGTGGTCCAGGCCAGGCCGAGGTAGACCACGACGACGACGGCCGCCAGCGCGGCGGTCACCGCTCCGACCGACCGTGCCGACGGACCCCGCCGGTGGGCGTACTGCATGCCGAGGAATCCCAGCGCCAGCAGTGCGGGGAGCTTCACCGCCGACGCCGCCACCACCACCGCGGCCCCGCCGAGGAATCCGGCATCGAGGATCCGGCCACGCCCGCGCAGGCCCAGCCGGAGCCCCGCCAGCATCAGTCCGATCATGACTGCGTCGTTGTGGGCGCCGCTGACCAGGTGGAACAGCGCCAGCGGATGCGCCATGCCCAGCCAGAGGGCGCGGCCGCCGTCAACACCGATCGTCTCGGCCAGGCGGGGGAGCGCCCATGCGGCGGCCGCGATCCCGGCGAGCGCGAGCAGCCGGTGGGCCAGGACGCCGAGCACGATGTCCTCGCCAGTGACCCGCGCGACGCCGTGGGCCATGGCCAGGAACAGCGGGCCGTAGGGCGCGGGGCTGTCGCGCCACAACGTCGGGACGCTGCGCACGAGCGGGTCGCTGATCCCGAGCGCCGCGGGCCCGCTCACCGAAGGGTCGAGGCCACGCGCGAGCATCGCCCCTTGGGCCAGGTAGCTGTAGACGTCCCGGGAGAACAGCGGCGGCGCCATCGCCAGCGGGACCGCCCAGGTCAGCGCGGTGCGGGTCAGCTGCGTGCGGACACCCGCCGGCAGCGGGCCATCGGCGCCCCACAGGCCGCGTGCGATCTGCAGCCACGCCACGACCAGCAGGGCCATACCGGCGTAGGCGATCGCCAGCGCGACCGTCTCGTTGCGCGCCGGCAAGCCCCACAGCCGCACCCCGAACAGCGGGTTGGGCACCGGGAGCGCCCCGACGCCCAGCGCGGCGCACGCCGTCATCAACGCACCGGTCGACCCGATCCTGCGCAGCGTCCTGACTCGACCCGCCGTCAACCGGTCACCGACAACGCACCGCAGGACCGCTGCCTCGACATTCGCACCGCAGCCGGATACCCGTATCGACGGGTGACGATCCGGTCGGGCCGGCGCCGCGTGCCCGGACCAGGTGTTCCGGACCGGGTGGGCCTGCACGTCGACCCGGCCGCCATCCCGCCGACACCGGGCGCCTCGTCGAGGTCCGTCGGGTCTGCGGCCGTGGCGCAGAAGAGGTGGTAGTGGCAGCGAGGTCAGCCGAGCACGATCAGCTGCCGCCGCGGCGCGCAGCCGGCGCGCCCGCGCGGACGGCCGGGACGCCCGATCCGACCACCATCGCCGCGTATCCGGCGACGCCCGCGACGTCGGCCGCGTCGCCGCGGTGGCCGAGGTAGCCGTCCGGCCGTACGACCAGCAGCGTCCCGTCGGCGGCCGCGTACGCCGCCCGGAACTCCCCCGCCACGTCGCGCAGCGCCGGCGCCTGGAGGGCCGGCGCCTCGACCCCGTCGGCCAGGATCGCGTGCACGACGAGGTCGTCGCCGAGGGCCGACCGGGCATTCTCGGCGACGCCGTCGATCCGGGCGGCCGTCGTCGCGGAGTCCGCGTAGATCAGCAGCGCGTGGCCGGGGGTGCGGAACAGCTCGAAGAGCCGCACCGGGAACCGCGCGATGTCGCGGACCAGGCCGCGAGCGTCGGGGGCGCGGTCGCCGGCCTGCGGTGCGCCGGCGGGCAGCACCTCGTCGACAGGTCCGACGATCGGGCTGCCCCGGTAGCCGACGAGCAGCTGCGCCTCGCGTCGGACCGCCAGGAACGGGTCGGCGGTGTCGAACCGCACGCCGGTCGCGGCGGCCTGGACGGTCCGCCCCACGACCTCCTCGCCGATCGGGCGGCGCTCCGCGTCGTAGCTGTCGAGCAGCCCGGGGGCCGCCGTTCCGCCGACCGCGGCGGCGAGCTTCCACGCCAGGTTGACCGCGTCCTGGATGCCGGTGTTCATGCCCTGCGCACCCGTCGGCGGATGGATGTGCGCCGCGTCGCCGGCGATGAACACGCGCCCGGACGAGTACGCCCCCGCGATCCGGTGGCTGATCCGGAACACCGACGACCAGCGCAGGTTCCGCGCGACCGTGTGCTCGGGCGAGAGCCGGTCCAGGACGGCCTGGATGTGGTGCAGCTGCGGGGCGCGGCCCGACTCGAACCCGTGCGCGATCTCTCCCGCAGCGGGCGCGGCCGAGGACAGCTCGGGCGGGACCAGCATCGACATCCGGTAGCGCCCGCGTCCCGGCAGCGGGATGCACACGAGCAGGTCGACGATCTTCCCGTCCTCCTCCCGCGTCGCGCGCACGCCGTAGCCGGGCGGCAACGACCAGTCGACCTCGACGTCGCCGAGCATGTACTCCTCGGCGAACGCGCCGCCTTCGAAGCTCAGGCCCAGCGCCTTGCGGACGGTGCTGTGCGCACCGTCGGCACCGACGAGGTAGCGCGCCCGAACGGTCTCGGCGCCGCCCGGACCGACGAGCTCGGCGGCGACACCGTCGTGGTCCTGGGTGAACGAGACCAGCTCGACCCCGCGCTCGGCGACGACGCCGTGCCGGGCCAGCGCCTCACGCAGCAGCCGTTCGGTCTCGTACTGCGGCAGGGCCGCGAAGCCGTAGGACATGTCGGGCGGCAGCACGATGTCCATCGCCGCCACGCGATCGCCGTTGCGGTAGACGTACTGGCCGCGCATCGGGAGCGCGGCGTCGAGCACGGCGGGGAGCACGCCCGCGGCCTCCCACAGCTCCAGCGTCCGCGGCTGCACCCCGACGGCCTTGGCGTACTGCGGGGCCTCGGTCAGCTTGTCCACGACCCGGCACGCCACCCCACGCCTGCGCAGCTCCAGCGCGGTGGTCAGCCCGATGGGTCCGGCCCCGACGATGAGCACCCCGGCCGCGTCCAGCTGCGGTTCGGTCGTCATGACGTCCTCGTCCCGATGGACCGGCGGTGCGCCGGGCGGGCGCCCACCCGCATGAGATGGATTCGGCAGGCGGCAGCGAACTGTTACCCGATTCGGCGCACGCCAGAAGTGGCGTTTCGGTTAATGCAGCGTCGATTGTTGCTCCATCTGGCGTAGATCGCTACGGTCCCGACTGCCGGTCACGCTCCAGGGGCCGCGTCCGACCTGGCAGCCGCGCTTCTTCGTGGCCGCAGGGGTGGAAGGAGTTCCGATGACCGGACGCCGGACCTGGCTCCTCGTCCCGCTCCTGCTGGCGGTCGCCGCCTGCACCGCCGGTGGCGGCGTCCAGGCCGTTGCGAACGTCAGCGCCGACGGTCCCCCCGACCTGACGACGGCACTGCTCGCGATCGAGCAGGCACCCCGCTACCAGCAGTCGGACTGGGGCTACGTCGTCCTGGACCGGACAACCGGACAGGTGCTGGCCTCCCAGAGCCCGGTACGGATGTTCGACGCCGGTTCGACCATGAAGACGTTCGCCGTCGCGTCCGCGCTCGATGTCTACGGCGGCGACTACGTGTTCCGCACCCCGGTCTACCGGGTGGGCACCCAGGCCGGCGACACCCTCAACGGCAACCTCGTCCTCGTCGGCTCGGGCGATCTGAGCTTCGGCCTGCGCAAGCAGCCCGACGGCTCGCTCTCCTACGAGAACCTGCCCGCGCTCGACCACAGCTACGCGACGACCGGGTTCCCCGGGGCGGTGGAGCCGCAGGGCGACCCGCTGAGTGCGCTCGACGAGCTGGCCGCCTCGGTGAAGGCAGCCGGCATCACCCACGTGAACGGCGACGTGGTCGTCGACGACCGGCTCTTCACGCCGCACGCGTTCCCCGACGGCCTCGTCAGCCCCGTCTGGGTCAACGAGAATCTCATCGACATCGAGGTCACACCGGGTGCCGCGGCCGGCGGGCCGACCGCGATCAACTGGCGGCCGCGGACGGCCTCCTACACGGTCGAGAACCACGCCACCACGGTCGGTGCCGGCGAGACCGCCGCGCTGGCGGTCACCGAGCCCACCCCGGGGCACCTGGTCGTCACCGGCAAGATCGCCGCCGGCGCCACCCCGATGCTGGTGGTCAAGGAGATCACCGACCCGTCGGCGTTCGCGAGGACCGCGTTCATCGAGTCGCTCCGACGAGCCGGTGTGACGGTGACCGCCGGTCCGACCGGCCCGAACCCGGCGTCGCTGCTGCCGCCGAAGGACAGCTACCGGGCCGGGGACAAGCTCGGTGAGCACACGTCGGCGAACCTGGCCGCCTACGTCAAGCTGATCATGAAGGTCAGCTACAACCGTGGCGCCGACCTCATGACCTGCCTGGCGGCGGTCAAGGCGGGCAGCGCGGACTGCGAGCAGGGCCTGGCCGCCGAGGTCAGGACCGCCACCGCCCGCGGCGTGAGCAAGGACCAGCTGTTCCCGTTCGACGGCGCCGGTTCGAACGACCAGAACAGGGTCACCCCGACCGCGCTCGCCACGTTCTACCGGAACGCCACGCAGGCGCCCTACGGCGCGGCGCTGTCCGCCTCCCTGCCGATCCTCGGCAAGGACGGGACCCTGGCCAACGTCCTTACCGACTCGCCGGCCGCTGGCAAGATCGACATGAAGACCGGGAACCGCGTACTGGGCACCGCAGCCGACCAGATCATCGTGCTCGGCAACAGCCTCGCCGGGTACATCGAGGCCAAGAGCGGCCGGCAGCTCACGCTGATGGTCGGCGTGAGCAACGTGCCCATCGCGACGTCGGCCGAGTTCGAGCAGGTCACGGCGGACCAGGCGAAGATGGCAGTCGCCGTCCAGCAAGCGTTCTGACCCGCACGACGGTCTGTGCCGCCGGACGGTCCGTGCCGCCGGAAGGGGCACCGTGGAGGCAGCCCCGCCCGGAACCGCCGGTCGCACGTGAACGTCCATCTCCTACCGCACCAGGCCGAGCAGGAGCACGGAGACCAGGCCACTTCGGAGATCACCCTCTCCATCAGTGACCAGGTGCGGCCTGGCCGACCGTGACTCCGAAGTACTCCTTGACCAGCCCCGGACGGCGCGGCGTCCACGGGCCGACGCGACCGGAGTGTCGATCACCGTCCGGGCGGTGGTCGGCGGGTTAGGTTCACGTCGTGAGGCTCTGGCGCCGCCGTCCGCGTGAGGTGAACCTGCACCTTCCGATGATGCGGATCGAGCACCTGTTCGAGGCTCCACGGCTCGACCCGTTCGCGCCGGAGCTCGAGGGTTACGACCCGCGCCCCGGCCTCGAGTGCATGGTGCGCGCGGTCCAGCGGGCCAGGCGTAGCGCCACGGTGAACGTGGCGGTCGAGTTGCCGGCCGACGCCATCGCCCCGGGCCTCGAGGAGCGCGCCCGGGCCGCCTTGTCCCGCGAGTGCCGCCGTCGGATCGCCATCCTGGAGGACGACCTCGACGGCGTGCGGCGGCTCGGGATCCGCACGCTGCTCTGGGGGCTACTGGCCGTCCTGTTCATCAACGGGTCGGTCGGCGCACTCGGGACGACGGAGCCCGGCTCGATCGAGGACGCCCTGTCGACCGGGCTGCAGACGGTCGCGTGGGTGGTGCTGTGGGTTCCGATCAACGTGCTGGTCTACGACCTCTGGTACAACCGCCGGGACCGGCGCACCTACCGCAGGCTGCGGGATCTCGCCCTCAGGCTGGTTCCTCGGCCCCCGGCCCAGGACCCCGACCGGGCCCTGCCGGCGCGGGGAGACGAGGGTCGGGAGTGACCGCGGAGGCGCGCGCCGCCTCCAGCGCGGTGACGGGGCGGTCGTGGCCCGCCGTCCCGGCAGTCCCCGCCGCGGACGCCCCACACCGGGGCCCGACCGATCTCGGCCCGCCGTACGCCGACCTCACGGGGCGGCGTCGAGCACGATGTCGACGGCGGCGGCGATGACCTCGTCGGTGGGCGGCCGTCCGTGCATCATCGCCGCGTTCAGGACCGCGCCGGACAGCATGAGCGTGGCCGCCTCCAGCGCCGGCCCGTCAGCTTCGGCGCGAGGAGCCCGCGCAGCACGCGCTCGCCGTCGCCGACGGCCTCGTCCCGTCGCCCGAACCAGCGTGGTGGTGACGATGGCGGAGGCCGCCGCAGCGCGGGGTCAGCGGCGCCGGGAGGTGGCGCACGGCAGGCAGGTCTCCGCCGTGGGCAGCGCGTCCAGCCGCTCCAGGGGGATCGGCTCGCCGCAGCGGAGGCAGCGTCCGTACCGACCGGCGGCCAAGCGCTGCACCGCCCGGTCGATCGCGTCCAGGTCACGGCGGGCACCGGTCAGCAGTCCGAGCAACTGTGCGCGCTCGAACCCGATCGTCACCCCCTCGGGATCGTGCTCGTCGTCGTGGGTGGTGAGGGCCTGCTCGTCGGCCAGCCCGGCGAGCTGCGCCGCCAACGCGGTGACGCGTCGTGCGGTGGCGGTCCGCTCGGTGGCGAGCCGTTCGGCCGGGTCGAACGGTGGCACAGCGGTCATCCTGCCGGTCCCCGCCGTCGATCTCACCCGTCGGCGAGGAAGCATCGGGTGCGCGGACGCCGGTTCAGAGCCAGGTCTGCACACCACCGTGTCTCGAGCAGGTCCCCTGCCGGTGCTGGCTCGAGGAGTAGGTGCCGTCCTTGCACCGCGCCGTCGCCCCGGCGGGCGCCACCGGGGCTGCGACGGGGCGCAGCACGCAGACGCCGCTGGAGTTGACGTAGTGGGTCGCCTCGTCGCACGCCGGTGCTGCGGGCCGGGCGACCGGAGCCGCCGCAGGGGGCGCCGCGACAACGGCGGGGGCGGGTGCGACGGCGGGAGCGGGAGCGGGCGGCTGCGCGGCCGCGGGCGCGGCGGCCGGGGCCGGGTCGGTCGTGGCGGTCGGCCGGGTGGTCGCTGGGGCCGTGGTGGGTGCCGTTGTCGGGACTGCCGTCGGCGACGCCGGAGCGACCGGGGCCGCTGCCGTCGTGGCCGACGTCGTCGTCACCCGGGGAGCGGTCGTCCCGACCACGACGAACGCGACGAGGAGGAACACCGGCGCGCCCACCAGCGCGCCGAGCGACGCGTACCGGTTGGTCGCGCGGCCCTTCCGGCAGCGGCGGTGCGCGACGATCGCGGGCACCAGCGCGACCAGGCAGACCAGCAGTCCGAGCACGGCGGTGGCCGGGATGACGGCCAGGAGGGCGCCGAGCAGGACGAGCGCGAACGTCACCGCGCCCAGCCCGTTGCGCGGAGCGCGAACCGGCTCCTGCCCGGGCGAACCCGTGGCCCGTGCGGCGGGCGGCCACCCGACCGACCGCAACGGTGTCGTCGGCGGGTCGAGCCACTGCGGCCGGCCCGCCCCGGTCCCGTCCTGTGCCGAGGGCCCCGTCGCCCATCCGCTCACACGATCATCCCTCTCGGTGCCGGTGTCACCGGACCGTCGGGGAGCCGGGCAATGCCGTTAGCGAGCGCAACCACATCGCAACCGGGCCGGCCGCGACGTCGTCGGAATCGGCGAGCGGGCGCGGGGTCCGCCGCACCGCCGTCCTCGTCCGCGACGCCCAGAGCCGTCCTCGCGTGCGTCGCGAGCTGGTCACGTTGGGTGACACGCGCGACTACGCCCCGCGGAGAGCCGGTGGCAGCGGCTGGCCTACCAGGCGCGCGGCACGGCGATCGCCGGCGGCTCGACGTTCATCCAGCGCAACATCGTGGCCGAGCGCCTGCTCGGGCTGCCGAGGGGGTGAGCGTGTCAGTCGCTGTCGGGCACCGCGACCGTGGTGCGCTCGTCGACGGCGAGCACCGCCGCGGCGTAGCCGTCGACGTGGCGGCTCATGCGGCGCACGGCCGCGTCGGGGTCGCGTTCGCGGATCGCGCGGGTCACCGAGCGGTGTGCGCGCAGGGCGATGGCGCGGACCTCGTCGTCGACGAAGCCCTCGGTGTTGGTGGCGGTGTAGATGGCGCGGGAGAGCGCCATCATGATGCCGGTCAGGATCTCGTTCCGCCCCGCGGTGGCGACGGCGATGTGCCAGTCCACGTTGGCCCGCAGGAACGCGTCGAGATCCCCGCCCGCGGCGATGGCGTCGTTGGCGGCGTCGAGCCGTTTCAGGTCGCCGGCCGTGCGGTGCAGGGCGGCCAGGCGCGCGCAGGCGGGCTCGATGGCGGCGCGGGTCTCGTGCACCGACGCGAGCCGGATCTGTCGGCCGCGGATCAGGAGCTCCAGCGACCTGGCGACCGACTCCTTGCCAGGGCGCTGGACGAACGCGCCGCCGGCCCGCCCGGCCTTGATGCGGATCAGGCCCTGCACCTCCAGGATCCGCAGCGCCTCCCGGACCGTGGTGCGGCTCATCCGCGTCTGCACGACCAGCTCGCGCTCCGGCGGCAGCGGCGTGCCTTCGGGGTACTCGCCGGACAGGATGCGTTCGCGCAGCTCCGTGGCCAGCACGTCGGAGGCCTTGGGCACCTCCATGGGGGAGAGGCGGATCATCGATCGGCTCCCGCTCGCGGTCATACCGTTCCCCCACTGGTCCAAAGGTCGGACCCAATCTAGCATCCGGTGATCCGGGGAGGAGCGCGACATGCGATGGGAGCTCTCGGCCGAGCAGGCCGACTTCCGGTCCGTGCTCGCGGACTGGCTCGCCGCGGTGTGCCCGTCCGACGTGCTGCGCGGCTGGCTCGAGGCGGGCGACCACGCGACCTTCGAGGACCGGTTCGTCGCCGACGGCTGGTTCGGCGTCGGCGCGCCAGAGGAGCTCGGCGGCGAGGGCGGCGGGCTCGTCGAGCTGGTGCTCGCCGCCGAGGAGCTGGGGCGCCGGGCGGCGCCGGCGTCGTCCTGGCTGGGGTCGATGCTCGCGCTGCCCGCACTCGCGGCGGCCCCCGAGGCGGCGAAGGCGCTGCTCGCCGACGGGGTCACCACGGTGCTCGCCGTGCCGGCGGGAGCGGTGCCGGGTGCCGGGGCGGTCCACGCCGACGGTCGCGCCGTCTCGGGCACGGTCGCGACGGTGCTGGGCGCGGTCCGGGCGCGGCGCCTCGTCGTCCCGGCCGGAGACGCGTGCCACCTGGTCGACGTCGATCCGAGCCGGGTCCGGCTGACCCCCCGGGCGCTCACCGACCGCAGCCGTCAGGTCGCCGACGTCGAGCTCGACGCCGCGCCGTCCGTCGCGATCCCGGTCGACGGTGCCGCACTGGAGGCGGCCGCGCTGCGGCCGCGGTGCTCGTCGCCGGCGACGCGCTGGGCGTGCTGGAGCGGATGCCCGACATGACCGTCGCCTACGTGGCGCAGCGCACGCAGTTCGGCGTGCCCATCGGGTCGTTCCAGGCGGTCAAGCACGCGGCCGCGGAGATGCTGGTGAAGGTGGAGTCGGCACGCTCGATCGTCGTGCTCGCGGCCGCGGCCGTCGAGGCCGGCCGGTCGGACGCGGAGCTGCTCGCGGCAGCGGCCAAGGCGCAGGTCTGCGGGGCGGCATCGGCCGCGGCCGACACGGCGCTGACGCTGCACGGCGCGATCGGCTACACGTGGGAGCACGACCTGCAGATCCTCTACAAGCGGGCCAAGCTCGACGCTGCGCTGTTCGGCTCGCCCGCGGTGTGGAACGAGCGGCTGGCGTCCCGTCTGGATCTCCTGCCCACCTGATTATTGGTCAGTCCTTTGATACTGTCCGGCCCAACGGGAGGAGGGGTGCGCGGTGGACTTCGCACCGACGGAGGACCAGCAGACCATCCGCAAGGCCGTCGCCGAGCTGGCCGGACGGTTCGACGACCAGTACTGGCTGGAGCACGACCGCGACCACGCGTTCCCGACCGAGTTCTACGACGCGCTCGCGACCGGCGGCTGGCTGGGGATCACCACGCCCGAGGAGTACGGCGGCCACGGGTTCGGGATCACCGAGGCGTCGATCATCCTGGAGGAGGTCGCGCGGTCCGGCGGCGGGATGAACGCGGCCAGCTCGATCCATCTGTCGATCTTCGGCATGCATCCGGTGATCAAGCACGGGTCCGACGAGCTCAAGCGGGCCACGCTGCCGCGGATCGTCGACGGGTCGCTGCACGTCTGCTTCGGCGTCACCGAGCCCGGCGCCGGGCTGGACACCACCCGGATCACGACCTTCGCGCGGCGCGAGGGCGACCACTACCGGGTCAACGGCCGCAAGGTGTGGATCTCCAAGGCGCAGGAGTCGGAGAAGGTCCTGCTGCTCACCCGCACGACGAGGCTCGAGGACGTCAGCCGCAAGACCGACGGGATGACGCTGTTCCTCACCGACCTGGACCGGGACCGCGTGGACATCCGGGCCATCCCGAAGATGGGTCGCAACGCCGTCTCGTCGAACGAGCTGTTCATCGACGACCTGATGGTCCCCGTGGCGGACCGGGTCGGCGAGGAGGGCAGGGGCTTCACCTACATCCTCGACGGGCTCAACCCCGAGCGGATGCTCGTCGCCGCGGAGGCGCTGGGGCTGGGGCGGGTCGCGCTCGACCGGGCGGTCCGCTACGGCAACGAGCGGGAGGTGTTCGGCCGCCCGATCGGGATGAACCAGGGCCTGCAGTTCCCCCTGGCGGACGCGCTGGCCCACCTCGACGCCGCCGAGCTGGCGCTGCGCAAGGCCACCTGGCTCTACGACCGCGGGATGCCGTGCGGGCGGGAGGCCAACACCGCGAAGTACCTGTGCGCGGAGGCCGGGTTCGCCGCGGCCGACCGGGCGCTGCAGACCCACGGCGGGATGGGCTACTCCGAGGAGTACCACGTGGCGCGGTACTTCCGGGAGGCGCGGCTGTTGCGGATCGCCCCGCTGAGCCAGGAGATGGTGCTCAACTACCTCGGCGAGCACGTGCTCGGCCTGCCCCGGAGCTACTGACGGAATGCTACTGGGGGAGCGCTGCTGACGTGGGTTACCTGGACGTCTTCTCGCTCGGCGGCCGGGCCGCGCGGCGCTCGACGTCCGCGACCGCGCCGCGGCGGACGCGGCGGCGTCGCTGGCCGCCGAGATGGGAGGCGGCACGCTGCACGTGCTGGTCAACAACGCGGGCGCGATCGCCCGCGCGATGTTCGGCAAACTCACCGAGGACGCGTTCCGGCGGATCGTGGAGATCCACCTGATGGGCTCTTTCACCTGCGCGCAGGCGGCACTGCCCTACCTGCCCGACGACGGCACCGGCCGCATCCTCAACGTCACCTCCGCGGCCGGGCTGGTCGGCACGATCGGGCAGGCCAACTACGGCGCCGCCAAGGCCGGGATCATCGGGCTCACGAAGTCGCTGGCCAAGGAGCTGGCGCGGCGCTCCATCACGGTGAACGCCCTCGCGCCGCTGGCCGCGACGGCGATGACGGAGAACATCCGCAGCAACGAGAAGCTCGCCGCGAAGACCCTGGAGCGGATCCCGCTGCAGCGCTGGGCCGGGCCCGAGGAGATCGCGGCCAGCTTCGTGTTCCTCGCCTCGCCAGCGGCGGGCTACATCACCGGCCAGGTACTGCCGGTCGACGGCGGGACGGTCATCTGACGTGCTCGACCTGCGCGCGCACATCCGGCCCGGCGACGGCGTCTGGTGGAGCCAGGCCGGCGCGGAGGCGCTCCCGCTGGTGGACGCGCTGTTCGCGCAGATCCGGGACGTGCGCGCGTTCTGCGGCCTGACCGTGAACCCGCGGATCCGGGAGCTGCCCGACGGCATCGACCTGCACTCCTACGGCGCGCTGGGCGAACTGCGGGCGGTGAGCCGGGCGGGCCGGCTGACCGTCGTGCCCGCGCACTACTCGGCCCTGCCGCGGCTGTTCGCGGAGCGCCTGCTGCCCGGTGACGTCGGGCTGCTCCAGGTGTCCCCACCCGGGCCGGACGGGCGGTGTTCGTTCGGGATCGGCGCCGACTACGCCCCCGACGCCGCGGCCCACAGCCGGGTGCTGATCGGCGAGATCAACCAGCGGATGCCGGTCACGGACGGCCCGTCGATCCCGTTCGAACGGTTCGCCGCCACCGTGGAGACCGACCGGCCGCTGCCCGAGGTCCCCGATCGCGGGCCCGACGCGGTGGACACCGCGATCGCCGCACGGGTCGCCGAGCTGGTCGAGGACGGCGACACCGTGCAGATGGGGGTCGGCACGCTCCCGACGGCGATCATGGGCGGGCTGTCCGGGCACCGCGACCTCGGCTTCCACGCCGGCCTGGTGGGCGACAGCGTGCTGCGGCTGGTCGAGAAGGGCGTGCTGACCGGACGGCACAAGGAGATCGACACCGGCCTCGTCGTCACCGGGATGGCGATCGGCACCGCCGAGCTGTACGGCCGGCTGGGCGAGCCGCCCTTCGCGTTCCGGCCGGCGAGCTACACCCACTCGCCCGGCGGTCCTGTCGCGGCTGCGGCGCCTGGTCGCGGTCAACGCGGCGATCGAGGTCGACCTGACCGGCCAGGTCGGCGCCGAGACCGCGGGTGGGTACCACCTCGGCGCGATCGGCGGGCAGGCCGACTTCTCCGGAGCCGCGGCCCGCACCGGCGCCCGCTCGGTCATCGCGCTGCGCTCCACGGCCCGCGGGCGGTCGACGATCGTGCCCGCGCTGCACGGACCCGTGACCACCGCGCGGGCCGACGTCGACGTCGTGGTCACCGAGCACGGCGCCGCGTGGCTGCGCGGGCGGCCCCCGGCCGTCCGCGCGGAGCGGCTCGTCGGGATCGCCGCCCCCGAGCACCGGGGCGCGTTGCTGCGTCATCTCCGGGCGCGTCGTCTCCAGGAAGGGCCCACCGCATGAGCAGCCGCACCGCGTTCGTCACCGGCGCCGCACAGGGCATCGGCGCGGGCATCGCCACCACCCTCGGCGCGCAGGGGTTCCGGGTCGCCGTCGTCGATCTCCACCTCGACGCCGCACTGGCCACCGCGACCGCCATCGGCCACGCGGGCGGCACGGCGATCGCCGTGCAGGCCGACGTCACCGACACCGGCGCCGTGCGGGCCGCGGTGAAGACGGTGACCGACGAGCTGGGTCCCGTCGAGGTCGCGGTCAACAACGCCGGGTGGGACGACTTCATGAACTTCGTCGACACCACCGAGGAGTTCTGGGACCGCGTCATCGACGTCAACTTCAAGGGCGCGCTGCGCGTGGCGCACGCCGTCGTCCCGGGCCGGCCGACATCGCCGCCGCCGTCGCCTTCTTCGCCTCCGACGCCGCCGGGTACGTCACCGGTCAGACCCTGTCGGTCAGCGGCGGGCTGACGATGGCATGAGCCCGGACGTGAGCACGGTCACCTGGCGGGACGAGTCGGTAGGGGTCCTCGTCGCGACGATGGACCGCCGTCCGGCCAACGCGCTCGGACCGGAGCTGGTCGACGAGCTGAACGCGGCGCTGGACGAGGCGCAGCGCCGCGACACCCGGGTGCTGGTGCTGGCCTCGGCGATCCCCGGCTTCTTCGTGGCCGGGGCCGACGTCAAGCACCTCGGCGTGGTCGACGCGGCGTCGTTCACCGCCTACGGCGACGGCCTGCGCGCGGTGGTCGAGCGGTTCGCCAGGGCCGACCTGATCACGGTCGTCGCGGTGGAGGGGCTCGCGCTGGGCGGCGGGCTGGAGCTGGCGATGGCCGCGACGATGCGGGTGGCCGGGGCGGACGCGCGGTTCGAGCTGCCCGAGGTGAAGCTCGGCCTCATCCCCGGCGCGGCGGGCACCCAGCGGCTGCCGCGGCTGGTCGGGCGGGGGCGCGCGGTCGACATCATGGCCACGGCCCGGCAGGTGCCCGCCGACGAGGCGCACGCGATCGGGCTGGTCGACCGGCTCGTGCCCGCCGGCGAGGCGCTCGGCGCGGCGGTGGAGCTGTCGGGGCAGCTGCGGGCCCTGCCGCGCTCGGCGCTGGCGGCCGTCGTGCGCACCGTCGACGCGGCGTTCGACCTGCCGCTGGCCGACGGGCGCAGGTTCGAGGTGGCGCAGATCCAGGAGCTGTTCGAGCGCGGCGAGGCGGTCGAGGGCATCGCGGCGTTCGTCGAGAAGCGGGCGGTGCGCACCTCAGTGGGTGCGGCAGGAGGAGAAGTCCGGCTGGCGCTTCTCGTTGAACGCCGCGATGCCCTCCTGGGCCTCGGCCGACTCGCCGAACAGCTTCAGCGCCGAGTACGCCATCTGCCCGACGCCGGCGAAGTGTTCGGTGTCGGTGGATGTTCCCGAGCTGAGCCAGCTCCTGCGCGACCACGGCGACCGGGCTGCGCGGGCCGAGTGAGGGGCGACCTCGTCGCGATCCTGCGTCACCCGGCGGGACCGGCGTCCGGCGCCGGCGCGGCGCCGCCACGGGTCAGACGGCGCGACTGCGGGCCGGGTGGTTCGCGGCGGGCGTGGTGCGGCGGGCCAACCAGGGCGCGTTGAGCTCGACCGACCGGCGAGAGGCGTCGCTGCACTCGTCGACGACCTCGGCGAGACGGCGGGTCAGGTGGGCGATACGGCGGGACGGCTGGATGGTCATGGCTGGGTTCCTTCCGTTGTTCGCGTCCGGCACGGATCGGTGCGGGCGCTGCCGGCGTTTCCGGCAGGACCCATCGTCGCTCCGCCGGGAGCGGCCGGATGTCGTCCGGGCGGACCCTTCCCCGGTTGACGCGGCCGTCCCCCGGCCGGGGGACACGCGCCTTCGTCGCGCGCTGCAGAGCGGCGGCCGAGGTACCTCCCCGGGCGAGCCGGTGATCAACGAGACGGTGGTCGCGCGGCCCGCTACCGTCGGAGCGTGTCGCAACCCGATCTCGTCGCGATGAACGCGACGATGGCCGACAAGATCCTGCACGAGGCCGTTCAGCCCTACCGCGACGGCGGTTACGCCCTGCGCGTCGTCCGCACGACCGGTCGGCGCAGCGGGCAGCAGCGCTACACCCCGCTGGGCGTCGTCCAGGTCGACGGGGCCCTCTATCTCATCAGCCCCGATCTCGGCCGGGACTGGGTCCGCAATCTCGACGCCGACCCGCACCTCGTGCTCGACCCCGGCACCGACGCACGGACCGCGGTCGGCGTGCCGCCCGACGAGGCCGCTCGTGCCGTGGCTGCCTACCTGCGGTCCATGCGCGTGCCGTGGGCGCTGCGGGCGTTCCCGGTCGGCCCTGAGGCCGGGCCCGCGGAGATCAGGGGGCATCTCGACATGATCGCGGTCTACCGCCTCGACCCGCGATCGGCCTGACCGGCACCCGTGGACACCGGGCCCCTTCGTCAGCGGCAGGGGGAGAGGCGGGCGTCCGCGCTGTCAGTCGACGAGGGCCCTGCTCAGCGGGACGGTGTCGCTGACCACGACGTCGGTCGGGTGGCCGGCGGTGCGCAAGAGGGTGCCGTGGTGTCGGACGGCGGCGGCGCCCCAGGCCAGGGCGGCGACGAAGGCAGCGGCGGGATCGGCGGCAGCCGACAGGTAACCCGCGAGCAGCGCGTCGCCCGCACCCACCGTGCTGACCACGGTCGCGACGGGCGCGACGCCGTGTGACACCCCGGACCCGTCGACCAGGAGCGCGCCGTCGGCGCCGAGGCTGGCGAGCACGGCCTTCGCACCGCGGGTCCGCAGTTCCTGGGCGGCGTCGACGGCGTCGCCGATGGTGGCGAGGGTTGCGCCGACCGCGCCGGCCAGCTCGTCGGCGTTGGGCTTGATCAGGTCCGGCCCGGCGGCGAGTGCCTTGACGAGAGACGACCCGGAGGTGTCGACGACGACGTGCGCGCCTGCCCGGTGCCCGGCGTCCACCAACCGGGCGTAGAAGTCGTCGGCGAGGCCGCCGGGCAGGCTGCCGCACCCTGCGACCCAGCCACCGGGCCGGGACCGGGTGCATGCCGCCTCGAGGAGGGCCTGTCCTTCGGCGTCGCTGAGCGTCGGCCCGCTTTCGTTGATCTTGGTGACGAGGCCGTTCGGCTCGCTGATGCTGATGTTGACGCGGACGTCGCCCGCGATCGTCACGGCCGCGTAGTCCAGGCCGGCGTCGTCGAGCATGGTCACGAGGTGCGCGCCCGCCGGTCCGCCGACGGGCAGCACGGCGATGGCGGGCCGGTGGTGGGTGTGCAGGGCGAGTGCGACGTTGACGCCCTTGCCGCTGGGTTCGCTCCAGCTCCGGGCGCCGTGGGTGATCGTGCCGGGGCGCAGGGCGTCGACGAACACGGTGCGGTCGACGGCGGGGTTGGGGGTGACGGTGACGATCACGCTTTCTCCGTGGTGAGTCCCGCGGCGTTCAGCGCCGCCTCGTCGGTGGCGGCGATACCGGTGTCGGTGATGAGCAGGTCGATGTCGGTCAGGTCACCGAACTTGTGCGTCGTCACCTGGTTGATCTTGGTGTGGTCGGACAGGAGCACCCGGCGGCGTGCGCAGCGGATCATGAGGCGTTTGACCGCGGCTTCGGCGGGGTCCGGTGTGGTGAGCCCGCGGTCGAGCGAGATTCCGTTGGCGCCGAGGAATGCCACGTCGACGTTGATCTCGCCGAGCGTGCGGGCGGCCCAGCTGTCGACCTCGGCGAGGGTGATGGTGCGGACCCGGCCGCCGAGGGTGTGGACGGCGAGGTTGGGCTTGGCCGCCAGCGTGAGTGCGATCGGGAGGGTGTTGGTGAAGGCCGTGAGCCGCCGGTCGGACGGGATGAGCTCCGCCAGCCGCGCGGTGGTGGAGCCGGCGTCGATGAGGATCGTGCCGCTGCGGGGGAGCTGGGTGAGCGCGGCCTTCGCGATGCGACGCTTCTCCTCGGCGCAACCGACCCGGCTCGCGACCTCCGGCTCGAACGAGAAGTCCTGGACGGGTACGGCGCCGCCGTGGACACGGCGCAGCCGGCCTTGACGTTCGAGTGCGATGAGGTCCTTGCGGACGGTCTCGCTGGTGACGGCGAGCTCCTCGGCCATGGCGGCGACGTCGACCCGGCCGGCCGCGGCCAATGCGGTCAGGATGGCCTGCTTGCGCTGCGCGGAGTAGAGCGGCTTGCCGTGGACGGGGTTCGCGCCGGCAGGGGCCGTCACATCCATCGGGATCCTCCGGGTGGGTAGTCCGCAGGGGTGGCGAGCACCCCGGCCGCAGTGCCGGCCAGCAGGGCGGCGCCGCGCCAGCCCGCCCGACGAGCCGTGTCTCCATCGACGCTGCCTTGGGTTTTGTTGCTTGTTTGTTCTATTGTTGATGTGTATCGTTCCGTTTTGTTGGACAACTGTCAAGCCGGGTACCGGTCGATCCTCGACGAAGGGAAGATCGAAATGCCGCTCGTCGCCACCCGCGAGTTGGTCGACCGCGCCGCCGCGGGGGGTGTCGGGGTGGCCGCGTTCAACATCATCACGCTGGAGCACGCCGAAGCCGTGGTCGAAGGCGCCGAGCGGGTCGACGCGCCGGTGATCCTGCAGATCAGCGAGAACGCGGTCCGCTTCCACCACGGGCGCCTCGGTCCGGTGGCCGCCGCCGCGCGGGCGATCGCCGCGGCGTCGGCTGTGCCGGTCTCGCTGCACCTGGACCACGTGCAGGACGACGACCTGCTGCGCCAGGTCGCGGACCTCGGCCTCAGCTCGGCCATGTACGACGCCTCGACGCTGGACTACGACGAGAACGTGGCCGCGACCCGCGCGGCGACGGAGTGGGCGCACGCCAACGGGCTCTATCTCGAAGCCGAGCTCGGCGAGGTCGGCGGCAAGGACGGCGCGCACGCACCGGGCGTGCGCACCGACCCCGGTGAGGCGGCGGAGTTCGTGGCGGCCACCGGTGTCGACGCGCTCGCCGTCGCCGTCGGCAGCTCGCACGCCATGACCGACCGGTCCGCCGCCCTCGACCACGCGTTGATCGCGGAGCTCGCCGGTGCGGTGCCGGTGCCGCTCGTGCTGCACGGCTCGTCGGGTGTCCCCGACCACGAGCTCGCGGCCGCGGTGCGCGCGGGCATGGTGAAAATCAACATCGGGACGATCCTCAACGTCGAGTACACCGCCGCGGTCCGCGAGGCGTTGGCCGCCGACGAGAAGCTGGTCGACCCGCGCACGTACCTGCGTCCGGCCCGCGCCCGCATCGCCGCCACCGTGGGGCACCTGCTCGATGTCGTCAACCTGCGCACCTGACCGGCCGGCGACGACGGCGTGACCGGCGTCTGCCGCGGGGACGCCAGCCCCGTCTGCCGCGCCGCCGTTGGGCGATGCCAAGCGCGAGGTGGCCGCACTCGCCTGCCCGCGTGGCAGGCTCGTCCCAGGGAGGAGTGTGGCCATGGTGAGACGAGCTTCGACCGTGCTGGGCGCCGTGCTGATGGTGGTGCTCGCCGCCGTCTCGATCATCGTGATCGGGATCCGCACGAAGTACCCGCCGGTGCTGAACCGGGTCCGGCGCTACGCCCGGGACGTCGGCAACCCCCGGCAGCTGCAGTCCGCGGGGACTCCCGGCGCGCATGCGTCGGTCCTGCGGCACACGGGTCGGAAGTCGGGCCAGCAGTATCAGACGCCGGTGACGGCGAGATGGACCGCCGACGGGTTCGTCATCGGGCTTCCCTACGGACCGAACACCGACTGGCTCAAGAACGTGCTCGCCAGCGGTTCGGCCACGGTCGTGTACCGAGGCGGCAGCTACCGGTGCGACGAGCCGACGGTCATCCCCATGACCGAGGCCGCACATGACTTCTCGGCACGTGAGCGTCGCACCCTGCGCCTGATGGGCGTCGACGAATGCCTGCGGCTGCACCGGGTCAGGGCCGCCGAGACGTCCTGAACGCAGCCGAGCGGCCGGGCCCGAGTCGCAACGGCGTCCACCATCCGCAGCGGACGACGTGTCAGGTCGCGCTCCCCCACTTGTAGAGGAAGCCGCTGCCTATCCTGCGCGACCTGACCGACGAGTGCGGTTCCGCGGCCTGAGACCGCTGGCCACGTGCTACGGCCGGATTCCGGAACCCCGCAGCCCCCGGGCGAACGGGTAACGGGCGATGGTGATCCGCCCGCGTCAGGACGGAATGCACGGGATGCTTGCCATTCGGTGAGAAAACCGCAACCGCGCCGGGTGGGAATCTGCCGGCCGCGCCATACCGGTCATGAACGGCGATGACGACTCTCGAGAAAGGGGGATAACACCAGGAGGCGACCGTACATGACCACGATGAGAGCACACAGCCGCGCCCGACGCCTCTTGACCATCTCGCTGGGGGTGCTGGCCGCGACGACCTGCTCGGTCCTCCCGTCGGGAACGGCCGCGGCCGCGGCAACGGTCCCGACCGGGCTGGAGCGCTTCTACCTCCAGAAGTTGACGTGGGGCTCGTGCGCTCCGTTCGCGTACAGCGCCGGCGAGAAGAAGGCGTTCCCCGACCCGAGTCTCGACTGCGCCCAGCTCCAGGTGCCGCTCGACTACGCCAAGCCGACCGGGCGGACGGCGCAGATCGCGGTGCTGCGCCATCGGACGAACTGGCCGAAGATCGGCTCGTTGGTGATCAACCCCGGAGGCCCTGGCGTGTCGGGCCTGGACGCCGCGGTGAACATCGGCTTCGGCCAGAGCGCGGCGCCGTTCGACGTCGTCGGGTTCGATCCCCGCGGCGTCGGGGCGAGCGTCCCCGCGGTGCACTGCCTGAACCCGGACCCCCAGGCCGGGGAGGCCGGGTCCGACAACGGGTCCGCGGCCGACCCCGCCGCCCGGCAGGAAGCGCTGATCCTCGACTACGTCCGCAGGTGCGAGCGCGGGTCCGGTGGCCAGGACGTGCTGGCCAACGTCGGCACCCGGGACGTCGCCCGGGATCTCGACGTGCTGCGGGCCGCCCTCGGTGACCCGAAGCTGACCTACCTCGGCTACTCCTACGGAACGCGGCTCGGGGCGACCTACGGCGAGATGTTCCCCGGCAACGTCCGCGCCATGGTGCTGGACGGGGCGGTCGACCCCACGCAGACCGCAGCCGACAGCCGTGTCGCGCAGGCCGCCGGCTTCCAGCACGCCTTCGACGCCTACGCCAGGGCCTGCACGGGCCAGCCGGACTGCCCGCTCGGCCGTGACCCGCACGCGACCACGGCCGCGTACCAGGCGCTCACCCGGCCGCTGGTCACCAGCCCCCTCCCGGTCGCGGGCGACCGGTCGCTGTACTACGGCGACGCGACATCGGCCACCTTCGGGGCGCTGTACAGCCCGGCCTCGTGGCCGGCGCTCACCAAGGCCTTGACGGCGCTGCGGTCCCACGACGGCAAGCCGATGCTGGCCCTGGCCAACGCCTTCGCCTCGGAAGGCGACGACGACGCACTGCAGGCGATCCACTGCGTCGACGACGACCGGATCACCGACCGCGCGGCCGCGGCGGCGCTCGCCCGGAAGGTGGCCGCGGCCGAGCCGTTCGCCGATCCCGGCATCCCGCCGATCGCCGCGCTCGACGTCTGCGGGCTCTGGCCCGTGCCCCCGACCAGCACGCCGCACCTGCCCCACGCCGACGGCCTCCCGCCCACGCTGGTGATCTCCACGACCGGCGACCCGGCCACCCCGTACACGGCCGGGGTGCGGCTCGCCTACGCGCTGCACAGCCACCTGCTGACCGTCGTGGGCACCCAGCACACCGCTGCGGGCCAGGGCAACCCCTGCGTCGACCAGATCATGGCCACGTACCTGGTCGACCTGACCCTGCCGGCCGCCGGCGCCCGCTGCACCATCCCCGCCGGTCCCGCCACCGGAGCCTGACGACGACCGAGCCGAGCCGCCCCCGCCCGGGACCGGCCTCGACCCGCGCGACGTCGCCCTGACCAACCCGGCGCCGACCGGCAAGACCCCGCGCAGGGGCCGCTGACCGGTGTCCTCAGCTCTGCCAGCCCATGCCGGAGATCGACTCGGCGGAGAGGCTGAGCAGCAGTCGCTGCTCGGCGACCTGGACGTCGAAGAACTCCTGCGGGTTCGGGTGCGGCGTCTCGCTGATGTCGTTGAACAGCTGCAGCAGGTCCTGGCCGGCCTGGTCGCCTGCCTGCGCGCTCACCGGCCCCAGGTGCGCCGAGCAGCGCACGGACGCGTAGCCCCAGAAGTTGTCGCCGAGCACGTGCACGGTCGCCCGGGGGTCGCGGGCGAGGTTGCGCGTCTTGGCTCGGCCTGCGGTCACCGACACGCGGAAGACGTCGCCGCCGAACGCGGTCACCACGTTCGACGACTGCGTCGACCCATCGGCCCGTAGCGTGATCAGCACGGCCTGATGGTGCTGGGCGAGCCACGCCCGGGAGCTCGTGGTCAGCGATGCCATGGTGATCTCCCTGCCGGACTCGTGGGCGGTCGCCGCACCAGCCTGCCAGCTCGGCCGTCGCTCAGGGGGGCGGCGCGCGGCGGATGCACCGGTCGGGTGGGGCGGTCAGCCGATGGTGACGAGGACCTTGACGTGGTGGCCGGACGCGGACAGGTCGAACGCTTCGGCGACCTCGTCCATGGGGCGGGTGGCGGTGACGATGTCGGCGGACCGGACCGCGCCGTCCTGCAGGAGGCGGATGGCTTCGCGGTAGTCGTCGGGAAGGTACGTGGCGCTGCCCTGGATGCGGATCTGGTGGTCCTGCACGAGGGCGAGGGGGATGGTGACGTCGGCGGCCGGCACTCCGACGATCACGACGGTGCCGCCCTTGTCGGCGATGGCGATGGCCTGCCGCACGGTGGGCTGGATGGCGACGCAGTCGACGACGATGTCGGCGCTCTCGCCGAGCGCGGCGCGGACCTGTTCGGCGGCGTCGGGGGCGGCGGCGTCGACGGTGGCGTGGGCGCCGAGCTCGAGGGCCTTGTCGCGCTTGGCGGGCATGACGTCGGTGACGACGACGCGGGCGGCCCCGTGTGCTGTCAGGACGGCCAGGACGAGCAGCCCGATCGTCCCGGCGCCCAGTACGGCGACGGTTCTGC
The DNA here is from genome assembly GCA_963728105.1 of uncultured Actinomycetota bacterium. Classification (GTDB taxonomy): domain Bacteria; phylum Actinomycetota; class Actinomycetes; order Mycobacteriales; family Pseudonocardiaceae; genus Pseudonocardia. The sequence goes on along the minus strand of CAVSJZ010000033.1, from coordinate 200,251 downwards.
CCCGTATGCCGGACAGTCCGGTGCCGAAGGCGTCGCCGGCCAGTCGCACGGCGTGCACCGGGGTGGACAGGGGCTCGATGAGGGCGGCGGTGTGGTCGTCCAGGTCGTCGGGGACGAGGTGCAGGCGGTCGGCGGGGACGGTGAACCACTCGGCCATCCCGCCCTGGGCCCAGCCGCACCCGAAGAACTGCAGGTTCTCGCAGAGGTTCTGGCGGCCGGTGCGGCACATCTTGCAGGTCCAGCACGGCAGGTCCGGCTCGACCGTGACGCGCTGCCCGGGGGTGAGGTCCTCGACGGCGGAGCCGACGGCCTCGATGACCCCGACGACTTCGTGGCCGGGGTGGTAGGGGATGGGGATGAACGGGTGCCGGCCGTGGGCGGCGTGGGTGTCGGAGCCGCAGACGCCGGTCACGACGCTGCGGACGAGCACCTCGTCGGGTCGCGGGTCGGGGACGGCGGCGTCCCGGTCGACCTCGATGTGGTCGGCGTGCACGACCACGCGCCGCATCCGTCGGGCTGTCTCGGTGTCGGTCACGACGTCCGCCCTCTCTCCTCGCATCGCTCAAATGAGCGCCGGCCGAACTCGGCTCGGTTGCTAGCATCGACTCCGCTGCCACATCAGGACAAGGTCTGCAGAGGTGCTCAGTTGAGCGAGAGGTCGACTCCGGCCGTCACGTCGGCCGGGGAGGTGCTGGCCACGCGCGTCGCGCGGCGCTACTACGTCGACGAGCACTCGAAGCTGCAGATCGCAGCGGAACTGGGCATCAGCCGGTTCAAGGTGGCCCGGTTGCTGGAGCTGGCCCGGGCCCGCGGCATCGTGTCGATCACCATCACCGGGCCCGGCGCCCGGGATCTCGAGCTCGCCGACCGCCTGCGCGAGCGCTACGGACTCACACACGTCCTGGTCGCCACCACGACCGAGGACGACGACGTCGTCATGCGTCGCGATCTCGGCGCGGTCGCCGCGGATCTGCTGGCCGAGATCACCGGCCCGCAGGACGTGCTGGGCCTGGGCTGGGCCCGGACCGTGCTGGAGATGGCGGCACACCTGCGCAAGGTCAAGGTCGCCGAGGTCGTCCAGCTCACCGGCGCGCTGGCCCGTCCCGAAGTCGAGTCGAGTGCGAGCGAGCTCGTCCGCGACGTGGCACGACGCGTCGGGGCCCGCTCCTCGGTCTTCTACGCCCCGATGATCGTGAGCGACCCCGAGGCGGCCCGCGCGCTGGTCCGCCAACCGCACGTGGCCGAGGCCTTCTCCCGCTTCGGTGCCGTCACCAAGGCCGTCATCGGCGTCGGTGGGTGGTACCCGGGCACGTCGACCCTGTCGGACGCCCTCACCGAGTCCGAGCGCGAACAGATGGCCAGAAGCCCGGTGCGCGCCGACCTGTCCGGGGTGCTGCTCGACGCCGCAGGTCACGCGACCGACTCGCCGTTGCGCGACCGCATCATCGCCATCAGCGCTGCCGAGCTGCACCGGATCCCCGAGGTCATCGGCATCGCCTACGGGCTGGACAAGGTTCCCGCCACACTGGCCGCCATCCACGGCGGGTACCTCGACTCCCTCGTCACCCACACCGCCTTCGCCGAAGCGCTGCTCGCCGACGCCTGAACCCGGCCCGGCCAGGCGCCCGGGACGCGCGGCGCGGACGGGGAGAGTCGCCGCGACCGGCTCCAGGCGTCGTCACGTCCGGCCGGGGACCCTGCTCAGGCCACCGGGCAGCGTGCTCGTCCGGCCGCCGTCGACGACGAGGGCGGTGCCGTTGCCCCAGGACGCCCGGTCGCTGGCCAGGAAGGTCACGGCGTCGGCGATGTCGGACGGGGTGCCATGGTGGTCGAGGGGCGTGACCCCGCTGATCACCCCGCCGGCATCCGTCCCGAACAGCGGTACGTCCTGCGTGGTCGCCATGGTCTGGACCAGGCCCGGCGCGACCATGTTCACCCGGATCCCCGACGGCCCCAGCGCGGCGGCCAGTGCCTGGGTCAGCAGCCGGACGCCGCCCTGTGACGACGGCGACGCGGCCGGTCGGCAACCCGTCGGTGTTGCTCATGGTGGTGTTCCTCCGTCGGGCGGACGGACGGGTCAGACGACCGCGAGCGGGTCGAGCATCGACCCGGTGGCGCCGGCGATCTTGACCGGCAACGCCACGAACAGGAACTCCTGCACGCGCTCGGCGGCCAGCTCCTCCAGGTCGAGGCTTTCCAGCAGGTAGATGCCCCGTTCGACGAGCAGCCGCGTGTGCACCGGCTGCGGGTTGGACGGCGTACCCGGATCGGGCGCTGGCTGCACCTCGAAGGTCTCGGTGTCACTGCCGACGGCGACCACCCCACGCTGGGCCAGCAGCTCGGCCGCCGACAGGTCGGGGCCGGGGGAGACGTGGCGGGCCATCCGCTCGGCGTCGGGCCACAGCCCCATGTAGCCGGTGCGGAACAGCACCACGTCCCACTCCCGGATCTCGACGCCCTGCGCCGCCGCGACCGCCTCCACCTCGGCGGCGTCAACGGCGCTGCCCGCGGGCAGGCAGTCCACCCCGCGGTGCGCGGCCACGTCGAGCAGCACGCCGCGGGTGAACAGGGGCGGCAGGCTCGCGGCGTCGCCCACCGTCGGCCCGAAGTCGCCGAGGTGCTCGGCGGCGTTGGCGCCGCCGTACCAGTGGTCGTCCTCCCCGACGGTGATGTGGGCCAGCGCGTCGATGTGGGCGCCGGAGTGCACGGTGGACGTGACGACCTCGGTCATGCACCCGAGACCGACCTCGTTCGGGGTGTGCGGCCACAGGTCGTCGCCGGCGACCCGCAGGCCCCGCGGGGTCCGGTAGGACTGCACCTGGAACGGCGGGTGGCCGGGGAACAGCGGCATCCCGGGGAAGCGCACGGCGGCGAGCGAGTACTGCCGGCCGGTGCGCACGAGCCCCGCCGCCCGGACCCGCTGCTGCGCCGGGAGGTGACCGGCCGGGCCGACCCGGCCGTCCCGGCCGGTCGTCGTCACCGTTCCGCCCGGGCCGCGGCGACCGCCGCGACGACCCGCTCGGGGGTCATCGGCAGCTCGTCGACCCACACACCCAGCGGCTGGAGGGCGTCGCTGATCGCGCTCGCGATGGCGGTCGGGGCGACCAGCCGGCCGCCCTCGCCGGCTCCCTTGACGCCGTACTCGGTGAAGGGCGACGGGGTCTGCAGGTGCTCCAGCACCACCTCGGGCGCCTCGTGCATGCCCGGCAGCAGGTACTCGCGGAACGTGGGGGTGCCGAGCGTGCCGTCGTCGCGGTAGTCGTACTCCTCCATCAGCGCCGCCCCGATGCCCTGGACGATGCCGCCCACCACCTGGCCTTCGACGAGCGCGGGGTTCATCAGGGTGCCGCAGTCGTTGACCGCGTAGTACTTGAGCACCGTGACGATGCCGGTCTCCGGGTCGACCTCGACGATCGGGATGTGGCAGGCGTGCGAGACCATCGGGTAGAAGGCGCCCATGTCCGTGCGGTCCGCGGACGGCGGCGTCGAGTACGGGTGGTCGTAGGTGAAGGTCTCGACCAGGCCGCTCGTCTCGCCGGCCGGGTTGTCGTGCATGAACAGGTGCGCCCGCATCGCGACGTCGGCCATCGACATCGACGTGCCGGGCGCGCCCTTGGCGCGGAAGGTCCCGCCGACGCACTCGACGTCGTCGGGGGACATCTCCAACGCGTTCGCCGCGATGCGCACCATCTTGTCGCGGATGGACCGGGCCGCGCCGCGCGTCGCCCCGGACAACATGATCGTCAGCCGGCTCCCGCCGGGCCCCGCCGACAGCGCGCCAACGGTGGAGTCCGCGTAGCCGACGGAGACGTCGGCGGGGTCGATGCCGAACTCCTCCGCGACGACCTGGCTCACGACGGTCTCGGGGCTGTTGCCCCACAGCGGGCAGCCGATCTCGACGCGGACCCCGCCGGTGGCGTCGACGTCGAGCTTGACGCTCTCCGGGGTGCTGGTCGCCCCCAATGGCGGGTCGTCGTAGAGGAACCACCATTCGCTGGCGTTGTAGCCGGTGCGCTCCTGGCAGGTGGCCAGTCCGATCCCGAGGTAGCGGCCCTGGCCGCGCAGCCGCTCCTGCTCGGCCTGCCAGTGCTTCAGGTCGGCCAGCTCCAGCGCGCGGTCCAGGACGGCCTCGTAGTCGCCGCTGTCGTAGACGTTGCCGGTGGGGACCTTGTAGGGGAACTGGTCGGGCTGGATGAAGTTGCGCCGCCGCAGCTCGGCCCGGTCGATGCCGAGCTCCTGCGCGGCGGCGTCGACCAGCCGCTCGAGGACGAAGTTGCCGGGGTCGGCGCCCGCGCCCCGGAAGAAGCCCTGTTGGACCTTGTTGGTCAGCACGCACGACACGTCGTAGCGCAGGCTGCCGATCCGGTACGGCCCGGTCGGCTGGGCCATCGCGTTGCCGTGCTGGCCGTGGGCGAACTGGAAGTAGGCCCCGTAGTCGTCGACGATGCCGAGCTTGAGCCCGAGCAGCTCGCCCTCGGCCGAGACGGCCAGCTCCGCGTCGTAGATGCGGTCGCAGCCGACGTTGTCGTTGGCCGCGATGTTGTCCATCCGGTCCTCGAGGAACTTCACCGGCCGCCCGGTGGCCTTGGTGAGAGCGCCGGCGATTGCGATGACCTTGTTGAGCAGGTGCTTGCTGCCGAAGCTGCCCCCGACGGTGCACGGGATCATCCGGAGCCGGTTGTTCGGGACGCCGAGCATGCCGGCGAACGACCAGGGCAGGAAGTTGTGGAAGTTGGTGTTGGACCAGATGGTCATCTCCCGGCCGTAGGGGTCGTAGGAGCAGATCGCGCCGGCCGTCTCGATGGGTTGGGCGCCCATCCGGTGCCAGCGGGCCCTGCGGCGGACGACGCGGTGCGCGCGGGCGAAGTCACCCTCGACGTCGCCGAAGTCCAGGCTGCGGTGGAACACGACGTTGCTGTCGAGGGTCTCGTGTATCCGGGTGGCGTCCGGTTCCATGGCCTGCACCGGATCGACGACGGGCGGCAGCAGCTCGTACTCGACCTCGATCAGCGCGCAGGCGTCCTCGGCTACGTACCGGTCGGTTGCGGCGACGGCGGCGACGGCCTCGCCGGGATAGCGCACGCGGTCGACGGCGACCGCGTGCTGGGGGACCGGCTCGGCGCAGAATGCCGTCATCGGGTTGACGTGGGCGGCGGCCTCCGCCCCGGTGAGCACGGCGACCACGCCGGGCACCGCGCGGGCGGCGGCGGTGTCGATCGACCGGATCCGTGCGTGGGCGTGCGGGCTGCGCAGCACCGCGGCGTGCAGCATGCCGGGGACGGTCATGTCCCCGATGTAGCCACCGCGGCCGGTGAGGAGCTTGGGGTCCTCCTTGCGGGGCACGTTCGTGCCGACCCAGCGGTACCCGGTGTGCTCGGGGGCGGACGTGGGGTCGTCCTCGACGATGCTCATGCGCCGGCTCCCATGCTGGTGTCCTCGGTGCTGATCAGTCGACCGGCCGCGCAGACCGATCGGACGATGTTCTGGTAGCCGGTGCACCGGCACAGGTTGCCCGCCAGCGACTCCCTGACGTCGGCCGGCTCGGGCAGCGGGGTGCGTTCCAGCAGCTCGCAGGCGGCCATCAGCATCCCGGGGGTGCAGAAGCCGCACTGGAGCCCGTGGTTCTCGGTGAACGCGCGCTGGATCGGGTGCAGCGTCCCGTCCGGGCCGGCCAGCGACTCGACGGTGCGGATCACCGCGCCGTCGAGCTGGGCGGCGAACAGGAGGCACGACCGGGTGGCCTCGCCGTCGAGCAGGACGGTGCACGCGCCGCAGACGCCCTGCTCACAGCCGGCGTGGGTGCCGGTGAGCGCCAGCTCGTCGCGGAGGAAGTCGACGAGCAGGGTGCGGGGCTCGACGAGCGCGTCGTGCCCGACGCCGTTGACGGTGACGCGGATGCGGATCTTCTCAGGCATCGGAGCGCTCCTGTACGCGGGAGAGAGCGGTCTGCAGGCAGCGGCGGGTGACCACGGCCGCGAGGTGGCGGCGGAACGCCGCGGAGCCGTGACAGTCCCCGATGGGGTCGAGGCCCTCCGCGGCGAGGGCGGCCGCCTGGGCCAGCTGCTCGACCGACGGTGGGCCGCCCACCAGGGAGCGCTCCGCCTCCAGCGCCCGCGTCGGTCGCTGGTCGACCCCGCAGAGCGCGATGCGGGCGGAGACGACGGTGCCGTTCGCGTCGAGGCCGACGATCGTGCCCACGCCGCACATCGGCAGGTCGCCCTGCCTGCGGGCGACCTCGACGAAGGCGGATCCCGTGCGGCCGCCGGTCGTGGCGGGGAGCTGCACCTCCGTGACCAGCTCGTCGGGAGCGAGGCTGGTGCGGAAGGGCCCCGTGAAGAACCCGTCGGCGTCGATGAGCCGTTCGCCGCTGCTGCTGCGCGTCAGGACCTTCCCTTCGAGGGCCAGCAGGGCCGCGGGCAGCTCCGCGCTGGGATCGGCGAACGCGATGCTGCCGACGACCGTGCCGCGCCGGCGCACGGAGGCGTGCGCGACGTGGGACCCGGCCTCGGTGAACAGCGGGACGCGGGCCCGCACGCCGGGGTGGGCCTCGCAGCTGTGCTGGCGGGCCGTCGCGCCGATCCGGACCAGGCCGTCGTCGGTGGAGATGGCGTCGAGCCCGGCGATGCGGTTGACGTCGATGACGACAGAGGGTGTGGCCACCCGGGTGTTCATCAGCCTGACCAGGCTCTGGCCGCCGGCGAGCAGGCGGGCGTCGGGTCCGTGTTCGGCGAGCTGGGCGACGGCTTCTTCGATGCTGCCGGGAGCCAGGTAGGCGAACGCTGCAGGTTTCACTCCACACCTCCATGTGCGGGGAGAAGGGACGACCCCGTGGAGTCGCTAGTGGGCGTCGCCCATGGCGAGCGAACCGAAGAGCTCGATGTGGTCGCGCATCTCCTTGCCGGCGAGCGCCGGGTCGCGCATGCGCAGCGCCGCGACGATCGGCAGGTGCGAGTCGATGATCATCGAAATCTCGCTGTGCAGCCTGGTGTAGGTGATCAGCGCGCGGATCTCGGCGTGGAGCGACCGCCACACCTCCAGCAGGAGGGAGTTGCCCGCGGTCTCGAAGATGATCTCGTGGAACCGGGCGTCGTGCACGAGCTGGCCGTGGAGGTCACCGATCGCGGCCGCCGCGCGCATGGCCGCGATCTCGGCCTCCAGCAGCGCGAGAACCTCGTCGGTCATCAGCGGCGCCGCGGCCCGGCCGGCGACCTCCTCCAGTGCGGCGCGCACGGGGTACATCTCGCCCATCTCCTTCTCGGAGATGGTGCGGACGCGGACGCCGCGGTGCGCCTCGCTCTCGACGAACCGCATCGCTTCGAGGTCGCGCAGCGCCTCGCGGATCGGTGCCTGGCTGACGCCGTACTCCTTCATGAGGCGGCTCTCGACGATGCGTTCCCCCGGTTCGTACTCGCCGTCGAGGATCCGGTGGAGGATCTTCTCCCGCAGCTGGTCGCGCAGCACCGAACGGGTCAGCGACCGGTCCGGGTCGGTCATCGAGCGATCCAGCAGCGCGCCGTCCCGCGTCGTGCGCACCGGCCCGGACCGGTCCGCGTGACCGACGGTCGTCGCCCCTGGCCTCGTTGCACCGATCGAGTATCGATAATCGAGCGACGGTGTGTCAAGCGTCACGCCGTGCGGTCGCAGACCCCGCGCGGCTCGGGCCGGTTCCGGGTGGGCGTCAGGCTGCCCGGCACCTCTCGAACATCTTCGGCAAGCTCGACGTCGACTCGCGCACCGCGGCCGCCGCCTTCGCCTACCAGCACGACCTGGTCCGACTCCCGCCGCGGACCAGGTTGCCCGGCCCCACCTGACCGTCGCCGTGCAGTCCGGGCCGCCAGCTGTGGTTGCAGGCTCATCGTCAGCTGGGACGGGTCGTACCCCGCCGCAACGATGGGAACCTTGGAGGCAGAGCGGTCCGGGCTCGACCGCGACCTGCCCGCAGCCGAGGAATGGACAGGCACGCCGATGACCGAGAACGAGGACACCACCACGACCACGGCGGCCGTCGGTGCACGGGCCGAACCGGGGAGCAGCCGAGGCATGCACGGCCGGAGTCCGAAGCGGCACCTCGGCGTACCAGGGTCGGCGCGTTGTGGGTCGGCATCGTCGTCTCGGCGGTGGTGCTGATCGTGCTGCTGACCTTCATCGTGCAGAACGGCCGCCCGGTCGTGATCTACTTCCTGGGCTGGGACGCCACCCTGCCGACCGGCGTGGCGCTGCTGGGTGCTGCCGTCGCCGGGATCCTCGTCGTGGCGATTCCCGGCGCGTCGCGCATGGCGCAGCTGCGCCGGGCGGCTCGCGGGGGGTCTCCTCCCCGAGCGCGGTCATGAGCCGAGCTGGGCGGGCGGACGCGCATTCGGTCGGGCCTGCCAGCGATCACCGGGACGTCATCGGGCGTCGGCAGGCCTCGGCTGCGGGCGGGTGATCGCCACCGCCTGCGCGATCGCGCTTCGCGCGAACAGGACCGCCTGCTCGTCGGTCATCGCCACGCCTCGCAGGCTCGCCTCGTCGAAGGCGGCTGGTCCCATCGTCGCGCGGAGTTTCCTCATCAGATCGGCCAGCCGCGCGTCCTGCTCACCGAAGACCGGAGGTGCGCTGTCGGCCGCCGTCGCGGCGGCGTGCAGTACCACCGCGTGCTCCGCGGCTTCGGCCCTGGCCAGCAGTTCCACGAGGTTGCGGATCATCGTCCACAGGTGGACCCAGCCGCCGCGCTCGTGCCACAAGGCGATGACTTGGTCACAGACACCGAGTGCCTCGGTGAGACTGCCGAAGCGTCCTCCGATGGATCCGATGGTGACGGAGGCGACGCCCAGCACCATGGTGTTACCGATGGCCTGCGCGAGATCGACAGCCTCCCGCAACGAGCGCAACGCCTGGTCGGGACTCTGTTCGCTGAGCACCTCGCCGCATCCGTACAGCGTCCACGCCCGCAGTGACGGAGACGGCTCGTGCCGGAGCCGCGCACGCAGTGTGGTCAGTTCCGCGGCCGCCTCGTCGCGACGCCCCGCGTAGGCGAGCGTCACCAGCCTGCCCACCCGCCACAGGCGGGCCGCGGTCGGGTCGCCGTACCGTTCGGCGAGATCGATCAGGTGCGTCGCGAGGGACAGACATCGCCCCAGCTCACCCCGGTGCAGTGTCCTGCGGGTCAGTGCGAACACGGCCAGCACCGAACCGTCGCGGCCGGTGCGACGGGCGATCTCCGTCGCACGGCGGGCGAGCAGTTCCACGTCGTCGGCATCGCGGTACGACGCGCCCACCGCGGCCAGCCCGGTCACCTCGCTGAGCAGGGGGTGACCGCTCGAGGCGAAGATCCGGGCGGCCTTGTCGGCCCACGCGTAGACCTCGACGCACGTCGTCCAGTACGCGAACCACCGCAGCGCGTACGGCAGCCGCAGCGCCAGGTCTGCCAGCCCGTTCGAGCAGGCCCAAGCGTGGGCGGCGCGCAGGTTGTCCAGCTCGGCCTCGAGTCGCCGGATCGTGTCGCCTTCGTCGCGTGTGTGCATCCGGGCGGCCAGTGCTTCGACCAGCTCGGTGAACGCCGTGGCGTGCGCGAGGTGGGCCGCGTCCCGCTCGTGGGCCTCGACCAGCCGGGCGGACGCGAATGCCCGCACCGTGTCCAGCATCCGGTAGCGGCCGTGGCCAACGGCCGACAACAGGGATCGCTCGGTCAGGTCGGCGACCAACCGCACCGCGACCTCCGGCTGCGGGCACAGTCGTGCCGCGGTGTCCAGTGTGAACGACCCCGCGAACGTGGACAGCCTGCGCAGCGTCGCACGGTGGGGCTGGCAGAGCAGCTCGTACGACCAGCCGATCGTCTCCTCGAGGCTTCCATGACGGCCGGATCGGGGGGCGACGAGCAACTGCAGGCCCTGTTCGAGCTGGTGCGAGATCTCGTCCAGCGGGAGGGCGCGTACCCGCGCGGCACCCAGTTCGATCCCCAGTGGCAACCCGTCGAGCCGACGGCAGATCTGACCGACCGTGACGGCGTCGTCCGCGGTCATGGTGAAGGTCCGGTCGACGGCCCGAGCCCGCTCGGCGAACAGCTGAACCGCGCTCGACGCGTCCAACGGCGGCACCTCGAGCACGTGCTCGCCCACGACGCCCAGCGGCTCACGGCTGGTGGCGAGGATCCGCACGCGGGGACAGTCGCGCAGGACCTGCTCGGCGAGGATCCGTACGTCGTCAAGGACGTGCTCACAGCCGTCCAGCAGCACCAGTGCACGTCGGACGCCGAGGGCGGCGACAACCGCCGCGACGGTCGGCTCGTCTGCTCGCAACGCTGCGGCGACCGCGGCCGGGACGTCCCCGCGCGAGCTTGCCGAGGAGAGATCGACCCACCAGGTGCCGCCCGGGTACCCGTTCCGAGTCTCGTACGCCGCATGGAGCGTCAGACGCGTCTTGCCCACCCCGCCGGGTCCGGTCAGGGTCACCAAACGAGCGTCATCGAGCAACGTGGAGAGCTCGGCGCGCTCTACGGCACGGCCGATGAAGCTGGACACCTCGGCTGGGAGGTTGCCCGGCGGTGTCGGCAGCGGCGCGTCCAAGCAGGGGTCGTGTGCGTCGACCCTGGACCGCAGCCGTCGCAGCGCAGGCGACGGATCGCAGCCCAGTTCCCGGCGCAGGCGGCCGCGCACCCTGCGGAACACGTCCAACGCCTGTGGCTGCTGTCCCGAACGGTACAGGGCGAGGACGAGCTGCTCGACGAACCGCTCGCGGAACGGGTGGGCTTCGACGAGTTCCTCCAACTCGGCCAGCAGATCCGTGTGGCGGCCGAGCGCGAGCTCTGCCGCCACCCGATCCTCCACGGCAGTCAGTCGAGCCTCGGTGAGAGACGCGCGGACCGCCGCGGCCAGGGCGGTGTCACCCAGATCGGCAGGCTCCTGAGCCCGCCACAGCCCCAACGCGAGACGCAGTTGCGCGGCCGCCGGCTGCGGATCGCCTCTGCGCAGCCGGCGGCTACCCGCGTCGACGAGCGCGCGGAACCGCAGCGCGTCCACCGTGTCCGGGACGACCTGAAGCGCGTACCCGCCGTCGCGCCAGACGATGATGTCCGCGTCGCAGGGTAGGGCGGCCCGCAGCCGGGAGACGATCGCTTGCAGCGTCTTCGCTGCCGTACGCGGCGGTCGGTCGCCCCAGAGCAGATCCGTGAGGGCGTCCGCCGACACCCATTTGGAAGCGTGCAGCGCCAAGAACGCCAACACCCGCCGCTCCTGGCGGCCGGTGACGGGCACGAGCTCGCCAGCGCAGCGCACCTCGACCGGTCCCAACAGGTCCACCCGCAGGCCGTACCGCGACCCCGGACACCCGTGCGCCGTAGCAACCAACCCGATCACAACCGTCCTGCAACCGCCACCGTCAAGGCTACCCATTTCGACGGGGAGTGGAGGCGCATCGTGGTCCGCGAAACGCAGGTGGAACAGCATTGGGCAAACGGGGAGGTCTACTCCCGGATCGTGTCCGCGCTGCAGGCAGCGGGCACGTCACTGGACTCGTTGACGATCGACGACCTGGCGCCCGTCGATCACTTCCATGCTCGTGGCTTCCCGGCGACGGTGGATCTCGCGGACCATCTCCCGGTCCGATCCGGCGACCACGTTCTCGACATCGGCTGCGGTGTCGGCGGGCCTGCGCGCTACTTCGCGCAGCGCTTCGACTGCACGGTGAGCGGAGTCGATATCACCCGACCGTTTGTCGACGCGGCGAACATGCTCAGCGCGTTGCTGGGCATGACCGATCGGGTGTTCGTCCGGCACGGCGATGGGCAATGGTTGCCGTTCACCGACGGCGTGTTCGACGTGGCGTACACCCAGCATGTCACCATGAACGTGCCCGACCGCGGTCGGTTCTTCGCCGAGGCGTGGCGCGTCCTCCGGCCCGGCGCATTCTTCGCGATCACCGAACACGGCCGCGGACCGGCCGGTCACCTGCGTTACCCGGTACCGTGGTCCGTCGACGGCGCCGGTGAATGGCTGGTCACACCCGAACAGACTCGCGAACTGCTGACCGAGGCGGGTTTCGCGGACATCGCGATCGAAGATTCCGGTCCCGAGTACGTGGCCTTCTACGGCAAGATGATCGCAGCCGTGGAGCGGGGCGGCTTTCCGGCCCTGGGTCTGCACGTCCTGCTGGGTCAAGACGCCCTCCTGCGGGCACGCAACTCGATGCGCAACATCGAGGAGGGTCGCACCCATCCTGTCCAGGTCATCTGCCGCAAACCGGCCTGAGCGGCGGTCCGGTCCGACCCACCGGACCCCGGAGCGGCCGGCTCTCGTCAACCAGTACTGATCGAGACGAGCGGACCGCGGTTGGCGAACTCCACGACCCGCTCCCGCGCAGGGAAGATCTCCCAGAGTTGGCCGGGGTACGCGTTTGACCGGCCGGATCACTCCTGGGCTGCGCCAGGTGTCGTCGATGTCCACCAGACCGCGCGGTCGACGACGGGGAATCGACGTCCGCTGATCTCGTCGGGCACTATGCGCACGAACCGGGGCTTGGCCTCGGCATGCCAGGGGAACAGGGGGAGATCGGTCGTGTCGAGGAGATCGGGCCCCCGCGTGACCTCCTCCCCGCGCCCCTTGACGACGACGCTCCACGCCTCGCCCGTCCCGGGCTCGTAGCCGTCCGCCTCGAAGGCGACGTCGTGCTGGACCGCGCCCGCAAGCTTGGTGCCCGCAGCGGTCCGGAAGACGAGCGTCCCGTGGTCCACGACGTAGTTGACGGGGAAGATGTCGGGCCGGTCGGCGACCGAGACCGCCAGCCGGCCCACTTCCTGCGACCTCAACAAGGCCCAGCATGTGTGCGCGGCGAGCTCGGTGACCCCGGAGCCGGTCCTGTCCACGGCCATGACCGGAGCGTAGGGCTGCGGGGACGGGGGTCGGTAGGGCCTGACGGCCCGCGCGCCGTCCTGGAAGTCTCCCCAAACGTGCCAGCCAAGGAGCACCCTTCCGTTGAGACGGAAGGAGCCATCCATGGAAGCGATGCCGTCCGACGTCCGGCAGGGCGTTCTCGAGCAGCTGCGGCAGTATGCGGTGAAGCGGATGACGCCCGAGGAGACCCGGCTCTTCCTGCCTCTCGCCGAGCGGTACTACGAGCGGGTTGCGGCCGAGGATCTCGTGGCCCGCGCGGTGCCCGACCTGTTCGGTGCGGCGCTGGCTCACCTGCGCCTCGCGCGCCACCGGGCGCCGGGCGAGGCCCAGGTCGCGGTCTTCTCCCCGACGTTCGACGAGCACGGGTTCGCCTCCCCGCACACCGTCGTCCAGGTCGTGACGGACGACATGCCCTACCTGCCCGACTCCCTCACGACCGAGATGGCCCGCCACGGGCTGGGCCTGCACATCGCGATCCACCCGGTGTTCGTCGTCGAGCGGGACGCGGCCGGCGGGCTGCTCGCCGTCCTCGACGACGGCACGTCGGGCGGGGCGGCGAGCGCCCGGGAGGCCTTCCATCACATCGAGATCGACCGGCAGGAGGACCCTGCCGAGCTGGAGCGTCTCCGACTCGACCTGCTCCGGGTGCTGGGCGACGTCCGCGCCGCCAACGAGGACCGGACCGCGATGCGCGAGCGTGCGCAGGCGATCGCGGCCGCCCTGGACCTCGACGCCGCGACGGTACCCCGGGACGACCGGGACGAGGCGGGACAGTTCCTGCGCTGGCTCGCCGACGACCACTTCATCTTCCTGGGCTACCGCGAGTACGAGGTGGTGGCGGGGCCGAGCGAAGAGATGCTGCAGCCCGTCGCCGAGTCGGGACTGGGCATCCTGCGCAACACCGGCCGGAAGGCGGTGGCGCATGCGATGTCGTCGTTGCCCCCCGACGTGCGGCGGAAGAGGAACCTCGGTCCAGGTCTGCTCAACCTGACGAAGGCCAACTCGCGGGCGACCGTGCAGCGGGGCAGCCACCTCGACTACGTCGGCGTTCGGCGGTTCGACGCGCACGGCAGGCCCGCCGGTGAGCGACGCTTCCTCGGGCTGTACCCGAGGAGCGTCGCCAAGCAGTCCCTCCTGGACATCCCGATCGTGCGGCAGAAGATACGCGCCGTCCTGGACCGCGCGTCCGACCCGTGGCACGACGACGAGGCGCAGGTGCTCGACATCCTCGACAGCTACCCCCGCGACGAGCTGCTGCAGTCCGAGGTCGACGATCTGTACAGCGACGCGATCGCGATCCTCGAGCTGCAGCATCGCCAGCGGCTGCGGCTGCGCGTGCGCCGCGACGGCTTCGAGCGGTTCTTCTCCTGCTTCGTCGATCTGCCGCTCGGACGGCTGAACGAGGCGGTCCACGTCCGCATCCGGGACACCTTGATGGCCGCGTTCCACGGCGTGCACGCCGAGGAGTCGACCCTCGTGACGGACTCGTCCGTGGCGCGGCTCCACTTCGTGGTCTACACGCAGCCGGGCGCGGTGCCCGACCACGACACGGCGACGATCGAGACCTGGCTCGCGTCCGCGCTGCGGACCTGGACGGATGATCTCTCCGATGCGCTCGTCGAGGAGTTCGGCGAGGAGCAGGGCCTGCTGCTCTACCAGCGCTATGCGGACGGCATGCCGTCGGGCTACCAGGACGATCACACGGCCCGCACGGCGGTCAGCGACATCCGCCGGCTGGAAGCCCTCCTGTCCGACGCCACGGGCGATGGTCTGGCGCTGCACCTCTACCGGCCGCATGAGGCCATCGACCCGGCGCCCCGGCTGAAGCTGTACCGCAGCGGTGAGCCGTTGACGCTGTCGGACGTCCTTCCGCTCCTGGAGAACATGGGGACGAAGGTCATCGACGAGCGGCCATACGAGATCCGGCCGGCCGACGCCGACCCGGTCTGGATCTACGACTTCGGGCTCCACCGTGAGGCGCTCGCCGGGTTCGACGTCGTGGACGTCCGGGAGCGCTTCGAAGCGACGTTCGCGGCTGTCTGGCGCGGCGAGATCGAGAACGACCGCTTCAACCGGCTCGTGCTGTGCGCGGGCCTGCACGGACGCGAGGTCACCGTGCTGCGCGCCTACGTCAAGTACCTCCGCCAGGCCGGGACGACCTTCAGCCGCGACTTCATGGCCGCGACGACCGTGGGCAACCCGGAGATCGCGAGCCTGCTCGTCGCGCTGTTCGCCGTCCGCTTCGACCCGGACTTCGATCGTGACGCCGACCGCAGCCTGCTCGCCAAGCAGGCGATCGCCGACATCGAGGCACGCATCGACCAGGTCGAAAGCCTGAACGAGGACCGCGTGCTGCGCAGCCTCCTGCGCCTGACGAGGGCCACCTTGCGCACCAACTACTACCAACCCCATGCCGAGGACGGCGGCATCCCCCGGCTCGCGCTCAAGCTCGACCCGCGCTCCATCCCGGACCTGCCGCAGCCGCGCCCGATGTTCGAGATCTTCGTGTACACGCCCCGGGTCGAGGGCGTGCACCTGCGCGGCGGCACCGTCGCCCGCGGCGGGCTGCGCTGGTCGGATCGTCCGGAGGACTTCCGCACCGAGGTCCTCGGGCTCGCGAAGGCACAGACCGTCAAGAACGCCGTCATCGTGCCGGTGGGCGCCAAGGGCGGGTTCGTGGTGAAGGCCGCGCCACTGGGCCGGGACGCGCTGTACGCCGAGGTCGCCTCCTGCTACCGCACGTTCGTGCGCGGCCTGCTCGACGTCACCGACAACATGGTCGACGGGAGGGTAGTGCCGCCCGACCGCGTCGTCCGCCACGACGGGGACGACCCTTATCTCGTCGTCGCCGCCGACAAGGGCACCGCGACGTTCTCCGACATCGCCAACGCGATCTCGGACGACTACGGGTTCTGGCTAGGGGACGCCTTCGCCTCGGGCGGATCAAAAGGATACGACCACAAGGCGATGGGCATCACCGCTCGGGGCGCATGGGTGTCGGTCGGCAGGCACTTCCGGGCACTCGGCGTGGACGTCCAGAACGAGGACTTCACCGTGGCGGGCATCGGCGACATGTCCGGCGACGTGTTCGGCAACGGCATGCTGCTCTCGCGTCACATTCGGCTCGTGGCGGCCTTCGATCACCGGCACGTCTTTCTCGACCCGGATCCCGATCCCGCCCGCAGCTACGCCGAACGCGAGCGACTGTTCGCCCTGCCGCGCTCGTCCTGGGCCGACTACGACACCGCCGCGATCTCGCCCGGCGGCGGCGTCCACCTCCGCACGGCCAAGTCGGTGCCGCTGTCCGACGAGATCCGCCGGGCCCTCGACGTGGACGCCGAGGCACTCCCACCCGACGACCTCATCCACGCGATCCTCCGGGCGCCGGTCGACCTGCTGTGGAACGGCGGGATCGGCACCTACGTCAAGGCGTCGACCGAGACCAACGCCGACGTCGGCGACAAGAACAACGACTCCGTCCGGGTCGACGCCGGCGAGCTGCGGTGCCGGGTCGTCGGCGAAGGCGGCAACCTGGGCCTCACCCAACGTGGTCGCATCGAGTTCGCCATGGGCGGCGGCCACATCAACACCGACGCCATCGACAACGCCGCCGGGGTGAACTGCTCCGACAACGAGGTCAACATCAAGGTCCTGCTCGACGGGGTCGTACGCGACGGCGACCTCACCGCCAAGCAGCGCGACTCCCTGCTCGCGTCGATGACCGACGAGGTCGCGGCACAGGTCCTCGCCGACAACGACGACCAGACCCGTGCGCTCTACGTCGCCGCGGCGCAGGCCAACGCGATGTGCGACGTCCACGTCCGCTACCTGGACGCCCTCGAGCACACCAAGGGCCTCGACCGCGCGCTCGAACAGCTGCCCACCGGCGACCAGCTGCGGGACCGGGCACCGACCGGCGGCGGACTCACCATGCCCGAGTTCGCGGTCGTCCTGGCCTACAGCAAGATCGCGCTCTTCGGCGAGCTCCTCGACTCGGACGTGCCCGAGGACCCGTTCTTCGACCGGGAGCTCCAGGAGTACTTCCCCGAGGTGCTGCACCGCCGCTACCCGGACCTGATCCGCAGGCACCCGCTCCGCAGGGAGATCATCGCGACCCGGGTCACCAACCGCATCGTCGACCGGGCCGGCACCACCTTCGTCTTCCGGCTGACCGAGGAGACGGGGATGGGAGCGCCCGAGGTCGCGCGGGCGCAGATGGCGGCCCGCGAGATCTTCGGGCTGCCCGCGCTGTGGGACCGGATCACCGACCTCGACGGCGCCATCGGCACCGCGACCCAGATCGGCCTGCTGCTCGAGGCGCGACGGCTGGCCGAGCGGGCGAGCCGTTGGCTGCTGCGCAACCGCCCCCAGCCGTTGGACATCGCGGCGACCATCGAGTTCTTCCGGCCCGGTGCTCAGGAGCTCGCGCTCCTGATCCCGGATCTGGTCACCCGCGACCGGCGTCAGGCGCTCGAGCGCGCCGTCGGCGAGTACATCGACGGCGGCGTCCCGGACGAGATCGCGAGGACGGTCAGCACGCTGCCCGACCTCATCGCGGCGTTGGACATCGCCACGGTCGCCCGTTCCACCGGCCGGCCTGTCCGGGGCGTCGCCGAGGTCTACTTCGCGCTCGACGAGTACCTCAAGCTCGACTGGCTGCGAGGGCGAATCCTCGACCTGCCGCGCGACGACCGGTGGCAGGCCCTCGCTCGAGCTGCGCTCCGCGAGGACCTGCACGCCGTGCACTCGGCCATCACCGCCACCGTGGTCCGGACGAGCCCGACCGGCGAGCGAGGCACCGACGACGTGCACCGCTGGGTCGAGACCATCGACGCCGCCGCCATCCGCTGCCTGCGCCTGCTCGGCGACATCATCACGAGCGGACGGTTCGACCTTGCGACACTGTCGGTCGCCCTCCGCGAGATCCGCTCCCTCACCCAGGCGAGCACCTCGGTGTCCGGCCCGACTCACACGGACAACGATGAGCGGAGCGCCAGCGACACACCGACCGGTCCCCGGTCGGCCGCCCCCTCCAATCCGGCCACTTGACCCTTTCCGACGATCTCCGCACCCAGCGACGGCGGCGGAGACCTCGGGGTGACTGAGCTGCCGGGACAGAAGTTCGGTGGCTGCTGGCGCGGAGGGGATGTTCGGTGGGAAGCCGTGGGCATCGGCGAGCGCGCGGAACGCCTGGAAGCAGGTCCGGCGTCTGCGGCGTCCTGCGGACGTGTGGGTGCCGGGAACCCCGTCACCGCATGCGACCTGCACGTACTCGTGCACGAGGCCGCCGAGCCGGTCTCGTCGGAGCACCTGGAAGGCCGCGCCGGAAGGTTGCGTGGTGTCGCTCACGGGTGGCCGCTGATGCAGGGATCGGTGCGGGTCGCGGGAGTTGTGGTGCTGCAGACACACGCGCAGGACGGTGTCGAGGTGGCGTGGTCCGGTGATCAGAAGGTGATCGACGCATTCTCGGCGCAGGGCTTCGATGAAGCGTTCCGCGATCGGGTTCGCCCGCCGTGCCCGGACGGGGTGCGGATGATCGGTATCTCGGCGTCAGGAACACCGCGTCGAAACGCAGCAATGAACTTGCGGACTTGACGGTGTACCACGGTGGCTGCTCCCCTCGTCGGCGCCGCAGTCCGGGGACTACCGTGTGGTCAGGAGCATCGCGGCAGGAGACATCATGCGTCCGGAGGGTCTTCCACGGCTCGCATCGACGGTTTCTGCGTCGATCGACGTCGCCGCACCCGCTGCCCAGATCTTCGCCATCCTCGCTGACCCCCGACGCCACGGCGAGATCGATGGATCGCGCATGATCCGCCGCTGTGTCGGTGGGCCCGGCCGGCTGAGCCTCGGCTCGGAGTTCGTCATGGCGATGCGCCTGTGGGGCATCCCGTACCGGGTGCGCAACCGGGTCGTGGAGTTCGAGGCGGACCGCCTGATCGCGTGGCGTCACTTCGAACCCCAGCACTGGCGTTTCGAACTGGAACCGACCGAGGCGGGCACCCGCGTCACCGAGACCTTCGACTTCAGCTACTGGCCCCCGGCCAGCCGACGCGTGCTCGTCCTGTTGGGCTGGCCGCGGCGGAACCGCGACGCCATCACGCGAACCCTCGACATGCTCGCGGCGGCGGCTCGGGGCCCGCGGACCTGACCAGAGGCACCGCCTCGTCCGGACCGACCCCTGCGATGCCGGCGACGCCCGTCTGCGGTTCACCGCGCCGGCCCATGGGGACGGCGGCGCAGGGACCGGGATGTTCTCGAGGGCCGGTGCCCGGTCCTGATTTGTCGCCGATGTCTGGACCTGCCGGCGCCGACGGCGTCGTGGGAGGAAGGCAGCCGCGAATCGCCGCCCGGACGCCCGCGCCGCGCGCATAATGCTCGGGTGGCGGAGGGACCCGACAGCCGCGCCCGTCGGGTCCGGGCCTGGTTCCGCGGCCGCGCGTCCGCGCCGTCGGACCGGCCGGGGGACCCCCACGGGCTGGGACGGCCGACGGAGCAGCTCGGGTTCGTGGCCGCCGCCACCCTCGTCGGGGTCCTCACCGGCCTGACGGCCGCGTCCTTCCGGCTGCTGCTGGACCTGGCCGGCCGGGCCCGCGGGGACCTCGTCCGCTTCGCGCACCTCAGTCCGCTGCCGGGGCTGCTGCTGGTGATGGCGACGTGCGCCGCCGGCACGGCGGCCGCGGCGTGGCTGGTGCACCGGGTCGAGCCGCACACCGAGGGCAGCGGCATCCCCCGGGTGGAGGCCGTCGTCGAGGGGCGCACCGAACCGGGGCGCTTCCGGATCCTGCCGGTCAAGTACGTCGGCGGCCTGCTGTCCATCGGGTCGGGTCTCGCGCTGGGCCGGGAAGGGCCGTCGGTGCAGATGGGCGGCAACATCGCCATCATCGTCAGCGCGGCGCTCCGCCGGAACCGGGCGGACCTGCGCATCCTGGTGGCCGCGGGTGCGGCCGCCGGGCTGGCGACGGCGTTCAACGCGCCGATCGCGGGCGGGGTGTTCGTCCTGGAGGAGCTGGTGAAGCGGTTCGACCCGCGCACCACCCTGGCCACGCTGGCGGCGTGCGGCGCGGGGTTCCTCAGCGCGAACCTGCTGCTGCACGACACCACGGCGGTGGACTTCCAGGTGCCGGTCTTCGCCGCCCCCCGGTTGTCCCAGGCGCCCGTCGTCCTGGTCCTCGGCATCCTCACCGGGCTGCTCGGCGTCGCCTACAACCGGGCGGTCATGGCGGCGCTGCGTGTCGCCGACACGAGCCGCTGGCCGGTCGAGGTGCGGGCGGCCCTCGTCGGCGCGGCGGTCGGCGCCCTCGCCTGGCTCGCCCCGACCCTCGTCGGCGGCGGCGACAACCTCACCCAGGACGCGCTGCTGGCCAAGGGGACGATCCTCACGGTGACCGGGCTGCTCGCGCTGCGGTTCGTGCTGGGCGTCGTCTCCTACGCCGCCGCCACGCCGGGTGGGCTGTTCGCGCCCATGCTCGTGCTCGGCACGAACCTCGGGCTGCTGGTCGGGCTGGTCGGCGAGCGGATCGCCCCGGTCCAGACCCCCGAACCGGCGGCGCTGGCGCTCATCGGCATGGCCGCGTTCTTCACCGCGACGGTCCGCGCACCGGTCACCGGGGTGATACTGGCGACCGAGATGACGGGCTCGGCCACGCTGCTGGCGCCGATGCTGGGCGCCTGCGCGGTCGCCATGCTGGTGGCGAACGTGCTGCGCAGCAAGCCCATCTACGACCAGCTGACCCAACGGGCGGTCCGCGCATCGCGGCAGAACGTCGCCGAGGAGCGTGCGGCCGCGCGGCGCTCGCGGCCCGGCAGTATCGACTGACGCGGCGACCGAGATCGGCCCCTTCCGCGTTCACGGGCGGAATCGACTGACCAGGCGCCGGCCGGTGAGAGGGGAACGGTGGGATCTCCGTGGTGCGTCGGAGACCGTCTTCCTGGCGTGGACGCGCCGGGCGGCGCCGACGACTCCTGCCAGCGCCGCGGCCACGGCCGTCTGCGCCAGGAAGTAGGCGGCAAGCCACACGTGTTTGGCGATCTCGAACATGCCGTCGCCCAGCACGGCCACCACGACGAGCCCGACACCGGCCACCGCGCCGAGCGCTGCGAGCCGCGACAGCGCGCGGACCAGGTGGCTGCGGCTGCGACGGGCCAGGATGGCGACCAGGACCCCGACCGCGGCCACGAGCGCCGGCAGCCACGGCACCGGTAAGCCGTCCAGCCACGCCAGCAGCTGGGCGCGGTATGCCCCTTGTTCGCCGACGGTCGTGCCGAGCGGCGGCGGCACCGACGTGTCCGACACCGGTGCCGAGGGCAGGTAGGTCAGCTGCGCACCCAGCGTCGCGGTCATGCCGGTGCCGAACAGCTCGACCGCGGCGAGCGGATGGGCGAGCAGCACGTCGTAGGCGGCGGTGCGCACCTGTCCGGGCCGGGCCGCGATCACGTCGGCGCCGGGCACGCCGGTCGCGCCGGCGAGGTAGTAGGCGCGGCCGGTGGCCGACTCCGCGGCCGCCGGCAGGCCCATCGGTGCGAGCGCCCCGATGCCGACCTGCGGCAGCACGGCGGTGAACACGAGGTTGTGCGTGTTGATCGCGGCGGCGTGCCGGTCCTGCCACCGGAGGCCGGCCGTGACCGGCAGGACGGCCAGCAGCAGGGTGAGGACGGCCGTCGTCACGCCGACGATGCGGGTCCCGCCGGGCCGCCGCGGCAGGGTGACGGCGGTGCACGCGCAGAGGGCGGACGCGATCACCAGCAGAGGTGCGTAGGACGGCTTCGCCGCCGCCGCGACGAGCCCACCGCCCGCGGTCAGGAACAGACCGACGCCGCGGGCGGCCCGGTCCGACCGTCCGGTGCCGGCCAACACGCCGGCTCCGCAGCAGAGGGCGTAGGCGCCCAGCAAGCCGGCCGGCTCGCTGAAGGTGGAGACGAAGAAGCGCGTGAACACGGGTCCGACGAGCGGCACGAGCGCCGGAACGAGCACCAGCAGCCTCGGCCCTGGACGGATCGCCCACGCCGCCGCGGCCGCGCACAGCCCGACGAGGACGGCGTACAGGACGCCCAGGCTCGCCAGTGACCAGGTCGGCCCGCTGCCCTGCGTCGCGAGCCGCAGCAGCGGGAGCGCATCCGACGCGATCGGGTCGGGGCAGTCCGGGCCTCCGGTGGCGAAGTCGAGCACGACCCCGCCCTTCCAGTTCGAGCGGTGGTCCGCGGTCAGCGGCGTCAGCCCGGCACCGCAGTAGAGCCGGTGCCCGTCTCCGTTGTCCCCCGCGCCGACCGGTGTCCAGGGCAGGCCGAGCGACAGCACGACGACGAGCGCCGCGGCCAGGCCCGCCAGTGCCGCGACCGCGGCCCGCCGCCACCCGTGCGGCGCGGGCGGCGAGGCCCGATCGCCGGTCACAGCCCCGTGACCCGCGACGCCCAGCGTGGCGGAAGGGCGTCCCGCACCGCTGCGACGCTATCGGCCGGCACGACCACGAGCGCTCCGGGATGCTCCGTCAGGATCCGCTGCGCGACGGCCGGGACGTCGGCGGGCGCGTGCACCGTGGTCGCGGCGGCGACCGAGTTCGCGGCGGCCGTCCAGGTGTCGGTGAGGGCGAGGAACCACTGGGCGACCAGCACGGAGTTGACCCGCCCTTCCGGCGGGACGTCGACGTAGTACGCGCCGGCCGGGGGTATCCGCCCCGTCACGGAGCCCACGCGGGTCACGAGGTCGGCCGCGGCGGGCGGGCTCGCCAGTACCTGCCGCTGATGGACGACGTCGCGGGCGCCCTGCGCCTCGGCGGCGACCCCGAACCGGCCGAGCGCCGTCGTCGTCAGGCCGAACGCCTGCGTCAGGCCCAGCGCCACGACCAACGAGGCCGCGGTCTCGACCAGCGCGCCCCGTCGCCGCGGCAGGTCGCGGGCGAGCGACAGCAGCCCGACCACCAGCACCGGCGGCAGCACGATCTCCATCGCCAGTAGGAACTTCAGGCCGTAGTAGGTGATCTGGCCGGTGGCCCGGACCTGCAGCACGATCAGTGCCCCGGCCGCCACGGCGCCGAGCAGCGGGACGAGCCCCGTCATCGCGGCCCGCTGGGCACTCCCGCGGCGCCTCCCGCCACGCAGCAGCAGAACGCCGACGCCGAGGACCGCGAGCGCGACGGCGGTCACGAAGCCGACGTCGACCGGTACGCGGCTGCCGTCGATCGTCAGCGGGTCGGCGGCCCGGATCCGGGCGAGGACGGCCGCGGTGCGGGCCAGCCCGCCCAGCACCAGCACGACGACCACGATCGCCGCCGCCGCGTGCGGTGCCGGCACCGACCAGCGGCTCCGGCGCAGCGGGACGAGCAGCATGACGGCCACCGGGACGACGAGCACGACGAGGAGCGCCCAGTACGTCGCCACGCCGAGCACCGCGCCACCGAGCGCGGCGAGCGTCAGCGGCGCCGGGACCCGGACCGCCCGTACCGCCACCAGGATGGCCGCCACGACCAGGCAGCACGCGACGGCGAAGTTCGCGATGCCCCCGTTGATGGCCTGCGCTCCCGGACCGAAGAAGAACACGGTCGCCACGAGCGCCGCGGCGGGCGGCGCCAGCGCCGGACGCCGACGCACGGCTGGCAGCGCGCAGCACCCGGCCACCACCGTGGTCACCGCCGCCACGACCAGGATCGCCATGGCGTTGCCGTAGGCCACGAGCTCCTCCGGCAGTCCCACGTCGCCCGGGCCGAGCAGCAGCTCGAGCACCGCCGCCGCCGCCGCGTGGAAGCCCTGCGGGTAGCTGTCGAACTGCCAGGTCGCCCCCGGCCCGGGTGGCGGCAGCGCGTCGACCGTCACGCCGAACCGGCGGATCATGTGCACCATGCTGAAGTGGGCGACGTTGTCCCAGCCGTCCATCAGCATGCCCAGCGTCCGGGTCGCCGTGCCGGGCCGCAGCCATGGCTCGGTACCGGCCATGCCGAACAGGACCGTCGCCGGGAGGGTGAGGTCGGTCCACCGCAGGCGCGGCAGCAGCCGGCGGGCCCTCCTGCGCGGTCGGGGCCCCGCTCCGACCCAGAACCCGAGGCCGGCGGCGAGGCCGACGAGCCCGACCGTCACCCGCCCGAGACCGGAGACCGGCAGCGGCCACCAGTACAGGACCTGCGTCCATCCCAGCAGCAGACAGCCAGCCAGCAGGGCTCGGCGGGAAAGCTCACGTGACGTCGGCACCGCGAGGACCAGCACGGTCAGGACGGCGACGCCCGCGACGCCTTCGAGCTGACCGGTCAGCCGGCCCGCAAGGACTCCTCCGCCCAGCAGCACGCCCAGCGCGACGCCCCTGGCCGCCCGGGCGAAGCGCGTCGGCCACCGCCGGAGGAGCAGCCGGCCGCGGCCTCGCGGTGACCGCCCAGGAGGCCGAACGTCAACCACAGAAGCTGTCACTTGCCCGCTCTCCCGACGACCTGTCCCGCCGCTGGCATCGTCCGCGTCAAGGTAGCCCGAGGTCCCCGACGGGTCCGCGCTCACCTGCTACCCGAGGGTCGAGCACCCCGTGGACCGACCGCGGGCCGGCCCGCGGGGCTCAGGGCCAGAAGCAGGCGATGCCGAGGACGCCGTAGGAGAGGTTCGCGACCCCGACCTCGTTCTGGAAGGGGCTGCCCGCCGGAAACCCGATCTCGGCCGCCGTGGCGGGCCCGAAGAACAGGTGTGAGCCCGCCGTGACGAGTTCGCCGAGGCCGAGGGCGACGACGAGCCCCCAGAGCAGCGCGATGGTCAGCATCTGCACGGCGGTGCGGTGCCTCGTCACGACGATGTGGACGAGCGCGGCATGGTCCGCATCGAGCCCGTCCTGCGCGGCGTGCGCAGGGCGAGCGGCGGGGGTGGGGCCTCGACGAGCGCGCACGCCCCCCGGCCAGAACCCGGCGACGGCCCTGCGCACCGCGCGCGACCGCCGCAAGAGGTGAGCGGCCGTCCGGAACGTCCACGAGCAGGGGTAGCAGGACTCGAACCTACAACCTGCGGTTTTGGAGACCGCCGCTCTGCCAGTTGAGCTATACCCCTCGGTGACCGACCGACCCTAGCGCGGTGGGCCGGACCAGCTCGGGTGGGGTCACCGGCCGTCGGTCACCGTCGTCAAGGCGAACCGGGCGCCGGCGACGACGCCGTCGTGGTCCGGTGCCGCTTGCCGGGGCTCTCCCGACGCTGTTCAGCGCCCCTGCCGGGGTGGTCGGGGGGCGTTGAGGCCGTAGCGGACGCCGACCATCCGGAGGACGAAGCAGCTCGCTGCGGCCGCGACCGCGGCGACGGGGCCGAAGACTCCCCAGCTCACGGCGGCGACCGTGACGGCGGCGCCGATGATCGCCGGGATGGCGTAGAGCCCGCTCTGCAGCACCTCCGGGACGCGGCGGACGAGCACGTCGCGCAGGGTGCCGCCGCCAACGGCGGTGATCGCGCCGAGGATGATCGCCTGACCGGGACCGAGCCCGAAGGCGAGCGCCTTGCTCGCCCCGGTCACCGCGAACAGGCTCAGCCCGGCGGCGTCGAGCACGGTGATCGGTGTGGCGAGCCGTTCCAGTCGGCCGCCGAGCAGGAAGGCGATGAGGCCGCCCGCTGTGGCGACGGTCAGGTAGCGCCAGTCGCTGAAGGTCGCGGGCGGCACCGCCCCGATCAGCAGGTCGCGCAGGATGCCGCCGCCGATCGCGGTGACCATGCCGAGGGTGATCGTTCCGACGACGTCCGGCCGGGCGACCCGCAGCGCGACCAGCGCTCCGTCGAGGGCGAACACGAAGGTGCCCGCCAGGTCGAGCGCGAGCAGCAGGATGGGTTGGTCGACCACCACCGAACACCTACTCCGCAGGGCGGCGACGACCGGCGCCCGGGTGCGGCGGACGGTTCCCGGATCAGGCTCGCTGCGTCGCCTCGGCTCGCGTGACGGCGCTGTCGTCCACGGCCGGGTAGAAGCGGTCGGCGTGGATCCGCGCCTCCGGCAGGCCCTTCGCCTCGAGCAGCAGGCCCACCGCGTCGCACACGCGGGGTGCGCCGCAGACGTAGGCGTCGTAGGCCGAGCCGTCCCGGACGTCCTGGCCGATCGCCCGCGTGATGCGGCCCGGCCGGGCCCCCGGGAACCCGTCGACCGGCCCCCGGGACAGGCACGGCACGAAGCGGAACCCGGGCAGGCGGTCGGCGATCTGCCCGATCTCGTCCAGGTAGACGAGGTCGTCGCGGGTGCGCGCGCCGTAGTAGAGGCCGACCGGGACATCGCTGCCGTGCTCCGCGGCGTCCCGCAGGATCGAGAGAACCGGCGCGATCCCGGATCCGGTCGCCGCCGCGACGACCGGCCGGCCGGTCTCGCGGAGGAACAGCGTGCCGAAGGGTGCCTCCAGGTCCAGGCGGTCCCCGGGGGCGAGGCCGTCCAGGAAGGCGGTGAAGAGGCCGTTCTCCACCCGCTTGACACAGAACGTCAGCTCGCGGTCGGAGCCGGGCGTGCTGAGGATCGAGTACGAGCGCCGCTCCCCGGTGCCGCCGACGGCGAGCTCCGCATACTGCCCCGCCCGGAACGTCAGCGGCCGGTCGAGCTCGACGCGCAGCTCGACCAGCGAGGGCGTCAGCGGCCGGATGCCGCGTACGACCGCGGCCCGCGGCGAGGGCGGCTCGAGCGGCGGGAGGTCCTCGACGCCGTCGTGCCGGTCGATCTCGATCACCACGTCGCTGCGGGCGTACGTGCAGCACAGCAGGATCGCGCCGTCCTCCCGCTCGTCGCGCGGGATCGCGTACACCGACGCCGCCGAGTCGTCGACGTCGCCGTCCAGCAGCCAGTGCTTGCACGACGAGCAGTTGCCGTGGCGGCAGCCGTAGCGGAGGTTGACGCCCCGGCGCAGCGCGGCGGTGAGGATGTCCTCGCCGTCGCCCACCTGGAACCGCTCCCCGGTGGGCTCCAACGTCACGTGAGGCATGCGCGCCGGCTCACAGCGTCGCCGGGTCGAGCTGCGACATCTCCGACGTCACGACAAAGGCGTCGTCCTCGGTCCGGGCCCGTCCGTAGTAGCTGGACATCGACACGAGGAAGCGGGACATCGGCAACGGCCGGCCGAGGTACTGCTCGACCTCGGCCAGCGGGATGCGGATGGTCCCCTCGGTCTCGAGCAGGTAGTAGGTGTTGCGGTCCTGCACGCGCACGTCCGGACAGGCCTCCGTGACGTAGTCGACGGTGGCGTCCGCCTCCTCGCTCTTCATCAGGACCAGCCCGATCGTCTGCCGCCCCTCGGGCGCGGTCACGACGCCACCGCCAGCGGGAGCCGCAGGCCCGCGCTCTCCAGGACGGCCTCGGTGGAGGCCAGCACCCGGTGCTTCGCCTCCGAGCCGAGCCCCGGCCGGGCCGGGGCGAGCCCGAACACGGGCCGGAACGCCTCGACCGCGGCCAGCGCGTCGGGGTACCACCCGTCGACCCAGTCCTGCAGGATGCGCCGGTTGGCCGCGACCGGGACGGGCCGCCCGTCGCGCGTTGTGTCGCTGGTGACCAGCCTGACCAGCTCGCGGGTCGCGGCCCGGTTGCGCAGCCGGTCGGCCTCCGCGGTCATCTCGATCACCGGTGTGACCACGTCGCCGTGCAACGGGGCGAGGCGCCGGAAGAACTCGCTACCCACGAACGCGGTGAGCAGGGGCTCCACGACGAGGTTGGTCACGATCACCATCTCCGCCCAGTCGCGCAGCGCCAGCATCCGCTCGACGAGCCGCCGCGCCGGCTGGCAGGCGGGGTCGTGGAGCCAGGTGTCCATGCCCGCCCCCTCCTGGTAGCTCGGGACCTCCTCGTGCAGGTCGAGGCTGTAGAGGGCGATGTCCTGCTGGTGGCGCAGGCGGTCCATGCCGCTGAACGTGTAGGTCATCGACAGGGTGTCCGAGAGCGCCTCGCGCGTGACGAAGGCGTGTGCGCGGAACATCCCCCACTGGAACGACGCGTAGGCCTCGTAGTAGCGCGACAGCACATCGAGCCACTCCGACGCGATGTCGTGGAGGGCGCCGTTCGCCTTGGCCGACTCGATGGCCCGCGCGACGGTCCGCTCCTGCTGGGCCTGCAGCTTGATGTAGGGGCGTTGCCACAGACCCGACGGGTCGCGGTACTCGAACCAGTTCGGGTGGACCAGCCGGGTGGTGCGGGCGTCCTGGGCGCCGAGCCCGTCGGGACGCAGCAGGTACCAGCCGCCGGTGTCGAACTGGCCCAGGTCGGGCTGGGCGTGGCAGATGACGGCCTCGTACTCGGTGAGGCGCCGCCTGTGCGGCTGGATGTAGGTCAGGTCGCGCGGGGAGTAGAAGCCGTCGGCGGTCCGGGCGGACGTCTCGGCCGGTGTGGCCATCTCAGATCTCCGTGAAGGCGTCGGCGGGCAGCGACGGGAGCGGGTCGACGATGACCGCGCCGGTGCGGCGGATGTCGTCGAGGGTCCACAGCCAGCGCTCGTCGGTGCGCAGGTGCGGCTGGCCCATCAGGGTCTTCCCGTCGGAACGGAGCAGGCCGGCGTTCACGATGTAGCGCCACAGCTCGACACCGTCGTTCACCTCCCACCAGGTCATCCCGCTGTGCCGCTCGGGCGCCTGGCGGAAGATGTGCTGGCAGGCCTCCGAGCAGAACGCGTGCCGCCGCCCGGCGGCGTCGACCGACAGCCGGATCTCGTTGATGTCGGGCCGCGGGAGCACGGCCGGCATCTGGCAGACGCGGCAGATCGGGGGCATCGACGGGAACAGCGCCAGCGGCAGGTGCCCGTCACGCGGGTCGCCCATCTCCCGGTAGGCCCGCCAGAAGGCGCCGTAGTGGGTCTCCCAACCGGGGTACTTGTCCTCGAGGTAGGCGAAATCCTCGTCAGTCATGAAGTCCGAGCGCCACGCGTGCACCGGCCACAGCGCGGCCGAGACCATGGCCGAGGTGTGGCCGCCCCAGTCGACGTGGCGGCGGGCGTCGTGGATCCAGCGCGGGGCCTGCAGCCCGAACGGCTCGAGCCGTTCGATGTAGCTGCCGGCCCAGTCCTCCCAGATCCACTGGTCCCAATACTCCTTGTACGACTGGAGCCGGACCTTGGGGAAGTAGTCGTAGACCGCGCCCTGGAAGTTGTCGAGGAACGCGTGCTGGCGCCAGAACGCCGTGTCGAAGTCCTCCTGCAGCATCGGCAGGTTGTCGGGCTCGGACAGCACGGCGGCCAGCGTCGAGTACCCGTTGGCCATGTGCCGGGCCTCGTCGGACTGGACGGAGAGGAACACCGATGGCGTCGTCTGGTCCCCGTTGGCCGCCGCGACCTCGGTCATCGCCACGAACAGCGGGTTGGTGTACGCGGTCTCGGCGACGACCTGCAGGTTGAGCGCGTTCGTTATCGGGTCGTCGTTCATGAACGCCTCGAACACCGCCCGCCCGGGGCGACCGATCGGGTCGAGCGCGCGCATGCGGAACCCGGAGTTGAACCCCGCCGGGTCGGGGGCGTGCTTGGCGAAGTACCGCATGAGGTACGCCTCCTGGTTGACGTGGCGCACCTCGTCGATCATCTGGGCGAGGTAGCCCTGACGGAGCTCGGGGTTCTCCACCGTGTCCACCAGCATGGCGGTGGCCTTCATCGCCGCGTACTCGCCGAAGTCGACCAGCGCCAGCGCCGGCTTCATCACCTCCATGAATCGCGGCTGGGCCTGGCCCGCGTTGTTCATCCGGCCGAGCGCGTCCTCGAGCGCACCGTACTGCCGGTCGTCCTTCTCCTCCTCCATCTGCACGTACTCGCGCACGAGCGTGCGGAACGGGTCCTTGGTCTTCGGCGGGATCTTGTACTTGGTGGGGTAGCGCGCGTCACGGTGGAAGTAGCTCGGCTCCCAGTCGAACGCCTTGATCTTCTCGTGCTGACGTGAGATCGACGCTGTCATGTGCCTCTCCGTGTCCCGTTGCGGTCGGCCGCGCGCCGGTCAACGTCACACGGGCGGCGTCCCCCCACCACCTCCGATCGGAGGTCGGAGAACGGTCCGACGGCGCTTGACCGCGGGTCGACGGCCTGGTTAGCGTCGCGGCCATGCCTCTGGGCGGGGGCACTCTGGGCGGGGGCACTCCGGGCGGGGGCACCCAGGACGGAACCGCGCCCGTCCGGGTCCTGTTGGTCGACGACCATCCGATCGTCCACCAGGGCGTCGAGCGGCTGCTCGAGGACGCGCCGGACCTGGCGTTGTGTCCCGCGGCGCGCTCGGTGCGGGACGCGGTCCGGATCGCCCGGACGACGCCCCCCGACGTCGTCCTGCTCGACCTGCACCTTCCCGGCTCGTCGGCGCCGGAGGCGGCCGCGGCCCTGCGGGCGGCGGCCCCGGCCGGCCTGCGGATCCTGCTCTTCACCGGGGACACCAGCCGGAGCGTGGCGCAGGTCGCCGGCCTCATCGGCGCCGACGGCGTCGTGCATAAGGACAGCGCGCCTGCCACGCTGACGACCGCCATCCGCGAGGTCGCGCGCGGCCACCCGTTCCACGAGGCGGCGCCGGCCGAGCGCGAGCGCGTCGTGCTGTCGCACCGGGAGTACCAGGTGTTGCGCCTGCTCGCGATGGGCGAGAGCAACCCGCAGATCGCGCGGCAGCTCGGCCTCGCGCCGAACACCGTCAAGTCCTACGTCCAGTCGCTGCTTCACCGGCTCGGGGCGCGCAACCGGCTGGAGGCGGTCGTCAAGGCGCAGCAGGCGGGGATGCTGTGAGCGGCACCCACGCCCGCAGCGTCCGCCCGCCGTCCTGGTTGACCTCGAACGACAGCCGGCCACCGACCCGCTCCAGCCGCTCCGCCGTCGTGTAGAGGCCAAGGCCCCGGTCCGGGACCGGCGAGCGCGACTCGGCCACGCCGTCGTCGGCGACGGCCACCCCGACGCCGTCGTCGGCGGGGAACAGGCTGACGACGACCGAGGTGGCCAGCGAGTGCTTCTCGACGTTGAGCAGGGCCTCGCGGACCGCCAGGCGCAGGGCCTCTGCGCGGCTCGGGCTCACGGCCGGGACGTCGGCCAGCACGACGAGGTCGGCGAGGATCGTCGTGCGCTGCGCCAGCTCCCGGCAGTCCTGGGCGAGCGCGACCGCCAGCGCCTTGTCCGCGGGCGCGTCGTGCAGCGACCGGGCCTGCCCGCGCAGCTCCACGGCGGCCCGTTCGGCGAGCGCGTCGAGCTCGACGAGCCGGTCGAGAACCGGGCCCGGCTCGACGAGGCGCTGCAGCGAGCGCAGGCCCGCGCGCAGGCTGAACAGGGTGGCGCCGACCGAGTCGTGGAGGCGCACGGCCGTCCGCCGCCGCTCGCGGTACACCGCGACGTCGGCCATCTCGCGGGCGCTGTCGGCGACCTCCATCGCCACCGCGACCCGCCGGGCCAGCCCGCGCAGGCGGCGGCACTCCTCGTCGCTCCAGGGCTGCACCCGCCGCCGCGCGGCGTACAGGACGCCGTAGAGGCGGTGCGCGCGCAGCACCGGTGCAGCCATGACGCTGCGCAGGCCTTCCGCCCGGACGGGGATGTCGAAGTCGTGGGTGATGGCCGGGCTGGCGCAGTAGTCCGGTACCGACACCGTCCGCCGCAACGCGGCCGCCTGGCCCCCCAGGCCCTGCGGAGGTCGCACCACCAGGCCGGCCAGCCGGCCCGTGCGCCCGCCGACGACCGCGCGGACCTCCACGGCGTCGTCCTCGTCCACCCGTTCCGCCGCGGCTGCGAGATCCGCCCCGAACTGCTCGGCCACCAGGGTCGCCGCGTGCCGGAGCGCCGCGGTGCCGTCGAGCAGGGGCAGGACGCCGTCGAACGCGTTGACGAACTCGCCTGCGGACACCGCCGTGTGCCCCCGATCGCCGCCGCTCACGGTCAGCGACCCGACTGTAGTCGAGTCGTCCCGCGGTCCAGAAGCCCCGAGGACGCCCGGTCCGGTGACGCGACAGCCGTCCCGGACCCGGTCCCCGCCGCGGGGGAGTGGGCGCGGCGCGGTCAGGTGCCGGCGGGCGGGGTTCCCGTCGGGTCGGGCGGGTCGGGCCGGTGGAGGCCGGCCATCGCCTCGAGCGCGGGGAGTGCCTGCAGGACGGCGGCCGCGGTGTGCGGCGGCAGTCCGCTGACGAGCGTGGTGAGGACGGCGGTGCGGGCGGCGCGGATCCGTTCGCTCGTCCGGCGGCCGTCCTCGGTGGCCTCGACGAGTGCGGCGCGCTGGTCGTCGGGGTCGGGCATGCGGCGGATGAGTCCCTGGCCGTCGAGCTTGGTGACGATGCGGGAGAGCATGGTCGGGTTGATCCCCTCGAACTCGGCGAGCGCGGCGAGGGGGAGCGGGCCCCGGCTGCCCACGACGGCCAGTACCGACGCCTGCGAGGGGCTGAGCCCCTCCTCGGAGGCGGAGCTGTTGAGGGTGCGGGCGAGTCGCACGATGACCCGGCGGAGGCGGGCGGCGGACTCGTTGTCGAACCCGGGCTGGTCGCCGTCCATCACGCTCCTGTCCCGAGGGGTCGCCGTCCGCGTCGGGACGCTACCGGCGCGGCGGCCGCGGCGTGGTCACCAGGCGCCGCGGTGGTCCGGGAGGACGATGATCAGCGGGAGCGCGGTGACGAGGACGACGGCGAACGCGGCGAAGACGTAGGCCTGGGCGAGGCCCGGTTGGGTCGAGACGGACAGGATCGCGGTCGCGACGGAGATCGACAGGATCGCGCCGGACTGGCGGAACATGCCCCGCAGCCCGGTGATGGAGGCGATGTCAGCCGGTGCCAGGTGCAGGGAGGCGTTGTTGCTGGCCGGGGCGGCGATCCCCATGCCGAGCCCGGTGACGCCGGCGCCGACCGACAGCCACAGCTCGGGCGAGCGCAGGGGTGACGGTGCGGCGAGGACGGCCAGGCCGGCGACGAGCAGGGTGAACCCGATGAGCATCAGGCGGCGGTGCCCGGTGCGGCGCAGGAGGTACACGCTCATCGAGGACGTCGCGATCATGCCGACCGCGCGGACGGCCAGCAGCCCGCCGGCCGCGAGGGGTCCGATGCCGTAGCGGTTCTCGGCGTAGAGCGGCACGAGCGCGCCGAAGCCGAGTGCGGCCGCGCCGAACATCAGGTTGGGCGCGCAGGGCGATCAGCAGGTCGATGCTGTGGACGAGGCCCGCGCACAGCGAGGCGAGGGTGAACACCGCGACGACGACCATGAAGACCGCCTTGCGGCCGAACTGGTCGCTGAGCCTGCCCGCGACGGGCATCCCGATGATCTGGCCGAGGGAGTAGACGGTGATGGTCCAGCCGCTCCACGCCAGCGAGGTGTCGAGGTCGGTCTGGATCGCCGGGAGCGCGGTGGCGACCGAGGTCTGGTCGATCGACACCATCAGCAGGGCGATCGCGACCACGCCGAAGACCAGGAACCGTCCCGGCCGGGGCTGGTCGGCCGCCGGGCGGTCGGACGTGGCCGCCGTGCTGCCCGGCTCGACTGTGACCATCCGCCCACCTTATTTGCTTGCCGATAGGCATACAAGTTCCGGGATCTTCCCTGCGGTTGCCGGCCGAACCGGCCGCGTCCGTCCGAGATCGCCCGCGGCCGCCGGACGGGCGACCCGTGACTGATGCCATTTTTGTCTACAATAAAGGCGTCATCGTCGTTATGATCCCGGCCGGGTCCGACGACGGGGGTGCCGAGTGATCATCGACTGCCATGGCCACTACACGACCGCTCCCGGCGCGCTCGCGGACTGGCGCGCGGCCCAGCTGCAGGCCTTCCTCGACGGGCGGGCGGCGCCGGAGCCGCCGCGGGTCACCGACGACGAGATCCGCGACAGCATCGAGGCGAACCAGCTCCGCCTGCTCCGCGAGCGCGGCGCCGACCTGACGATCTTCTCGCCGCGGGCGTCGGCGATGGCCCACCACCAGGGCGACGTGGCGGTGGGCGTGGCGTGGGCGCGGGCGTGCAACGACCTGGTCGCGCGGGTGGTGGAGCTGTTCCCCGACGCCTTCGCGGGCGTGTGCCAGCTGCCGCAGGTGGCCGGGGAGCCGCTGGACGCTGCCGTCGCGGAGCTGCGCCGGACCGTCGCGATGGGCTTCGTGGGGCTCAACCTCAACCCGGACCCGAGCGGCGGCCGGTGGACCTCGCCGCCGGTGACCGACCCGTACTGGTTCCCGCTCTACGAGGCCATGTGCGAGCTGGACGTGCCGGGGATGGTGCACGTGTCGGCGAGCTGCACCCCGGTGTTCCACGCGACCGGCGCGCACTACCTCAACGCGGACACGACGGTGTTCATGCAGCTGTTGGAGGGCGACCTGTTCGCGCGGTTCCCGGCGCTGCGGCTGGTGGTCCCGCACGGGGGTGGCGCCGTCCCGTACCACTGGGGCCGCTACCGGGGTCTGGCCGACATGCTCGGCAAGCCCGCGCTGGACACGCACCTGATGGGCAACGTCTTCTTCGACACCTGCGTCTACCACCAGGCCGGGATCGACCTGCTGCTGTCGGTGATCGACACCGACAACGTCCTGTTCGGGTCGGAGATGGTCGGCGCCGTGCGCGGCGTCGACCCGACGACGGGGCACCACTTCGACGACACCAAGCGCTATGTCGACGCGGCCGCCGTCACCGACGCGCAGCGGGCCGCGATCTTCTCGGGGAACGCGCTGCGCGTCTATCCCCGCCTCGCCGCCCGGCTGGCCGCCTAGACACGGCCTAGCCTCGGTCGGCCCGCCGCAGCGGCGCGTTGTCGATCTGCGGCAGGGTCTCGGCGACGCTGCGCAGGTGCTCGCGCATGGCGGCCTCGGCCGCGGCGGCGTCCCCTGCGCACAGGGCGTCGATGATCGCCAGGTGCTGGGGCAGCGACACCGCCGGCCGTCCGGGGTGCAGGGAGAGGCGGAACTGGTGGCGGACGTTCTGGCCCCGCAGCCGCTCGAGGATCCGGCTGGCCGTCTGCTGGCCGCCCGCGGTGCGCACGAGGGTGTGCAGCTGCCGGTTGAGCTCGGAGTAGCCGAGGAGGTTGCCGGCGGCCACCGCGTCCTGCATGGCCGCACCGATCTCGCGCAGCCGGGCGCGGTCATGGTCGGTCAGCCGGGTGGCCGCCTTGGCGGCCATGAGCCCTTCGACGACCATGCGGACCTCGGTGATCTCGATCGCCTCGGCCAGCGAGATCGCGCGCACCCGCGCGCCGCGGTTCTGGACGCGCTCGACGAGGCCCTCGCTGGTGAGCTCGAGGAGGGCGGCGCGGACGGCGGCGCGGCTGGCGGCGAACTGTTCGGACAGGTCGGCCTCGACCAGGCGCTGGTTGGGCGCGAACTCGCCGGCCACGATCGCCTCGCGCAGGGCGTCGACGACCGCTCCGGGCGGCTCCGTGGCCGCACCGGCCGGCCGTTCCGTTGACGTCATATCGTCGACAACCTCCGCGCCGGGATCGGTCACAGGACTGTGTCTAGCTTATCGGCCGCCTGCCGCCGGCCGGGTCCGTGCGGTCCAGGCCGTCCGGCCGTGTCCACGGGCGGGGTGCCGCCGACCGTTGTCACCAGTGACATGGCTTCGGCTGTCACCGGTGACAACGGTGTCCCGACTGGCTACCATCAGGCTCTCGGCGGCGGAGGCCGCCGAGGGGGAGCTGACGGCGTGCCGTCCGGACGACGAGAGGCGGGCCGAGTGGACTTCAACGGCCGGACGGTCCTGGTGACGGGCGCCAGCGGCGGTATCGGGGGAGCGACCGTCCGCCATCTGGTGCGGGCGGGCGCCGAGGTGATCGCCGCGGGCCGCACGGAGGACGGGCTGGCCGGCATCGCCCGGGAGACCGCCTGCCGCACGTTGGCGTTCGACCTGACGTCGGCCGACAGCGTCCGGGACGCGCTCGAGGGCCTCGACGTCTACGGCGTGGTGAACTGCGCGGGCGACGGCGGCGAGATCGCCACCCCGATGGAGACCGACATCGCCGTCTTCGACCGCGTGATCAGCATCAACGCGCGCGGCGCACTCCTGGTGACGAAGTACACCGCCGCGTCGATGATCCGCCTGGGCGTCGGCGGGTCGATCGTGAACGTCTCCAGCCAGGCCGCGCTCGTCGCCTTGAGCGGGCATGTCTCCTACGGCTCTTCGAAGGCCGCGCTCGACAACATCACCCGGGTGTCCGCGCTGGAGCTGGGCCGGTACGGCATCCGCGTCAACAGCGTCAATCCGACGGTGGTGATGACACCGATGTCGGAGTGGTACTGGGGTCGCGAGGACGTGGGCGGGCCGTTCCTGCGCGCGATGCCGCTCGGGCGATGGGCGACGGAGGACGAGATCGCCGCTCCCATTGTCTTTCTGCTCAGCGACGGGGCGTCGATGATCAGCGGCGTCTCGCTCCCGATCGACGGCGGGTATACCGCCCGGTAGTAGATTTCCGCCTGTGGCAGCGCCCGCGCAGGGCGTTGTTCGTCCGCCAGGAGGGTTGGTCGATCCGCCATGACGACGATGCGCGAAGTCGCCGCCATCGCCGGAGTCAGCGCCAAGACGGTCTCGCGGGTGTTCAACGACGAACCGCACGTCACCCCCGAGACGCGGGCGCGGGTGGAAGCCGCGTTGCAGCAGCTCAACTACGTGCCCAACGCCGTCGCCACCACCTTTCGGACGGGCCGCTCACCCGTCATCGGCATTGCGGTTCCCGACCTCGTCGATCCGTTCTTCGCCGCCATTGCCCAGTCGGTGAACCGGCTCGCCACACAGCACGGCATGTCGACGCTGGTGGCGAGCCTCGGCGAGGAGATACCGGAGGCCGAGGCCGTGGGCACGCTGCTGAGCCAGTCGCTCAGCGGCCTCATCATCGCGCCGGTGGCCACCGACCACGCCTACCTGAATCCCTGGAAGGGCCGGTGCCCGATCGTGTTCGTCGACCGGGCGCCGCGCAAGCTCGCTGCCGACTCGATCACCGAGGACGACAGCGGCGGGGCCCGGCTCGCCACCGCGCATCTGATCGACCACGGCCATCGCCGCATCGCCTTCGTCAGCGACACCAGCGAGCTTCCCACCTCCTACCGGCGGCTACTGGGCTACCGCGCCGCGCTCGACGAGCGGGGCATCCCGCTGAGCTCCGAGTACGAGGTCGTCGACGTCGTCGACCGGGAGAGCGGCGAGCGCGCCGTCCGCAAGCTCGGCGAGCTCGCGGAGCCGCCGACCGCGCTGATGTCGTCCAATGCGCGGACGACGATGGCGCTGGTCCCGGCGCTGCGCGAGCGGCCGTTGGCGCTGGTCGGCTTCGGCGACTTCCCGATGGCGGACATGCTCGACCCGCCGATCACGGTCATCGACCAGGACCCGGCCGCCCTCGGCACGCTGGCGGCGCAGCGGGTGTTCGACCGGCTGGCCCACCCGACGCGGCGGTTCCGCCGCCACCTGGTGCTCCCGGTCGCGCTGATCGAGCGGTCGTCCTGCGCGACGGTCCCGTGACGCCGTCGCCGGCCGGGTGATCCCGAGGTGTCCGGGTCTCAGCGGCCGTCGACGGCCGCGGCGAGCTCGCGCAGCCGCGGGAGCGCCCGGTTGGTGAGGTGGTCCTCGCGCACCGAGGGCGTGATCGAGAGGCTGTCCTTCCAGAGCGACCGGCCGGCCATGGCGCCGCTCGCGCCGTGGGCGACTGCGGTCCGGACCTGGCCGATGAACGTCTCGTGGTCGACGCCGGCCGAGAGCACGGCCCACGGCACGCCGGCGGCGGCCTCGGTGACGGCGGCGCAGGCCTGCGCCGACCCCGGGTACTGCAGCTTGAGCACCTTGGCGCCGCACCCGACGGCCAGCGCCGCGCCCTCGGCCACCAGCTGCGGGAACGCCGTGCGGTAGGCCTCGTCGGACTCGCCGTCGACCTGGTAGGTGAGCAGCTCGACGATGAGCAGGACGCCTTCGTCGGAGCACTCGCGCACGAGCTTGCGGATCTCGTCGGCCACCGGCGAGTTCTCGTCCTGGCGGTCGGGGCGGAGGTAGAAGAGCATCTTCGCGACGTCGCCGCCCAGATCGCGGACCGTGCGCGCGGTGACGCCCGGCACGAACCGGGTGTACCGGAGGCCGTCGACGGTCTCGTACCCGGAGGCGTCCATGCCGACGACCAGCGCGGTGTCGCGGCCCAGGGTGCCGTCGTCGACGACGGCGGGCAGCGCGACCTCGGGGTCGAGCAGGATCGCCGGGGCGTTGTTGGCCAGGTAGCGCACGAGGTCGGCCTTGGCGGCCGCCAGCTCGGCGGTGGTGATCGCGGCCGGGCCGCCTGGGGCGTCGCTCATCGCCGCCTTCATGCCGTTGCGCTGGTCGGCGGCCACGATGAGCATCCGGGAGGCCGCCGTGCAGATCGCGGACATGCCCCGCCGTTCGGCCGTGGTCAAGGTGTTCATGGGTTCTCCTGGATGAGCGGGATCGAGGGGGGTGAGCAGGCGGGCCGCGATGCGGGCCGCGCCGTAGGCCGTCTCCTGCGCCCTGCTCGACGCGGTCAGCCGGGGGAGTACCTTCGCCCGGGCCCTGCGGACGCTGGCCATGTCCGTCCAGCCGCCGGTGAGCGTGGCCGTCGTCGCGGGCGGGACTTCCCGGTCCATGGCCGCGATCAGCTGCCGGATCTCGTCGTTGCCGTGCCTCAGCACGGCCGAGAAGATCTCCGCCGGGCTGACGTCGTCGGTGCGGACGGAGATGCGCAGGACGCCGTCGTCGTTGCGGGCGCCGGAGACCTCCAGGCCGCCGGCCGGCAGCGCTCCCTCGTAGGGGAGCTGCATGACCGCCGCGTCGAGCCGGTCGCGACCGGCGCGGTCGCGGATGCCGACGGCCTGCAGGGTGCGGCGCAGCAGCAGACCGGACTTGACGCCGGCGACGAGTACGTGCCGGCCCGGCACGATGTGCCGGACCTCGTTGATCAGGTGGCGGGCGAGCCGGGTCCTGGCCTCGTAGCCGAGGGGCGCGTCGAGGACCCGCAGCAGCACCTCCGCGGTCCCGAGCGAGACGTGGTAGTGCCCGGCCGGGATCGGACCGTCGGCCTCGGCGGCGACGAGGTGGTCGTGCCCGGCGACGGTCAGGCGGGCACCCGCGACGTTGGCCGGCAGCCGGCCGACGACGGCTCCCAGGTCGCTTCCGGCGACCACCAGCGGCGGCAGGAAGCCGTCGGAAACGCCGAGGGCGTCGAGCATCGCGGGCCAGGGCGCACCGGTGTCCTGGTCCAGCAGGCCGGTCCGCGAGGTGAGGGAGAGCTCGAGCGCGGGCCGGGCACCGAGGGTCATCGCGACGAACTCGGGCAGGTTCAGCCAGCGCAGCCCGTCCAGGCGCACACCGGAGTCGCGCAGGTACGCGATCTTGGCGACCGACACCTGCGCGCCGAGCGGCAGGCCCGTTCGCCCGGCGAACTGGTCGCGGACCTCGGCGGGCAGCGCGGCGACCTGCTGCGCGCCGCGCGGGTCGAACCACGCGAAGGCGGGCGCCGCGGCCCGCCCCCGCTCGTCGACCAGCATCCCGGTCTCGCCCATGCCGGACACCGCAATGGCCGCGACCGGCGCGTCGGTGAGCGCCGCGAGCCGGGCGGAGCCGGTGTGGAGCAGCCGGTCCACCGCATCGAGCAGGTCGTCCGCTGCGAGGGTCGCGGTGCCGCCGGGACCCGCGCGCCAGGGCGTCGGAACCTGCTCGACGAGCAGCTCGACCCCCTGCTCGTCCAGCACGAGCAGCTTGATGCCGGTGCTGCCGAGATCCATCCCCGCAACGAAACGACCGACCACCGGCCTACCCCCGACCCTCGAATGACTCCGGTGACACACTAGACGATGACACCGGTGACTAGAAGGGCTACCGTCGGAGTTGTGACGCACTCCTGCCGGGGGAACCGACCGTGCTGCGTCGTCGTCGCCGGTGCGGCGGGCACCGGCAAGTCGACCCTGGGGCGCGCCCTCGCCGCCGCGATGCGGCTGCCGCTGCTCGACCTCGACGCGGTGACCAACCCGCTACTCGACCGCCTCCCGGACGAGGCTCTGCGGGGCCACTGGCTGGCGTCACCGCACGCCGGCACGATCCGCGACGGCCGCTACGCCGCGTTGCGGGCGGTTGCGCACGACGTCGTCGCGACGGCCGGTGGCGCGGTGGTGGTCGCGCCCTTCACGGAGGAGATGCGCGGCGGCGCGGAGTGGGCGGGCCTCGTCGCGGCCGTCGCACCCGCCGAGCTGCACGTGCTGCACCTGCGGGGCGACGCCGAGCTCGTCGCCGCGCGCAGGGCATCTCGCGGCGCGTCCCGCGACGCGCACCGGCCGCCCGCGGGCGAGCCGCGCGCCCCCGCCGTGCCGCACACCGCCGTCGACGCCGAGCTCACGCCGGACCAGCAGCTGTTCCGAGCGTGCCGCGCGGTGGGCCGGCGCGCGGCGATCGACCCGGCCCACGGCCTCCTCGACGTCGCGTTCGACGCCGTTCTGTGCGATCTCGACGGCGCGCTGGTCGACTCCACGGCGTCGGTCACCCGGTCCTGGAACCGGTTCGCGCGCGAGTTCGGGGTGTCGACGCAGGCGCTGCAGGAGAACCACGGCCAGCCCGCCCGCACGCTCGTCGAGAGGCTGCTCGGCGCCGACCGGGTGGCGGTCGGGCTCGTCCGCATCGGTGCGATCGAGGTCGCCGACGCCCGGAGCGTCGCGCCGGTCCCCGGGGCGCACGCCTTCTTCGCCAGTCTCCCCGAACATCGGCGCGCCATCGTGACGTCGGGGAACCGGGCGATCGCCACGGCGCGCCTCCGCGCGGCCGGCCTCCCGACGCCCCGCACCCTCGTCACCGTCGACGACGTCCGCCGCGGCAAGCCCGACCCGGAGCCGTACCTGCTGGGCGCGGAGCGGCTCGGGGTGGACCCGGCGCGCTGCCTCGTCGTCGAGGACGCCCCGGCCGGCATCGCGGCCGCGCGCGCCGCGGGCTGCCGTGTCCTCGCCGTCGGCGGTACCGCCCCCGACGCCGCACTGGCCGGCGCGGACATCGTGGTCGACGGACTCGACCGCGTCGCGGTCCGGACGGACGGCGAGACGCTGCGGCTCACCCTCGCCCCGGTCGCCGGCCGGGCCCGGATCTGCCGGTAGGTGCCGGTCGACCGTCGACCGGTCCCGCTGCCCGACGTCCGGTGCGGGGACGGGCCTCGGCCCTGCGGCGCCAGTCATGTCACGGATGACATGCGCCTGAAAAGATCTTCGTGTCACCGGTGACAGACCGGGACTGATGTTCTAGCATTCGTCACACGCTCGCAACGTTCCCCCGACGTGTCATCCGTGACATGGCCGGTGGTCCCGAGGGTCCGGCGCCGTCGGACGACGGCGTGACGATGGCTCG
This sequence comes from uncultured Actinomycetota bacterium, assembly GCA_963728105.1. GTDB lineage: Bacteria > Actinomycetota > Actinomycetes > Mycobacteriales > Pseudonocardiaceae > Pseudonocardia. Next base: position 159,216 of record CAVSJZ010000033.1, on the reverse strand, counting down.
CCGCGAGTCGTCGTGGGAGGAGGCAAGACCGTGGAGGCTGTCCTGCACGACTCCGCTCGCGGCCGTCCGGCGCGCAGGCGTCGCCGGGCGTCGACCCGGTCGCGGTCGCCGTCGACGCCGCCCGTTCCGGGAACCGGCCTGGACGGCTCCGGGACGGCGTCCGGTCGGGAGCGGACGACGGTTCGGCCGGTCATCGGTAAGTCCATATCGGAGAGCAACGAACTCGAGCTCAGGCGGTGATGCACATGGCTCCTCTCCTCGAAGCGCGCGGTTTTTCCCGGAGCTTCGGACATGTCCGGGCACTGTACGACGCGGACTTCGACGTCGAAGCCGGCGAGGTCGTCGCGTTGATCGGCGACAACGGCGCGGGAAAGTCGACCATGGTGAAGGCGCTGACCGGGAACCTGGAGGTGGACGCCGGCGACCTCTTCTTCGAGGGCAAGCCGGTCACCATCAGGAACCCTCAGCAGGCGTCCGCGATGGGGATGGAGGTGGTGTACCAGGACCTCGCGCTGGCGCCCCACCTGAACCCGGTCCAGAACATGTTCCTCGGCCGCGAGATCCCGCGGAAGGGCCTGCTCGGCCGGCTCGGTTTCATGGACGAGAAGGCCATGCGCGAGACCGCCCGGAAGGGGTTCGCCGACCTCGGCGGCACCGTGCGCGCGTTCGGCGCCCAGGTCGGGACGATGTCCGGCGGGCAGCGCCAGCAGATCGCGATCGTCCGCTCGGTCACCTGGGCCAATAAGATCATCTTTCTGGACGAGCCGACGGCCGCGCTCGGCGTGGTGCAGACCAAGAACGTGCTCGACACGATCAAACGGGTGCGGGACAAGGGCATCGCCGTCGTCCTGATCTCGCACTCGATGCCGCACGTACTGGAGGTCGCGAACCGCATCCACGTCATGCGGCTCGGCACCCGCGTCGCCACCATGCCCGCCAAGGGCACCACCGTCGAGGACCTCGTCGGCGCCATGACCGGCGCTCTCGACGCCAAGGCCCCCGAGGCGAAGGAGAGGGTCGTCCAGTGACCACCACGGAAAGGGAGCTCGACGAGAGCGAAGCCGCGGTCGTCGACCACCACGCCGGCGAGTCCCTGCTCAAGCGGCTCGGCAGCTTGCAGTCGGTCTGGATCCTCGGCGTGCTGCTGGTGATCGTCGTCTTCTTCACGATCACCGGTGGCAACAAGTTCTTCTCGGCCAGCAACTTCTCGCTCATCTCGCAGAACATCGCCGTGTGGGCGGTGATCGGCGTCGGGATGACGTTCGTGATCATCACCTCCGGCATCGACCTGTCCGTCGGCTCGGTGCTCGTCTTCTCCTCGGTGGTGTCGGCCGAGGTGATGCAGGCGATCGGGGGGGACGGCTGGGGAACCGCCGTCGTCGGTCTCGTCGTCGCCCTCGTCGTCGGGATGGCGTGGGGCGTCCTGAACGGGTTCATGGTCGCCAAGGCGAAGGTCCCCGCCCTCATCGTCACGCTCGGTTCGCTCTCGGTCGCGCTGGGGCTCGCCCAGGTCCTCACGGGGGGCGTGGACATCCGCTCGGTGCCGGGGTCGCTCACCGACTTCGCGACCTACATCTCGATACTCGGCATCCCGGCGCTGCCGTTCGTCGCGCTGGTCACCGTGATCGTGGGCGGGATCATCCTGCACCGGACCAAGTTCGGCCGCTACACCTACGCCATCGGCTCCAACGAGCTGGGCGCACGGCGGGTCGGCATCAAGGTCGACCGGCACCTGATCATGATCTACGCGATCTCCGGCCTGATGTCGGGGTTCGGCGCCATCCTGTCGCTGTCCCAGTTCGGCACCACCACGATCGGCGGCCAGTCGCTGACCAACCTCAACGTCATCGCCGCCGTCGTCATCGGTGGAACCTCGATCTTCGGTGGTGAGGGCTCCATCTTCGGAACCGTCGTCGGCCTGTTCATCCCGGCCGTCCTCCAGGCCGGTTTCGTCATCATCGGCGTCGAGGCCTTCTGGCAGGGCGTCGCGGTCGGAACCGTCCTCGTCGCCGCCGTGTACGTGGACCAGTCCCGGCGCGCTGCCGCCATGCGCGGCTCGCGATCCCGCAACCCGCTCCTCGCCCTGTTCAGGACCACCAAGTAAGACGAAAGGATCCCCGATGAAACGCAGCGCATTCCAGATCTCGGCGGGAGCGTTGGCTCTCGCCCTGTCCGTGGCGGCGTGCTCGAGCTCCAAGCCCGAGAGCGCATCGACCGGTGGCAGCGGGTCGGCCGCGGCCAACGCCCCGCTGGCGACCGCCGTGACCGCCCCGGGCAAGGCGAGCAAGAACTACAACCTCCAGTTCATCCAGGGCGTCTCCGGCGACCAGTTCTACATCACGATGCAGTGCGGTATGCAGGCCGAAGCCCAGAAGCTCGGCGTCACCGTCACCACCCAGGGCCCGCAGAAGTTCGACCCCACCCTGCAGAAGCCGATCCTCGACTCGGTGATGGCGTCCAAGCCCGACGCCGTGCTCATCGCGCCGACGGACACCAAGGCCATGCAGACGCCGCTGCAGCAGGCCGCCCAGTCGAGCAAGGTCGTACTGGTCGACACCACCACCGAGGACCCCAGCTACGCCGTCTCGCAGATCGCCTCGGACAACACCGGCGGCGGCAAGGCGGCCTTCGACGCCATCAAGCAGCTCAACCCCAACGGCGGCAAGGTCATGATGATGTCCGTCGACCCCGGCATCTCCACCACCGACCAGCGCGCCGCGGGCTTCGAGGCGGCGGTCAAGGCCGACCCGAAGTTCACCTACGTCGGGATCCAGTACGACCACGACGACCCCGCCACCGCGGCGAACCTGATGGGCTCCGCGCTGCAGAAGGACCCTGACATCGTGGGTGTCTTCGCCACCAACCTCTACAGCGCGGAAGGCACGGCCACCGGGGTGAGGCAGGCGAACAAGGGCGGCCAGGTCAAGATCGTCAGCTTCGACGCCGGCCCCAACCAGGTGAAGGACCTGAAGGCCGGCACCATCCAGGCACTGGTCGCCCAGCAGCCCGGGATCATCGGCCAGTACGGCGTGGACATGGCCGTGGCCGCACTCGACGGCGGCCAGGTCACCCCGAAGGTCCAGACCGGGTTCACCATCATCACCAAGGACAACGTCGACGGCGACGCCGCCAGCGCCGTCTACAAGTCCAGCTGCTGACCGCTGGTGGACGATCGGACCGGTGGCCGGGCGCGACCCGCACGGCCACCGGTCCTCCGGGTCCCCCGCCGACCTCGACACCTGGCGAGAGGTGAGCACGAGCACGGACTTCGAGCGGTCGTGACCGCCCACGGTCACGGTCGCATCCGGTCGGGACGGGCACACCCTCGATAGGGCGGCACCGGCGTCGTGGTGGTGGCACCGGCGTCGGGACGGGTGTGCCGGCGCGGCGATGCCTGTGTGGGCGGGGTGGGCGGGGTCGCCCCGGGCTCCGTGGGCGGGGTGGGCGGGGCGCCCGGGCTCCGGCACCGGCGTCGTGGGGTCCGGCGGCGTGGCGGTGCTTGTGCGAGCGCCCCTGCCCGGCCGCGCTGGACGGTGGCACCGTCGATAGGGGGTGGCACCGGCGTCGTGCTGGCCGCACCGGCGTCGGGACGGGTGTGCCGGCGCGGCGATGCCTGTGCGAGCGAGGCGGGCGGGTTGCCCCGGCGTCTGGCACCGGCGTCGGGGTGGCACCGGCGTCGTGGTGGTGGCACCGGCGTCGGGATGGGTATGCGGACGGGGCGGCGCCTGTGCGAGCGCGCCTGGGCGCGGTTGCTCCCGCTGGTGGTGCCGGCACCGGCGTCGTGGGGTGGCACCGGCGTCGGGACGGGTGTGCGGACGGGGCGGTGCTTGTGCGAGCGCCCCTGCCCGGCCGCGCTGGACGGTGGCACCGTCGATAGGGGGTGGCACCGGCGTCGCGGTGGCCGCACCGGCGTCGGGACGGGTGTGCCGGCGCGGCGATGCCTGTGCAGGCGAGGCCGGCGCGGTCGCCCCGGCGTCTGGCACCGGCGTCGGGGTGGCACCGGCGTCGTGGTGGTGGCACCGGCGTCGGGACGGGGGTGCCGGCGCGGCGATGCCTGTGCGAGCGAGGCGGGCGGGTCGCCCCGGCCTCCGGCACCAGCCTCGTGGTGGTACCGGCGTCGTGGTGGTACCGGCGTCTTGGTGGTACCGGCGTCGGGACGGGTGTGCGGCGTGCACAGCGCCGCCTGCCTCACCCGCCGCCTCAGGGAGCGAGGTCGGGCAGCTTGCGGCGGTGCAGCCAGGCCGTAAAGAAGGCCGAGAGGTCCGTCGGGGCGTGCCGGCCGGCCAGGTCGACGAAGTCCCCGGTGGTGACCGTGCCGTGGCGGTAGCGCGCGGCCCAGTCCCGCAGCAGCGCGAAGAAGCGCTCGTCGCCCAGCCGCCCGCGCAGCGCATGGAGCAGCAGCGCGCCGCGGCGGTAGACCCGCAGGTCGAACAGCCGTGCCACACCCGGGTCGGCGAGCAGGAGATCGGCCGGCTGGGCGGCGACGTGGGCGTGCCACTCCCGGGCGTGCGCGGCCGCGGTCCGGCCGCCGGAGGCCTCCGACCACAGCCACTCCGCGTACGTCGCGAAGCCCTCGTTGAGCCAGATGTGCCGCCAGTCGGCGATCGTGAGGCTGTTGCCGAACCACTGGTGCGCCAGCTCGTGCACGACGAGCCGCTCGTGGGTGCGGTGCCCGTCGAGGTGGTTCGCCCCGAAGATCGACATTCCTTGGGCCTCGATCGGGTCGTCGAGCTCGTCGTCGGTGACCACGAGCTGGTAGTTCGGGAACGGGTACGGCCCGAAGAAGCCCTCCAGCGCCGTCATGATCGCGGGGTGCCGGCCGAGGTCGTGCGCGGCGTTCCGGCGCAGGCGGGACGGGACCAGCGCGACCTGGGGTACGGGGGCGGCCGCGATCCCGACCTCCTCGTAACGCCCGATCTGCACGCTGACCAGGTACGACGCGGTGGGCTCCGCCCGTTCCCACACCCACGTCCGCGTGCCGGCCGACCGGTGCTGGGCGGTCGGCACGCCGGTGACGGCGACCGTGTAGGCCGCCGCGGTGGTGACGGTGATGCGGTAGGTCGCCTTGTCCGAGGGGTGGTCGTTGCAGGGGAACCAGGACGGCGCGCCGACGGGCTGGCTGGCGACGAGCGCACCGTCGGTCAGCTCGTCCCAGCCCAGGTCGCCCCATCGGCTGGGGACCGGGGTGGGGTGGCCCGTGTAGCGGACCTCGACGGTGAACCGGCCCTCGACCGGCCGTTGCGGGGTGACGTGCAGCTTGCCGCCGCCGCGGGGCTGCGAGAACCGGGCCTGCCGACCGTCGACGCGCACCCGCGGCACCCGGAAGGCCGCCAGGTCGAGGCTGAAGCGGCGCAGCGGCGCGTCCGCCACGGCGGTGAGGACCGCCCGTCCGGTGAGCCGGTTGCCGGCGGGCTTGTAGTCGACGTCCAGCTCGTAGTGCTCGACGCGGTAGCCGCCGTTGCCGTGCGCGGGCAGGTAGGGGTCGTCGGACCGGGAAGCGCCGGTCACCGGCGGGCCGCTCAGCGCCACGTCGTGATCGGGTTGCCCAGCCAGCGGGTCGCCGCGGGGACGTGGTCGCCGCGCGTCACCAGGGAGCCGGGCCCGACGGTCGTCCCGGCGCCGACGGCCGCGCCCGGCAGGATGATGCCGTTGGGCCCGAGCGTCGCGCCCGCGTCGATGCGCACCTCGTCCATGCTCATGATCCGATCATGGAAGAGGTGGGTCTGCACGACGCAGCCCCGGTTGACGGTGCAGCCGTCGCCGAGCCGGACGAGGTCGGACTCGGGCAGCCAGTAGGTCTCCAGCCAGACGCCGCGCCCGATGCGCGCGCCCATGGTCCGCAGCCAGGTCGCCAGCAGGGAGTGCCCGGCCCGCGTGCCCGACCAGCCAGGGCACCGCCAGCACCTCGACGAACGTGTCGGCCAGCTCGTTGCGCCACACGAACGAGCTCCACAGCGGGTGCTCCACGGCCCGGAACCGGCCCACCAGCAGCCACTTGGCCGCCGTCGTCAGCGCCGCCGCCGTGACGCCCGCCGCGAGCAGGACCGGACCGGCCACCGCGGCGGCCGCCCCGAAGCCGCGCGGCCGACCCGACCGCCAGCAGCGCCCCGGTGCCGAGCACGGCCAGCGCGGCGGAGGCCATCACCGGCACCAGCCGGCACAGCTCGATCAGCAGCCGCGCGACCCTCAGCCGGCGGGGCGGGTGGAACGTGCGGCTCGCGTCCCGCTGCTCGACCGCCCTGCGCAGCGGCATGGGCGGCAGGCCGAGCCACGACGACCCCTTCCGCGCCTTGCGCGGTGTCGCGGACAGCACGCCGACGAGTGCCCGGTTCGGCACCGACCGCCCCGGCGCGGTCATCCCCGAGTTGCCGAGGAACGCCTGCTTGCCGATCGCGCGAGGGCGCCGACCCGCAGCCAGCCGCCGCCCAGCTCGTAGGGGCCGACCATGCGCGTCGTCGGCCAGGAAGGCGCCGTCGCCCACCGTGGTCATGCTTGGCAGCGCGATCACCGTCGACGCCTCGACGCCGCGGCCCACCGTCGCGCCGAGCAGCCGCAGCCACGCCGGCGTGAGCTGGCTGGAGTACAGCGGGAACAGCCCGTGCGGGCCATGCCCATGAGCCGTTCGGTGGTCCAGACCTGCCAGCCGGCGCGGCCGTGCACCGGGTGGAAGCCCTCGACCATGCCGACGCCGAGCAGCCGCACGCCCGCGACGACCAGCAGGGCGTAGGCCGCCAGGTAGGCGACCGTCGCGGGCGCGACCGCGAGCAGGGCGGGAACCACGGCGTCCGCGGGGGACGCCGCTCCGGCCGACCCCGGCCGCGACGATCACGACCGCGGGGAGCGCCGCCACCGCGGGCAGCAACCCGAGCAGCATCGACGTGGCCCCGTACGCGACCGTCCACGCACGCGAGCGCGCGGGCCGGGAGCGCGGGCCACCGCACGCCGTCCCTGCCCGCCCGCTCCGCGGGGGAGCCCGCCCAGCGCTGGCCGGCGGGGACGGCGCCGCGGACCGTCGACCCCGCGGCGACCTCGGCGCCCTTGCCGATCCGGGCACCGGGCAGCAGCGTGCTGCGCGCGCCGACCGTCGCGCCGGCGCCGATGCGGATCTTGCCGACGTGCACGACGTCGCCGTCGACCCAGTGCCCGCCCAGGTCGACCTCCGGCTCGACGGCCGCTCCGCGCCCGACCTTCAGCAGGCCCGTCACGGGCGGCGGCCGAGTGCAGGTCGACGTCCTTGCCGATCCGCGCGCCGAGCGCGCGGGCGTAGCGGTTGGTCCAGGACGCGGCGGAGATCCCGGTCGCGCCGGAGAGCTCGGCGAGGCGGTTGGCCGCCCACAGCCGCACGTGCACGGAGCCGCCGCGCGGGTAGCGGCCGGGGCGCACGCCGCGCAGCAGCAGGCGGGCGCCGCCCGCGGCGATCCCGATCCGTCCCGGCGGGCTGAACAGCACCAGCCAGGCCACCGCGAGCCACCACCAGGGCACGGGGGACGCCCACGGGACCGCCGCGGGGGCGAGGGTCGACACCGCCGTCGAGACGAGCGCGGCGACGCTCGTCCAGCGCAGCCCGACCAGCGCGATCATCGGCACCGCGAGCGCCGCCTGCGCGAGCGCCGCGCGCCGCGGCGTCGGCGTCACGTCACGCCGTGTCGTGCGGGCCGTGTCCAGCGTGTCCAGCCGGGCGGCGAGGGCGCCCAGGGTCGGGTGCCGGTAGAGGTCGTCGACCGCGACCTGCGGATGGCGGGTCCGGATCCGCGCGACGAGCTGGGCCGCGGTGAGGCTGCCGCCGCCGTGGGTGAAGAAGTCGGCCGCCGGGTCGCTCGCCGCGACGCCGAGGATCTCCGCCCAGCCCGCGGCCAGCCAGGCCTCGGTCGGCGTCAACAGCCCGGCAGCGACGGGGTCGACACCGCTCGTGAGCGGCCAGGGCAGTGCCTCCCGGTCGACCTTGCCCGAGGTGCGCGTCGGCAGGTGGTCGACCACCGCGAGCAGCGGCACGAGCGCGGCCGGGAGCCGCTCGCGCAGCGCGTGCGCGGCGGCGTCGGTGTCCAGGTCGGCGTCGGCCACGACGTACCCGACGAGCACCTGGTTGCCCGCCCGCGTGCGGCGCACGGCCGCCGCGGCGCCGCGGACGCCGGGCAGCGTGAGCAGCACCGCGTCGACCTCGCCCAGCTCGATGCGCCGGCCGCCGAGCTTGACCTGCTCGTCGGCGCGCCCGAGGAACGACAGCCCGGCCTCTTCGGCGCGGACGATGTCGCCGCTGCGGTAGGCGCGCTCCCACCCCAGCGCGGGCAGCGGCGCGAACTTCGCGGCGTCCTTCGCGGCGTCGAGGTAGCGGGCGAGGCCGACGCCGCCGATCACCAGCTCGCCGCTCTCGCCCATCGCGACCGGCTCGCCCGCCCCGTCGACGACCGCCAGCGCCCACCCGTCGAGCGGCAGCCCGATCCGCACCGGGCCCTGCCCGGTCAGGGGCGCCGCGCAGGCGACGACGGTGGCCTCGGTCGGGCCGTAGGTGTTCCACACCTCGCGGCCCTCGACCGCGACCCGCTCGGCGAGCTCGGGCGGGCAGGCCTCCCCGCCGAAGATCAGCAGGCGGACGTCCTCCAGCGCCTCCGCCGGCCAGAGCGAGGCGAGCGTCGGCACCGTCGAGACGACCGTGACCCGCTGCGCCTCCAGCCACGGTCCGAGATCGACGCCCGTGCGCACCAGCGACCGGGGCGCGGGCACCAGGCAGGCGCCGTGCCGCCACGCGAGCCACATCTCCTCGCAGGAGGCGTCGAACGCGACCGACAGCCCGGCCAGCACGCGGTCACCGGGCCCGACCGGCTCCTCGGCGAGGAACAGGCGGGCCTCGGCGTCGACGAACGCCGCGGCCGAGCCGTGGCTGACCGCCACGCCCTTCGGGACGCCCGTCGAGCCGGAGGTGAAGATGACCCACGCGTCGTCGTCGGGCTGCGGCCCGCCCGGCGTGCCGGTCGGCGCGCGGTGCGCGGTCAGGCAGCCCTGGTCCCCGATCACCGCGCACACCGCGGCCTCCCCGAAGACGAGGTCGGCGCGTTCGTCGGGGTCGTCGACGTCGACGGGGACGTACGCGGCGCCTGCGGCCAGCACGGCGAGGATCGCCACGTACAGCTCGGTCGTGCCCGAGAAGATCCGGATCCCGACGCGGTCACCGACGCCGATCCCGGCTGCGGCGAGGCGGCCGCGCAGCAGGTCGACCCCCTCGGCCAGCCTCCGGTAGGTGAGCACGGTGCCGCCCGCGTCCAGCGCGGCCTCGTGGGGATGCCGGGCCGCGGTCTCGGCGAAGACGTCGACCAGCGTGCGGCGGGGCGGTGCCGGGGCGGCCGGCCAGAGCGCGGGGGCGCGCGTGAGCGCCAGGGTCACCGGGCACCGGCCGTCGTGCGGGAGGCACGGCGAGAGCACCGGGGAGCGCGCGAGCGCATGTCTCACCTTCCGGGTGAACGTGCTGTGTCGTCAGCCGGGTCGAGGCGTGGCGCGCACAGACGGCGCCACCCCGGGGCACAGCGATCTCGTATGTCAGGTTAACGGCAGGTTTCCTCGCCGTCCCGGGGACGTGGGGGAGTTCACCCGTCAGGCGCGGCCAGCACCGTCGCGGTCCGGGCGACACCGGATCGGCATGAGCGTCGGCAGGCTCACCGTCGTCCGGCCGGGGACGAGGAACACCGGGCGCGGCGGACGCCTTGAGACGCGTGTGACCATCGTCGAGACCGATCACCGCGCCACGGCGGCGATCACCGGTTCCGCCCGGGCGAAGCTGGTGCTCGTGCTCGGAGCGTTGATCGCTCTGGGCCCGCTGACCATCGACCTCTACCTGCCCGCCCTGCCGAGCATCGCCTCCGAGCTGGGGACGACGTCCGCGGCCGCGCAGCTGACCCTGACGGGCACGCTGCTGGGCCTTGGCGTGGGTCAGTTGCTGGTCGGCCCGCTGTCGGACGCCGTCGGCCGCCGGATGCCGTTGCTGGTGGGCACGGGGGTCCACGTGCTGGCCTCGCTGGTGTGCCTGGTGGCGCCGAGCATCGAGATCCTGACGGTGGGCCGGGTACTGCAGGGGTTGGGCGCCTCGGCGGGCGCGGTGGTCACGCTGGCGGTGATCCGGGACCTGTTCGTCGGGAGGACCGCCGCCCGGCTGCTGTCGCGGCTGATCCTGGTGTTGAGCGTGTCGCCGATCCTGGCCCCCAGCGTGGGCGGGCTGCTGCTGCGCTGGACGCAGTGGCGCGGGACGTTCGCCCTGCTGGCCGCGCTCGGGTTGGCGATCACGGCGTTCGCGGCGTGGGGGCTGGTCGAGTCGCTGCCGGCGCAGCACCGGCGGCCGCTGGCGCTGCGGGCCACCCTCGGCACGTACGGCCGGCTGCTGCGCGACCGGACGTTCGTCGGGCTGGTGCTGGTCGCGGGGCTGACCATGGCCGGGTTGTTCGCCTTCGTGGCCGGGTCGTCGTTCGTGTTCCAGCAGCAGTTCGGGCTGAGCCGGCAGACGTTCGGGCTGCTGTTCAGCGCCGGTGCGATCTGGCTGATCGCGGCCACCCAGCTCAACCCGAGGCTGCTGGACCGCTACGAACCGCAGCAGATCGTGCTGGCCGCCTCGCTGTGGGCCAGCGGCGCCGGGGTGGTGCTCGTGGTGCTGGCGGCCACCGGCGTCGGCGGGCTGTGGGGGGTCGTGTTCCCGTTGTGGGCGACGCTGTTCGGCGTCGGGTTCGTGCTGCCGAACGCGCCGGTGCTCGCGCTGGCGCCCTACGGGGACTCGGCCGGCACCGCGGCGTCGCTCTTGGGCGGGGTGCAGTTCGGCGTCGGGGCGGCGGTGTCGCCCCTGGTCGGGCTCCTGGGCAACGACGCGGCGGCGATGGCTGCGGTCATCGCGGGCGGGTTGGTGCTCGCCACAGTCGTGCTGGTCGTCGTGGCCCGGCCGTGGCGGATCACGGCGGCGGCGAGCTGACGGGGCGGGGCGCGGCGGCGCGTTCCCGGCGGGCGCGGAGCCGGTCCAGCCCCGCCAACGCCACCGCCACCGCCAGGAAGAGCGCGGTGATGCCCGCGCAGTTCAGCGCGACCCGGCCGTAGCCGAGCACGCCGACGTCGACGAACGGGTAGGGGTACCACCCGATCGCCGCGCCGCGGGCCAGGGTGAACGCGAGCCAGGCGAGCGGGTAGCCGAGCGCGAGGACGACCACGCACCGGTCGGCCCACCCGTGCGGGCCGAACAGCAGCCACCCGGCCACGGTGACGAGCGGGGTGACGGTGTGGAAGAGCTGGTTCGCGAGCTCCTCGGCGCCCGCGAGGTGGTAGAGGTCGGCGAGCAGCAGGTGGTAGACGACCCCGGTGATCGTGATCGCCAGCAGGGCGTCGAACCGGGCCACGCGCAGCAGCGTCGACCGGGCGCGCGGGCGGGCGGCGAGCACGGCGTCGGTCACGCCGACGAGCAGGTTGGACAGGATCGTGAAGTAGGTGAACAGGTTGCCCACCCGGCCGGCCGGGGTGGTGAAGAACCCGCCGGCGTGTCCGGCGGTGATCGGGATCTGGATCGCCAGCGCCACGACGACCAGCAGCGCCCCGATGCCGAACCAGAGGCGACCGGCCATCCGCCGAAACTACCTGCCCCGCGCGGCTCCGAGCTGGTGCACCGCCGCGGCGGCGAGCAGGGTGGAGTCGGAGCCGATGGCCAGGAAGGTCCAGCCCTCGCCCCGGCGGGCCGCGGCGCTCGCGCCGTCCGGGACGAGCATCCCGCAGGCCTTTCCGTGCTTCCGGGCCGCGCCGCGCACCACGTCCAGGGCCTCCCGGTACTCCGGCGCATCCGTCCGGCCCGGCACGCCGAGGTCGTGGCTGAGGTCGCGGGGCCCGACGAACAGCACGTCGACGCCGTCGAGCGCGGCGATGTCCGCGGCTCGCGCGACGGCCCGCGCCGACTCGACCTGCACGACGCCGAGGACCTCGTCGTCGGCGCGGAAGAGCGCGTCCGGGTCGAGGCCGAACCGGCACGCGCGGTTGTAGGTCGCGACGCCGCGGTCGCCACGGGGCGGGTAGGAGAGGTGGCGGACCGCGGCCCGGACCTCGTCGACGCTGTCCAGGCGGGGCAGCATGACCCCGGCGGCGCCGGCGTCGAGCACCCGGCCGATCCGGATCCGCGCCGCGGACTCGACCCGCACGACCGTCGGGACGCCGTAGGACGCCGCGGCCGGGACCGTCGCGCGGAGCTGCTCCTCACCGCCGGCGCCGTGCTCGAGGTCGAGCAGGAGGTAGTCGAAGCCGGCCGCGGCGCACACCTCGGCGGTGACCGGGGACGCGGTGCCGACGAAGGTGCCGATGGCGAGCTCGCCCGAGGTCACCGCTGCGCGCAGCCGCCCGCCGTCGAGGGGGCTGCGCCTGTCACCGGTCGACGTCGCCATGTCCGCGGGCGTCCTGTTCTGCTCGATGCGGTGCCGGCCCGGGTGCGGTGCCGGGGGCGGTTGCGACCCGATGCAGCAGCCGCTGCGCGGTGGTGAAGGCCCGGGTGACGCCCTCGTCGACGGCCGCGGCCCGGTGCCGGTCGGAGAGGATCTCCACGCCCCACGGCCCGCGCCAACCGGCGTGCCGCAGCGCACCGATCATCGCCGGGAGGTCGAAGCCGCCCTCCCCGCAGTACCGGCGGCGGTCGCGGGTGTCCTCGAAGAGCGTGCCGACGACCGTGTCGTCAAAGTCGTCCAGCTCGACGCCGAAGATCCGCTCGACGGGCAGGTCCGCGAGATCGGCGATCGGCGTGCCGGCGCGGCCGACGTGCCAGGCGTCGACCAGCAGGCCGGCGGCCGGGTGGCCCGCCGCCTCGACCAGCCGCAGGCCCTGGTGGACGTCGGCGACGTTCGACCATGGCAGGAACTCCAGTGCGACGCGGGTGCCGTGCTCGGCGGCCTCCCGGCCCAGCCCGGCGAGCTCGGCCGCCCAGCGGTCGGCGTCCCACGGCCCGCCCCCGACGTCGGGCGCGATCTTGACGGTCTGCGCGCCGAGGGACTCGGCCGCGGCGAACAGGTCGCGGCGCACCGCGTCGGAGGCGGCGCGGGCCGGGCCGTCGCTCCACCAGTGCGCGAGCAGCTCGACCTCGCGGTGCACGATGCCGTTGTCGTCGAGCACCGAGCGGACGCCCGGCAGCCCCAGCTCGGCGATCCCCGCCATGAGGTCGACGTGCGCGACGCCGAAGCCGCGGAACCCGGCCCGGGCGGCCGCCTCGACCCGGGTTCGCAGGGGCAGCGGGCTGCGCCCGTCGCCGCGCAGCGGCGCGGCGTCGCCCGCGGTGGTCCAGCACGTGGCCAGCAGCGCCTCCGCGCTGCTCACCCGGCGTCCAGCACGTGCTGCACCTCGGCGGTGATCTCGACCATCGTGCCGACGTGCGGGTGCAGGACCGCGCGGATGCCCTGCTCCGTGGCGACGGCGCTGATCCGGCTCAGGTTGGAGAGCAGCGTCGTCCAGCCCGCGTCGTCGAGCTCGGGGCGGCTGTCGTAGCCGTCGAGGCCGCTGACCGCAGACAGCACGAGCGTGGTGGCGTGCGAGGCGACGTAGCCGGCGAGGATGCGCTCGACCTCCGGCACGGGGTCGTGGTCGGGCACGTGCAGCAGCAGCGGGGTGAAGCCGCCGACGGCCTGCAGCCGGTGCCGCGCGAGCACCGAGGCCATCGCGTCGGGCTCGGCGGGCAGGAACCCGTCGGGCCCGAGCTCGGTGGCCGCGAGACCCACCTCGCGCATCTCGCTGAGCACCCGGTCGGGCTGCAGCTGGTATCCCCAGCCGGGCACCTCGCACACGCCCCACGAGATCGGGGCGCCGGCGATCTTGAGCTCGGTCATGCGATCCGCACCTCCTCGATGCGCACCGGGCGGTGCTCGCGCTGCGAGCGCGCGCACGCCTCGGCGATCCAGTCGGCCTCGAGGCCGTCGGCGACGGTGCAGGGCGAGGGCCGCTCGCCGCGCACGACCTCGAGGAAGGTCTCGAACTCGGCCCGGAAGGCCGGCAGGAAGCGGTCCATGAAGAACCGGTGGGGCGGCCCGGACGGGAACGTGGCGCCCGGCCCGACGGCGCGGATGGGCCAGCTGTCGTCCACCCCGGCGGCCACGCTGTCCTTCGACCCGTGCACCTCGAGGCGCACGTCGTAGCCGCGGCCGTTGTAGCGGGTGTTGGAGACGACGCCCAGCGTGCCGTGCTCGAACGTCACGATCGCGGCCGAGGTGTCGGGGTCGCCGTAGGTCCTGAAGAACTCGGCGCCCTGGTTCGTGCCCGTGGCGTAGACCTCGACGGCCTCCTGGCCCGTGACGAACCGGATGACGTCGAAGTCGTGCACGCCGCAGTCGCGGTACATGCCGCCGGAGACCGCCACGTACTCGGGCGTCGGCGGCTCCGGGTCGAGCGTGGTGGACCGGACGGTGTTGACCCAGCCCAGCTCGCCGCCGTCGACCGCGGCCTTCGCGGCGGCGATCGCGGCGTCGTAGCGGCGCTGGAAGCCGATCTGCACCGGGACCGTGCTGCCCGCCAGGTCGCGCAGGAGCGCGGCCCCCTCCGCGCCGTGGGACCCGACGGGTTTCTCGCACAGCGTCGGCAGACCCGCCTCGACGCAGGCGAGGACCAGCGCCGTGTGGGCGTCGGTGCCGGCCGCGATGACCACGCCGTCCACGCCGGACCCGAGCAGCGCCGGCAGCGAGTCGACGCCCTCGACGCCCCCGCCGCCGAGCCGCTCGACGACCGCCTCGGTCCGCTCCGGGACGATGTCGGTGACGACGAGCGAGTCGACCGCGGGCATCGCGGCGAGGGTGTCCGCGTGGAAGGCGCCGATCCGGCCGAGTCCGATGAGCCCTATGCGCATGACGCCGCTTCCTTCCAGTCGGGGTTGGCCACCGCGGCGGGCGGGCGGCCCGCCAGCACGTCGACGACGCCCTGTGCGGCGTCGGCGAACGTGGCCGCGGTGGCCCGCCGGCTCAGGCCCATGACGTGCGGGGTGAGCGAGACGGCCGGGTGGTCGAAGAGCGGGTGGTGGCGCGGCGGCTCCGGCTCGAACACGTCGAGCCCGACGCCGCCCAGCCGGCCGGACTCGAGCGCGGCCAGCAGGGCGTCCAGGTCGACGAGGCCGCCGCGGCCGCAGTTGACGAGGATCGCGCCGGGCCGCACGCCGGCGAGGAACGCCGCGTCGACGAGGTGGTGGATCTCCGGCGTCAGCGGCGCGTGCAGGGTGAGCACGTCCGAGGCGGCGGCCAGCTCGGCGAGGTCCGGGCAGTCGACCCCGGCGGGCGGCGCGGCGAACGGGTCGTGCGCGAGCACCCGCATCCCGAACGCGGCGGCCAGCTCCCCGACCCTGCGCCCGATGCGGCCGAAGCCGACGATGCCGATGGTCGCGCCGTCCAGGTCGCCGACCGGGCCGCCGGCCGAGCGCTGCGCCCAGCGGCCCTCGCGGACCAGCGCGGTCATCGGCCCGAGCCGCTTGGACAGGTGCAGCGTGTGGGCGAGGACGCCCTCGGCCACCGCGCGGGTGCCGCTGCCCGGCGTGATCACCACGGCGATCCCGCGGGCGCTGGCTGCGTCCAGGTCGACCCGGTCGGTGCCGACGCCGGTGCGGGCGAGGACCCGCAGCCGCGGCGCGCGGGCCAGCAACCCGGTGTCGACCGTGGCGTCGGCCCGCACGATGGCCCCGACGGCCGCGGCAAGGTCGGCGTCGGTCGGGCCGGGCCGGAAGTCGACGCCCTCGCCGAGCACGCCGGTGACCAGCGACGGGTCGACCGCGCCGAGCCCGACGACGACGGGACGGCCCATCAGGTGGTCCCGGCGCTCGTCGCGAGGACCTCGCCGCCGTGGCGGGCGCCGGGCACGGCGGGGACCTCGACCCAGCTCCCGGACGCCGCGGACGCGACCGCGGCCGAGACGACCTCGGAGGCGGACCGGGCGTCGTCGATGGTGCAGGCGCCCGCGTCGCCGCCGGTGACGGCGACGAGGAACTTCTTCGCCTCGATGACCTTGAGGTCGTCGTAGCCCATGCTGTTGCCGGGGCCGGGCTGGAACCGGGCGTAGTCGCCCAGGTGGGGGTTGCCGAGCACGGTCGTGTAGCCGGCGTGCGGTCCGCCGCGCCCGATGGCCACGCGCAGCTCGTTCATCCGCTCGAAGTTCCACGCCGCGGAGCCCTCGGTGCCGTAGACCTCCAGGGCGAGCCCGCACTGGGGGCCGACGACGACGCGGGAGACCTCCAGCGTGCCGACCGCGCCGGGACCGCGGGAGCTCGGCGCGAAGCGGGCCAGCACGGCGGCGTAGTCCTCGTTCTCGACCTCGCCCAGCTCGCCGTCCTCGATCACGGCGAAGTGGGTGCCCGAGCCCATCGGCAGGATCGGCCGCTGCCTGTGCACGATCGTGGACAGCGCGGTGACCTCGGTGATCGGGCCGACGACGTACTGCACGAGGTCCGCCACGTGCGAGAGCAGGTCGCCCATCGCGCCGCTCCCGGCGAACTCCTTCTGGAAGCGCCAGGACAGCGCGCCCTTCGGCTCGGAGGCGTAGCCGTTGAGGAAGACCGCGCGGATGTTGGTGACCCGGCCGAGCGACCCGTCGGCGACCAGCTCGCGGATGTGCTCGACGGCCGGGGCGTGGCGGTAGTTGTAGCCGATCGAGGTGGCGACGCCGGCCTCGTGGGCGGCGGCGGCGACCTCGGCGGTCTCGGTCACGTCGCGGCCGACCGGCTTCTCGATCCAGAAGGGCTTGCCGGCCTTCGCCGCGGCCACCCCGATCTCGCAGTGCAGCACGTTCGGCGCGCAGATCGACACGACGTCGACGTCGGGGTCGGCCAGGACGTCGCGGTAGTCGGTGCTGCCGCGCTCGTAGCCCAGCACGGTCGTGGCGTACGCGACGCGGTCGGGTGCGGTGTCGGCCGCGTGCACCAGCCGCGGGGCCAGGCCCAGCTCGGGGTACACCGACGGCAGGGCCTGGTAGGCGCGGGTGTGCAGCTTGCCCATCCAGCCGACGCTGATCAGGCCCACCCCGATGCTGCGCGGGCTCGTGTTCTCGGTCATCTCGGTCCTCTTCGGCGCGTGTGCGGTCGGGGTGCGGCTCAGTGCGGTCTGTTCGCTCCGCAGGCTCCGCTCAGTGCGGTCTGTTCGCTCCGCAGGCTCCGCTCAGTGCGGTCTGTTCGCTCCGCAGGCTCCGCTCAGCCGAACCAGAGCTGCTTGGCCAGGTCGGTCTCGTACTCGGTGCGCAGCCGCTGGACGGTCGCGTCCTCGCTGACCTCGGCCGGGGCGACGTCCCACCAGACGCCGGCGCCGGGCAGGTCGACGTGCGGCAGGACCGGCACGACGATCACGACGGGTCCCTGGACCCCGCGGGTCTCGCGCAGCGCCGCGCGCACGTCGGCGGCCGACCCGGCCCGGAGCGCCCGTGCCCCGAGCCCGCGCGCCACGTCCACGAGGTCCACGTCCAGGTAGTCCCCGTCCGGCCGCGGTGCCGGCTTGTCGCCCGTGAGGTCCAGCCGCTCGGGGCGGTAGCGGAACTCGTTGCCGTACTCGCGGCCGTGGCGGAACATCTGCAGCCGGTGGATGACCTGGTAGCCGCGGTTCTCCGGGATGACGACGGTGACCGCCAGCCCCTCGGCGGCCGCCGTGACGAGCTCGGTGGGCGACATCAGGAACGTGCCGTCGCCGATGAGCACGACGACCCGGTGGTCGGGGTCGGGGTCGGCGAGCCGCACGCCCATGCCGCCGGGGATCTCGTAGCCCATGCAGGAGAAGCCGAACTCCAGGTGGCAGTGGCGGCCCCCGGTGGCGTCCCACACCTTCTGCAGGTCCCCGGGCGGGCCGCCCGCGGCGGCGACGACGGTGTCGCCCGGGCGGGCGTGCTCCTGCAGCAGGCCGATGAGCTGGCCCTGCGTCAGCTGCGCGCCGGTGTCGGGGACGACGTCGTGGTCGGCGGGCAGGGCGGCGCGGTCGAAGGGCCGGTCCGGGTCGAGCGCCTCCGCGCGGACGGTCGCCCACGCGCCGGTCGCGGCCTCGACGGTCGCCCGCCACGCCGCGGACCCGGTGACGCCGGCGGCGGCGAGCTCGGCGTTCAGCGCGGCGAGTGCCCGCCTGGCGTCGCCGATGATGCCGACGGCGCCCAGCCGGTCGGCGTCGCGGGGGTTGACGTTGATCGAGGCGAACCGGGCCTCCGGGTGGAACAGCGAGTGGGACGCGGTCGCGAAGTCGGTGAGCCGGGAGCCGACGGTGAGCACGAGGTCGGCCCGGCGGACGAGGTCGTTGTTCGCGGGCGTGCCCTCCAGCCCGATGCCGCCCAGCTGCCACCACGCCCGCTGCTGCACCGCCCCCTTGCCCGCCATGGTCTCCAGCACCGGCATGCCGGCGGTGGCGGCCAGCTCCTCCAGCTCGGTGGTGGCGCCGGAGTGGACGACCCCGCCCCCGGCGATGATCACCGGCCGCTGCGCGCCGGCAACCAGCCGGGCGACCGCCTCGACCTCCGCGGCGTCCGGGGCGGGCCGGCGGATGGCCCAGTCCTTCTCGACGAAGAACTCGACCGGGTAGTCGAACGCGTGCGACTGGACGTCCTGGGGGAGCGACAGCACGACCGCGCCGGTCTCGACCGGGTCGGTGAGCACGCGCATGGCCGCGGGCAGCGCCGTGAGCAGCTGCTCGGGGCGGGTGATCCGGTCGAAGAAGCGCGACACCGGGCGGAACGCGTCGTTGACGCTGGCGTCGGCCTCGATCGGGTGCTGCAGCTGCTGCAGCACGGGGCCCTGCCGCCGCGTGGCGTAGCTGTCGCCGGGCAGCAGCAGCACCGGCAGCCGGTTGACGGTGGCCAGCCCGGCGCCGGTGACCATGTTCAGCGCGCCCGGGCCGATCGAGGCGGTGACGGCCAGCGTCGCGCGGCGGCGCCGGGCCTTGGCGTACCCGGAGGCCAGGTGCACCAGGGACTGCTCGTTGCGGCCCTGGACGAACGGCATGACGTCCGACAGCTGGTCCAGCGCCTGCCCCAGCCCGGCCACGTTGCCGTGGCCGAAGATGCCCAGGGTGGCGGGGACGAGCCGGCGGCGCTCGCCGTCGGCGAGCGAGTACTGCCGGGAGAGGTAGGTGACGACGGCCTGGGCGACGGTCAGGCGGACGCTGCGGCCGGAGCGGCTGTTGGTCATGGGTGTCTCCGGGAGGGAGGCGGTGGCCTGTGGCCAGCGACGGTGTCGTCGACCGGCATGCGGTCCGCATGGTGACGATCGAGCAGCTTCACGGCCCTGACTTGGACCGTTCCAAGATGACGTCGTCGCGCAGGCCTGTCAAGGGCGCGACGAAGATTCTTCTGCGCGGAGGGCGCCACCGTGGCCGATCGAGAGCCTGCCAGCAGGTCGGATGGCCGCTCGGACGCGTCCGGCCGGGACGCGGTCCTGGCCGGCACGCGAGGCCCGCTGCACGGCGTCCCGCTCGCCGTGTCCACTGCTAGACTTGGACTGTCCAAGTAGGCGGAGGAGGTGCGCCGGTGTCGGCTCCCGAGGCGGTTCCGCCCGTCCGCAGGCCCACGATCAGGGACGTCGCCCAGCGGGCCGGCGTGTCGAAGTCGCTGGTCTCGCTGGTCATGCGCGGCGAGCCGATGGTGCGGGAGGACAAGCGCCTGCGGGTCCTGCAGGCCGCCGACGAGCTGGGCTACCGCACGAACACGGCCGCCCGCTCGCTGTCCGCCGTGCGCACCCAGACCGTCGGCGTGCTCGTCGCTGACCTGAGCAACCCGCTGCTGATCGACGTGGTGGCCAGGGCCGGGCAGGCCCTCGACGCCGCCGGCTACAGCACGCTGCTGACCGGTGTCGCGCCCCCGGCGGGGAACGGCCCGGCCCGGCTCGACACGGCGGCCGTCGCCGCCCTGCGCGATCTCGGCGTGGAAGGGATGCTCGTCGTCGGGTCGCTGCCGGACCCGGCGGGCCTGGCCCGGATCGTCGGCGACACCCCGATGGTCGTCGCGGCCGCCCAGGCCGAGGACCTCCCCGTCGACGAGGTCCGCAACGACGACCAGCTTGGCATGCGCCTGCTCGTGGACTACCTGGTCGCGCACGGGCACCACGCCGTCGCCCACGTCGGCGGCCTCGGCGGCGGTGTCGCGCTGGAACGGCTCACGGGGTACCGCGACGCCATGCACCACCACGGCCTCGGCAACCGGGTCCTGGTCGCCGAGGCCGGGTTCACCGAGGACTCCGGCTACCGCGCCACCGCGGCCCTGCTGCGCCGCGACCGGCCCGTCACCGCCGTCACGGCGGTGAACGACCTCGCCGCCATCGGCGCGATGTCCGCGATCGCCGACGCGGGCATGGCCGTCCCCGACGACGTCGCCGTCACCGGCTACGACGACACGTTCGTCGCCGCTATCCGGCAGGTGTCCCTGACGTCGGTCAACCCGGACACGGCGAGCATCGGCGAGCTGGCCACGCGCTGCCTCGTCCAGCGCATCGCCGAGCCCGCCCGGCCGCTGGAGCGGCATCTACTCGCGCCGCGGCTCGTCACGCGGTTCAGCTCCGCGGCCCGGCCCTGAGCCCGAACACGGCGGCGGGGCGACGATCCGGACGAGGCTGGTCGGCAGGTCGGCCGGGTCGGGATCGGGAGAATTCGCCCGGGTGCCGCAGCGGAGACGGGGGCCGAGCGGGTATCCGGAGTCATGGTGACGACACCGAGCGAGCGGATCACCGTCCCGCGGCATCTGCGCCTCGCCGCCGCGGTCGGTTGGCGCCTGCTCGTCGTCGTCGCGGCGTTGTGGGTCGTCGGCCAGGTCGTGGCGTACCTCGCCAAGGTCGTCGTGCCGATGGCGGTGGCCCTGCTCCTCGCCGCGCTGCTCGCGCCGCTGGTCGGCGCGCTCGTCCGGGCCCGGGTGCCGCGCGGCGTCGCCACGGCCTTCGTACTGGTCGGCGGCCTCGCGCTGCTCGGGCTGCTGCTGACCTTCGTCGTGCAGACGTTCATCGGCGGCGTGCCGGACCTGGCGGCGAACCTGTCGACCAGCGTCGACCGGCTGACCGGCTGGCTGGCCGCCGGCCCGCTGCACGTCTCGTCCGCACAGCTGGCCGCGGTGGCGGACCAGGTGCTGGCCGAGCTGAAGGCCAACCAGGCCGCGCTCACCGCCGGCGCGCTCACGACGGCGGCGACGGTCGGCGAGGTGGTCACCGAGATCCTGCTGACCATCTTCACCCTGATCTTCTTCCTGCACGGAGGGGGGCAGATCTGGGCCTTCCTGCTGCGTGCCGTGCCGCACCGCGGCCGCCGGCGCATCGACGTGGCGGGCCGGCGCGGGCTCGCCGCGCTCGTGCACTACGTGCGGGCCACCGCCGTCGTCGCGGCCGTCGACGCGCTGGCCATCGGCATCGGGCTCGGGATACTGCGTACCCCGCTCGCGATGCCGCTGGCCACGCTCGTGTTCATCGGCGCGTTCGTCCCGATCCTGGGCGCCGTCACCACCGGTGGGGTCGCGGTGCTCGTCGCGCTGGTCACCCAGGGCCCGCTGTCGGCGCTGACCGTGCTGGCGGTCATCGTCGGCGTCATGCAGCTGGAGAGCCACGTGCTGCAGCCGCTGCTCCTCGGCCGCGCGGTGCGGCTGCACCCGCTCGCGGTGGTCGTGGCGATCGCGGTCGGCCTGCTGGTGTGGGGCGTCGCCGGCGCGCTGCTTGCCGTGCCGCTGCTCGCCGTCGTCAACGCCGCTGCCCGCTCCCTGAACAGCCCGGCCGACGCGCGGGTCGACCCGGAGGACGTGCACGCCAGCGAGCCGGAGGACTCCGCAGCGGCCGACGCCGGGTCAGAAGAGCTCAGCACCGACCGGGTCGGGTAGGACAGGTCGACCGCGGCGCCGTCAGCCGTCGGGACCGCCGTCGTCGACCTCGCCGCCGGCGAGAGGCACCGGCCGGCTGGTCATCGTGACCCTGGTCCCGTCGCCGCGGTGGCGGACCTGCACCCGGTGCATGCACGCGCCGACCATCGCCAGCCACAGGCCGTCGGGATCGTCGGCGATCGGCGCCCGCACGTCGTCGCACACGACGGCGACGATCCGGCGGTCGTCGGCGCCGATCACCAAGCGGGCGCTGACCTCCATCTCGGCCACCCCGCCGCGTACCCAGGCCTGCCGCACGCCCTGGTCGCACACCTCGTTGATCGCCAGTACGGCGTCGACCCGGTCGGCCTCCGGCCATTGCAGGTCGAGCAGCCACCGGTTCAGCCCGGCCCGGAAGAAGGCCAGCTCGACGGGGTCGGCCCGGAACCGGATTCGGAAGAACCCCGTCTGCGCCGACATCGCGTCAGCATGGTCGATCGGGTGGCCCGTCGCGACCGCTGGCGCCCGACGAGCAGCAGCCGGACCGACCCGGCGTCCAGGACGACGACCCCCTCCTGCAGGCTCAGGCCGCCGGCGCGCGCAGGGACCGGCGCTGCCCGTGGCTCCCGACCGACGGGTCCGTGAGGTCGATGCCCTTCGTCTCCTGCAGGGTGAGGACGCCGAGGCCGGACAGCAGCCCGAGGACGATGCCGTACCCGATGAACGTGCTCGTCAGGTGCTGGCTGGCGAGGTAGGTCTGCAGGTAGGGCGCCGTTCCGCCGAACAGCGCCACGGCGATGGAGTAGGGCACGGCGAGGCCGGTCGCGCGGATGCGGGTGGGGAAGATCTCGGCCTACAGGGCGGACACTACCATCCGGTGGGATGGTGCTAGGATGGCTGACGGATGGAGGGACGATGGCAGAAGCGGAGAAGAGCGAGAAGATCACCATCAACATCGGCCTGGTCGACCTCGGCCAGATCGACCTGCTCGTCGACGAGGGCTTCTACGCGAACAGGACCGACTTCATCCGCACGGCCATCCGGCGCCAGCTCGACGGGCGGGCGGACGCGGTGAACAGCACCGTCGAGCGCCGGGCGCTGACCCTGGGCACCCGGCACGTCGGCAGGCAGGAGCTCGAGGCGCTGCGCGACGCCGGCCGCATGACCGAGCTGCGCGTCCTCGGCCTCGCCACGATCGCCGACGACGTCAGCCCAGAGCTGGCGCTGGCGACGATCTCCACGGTCGAGGTGCTCGGGGCGTTCCGCGCGCCGCGGGCGGTCAAGGCCGCGCTCGCGTCCAGAACCACCTGACCACAACCGCCGTCCGGCACGGCCGACACGCGCCGGTGGGGCGTACCGACGACTCAAGAGGGGGAGCGCATCCATGGGCGACGACCGAAACGCTGCGATGGCAGCGGCGCTGCGGCTGGTCCGCGAAGGGCGGCTGACCGAGGCGACCGCGCTCCTGCAGCGCACCTGCGCGGGGGGGCTTCTCGTCCCGGCCACCGGTCGCGGCGTCGGAACGCCGCCGGGCCGCCGCGTCGGCGACACCGGCGAGGATCGTGGCGGTCCCGCGCCCCGGCCGGCCCGGCCGCACCTCAGGACGCTGCCCCGCCGGTTGCGCGACCTGCTGGTCACGCCGCCGCTGACGGGTCTCCCGACCCCCGGCCCGTCCGGCCTGCTGCGCACGCCGGGGCGCTCCGCCGCGGGCCCCGGCGCCGCCGAGGCCGCCGCGGCACCCGGCGGGCAGGTCCACCGCCTGAGCCACAGCGAGGCGGCCGGCGCCCGGCACTACGACCTCTACGTCCCCACCGGGTACGCGGGAGCTCCGGTGCCGCTGGTCGTCATGTTGCACGGCGGGCGGCAGAACGCCGCGGACTTCGCCGCCGGAACCCGGATGAACGACCTCGCCGAGCAGCAGACGTTCCTCGTCGCGTACCCCGAGCAGTCGGCGCAGGCCAACGCGGGGGGCTACTGGAACTGGTTCGACCCCGCCGACCAGCAGGCGGGCGCCGGCGAGCCCTCGATCATCGCGGGCATCACGCGCCAGGTGATGGCGCGCTACAGCGTCGACGCCGACCGGGTCTTCGTCGCGGGCCTGTCGGCGGGCGGGGCGATGGCCGCGGTCATGGCGTCGACCTACCCGCAGCTGTACACGGCCGTCGGCGTGCACTCCGGCATCGCCTACGGCGCCGCGCACGACCTCGGGTCGGCCCTCGCCGCGATGCGGACCGGCGGCCGGCCCGCCCCGGCCGGCTCCCCACCCCTGATCGTGTTCCACGGTGACGCCGACGCGATCGTGGCGCCGGTCAACGCGGAGAGGCTGGTGACCGCCCGGCTGGCCGGAGCACGGGTGCCCTCGTCGAGCACGAGCGAGCGCGTCGAGCGGGCGCACCGCGGCGCCACCCGCACCGTCCACGTCGACACCGTGGGTGCCGTCCTCGTCGAGTCCTGGATCGTGCACGGCGGACCCCACGCCTGGTCCGGCGGCAGCCAGGTCGGGACGTACACCGACCCGATGGGACCCGACGCGTCCGCCGAGATGGTCCGCTTCTTCCTCGCCGCGGGCCGCGCCTGACCCGCCATGGTTCGACTCGCCCCGACGGGGGAACTCCGTCCCGACGGAAGGAGCACGTGGCGATGGCGTTGTGGAACAGGTCCGGTGGGGACGATGCGGAGCAGCAGGGGGTGACCGAGCCGCCGACGGCCGGGGCGCCGCGCGGTGCCCGGGCACGCCTGCTCGCCACGGGCGTCGAGCGCGCGCTGCGCACCCAGCAGCCGCTGGTCGCGGGTCGCATCGACGCCGCCCGCCGGAAACGGCCGGACGCGTCCCCCGGCGAGATCATCGACGCCCTCGGCCGCAGCCTGCAGGTCACCGTCGCCACGACGGGCGGGGTGGGCGGCGCGATCGCGATCCTGCCCGCGGTCGGCACGGTCGCGTCGCTGGCCACCGCGACGGCCGAGGCGCTCACGGCCCTGGAGGCGTCCGTCCTCTACACCCTGGCCGTGGCCGAGGTCCATGCCGTGCCGACGGACACCCCGGAACGGCGCCGGGCACTGGTGCTTGGCGTCATCATGGGTGCGAGCGGACAGGCCGTGCTGAGCAAGTTCACCGGCAAGTCCCGCGACTGGGCACAGGACGTCACCGACACGCTGCCGCTGACCAAGCTGGGTCCGCTGAACTCGAGCCTGACGCGCTGGTTCGTCAAGCGCTTCGTCGTCCGGCAGACCGTCCTCGCGTTCGGCCGGTCGCTCCCGCTGGGCATCGGGGTGCTCATCGGCGCCGTCGGCAACCTCGTGACCGCCCGCGCCATCATCCGGGCGGCCGAGCAGGCGTTCGGTCCGGCGCCCACCCGGTGGCCGGGCATGGCCGACGCCCGCCCGCCGGCACCGGCGCCCGCCCGCCAGCCGATCGGCTAGCCGCAGGGACGCCGGTTTGGCCACGGCGCGACCGGTGCGGCCCGGCCCGGCGGGGTCCGCACAGCCGGCGTCAGGTCGGCACACCCGCCGGGACGCCGGTGCGGCCACCGCGCAGCCGGTGCGGTCCGGCCCGGCACGGTCCGCACATCCGGGGCTGCGGCGGCACACGCACCGCACCCCGGTGCGACCCAGGCCCCCTCCGCACCGCCACCCCCAGGGGTCGCCGAGGGAGTGCGCGCGGCGACCTCGGGATGACGGTGGGCTAGGGTCGCGTCGTCCCGTCCACAGGGGGCGGAGCCGACGCCGGGCACCGGGGGGATGACGGTGACGCTGGGTGATGGCATCACGGGCACGTGGAGCCTGAACAACTCCGTCCCCAGCATGGCCCGCGTCCAGGACTTCGTGCTGGGCGGCACCGAGAACTTCCGGGTGGACCGGCAGCTGCACCGCTTCGTCGTGGCGTTGAACCCCGACTTCGACCAGGTGGTGCGGGCCTCGCGGCGGTTCGTCCTGCAGGCGTGGTCACGGATGGCGCAGGACGGGATCAACCAGTTCCTCGCGTTGGGGTCCGGGTTGCCGACCGCGCCGAGCCTGCACGACGTCGTGCGCCGCTCGCGGCCGCTGGCGCGCGTGGTGTACGTCGAGCCGGAGCCGATCGTGGCCGCCCACGTGCGGGCCGTGCTGGGCGGGCGGGACGGGCTGCGCGCCGTCCACCATCCCCTCGACGACTCGCCGGGGATCCTGGCCGACCCGGTCGTCGCGGAGACGCTCGACCTGACGCGCCCGGTCGGCGTGCACGTCGGCATGCTCCAGGTGATCCGGCAGCCCGCGGCCGTGGCGATCATGCGCTTCTACCTCGACAACCTCGTCGCGACGAGCACGCTCTCGATGACGGCGATGCTGGCCAGGCCGAGGCGTCAGATGTCCGCACCGAGACTGCCCCGGCCGCTGTCGCGGTTCACCTCGTCCATCGTGCTGCGCAGCCCCGACGAGGCGGCCGAGCTGGTCGACGGCTACACGGTGCCGGAACCGGGCCTCGTGGACCTCGCGGAGTGGGCCGGCCTGCCGGCTCCGCCGGGCGCGCCAGCGGTGCCCGACCGGGACGGCCGGCTGGGCTGCGTGGCCGCCGTCCTGCGCGTACCCGACACCGGCGGACTGTCCCCCTGAGTGCACTGGGTCACACCCAGGCCGGCTGCGGCGCGACGAGCGGACCGATGAGATCCGCCGACCGGCACGGCCGGCCGGGGCATGATCGCCGTTTCCGGGGCATGGGGTGTGCTGGCGCGGCCCGTGTCCCTCAACCGGCGATCGTCACCGTCGCCGCGACCCGCCGCGAACCCCGAGGAGGGTGGAGACATGGCCCTGGACTGGTCTCCCCCCGAGCTCGAGCGGATCGGCGCGGCCGAGGAGCTCGAGATCGCGGCCAGGAGCCCGGACGGCACGCTGCGGCGGTGGACGCCGGTCTGGGTCGTCTGCGCCGGCGGGCACGTGTACGTGCGCACCTGGTACCGGCGCGACAGCGGCTGGTTCGGCCGCGTGCTGGAGTCGGGCCGGGCGCGCGTCCGCGTCCGCGGCATGGAGGCCGACGTCACCGCCGAGGACGTCGGCGGGGGCCCGGCGGAGCTGCGGGCCGGCGTCGACGCCGCCTACCGCGCCAAGTACGGGTCGTACGGAGCCGCCTCCGTCGACCGGATGGTGGGGCCCGACGCCGCGGCGACGACCCTGCGCCTCGTGCCCGTGGGCGGGGCGCCCGCGCGGGACGGGGGCTGACGCCTCACACCGCGACGCGCCGCGCGACGAGGACGGCGACGTCGTCCTTCGGGGTCTCGGTCCCGACCAGCCGGCGCATGACGTCGACGCACACGGACTCCGGCGCGCGCGGGGTCACCACCTGGCGCAGCCGCTCGATGTTGTCGTCGACGAGGACGCCGCGGCGCTCGACGAGCCCGTCGGAGTACAGGCACAGGACGGCCCCCGGCGGCATCGGCACCTCGACGGCGTGGCGGTCGTGCCCGGCCTCGACGCCCAGCGGCAGGTCGGCCACGACGTCCACCGTCGTGGCCTCGCCGCCGGGACGGACGACGACGGGCGGGGGGTGGCCCGCCGAGGACAGGTGCAGGACGTCGGAGGCCGGGTCGGTGATCCCGCACACGACGGTGGCCATCGTGCCCGGCTGGAAGTGCCGGACGTGCGTGTCGAGCTCGGCCAGCACCCGCGCGGGGTCGTGGCTGCGCAGCGTCGCCGAGCGGAGGACGGCGCGTGTCTGGCTCATCGCCTGCGCCGCCGAGAGACCGTGCCCGACGACGTCGCCGACGACCACGCACACCGCGCCGGAGCGGAGGGTGAACACGTCGTACCAGTCGCCGCCGACCTGCCCGTTGTCGCCGGTGACGTAGCGCGAAGCGAACTCGAAGCCGGCGATCCGGGGCAGCTGGGCCGGCAGCAGGTCGCGGCGCATCACCGCGGCCGCCGCGCGCTCGACCTGGGACATGCGCAACTGGGTGGCCAGCGCCGCGCGGTCGGCGACCATCTGCAGCAGCTCCGCGTCCCGCCCGACGAAGCGGCGCCGGCCGAGCGTGCCGACGTGCAGGACGCCGAGCACGGTGCCCGCCGCGACCAGCGGCACGCCGAGCAGGGAGGTGATGCCCTTCTCCCGCAGGATCGGGTTGAGCACGTTGCTGTGGTCGACCTGCTCGATGGCGACCCAGTGCCTGCTCTGCGCGATGCGGCCCGCGAAGCCGCGGCCGAGCGGGATCCGCACGCCCTGGTGGACCTCCTCCTCGATGCCCCGGGCCACCGTGGCCATCAGGTACTGGTGGGACGGGTCCAGCAGTAGGACGGCGGCGGTGTCGACCTCCATCAACTCGCGGACCTTGTCCAGCAGCTCGTCGAGCATCTGGTCGACGGTCAGGTCCGCCAGGCCGGTGTCGCTGACGGCCTCGAGCCACCGCAGCCGCAGCTCGGCGGAGTGGGCGACCGACGCGGCCGGAGCGGTCCCGGCGGTCCGGCCACGGTCCTCGTCGTCGTCGGCGGCGTCGTCTCCGGCTTCGGGCACCGGGGGGCTCACCATCGTGACCCGGGTGCCGGTGTGGCGGTGGTTGACGTCGTAGCTCCCCATCAGGGTGCCGATCAGCGGGAGGCCCCGCCCGCGGAAGCTCATCCCGGACGCGACGGCCCGCCAGGCTCCGAAGTCGTCCACGACGGCCCTGGCCCGCCGCCCGTCGCCGTCGCGCAACTCCGTGACGATGACGGCGACGAGCGGTTCGTGGTCCCGCGTGGACCGGTCGAGGGGGCCGTAGGCGTGCTCGGCGGCGTTGGAGACCGCCTCGCTCACCGCCAGCACGAGGTCCTCGCCCTCCTCCTCCGGCCAGTTCCGGGCCGCCAGCCAGCGCCGCAGCTCCGCACGCACCCGGCCGGGAGCGTGGGCGTCGGCCTGCAGCTGGAGCTCGAGCGTGTTCACGGGCCGTCCCGTCGTCGTGATCGGCCAGGCTACCTCTCCCGGGTGCCCGGTTCAGGAGCCCTCGTGGACGTCCCCGGTGGGCCGGGCTGGCCGGGCGGGTCCGGACAGGCACTGCAGGACGAGCGCGGACCGCGGTGCCAGCCGCAGCTTGCCGCCCGGCTGGACGTAGCGGCGGCGCTTGTTGGCCAGCAGCGGGTCGGTGGTGTCGACGACGGTCTGCCAGGCCGAGCCGTAGGTGTCGTCGGGCACGGTGAAGGTGGTCTGGCGGTGGCCGGCGTTGAACAGCAGCAGGAACGAGTCGTCGACGATGCGCTCGCCGAGCCGGTCGCGGTCGGGGATGCCCTCGCCGTTGAGGTAGATCATGACGGTCGGGCTGGTGCCGCTCGTCCAGTCCCCGTCCGCCATGTCCCGGCCGTCGGGGCGCAGCCAGGCGATGTCGTCGCGGCTGGAGCCGTGGATCGGGCGGCCCTGGAAGAACCGCTGGCGGCGGAAGATCGGATGCCGGGCGCGCAGCGCGGTGAGCCGTGCGGTGAACATCGTCAGGACGTCGTGGAAGCGGGCGCGGTCCCAGTCGACCCAGGACAGCTCGTTGTCCTGGCAGTAGACGTTGTTGTTGCCCTGCTGGGTGCGCCCGAGCTCGTCGCCGTGGGCGATCATGGGCACGCCCTGGGAGAGCAGCAGGGTGGTGAGGATGTTGCGTTTCTGCCGCTCGCGCAGGGCGTAGATCTCCGAGTCGTCGGTGGGGCCCTCGGCGCCGTGGTTCCAGGACCGGTTGTGGTTCTCGCCGTCGTTGTTGTCCTCGCCGTTGGCCTCGTTGTGCTTGGTGTTGTAGGAGACGAGGTCGGCGAGGGTGAACCCGTCGTGGGCGGTGACGAAGTTGATCGAGGCGATGGGTCGGCGGTTGTCGGCCTCGTAGAGGTCGGAGGAGCCGGTGAACCGGGCGGCGAACTCGCCGAGGCTGCCCGGTTCGCCGCGCCAGAAGTCGCGGATCGTGTCGCGGTACTTGCCGTTCCATTCCGTCCACAGCGGGGGGAACCCGCCGACCTGGTAGCCGCCCTCGCCGACGTCCCACGGTTCGGCGATGAGCTTGACCTGGCTGACGACCGGGTCCTGGTTGACCAGGTCGAAGAACGCGGCGAGCCGGTCGACCTCGTGGAACTCGCGGGCCAGGCTGGAGGCCAGGTCGAAGCGGAACCCGTCGACGTGCATCTCGGTGACCCAGTACCGCAGCGAGTCCATGATCAGTCGGAGGGACTCGTGGTGGCGGACGTTGAGGCTGTTGCCGGTGCCGGTGGTGTCGTAGTAGAACCGTTCGTCGCCGTCGACGAGTCGGTAGTAGGCGCGGTTGTCCACGCCGCGGAAGGAGAGTGTGGGGCCGAGGTGGTTGCCCTCGGCGGTGTGGTTGTAGACGACGTCGAGGATGACCTCGATCCCGGCGCGGTGCAGGGTGCGGACCATCGTCTTGAACTCCTGGACCTGTTCGCCGCGGGTGCCGAAGCTGGCGTAGCCGTTGTGCGGGGCGAAGAAGCCGATGGTGTTGTAGCCCCAGTAGTTGGACAGGCCCTTGTCCGACAGGGTGGAGTCGTGCACGAACTGGTGCACCGGCATCAGCTCGATCGCCGTCGCCCCGAGCCGGCGGAAGTGGTTGATCATCCTCGGGTGGGCGAGGCCGGCGTAGGTGCCGCGCACGTCCTCGGGGATCTCCGGGTGCCGCACGGTCATGGCCTTGACGTGCGCCTCGTAGATCACCGACTCGTTGTAGGGGACGCGCAGGGGCCGGTCCCCGTCCCAGTCGAAGTAGGGGTTGATCACGACGGACTTCATGGCGAACGGCGCCGAGTCGGCGTCGTTGAACGCGTCCGGGTCGGCGAAGCGGTAGGAGAACAGCGCCTCGTCCCAGTCGGTGCGCCCGTCGATCGCCTTGGCGTAGGGGTCGAGCAGCAGCTTCGCGGGGTTGCAGCGCAGCCCGGTCGGCGGGTCGTACGGGCCGTGCACGCGGTAGCCGTAGCGCTGGCCGGGGCCGATGCGGGGCAGGTAGCCGTGCCACACGAGGCCGTTGCGTTCGGGCAGCTCGACGCGGGTCTCGGCGCCCTGCTCGTCGAACAGGCACAGCTCGATCCGGTCGGCGACCTCGGAGAAGATCGCGAAGTTGGTGCCACCCCCGTCGAACTGCGATCCCAGCGGATACGGCGACCCGGGCCAGATGTGCAACAGCGATCCTCGTGCTCGACGGAGTCGGACTCGGGTCGGGTGTTCCCCGCCGGGCCGCCCGCGAACCGCGGACCGGCCGACGCGTCGGTGAACGGCGTCCTCCGCCCCGGCCGGACCGCGGCAGCGGTCCCGGCAGCCGCTACGGCCGGGCGTCGTCGGGCGCGTGGAGCCCGGCGATGCGCCGGCCGGTCTCGGCCATCCTGTCGCGGAGGTCGAGCGGCAGCAGGACCTCGACGTCGGGACCGAGCGCGAGCAGCTCGGGAACCGCCGCGTCGGAGGAGTCGAACCGGAACGATCCCTCGACCCAGTCGGGTCGGTCGGGGTGGGGCGCGTCGGGGTGGGGCCGTGCGCGCCAGCCCGCGGGCCGGCCGAGGACGAGCGCGGTCTGCAGCGCGGCGGGGGAGACGCGGACGCGGACGCGGCAGACGCGCCCGGTCCGCCCGCGGTCGAGGTGGGTGGGCAGCGCCGGCGGCCTGCGGTCGGGCCCACGGAGCAGGGTGAACCCGCCCTGGGGCCCGCGCACGGCGTAGACGGGCACGCCGGCGCTGCCGAGCGCCTCGATGTCACGCAGGACCGTGCGGGGGGAGACCTCCAGCTGGCGGGCGAGCTGGCGGGCGGTCATGCGGTCGTGCTCGTGCAGCAGCAGGAGCAGGCTCAGCAGGCGGCCGGCGCGCATGGGCGACGATTCTCCCGTACCTGACAGGTGGTGTCAGGTACACCTGGGACGGTGGCGGGCATGGGTGCGATGAGCGATCACGTCGAGGGTTCCGGCACGCGCGAGGATCCGTGGATCCTGACGACGCCGCCGGGCAGCTCCGAGTTCGACGCGTGGCGGGACGAGTCCGCCGACCCGCCGGCGCTGATGATCCGCGTGGGGTCGACGACCCTGAGCTACGAGCTGCGGTGCATCGAGGACCTGCACGCGATGCTGACCGAGCACGGGGACTGGATGCCCCTGGGCAACGCCGACGAGCAGAAGGACGCGAAGCCGGGCACGGTCGAGGCCTGGGCGCGGTCGGCCGACAACCCGGTCGGCGGCTGGTACGGGCTGCGCAAGGGCTACCGGGGCCGCTTCGGGAACTACGTCCCGCCCCTGCTCGAGCACCTCGGACTGGCCGAGGTCGAGCACAACGCCCGCAACAACCGGATGCGGGCCCGGTAGCCGCCGCGTTTCCCTACGGCGGCGGGATCGCGTCCGGCGGGGCCGGCGTGGCCATGGCCAGCACGGTTCCGCGCGCCGCGGCGAGGATCTCGTCCGACAGCTCGCCGGGTCCCACCCCGCGGGCGACGAGCACGCCGCCGACGAGGGTGCCGAGCGCCGCCGCCGCCCGCCCCCGGTCGCCGAGCAGCACCTCCAGGTGCGCGAGGTAGCGCTCGACCTGGCGGGTGTACGCCGCGCGCACCCGCTCGTCGGCGCGCGGGACGTCGGCGCCGAGCGAGACGACTGCGCACCCCGCGCCCGGGGCGTCCCGGTGGTCGGTCGAGGTGTACCAGTCGACGAAGCGCTCCAGCGCGTCGCGGGCGTCGTCGGCGCCGGCGGTCAGCGTGGCCACGGAGGCCTCGTTGTCGCGCAGTGCCCGCTCGACCGCCTCGCCGACCAGGTCCTCGCGTGAGGCGAAGTGCTTGTAGAAGCCGCCGTGGGTGAGACCGGCCGCCTTCATCAGCTCCGCGACCCCGGGCCCGGCGATGCCCGACTCGCGCATCCGCGAGGCCGCGATCTCGACGATGCGCTCGTGGCTGCGTGCCTTGTCCTGGCGGGAGTGACCCATGCCATGGATGATACTCGACATCCTCATCTGGATGATGCATATACTCCAGAACTGTCGGACACCGTACTGGGAGGCACTCATGAAGATCGAAGGCTCGGTCGCGCTGGTCACCGGGGCCAACCGCGGCATCGGCAAGGCGATCAGCACGGCACTGCTCGACCGCGGCGCGGCGAAGGTCTACGCCGGCGTCCGCGACGTGACGACGGTGCCGACCGGCGACCCGCGGCTCGTCCCGGTGCGGCTCGACGTCACCGACGCGGCGCAGGTGCGCGCGGTCGCCGCTACGCTGGGCGACGTCGAGATCGTGGTCAACAACGCCGGCATCGGCCGGCCGGCCACGCCGCTGGCGGCGACCCTCGACGACGCCCGAGCCGAGCTGGAGGTCAACTACCTCCCGCTGCTGGCCACCACGCAGGCGTTCGCCCCGGTCCTCGCCGCCAACCGCGGCGGTGCGTTCGTCAACGTGCTCTCCGTGGCGTCCTGGGTCGGCATGCCCAGCCTCGCCACCTACTCGGCGTCGAAGTCGGCCGCCTGGAGTTTCACCAACTCCGCGCGGGTCGAGCTCGCCCGCCAGGGCACCCAGGTGGTCGGGGTGCACGTCGGGTTCGTCGACACCGACCTCACCGCCGGGCTCGACACCGAGAAGGTCCCGCCGGCCGCCGTCGCCGCGGCGGCGCTCGACGCGCTGGAGGCAGGCGCGTCCGAGGCGGTCGTCGACGAGCTCAGCCGCGCCGTCAAGGCGGGCCTGCACGACGACCAGCGGCTGCTCTACCCGGACATCGCGGCGCAGTTCGAGGCGGCCGGGTCCGGCGCGGCCCGGTCCGGGTCGGCGCGGTCCGGGGCGGCGCGGTCCGGGGAAGGGCGGTCCGGGGAAGCGCGGTCCGGGGAGGCCCGGTCCGGGTCGGCGCGGTCCGCCGGGCGGCCGGTGTGAACGGCGGGACGGTCCTCGTGACCGCGGCGACCGGGAAGACCGGCCGCGGGGCGGTCCGGTTGCTCCTCGACCGCGGTCACCGCGTCCGCGCGCTGGTGCACCGCGACGACGAGCGGTCCCACGCGCTCGCGGACGCCGGCGCCGAGGTCGTCCGGGCCGACCTCCTGGACCTCGACGGCGTCTCCGCGGCTCTCCGCGGCGTCGAGGCTGCCTACTTCTGCTACCCGATCCGTCCCGGCCTGGTCGAGGCGACGGCCACCTTCGCGCAGGCCGCGACGGAGGAGGGCGTCCGCGCGGTCGTCGAGATGTCGCAGATCTCCGCCCGACGGGACGCAGGAAGCAACGCCGCGCGCCAGCACTGGCTGTCCGAGCGCCTGCTCGACCGCACGGGCCTGGCCGTCACGCACCTGCGGCCGACGTTCTTCGCGGAGTGGCTGACCGGCTGGTGGGAGCGGCGCGACGGCGACGGGTTCGTGCGGCTGCCCTTCGGGGAGGGCCGGCACGCGCCGATCGCCGCGGCCGACCAGTCCCGCGTCATCGCCGCCGTGCTGGCCGACCCGGGCCCGCACGCCGGCGCGACCTACACCCTGCACGGGCCCGTCGAGATGGACCATCACGGGATCGCCGCCACGATGGCCGCGACGCTGGGCCTGTCCGTGCACTACGAGCCGGTCGGCGTCGACGAGTTCGCCGCCGCCATGGCCGGCCGGGGGATGCCCGAGCACCTCGTCCAGCATCTCGCCCACGTCGCCCTCGACTACCGGCACGGCGTGTTCGCGGGCACGAACGACGTCTTCGCGAGGATCGGCGGGCTGCCACCGCTGTCGGTCGAGCAGTACGTCCTCGACAACAAGCCGGCTTTCGACGCCAGCGGCCCGAACTTCGTCCCGGCGCGCTGACGAGCTGCCGGGTCCAGGGCGGCCGGTTCAGGGCGGCTGGGTCGAGGGCGGCTGGGTCGAGGGCGGCCCGGTTCAGGGCGGCCGGTTCAGGGCGGCTGGGTCGAGGGCGGCCCGGTTCAGGGCGGCCGGTTCAGGGCGGCTGGGTCGAGGGCGGCCGGGTTCATGACGGCCGGGTCCAGGGCGGCCCGATCTCACCCCACCGGTGTCAGCGCGATCACCGGGATGGTGCGGCCCGCGTGCCGGGCGGCGTCGCCGAACTGCGGTTGGACGGCGACCTGCTCGTCCCAGAGGCGGTCGCGCTCCGCGCCGGTGACCTCCGCGGCGACGACCGGCACCGTGGCGGTGCCGACCTCGACGTGCGTGCGCGGGTGGGCCATGAGGTTGTGGTACCACGCGGGACGGGTCGGCTCGCCGCCGTTGAGGGCGAAGACGACGTAGCGGTCCCCGTCCGGGAGGTAGCGCACCGGCGTGACCCGCTCGACGCCCGACCGAGCGCCCACATGGTGGAGCACGAGCAGCGGCGAGTCCCCGCCCAGGCTCGGCACGACGCCGTCATGGGCCCGGAACTCGTCCACGATGCGCCGGTGGAACTCCGCCATCGGGGTCTCGTCCATGGGTCTCCGTTCCGTGCTGCTCAGGTCTCGTGCTGGTCGGGAGTCGGGGGCGTTCAGGAGTGGGTCTGGGCCGCCAGGTCCCACACGCGGACGGTCTTGTCGCCGCTCCCGGAGGCGACCACCGCCCTGCCGCCCAGCTCGGTGGTCGCGAGCGCCCAGACGCCGCTGGTGTGGCCGGTGAACGGCGCCCCGACCGGGGTTCCGGTGGCGAGGTACCACACGCGCACGGTCTTGTCGAGGCTGCTGGAGATCACCACCGGACGCCCGTTCAGCTGGGCGGTCGCGACCGCGGACACCGTGTCGGTGTGGCCGGTCAAGGGGTTCCCGATCGGGGCCCCGGTGGCCAGGTCCCACACGCGCACGGTCTTGTCGGCGCTGCCGGAGACCACCACGGTGCGCCCGTCGAGCTGCGCGGTCGCCACCGCCGTCACGTAGCCGGTGTGACCGGTGAGGGGCCGCCCGATCGGGGCCCCGGTGGCCAGGTCCCACACCCGCACGGTCCTGTCGGCGCTGCCGGAGACCACGACGGGGCGTCCGTTCAGCTGCGCGGTCGCCACCGCGAACACGTGGCTGGTGTGGCCGACGAACGGGTTCCCGACCGGGGCCCCCGTCGCCAGGTCCCACACCCGCACGGTCTTGTCGGCGCTGCCGGAGACCACGACCGGGCGTCCGTTCAGCTGGGCGGTCGCCACTGCGAACACCGTGTCGGTGTGGCCGGTGAGGGGGTTGCCGACCGGTGCCCCGGTTGCGAGGTCGGACACCCGCACCGTGTCGTCCTTGCCGCTGGAGACCACGACGGGGCGCCCGTCGAGCTGGGCGGTCGCCACGCCCAGCACCAGGTCCGTGTGACCGGTCGCCGGTTTCCCGATAGGCGCGCCGGTGGCCAGGTCCCACACCCGCACCGACGTGTCCCAGCTGCCGGACACCACGACGGGCCGCCCGTCCAGCTGGGCGGTCGCGACCGCGGACACGGTGGCGGTGTGCCCGACGAAGCTCAGGTCGATCGGGCCGGCCGGAGCCGCCGCCGGGCCGGTCCGGGTCGCCGGGGAGGTGGCCGTCCCGGCCGGTGCGCCGGCGCCGGTGAGCCCGCCGAGTCCCCGGTCGAGTGCCAGCGCACCGACGCCGGCCGCCAGCAGGACGGCCACGACGCCGACGAGCGCGAAGCGGCGACGGCGCTGCGCCCGCGTCGCCGGGACCGGGGGCGGCGGGCCTTGCGGCGGCACGCGCAGCTGCGGCTCGGTCGCCGGATCCGTCCAGTCGCCGGCCGGCCGGCCCGCCGCCGACGGCCCGCCGAACGTCGCGGTCGGCTGTTCGGCGGCCAGGCCGGGGGCGGCACGGCCGGCGGCGACGTCGCCGCTGCGATAGCGGTGATCGGGTTCTGGGCCCATGGCAGTGGCGACGCCCTCGTCCAGGTCGGGGATGCGCCGGGCACTCTACGGTGCCTCCACCCGCTGATCCAGCCGGTCCGGGCACGACGCCTCTCGGTGTCGGCCGCCGTCGTGGTGGCGCCGCCGCCGGTTCGCGTCCTGCCCGCCGCCCGGCGCGTGCCCAGGCACGTGACGCCGCGGGTCAGGGGTCCGTGGCGGGTCAGGCGGGCGGTCACGGGCGATCAGCCGTCGGCGCAGCCAGCCGGGTGGCCGGCGCCGGGTTTCAGCGGTCAGGTGAATCGTGCAGGTCGACCCGCCCCGGGCGCGGCCTCACGCCTCGTGGCCGGGCGTGGCCGTGGATTCTCGTGGTTCGACCCCGCCCCCTGTGTAGACATCGACGGGCGCGACGGCCTCCGCGTCTGCCTTGCCGGAGACTCGTACCGGGCGGGCGGGGGCATGCTGGGGAGTGCTCGCCACCCCGGCGCCGATACCGACCGTCCATTCTGGTCCGTCGGTCTGATCGGCGGCACGTCATGTCGAGCGAGCCCGAGCCCCCGCTCGGTCGACGGCATTCCTGATCAAGATCCGCGGTCCGGTCAACACGCGGACTCGGGCGTCAGAACGGTGCGGGCACGTCGTCGTCGCTGGGTGTGTCCGACCACCGCAACGTGGGACGTCGCGTCGGGGCTGTGTTCGTGGTGGGTGGGGTCAGCGGTGGTGGGTCGACGAGGTAGCGGTGGCCGGACGGGGTGGTCCAGATGATGGTCCCGCCGGGGTACTGGCAGACCTCCCAGCCGGGCAGTCCCTTGAGTCGGTGGTGAGGGCGGCACTTGGGTCCCAGGTTGGCTGCGCTGGTGTCCTGGCTGAGGGCGAAGGGGACGTTGTGGTCGAGGTCGCAGCGGTGTGCGGGCACGCGGCAGCCAGGGAACTGGCAGGTGCGGTGGCGTGCCACGACGTGCTCGGCGAGCGCGGGAGGGGGTCGGTAGCGTCGGGTGCCGACGTCGAGCAGAGCGCCGGAGAGCGGGTCGGTGACCAGCCGGCGCCACACGCTGTCGGGTTCGGCGGCCAGTGCGCGGGCTTGCTCGGCGCCGATCGGTCCGTAACCGGCCAGTTCGGCGGGCGCGTCGTTGGCGCTGGTGAGGGCGTCCAGTGGCACGGTGACCCGGATCTGGATGGACACGTTCGTGCGGTGGGCCGGCGCACCACCCGGTGGGGCGAGGCGGGGCATCCGGTCGACGTCGGGCGCTCCCGGGTCGGGCGCAGCGGTGTCGGGCCCGGCGGGGGCGGGGTCGGCGGGGGGCACACCGGTGTCCGGAGCCGCGGCGTCGGGTGCGGCGGTGTCGGGCCCGGCGGGGGCGGGGTCGGCGGGGGGCACACCGGTGTCCGGAGCCGCGGCGTCGGGTGCGGCGGTGTCGGGAGCGGCGGTGTCGGGCACGGCGGGGAAGCTGGTGTCGGTTCTGGCGCTCTCGCGGCTGTCATCCCGACCGGATCTGCGGGTGAGCCACCGGCCCCAGGCTGCGCGGTCGTCGTTGTTCGGGGATGGCGGGTCGGGAGGCTGTGGCTGCAGCGCCGGCGACGGGGACCTGCTCGATCGGCTCCCGCGCTTCGTCTCGTCCCGGTCGCCGTCGTTGTCCCGGTCGCCGTCGTTGTCCCGGTCGCCGTCGTTGTCCCGGTCGCCGTCGCCGGTGTTGGCGCCGGTGCCGGTCGACGTGGGAGGGGGCTGGCCGGTGCCGAGCGACGCGAACCCGGTCTCGCCCAGCACCAGATCGACCAGCGTGTCGGCCCGCCGGGCGTCCATCGAGCGGCCGTCGCCGCTGCCGCAGGCGCGGGCGTGCTGGTCCAACACCGCCCATACCCCGACGGCGTCCGCCGCGGGCAACGTCGCACTCAAGGTTGCCATCCCGTCGCGCTCGGGATACAGCACCACCCCGCGGTCACGCCGCTTGCGTTCCCGCCGCCGCGCCGCGGCCGCTGGATCGGCCGCGGCGACCGCGCGGGCCACGGCCTCGCGCACCTGTCCCGGGGTCTGGCGGGCGGCGCGGGTGAGCAGCTGCCACTCCGCGGCCGCGGCGTGTGTGTCGTCGAGATCGGCCAGGCCCTCGGCGATGACCCGGGCCTTGAGCGCGCTGATCTCACCGGCTAGCAGCGCGTCCAGCGTCGCGGGGAACCGGTGCACCAGCTGGCGGGCGTGGTCGGCGCGGTCGGCCGCGGTGCGGGTGGTCAGCCGCAGCCGCAGACCGAGCTCGGCCTCGCGCGAGGCCACGGCCTGCTCGGGTGTGCCCAGCTCGAGCGGGGTGGTAGCGGCATCGTCGACCAGTTCGGCCAGCTCAACCAGCTGCTGGGCCTGGGCCCAGGCCAGCACGCGCTCCCATGCGGCCAGCCGTTCCAGGCGGGTGTAGGAGCCACCCGCGGGCGGTGCGGCGGTCAGCTCGCGCACGAGCGCCGCGGACGGAGCACCGGCCCACCGGGGTGCGCACACGAACACGCCCGGGTGTGTCTGGCGCACCTCGGCGGATAGGAACATACTTTCGATTGTAGCTATGGCGTGGATGATCTGCAACCCCCGAAGCCGGCTTGCGGCCGCGCCGACGCCCAACACCGACGTGGGGCGGCCTTGACGATGGGCGTGGCCTTGACGATGGGCGTGGCATGACACCCTCTGTGTCAACCTCTAGATCAAGTTCACGCTGCCTGCGCTTGCTGGCCCTGCGCGGTGGCGCCTCCGTGTCGGGTGGGGTCGTAGGGTTGTTGATCGATCCAGCAGCGCCAGATCACGCGGACCCAGGCGCGGGCGAGGATGCGGATCGCGTGCGGGTGGTCCTTGCCCGAGGCGATCGCCCGGCGGTAGATGTCGGCGGCCCACGGACTGGCGTGGCGGGAGTTGTCGGCGAAGGTCGTGATCGCCACCCGCAGTCGCTTGTTGCAGGCCCAGCGGAAGCTCACCGCGTGGTGCTTGCCCGAGGCGCGGGTGACCGGGACCAGCCCGGCCAGGGCGGCGATGGCCTCGGGTCCGGTGTAGGCGTCGTGCTCGGCGAGCTCGGCGCGGATCTGGGCGGCGTTGACCAGCCCGGCGCGGGGGAAGCTGGCGAACACGTCGCCGTCGGGGTGCTCGTGCAGGTACGCGGCGTTCGACCGGTCCAGGTACTTGATCGCGGTGTTCAGCGCGGACAGGACACCGACCAGGGCGAGCACGGCGTCGCGCAGCGCTTCGGCCACGACCGGGCTGGTGGTGCCGGCCGGGGCGGCGCGCAGCCGGGACAGCAGCTCGGTCGGGGTGCGGCGGCGGAGTAGCCGTGCTTGGTCAAGAACGCCGCCATCCGCTTCTCCCCGAGCCCGCCGGCGTGGGCGGGGCTGGGGTAGCGGGTCAGGAATGCCAGGCTGATCGCCGAGGCGACGTCGGCGAAGACCTCCTTGGCGCCGGGCCAGAGCCCGTCGAGCAGCGCGGCCAGCTGGTTGGTGGCGCTGACGCGGGCCTGCACGAGGTCGGTGCGGGTGCGGGAGACGGTGCGCAGCGCGGCAGTGTGCTCGGTCAGCGGGGTGGCCGGGCGCAGCCGGTGGGCGCGCAGCCGCAGGTACTCCGCGATCACCTGGGCATCGCCGGGGTCGGACTTGGCCCCGGAGATAACCTCGCCCTCCCGCCAGGTCTTGACCGCGTTGGGCTTGACCGGCACGACCGGGTGCCCGGCGGCCAGCAGGGCATCGACCAGCCGGCCGTCGGGGCGTTCGAGCGCGACCGGCACCCCGGCCGGGGCACCCAGACCGGCGAGCCGGGCGGTCAGACCGGTGAACCCGGCCGCGGTGTGCGCGACGGTGAACCCGGCGACCTTCCGGCCGGCCGAGTCGAGCACGCACACCGCATGAATCTTCGCGGCCCAGTCGATCCCGACGAAGTACAGAGCATTCACCAGCGGGGCACCTACCAGCGACACGTTCGTCGCCTTCCTGTGGGGAGCAGGTAGGACGCGGGCGGGAGCCCGGCCGGGTGTCGAGTGGTCACTGACCGGCGCTTGGTCCGGCAGCAGCCCTCTGTCGTCGATCATCGGCCGGGCAGGAGCCGGGGGCGGCAGTGTCATGCAGGCCGTCTCACGGCGACCGCACCAGGCCGTCACCCCGGCTCCCATCCGCTTCCTACCACGAAGGCCCTCATGACCTCCGCAGTAGAGAGGGTGGACCAGTGACCGCCGGCGCGGCGCTGGGGGCGCGGCCTGACGGCCGGCGCAGACCCCGAGGGCGATCCGGGGCGACGTGAGCGCCTGTCCGCTGCTGCTCGTCAAGGGCCCGCACACCACATGGCGGTACCCGGCGCGAACCGGCCCGCCGTCACCAGGCAGCTCACGAGCGACAGCCCACACCCGACACCCACGCGGCGGCGGGTGGTGCAGGCGACGCCGGTCGCCGCGGAGCGAGCCGCGCTCGCGGAGCGGTT
The DNA here is from genome assembly GCA_963728105.1 of uncultured Actinomycetota bacterium. Classification (GTDB taxonomy): domain Bacteria; phylum Actinomycetota; class Actinomycetes; order Mycobacteriales; family Pseudonocardiaceae; genus Pseudonocardia. The sequence continues at coordinate 118,369 of CAVSJZ010000033.1, read as the reverse complement.
CGGGACGGCGCCGGACGCCGCCGACGGCTCCGGGCCTACCGCTACCGTGGGCGCTGCATCCGGGAGGGGCGATGGCCGGCTCGTCGATCCGCGCGCCGCGGGCGTGGCTGGCGGTGTGCACGTGCCTAGTCGGGCTCGCCGCGCTGGTGGCTGCGACACGGCTGGCCGCACCGGTCCCCGTCGCACCGGTCTCCGCCGGAACGGCTGCCGACGGGCACGAGGTGCCGGTTCGCGTCCTGCAGATGAACCTCTGCGACAGCGGGCTCGCCGGCTGCTACACGGGCCGGTCCGTCCCGGAGGCGGCCGCGGTCATCCGTGCCGAGGGGCCCGACCTGGTCACCGTCAACGAGGTCTGCCGCAACGACCTGCCGCCCCTGCGCCAGGCGCTGGCGGACGGCGCGGGCGCTGCGGAGGTGGTCTCGGCGTTCCAGCCGGCGCTCGACCGGCGGACCGGCGGCCCATACCGGTGCCGCAACGGCCAGCCGTACGGGATCGGTCTGCTCGCCCGGCGCCCGCGCGGATCGCCGGCCGCGGGGCCGACCGGCGGGACCTACCCGACCCAGGACACCGGTGACCCGGAGGAGCGCGTCTGGCTGTGCCTGGCCGACGCCCGGTTCCTCGCCTGCACGACGCATCTGGCCGACACCAGCCGGCCGGTCGCCCACGCGCAGTGCTCCTACCTGCTCGACACGGCCGTCGCGACCGCCCGGGCCCGGGCCGCCGGCGTCCCCGCGGTCGTCGGCGGGGACCTGAACCTGCGTGGTGGCTCTACGGACCTGCGGGCGTGCGTGCCGGCTACCGACCGGCGGGCCGACGACGGGGGCGTGCAGGAGGTCGTGGCGACGTCGCCGTTCACGGTCGCGTCCCGCCGGTCCATCGACATGCAGGCGACGACCGACCATCCCGGTCTCCTGGTCACGCTCACGCTCCCGAGCGCGTGACCGACCGGCCGGTCGCCGGGTGCCGCCGCGCCGCGACCGCGACCGGCCCCCGGCACGGCGACCCCGACCGGCCCCCGCACGGCGACCGCGACCGGCGCCCCGCGCGCGACCGCGACCGCCCCGCGCGCCCGACGGTGGCCGCCTGCCGCGCGCGGGCGAGCGCGGCCGGGCCCGCCGCCCACGGACGATCGCGGCCGGGCGGCGCGCAACACGCCGGTGAGCCGGCCACCGGGCGATACGGTCTCGGACGTGAGCGGTGGCGCGGTCGGGCTGTCCCCGCAGCAGCGCCACCGGCTGCTGCTCGCCCGGGTCCGGACCGTGGCCGCACTCAGCGTGGTCTGGATGGGCGTCGACGGCGCCATCGGGGTCGCCGTCGGGGTGGCCCACCACTCGATCGCCCTGCTCGGCTACGGCCTGGACAACACGATCCAGGCGTCCGGCGCCCTGGTGCTGCTGTGGCGGTTCACCGGCTCCCGCACCGAGTCCGAGGTCGCCGAGCGGCGGGCGCAGCAGATCGTCGCCGCGAGCTTCCTGCTTTTCGCTCCCTACCTCGCGATCGAGGCCCTGCGCCGGCTGCACGGCGGCGGTCCGGGCGCGGGATCGTGGGTCGGTGTCGCGCTCGCCGTCGTCGGCGTCGTCCTCATGCCGATCTTCGGCCGCACCAAGCAGGGCATCGGCGGCGAGCTGGGCTCCGCGGTGACCTGCGCGGGGGGTACCCAGAACCTGCTGTGCGCCGGGATGTCGGTGGCCATCGTGTGCGGCTTCGGCGCCGAGGCGCTGCTGGGCTGGCGCAGCCTGGACCCGGTCGTCGCGCTGGTCGTCGCCTCCGGCGCGTTCCACGTCGGCATCCGCACCTGGCGCGGTGCCACACGCGCGGAGGCCCGGGCCGGGCCCGGTCCCGGTCGGGCCGGACCCGGCGGGCAGCCGGCCCGCGCGTCGGCGGGGGCGGCGGCCTCGCCGACGCGTCGCTGATCCGGTCCGCGTCAGACGGTCTGCAGGATCCCGGAGAGCGAGCTCCAGCTCGACCAGTTGCCGTTCGGCGCGGTCCGCCAGACGTGCCACAGGGCGGAGTCGGTCCCGTGGGCGAACGCCTCCAGGCGCCCGTCCTGGTCGTTGGTGACGACCGGGTCGCTGGTGATCGTGCCGTCCAGCGGCGCCCACGACGACCAGCCGCCGCCCAGCGAGCTCCAGCCCGACCACGCGCCGCCCGGCGTGGTCTGCCAGTCGTGCCACAGTGCGTTGTCGGTGCCGAGTCCGAAGACCTCCAGCCGGCCGTCGGCGTTGCGGGCCGCGGCCACGACCTCGTTGTCGGACATCGCAGGGTCCTCCCGAAGCGTCACGATCGTCCGGCGCCACCGTCGGTGGGGCCATGGGGAAAGGAGTCGGGCCGCGCGGTCCGTGATACGGCGCCCGGCCGGCTACCCGAGCTTCGCCTTGACCGCGGCGACCAGCGCGAGGGACTTCGTGCGGTCGGCGTTCCCCGGGCTCGCGGTCGCCACCTGGACGTGGCACAGGCGCGTGCCACCGCAGACGAACTCCACCGACCCGTTGATGTCGCGCATACCGCCGGGCAGCGTCCGTTCGGGACCCAGCTCCGGGTCCCAGGCAGGCAGGGTGCCGCCGGGTGCCGAGTCGGGCGCGGCCACCTGGATGGTGACGGAGCGGTAGGTGGTCTGGTCCTCCCAGGTGCAGCCGCCGCCGGCCGTGTCGCCGTTGGGCGCCGTGTCGGCCCTGCCCGCCGGCCTGCTGCCGATCAGGGCCTCGACCTGGTCGGGCGTGAGGAACGAGCAGTCGACGAGGGCCCCGGTCGGCGGGGCCGCGGCGGTCGCGGCGCCCGTCGCGGCGGCCTCGGGCGGGTTCGCCGGTTGCGAGGATCCGGCGATGACCGAACCGCATCCGGTCAGCAGGAGCGCGGATGCCACGGCGACGATCGCGGCGGCGGTCGGACGGGCGGAGGTCGGCTGCACAGCGCTTCAGTCGGCCGGGCGATAGGTCGACGTTACGTCATCCAGCATCGCCGCCTTGATCTCGGCCTTGAGCACCTTGCCGACCTTGGACCGCGGCAGGGTCGGCCAGACCTCGATCTGCTTGGGTGTCTTGACGCTGCCGATGCGGGCCTTGACGAACGCCGTCACCTCGGCCGGGTCGACGGACGCGCCGGGACGCAGCTGCAGTACGGCGGTGACGCGCTCGCCCCACTTGTCGTCGGGCAGGCCGACGACCGCGCACTCCGCGACCGCCGGGTGCGTCATCAGCGCCTGCTCCACCTCGGTGGAGTAGACGTTGAACCCACCGGTGATCACCATGTCCTTGGCCCGGTCGACGATGGACAGGAAGCCCTCCCCGTCGAGGAACCCGACGTCGCCGGTGTGGTGCCAGCCGTGCCGGGAGGCCTCCGCCGTCGCCGCGTCGTCGTGCAGGTAGCCCCGCATGACCAGCGAGCCGCGGACGACGATCTCGCCGCGCTCGCCGCGGGGGAGCAGGCGCCCGTCGTCGGCCATGATGGCGACCGTCACCAGGGGCGAGGGGCGTCCCGCCGACGCCAGGCGGGACCGGGCGATCGCCCCGTCGGCGTCGAAGTGGTCGCGCGGGGCCATGGTCGAGATCATCATCGGCGCCTCGGTCTGCCCGAAGAGCTGCGCCATCACCGGCCCGATCCTCGTCAGCGCCTCCTCGAGGCGGGTGGCCGACATCGGCGCGGCGCCGTACCAGAAGCACTGCAGCGACGACAGGTCGCGGCCGGGCAGGGACGGGTGGTCGAGGACCATGTAGATCAGCGTCGGCGGCAGGAAGGTGTGGGTGACCCGGTGCTCCTCGACGGCGTCGAGGAAGCCGCCGACGTCGGGGGCGCGCATGATCACGATCGAGCCGCCGTGGCACAGCACCGGGAAGCAGAGCACGCCGGCGGCGTGGGTCAGCGGCGCCAGCGCCAGGTACGTCGGCCGGGCGCCGCCGTCCGGCCACGGGTAGCTCATCAGCGTGATCGCCGTCATCGCCTCGATGTTGGCGCCGGTCAGCATGACGCCCTTGGGACGCCCGGTCGTGCCGCCGGTGCCGACGAGCATCGCCAGGTCGTCGCCGGTCTCGCGGTCGACCGGGCCGCCGCCGAGGCCGAGGAACTCCGCCCAGCCCGTCGACCACGGCTGTTCGCCGTCGAGGCACACCAGCGTCCGCAGCCGCGGCAGCCCGGCGCGGATCGCGTCCACCAGCGGCGCGAACGACGCCTGGAACAGCAGCACCGAGCACCCGAACAGGTCCAGCAGCTCGCGGTTCTCGGCGGCCTCGTTGCGCGGGTTGACGGGGCACCACACGGCGCCCGCGCGGCTGATCCCGAACACGCACGTGAACGCCGTCGGGTCGTTGGCCGACAGGACGGCCACCGTGTCGCCCGGCCGCACGCCGCTCGCCACGAGCGCGGCGGCGACCCGCCCGCTGAGCCCCTGGACGTCGGCGTAGGTCGCCACCTGGCCGTCGCAGACGAGGCAGGGGGCGCACGGGTCGAGCGACGCCCCCTTGTCCAGGTAGTCGACGAGGCGCATCAGCGGCACCGGTCGCCGGGCAGCCGGGTCACATCCCCATGCCGCCGTCGACCGGCAGGCCGGCGCCGTTGACGAAGCGGGCGGCGTCGGAGGCGAGGAACACGACGGCGTCGGCGATGTCGGCGACCTCGCCGAGGCGTCCGGACGGCGTCAGCTCCACGACGGCGCCGACGGCGGCCTCCGGGGACTCGAACAGGCCCAGACCGGCGGTCTCGACGGCGAGCTTCTGCCCCATGGCGGTCGGGACGAGGCCGGGGTAGACGCAGTTGACCCGCACGCCGTAGCCGAGCTTGCCCGACTCCATGGCGGCCACGCGGGTGAGCCGGTCGACGCCGGACTTCGTCGCCGAGTAGGCCCCGATCGAGGGGAACGCGATCGTGGCGGCGACCGAGGCGACGTTGACGATCGCGCCGCCCTGCCCGGCGGCGCCGCCCGGCCGCATCGCGCGGAACGCGTGCTTGATCCCGAGCATCGTGCCGAGCAGGTTGATCTCCAGCATCCGGCGCACGTCGTCGGCGCGGGTGTCGACGAGCAGCTGGGTCACCTCGACACCGGCGTTGTTGACGACGACGTCCAGCCCGCCGAGCTCGGCGACGGTGTGGGCGACCGCGGCCTCCCACTGGTCGTCGTCGGTCACGTCGAGCTCGACGAAGCCCGCGGTGTGGCCGTCGGCGGCGAGCGCGGCCGCGGCCTTCTCGCCCACGTCCTTCTGGATGTCGGCCAGCATCACCGCGGCTCCGGCGCCGGCCAGCGCGCGGGCCATGCCCTCGCCGAGACCCTGCGCGCCACCGGTGACCAGAACCCGGCGCCCGGTCAGATCGAACGCGCCCATGTCGTCCCTCCCGCCGGCCGGAGCCGGGTCCACGTCGTCGAGGCCAGTGCGATGGGTCACACGCTATTGAGCGTCCTGGACGATCGTCAAGATTTCTCGTGGCACCCGTCCAGGGAAAGCTGGACGGGCGTCCGAGACGGCGGGTTATCGTGGGCGGGCACAGTCCCGCCCGGGAGAAGGTGCCCGTGACCAGAACCGACGCGGCCGACCGGATCGCGCGCCGTCAGGTCGACAAGTTCGAGGAGCGGCGCCGGCAGCTCGCCGACGCCGCGCTGCAGACGCTCGCCGCGCAGGGGTACGCGCGGACGAGCCTGCGCGACATCGCCCAGAACTCCGCGTTCAGCGTCGGCGTGCTGCACTACTACTTCCGCGACAAGGTGGAGCTGATCACCTACTGCGTGCGCCGCTACAAGGCGCAGTGCGTGGAGCGCTACGACGCCATCGCCACGAACGCCACCGACGCCGACGCGCTGCTGCGCGACGCGGGCGACGGGCTCGCCGCCACGCTGGAGCAGGACGCCGTCATGCACCGGCTGTGGTACGACCTGAGGTCGCAGGCCCTGTTCGACGAGTCGTTCCGGCTCGACGTCGCCGACATCGACGACGGCCTCGAACGGATGATCTGGCGCATCGCGACGACCTACGCGCGGCTCGTCGGGAGGCAGCCGCGGTGCGGGAGCAGCCTGGTGTACGCGGCGTTCGACGGGCTGTTCCAGCAGTCGCTCCTGCGGCACGTCGCCGGCGACGCCGGGGCACTCGACGATCTCCGCGCCGGGACCGGGGAGCTGCTCACCCGGCTCGTGTGACAGGCGCGGACCGCTACGGGTCGGGCGTGACGATGGCGGCCCGCTCGTGGTGGTGCGCGTGCCTCGCGTGCAGATAGGTGGCCCACCCGTCGGAGGCTCCCACCATGACCGCGGACAGCACGCCGGCGACGGCCAGCGTGGCGGCGAGCGCGCCCAGGCGCGACCACTCCCCGGGCACCGCGCCCTCCTCCGCGCGGTCGGTGACCAACCGCAGGGCGGGCACCAGGCGGGCCAGCGTGTGCGCGCCCGTCACGACCGACCACGCGGCGAAGCTCGCCTGGTGCAGCCAGATCAGCGAGACGCCGGCCACGAGCGGCTCGCCGCCGCCGGCCGGGGGACCGACGACGACCAGCGCCAGGCCGGTGCCGAGCACGGCCAGCGTGAACAGCACGACCAGCGGCCCCAGCAGCCGCAGCAGCAGCGGCGGCGGCCCGGCGGCGCGGTAGGCGGCGCGGCCGGTGTAGTAGCGGAGGATGCGCCAGCCGGTGCTGAGCGTCTTGAGCAGGGCCGGCGGGACCAGCAGCACGCCGACCACGATGTGCCAGCCGATCAGCGGCTCGAGATCGACCAGCGTCCCCAGCTCGACGACGAACAGCACCAGCAGCGCCAGGCCGGTCCAGGCGGTCAGGCGGGCGTTGCCGGCCGGTCCGCCCGTGGCCGGCAGCACGGGGTCGCGGCGGTGCGCCCGGCCGATGGCCGTGGCCAGCGCGTCGTCGGTCCACTGCCGCAGCGCCACCGTGCCCTCCCTCCCGCCCACGCCTCGCCGTCCGGCCGGCCCTCTCCCGGGGAGGGCGGGCCCGACGGTCGGGTCAGATTGTGGCCGGCGGATGCTGGGAGAATCCTTGGACGCAGACGCAGACGCAGACGCAGACGCAGACGCAGAACGAGGGCTTCCGCTCCCCGGGAGACGGACCCGGCGCAGGGCGACCGCGACCGCCGGTCGCCGATCATCGGGTCCATGGCGTCAGCGCGGATCGTGGACTGCCACGTCCACGTCTTCGACCCGCAGCGCTTCCCCTACCTGCCCGACACGTTCTACGCCCCGGCCGGCCAGGAGCTGGGCACGCCCGCGCGGCTGCGTGCGCTGCTGGACGCGCACGACGTCGGGCACGCGGTCGTGGTCGGTCCGAACTCCGGCTACGGCGAGGACAACCGGTGCCTGCTCGACACGCTCGCCGCGGGCGCCGGCCGCTACCGGGGCATGGCCGTCGTCCCGAACTCGACGACGCGGTCCGAGCTGGCCGAGCTGCGCGCCGCGGGCGTCGTCGGCGTCACGCTCAACGCCGCGCTGCTCGGCGTCGGGTACTACGCGGACGCCGGCGGGCTCCTGGCCGGCCTGGCGGCGCTGGACATGATCGCCGACGTCCAGGTCGTCGACGACCAGATGGTGGAGCTGACGCCGCTGCTGGAGCGGGCCGGCGTCCGGGTGCTCATCGACCACTGCGGCCGCCCCGACCCGCGCGCGGGGCCCGACGCCCCGGGGTTCCGCGAGATCCTGCGGTGGGGCGCGGCCGGACGCGCGGTGGTGAAGCTGTCCGGGTGCGTGAAGGTCTCGCGGGCGCCCTTCCCGCACCGGGACCTGTCCCCGTTCGTCACGGCGCTGGTCGGCGAGTTCGGTCCGGACCGCTGCGTCTGGGGCTCCGACTGGCCGTTCCTGCGGATGCCCGAACGGGTCGACTACGTGCCCCTGCTGGACCTGCTGGCCGAGCAGGTACCGGACGCGCAGGACCGCCGGCGCGTCCTGTGGGACACGCCGGCGCGCGAGTTCGGGTTCGCCGGCTGAGCAGGCCCCGCCAGGCTCCCGGGCGGCGGGACGCGCGGCGCGTCCTGCGGGACACGCCGGCGCGCGAGTTCGGGTTCGCCGGCTGAGCAGGCCCCGCCAGGCTCCCGGACGGCGGCGACGCGCGGCGCATCCTGCGGGACACGCCGGCGCGCGAGTTCGGGTTCGCCGGCTGAGCAGGCCCCGCCAGGCTCCCGGACGGCGGCGACGCGCGGCGTCCGCGGCCGGCGCCGCGCACTCAGCCGCGCCGGTTCCGCAGGAACGCGGCGAAGCCCGCCCGCGCGTCGCCGCCCTGCAGGGCCGCGGTCTGGGTGATCGCCTCGACCTCGAGGGCGGAGTGCAGGTCGCCCGCGGTGCTGTTGTTGATCAGCTTCTTGCTCAGGGCGGTGGCGTAGCGGGGGCCGTCGGCGAGCAGGGTGGCCCACTCCAGCGCCTGCGCCATGGCGGCGTCGGCGTCCGGCAGCACGGCGTTGACGATGCCCAGCTCGGCCGCGCGGGCCGCGTCGATCTCGGGGGTGAGCAGCATCAGCTCCTTGGCGCGCTGCATGCCGACGAGCCGGGGCAGCAGGTAGGCGCCGCCGACGTCGGGCACGATCCCGCGGCGCAGGAAGACCTGGCACCACCGGGCGTCGGCCGCGCACGCGACCAGGTCGCACGCCAGCGCCAGGTTGAACCCGCCGCCGTAGGCGACGCCCGAGACGGCGGCGACGACCGGCAGGGGCGAGTTCCAGACCTCCTCGACGAGCCGGTGGAACGCCCGCATCAGCGCCAGCAGCGCGGCGTCGCCCTCCTCGATCGTGTCGAGGATCGCCGTGGCGTCGCCGCCCGCGGAGAAGTGCGCCCCGACGCCCGTCAGCACGACCGCGCCGACCGCGGGATCCTCCGAGGCCGCGCGCACGGCCCGCTCCAGCGCGGTGGCCGTGGAGACCGCCATCGCGTTGAGCCGCTCCGGGCGGTCGATGGCGACCACCCGGACCGGGCCCTCGTCCGTCACCCGGACCTCGGTCACACCCGCTCCCCCTCGCGCACGCCGGCCGCAGCGAGCTCGTGGCGCTGGATCTTGCCGGTGGCGCTGCGGGGCAGCTCCCCGTCGGCCACGAACCGGACGTAGCGGGGGCACTTGTAGCCGGCGAGCCGGGAGCGGCACCAGTCGACCAGGTCCTCGGCCGTGCAGGTCGCGCCGGGGACGTTCACCACGACGGCGACGACGGTCTCGCCCCAGCGCTCGTCCGGCACGCCGAACACGCACGACTCGCGGACCGCCGGGTGGTCGGCCAGCACCAGCTCGACCTCGGCCGGGTAGACGTTCTCGCCGCCGGTCTTGATCAGGTACTTGGTGCGGTCGACGAAGGTGAGCGTGCCGTCGGGCTCGCGGCGGAGCAGGTCGCCGGTGTGCAGCCAGCCGCCATCGAAGACCGCGGCCGTGGCGTCGGGGTCCCCGAGGTAGCCGGACATGACGCCCGGCCCGCGCACGACGCACTCGCCGGGCGTCCCGTCGGGCACCTCGGCGCCCTGCGCGTCGACGAGCCGCACGTCCAGCAGCGGCGTGGGGTGCTTGCGGAGGCTGGGCGCCTCACCGGGCCCCGACCAGCCGTTGGCGAGCAGGAAGCTGGTCTCGGTCTGGCCGAACGCGTCGCTGAAGTCCATCCCGCACGCGGCGGTCAGGCGCTCGATCGTGCGCGGCATCATGTTCGCGTAGCCGATCGCGAACCGCATCGACGACAGGTCGTGCCGGGTGCGGTCGGGATGGTCGAGGTAGGCGGTGAGGACGCCGGGCAGCAGCAGCGTCCAGGTCAGCCGGTCCCGCTCGATGACCCGGAACATCGTCGCGACGTCGGCCTTGGCGAACGTCGCGTAGGTGCCGCCGGTGAGCATCGTGGCGTAGAGCGGCTCGTCGCCGCCGCAGTGGAACAGCGGGAGCCACCCGACGAACCCGTCGTCGGGGCCCAGGCGGAACCACTGCGCGACCCGCAGCGCGCGCACCGCGGCCGCGCCCTGGCTGATCATCGCGCCCTTCGGCCGGCCCGTGGTGCCGCTGGTGAACAGCACGTTGTGGACGTCGGTCGCGGCGACGTCGACCGGAGGCGGCTCGCCGGTCGCGCCGTCGAGCAGGTCGGCGTAGGAGCGGTAGCCGGGCGGGCCGCCGTCGTAGCAGATCCGCTCGCGCAGCGTCGGGGTCCCGCCGGGGGCGGCCGACATCGCGTCCGCGGCCGCGGCGAGCCCGCCGCTCGCCAGCAGCGCGACCGGCCCGGAGCGCTGCACGCAGTCGGCCAGCTCGCCGGGGTGCATCCGGATGTTCAGTGCGACGGCGGTGACGCCGAGCCGGGCGAGCGCGGCGTAGGTCTCGACGTACTCGGGTCGCGTCTCGGCCAGTACGGCGACCCGGTCGCCCGGCCCGATGCCCAGCCCGTGCAGGGCCACCGCGAGCCGCCGGGCCCGGTCGCCGAGCTCGCGGTAGGTCAGGCGGGCGTGTTCCGACGTCACCGCGACGCGGTCGGCGTGCAGCGAGAACGCGCGCCGGAACACCGCGTCGAGCGTGGTGCCCGCGGCCGCCGCCGCGGCTGCGGTCGACGGCCCGGTCACGCCGGGACCTCCCGTGGTTCCATGGCGGGCTCCTCGGTCGGCACGGACAGCCCGGCGATCATGACACGCGGACGGGCGCGGCGGCCACGGTCCGGGGTCCGGCAGCGGCGGCTCACTACGATGCCGATCGTGAACGCGGACCACCTGCGGCTGTGCGCGAGCACCGAGTGGGCGGCGCTCGTCCGGGACGACCTGCTGCCGTGGGTGCTCGGGGACGACGACCTCGGCGACGCGGTGCTGGAGATCGGCCCCGGTCCCGGGCTGGTGACCGACCTGCTGGTCGAGCGCGTGCCGCACGTCACCGCCGTGGAGATCGACGAGCGGCTCGCCGCGGCGCTGCGCGAGCGGATGGCCGGACGCCCCGTCGAGGTGGTGACGGCCGACGCCACCGCGCTGCCGCTGCCGGACGGCTCGCGCTCCGCCGCGGTGTGCTTCACGATGCTGCACCACATCCCGACGACGCAGCTGCAGGACCGGGCGCTCGCCGAGATCGCCCGCGTCCTGCGGCCCGGCGGGCTGCTCGTGGGCACCGACGGCGAGGACACCCCGGCCCGGCGCGCGCTGCACGTCGACGACGTCTTCGTGCCGGTCGACCCGGGCGGCTTCGCCGACCGGCTCCGGTCGGCCGGCTTCGACGACCCCGTGGTCGACTCCACCGGCGACCGGTTCCGGTTCCGCGGCCGCGCTAGTCGTCGATGACGTCCAGCCCCTGCTCCCGCAGCTGTGCGAGGTGGTCCAGCATGCCCTTGAGGACCTCCGGGTCGTGGCCCGCCCAGCTGCCCACCTCCTCGACGACGCGCAGCGGGTGTCGGGTGCGGTAGGACTGCGTCGGGTTGCCGGGGAACCGCTTGTCGGTCACGTTCGGGTCGTCCTCGAACGGCCCCAGCGGCTCCACGACGTAGATGTGCCCGCGCTCCTCGCTCCCGGCCAGCGCCGTCGCCAGCTCGGCTCCCCAGGCCGCCGTGTCCACCAGCGCGGTGAAGTAGATGTTGTTCGACACGCGGCCGTCCTGGAAGTTGGAGCCGTGGCCGGGGACCAGCTCGTCGCCGACGCGGAGCTGTGACCGCGTCCCGTGGTAGAAGGGCCCCTCGACGTGCCCGCAGCTGTCGTAGGTCACCCGGATGCGGCTGCTGTCGTTCTCGCCCATGGCGGCTGCTCCCCGTACCTCGCCTTCGGCCGGCACGGATCTCGCGCCCGCCGGACCACCCTGCCGCACGAGTGCCGAACGGGCGGGTCAGGGCCGCAGGTTCTCCAGGTCGTCGAGCAGGCCGGGGTGGGTGGGCTCCCAGCCGAGGGCCTCGCGGGTGTGGGCGCTGGAGGCCGGCTGGTCGGCGGCGAAGATCGGGCCGAACGGGCCGAAGCTTTCCGGGGGCACGGCCTGGACCGGCAGGCCGAGGCGCCGGCCGATGACGGCCGCGATGTCGCGCACCGCGTCGCCCTCGTCGGCCACCGCGTGCCAGGCCGTCCCGGCCGGTGCGGTCTCGAGGGCCAGCCGGAACAGCACGGCCGCGTCGAGCGCGTGCACGGCCGGCCAGCGCTGGGTGCCCTCGCCCGGGTAGCCGGCCACGCCCGTGCGGCGCGCCTGCTCGGCCAGCAGGCCGGCGAAGCCGCCCCTGCCCTCGTTGTGGACGGTGCGCGGCATGCGGACGGCCGTGCTGCGCACGCCGCGCCCGGCGAGGCCGAGCAGGGCGTTGACCGTGCGGCTACGACCGCCCACCGGGCCCTCGGTCGGCAGGGGATCGGCCTCGGTGGCGACGTGGCCGGGCACCCATGGCGTGCCGGAGACGGCGACGATCGGGCGGTCGCTGCCGGCGAGCTCCTCGCCGAGCGCGGCGACCGCGGCGCCCTCCTCGGCGACGGACCGGGCGAGCGCGTCCGGGGTGCCGTAGTCGCGTCCGAACGCCAGGCTGACGACGCCGTCGGACCGGGCGGCGCCGGCGCGCAGGACGTCGAGGTCGGCCAGCCCGCCGCGCAGCGGCTCGGCGCCGGCGTCGGCGAGGGCCTTCGCGGAGTCGTCCGTGCGGGCCAGCGCGAGGACGCTGTGGCCGTGGCCGAGCAGCTCGGCGACGACGGCCGAGCCGATCGTGCCCGTGCCGCCGGTGACGAAGACGTGCATGGTGCTCTCCGATCAGCGAGGAGACAGTGATGAGACTCTGTCCCGTCACTGTAGCAGGGTGACGGGACTCAGTCTTGTCACAGGGCGGCGACGCCATGGGGTGGGGAGAACGGACGCCGCCGTGCCGGTGGGCTGTCGCGGCGGCCTCACGCCGGTTGGTCGGCTGCTGTCCGCCGCACGGTGCCGCTCCGGTGGCGTCGCACCGTTGTCGGGGTCGCACCGTTGTCGGGGTGGCACCGTTGTCGGGGTGGCACCGTTGTCGGGGTGGTCGCACCGCCGTCCCGGTGGCACCGTTGTCGGGGTGGCACCGTCGTGGGGGTGGTCGCACCGCCGTCCCGGTGGGGGTGCGGTCCTGGCGGCGGCTGTGTGGTGACCGTTATCGCTGACCTGCCGGCGTGCCGCCGGGGGTCGCGCATGTCGGCGGGTGGGTGCAAGACAGTGGGCGGGGTCACGGCAGCGGGCCGTGTGGGCACCGTCCTCGTGGTGCGGCACCGCCGTCGGGGTGGTCGCACCGCCGTCCCGCTGGGGGTGCGGTCCTGGCGGCGGCGGTGCGGTGACCGTTATCGGCGCTGACGTGGCTGCGTGCCGCCGGGCGGCAGGTGGGACGTCGGCGGGTGTGTGCCGGGCCGCGGTCGGTCATAGCAAGCGGGCCGTGTGGGTGCCGCGCGACGGTCAGATCACGGCAGCGGGGTGTCTCGGCGCCGTCTGCCGGGTGCGGCACCGTCGGGGTGCTTGCACCGCGGCCCCGGCGCGGGTGCGGACCCCGCGACGGCGGTGCGGTGCCGGAGACGGGACCCGCGGCGGGTCCATCCGGCGGTCCTCACGGCAGCGAGCCTCACCGCAGCGGTCTTCGCAGCGGTCTTCGCAGCGGTCTTCTGCACTGCAGCGGTCGTCACTGCAGCGGTCGTCACTGCAGCGGTCGTCACTGCAGCGGTCGTCACAGCAGCGGTCGTCACAGCGGTCTTCACCACAGCAGGTCTCACCGCAGCGGTGTTCGCGGCAGCTGGCTGCACGGCACCGGTCCTCACTGCAGCGGGAACGGCGGCTGCGCCCACGCCGGTCGGTCGGACAGCCGGACCGCGGCCACCCACTTCACCCACCAGAACCCGCGCCGCCCCGGCGCCACCAGCCGGACGGGCGCGCCCCGCCCCGGTCGCAGCGACCGCCCGCCGGCGGCGGTGGCCAGCCACAGGCGCGCGGCGTCGGACGCGGGGAACAGCCGCGTGTAGCCGGTCTCGCTGACCACCTCGATGCTCGCTGCCGCCGCGAGCCCGGCGGCGGGGAGCAGCCGGTCGAGCCGGGTCGCCGTCCAGGTCTCGTCGGCGTACCAGCCGCTCGTGCAGTCCAGCCGGGCGGCGAGCGGTTCCGCGGCGGCCGCGAGGTCGGCCACGGCGAACGGCCGGCCCGCGACGTCGACCCGGTGGGTCGCGGCGTCCAACGCCGGAACCGCGTCCAGCAGCCAGCTGGTGGCGGGCACGGCGGCCGGCGCGACCGGGTGCGAACCGGTGGGCGCGCGCCCGGCGGCCGAGCCCGTCCACCGGCCCACGCCCTCCAGCAGGAGGTAGCCCGCGACCGTCGCCGCCGCGAAGCCGCCGGTGCGCAGCAGCGCGCGGCGGCCCAGGTCCCGCCGCCGCGGCCCCTGCCGGCGCCGGTACCGCGCCAGGTGCGCCACCAGCAGCGGCGTCGCGACCAGCGCGCCGCCCACGTGCAGCTGCACCGCCGTCAGCCCGGCCACGTCGACCGGACCGGCGAGGACCAGCACGAACCCGCCCGCCAGGCACGCCACGACCGCGGCGGCGAGCAGCAGGCTCGCCGGGCGCCACGTCCGGGCGCGGCGCACGATCGTCGCCTTCCACGGCGCGAGCGCGACGACGCCGATCCCGAGGAGGCCGTGCGCCGCCGTGACGAGCGTGGCGGGCAGCGGCGACGCCGTGGCGAAGGCCAGCCAGCCGGTGCCGAACGCGCCGGTCAGCAGCACGAACAGGGCCAGGTTGGTCCGGCGCCCGGCCCTGCGCAGCACCGGGAGCCAGCTCATGGTTCGAGTATCCCCACGTCACGCGGGCTAGAGTCGGAGGAACGTCAGCAGTCGGCCCGATCCGAGGAAGATCCGTGACGACATCGATCCCGGTCGCCGGTCCCGTGGACTTCGAGCGGTACGGCGCGTACGGCTTCAAGGGCAGGCCGTCGGCGGACGGCGGGTTCCAGCGGGCGCTCTACCCGTTCCGGGGTCGCATCACCGCCGACGGCAGCAGCGGCTTCCCGGCCGAGCCCGGGCGCTACCACCTCTACGTCTCGTGGGCCTGCCCGTGGGCGCACCGCTCGGCGATCGTGCGGGCCCTGCTCGGCCTGGAGGACGTCGTCTCGATGTCGGTCGTCGACCCGATCCGGGACGGGCGGGGATGGGCGTTCCGCGAGGGGCCCGGGCACGGTCCCGACCCGGTCAACGGCTTCACCCTGCTCCGGGAGGCCTACGAGGCGACGGAGCCCGGGTACGACGGCCACGTCTCGGTGCCGCTGCTGTGGGACACGAGGACGGGCCGCATCGTCAGCAACAACTTCCCCGACATCTCGCTGGACCTCGGGACCCGGTTCCGGGAGTGGGCGCAGCACCCGGACGTCGACCTCTACCCCGAACGGCTCCGGCCGGAGATCGACGAGCTCAACGAGCGCGTCTACACCGACGTCAACAACGGCGTCTACCGGTGCGGGTTCGCGCCGTCGCAGGAGGCGTACGACCGCGCGGTCGTGGCGCTGTTCTCCCGCCTCGACGAGCTGGAGGCCCGCCTGGCCGGTGCGCGCTACCTGTTCGGCGAGCGGATCACCGAGGCCGACGTGCGACTGTGGGTCACCCTCGTGCGCTTCGACGCCGTCTACGTCACGCACTTCAAGGCGAACCTGAGGCGGCTGGTCGACTACCCGAACCTGTGGGCCTACGCCCGCGACCTCTACGCGGTGCCGGCCTTCGGCGGCACGACGGACTTCGACCACATCAAGCGCCACTACTTCATGACCCATCCCCAGCTCAACCCCAGCCGCATCGTGCCGGCGGGCCCGTTGCTCGACTGGGACGCGCCGGCCGGTCGGGGGTAGCCCGCCGAAGCAGGTGGGTGGTGGTCGGGCCACCGGGCGGCGGGACGCGGATCCTGCTCGCGCGGCCCGACGGCCTGGCGCAGGAGGTGGCGATCGGCCACCAGTTCGGGGGAGGGGGATGCGGTTGGCGAGCGTGCCGCGCCGTTCCCCAGCAACGCGAGGCTGTGGTGCCAGCCGGCCGCGACGGCCGTCACGCCCGTGAGGGCGTCCGGCGCGCTCGGCTGTGGAGAGCCGGTGCCGGCGAACAGGCCGGCACCGAAGCGGGCGACGCCGAACACGACGGTCGCGACCGACGCCGAACACGACGGTCGCGACGAGCGCCATGGTCAGGAGGGTGGCCACCGGTCGCGTGGTGACGAGGCGCGCGAGTCGCCCACCCCGTCCGCCGTTTCGGGTGGGTGCCCGTTCCATCTCGGCGATCAGGCGCCGAACATCGAGCTCGGACCTGTCCGAACCGAGCTCGAACGCCTGTCGGCGAGCGAGCATCGCCATGCTCGGCGACAGCTCCTGCTCACTCGGCATGCGGGCGCCGTTGACCAGCACCGGAATGATGCGGACCCCGTGGCCCAGTGCCGTCTCGATCTCCAGCCGCACGAAGTCCGCCGGATCGTCGAGCCGGCGGCGCCCCGCCTCGTCGGCGAACGTCAGCCACCGCGGGCCGATCAGCGGGAGCCGACCTCGCTGCTGGACACCGCCGCCGTGATCGTGTTGACGAAGTCGACGCCCGACGGTATCGAGCGCACGTCGGTGAACCCGGCAAGCCTTGCACACGGCGGCTGCGGCCGTACGTTGACGCCATGCCGACACCGTTCGTGGACGCCATCCGGGCGCAGGCCGCCACGGCGCCCGACCGGCCCGCGCTGACGGCCGGCGCGACGACCCTCACGCGCGCGGAACTGGTCGCCTCGGTCGAGCGGGTCGCTTCGCTGTTCGCCGACCGCGGCGTGGGCCCGGGCTCCTGGGTCACGGTCGCGCTGCCGAACGGGGTCGAGTTCGTCCAGGCGTCGCTGGCCGCGTGGCTGCTCGGGGCCACCCCGCAGCCGATCTCCCCGCGGCTGCCCGCCGCCGAGCGCGCCGCGATCCTCGCGCTGGCCGATCCCGCGCTCGTCGTGGCGGCGCAGACCGCCGACGTCGGTGCGGACGTCGCCGGCGCGCGTCCGGTGCTGTCGGCGGCCCAGGTCGCCGCGACGGCCGGGGACGGCACGGCGCCGCGGTTCACCGCCCCCGCGGCGATGTCGCCGGAATGGAAGGTCGTCACCAGCGGGGGCTCGACGGGGCGCCCGAAGCTCATCGTCGCGACGAGCCCGGCCGACGCCGACACCGTCGGCCCGCTCGGCCTGCTCCTGCGCGTGCTGCCCGACCGCTCGCTGCTGGTCACGGGACCGATGACGCACAACGCCCCGTTCGTCGCGATGGTCGCGGGCCTGCTGCTGGGCAACCACGTCGTGGTCATGCCGCGCTTTGCGGCCGATGCGGTGCTGGAGCTGGTCGAGCGGCACCGCATCGACTGGCTCTACCTGGTGCCGACGATGATGCAGCGCATCTGGCGCCTGCCGGACGAGCAGCGCCGGGCCCACGACCTGTCGTCGCTGCGGATCGTCTTCCACATGGCGGCGCCGTGCGCGCCGTGGCTGAAGAAGGAGTGGATCGGCTGGCTCGGACCGGAGAAGGTCCTCGAGCTCTACGGCGGCACCGAGCTGCAGGCGATGACGGTGATCACCGGCACCGAGTACCTCGAGCACGAGGGGTCGGTGGGCCGGCCGGTGATCGGCCAGATCGAGTGCCGCGGCCCGGACGGCACCGTCCTGCCGCCGCGCGCGGTGGGCGAGCTGTGGATGCGCCGCGGCGACGTCGACGTGGCCGTGCCGTACCGCTACGTCGGCGCGCAGGCCAAGGCCGCGGGCGGCAACTGGGAGTCGCTGGGCGACCTGGGCTTCCTCGACGAGGACGGCTACGTCTACGTGACCGACCGCGACACGGACATGATCCTCGTCGGCGGGGCGAACGTGTACCCGGCGGAGGTCGAGGCCGCGCTGGACGCGCACCCCGCGGTGCGGTCGTCGTGCGTGATCGGGCTGCCGGACGAGGACCTCGGGGCGCTCCCGCACGCGCTGGTCGAGCTCGCGCCCGGGAGCACGGTGACCGACGACGCGATCATCGCGCACGTGCGCGCGCTCCTGGAACCGGTCAAGGTGCCCCGCTCCGTCGAACGAGTCGAGGTGCCGCTGCGCGACGACGCGGGCAAGGTGCGTCGCTCGGCCCTGCGCGCGCAGCGGCTCCGCCCGTCGACCGGACCGACCGGATGAGGTGGCCGGATGCGACTGCGTGACGCCCTCGCGGCGGCGTCCTCGTCGACCTCCGCCCCGCCGGCGCGGACGACGTGCGCCTACCAGGGCGTCCGCCACCCCTGGTCCTGACGGCGGTTGGGCCGAACAGGTCGGTCCGTCGCGGTGCGCACGGCGACTCCTGGTGCGCAGTGTGACCGATTGATGGCCGAATGCCCCGGTTAAGCGTGGCCTGTGAGTCTGCGAGCCACCGTTTCGGGTGCGTGTCGCTACACCGAATGACCGGATGACGGTTGCTACCTTTCCGGGCCGTCGAACGACAGGAAGGGCGGGTATGAAGATCACGTGCGTTGGCGGTGGCCCTGCGGGGATGTACTGCGCGATCCTCGCCAAGCTGCGCGACCGACGTCACGACGTCACGGTGGTCGAGCGCAACCGGCCCGGCGCCACGCACGGCTGGGGCGTCTCGTGGAGCGACGAGCTGCTCGACGAGCTCTACGCCCAGGACCCGCTCACCGGCCGCCGGCTGCGGGTCGCGTCGCGGGAGTGGAACGGTCAGCGCGTCTGCATCGACGACCGGGCTCCCGTGCACATCGGCGGCCGCTACGGCTACGCGATCAACCGCGCGGCGATGCAGGACATCCTCACCGACCGGGCCCGCGAGCTCGGGGTGCGGCTGCGCTACGAGGAGATGGTCGACAACGCCTGCGAGCTCGACTCCGACCTCGTCGTCGCGGCCGACGGCGTCGGCAGCCGGCTGCGCACGCGCCACGCCGCCGCGTTCCGCCCGACGTTCACCCCCGGCCGCAACCGGTACACGTGGCTGGGCACGACCAAGGTCGTCCCGACCTTCCAGTGGCACTTCCGGAGCACGCCCGCCGGCTGGGTCTGGGCCTGGACGTACCCGTCGGCGACGAACAGCAGCACCTTCATCGTCGAGTGCGCGCCCTCGACCTGGTCGGGCCTCGGCTTCGACCGCCTCGGCCCGGACGCCCAGCTGCGGCGGATCGAGCGGATCTTCGCGCCGGTCCTCGAGGGGCACCCGGTGCTGCAGCCGCCGCGGGCCGCGGTGCGCCAGGAGTGGGTGACGTTCCGCGAGATCCGGTGCGCGCGCTGGTACCACCGCAACGTCGCGCTGGTCGGCGACGCCGCGCACACGACGAACTTCGGCATCGGCTCCGGCACCTCGCTGGGCCTGCTCGACGCCGTCGCGCTGGTCGAGCACGCGCTGGTCCCGGGGGTCGACCTGGCCGACGGCCTCGCGGCCTACGACCGGGTCCGCCGCCCGCAGGTCGAGCGGGTGCAGGACACGGCGATGGCGAGCATGCGCTGGTTCGAGGAGGCCGACGCGCGGCTGAACGCCCACGCCCCGGTCAACGTCGCCTACTCGATCTTCGACCGGCGCAACGACCAGCCGCCGTGGCGCTACCAGGTGCACCTGGCCACGCAGATCGAGCCGCTGCGGCGGGTGCGCAGCGGCGTGACCCTCGCTCGGCGGGCCGTGAAGGGCGCCGCGCGCGACCGCCGCCACCCGCTCGTCGCGGTCTGACCCGACGCCTAGGCCGTGTCCCGTGGATCAGCGAACGCGGTATTCGCGCCCAGATGGCCGCTCGCTGCGTTGTCGGACGGCTCGAGTACGCCCGGGTACGAGAGCCGCCCTCCGCCTTGCGAGCAGCCATCTGGATCACGAATCCCTCGCCCGTGATCCACGGGACACGGCCTAGCCTGGGGCCTTCGCGTCCAGCAGGCGGGCGAGGTCGGCGAGCACCGGGTTGCGCGTGATCTCGGGCAGCGACACGACCCGCCCGAGCACCACGGCCAGCTTGACCGCGGACAGCGACGTCCCCCCGATGGCGAAGAAGTCGGCGTCCCGGTCGATCTGGGCCTCGTCCAGGCCCAGGACGTCCGCCCACGCCCGGGCGAGCCGGGTCTCCGCCGCCGTCGCCGGGGGCCGGTGCCCGCCGGCCGCCGCGGCCGCGGGGACCGCGGCCAGCTCGGTGGCGAGGACGCGCAGCGCCTTGCGGTCGATCTTGCCGTTGGCGGTCAGCGGCAGCGTGTCGCGCTGGTGGACGGCCGAGGGCACCATGTACTCGGGCAGCGTCCGCCCGATCTCGTCGCGGACGTCGTCGCCGGCCAGCGGGACGTCGGCGGCGCAGAACCCGACCAGCCGGGCTCCCCGCCCGTCGTCGGCCACGACGACCGCGGCGTCGCGGACCCCGGCGACCCGCAGCAGCGCGTTCTCCACCTCGCCCAGCTCGATCCGGAACCCGCGCACCTTCACCTGCCCGTCGCGGCGCCCGAGGAACTCCAGCTTGCCCTCCGGCAGCCAGCGCCCGTAGTCGCCGCCCAGGTACAGCCGCTCACCGGGCCGGTAGGGGTCCGTGCGGTAGCAGTCCCGCGTGCGCTGCGGGTCGTTGACGTACCCGCGCCCGACGCACACCCCGGCGAACGCGATCAGCCCGGGCGCCCCGGCGGGCACCGGCACCAGGTCCTCGTCGACGATCATGACGCGCACGTTGCGCACCGACGGACCGAGCGGCACCCGCTCGTGGTGCGGCACCGCGCGCAGCACCTCGTGGTTGGTGTCGTCCGAGGTCTCGGTCAGGCCGTAGGCGTTGACCAGCGGCACGCCCTCCACCGTGGCGAACCACCGCTGCACCAGCTCCTTCTTCACCGCCTCCCCGGTGACCGACACGATCCGCAGGTCCGCCAGCGCCTGCGGGCTGCGGGCCAGCAGGCTGAGCAGCACCTCCAGGTAGGACGGCACGACCTGCGCCACCGCGACCCGCTCGGTGGCGAGCGTGTCCAGGAACCGGTCGGCGTCCAGCACGACGTCCTGCGGGACGATGACCGTCCGGCCGCCCACCAGCAGGGCCGAGACCAGCTGCCACAGCGAGATGTCGAAGCACTGCGGCGCGACCTGCGCCACGACGCTGCCCTCGTCGATCCCGAGGTCCTCGATCTTGGCCAGCAGGTGGTTGAGCATCCCCGCGTGCTCGCACATCGCGCCCTTCGGCTCGCCGGTCGAGCCGGAGGTGAAGTAGATGTAGGCGAGCTGGTCCGCGCCGACCTCGACGTCCGGGTTCGCCTCGCCGCGGTCCTGCGCGACGGCCTCGGCGACGGTCGACACCGCCATGGCCGGGCTCGCGGTCAGCGCCTGCTCCAGGGTGGCCGTCGCCCCGTACTGGGTGAGCACGAACCGGCAGTCCGACCGCCGCAGCACCGCCGCGATCCGCTCGGCCGGGAAGTGCGGCTCGATCGGGAGGTACACCCCGCCGGCCTTGAACACCGCGAGCATCGCGGTCAGCCAGTCCAGGTCCCGCTCGGTCACCACGGCGACCACGTCCTCTGGCCGCAGCCCCCCGGCCAGCAGCGCGCGCGCCACGCGGTTGGCCCGTGCGTTCAGCTGCGCGTACGTCAGGGTCTCGGTCCGGCACACGGCCGCGACCCGGTCCGGCCAGCGGGCCGCCACCTGCTCGAACACCTCGTGCGCGCGCACGTCCGGCAGCGGGCGCACCGGCCCGGCGAACCGCTCCACCTGCCACGCCACCTCCTGCGCCGACACCAGGCTCTGCCCCGCCGGGGCGGCGTCCGGAGCCGAGGCGACCCGCTGCAGCGCGGTGACGTGGTAGCCGGCCAGCCGGGCCGCCGCGTCCGCGTCGAGGACGTCGGTGCGGTACCGCACCACCAGCGACGCCTGCCCGGCGCCCTCGACCACGCCCAGGACCGCCACCTCCCGGCCCTCGGGGTCGCGGCCAGGGCCCTGCGCGTCGAGCACGGTGTCGAACTCCGGCCCCGTCACGCCCAGCTCGCGGCGCAGGTCCTCGACCGCGAACCCGGCGTACGCGACGGCGTCGACGTCGACCCTGGCGGCGGCCGCCACCAGCTCGCGCCACGACCGCACCCCGGTGTCGACCCGGCAGGGCCGGGCCCCGGACCCGGTCAGGCGACCGGCCACGACCTCCGCCTCGCCGGAGACGGCCGCCAGTATGGCCGCGTGCACCGCGAGCCAGACCGCCGGCCGTGACGCGCCCAGCCCGTCCGCCGCCGCCTGCAGCCCCGCCGGGATCGGCTCCTCGTGCACGGCCACGCCGGCGGCCGGGTCGAGCGTCCAGCGCGGCAGCTCGGTCCGCCCACCCGCGACCAGCACGGCCCGCCAGTACGCGCGGGCCGGGTCCTCCGGCGCGGGCTCAGGCCACAGTGCGCAGGTGGGCGCCGGGGTGCGGACGGGCCGGAGCGCGGCCCGGGACGGCGGGGCCGGGAACCCGGGGGCCGGGAACGCCGGGGCCGGGAACGCCGGGGCGTCGGACGGGACCGCCGGGAACGGGGCCGCGTCGGACGGCGGGGCCGGGAACGACGGGGCGTCGGACGCCGGGGCCGGGAACGCCGGGGCCGGGAACGTGGGCGCCGAGAACGCCGGGGCCGGGAACGACAGGGCGTCGAACGTCGGGGCCGGGAACGGCGGGCCGCCGAACGTCGGCGACGGGAAGGGCTGCGGGTCGGTCGAGGTCATGACGGGTCTCCAGGACGGGGGCGCCGCGGTCGGCGCCGGAACGGACGGGCAGGGGAAGCTCGCGGGCGGGGTTGCCGCCCCAGTACGCACCGGCCGGCACCTCCTCGCCCTTCATCAGGAAGGAGTCGGCGGCGATGACGGCGCCCTCGCCGACCGTGACGCCGTAGTGGACCAGCGCACCCGAGCCGACCGAGGCCCCGGCCTCGACCGTGGAGTGGTCGGACTTGAACGCGCCGTCCTCCTGCGAGTGGCACTGCAGGATGCTGCCCTCGTCGAGGGTCGCGTCGTCCCCGATCGTCAGCAGGGAGCGCTCGCTCATCCACGCGCCCAGGTCGAGGACACGGCGCCCGATCCGGACCCCCAGCAGCCTGCTGACCAGGTTCTTCCACGGGGTCCCCGCGAGGATGCGGTCCATGCCCTGTGGCACGACGAACTTCCAGTAGCGCTCGTGCCGCCAGAACGTCCGGTCGTAGATCGAGCACGACTGCGGGCGCAGGCGGCGGAAGCCGCCGCCGAGCCGCTCGACGACGATGCGGTAGCAGAGGGTGAACGCCAGCGAGGCGAGGATCTCGGCGCCGAAGGACCAGAAGCCGAACACCGGGTAGGTGTCCACCGCCAGCAGCGCCAGCAGCAGCAGGCCCGCCAGGTCCAGCCACCGCATCGCCAGCGTCGCCAGCAGGGTGCCGAAGTTGTGCAGGTTCTTGCGCCGCAGCCGCCGCCGGACCTCGGCCGGCGCGACCTCCATCTCCTGGTCGCGGCGGACCGTGCGGGGGATCTCGAACGCCGGCGAGCCCAGCAGGCCGACGCCCTCGCGGACCGGCCCGGTGAGCGGCAGCCCGACCTTCGTCGCGAGCAGGCAGTTGTCGCCGACCTGCGCGCCGGCCGGGTAGGCGATGTAGTTGCCCAGGAAGCTGTTCGCGCCGACCGCGACCCGGCTCACCCGGAACGCGGTGGCCGAGACCTCGGCGTTGGCGATCGAGAGCCCGTCGGCGACCACCGTGCCGGTGCCGACCGTCGACAGGTAGGGGTTGTCGTGGGAGACCGACAGGCCGAAGTTCGACCCGGTCTGCACGACCTTGCCCAGGTCGTAGCCCAGTGCCCGCAGGTAGCCGACGATGAAGGAGCTGTCGCCGAGCAGGCCGACGAAGGTCTTGACGTTGGTCATCCGGGTGATCGTGCGGAACATGGCGTAGCGCGCCCCGTAGACCCGGTAGACCCGGTCCGGCCGGACGGCCAGGCCCAGCAGCCGCGGCAGCGTCGTCACCAGGACGAAACCGACCAGCAGGCCACCGAGCAGGACGATGCCCGAGCCGGCCAGGGCGTCGACGTAGAGCAGGGGCTGGTTCAGCGCGACGGGACCGGGGTCGATCAGGCCGCGCAGCTTCGGCGCGTTGGCCAGCACCATGATCAGGCCGCCGAAGGCCAGCGGCAGGTACACGCCGAGGATCTTGACCAGCTGCAGCAGGCCGTAGACCACCGTGCGCGTCCGGCTCGCCGGCATCGGCGGCACCCGGCGGTGGTCGGTCGCGGTCGGAGCCGCGGGCGAGCCCTCGAAGCGGGCGCCCGCTGGCACCGTCTGGCCGGCGTGCAGCGCCGAGGCGTGCCCGAGCTGGGCGCCGTCGCCCATCGCCGTGCCGATGTCCAGCGCGCTCTTCTCGCCGACGACGACGTCGCGGCCCAGGGTGATCCGGCCCAGCCGGATGGTGCCGGCGACCGCGGCCGCACCGGTGAAGTGGACGTCCTTGCGGATGACCGTGCCGGCCCCGATCGTGACCAGGTCGGTGGCGACGGGGATCTGCTTGCTCAGGATCAGCACGCCGCGGCCGATCTTCGCGCCCAGCGCCCGCAGGTACAGCGGGTACAGGGGCGTGCCCACGATCAGCGGGACGAGCGGGTTGGCCCGGACGATCATGCGGCCCAGCCAGAAGCGGAAGTAGCCCAGGCTCCAGGCGCGGATCTCCCGCTCCTTCCACCGCCCGATCAGCGCCCACTTCGCCGCGATCGGCAGGACGGTCAGCGCGCCGAACGCGACGCCGCCCACGATCACCGCACGCAGGTACACGTCCAGGACGGTCGTGCCGGCGGAGATCACCGTGTAAGCCTGGGCGGTCGCCGCCCCCAGCAGGGCCGCGTAGCCGAGGAACACCAGCGTCTGCAGGAGGCCGCAGAACAGGTAGGAGAACGTGCTCGCCGGCTTCGGGCGCGGCAGCGGCTCCGCCTTGACGGGCTCGGGGCGCGCTCCGGCCGGCGCGGTCGCGCTGGCGAGCGCGGCCATCGTCCGGTGCGCGTAGACGTCCTTGACGGCGACGGTGGGCAGCTCGCGGCGGCGCCGCAGGGCCGCGCAGAACCGGGTGATCGTCATCGAGTCCGCGCCCAGCTCCGCGAAGACGTCCTGCTCCACGCCGACCTGCTCGACCTTCAGCACGCCCGCCAGCACCTGCGCCAGCCCCGTCGCGACGACGTCGGGCGACACGGGCGTCAGCCGGGGGCGGGTGCCGGTCGCGACCGGCGGGGTGAGCGCGCGGGCCAGGCCGAGCAGCGTCGGGTGGGCGTAGACGTCCTTGACCGAGACCGACGGCAGGTCGGACCGCCGCCGCACGCGGGCGCAGAACCGGGTCATGACCATCGAGTCGGCGCCCAGCTCGGTGAACACGTCCTGCTCGGGACGCACCTGGTCGACCTCGAGCACCTCGGCGAGCAACGCGGCGAGAGCGGCCGCGACCGCGGCGACGGACTGTCCGGTCGAGGTGGCCCCCGCGGCCGACCGGCCGGCGATCCGGGCGATCGGGGTCGAGCCCGTGGTCGAGGCGGGGCGACCGGCGTGGGCGGGGCGACCGGCGTGGGCGGGGCGACCGGCGGGGGCGGGGCGGCCGGCGTGCGGGGGCCGGGCGGCGAGGGCCGCGCGGCTCGCCTGCGGCTGGCGCGGGGCCTGCGGGCCACGGCCGGTCTGAGCCGGCCGGGGCGCCTGTGCCGGCCGGGCCTGCGGAACCGGGCGCCCTGGAGCCGGCGCCGGCGCCGGCCCCTGCGGACGGGCAGGAGCCAGCGGAGCCGCGCGCAGGGTCGCGGGGCGTGGGGTGTGGGGACGAGACCGACCCGGTCACCGGGACGGGCGGCGCGGGGCGCGCCGAGGCCGGCCGGGGGCGGGGCGAGGCGGGGCCGGGCACGGCCGCCGACCCGGGTCGAGCGGGCTGGTCCGACCGCCGCTGCTCGGGCGCGGGCAGGCGCCCGCGGGTCCGGGCCGCCGCGGCGGCCTCGGCCAGCCGGCGCAGTGCCGCCGCGTCCAGGAAGGTCGTGGCCTCGTCGATGACCGACATGGTCCCGTCGGGGCGTGACCCGGTCCGGCCGGCGCGCGTGGCGAACGCGGTCATGATCTCGGTGGCGTCACCGGCGGCCATGTCGGTCCCACCGGTCGAGGACGCGCGTGCGTCCGCATCCGGCGCGGACGGGGTGGTCGGCCGCGGTGTGGGCGTCGGGCGGGCCGGGCCGGACGCGGCCCGCAGGCGCCCGAGCTCGGCCTGCAGCCGTGCGATCTCCGCCTCCAGCCGGTCGGCGTCGATCTCGGCGGCGGTGTGCTCGGTGGCGGGGTGCTCGACGGCGGGGTGCTCGGCGGCCGGGGCGGGCGTCATGGCCCCGCCGGGCGTCGGGCTCGCCGCCACGTGGAGGGCCAGGCTGGTCGCGAGGTCCCGGGTCAGGCTGTCGTCGTTTCCCCCGAGCTCGATGACGGGTCCGATCGTCGACACGGCTAGGCCCCCGTCGCGGGCCGGGCCGGGCGGGGGTGCCCGGGCATCTCGCCACGCACGAGCGGCCGCTGCCGCCGCATCTCGGTCCCCTCGGTCTTGCGCATCGTCATCTCCCGCAGTTCGCGCCGGCCCGTCACCGGCATGGGGAGATGTTCGTCCGAAGGGGACCCCCGCCACGATCGCCGGAGGGACGGGACCGGGCCTGCGCCTCGGCAGGGTCCTCTCACCTTCGGGTAAGCATGGTCGGCGCGCCGACGGGACGCGGCAAGGCGGCCGGTCGGGCGTCGCCCGGCCGCCAGGGGCAGCGCACATCGGCTCGCATGTCCGTCCACCCGGCCATGCGAGGACGACCTCTTCGGCCGGGCAGCCGGGCCGCCCAGGCGTGGCCATGGATGACACCGAAAGACGTCGTGCCTGATGAGCCGGGGTGCTGACCCGCGCCTACACGATGGTCGAGAGCAGCACCGTCAGCCCGAGACCCATGAGGGAGATCAGGGTCTCCATCACCGACCAGGTCTTGATCGTCTCCCAGACGGTCATGCCGAAATACTCCTTGACCAGCCAGAAGCCTGCATCGTTGACGTGGGAGAAGAAAAGGGATCCAGCACCGACCGCCAGCACCACCAGTGCCAGCTGCGCAGGCGGCAGGCCGGCCGCCAGCGGCGCGACGATGCCCGCGGCGGTCACGGTGGCCACCGTCGCGGATCCCGTCGCCACCCGGATCAGGACCGCGACCATCCAGCCGAGCACGAGCGCCGACAGGCTGGCCGCGACGGCGATCTTGCCGATGGCCGCCCCCGTGCCGCCGTCGACGAGCACCTGCTTGAAGCCCCCTCCGGCGCCGACGATGAGCAGGACCCCGACGATCGGGAGCAGGCTCGCGCCGATGCTCTTCTGCAGTGTCGACGCCGTGAACCCGACGGCGGTCCCCAGGGTGACCATGGCGAGCAGCACGGCGATGAGCAGCGCGACGACGGGGTCGCCGATGAAGCCGAGCACCTTGTAGACGACGGTGTCCGGCGCGAGCCACAGATCCGCGGCGGCGCGGGCGAGCATCAGCGCCACGGGGGAGAGCACCGTGGTCAGCGTCCACCCGAAGGACGGGACGCGCCGTGCCGGCGGATCCTGCTCGCCGCGGTCGGTGCCGGCGGCGTCGGGGGGCGTGCCCAGGCGCTGCGCACCGGGACCGGAGCCACCCGAGGATGTGGTCCCCGGCGGCGGCATCGTCTCGGCGGACTCCGTCCCTGATGGTGCTCCGGTGAAGGCGAGCCCCGCGCCCGCGGCGCCGATGGGGACCCAATGAGCGGCGAGGCGGCCGAACACCGGGCCGCAGACGGCGACCGTCGGGATGGCGACGAGGAGTCCGAGTGCGAGCGTGATGCCGATGTCGGCGTGCAGGATCCCGATCGCCGCGACGGGTCCGGGGTGGGGCGGGATGAAGCCGTGCAGCACCGACAGCCCGGCCAGTGCGGGGATCCCCAGCAGCATCGCGCGCCCGCCGGAGCGCCGCACCGCGAGCATGATGACCGGCACCAGCAGTACCAGGCCGACCTCGAAGAACATCGGGATGCCGATGATGACCGCGATCAAGGCCATCTTCCACGGCAGCGTCGCCGGGCGGCCGCGCAGCAGCGTGTCGACGATCTTGTCGGCACCGCCGGAGTCGCCGAGCAGCTTGCCAAGCATGGCGCCGAGGGCGATCAGCACACCGACGTAGCCCAGAACCCCGCCGACCCCGTCTCGAACGACGCCGTGACCTTCGTGAGGTTGATCCCGGAGAAGATGCCGACCAGCAGCGAGCTGATGCTCAGCGCGAGGAACGCGTGCATCTTGGCGACGACGATCAGGACGACGACCAGCGCGATGCCCAGCACGGCGACGACGAGAACCTGGGTGTCGTGGGCCGCCCACGGTTGGTGCAGCTGGTCGGTCACGGCGTCCGCCATGAAGATCATGAGTGCGCTCCGTCCTTGCTCGGCTCGGGATCCAGCTCGTCGATGACGCGCTGGACGATCTCCTCGGGTGGGGGGCCGATGTCCACCCGGATGACGGGCTCGTCGTCGGTCGGTTCCTCGAGGCTGTCGAACTGGCTCTGCAGCAGGCCGGGTGGCATGAAGTGCCCCTGCCGGACCGCCAGCCGGGCGGCGATCGTCTCCTGGTCGCCCGCCAGGTAGACGAACAGGACGCCGTGGTGGCGGCGGTCGAGGACGTCGCGGTAGGCGCGTTTGAGGGCGGAGCAGGTGATGACGCCGTTGCGGCCGGCGTCGAGCACGCCCTCGATCCAGGCCGCGACCTTCTCCAGCCACGGGGCGCGGTCCGCGTCGTTCAGGGGGTGACCGGCGTGCATCTTGTCGACGTTGGCCTGCGGATGCAGGGAGTCGCCCTCCTCGAAGGCCCAGCCCTCGCGACCGGCCAGGAGCGCGGCGACCGTCGACTTCCCGCAACCGGACACGCCCATGACCACCAGGACACGTGGGCTCATCGGTCCATCCTCGGCGCTCTCGGACCCCCATCGGGGTCTACGGAGCCGGCCGAGGTCCCGAGCCGGTGACGGTCACACGATAGACCCGGACACCGGACCCGCGCGTGCTCCGCGGCCGGATCGTCGCCCGATGGTGTCCGCGTGGTCAGGGGCCCGGCCACCGGCGACGCCAGAGGGCGGCGAGCGACCCCCGGCGCGGGCCCGGGCGTGGACGAGCCGGCCGTCACGGAAAGGGCCGTCAACCGGCGTGCAGAGGCCCAACGACCCAGGCGCACTGCCGGCACTCGAGACGACAGTGGACATCGTCGACCCCGACCCGGGGTGTCTGGCCGGGTACAGCCTCCACTCGTCGCTGGGGAGCGGACGAGTGCCGCGAAGCCGAGGCCGGGCGATGCGGAACGCATCGCCCGGCCTCGGACATCGAGCGACGTCCTGCGCGGACCGGCACTCCGGCCGCGCCGCCGCGCCCCCCTGGACAGGAGGGGGCAGGGCTTGGCGAACACCGCGTCGGGCGGCGTCGCGCAGACGGGCTCCGCGTCGCCGCGGATGCCGCGCTCAGAGAACCACCGGTCGGCGAGGAAGCAGGGCTCCAGCGGCGCCACTGGGCACCTGGACCGGCATGTTGACCCCGTTCACGACCCGCCGGCCGCAGGTGAAGCCCGCGAGCGCCCGTTCGAGAGCGAGGGCGCCGCCGACGCCGCGCTCACCGTGGGTTCCAGTCGGGTCAGGCGGTGGAAGGCTCTGCGGCGGACCCGTTGGAGGACAGCAGCGCGACCGGCTGGCGCCGGGGTGCGGGGACGGTGGTGCGGGGTCCCCAGGTGCCGGTCGGTGGCGCGGGAGCGTCGCCGGCGACGAGCGTGGACAGCTCGGTACCGTCGATCGTCTCGCGGTCCAGCAGCAGGGCGACGAGCCGGTCGAGCAGGTCGCGGTGCTCTCTGAGCAGGTCGGATGCGGTGTGCTCGGCTTCACGGAGCAGCCGGGCGACCTCGCGGTCGATGGTGCGCTGGGTCTGTTCGGCGTAGCGGCGGGCGCCGAAAGGGTTGTCGTGGTTGGCCCCGTCGGGTCCGTAGCCGACCGGACCGAGCTCGGGGGAGAGCCCCCACTCCCGGACCATGCGCGTGGCCAGCTCGGTCGCGGAGGCGAGGTCGTTGGACGCGCCGGTGGACGCCTCGCCGAGCACGGTGAGCTCCGCGGCCCGACCGCCGAGCCGGACGGCCAGTGTGTCGGTCAGGTAGCTGTGCGGGTAGAGGTGCCGCTCGGCCTCGGGCAGCTGCTCGGTGACCCCCAGAGCGGGGCCCCGGGGCAGGATCGTCACCTTCGCGACCGGGTCGGTGTGGAGAGAGAGCGCCGCGACCAGTGCGTGCCCGGCCTCGTGGACCGCGACGGCGTTCTTCTCGGCCGGCAGCAGCGCGTTCGAGGAGTCGCGGCGTCCCAGGAGCAGCCGGTCGCGGGCGGCGCCGAAGTCCTCGGCGGACAGGACCTCGCGCCCGGCGCGCACCGCGTTGATCGCGGCCTCGTTGACCAGGTTGGCCAGGTCGGCCCCGGAGAATCCCGGGGTGCCGCGGGACACGGTGTCGAGGTCGACGTCCCCATTCAGGGCCTTGCCTCGTGCATGGATCGCGAGGATCGCGGCGCGCTCGCGCTGGTTGGGCAGCGGGATCTCGACGGTGCGGTCGAACCGGCCGGGGCGCAGCAGCGCTGCGTCGAGTGTCTCGGCCCGGTTGGTGGCGGCGATCACGACCACGCCGCCGGCCGCGTCGAACCCGTCCATCTCCGAGAGCAGCTGGTTGAGCGTCTGCTCGCGCTCGTCGTTGGAACCGAAACCTCCACCGGAGCCGCGGCGGCCACCGATCGCGTCGATCTCGTCGATGAAGACGATCGACGGCGACTGCTTGCGGGCGTCCTCGAACAGCGACCGCACCCGCGAGGCGCCGACTCCGACGAACATCTCGACGAAACCGGACCCGCTGATCGAGAAGAACGGGACCTCGGCCTCACCGGCCACGGCTCGGGCCAGGAGTGTCTTGCCAGTGCCGGGCGGTCCGGCCATCAGGACACCCCGGGGCCCCTTGGCGCCGGCCCGCTGGTAGCGCCCGGGGTTGCGCAGGAAGTCCACGACCTCCATCACCTCGGCCTTGGAGCCCTCGTAGCCGGCGATGTCGGCGAACCGCGTGCCGGGCTTCGTCTTGTCGTAGACCTTGGCCCTGGACTTCCCGACGCCCATCATGGCGCCGAGGCCCCCGCTCGCGCCCAGCTGCTTGGTCCTGCGTCGCACCAGCCACAGGACGAGCCCGATCATCAGCAGGAACGGGAGGTAGGACAGCAGCACGCTCCCCAGCGACGTGGCGCCAGGGTCCGTGGCGGTGATCGCGACGTCGTGCGAGGCCAGGAGTGGCGGCAGGGTGGAGTCGTTCAACGCCGTCGGGATCTGGGACGTGTAGTCCGTGCCGCCGACGAGCTGGCCGCTGACCGCGCCGGTGTCGGTGATCGTGGCCGTGGACACCTTGTTCGCCGTCACCTGCGCGAGGAATGCGGTGTAGGTCAGGGACCGGGACGCGGGGCCGGCGAGCACCGGGCCCAGGATCGCCACCGCCAGCACGGCGACGAAGCCGATCGGCATGATCCACTTCAGCCAGCCCGGCTGCTGGAACGGCGGCGGCCGGCCTTGCTGGGTGTCCATCTTCCGACACTAGGCCGGAAACCTGGTCGTCGGCTGAGCGGTTGCTGTGGACCCGTCGTGGAACCGTTGACGTACGTTGCGCCGCACGGTCCGGGACGATCAGGTCTTCTTCGTCGGTGCCCGGTCGGCGGGGCCGTCGCCGGACGCGGGCCGGGCGTCCTCGGCGTGGACGGTCGTGGTGTGCTGGCGGGCGTCGAGGATCTTGTAGGCGAGGAGCTTGGCGCGGTCGCCGAGTGCCGCCCAGATGATGGCGTAGGCCCAGACGAACGCGGCCCAGCCCCAGCCCAGTGGCGTCATGAACAGCCCGTAGACGGCGATGAGGGTGGCGATGGCCTGGGTGCCGAGGACGGCGAGGACGAGGATGCGGGCGGGTCGGATGGACCAGAACGGGCCGCGGGTGCGGGTCAGGAAGATGGTGAGGTGCCCGGCGACGGACAGCATGAGGTACATCAGTGTCTGCAGCTGCGGGTGGCCGAGGTGGAAGACGCGGTCGCCGAGGTAGAACAGCCCGAACGCGGCGATCGGGCCGATGACGCCCAGGACCGTGGCGATGGTGAGGACCTGGCGCATGTCCCAGGCCTCTGGCCGGTTGCGGTAGCGGACGTTGTCGTAGGAGATCGAGAGGATGGCGCCGTCGTTGAGCAGCGCCAGCATCACGATCATGACGGCCGTCAGCGGGTAGAAGTTGAAGACGAGGATGGCCAGGGTCATGAACAGCAGCACGCGCAGCGTCTCGGCGATGCGGTAGATCGCGTAGCTGTTCATGCGTTGGAAGATCCGGCGGCCTTCCTTGACCGCGTCGATGATCACCGAGAGACCGGGGGTGGTCAGGACGATGGACGCGGCGGCGCGGGCGGCGTCGGTGGCGGCGGACACGGCGATGCCGCAGTCGGCCTTCTTGAGCGCGGGGGCGTCGTTGACGCCGTCGCCGGTCATGCCGACGATGTGGCCGCGCTTCTGCAGGACGTCGACGATGTGGAACTTGTGCTCGGGGAACACCTGGGCGAACCCGTCGGCGTCCTCGATGGACCGGGCGGTCTCGGCGGTCTCGTCGTGCTTGGCGTCGCCGAGGCCGGCGGCGTCGAGGATGTCGGTGCCCATGTCGAGCTTCCTGGCGGTCTCCGTGGCGATGGCCAGGGCGTCGCCGGTAACCATCTTGATGGTGACGCCCATGTCGCGTGCGGTGGCGATGGTGGCCTTGGCGTCCTCGCGGGGCGGGTCGGAAAGGGGTAGCACGCCGAGGAACCGCCAAGCGCCGTCGTGGTCGGCCGGGCCGTCGGCGCGGGCGACGCCCAGTGCGCGGAACCCACGGGCGGCGAACCCGTTGACGGCCTGGTCCACGGCGGCCTGCACGTCGGTGGCGTCGGCGGACAGGGCCAGGATGACCTGGGGTGCGCCCTTGGTGACGCGGAAGGTGGTGCCGTCCGCTGCGGTGATGGTCGCCTCGGTGCGCTTGTGCACGGGGTCGAACGGCCGGAAGTGCTCGATGCGGTAGCCGTGGACGGTGTCGGTGTCGGTGTCGGTGTCGGGGAGGCCGGCCAGGACGGCGAGGTCGATGGGGTCGTCGTTGTCGGCGCGGGAGGCGAGGGCACCCGCCACGACGACCTGCTCGGCGGTGACGCCGTCGACGCTGAACGGTGTGCCGAGGGTGAGGGTGTTCTGGGTGAGGGTGCCGGTCTTGTCGGCGCAGAGCACGTCGACGCCGGCGAGCTCCTCGATCGCCACCAGCCGGCTGACGATGGCCTTCTTGGTGGCGAGCGCGCGGGCTCCGACGGCCATGGTCACCGAGAGCACGGTGGGCATCGCGACGGGGATCGCGGCGACGGTCAGGACCAGCGCGAACTGCAGGGTGGTGAGGACCGGGTCGCCACGCAGGATCGAGACGACGACGATCACGGCGACCAGGACGACGGCGAGGACGATGAGGTAGTTGCCGATCTTCAGGACGGCCCGTTGGAAGTGGCTGACGGTGTGGGCGTCCTGTACGAGCTGTGCGGTCCGGCCGAAGTAGGTGTTGGTGCCGGTGCCGTAGACCAGCGCGCCGATCTCGCCCTGGCGGATGATGGAGCCGGAGTAGACGGCCTCGCCCGGTGCGCGGGTGGCGGGCAGGGACTCGCCGGTGAGGGCGGACTGGTCGACCTCGACCGGGTCGCCGTCGAGCAGCCGGGCGTCGGCGGGCACGATGTCGCCCAGCCGCAGGCGGATGACGTCGCCCGGGACGAGCTCCCGCGCGGGCGGGGTGACCCAGCTCCCGTCGCGCAGGACCCGGGCGGTGATCGCGAGCTCGGCCTTGAGCGCGTCGATGGCGTTGCCGGCTTGCCGTTCCTCGAGGAAACCCACGAGGCCGTTGGCGACGAGCAGGACGAGGATGATGAAGAAGTCGGGCCAGTGCCCGACCGCGGCGGACAGGATGATCGCGATCTCGATCATCCACGGGATGGGCCCCCAGAAGTAGCTCAGGAACTTCAGGACCGGGTTGGGTTTGTGTTCGGCGATCTCGTTCGGCCCGTAGGTGGCCAGGCGTTCGTCCGCTTCGGCCTGGCTGAGGCCGTCCACGGAGGCGTGCAGCCGCTTCTCGACCTCGGCCAGTGGCACGGACTTCAGGTCGTCGCCGGTGTCCGGCCGGTGGTCGTGGAGGAGCTCCGGCGTGCTCACGTCGGGTCGCTCCACGTCCAGTTCCGGATCTCCGGGAGGTCCTGGCCGTGCTTGTTGATGTACAGGTCGTGCTCGACGAGCTTGTCGGCCATCGTCTGTTTCAGGTAGTCCCCGGTGGCGCCCAGCTGCGGCAGTCGCTCGATGACGTCCTGGACCAGGTGGAAGCGGTCGAGGCGGTTCTGCACCCGCATGTCGAACGCGGTGGTGATCGTGCCTTCCTCGTTGTAGCCGCGGACGTGCAGGTTGCGGTTGGTCCGCCGGTAGGTGAGGCGGTGGATCAGGGTGGGGTAGCCGTGGAAGGCGAAGATGATGTGCTTGTCGCGGGTGAACAGCGCGTCGTAGTCGCCGTCGGACAGGCCGTGCGGGTGCTCGCTGGCCGACTGCAGCTTCATCAGGTCCACGACGTTGACCACCCGGATCTTCAGCTCGGGCAGGTTCTCGCGCAGGATGGTGACCGCGGCCAGCACCTCGAGGGTGGGGGTGTCGCCGGCGCAGGCCAGTACCACGTCCGGTTCGGCGCCGCGGTCGTTGCCCGCCCATTCCCAGATGCCGATGCCTTCGGTGCAGTGCACCTGCGCCTGCTCCATGGTCAGCCACTGCGGCATCGCGTGCTTGCCGGCGACGATCACGTTGACGTAGTGGCGGCTGCGCAGGCAGTGGTCGGCGACCGAGAGCAGGCAGTTGGCGTCCGGGGGCAGGTAGACGCGGACGATGTCGGCCTTCTTGTTCACGACGTGGTCGAGGAACCCGGGGTCCTGGTGGGTGAACCCGTTGTGGTCCTGCTGCCAGACGTGGGAGGCGAGCAGGTAGTTCAGCGAGGAGATGTCGCGGCGCCACGGCAGCGCCTTGGTGACCTTGAGCCATTTGGCGTGCTGGTTGAACATCGAGTCGACGATGTGGATGAACGCCTCGTAGCAGTTGAACAGCCCGTGGCGCCCGGTGAGCAGGTAGCCCTCCAGCCAGCCCTGCGACTGGTGCTCGCTCAGCATCGAGTCCAACACCCGGCCGGCCGGGGCCAGCGACTCGTCGGTGGCGACGGTGCGGGCCTCCCACTGCCGGTCGGTGACCTCGAACACCGCGCCGAGCATGTTCGACAGGGTCTCGTCGGGACCGAAGATCCGGAAGTTGCGCTGGTCGGCGTTGGCCGCGACGACGTCGCGCAGGAACTCGCCGAGCACGAGGGTGTCCTGGGCCCGGACGCCGCCCGGCGCGGGGACCGCGACCGCGTGGGCCCGGAAGTCGGGCATGTGCAGGTCACGCAGCAGCAGGCCGCCGTTGGTGTGGGGGTTGGCGCCCATCCGCCGCTCGCCGCGCGGGGCGAGCGCCGCGAGATCGGGAAGCAGGCGTCCGGCCTCGTCGAACAGCTCCTCGGGCTTGTAGCTGCGCATCCAGCTGTCCAGCTGCTCGACGTGCCCGGGATGGTCCGCGTCGACCAGCAGCGGCACCTGGTGGGACCGGAAGGTGCCCTCGATCTGCAGCCCGTCCACCTGTTTCGGACCGGTCCAGCCCTTGGGTGAGCGCAGCACGATCATCGGCCATCGCCGCCGCGCCGTGTCGCCCGTGATCCGGGCGCCGCCCTGGATGCCGTGGATGCTCGCGATCGCGTCGTCCAGCGCCGCGGCCATGGCCTCGTGCATGTCCTCGGGATCGTCGCCCTCGACGTAGCGCGGTTCCCATCCGCAGCCCCGCAGGAACTGGTCCAGCTCCTCGTGCTCGATCCTGGCCAGCACGGTCGGGTTGCTGATCTTGTAGCCGTTCAGGTGCAGGATCGGCAGCACGGCCCCGTCGCCGATCGGGTTCAGGAACTTGGTGGACTGCCAGGCCGTCGCGAGCGGGCCCGTCTCGGCCTCGCCGTCGCCGATGACGCACGCGACGATCAGGTCGGGGTTGTCGAACGCCGCGCCGAACGCGTGGCTGAGCGAGTACCCGAGCTCCCCGCCCTCGTGGATCGATCCCGGTGTCGTCGGGGCGACGTGGCTGGAGATCCCGCCAGGGAACGAGAACTGCGTGAACAGCTTCTTCATGCCGGCCTCGTCCTGGCTGACGTCCGGGTAGATCTCGCTGTAGCTGCCCTCCAGGTAGGTGTTGCCCACCAGCGCCGGACCGCCGTGGCCGGGGCCTGCGACGTAGAACATGTCCAGGTCGTACTGCGTGATGACGCGGTTCAGGTGCACGTAGATGAAGTTCTGGCCCGGCGTGGTGCCCCAGTGCCCGACCACCAGCGGCTTCACGTCCGACAGCGCCAGGGGCCGCTTCAGCAGCGGGTTGTCGTAGAGGTACAGCTGGCCGACAGACACGTAGTTCGCCGCCCGCCAGTAGGCGTCCATCCTGTGCAGCAGCTCGGGAGCCAGGGTCGTCACGGTGGGGTTCTCCTTCTTCGTCGCACGGCCGACGACGCCCCCGCGACGGCGCCGCTCCACGTCGTGACCTCGTATCAGGTGCCGTTGTGGTCTGCGGCCCCGTTGGATGCGGCCACCAGCGGCAGCGCGGTCGTGACCGGTGCCGCGGCGCGGGCGTCGGCGGCCTCCCTGGCGAGGAAGGTGCCCAGCTCCCCGATGGTGCTCATCAACGGGGCCGGGAAGACGACGGTGGTGTTCTTGTCGACACCGATCTCCACGAGGCTCTGCAGGTTGCGCAGCTGCAGGGCCAGCGGGTGCTGCATCATGATGTCGGACGCGTCCCCGAGCGCGGCCGCGGCGAGGTGCTCACCCTCGGCGTTGATGATCTTGGCGCGCTTCTCGCGCTCCGCCTCGGCCTGCCGGGCCATCGCCCGCTTCATGCTGTCGGGCAGCTGGATGTCCTTGAGCTCGACGAGCGTCACCTCGACGCCCCACTCGACGGTGGAGACGTCGAGGATCTCGCGGATGTCCTTGTTGATCCGGTCGGTCTCCGACAGCGTCTCGTCGAGCGTGTGCTGCCCGACGACCTTCCGCAGGGTGGTCTGGGCGATCTGGTCGATCGCGGCGTAGACGTTCTCGATCGCGACCACCGACTTCACCGCGTCGACGACGCGGAAGTAGGCGACCGCCGAGACGTCGACGCTCACGTTGTCGCGGGTGATGATCCCCTGGGACTGGATCGGCATCGTGACGATCCGCAGCGAGACCCGGTGCATCACGTCGACGAACGGGATCATCATCCGGAAACCCGGATCCCGGACCCCGGCCACGCGCCCGAGGCGGAACACCACACCCTTCTCGTACTGCTTCACGATC
The DNA here is from genome assembly GCA_963728105.1 of uncultured Actinomycetota bacterium. Lineage (GTDB taxonomy): Bacteria > Actinomycetota > Actinomycetes > Mycobacteriales > Pseudonocardiaceae > Pseudonocardia. Next base: position 81,112 of record CAVSJZ010000033.1, on the reverse strand, counting down.
CGTATCGCCCGACCCACGAGGACGAGCAGTACGACGACGACGATGACGACGACGAGCAACGCGGTGTTCACGGTGTAGTCCGTTCTCGGTGGAAGGCGACGTCACGGACCGGCCGGGTCGTCGCTGACGCGGCCCGGTGTGAGCGACGTGAACGGTGGCCCGACCGTGTGTCGCACTGACCGTGAGCCGAGCCTGTGCGCGGGGGAGCCTCGTCGCATAGGGGACTACGCCCTGGTCCACGGCGCATAGGGCCCGCCGTCGGGCCGCTTCAGCAGGGTCTCGGGCGCATTCGCACGCGGTGTCCGCTATGCCGGCGGCAGAGGGCACGGGTGGGTGTCGGGTTGGCGCGCGCCTCGATGGCAGCCTTCGCGCGGGGCCCGGCAGCCGATGTCGCACGTGTTTTTGGCGTCCGCGATGAGTCGTGCTCGGATCGGCCCTTTCCCGCCGCGCCGGGACGCGGTCTCCTGAACGACACACCCGACACGTTCCGCCACCACCGCCCGACACGCGGGGCGAGGCGCTCTGGCGGCCCGTTGTGGCGCGGCCGTCGCCGATCGTCGCTCGTCGTCCGCCGCCGCCGCCATGACCGGATCATCGCGGCCGTGTGCTGCGGGCTCACATCGGCGGGGCCGGCCGCGGCTCGCCATCTCGATCGCCGCCGGGTGCCAGAGCTGAATGTGCGCTCCGGCGCACAGCGGAACGACCGAACCCGAGACATCACCCGAGACATTACCCAGAGGAGTCCTGAATGAAGTACGCACCGCCTGGCCATACCGACAGCATCGTCACCGTCGCGCCGCGATACGAGAACTTCATCGGCGGCAAGTGGCTGGCGCCGACACAGGGCAAGTACCGCGCCGACCTGTGCCCGGCCACGGGCCGACCGATCACCGAGGTCGCGCACTCGACGCCCGAGGACGTCGAGCTCGCGCTGGACGCCGCGCACGCGGCGAAGGACGCCTGGGGAGAGAGGTCCGCGACCGAACGCGCCGCGGTGCTCAACGCCATCGCGGACGCGATCGACGCGAACAGGGAGATGCTCGCCGTCGCGGAGAGCTGGGAGAACGGCAAGCCGGTCCGCGAGGCGCTGAATGCGGACCTGCCGCTGGTCGTCGACCATTTCCGGTACTTCGCCGCTGCTGCCCGCGCGGAGGAGGGCACGTCGACCGAGATCGAGAAGGATCTCGTCGCGTACCATTTCCGCGAGCCCCTCGGGGTGGTCGGACAGATCATCCCGTTCAACTTCCCGCTGCTCATGGCCGCGTGGAAGCTCGCCCCCGCGCTGGCCGCAGGGAACTGCGCGATCCTCAAGCCCGCCTCGCCGACCCCGTGGTCGATCCTGAAGCTGATCGAGGTGATCGAGGACGTCGTCCCGCCGGGCGTGATCAACGTCATCACGGGCCCCGGCGCCGAGGTCGGCAAGGCCCTGGCGGCGAACCCGCGCATCGCGAAGATCTCGTTCACCGGTGAGACCGTGACCGGACGGCTGATCATGCAGTATGCCGCCCAGAACATCATCCCGAGCACGGTCGAGCTCGGCGGCAAGTCGCCCAACATCTTCTTCTCCGACGTCATGGCCCACGACGACGACTTCCTGGACAAGGCCGTCGAGGGCCTCGTGCTGTTCGCGTTCAACAAGGGCGAGGTCTGCACGGCCCCGTCGCGGGCACTGGTGCAGGAGGACATCTACGAGGCGTTCATGGCGCGGTGCATCGAGCGGATCGCCGCGATCAGGCAGGGCGACCCCCTCGACACCGACACCCAGCTCGGCCCGCAGGTGTCCGCGCAGCAGATCGAGAAGATCGCCTCCTACGTCGAGATCGGGCGGGGCGAAGGTGCCGAGGTGCTGATCGGCGGGGAGCGGACGAACCTCGACGGCGAGCTCGCCGGCGGCTACTTCTTCCAGCCGACGGTGCTCAAGGGCGACAACAAGATGCGCGTCTTCCAGGAGGAGATCTTCGGGCCGGTCCTCGCCGTCACCACGTTCACCGACGACGCCGAGGCCCTCGCGATCGCCAACGACACCCTCTACGGTCTCGGTGCCGGGGTCTGGACGCGCGACGGCACGCGCGCCTACACGATGGGCCGCGCCATCAAGGCGGGCCGCGTGTGGACCAACTGCTACCACCAGTACCCCGCGGGCGCCGCGTTCGGCGGATACAAGATCTCCGGCATCGGCCGGGAGAACCACCGGATGATGCTCGATCACTACAGCGAGACGAAGAACCTGCTCGTCAGCTACAGCGACAAGCCACTCGGGCTGTTCTGAGACCGCGATGTCGGACACCCCGCCCCTCGAGACGGCATCACCACCGCGGATCACGGCGACCCCGGCGGCGGAACAGGCGCTCACCCGCCTGCTCGCCGACCGGGGCGCGCCGGTGATGTTCGTCCAGTCCGGCGGCTGCTGCGCAGGCAGCACGCCGATGTGCTTTCCCGCGGGCGAGTTCCTCGTCGGTGACAACGACGTCCTCCTCGGCGAGATCGAGGGGTGCCCGTTCTACATCGACGCCGGTCTCGACCGCGCATGGCACCAGGACAGGTTCGTCCTCGACGTCGCGGCGGGCCCGGCCGAGGGCTTCTCGCTGCCCGCAGGCGACAACCTGCATTTCGTCACCCTTTCCCCCGCGTGCGAGACCCCGCAGCGGGCGGACCACGAACCCAGGAGGCTCACATGACCGTCTACGCACCCCCCGGCCAGCCGGGAAGTCCCGCCGACGTCCAAACCCGCTACGACAACTGGATCGGAGGAGAGTTCGTCGCGCCGGTCGACGGCCGGTACTTCGACAACCCGACCCCGGTGACCGGGCAGGTCTACTGCGAGGTGGCCCGCTCGACCGCAGCCGACGTCGAGCTCGCCCTCGACGCGGCCCACGCCGCCGCGCCCGCGTGGGGCAGGACCTCGGCCGGCGAACGCGCACTGGTCCTGAACAAGATCGCGGACCGGATCGAGGAGAACCTCGAACACCTCGCCGTCATCGAGTCCTGGGACAACGGCAAGCCGGTGCGGGAATGCCTCGCCGCCGACCTGCCGCTGGCCGTCGACCACTTCCGCTACTTCGCCGGCGCCATCCGTGCCCAGGAGGGCGGCCTCTCCCAGGTTGACGACGACACCGTCGCCTATCACTTCCACGAGCCGCTCGGCGTGGTCGGCCAGATCATCCCGTGGAACTTCCCGCTGCTCATGGCGGTCTGGAAACTGGCCCCCGCGCTCGCGGCGGGGAACGCGATCGTCCTCAAGCCCGCCGAGCAGACGCCGGTGTCCATGCTGGCGCTGATGAAGATCATCGGTGACCTGCTGCCGCCGGGCGTGCTCAACGTGGTCAACGGGTTCGGTGTCGAGGCGGGCAAGCCGCTGGCGTCGAGCAGCCGGATCCGCAAGATCGCCTTCACCGGTGAGACCACCACCGGGAGGCTGATCATGCAGTACGCCTCGCAGAACCTCATCCCGGTCACGCTCGAGCTCGGCGGGAAGAGCCCGAACATCTTCTTCGCCGACGTGATGGCGGAGAACGACGACTTCCAGGACAAGGCGCTGGAAGGCTTCACGATGTTCGCCCTCAACCAGGGCGAGGTGTGCACCTCCCCGTCGCGGGCGCTCATCGAGGCGTCCATCTACGACGAGTTCCTGGCCGCGGCCGTCATCCGGACCAAGGCGGTGCGGCAGGGCAACCCGCTCGACACGGACACGATGATCGGCGCGCAGGCCAGCAACGACCAGCTGGAGAAGATCCTGGCCTACGTCGAGATCGGCAAGGGAGAAGGCGCGCGGGTGGCCACCGGCGGCGAGCGGGCCGACCTGGGCGGCGAGCTGTCGGGCGGCTACTACATGCAGCCGACCATCTTCGAGGGCACCAACGACATGCGGATCTTCCAGGAGGAGATCTTCGGTCCGGTCGTGTCGGTGACCAGCTTCGACGGCTACGACGACGCCATCGCGATCGCCAACGACACCCTCTACGGGCTGGGGTCGGGGGTGTGGACCCGCGACGGCACCCGCGCCTACCGGGCCGGTCGGGCCATCCAGGCCGGTCGGGTGTGGACGAACTGCTACCACGCCTACCCGGCGCATGCGGCGTTCGGCGGCTACAAGCAGTCGGGCATCGGTCGCGAGAACCACAAGATGATGCTGGATCACTACCAGCAGACGAAGAACCTGCTGGTCAGCTACACACCCAAGGCCCAGGGCTTCTTCTGAGTCATGACCCCCCCAGCGGTCGTGCGGGTCGCGATCACCCCGGAGGCGGCTGCGGTGCTGCGCCGCCTCCGGGTGCAACACGGCCCGCTGATGTTCCACCAGTCCGGCGGCTGCTGCGACGGGTCGGCCCCGATGTGCTTCCCGAGGCCGGACTTCATCGTCGGGGACGCGGACGTGCTATTGGGCGTCCTGCGCGACGGCGACGCCGAGACCCCGGTGTGGATCTCCGGAGCCCAGTTCGAGCGGTGGCAGCACACGCAGCTGCTGCTCGACGTCGTCGCGGGCCGCGGTGCGGGCTTCAGCGTGGAGGCGCCCGAAGGCGTGCGGTTCCTGACCCGCAGCCGGGTGTTCGACCCTGCGGAGCAGGAGTGGCTCGAGGGCTGCCCTGCCCCGCGCGGTCGGGACCTCCCCGCGGGGCAGGCCGGCTGAACACCGGGCCCGCTACTTCTGGGGCTCCCGGGTGAAGTCCGGCGGGATGACCAGGTCGTCGCGGACCAGGTCGTGGACCGACGAGCGGCCCAGGCCCAGCAGCGCCTCGTCGACCCCGCTGCGCAGGATGGACAGCACGTTGGACACGCCCGCCTCGCCGCCCGCCGCCATGCCCCACAGGTAGGCCCGGCCGACCAGCACGGCCTTGGCTCCCAGTGCCAGTGCCTTCACCACGTCACCGCCCCGACGGACGCCGCCGTCCTGCAGGACCTCGATCTGGTCGCCGACGGCGTCCACGACCGCAGGCAACGCGCGGATCGAGCCCGGCGTCCCGTCGAGGTTGTTGCCGCCGTGGTTGGACACGGAGATCGCCGTGGCGCCGGCGTCGACGGCCCGCCGGGCGTCGTCGGGATGCATGATCCCCTTGACGGCGAACGGGCCGCCCCATTCCTCGCGCAACCAGCGGATGTCGTCCCAGGTGGGCAGCGGGGTGCCCATCCACTCCCCGTAGGCGCCGAAGAACGTCGGATGGTCCTCGCCGGGGCCCGCGAGGTTGGGGCAGGTGAGGTCGGGCAGCTTCCCGCTCCTGGCCCATTCGAGCAGGTACGCGGGCCGGACGGCCATCTCGGGGGCGAACCGCACCATCGCCTTGAGGTCGATCCGCTCCGGGATGGGCGGGCTGCCCCAGTCGCGCCGGGTGGCGAACGACCAGTCGAGGGTGACGATGAGGGCCTTGGCCCCCGCGCGCCGCGCGCGTTCCACGCGCTGCAGGATCCGCTCCCGGGTCCCGACCCAGTACATCTGGAAGAACACCTTGTCGTTGGCCGCGGCGACGTCCTCGACCGACCGGCTGGCGAAGGAGCTCAGCCCGATGGCCGTGCCGGCGGCGGCCGCGGCGCGGGCGACGGCGACCTCGCCCTCCGGATGGACGGCCTGCACCCCCGTCGGCGAGATGACCACCGGGAACGCGATGTCCTGACCCAACACGCTCGTGGCCTGGTCGCGGTTCTGCGGCAGGTCCGCGACGCGCGGGCGGAACCCCAGCTCGCGGAAGGCGGCCACGTTGTCGTCCGCGGTGACGCCCTGCTCCGAGCCCGCGACCAGCGCCATGTACACGGACTTGGGCAGGCGCTTCTTGGCCCGGCGCTGTGCCTCCGCGACGGTCTCGAACCAGTGTCTACTGCTCGCCATGTCGGTTCCTCTCCAGCTCGAACGATCCTGTCGGCATCGATGGGGTCGGCGACCCTCACAGAGCGCGCTTGCGGCCCAACCCGAAGGAGCGGCTGCCCTGGCCCGACGTGACGCCGCGCTGCCCGGGTGCCGGCCCAGCGGCCGGGGGTCCGGCCGGCCGCACCGGGTTGCCGTAGCCGTCGCCGTGTCTGCCCGCCCGGTCCTTCGCCGCGCGCACGCGGGGACCGTCCTCCCCGGCTGGGGCGTCCGGGTCGGGGGTGGCAGCGTGGGCGTGGTCGCCGTCGTGGCCGTGGCCGTGGCCGGTTTCGGGGGCGGTGGCGTTGGGGTCGACGAGCCGGGGCATCGACCTGATGGCCCTCCGGACATCCTTGTCGTACTTCACGACGACGGACGCGGTGTCCGCGAGGATGGTCGCCGTGAGCTCCTCCACGCCGAGCACCGCGAGCGTGCGGGCCCAGTCGATCGTCTCGGAGATCGAGGGCGCCTTGCGCAGCTCGAGCTCGCGCAGCCCGCGGACGATGTCCACCAGCTGCTTGGCCAGCGCCTCTGGCAGGCCCGTTTCCTTCGAACCGATGATCTCCAGCTCGCGTTCGGCCGAGGGGTAGTCCAGGAACAGGTGCAGGCAGCGGCGCTTGAGCGCGGCGGAGAGGTCACGGGTGTTGTTGCTGGTCAGGATCACGTACGGCGGGGTCTCCGTCGTGAAGGTGCCGACCTCCGGGACGGACACCTGGAACTCGGCCAGGGTCTCCAGCAGCACGGCCTCCAGCGCCTCGTCCGCGCGGTCGATCTCGTCGATCAACAGGACGCACGGCTTCTCGGACCGGATCGACTCCAGCAGCGGCCGCGATGCGAGGAACCGCTCGGAGAAGAACACGCTCTCCTGTGCGCCGATCCGGTCGACGGCCGACTCCAGGTCGGGCGCGTCCGCGACCACCTGCCCGATCTTCTCGCGCAGGATCTGGGTGTAGAGCAGTTGCTTGCCGTAGTCCCACTCGTACAGCGCCTTGGTGTCGTCCTGGCCCTCGTAGCACTGCAGGCGCAGCAGGCGTCGGCCGGTGATGGCGGCCAGCGCCTTGGCCAGACCGGTCTTGCCGACGCCCGCCGGGCCCTCGACCAGCAGCGGCTTGTCGAGCCGTGTCACCAGGAACACCATCGTGGCGAGCCGGACGTCGGCGATGTAGCCGGTGTCGCGCAGCGCCTCCACGACGGCGTCGACGGACTCGAACGGGGCGGACTGCTCGGGCACGGCCATGCTCCTTCCGGGCGGTGAGCGGGCACCCGGCTCCCGGCGTGACGTCCGGGAGCGTCGGGTGCCCGCCGGCCGCGGTGTTCGTGCCGGTTCGGACGGGACCTGCGCCGCTCAGGTCAGCAGGTCGTCGAGGCTCCCGTTCATGCAGTGGTCGACCACCGGGCGCACCGTCTCGAACGTGCACTCCTTGGCGTTGCCCGGCGTGCAGGCGTCGCCGAGGACGTGGTTGGTGATCCGGTCGACGTCCGGACCGTCGCCCGTGACGACCTTGGCGTTCTCGTAGAACTTCGTCGGGCCCATGCCGAGCCGGTTCTTCGAGTAGGAGTCCTTCGTGACGTCCACGAACCGCTCCGGGATGCCCACGTCGCGCAGCAGCCGGATGGCGGCGGCGAGCGCGGCCTCGGCGGCCTGCACGTCGGTCATGCCGTAGGTGTCGACGCCCATCTGACCGGCGATGTCGGCGAAGCGCTTGTAGGCCACCGGCATGTTGAACGCCCACACGCGCGGCAACGCGATCGCGTTGTTGAGGCCGTGGTGGAGGTCGTAGAACGCGCTGACGGCGTGGGAGATCGAGTGGATGATCCCCAGGCCGCCGGAGTTGAACGCCTGCGCGGCGATGTACTGGGCGTACATCATGCCCTCGCGGCCGGGGAGGTCCTGGCCGTTCCAGACGGCCGACCGCAGGTTCTCCGCGGTCAGCTTGATCGCGTACAACGCGTTGCCCAGTGACGGCGGGAAGTTCAGCCGCGAGACGTACGGCTCGGAGGCGTGCGCGAGCACGTCGAAGCCGCACTGGGCGGTGTAGTCGACCGGGCAGCTGTAGAACAGCACCGGGTCGTCGATCGCCAGCGTCGCCACGGAGGCGTCGTCGAACGCGACGTACTTGTGCGGGTTGTTCGGGTCGGTCGTGGTGTCGGTGATGACGTACGCCCACGAGGTCTCCGAGCCGGTTCCGGCCGTGGTGGACACGGCGATGTGCGGCGGGTTCTTCGGGTTCTCCGACTTGTTGAAGCCCTCGAACTCGTTGACGCTGCGGCCGTCGTGGGCGACCGAGATGCGCGCGCCCTTGCAGGCGTCGTGGCTGGAGCCGCCGCCGATGGAGACGAAGCTGTCGCAGTCGTTCTGCTGGTAGAGGGCTACCGCGTCCATGACGTTGTAGTCCTTGGGGTTGGACTCGACCTGGTCGTAGACCACGACCTCGAGCCCGTGGTACTTCATCGACTCGGTGATCTTGTGGATGATGTCGGAGCCGCGCAGCCCCGACGTCATCACGAGCGTCCGCTTGAACCCCAGCTTGAGGGCTTCCGGTCCGATCATCTCGTGCGCGCCCGGGCCCAGCATGGCCCGGGGGAACGGGTGGAACTCCTTGATCGGGAACGGCATGAGTAGCTCATCGACCTGCATGGCAGACCTTTCGTGGTAGGAACGTGCTTCTCGTCGGTGGCGTCGAGGACGCGTCGTGGTTCATCGCGGGTCGATGTGGTCGAGCCCGTGGTCGGGGAACACCGAGCGGCGGGTTGCGGCGATCGCCCGGTCCACCGGGTCGTCGGCGTCGCCCTCGCCGGCGTCCCAGGTGGTGTAGGCCGGTTCCACGCCGTCGGTGAGGCGCTTGGGTCCCTCGCGCCCGGTGCGCCGGAAGACCAGGTCCAGCCAGCGGTCCGGGGTCGCGGTGTCGGGATCGAGCGGGCTGCCGGTCATCTCGGCGAGCAGGTGGGTCCATGAGCGCGGCACGACCTGCACGACCTCGTACCCTCCACCGCCCACCGCGATCCAGCGGCCGCCGGTGACCTCGTGCGCGAGCCGGTGCAACGCGCCGTAGCTGTGCCGGTGCGCGTCCACGGTGAGATCGAGCTGGGCGAGGGGGTCGAGGCGGTGGGTGTCGCAGCCGAGCTGGGTGAGCAGGATCTGCGGCTCGAACGCCCGCACGAGCGGCGGCACGACGGCGTGGAACGCGCGCAGCCAGCCCGCGTCGCCCGTGCCAGCCGGCAGCGCGACGTTGACCGCGTGGCCTTCCGCGGCGCCGTGGCCGGACTCGCGGGGGAAGCCGGAGCCGGGGAAGGCCGTGTAGCCGCTCTCGTGCAGGCTGACGGTCAGCACCCGGGGGTCGTGGTAGAAGGCGGCTTCCACGCCGTCGCCGTGATGGGCGTCCAGGTCGACGTAGGCCACCCGCTGCACGCCGTCCGCCAGCAGCCACGCGATGGCGACGGCCGCGTCGTTGTAGACGCAGAACCCGGACGCGCGCGAGGGCATCGCGTGATGCAGGCCGCCCGCGAGGTTGACGGCGTGCAGCGCCGTGCCGGTGCGCACCGCGACGGCGGCGTCCAGCGTCGCCCCGGTGACCAGTGCCGACGCCTCGTGCATCCCGACGAAGATCGGGTTGTCCTCACCGCCGAGGCCGAACGCGTCGTGCAGGTGCGGGTCGCCCGGCACGGCGGCGCGGACCGCGTCGACGTAGGCCGGATCGTGGACGAGCCGGAGCACGTCGCACGACGCCGGTCGCGGTGCCGCGGTCCGGAGCCCGCGGCGGTCGAGTACGCCGAGCTCGCGGGCGAGGGCCATGGTCAGCTCGAGCCTGCCCGGCGCCATCGGATGCGTGGCCCCGAGATCGTAGTTCAGGAGTTCCTCGCTCCAGGCAAGGAGAACCGACCCACTCATGGTCGCCCTACCCGCTAGCTCGGCGTCGTTGCGCGGGCGGCGGCCTGCTCCTGGAGCCGCCCCAGGATGGACGCGTCGCCCAGCGTCGTGACGTCGCCCAGCTCGCGTCCGTCGGCGATGTCGCGCAGGAGCCTGCGCATGATCTTGCCGGAGCGCGTCTTCGGCAGGTCCTCGGCCCAGATGATCGACTTGGGTCGGGCGAGCTTGCCGATCCGCTCGCCGACGTAGGTGCGGATCTCGGCCTCCACCAGTGTGTCGCCGGCCAGGCCGGCGTTCAACGTCACGAAGGCGACGATGGCCTGACCGGACAGCGCGTCGGCCTCGGCGACCACCGCCGCCTCCGCGACCTTCGGGTGCGCGCCGATCGCCGACTCGACCTCGGCGGTCGACAGCCGGTGGCCCGACACGTTGATGACGTCGTCGGTCCGACCGATGATCCAGAAATAGCCGTCGGCGTCGCGGCGGGCCGCGTCACCGACGAGGTAGGTCCCCGGACCGAACTCGTCGAAGTACGTCGACACGTAGCGCCCGTCGTCGCCGTAGAGGGTGCGCAGCATCCCCGGCCACGGCCGGGTGAGGACCAGCAGGCCCGTGCCCTCGGCCAGCTCGTTGCCGTCCCTGTCCACCAGCGCCGCCGAGATGCCGGGCAGCGGGCGGGTCGCCGAGCCGGGCTTGGTCGCCGTCACCCCGGGCAACGGGGCGATCATGATGTGCCCGGTCTCGGTCTGCCACCACGTGTCGACCACCGGACACTGCTGGTGGCCCACGACGGCGAAGTACCACAGCCAGGCCTTCGGGTTGATCGGCTCGCCGACCGACCCGAGCACGCGCAGCGTCGAGAGGTCGTGCTTGTCGGGGTACTCGGCGCCCCACTTCATGCAGACCCTGATGGCGGTCGGCGCCGTGTAGAAGCTCGTGACGCCGTAGCGCTCGATGATCTCCCACCAGACGTCCTTGGCCGGGTAGTCCGGCGCGCCCTCGAACATCACGCTGGTGCATCCGTTCGCGAGCGGCCCGTACACGATGTAGGAGTGCCCGGTGACCCAGCCGACGTCGGCCGTGCACCAGAACACGTCGGTGTCGGGCCGCAGGTCGAAGACGTCGCGGTGGGTCGCGGCGACGCCGGTCAGGTAGCCACCGGTGGTGTGCAGGATGCCCTTCGGCTTGGCCGTCGAGCCCGACGAGTACAGGATGAACAGCGGATGCTCCGACGGCAGCGGCTCGGCCGGGCACACCGGCTCGCTGCGCGCCAGCAGCTCGTCGTAGAAGACGTCCCGGCCCTCCCGCATGGCGCACTCGGTGCCGGTGTGGCGGACCACCACGATCGACCGGAGCCCGGCGAGGCCGTCCATGACGCGGTCGACCTCGGGCTTGACGGGCGTCGTCCGCCCCTTGCGGCGGGCGCCGTCGACGGTGACGAGCGCCTTCGCGTGCGACGCCTCCATCCGCTCGCGCACCGAGTCCGGGGCGAAGCCGCCGAAGACGACGTTGTGCGGGGCGCCGATCCGGGCGCAGGCGAGCATGGCCACGACGACCTCGGGGATCATCGGCAGGAAGATCCCGACCACGTCCCCCTTGCCGACGCCGAGGTCCTTCAGCCCGTTGGCCAGGCGTTGGACGTCACGATGCAGGTCCGCATAGGTGATGGCGCGTTCCTCGCCCTCCTCGCCACGCCAGTGGTAGGCGACGCGCTCGCCGAGGCCCGCTTCGACGTGGCGGTCGAGACAGTTGTAGGACACGTTGAGCGTCCCGTCCGCGAACCACGTCACGAACGGGGCGGCCGACTCGTCCAGGACCTGGGTGAAGGGTGTGTCCCAGTGCAGCTCGCGGGCCCGCCCGGCCCAGTAGGCCTCGGGCGCCCGCGCGGCGGCCGCGTAGACGTCCGGATCCGTGATACGCGCCTGCGCGCGAAACTCCGGGGGCGGTGGGAACGTCTCGACCTCGCCCAGTTCGTCGAGGAGGTGGTTGAGCTCTGCTGCGGTCCGTGCCGTTCTGGCGTTGTCCGCCATCGCTGTCTCCCGAGTGAGGGTGCGCCGGTGTGGAGTGGCCGGGTCAGTCGGTGACGCGCAGGAGCAGGGCTTCGCCCTGTCCGCCGCCGCCGCACAGTGCTGCTGCGCCGAGGCCGCCGCCGCGGCGGCGGAGCTCGAGGGCCAGGTGCAGCGCGAGGCGGGCGCCGGAGGCACCGACGGGGTGTCCCATGGCGATGGCGCCGCCGTTGACGTTGACCACATCGGACCGGAGGGCGAGGTCGCGCGTCGACTGGATGGCCACCGCGGCGAAGGCCTCGTTGATCTCAAAGAGATCGACATTGGTGGGGGAGAGGCCTTCGCGGCCCAGTGCCTTCGCGATCGCGTTGGCCGGCTGGGAGAGCAACGAGGCGTCGGGGCCCGCGACGGTGCCGTGGGCGCCGATCTCGGCCAGCACGGCGAGGCCCAGCTGCTCGGCTCTGGCGCGGCTCATGACGACCACGGCGGCGGCGCCGTCGGAGAGCTGGGAGGCGTTGCCGGCGGTCACGGTGCCGTCGGCGGCGAACGCGGGGCGCAGCGCGGCGAGGCTCTCGGTGGTGGTGCCGGGTCGGACGCCTTCGTCCTCGGTGACCAGCAGCGGGTCGCCCCTGCGCTGCGGCACGGGCACGGGGACCAGCTCGTCGTCGAACAGCCCCTGCTTGCGGGCCGCGGTGGCGCGTTCGTGGCTCATCGCCGCGTAGTCGTCCTGCTCGGAGCGGGTGAGGTTACTGGCGGCGCTGTAGACGTCGGTGGAGGCGCCCATCCCGCGGTGGTCGAACGCGCAGAACAGGGCGTCGTGTGCGGTGGCGTCGATGAGCGTGGAGTCGCCGTAGCGGTAGCCGCCGCGGGCTTTCTGCAGCAGGTAGGGGCCGTTGGTCATGGACTCCATGCCGCCCGCGACGACGGTGTCGAACTCGCCGTAGCCGATCAGCTGGTCGGCCATGGCGATCGCGTTGAGCCCGGAAAGGCAGACCTTGTTGACGGTCAGGGCCGGCACGGTCATGGGGATGCCGCCGCCGACCGCGGCCTGGCGGGCGGTGATCTGCCCGGCGCCGGCCTGGATGACGTGGCCCATGATGACGTAGTCGACCTGGTCGCCGGTGATGCCGGCCTGGTCCAGCGCCGCGGCGATGGCGATGCCGCCGAGGTCCATGGCCGTGAAGTTCGTCAACGCGCCGGACAGCTTGCCGATCGGGGTCCGTGCTCCACCGACGATGACCGATCCTGGCATGGCGACCTTCCTGACAAGTGCTGGTCCGCCCAGCAGACCGCGCCCGGCGGCGCGGGGAAACCGTGGATGGGAGCAGGGCCCATCACCAACGCCGATAACCCCGGCGGCGTCTGGACGAACGGCACCGGCCCTGCCGGTCCACGTCGTCGAGCAGGGCCTTCTCCCCGGTCCCGCCGGAGGTTCCGAGGAACAACGCCGGCTCGTGCGGCCAGTTGCCCGTGTGGAAGGTCGACCCCGTGAACCGCCGGAATCCGGCGCTACGCCGACGGGCGCCTGGTCAGGCTGCCTGGCCCGCGCGCGCGACGAGCCGGGCCCTGCGTGCCGGGGTGGGCCAGCGGACCGCGTGCGCCCAGCCGAGCTTCTCCAGTACCCAGATGACCCGGGCCGAGATGTCGATCTGGCCGCGGCCGATGCCGTGGCGGGCGCAGGTCGGGTCGGCGTGGTGCAGGTTGTGCCAGGACTCGCCCATCGACAGGATCGCCAGCGGCCACACGTTGGTGGCGCGGCCCTGGGCGGCCCACGGGCGGTCGCCGACCATGTGGCAGATCGAGTTGATCGACCAGGTCACGTGGTGCAGCACCGCGACCCGCACGAGGCCCGCCCAGAAGAACGCCGTCAGTGCGCCCCACCACGACATCGTGACCAGGCCGCCGATCAGCGCGGGCGTGAGCAGCCCGACCACGGTCCAGAGCGGGAACAGGCCGCTGATCCTGACGATGTCGCGGTCGGCGAGCAGATCGGGGGCGAACCGTTCGGCGTTGGTGCGGTCGCGGTTGAACAGCCAGCCCAGGTGGGCGTGGAAGAAGCCGCGGGCCAGCGCGATCGGGGTGTGGCCGAAGAGCCACGGCGAGTGCGGGTCGCCTTCCTTGTCGGTGAAGGCGTGGTGGCGGCGGTGGTCGGCGACCCACGTGATGACGTCACCCTGCATCGACAGGCTGCCGGCGATGGCCAACCCGTCGCGCAGGCCCCGGCGGGCCTGGAAGGCGCGGTGGGTGAAGTGGCGGTGGAACCCGACGGTCACGCCGAGCGCCGAGACCAGGTAGAACGCGGCGGCGAGGCCGACGTCCAGCCAGGAAAGGCCCCAGCCCCAGGCCAGCGGCACGGCCGCGACCAGCGCGAGCATCGGGAGCAGGGTGAAGGCGTAGACCAGCGCGGCCTCGGCGCGCGGCCGGCGGCCTGCGAGCACCGGTTTCCCGCCGCCCGGCGGGGTCCCGGTGCCCGGGGACGTTCTCGGGACGGTCTGGGTCGTCGTCACGCTCGGGACACGTCTCCTCGGTCACGGGTACGTGGGCGCGATCGCGCCGCACGGGCCCGCCGGGGTCACGAGCGGGATGCCGGGGCGGCCGGGGACGTCGATGCCCGCCTGCCCTCGAGGACAACGCTACGCGGGTCGAGGGAGTCCACGTGTCCACGAGCACGAGAGTCGCGTCACCGTGCGCGTTCGGCGGGCCGCGGCCGGCAGGTGCCGGCTCAGGCGCGGTGGGGTCGGGACTCGCCCGGATGGAAGACCGCGATCGGAGGGCTGTCCGTGGTGGTCTTCCTGGCCTTCTTGATCGCGCGCTTCTCCTTGAGCGACTTTCCGGACTTCTTCCTCATCGACTGTCGCGGTGACTTGTCGGTCATGACTCTCCCTGCCGGGTGTGGGTACTCCCACCACCCATTGATGACGAGAACCGGATCGACGTCGACCTCGACGGCCTCACCGACACCCGCCGCCCGACCCGGCCGGTGCGTCAGCGGAGCGAGCCGTACGGCCAACGATCTCGGGGCCGCCGAAGGCCGGAGCGGCGCGGGTACTCCGGTCACAGGATGGCCGCCGATCGGGCCCCTGTCCATCCGCCGAATGCCCATCGCATCCCCGCCGGCGCCGGCGGCCGGCACCGCGGCACGGTCCCGGTGTCCGCGCCGCCCAACGGCGCCGACACGGTGACCAACGGCCCTGCCGCCCGGGGCCCGCGCGGCCCACGGTGAGGCCATCTCCCCGCCGTCGGCGTCGAGGGACCCCTCAGATCGTGAAGGACCGTGAGTCCGTTGGTCGACGTCTCCAAGAACCGCCCTGCCGTCGGGGACACCGCCCCCGCCCCCGACCGGACACTGGTTGGTTCCGCCGCCCGCTACCTTCTCGCGGGCATCCGGATAGCACTGGGCTGGGTGTTCCTCTGGGCGTTCTTCGACAAGACGTTCGGGCTGGGCCACGACACCACAGCGGCCAAGGCCTGGCTGAACGGCGGGAGCCCCACGAAGGGCTTCCTGGGATCGTCGAAGGGCCCCTTCGCGGGGATCTTCCAGTCGATCGCCGGCAACGGCGTGGTCGATGTGCTGTTCATGGCCGCGATGCTGGGCCTCGGGGTGGCGCTGGTCCTCGGCATCGGCATGCGCCTCGCCGCCGTGGTCGGGGTCCTCGTCACGGTCCTGATGTGGGCCGCCGTCCTGCCCCCGGCCAGCAACCCGTTCATGGACGACCACCTCGTCTACGCGGGCGTGCTCGCCCTGCTGCCGCTGCTGGGGGCGGGGAGCACCCTCGGCATGGGCCGGATCTGGACGGCGACGCCGCTGGTGCGGCGCGTCCCCTGGCTCGCCTGAGAACTGGGCCCCTGCTCCGTCGGGTCCACTTCCCGACGACCGACAAGGTCACACCGGTGACCCGACGGTTGTGGCGACTCCCCGGTCGTGACAGCGTGGGTGTCGTCCGTCCGGACCGATGCGGGCCCGAGCAGCACAGGGGGGCCGACGTGTCGGTCGATGGGCGTGACGGCCTGCCCCACCCGACCGCGGACGCCCAGCCGGTTGCCGCCCTCGATGAGCTGCCGCCCGGCGCCCAGCAGCCGGCCACCGGGGTGTCGGCCATCCAGGGTCGCATGCAGGGACTCCTCGACGCCGTCCTCGCCGTCGCCGACGGGCTGGAGTTGGACACGACCCTCCGGCGGATCGTCCAGGCGGCGGTCGACCTCGCCGACGCGCAGTTCGGGGCGCTGGGCGTCCTCGCGCAGGACGGCAGCATCTCGCGGTTCATCCACGTGGGCATCGACGAGGCGACGCGGGCGCTGATGGGCACGTTGCCGCAGGGGAAGGGCCTCCTGGGACAGATCGTCCGCGGCGGCCGGCCCGTGCGCGTGCCTGATCTGGGCGCGCACGAGTCGTCGACCGGGTTCCCCCCGCACCATCCTCCGATGCGGACGTTCCTCGGGGTGCCGGTCCGCGTGCGCGACGTCGTGTTCGGCAACCTCTACCTCACCGAGAAGAACGGGGGCGGGGAGTTCACGGCCGACGACGAGGCGGTCGTCGCCGCTCTCGCCACCGCGGCCGGGATCGCCGTGCACAACGCGGACCTCTTCGAAGAGGTGAGGTTGCGCCAGCTCTGGCTGGAGGCCACCGCCGAGATCCGCAACGAGCTGCTCGCGGGCGCCAGCGAGGAGGACGCGTTGCGGCTGATCGCCCGGCGTGCGCACGAGCTCACCCGGTCGGACGCGACGGTCCTCGCGCTGGGCTCCGGCGAGCCGGAGGCGGACCTCGTCGTGCGCGCACACTGCGGCGCGGGGGAACCGGGCCTGTCGGGTGTGTCGCTGGACGTGCGCGCTCCGCTGGTGCGGGAGGTGGTCGGCGGGCGCGTCAGCGTCGTCACGGACGACCCGGGGCTGCTACTGGCCCACGCCGGTGTGGAGCTTCCGCCCTACGGCTCGACGGTCGCCGCGCCCGTGCACTCCGGCGGGAGGGCGATCGGGATACTGGTCGCGCTCCGGATCCGTGGGGCCGACCCCTTCCAGCCCGGCGACGTCCCCCTGCTGGGATCGTTCGCGGAGCAGGTCACGCTCGCGCTGGAGCTGCGGGCGAAGGACCGGGCGGCACGGCAGCTCGCCGTCTTCGCCGATCGCGACCGGATCGCGCGCGACTTCCACGACCAGGTCATCCAGCGGCTGTTCGCCACCGGCCTGCAGCTGCAGGGCGTGCTGCGCCGCACCGCCGACCCCGACGTGCAGATGCGCGTACAGCAGTCGGTGGAGCAACTCGACGAGACCGTCCGGGAGATCCGCACCGCCATCTTCGACCTGCACGCGACGAGTGCCGAGGACGCGACCAGCCTGCGTCGCCTCCTGCTGGACGCGGCGGCCGACGCGTCACAGGGCTCCGCAGTCGTGCCGTCGGTCAGGTTGGCGGGGGCGATCGACACCCTGGTGCCCCGGCCGACCGGCCTGCACGCGCTGGCGGTGGTGCGGGAGGCGGTGAGCAACGCGGTGCGGCACGCCGGCGCCGAGCGCGTCACCGTCACCATAGAAGTGGGGGACGAGCTGCTCATCGACGTCGTCGACGACGGCGTCGGGATCGACCCGGGCGTCGCCCGCAGCGGGCTGCGCAACCTCGCCGAACGGGCCGAGGAGTGCGGGGGTGAGCTGATCGTGCGGCGCGCGCCGCTCGGCGGCACCCGGCTGAGCTGGCGGGTGCCCGTGTGACGAGTCGGCGCCCGCCCGATCTCAGCGGACCCGGCGCGGTCGCGGTGGTGCCTGGGCGGGGGAGTGGGCCAGCACGACCACGCCCGCCACCGCGAGCAGCAGCCCGACGACCAGGGGGAACCACCAGCCGGCGCGGACGGTGTCGCCGAGCAGGACGACCCCGACGAGCCCCGGGACGAGCACCTCGGTCACCAGGAACACGGCGGTCACCCTCGAGAGGGTGCCCAGGACGAGGGCTCGCGTGTAGCTGGCCAGCCCGACGACCCAGAAGACCACCACGAGGTACGGCGCGGGCTGCGTGAGCAGCCCGGTCAGGTCTCCCGCTTGGTCGACGACGGCCCGGACCGCCAGCGACGTGGCCCCGAAACCCAACCCGGCCACCACCGCCATCGGCCAGGCGCGATCGCCGTGCCACAGCCGGACCGTGACGACCGCGAGGCCGACGGCGGCGGCGGACAGCACCACGTAGGCCGTCACCGACACGGCCGGCGGGGGTTGCGTCCCCGCGCTCGCCGCCACCAGGACGAGCCCAAGCAGGCAGGCGCCGATCGCGACGCGGTCCACCGGCCGCAGCGCCGAGCCGAAGAGCGTTCGGGCCGCGAGTGCGGTGATGGCGATGGTGCCACCGAGGATGGCCTGGACGGCGAACACGGGCAGGTGGCGCAGTGCGATGGCGGTGCATGCCCAGCCGAGCCCGTCGACGAGGAGTCCGCCGAGGTAGCGCGGCTGGACGACCAGCGGGTGTCGTCTGCGGGTCCGCCGGGTCGCGTCGGACTGGAGCAGGCCGGCCCCGCTGTTGAGCACCATCGCGCAGAGCGCGAAGAACAGGCCGGTCACCATGCTCGCGGCCGGTGCGCCGCGGTGGGGGTCACGGTTGTCGTGCCGCGGGACCTTCCGGGCTGGTTGGCGGGCGAGTACGGCGGTGGCGAGGTCGGCCTCGATGATCTGGCGGCCGACGTCGCTGAGTTTGAGGTTGTGGTCGCGGGAGTAGCGGCGGAGCCGGTCGAAGGCGGCGTCCATGTCGATGTTGCCGCGTTCGGCGAGTACGCCTTTGGCTTGTTCGATGATGACGCGGCTGTTGAGGGCGGCCTGGAGTTGTTCGTTGAGTACCTCGCCGCGGCTGATGGCGCGTTCGGAGAGGATGCCGATGGTGGCCACGTCGGCCAGTGCTTGTCCGACGGCCAGGTCGGCGGGGGCAGGGGTCCGGGTTGGTGGTGGAACAGGTTGAGGGCGCCGATCGGTTCGCCGCGTAGGCGTAGGGGGAGTGCGTGCACGGAGCGGTAGGGCTCGCCTTCGGTGTGGACGGCGGTGAGGGCGGTGGTCAGTCCTGGCCATCGGTGGGTGGTCCGGGAGAGGTCGGTGACGCTGACGGGGGTGGCGGTGCGGAAGCATTCGATGCAGGGGCCTTCGTCGGCCTGTAGTTGCATGAGCTCCATCCAGGCGGTCTGTTCGTTGGTGGAGGCGACCACGCGTAGGTTGCGGTGGGCGTCGGCGAGCAGGATGCCTGCGGCGTCGGCGGTGAGCAGTTCGACGCAGTGGCCGGCGAGGCGGTCGAGCAGGGCGATGACGTCGTAGTCGTCGACGAGGGTGTCGGCGAGTTCGACGAATGCCGTGATCAGTAGCGTCTCGCGGCTGTGTTCTGCGGTGGTCATTCGCATCCTCCGGAGACTGGCGGGGCGCCCGTGGTGGTCAGGTGTCATCGGTGAATCGCAGACGCCTGGCCACCACGTCGCGGGCGACGTCGCCCAGGAGCCGGTGTTCAGCGAAAGCGTAGGCCCGTAGTCGGGCGAAGGCGTCGGTGGCGCTGAGGTTCAGGACGACGTCGGGCAGCGCATCATCATCGCTGAGCGAGCAGCAGCCGCGGCAGAGCCCGCAGGGCGCGGCGTTCGGCCTCGGTCGTGCCACCCCACACCCCGGCCACCTGGGCGTTCGCCAGGGCCCAGCCCAGGCAGGCCGGCTCCACCGGACAGCGGCGGCAGACCACCTTGGCCGCGGCGACCTGAACGAGAGCGGCGTCGCGCGTCCCGATGGGGAAGAACAGCTCTGGATCTACCGAACGGCACGCTGCGTCGCGACGCCAGCCGCCTCGGTTCTCCCAGGGCTCGGACATCCGGAACCCCCTTCGGACCGCCGCGCGGGGGACCCTGCCACCGCGCGCGTCGCCGGGGTTCTGGAGCAACCGCTCCGCAGCATACAGCCCCGCGCCCGGTTCCGCCTCGACGTGGCGGCGGTCGCCGCCATGCCACAATGGTGCCCTCAAGCGCGCCTGGATCTGTCCGGACCACGTGCTGCCTCGCCGCGCACACACCGATGAAGGCGGCGCAGCTGTGAGAGGCGTTCGAGCACCCACGTTCACCGGCCGCGGCCTGGACCTCAGCGGGCTCACCGCGTTGACCAGGTCCGTCGCCGTCGAAGTGCGGGCGGGTCGCCACGACGTACTGATCGATCCCGACCGCCGCTGCTACCGGCGGCTCCGCAGCGACGACGTCGTCGACGTCTGGCTGATCGGCTGGGCGACCGGGCAGGCGACCGAGCTGCACGACCACGGCGGCTCGCTCGGCGCCCTGACCGTCGTGTCCGGGATGTTGTCCGAGAGCTACTGGGTCCCGCGACGCGGTCGGGTCCGGGTCCGGCCACTGCCGGCCGAACGCAGCCAGGGCTTCCCGCTGGGGCACGTGCACGACGTCATGAACCGGTCGTCGACGCCGGCGGTCAGTGTTCACGCCTACTCGCCCCCGCTCACGAGGATGGAGTACTACGAGGTCGACGCCGCGGCGGCCGTGCTGTGCCGCGTACGGACGACGCGGGAGGGGCTTCCGGGATGACCGTCGAGATGGCCGAACCCGTACACGTGCAGCGATGACGGTCGAGGTGCTGGTCGCGGCTCGTCCCGTGGTCACCGCCGTCGCCACGGCCGCCACCCGGCCGATCGCCGAGGTGCTGGACGACGCGGGGGTGGTCGACGGCCAGGGCCTGACGGCGGACGAGGCCGTGACCCGGCTGGCTTCTGCCGGTCCCAACGCTGTGGTCTCGCACCGGGTGCGGGCCTTGTCGGTGTTGCTGCACCAGCTGCGCTCGCCGCTGCTGGGGCTGCTGGTGGTGGCCGCCCTCGCCTCCTACGCCGTCGGCGAGCAGAGCGGTGCGCTGATCATCGTCGTGATCGTCGGACTGTCGGTCGGGCTCGGTTTCGTCAACGAGTTCCGCGCCGAGAAGGCCGCCGAGGCGCTGCACTCGGGCATCCGCCATCACGCGACGGTCCTGCGCGACGGCCGGCAGGCCACGGTGGACGTCACGACACTCGTCCCCGGCGACATCGTCGAGCTGCGTCTCGGCGACATCGTCCCGGCCGACGTCCGGTTGCTGGCGGTCAGCGGGCTGGAGTGCGACGAGTCGGTGCTGACCGGTGAGTCGCTGACCGTCGACAAGTCCACCGGGGCCGTCGCGCCGGGCACGCCGCTGGCGGAGCTGACCGGGTGCGCGCTGACCGGCACGATCGTGCACGCCGGCAGCGGGCGCGGCGTGGTGGTGGCCACCGGACCACGCACCGAGTTCGGCGCGATCGCCGCCGGCCTGGACACCCGCCAGATCGACACCGGGTTCCAGATCGGCCTGCGCCGGTTCTCCCTCCTGCTGGTCTACGTCGCGGGCGCGCTGACCACCGCGATCTTTGTGATCAACGTGGCGCTGCAGCGGCCTATCCTCGACGCGCTGCTGTTCTCGCTGGCGATCGCCGTCGGGATCACTCCGCAGCTGCTGCCCGCCGTCGTCTCGACCAGTCTCGCGGCCGGGTCCCGCCGGATGCGGGCGCGGAAGGTGCTGGTCAAGCGGCTGGTCTGCATCGAGGACCTCGGCGACGTCGACCTGCTGTTCACCGACAAGACCGGAACCCTCACCGAGGGCCGGCTCGGGTTCATGCGGGTCGTCGGCGACCCCGACGCCCTCCGCTGGGGGCTGCTCGCCACCGAGGACACCGACCTGGGCAACCCGCTGGACCGCGCCCTGTGGGAGTCGCCGGCGGCAGGGGGGGAACGGGTGGCGGCGACCGGGTACGCGCGGCTGGCGGTCCTGCCCTTCGACCACGACCGCCGCATGGTCTCGGTGCTCGTCCGCGATCCGCAGGGGCGGCAGGTCCTGGTCACGAAAGGTGCGCCGGAGGCCGTGTTCGACCGCTGCACGGACGTCCCCGAAGCGCTCCGGGCGGCCCTCGACGCGGAGTTCGCGGCAGGCAACCGGGTCGTCGCCGTCGGCACCAGGACGTTCGCCGATGACGGCCGTCCGACGCCCGCCGACGAGCGCGACCTGCATCTCGAAGGCCTGCTGGTGTTCCTCGACCCACCCCGCGCCGATGCGGCGTCCGCCCTGCGCAGGCTCGCCGCGCTCGGCATCGCGGTCAAGATCGTCACCGGCGACAACGCCGCCGTCGCCGTCACCGTCTGCGGCGAGCTGGGCCTGCGCGACGTCGTCGCGCTGACCGGGGCCGAGATCGACGCGCTCGACGACGCCGCCCTGGCCGCCGCGATCCCGGGCACGACGGTGTTCGCCAGGGTCAGCCCGGAGCACAAGGCCCGGATCGTGCGCGTCCGGCGTGGGGCGGGCGCGGGCGGTGTCGCGTTCCTCGGCGACGGCGTCAACGACGCGCTCGCCCTGCACGCCGCCGACGTGGGCATCTCGGTCGACTCGGCCACCGACGTCGCCAAGGACGCCGCCGACGTGATCCTGCTCGACAAGGACCTCGACGTGCTTGCCGACGGTGTCACCGAGGGCAGGCGGATCTTCGCCAACACCCTCAAGTACGTGCTGATGGGCACGTCCAGCAACTTCGGCAACATGTTCTCCGCGGCCGGCGCGTCGCTGTTCCTGTCGTTCCTGCCGATGCTGCCCTCGCAGATCCTGCTCAACAACCTGCTCTACGACACCAGCCAGCTGGCCATCCCCACCGACAACGTCGACGAGGAGCAGCTGCGCCGGCCCGTCGCACTGGGACATCGCGTTCATCCGCCGCTTCATGCTCGTGTTCGGCCCGCTGAGCTCGGTGTTCGACTTCGCGACGTTCGGGGTGATGCTGTGGGTGTTCCACTCCGGTCCCGACCAGTTCCGCACCGGCTGGTTCGTCGAGTCACTCGCCACCCAGGCACTGGTGATCTTCGCGATCCGCACCCGACGCGTCCCCTTCTTCCGCAGCCATCCCAGCGTGCCGCTCGTGCTGGCCGCATTCGGCGTCGTCGCGGTCGGGGCGCTGCTGCCCTCCACGCCGCTCGCCCACCTGCTGGGCTTCCAGCCGCTTCCAGGCGGTTTCTTCCTCACCCTGGCGGGGCTGGTGCTGGCCTACCTCCTGCTCATCGAGCTCGGCAAGCGGGCGTTCTACGGCGCGATCCCCGCTCCGGCCAGAACGGTCCGCAGCGGCGCCGGTGACGGGCGCCGCCACCTGCGCCGGCGCGCCGCCCACCTCGGCGCGGCGCCGGCCATCCGCCGCCGGCGTTGACGTGCGGGCAGGACCCGTCACCAACGCCGACAACCCGCCGCATCCGGACGACGACACCGGCCCCACGCGACGTCGTCGGCACGCGGAACCGGCTGCTGGTGTCGCCGGTCACCCTTGGATTCGGCTGCTGTGTCCCGCCCATTCCTTCTCGCGGAGCTCGAACTTCTGTGGCTTGCCGGTCGCCGTGCGGGGTAGCTCCTCGATGAACTCGATCGCCTTCGGCACCTTGTAGCGGGCAATGTGCGTCTTCAGGTAGCCGAGCAGCTCGGCCTCGTTGACCTCGGCGCCGGGTCGGCGGATGACGAAGGCCTTCGGTCGTTCTCCCCACTTCTCGTCGGGCACCCCGATGACCACGACCTCGAGCACGGCGGGGTGAGTCTCGATGACGTGCTCGATCTCGACGGTCGAGATGTTCTCCCCGCCCGAGATGATGATGTCCTTGGCGCGGTCACGCAGCTCGACGTAGCCGTCCGAGTGCTGCACGCCCAGGTCCCCGGAGTGCAGCCAGCCGCCGCGGAACGCCTTCTCGGTGGCGTCGGCGTCGTCGAAGTACCCGATCATGACGTTGTTGCCGCGCATCACGATCTCGCCCATGGTCCGTCCGTCGCGCGCGACGTCGACCATCTCCTCGTCGACCACCCGGATGGGGTCGGCCTGGATCATGGCCACGCCCTGGCGGGCCTGGCGGCGGGCCTGGTCGCCGGGCGGGAGTGCCGACCAGCCGGTCTGCCACTCGTTGAGCGCGTAGGGGCCGTACGCCTCGGTCATCCCGTAGACGTGCACGATCCGCGCGCCCAGCTCGCGCATGCGGGTGATCACCGTGGGGCTGGGCGGGGCGCCCGCGACGGTCGCGACCAGCTCATGATCGAGGCGGTGGGCCTGCGGCGCGTTGGCGATCATCGTCAGCACCGTCGGGGCGCCGTCGAGATGGGTCACGCGCTCGTCGTCGAGGAGCTGCCAGATCACCTCGGGGCGCACGGCCCGCAGGCACACGTGCGTCGCGCCGATCGCGGTGACCGCCCACGGGGTGCACCAGCCGTTGCAGTGGAACATCGGCAGGGTCCACAGGTAGACGCTCTCGGGGTCGAAGCGCTGGTGGATGAGCTCGCCGAGCGCATTCAGATAGGCGCCGCGGTGCGCGTACATCACGCCCTTGGGGGTGCCTGTCGTCCCGGAGGTGTAGTTGATCGCGATCATGCTCGTCTCGTCGACGACCGTCCAGGGCAGCGGTTCGGCCGATCCGCGCTTCATGAACTGGTCGTAGGAGACGGTGGCGTGGTCGGCGGCATCGGGTGGGGCGGGGCCGAGTGGGTCGGTGACGGCCACGACCTCGACGACGGTGCGCAACGAGTGGAGCAGCGGCGCCAGCGCGGTCAGGTACTCGGTGTCGATGACGAGCACCTTCGCTCCGGAGTGGTCGCAGATGTAGCGGACCTCCTCGGCGGACAGCCTGGTGTTGATGGGCACGAGTACCGCGCCGGCGAGGGGCACCCCGAAGTTGGCCACCAGCATCTCCGGGATGTTCGGACACATGTAGGCCACCCGGTCGCCGGGCCGCACGCCGGATGCGCGCAATGCGTGAGCGAGCCGGGTCGCCTCCGCTCCGAGCTCGCTGTAGCTCGTCCGGCGTTCTCCGTAGGCGATCGCCGTCTTGTCGGAGAACACGTCCGACGCGCGCTCCAGGAAAGCCAGGGGGGTGAGCGGGGTGAAGGAGGTTGCTGGCATGTCGCTTGGCTCCAGTGTGGGTGTGACGTGGCGAGGATGTCCCTCCGGTCGCGGCCGGGTACTCGCCGCTGAACGTGTACTGCCCGATGTCGGCGAGGAGGCCTACGTGAATGCGGCGATGCCGGTGATGTCCCGGCCGACCAGCAGGGCCTGGACGGTCTCGGTGCCCTCGAAGGTGTGGATGGACTCGAGGTCGACCAGGTGCCGGATCACGTGGAAGTCGAGCAGGATGCCGTTGCCGCCGAGCAGGTCCCTGGCGTCGGACAGAACGGTCCGGGCCTTGCTCGTGTTGTGCATCTTCGCCAGGCCGGCCAGGGTCGGGTGCAGCTTGTCCTCCGCGTCCAGCTTCGCGATCTGCATGCAGTACAGCTGCATCGCGGTGACGTCGGCCAGCATCCTCACCAGCCGCTGCTGGATGATCTGGAAGCTGGCCAGCGACCTCCCGAACTGCTTGCGTCGCTTGGCGTAGGTCAGCGCCACGTCGAAACCGGCGACGGCGTGGCCGAGGGCCATCCACGCGCAGCCCATGCGGGTGCCGGTCAGGATCCGGGCGCAGTCCTTGAAGGAGTTCGCCCCGGGCAGCCGGTTCTCCGCCGGGATGCGCAGCTCGTCGAAGTGGATCTCCGCCTGCCAGATCGCGCGCAGCGACGCCTTGCCTGTCATGACGGTGGCGTGGAAGCCGGGGGTGCCCTTCTCCACGAGGAATCCCTTCACCGCGTCGTCCGAGGTGTCCCGGGCCCAGACGACCACCACGTCGGCGATGCTGCCGTTGCCGATCCACTTCTTGTCGCCGTTGATCACGTAGGACTCCCCGTCGGGGCGGGCCGACGTTTCCAGGGCGACCGAGTCCGACCCGTGTTCCGGCTCGGTCAGCGCGAAGGCGCCGAGTTTGTCCAGCCGGGCCATCGGCGGCAGCCACCGCTGCTTCTGCTCCTCGGACCCGCATTTCGCGATCGACTGCATCGCCAGGCCGGCCTGGACGGCGATGAAGGTGCCCAGGCTGCCGTCCCCCCGGTGCATCTCCATGTTGATCAGCCCGGCCGACATCGGATCCATCGGCGGGCAGCCATAGCCCTCGATCCCGTCGCCGACGATGCCGAGCCCGGACATCTTCTCGATCAGGTCGAAGGGGAACTCGGCCCGCTCCCAGTACCCGTTGATCACCGGCAGTACCTCGGTGTCGACGAAGCCGCGGGTGCGGGTCAGGTAGTCCTCCTGCTGCGGGGTGAACGGCTCGCGCAGCCCGAAGTAGTCGGTGCCCAGCGCCTCCCCGATCGTGAACTGCAGGTCCGCTCCGGAAAGCAGGTCCATGGGTGAGTTCCTCGGTTCTCGGCGATGGTCGAGCTCAGACCGGCCGGATCGCGTCGACGGCCGCTCCTTGCCGGCGACCCCGGTGCTGTCTCGAAGGGCTGCCGTCCGTCAAGGAGACCTCGCCTGCCGGCGGAGGGAAACGGCGGATGAGAGCACGACCCATCACGTATCCCGATAACCCGCCCCGGACGGGGCCGTTCAGCCCGTGGTCGCCGGCTCCAGCCAGCCCAGCTGCACCGACAGCGTGCGGGCGGTGTCGACGAGGACGCTCACATGCTCCGAGGAGTCGCCTGCGCGCCACAGCACCGACCAGGGATAGCGCGAGACGGGAGCCACCAGTGGCCGCCACACGATCCCCGAGGGAGCGGGCAGGCACGACGCGGGCGCGCACATCACGCAGCGCTGCTCCGCGACGAGGTCGACGGAGGCGAGGATGCTGTCGACGGTTCCCCGGTACAAGGTCGGGATGAAGCCCACCGAGCGGCAGAGCTCGATCACGAACTGGTTGAACTCCGGTGCCCGGTCCTCCTCCGACAGCAGCATGGGCTCGGCGGCCAGCGTGGCCACCGGGACGTCGGGCAGTGCGGCGAGGGCGTGGCCCTCGGCGACGAGTACACCGAGCTGGTCGAGCCGGAACAGCTCGGAGGCCACCGCCTGCGGGGCCAACGAGGCCCGTCCGATGCCGACGTCGAGCCGCCCGTCGACCAGCCTTTGGAACTGTTCGGGAACCCCGACCTCGACCTGGTGGATCTCCAGGTCGGGGTACCGGCCCTGGACCTCGTGCAGGATCAGCGACATCGAGTCGTAGCTGGCGTCGACGACTCCCACCCGCAGGCTCGGCCGGGAGTGGGAGGCGCGCTGTGCCGCCACCGCGGCCCGTTCGACGTGGGCGAGGATCTGCCTCGCGTCGACCAGGAAGACGGCGCCGGCCGCGGTCAGCCGCACGTGGTGGGTCGTGCGGTCCATCAAGGTCACCCCGAGCTCGCGCTCCAGACGTTGCAACCGCTGGCTCAGCGCGGACTGGACGATGTGCTCGCGGGCGGCGGCCCGACCGAAATGCAGCTCCTCGGCGAGGGTGACGAAGTAGTGCAGCTGCCGAAGCTCCATGTTGCGCATCCTCCGATCACCGTCGCCGTGGAGTCACGCCACCGCCGCCCGTCATGGCCTCCGGTGCCCGCGGCGACCGCCGTCGGGCGGCCGTCGCTCATCATCCGGCGAGATGAACCTAGCCCGTGTTGCTCATTTCATCCGGCGCCCGGCGGGGGTTCGCTGGACGCCACCACACGGGCACGGTCCCCCACCGAGAGGACGTTTGATGCCACCCGAGCGGCCCCACCGCGATCGCACCGGAGGCGCGCGCCCGTGCGCTCACGGAGCCGTCCGCGTCCATGTCGAGCCGTCCGCCACATCGTGTGCAGGCTGTCGGGAACGCGGACACCGGTGGGCCGCGCTGTGGATGTGCGTGACCTGCGGCTGGGTCGCCTGCTCAGACGACTCCCCGAACCAGCACGCCAGAGCCCACTACGAGGAGACCGACCACCCGGTCGCCGTCGGTATCGCGCCGGGCTCCCGTCTGCGGTGGTGCCATGTCCACCGCCGCGCGGTCTGAGCCGGGCCGCCGCACGGCGGCTCATCCGTCCGCCTCCTTCAGCCGTCGCCGGGACGCCTCGATCTCGGCCTCGGCCGCGGCGCGCCCCGCCCACGCGGCTCCCTCGACGCTCTTGCCCGGCTCGAGCTCCTTGTAGATCTCGAAGAAGTGCTGGATCTCGAGCCGATGGAACTCGGGAAGGTGGTGGAGGTCGCGGAGGTGCTCCAGCCGGGGATCGTGGGCGGGAACGCAGATCAGCTTGTCGTCGCCGCCCGCCTCGTCGCGCATGCGGAACATGCCGATCGTGCGGCACAGCACGAGCACCCCGGGGAACAGCGGCTCCCCGACGGTGACGAGCAGGGCGTCGAGCGGGTCGCCGTCCGCGCCCAGGGTGTTCTCGACGAAGCCGTAGTCACCGGGGTACTGGGTAGCGGTGAACAGGGTGCGGTCGAGCCTTATCCGGCCGCTGGCGTGGTCGACCTCGTACTTGTTGCGACTGCCCCGGGGAATCTCGATGATCACGTCGAACACTGCCGGATCCAGATTGGCCACTACCGCATCTCCGATGCGTCCACTCACGGCGGCCTGGGTCTGGGGCCCGGAAGAACGTCCCCGAGCCTACGCTGTCGGACCAGTGACGGACAGGTGCTGCGGCCTGCGGTGTACCCGGCGCGGCCCGTCCCGGCCCGTCCACGTCCGAAGCCGGGTGGCGCACGTCTGGCGGTAGCTGCCGGTGCCGTCGGAGAGGACGATGACATCGGTATCGCCCAGGAAGATGGTGATGACCGGAGGAGGCGGGATGTCGTCCGACAGCTGGGGTCTGCCCCGCTCGACGGGCGACATCGATGCCGACCGGTCGGCCGCTCTGCTGGCCGAACGCACGGCGACGACCGCGTCCCAGCGGGCTGCGGTGGCCGTCCGGATGGCCGACATCCGAGTGCGGGAGGGGCCCGGAGGGGACACGGCGCGAGCCGCTACCGGCGACCGGCCGCGGACCCGGGACTGACGGGCCCGACACGGCCGTCGCCGGCGCACGCCCGGCCGCGGATCACGTCGCCGTGAGCAGCCGGCGGTGGAGCTCGGCGGTGAGGGCGTGGATCTCTCGGGTGATCTGGGTGTTGGTCTTCAGCTCGGTCTCCTGCTCGACGAAGTCGTGATCGGCCTTGGCCTGCTGGAAGGCCGCCGCTCGGTTCTGGCCGATCATCACGAAGGTGGAGAGGAAGATCGCCTCCAGGGAGACGACGAGGGTGAGGGTGGGCCACGGGCTGCGTTCGACGAACAGCATCCAGACTGCGAACACGGCCACGTGCAGGTAGACGAACGCCATCGAGCCGGCGAACTTGGTGATGGCATCCGCGATGCGGAGCTGGACATCGGCGGCGCGCCGCTCGCGCAGCTTGGCCACGACGGGATGCTCGGCGTGGACGTCCGGGTGGATCGTGGTCATGGGTTCTCCTGGCGCGCGTGTGGCCTGGTCGCTCGGCGGAGCTGCAGCGTCGCACGACCGGACTCCGGAGGGCGGAGCACGTGCGGCGGTCACTGCCGGGCGCCCGCGCCCGGACCCGCCGGGTCCGTGTTCAGTTGAGGAGTTGGCTGCGCAGTCCGGCGATGACGATGTCGAGACCTTCGTCGAGCTCGGCGGCCCCGTCGTAGGTGGCCAGGACGCTGGCCAGGGAGCGCAGGCGGGGGAACTGGGTGATGGGGAGGCGATGCAGCCCCAGGCGGAGCAGGTCGTCGGTCTCGTCGGGATCGTGGACCTGTTGCTGCAGTTCGTCCTGGATGTGGCCGTAGAGGACGCCGGTGAACAGGCGGGTGGCGTGCAGCGCGCCATGGGGGTCGAACCCGGCGCCGATCAGGGTCTCGAGCAGCTCCTCCAGGGGCCGCAGCGTGCCCAGTGGCCGCAGGGCGAGCGGGCCGGTGACCGAACGGGTCACCAGGAGCGGCACGGCGTGGGGGTGGGCCAGTGCGATCCGGCGGAACGCGTGCGCGGTGCGGCGCAGCGCGGTCTCCCAATCCACATCGGTGTCGCCGCCCTCGGTGTCGCCGCCACTCGTCGTCGCCGCCGGGCCGGCCGGAGACGACCAGTTCGGACAGCACGTGTTCGACGACGCCGTCGAGCAGGGCGTCCTTGTCAGCGGCGTGGCGGTAGATCCCCATCGGGTTGCGGCCGAGGGCCTGCCCGAGTCTGCGCATCGTCAGTGCCTCGACACCGTCCTGATCGATGATCTGCAGCGCGGCGACCAGAACCTGCTCACGGGTCAGCGCCGCGGTGCGCCCCGCCGGTGGTGGCGCGGTGGGCGGCCGGGCCTGGGTGGTGTCGCTGGACATCGTCTCCTCCTCGGCAGAGGCTACTCAAATATACATTGTATTGCTATTCTGTCTGTATACAGCTAACATATCACATCGTATCGCAAAGTGGATCTCCTGATCCGCGACGCGAGACCGCCTCGGCAGTGTGCCGAGCATCGATCTTCACCATGAAGGAGCGCTATGGCGCGCACCACCAACCAGCCCTCGGCGGCAACCCGACTCGACACGGCCACGACGCCGCCGGCCGACAACGGCTCCGGCTCGTTCGACCAGCCGGACAAGCGGAGCGAGGACGGCCTGCGGGACGACACCACCGCACGCCGCGAGAACCCGACCACAGCGCGGGAAGGGCAGGACAGCGGTCGCGACGACTCCCGCGAGAACCTCGACCGCCGCGAGAACCAGGACCGCCGCGAGGTCGGCGGGGACTCCGAGCAGCGTTCACGGCGCGAGCAGGCGCCTACGCTCTCCGCGGGCTTCGACGCCATCACGCCCGTGCTCGATGCCTGGAAGCAGGTCTTCAGGTCCTGGTCAGAGCTGGCGCAAACGATGGTGAAGGTCCAACAGGACGCGTTCGCCAGCATGATCGCTGACGCCGACCTGGCCGCCAAGGACATCACGGACGTCAAGGTCGGCGACCGCCGCAGCGGTGAGCTCGCCTTCTCCGGGGCACGCACCGCGGCGCCGACACCCGATCGGGTCGAGCGCGACCGGCGATAACCGGTAGCAGAGCCGGATCAGCCCGGTCGGATGCCCGGCAGTCGAGGGCAGCCGGCCGGTGCACCATGTTAGGTGTTACCCCGGCCCCTGGTGACGCACCAGCACGACCCCGCGCACCAGGAGGTTTCATGTCGGTTCTCACTACGGTGTCATCCGCCCCGCCGCACCCCGGCGGTTCCCATCGCCAGTACCCGGGCGGGCTCGTCGTCCACGACCGTCGGGTCACCGTGGGCGGGATGCACAGCCAGTACCTGGAGGCGGGCAGCGGCCCGCCGCTGTTGCTGCTGCACGGGCACGAGCAGAGCGCCACCAGCTGGCGCTGGGTCATCCCCGCACTCGCCCGCACCCACCGGGTGCTCGCGCTGAGCCTGCCCGGTCACGGGGAAACGGCCCTGGCCGCAGGCGACGACGTGGCCGGCCCCGACCAGGCCCGGTTCGTGACCGCGTTCCTCGACGCCCTCGGCGTCGACTCGCCGCTGGACCTGGTCGGCCACTCGGCGGGCGGGGCGCTCGCGCTCCGCGTGGCGGTTGCCGACCCGCAGCGCAGCCACACGTTGACCCTGGTCGACAGTGCGGGCCTCGGCCCCGACGTGCACCCGCTGCTCGCCCTGGACACCCTGCCTTTCATCGGCGAGCTCGCGATCATGGTCAGCCGCATGCCCGGCGGTGGCTGGGGCCGCACCACCATGTCGACGGCGATGCTGTTCGCCCAGCCATGGCGGGTCCCGGCCGAGTTCATCGCCGAGCACCATGCCCTCGGGCGCCGCCCCGGCCAGCTCGAGGCCTCCACCGCCATGGCCCGTGCCCTGTTCGGCCCGACCGGGCAACGCCAGATCCTGCTCGACCACCTCCCCACCCTGACCACGCCGACCCTGGTCATCTGGGGCGGCTGCGACTACGTCCTGCCCGCCCACCACGCCCGGACCGCGGTGAACCTGCTGCCGGACGGGTGGCTGTCGGTGTTCCCCGACTGTGGGCATCTGCCCCACGTCGAGCAACCCGACCGGTTCGCCGCCGTGCTCGGCGACTGGCTCAACGAACGACGCGCGCAACAGCCCCAGAGCACGCACTCGACCTCGACCGCGGCCCGTGACCTCGGAGAACGACCTGTCCCGGCCACCCCACGTCGGTGCGCCGGATGACCGGCGCCCGACCGGGGTCCGCGTCGCGGGGTCCGGCACATCGGCGGGGGTCCGCCGCTACGTCCCCGACCTACCGCAGCGAGGCCTACCACAGCGAGGCCGGGCGCTACGACCGGCGCACCGACGCCTTCCGGCAGTGGCGCGAGCTGCTCATCCAGCGGCTGCCCCTCCTGCGCGGCGACACCGTCCTGGACGTGGGTTGCGGCACCGGGCTGTGCCTGCCACTGCTCCAACACAAGATCGGCCCGACCGGGGCCGTCATCGGGATCGACGCCTCCGAACAGATGCTGCGGGTCGCCGCCGACCGCGTCGCCGAGCACAGGTGGGACAACGTCACTCTGATCGCCGCCCCGGTCGCTACCGCGTCCATCGAGGCCAGCGCCGACGCCGCCGTGTTCTGCGCGGTCCACGACCTGATGCAGTGCCCGGCCGCCCTGGACAACGTCTTCGACCACCTGCTCCCCGGCGCGCCGGTCGCCGCGGCCGGCGGCAAGCGGCCAGGCCCGTGGATGTGGCCGCTGCGGGCCTGGGTCGCCCAGCTGCACGCACCGTTCATCACCGACTTCACCGGCTTCGACCAGCCGTGGCGACAACTGGCCCGATACGTCCCGGACCTCCAGGTCCGGGAACTGGCCTTCGGCGCCGGATACCTCGCCCTCGGGCACGCCCAGGGCCGCTGAATCACGCGCGGTCCACCGGCCGCGGCGCCGACCCGGAGAGCCTCCGTGCGGCGGGCGCCGTGCCGGCGATGGTGCCGCCGCGCGCGGTCACGGTCGTGGCCGCGGGGCTTTCCGGGCTGGTTGGCGGGCGAGTACGGCGGTGGCGAGGTCGGCCTCGATGATCTGGCGGCCGACGTCGCTGAGTTTGAGGTTGTGGTCGCGGGAGTAGCGGCGGAGCCGGTCGAAGGCGGCGTCCATGTCGATGTTGCCGCGTTCGGCGAGTACGCCTTTGGCTTGTTCGATGATGACGCGGCTGTTGAGGGCGGCCTGGAGTTGTTCGTTGAGTACCTCGCCGCGGCTGATGGCGCGTTCGGAGAGGATGCCGATGGTGGCCACGTCGGCCAGTGCTTGTCCGACGGCCAGGTCGGCGGGGGGCAGGGGTCCGGGTTGGTGGTGGAACAGGTTGAGGGCGCCGATCGGTTCGCCGCGTAGGCGTAGGGGGAGTGCGTGCACGGAGCGGTAGGGCTCGCCTTCGGTGTGGACGGCGGTGAGGGCGGTGGTCAGTCCTGGCCATCGGTGGGTGGTCCGGGAGAGGTCGGTGACGCTGACGGGGGTGGCGGTGCGGAAGCATTCGATGCAGGGGCCTTCGTCGGCCTGTAGTTGCATGAGCTCCATCCAGGCGGTCTGTTCGTTGGTGGAGGCGACCACGCGTAGGTTGCGGTGGGCGTCGGCGAGCAGGATGCCTGCGGCGTCGGCGGTGAGCAGTTCGACGCAGTGGCCGGCGAGGCGGTCGAGCAGGGCGATGACGTCGTAGTCGTCGACGAGGGTGTCGGCGAGTTCGACGAATGCCGTGATCAGTAGCGTCTCGCGGCTGTGTTCTGCGGTGGTCATTCGCATCCTCCGGAGACTGGCGGGGCGCCCGTGGTGGTCAGGTGTCATCGGTGAATCGCAGACGCCTGGCCACCACGTCGCGGGCGACGTCGCCCAGGAGCCGGTGTTCAGCGAAAGCGTAGGCCCGTAGTCGGGCGAAGGCGTCGGTGGCGCTGAGGTTCAGTTGGGCGAGGACCATGCCGGTTGCCTGGTGGATCTCCACGCGGTTGCCCCATGACCGGTCCCATACCTGGTCCTCGTCGGGGTTGGTGCGCAGCCCGAGCAGCATCAGTGCGGCGATGTCCGCCGCGCCCGTCGCGTCGCGTAGCTGCGCGGCCGGCAGCGAGCCTGCGGCCTTGCGGTACAGGTCGAGAACCCCGAGGTTGATCGTGGCCCACTGCAGGGGCAGGGCGAACACGGCCCCGATCCCGGCCCGTTCGACCACCGCCTGCGCGTAGACCGGCCAGCGGGTCGACCCGGCGATGTCGCCCATGTCGGGTACGAGGACGGGGTGGCCCGTGTGGGCGGCGTCCATGCAGGCGCCCTCGCCGAGGGTGAACTGCAGCTCCTCGAGCAGGTCGGCGGTGACGTCGCTGGCGTAGAGGGTCTCGCGCAGGTTGCCCGCGGTGTGCAGGGAGATCGCGGCCCCGTCGATGTCGAGCTCGCCGATGAAGGCCCGGCAGATCCGCTCGGCCAGCATGCGGTCGTCGTCCCGGCCCTCATGGCCCATGGCCAGCAATGCCCGGGTCACCGTGCCGTCAGGCACCGGGACCGGTGGCCAGGTACCGGCCGGGGTCACCGCCGGCGCGGGCACCGGCTTCCAGCCAGCGACGGAACCCGGCGGGGTCGCGCCGTTCGAGCTCGTCGAGCATCGACTGCCGGTGCGTCACCAGCTCGTCGCGGGCCGGCCCGGCCGGCAGCTCGCCCAGGTCGAGGTAGCTGCGCCGCCACGCGAGGCACAGCTCGGCCGTGGAGAGCGTGGCCGGTGCCGGCGCCGGCGCCCGCACCTGGACGGTGACCGGCGCAGCGGCGGCGGCGAGCTCGACCGGCCGGACGCTCCGCCAGCCGAGGACGGCCGCCGGTACCCCGACGACGAGGAGCGCGACCAGCACCGACGCGGTGGACGCACCGAGCAGCACCACCACGCCGGTGCCGGCGAGCCACAGCCCGCCGGCCGTTCCACCCGCCCTGGCCATGGCCCGCCTGCGCGCCGGGATGTCGCTACCGGGCCGGTCGCCGAGGCGCATGGCGATGCCCGCTGCCACCAACCCGCCGACCATGGCTGCGGCCACCGCCGCGGCGGGCGCCGCCACCACTCCGACCATCGCCAGCGGGATCCCGGCGGCTGCGCCCGCGACGCCCAGCACCAGTGCCGGCCGCGGGAGGTGGTAGGTCATCGCTCGAGGCGCCGGGGAGCCACCGGACGACACGCCGCGCTGCGACGCCAGTCGCCTCGGTCCTCGACGGGCGTGGGCATCCGGACCCCCTTCGGGTGGCGGCGCGGGGACCCTGTCACCGCACGCGTCGCCGGGGTTCTGGAGCAACTGCTCCGGAGCGTACAGGTCCGGCCCGGTTCTGTCGGTATGCATCGGCAGGTCCGGTCACCGCCGGGTGAGCCCGCTCGGCGGAGCGGCCCGAGACGCCCTGCACCCGGCCGCCGTTAGGATGCTTCGGCCCCAGCGACCGGAGGAAAGCCGTGGCCGAGCGCCTCATCAAGTTCAGCGACCTCACCAACACGATGATCGAGCCCGGAGCGCCGTACGCCCGCGTGGTCGTCGAGCGCCATTCCGAGCTCCCGCCCGGCAGCCGGGTGACGCTGGACTGCCTGCCGGAGGAGCTGAAGGGCGTCGAGGAGGTCGAGATCGACCTCGTCCTGCTGACGGTCTACGAGGACGGCCGGGAACCGCGCAAGGTCGCGCTCCAGCGCGAGGACTTCGACGCGCTCGCCCGCGGCGACGACGACATGGCGACGCTCATCGCCACCGGTGTGCGCGAGGTGAAGCCGGAGCCCGAGCGGGCGCGCACGCGGTCGCGGGCGGAACGGGTCGACTACAGCCTGGTGGAGCACGCCGGACGCCCGCATCGCGGCGTGACGACCGACGCGGAGAAGGAGACCGTCCGCGCGCACCTGGACGCCGTCAACGAGCGGTTGGTCCGGGAAGGGCACCGGCAGATCGACCTGGCCGACGCGGCGCTCGTCGAGCGGTACGGCCTGGAGGACCTGGCGAGGGAGCGCGGTTCCGCGTAGGGCCGCCGCCGGGGGTGCTCAGCCGGCTCTCGCGCCGGTCAGCCGCTCCCAGTTCCCGCCCGCGATCTTGTCCTGGTCCTCCGCGCCGATTCCGGACCCGGCCAGGAACGCCCGCTGCGTGTCGGGGGCGAAGACGTACGGGTAGTCCGTCGAGGACGGGATCCGGTCGACCCCGAGCACCTCCTTCACGCCGTCCGCGGGCGGCCGCGCCACCGCCCGACTCGCAGGGTAGGTCGGGGGCAGGTCGTCGGCAGTGCGGGCGACCGGCGCGGTCACGCCGCGGCCTGCTCCGCGTCCGGCCGGCCGTACCAGGCGGTGACCACCCCCGTCGACAGGCCGTGCAGGACGATGCTCGCGACCACCGTCACGACGGTGACCGCGACGACGAACCGGCCGTCGGGCCCGGGCAGGCCGAGGAACGCGAGCAGCGCGAACACCAGCGAGGCGATGCCACGGGGCCCGACCCAGCCCAGCAGCAGCCGGTCCCGCGGGGCGAGGTCGGTCCCGAGCAGCGACACGCCCACCGGCAGCATCCGGACGAGGGTCAGCGCGAGCAGCGCGAACACGACGACCTGCCAGGTGACCAGGCCCTCGGCGACGGTCTGGTTGACGACGGCGCCGAAGATGAACCACAGCCCGAGCGACAGCATCCCGCCGACGTCCTCGACGAGGTGCAGCGCGTCGCCGGGCAGGCGTTGCGCCTGCGGCTCGAACAGGACACCCGCGACGAAGGCGGCGACGAACCCGTTGCCGTGCAGCGCGGCGGCCCCGCCGTAGGCCAGCAGCGGGATCGTGAGCACGCCAAGGCGCAGCGCCGACGGCTGCGTCCAGCCCGCCTTCGACGAGCGCCGCAGGACGCGCGCGGCCAGCGCGCCGACGACGGCGCCGACGGCCAGCGCGATGCCCAGCGACGGGAGGGCGTCGGCCGCGGCGTGCACGAGCTCCTCGTGCTGGGCCGCGGTGGCGGCGGCGAGGCAGAACAGGAACACCGGGGCGACGAGGCCGTCGTTGAGCCCGCTCTCGGCGTTGAGGGTCTGCCGCAGCCGCTCCGGGACGCGCCGGTCCCGCACGAACGCGAGCGCCGGCGCGAGGTCGACGGGCATGACGACCGTGGCGAGCACCGCGAGGAGCCACAGGTCCCGCGTGCCCAGCAACAGGACGCCGCAGAGCCAGGCGGCGACCAGCGAGAGCGGCAGCGCGATCAGCAGCAGCCGCAGCGTCAGGCGCGGCTCCCGCCCGAGGACGCCGCCCGGCACCTCGATGGCGTCGGTGAACAGCAGGATCGCGAGGATCACCTCGACGACGTGCTCCGCCTCGTCGAACGGCACGTCGAAGACGAAGACCGGGTCCGGCCCGGCGGTGAGCACGACGCCTGCGACGAGCATGGCCAGCGGCGCGGTGACGCTGAACCGGGCGAGCCGCCCGGCGACCAGCGCCCACCCGAGCAGCAGCAGCATGATCACGACCAGGGCGAGCATCGGCCCCCCGCCCCTGCGTCCCGGCCGATCACGGGCTCATCGTAGGGCGGCCGCCGCCCCCACCCGGGCCGACGCGCCTCCCCCACCCGGGTCGGCGCGCCTCCGCGTCACGCCGCGGGACCGCGCAGGAACAGGCCCGAGCCGGGCTTGGGGGAGAAGAACGTGCTCTTGGCCGGGACGACCTCGCCGGCGTCGGCGATCGCGGTGATCGTCCCGAGCTCGGGCGCCGGCGGGACGAACAGGGCCCCGCCGTCGGCCGCGCACGCCGCGACGAGCGCCTCGACCGGGTCGCGTGTCGGCTCCGCCGCCGTGCCCGCCGGCAACCGGTCGAGCACGCGGGCGTGCAGCAGCGAGACGTCCAGGCCCGCCGAGCCGGGCGGCCGTTCACCGCGATGGCGCGCGACGTACCA
Source organism: uncultured Actinomycetota bacterium (assembly GCA_963728105.1). GTDB lineage: Bacteria > Actinomycetota > Actinomycetes > Mycobacteriales > Pseudonocardiaceae > Pseudonocardia. Next base: position 43,762 of record CAVSJZ010000033.1, on the reverse strand, counting down.
GCGGCGGTCGAGGTGGACCGCGATGCCCGACGCCGGCGCCTCCGGCGCGCCGGCGACCGGGTGGACGTCGAAGCCCTCGTCCAGCAGGCCCAGCACCGCGGCGGCGTCGACCGGACCCGCGACGCGTCGGCCGAACGCCGCGAGGCGCAGGCCGTCGAGCGGGTAGGCCACGCACGCCACCCCGCGGCCGGGGTGGCCCCCGCCTGCGCCCCACACCTGCAGGCCGGCCGCCACCCGGTGGTGCCCGTCGGCGATGTAGTGGGTGACGGCGCCCAGCTCCCGGCACAGCGCGTCGGTCTGTGGACCCTCCGGGAGCCGCCAGACCGTGTGGCGCGCGCCGTCGGGCCCGGTCACGTCGCGCGTCGGCGGCAGGTCGGGCGCCCGCGCCAGCGTCGCGAGGGCCACCGGCCCCGACCGGTGCAGGGTGCTCACCAGCTCGACGCGCGGCGAGCCGCTCGCGAGGTGCTGTGCCAGGCCGTCGACCCGGCCCGGGTGCACCGACTCGTGCCCGCGCGCCCGCCCGTCGAGGAACGCCTCGTGCGCGATGTCGCAGACGATGCCGCTGTGCTCGCCGTGCGGCGTGCGCTGCCGGTAGACGTAGAGGGACGGCGGCAGCGGCTCGTAGGCGCCGGCGCGGACCGGGCGGGGCGCCCACCGCGCCGCCAGTGCGGTCTCGGCCATGGGGCCGACCTCGTCGGCGGCCGCCTCGGCGCGGACGAGCCAGCCGGCGAAGGGGCGCACGACCTGCACCCCGCGGGCCGGCGCCGGCGCGGCGTGCGTGACGACGGTGCCCCCGCGGGTCATGCCGGGTCCGCCGGCGCGGCGTCGTGGGCGACGAGCGAGCAGCCCAGCACCTCGGGGACCGCCTCGAGGCCGGCCAGCAGGCCGTCGGGCGGGGTGCCGGCGACGTCGAGGGTGGCGACGGCCGCCACGCCGCCTGCGAGGACCCGGTTCTGCATGTGCTCGACGTTGAGCCCGGCCTTGCGCAGGACCTCCAGCACCGTGGCCAGCACGCCGACCTGGTCGAGGTGCCGGACGGTGAGCGTGGCGCTGCCGAGGTCGCGCGGCGCGAGGTTGACGCAGTTGCGCGGCCTCGCCGGCGACGAACGCGTCGACGATCTCCACCACTCCGGCGGCGACCGCCGCCTGGGCCTGCGCGGTGGAGGCGCCGATGTGGTGGGTGGCCACCACCGCGGGATGCCGCGCGAGCGGGGAGTCCCACGCCGCGCTGCCAGAGCCCGGCTCGTCGGCGAACACGTCGAGGCCGGCCCGGACGTGGCCGGCGTCGAGCGCCGCCAGCAGCGCCGCCTCGTCGACCACGTCGCCGCGCGAGGTGTTCACCAGCAGCGCGCCGGGCCGCATCGCGGCCAGGAAGCCGGCGTCGACGAGGTTCCTCGTCCCGGCGGACGCCGGCACGTGCAGGCTGACGACGTCGGACGCGGCGAGCAGCTCCGCGAGCGAGCCGTGCTGGGCCACCCCGAGCTCGGCCAGCCGGTCGCGGGTCGCGCGGCTGCGGCCGACGCGTTCCAGGCAGGCGATGCGCATCCCGAAGGCGGCCGCCCGCTCGGCGACCGCGAGGCCGACCGCGCCCATGCCGACGATCCCGAGGGTGCTGCCGAGCAGCCCGGCGGCCTTGGCGTACGTCGCCTTCGCCCAGCGCCCCCGCCGCGCGTCGGCGGCGTTGTCGGCGATCCGGCGGTCGAGCGCGAGTATCAGCCCGAGCGTGAGCTCCGCGACCGCGACCGCGTTGCGGCCGGGCACGTTGCAGACCAGCACGCCGGTCCGGGCGGCGACGTCGATGTCGATCGTGTTGGTGCCGGCACCGGCCCGGATCACCAGCGCGAGCCGGTCGGCGGCCTCGAAGACGGCGCGGTCGACGGCGGTGCTGCGGACCACGAGCCCGTCGACGCCGGCGATCCGGGCCGGCAGGTCCGCGGTGGACAGGGCCGGCCCGACGGAGCAGCGATGACCCCGCCGCTCGAGCTCGGCGATGGTCGTGTCGGCGACCGGGTCGGCGAACAGCAGGTGCATGGCGGACACCTTTGAGCGAGTTTCATATTATGGAACTAATGTTCCAATTGACGGAGTAAGGGTGACTGCGGCAGGTCAGCGCGTCAAGAGGCGGTGTCGGTCGAGTGCCGGGACGACCGCTGCCGGCGGTCGGGCAGGCGGCCCCGCGGCGCTCAGGGCGGCGGCGCGTGCAGCACCCGCTCAGGGCGGCAGCGCGCAGCACCCGCTCAGGGCCGGAGCGCGTGCAGCACCATCGACTGGGCGACCGCGATCAGGTCGTCGATCGGTCCCCGGTCCGGGTCGTACCACTCGGCCGACCAGTTCAGCGCGCCCAGCACGAGCATCCGGCCGACGGACGGGTCGACGTCGGCCCGCAGGAGCCCCGCCGCGTCCAGGTCGGCCACCAGCCCCCGCCAGACGTCGTTGTACTCGCTGATCTTGTCGAGGGCGCGGCGGCTGAACTGCTCTGGCATCTGGTTGGCGTTGCGGATGACGGCCCGCGCGTAGTCGGAGAGCTCGAGCTCGTGGCGCAGGTGGGCGTCGACGGCGGCGGCGATGCGGACCGAGGGCGACGCGTCGGCCGGCAGCTCGGCGAGCCGCGTGACGAGGAAGTCGTGCATCGCCTCGGCACCCGCGGCGAGCACGGCCTCGATCAGGTGTTCGCGCGAGGGGTAGTAGTAGTAGATCGCCGGGGCCTGGACGTGCGCCTCCTCGGCGATGTCGGACAGCCGGGTGGCCGTGAACCCCTTGCGCGCCAGTACCTTCGCCGTCGCGTCGAGGAGCCGGGCGCGGGTCCTCGCCGACTTGGTCTCGACGGTCTCCGCCGCGGCGTCGGGGCTCGTCGTCCTGCGCGGCACGCCGAAAGGATATTCAAATCCCAGTGGCCGGCGCGTGCGTGATGCCCTCGGCACGAGCGGGTCGTGGGGTCGACTGCGGAGGCAGCCGGCCGGGCCGTGCGGTGGCGCCGGCGGCGTCGGCACCACGCCGGGCGCCGCCGCCGCGACCCGGAGGAGGCGCAGCGCCCCACCCGCCGGCGCGACGCGGGCACGGCGCACCGGCGTGGCGGCGCCGATAACGGGGACCGCACTGCCGTGGTGGGGTCCGCACCGGCGCCGGGACGGCGGTGCGGGCACCGGGACGACGGTGTGGCGCGGCAACGCCGGCACGGTGACGGGCCCCGCCGCCGTGACCCGGGGGAGGCGCAGCGCCCGACCCGCCGGCGCGACGCGCGCGGCGCACCGGCACCGCGGCACGACGGCGCCCGATAACGGGACCGCACTGCCGTGGCGGGGTCCGCACCGGCGCCGGGACGGCGGTGCGGGCACCGTGACGACGGTGTGGCGCGGGCAACCCCGGCACCGTGCCGGGCGCCGCCGCCGTGACCCGGGTGAGGCGGAGCGCCGACCGGCCGGCGCGTCGCGAGCACGGCACACCGGCGTGGCGGCGCCGATAACGGGGACCGCACTGCCGTGGTGGGGTCCGCACCGGCGCCGGGACGGCGGTGCGGGCACCGTGACGACGGTGTGGCGCGGCAACGCCGGCACCGTGCCGGGCGCCGCCGCCGTGACCCGGGGGAGTCGCAGCGCCCGGCCCGGCCGGCGCGTCGCGAGCACGGCGCACCGGCACGGCGGCGCGGCGGCGCCGATAACGGGGACCGCACTGCCGTGGTGGGGTCCGCACCGGCGCCGGGACGGCGGTGCGGGCACCGGGACGACGGTGTCGCGCGGCAACCCCGGCCTCCGCGAGCACCCCGACGACGGCGCCGGGGCGCGTCACACGGCCGCACCGAGCGGGTAGGCGGCCCGGATCCGCTCGACGACCAGCTTCGCGGTCTCCGCGCAGGCCGTCGTGCCGCCGTTCGCGTACTCCTTGACCCCGTCCCCGACGTTCCACAGGTTCGGGACCGGCGTCGCGGGCGGCAGGTCGTGGCCCGCCACCGCCCGCTGGGGCGGCCAACCGTTCCGCAGCACGGCCGTCGAGAGGATGCGGGCTCCGTCGAAGCCCGGTATCTCCGTGCGCAGGTCCGCCAGCAGCAGGGCGAGCTCGGCGTCGGCGTCGAAGTCGCCCACCGAGGGCTTCGGCACCGAGGCGCCGACGTAGAGGTGCCAGCCCGGGGGTGCCATCTCCGGGCAGGTGTCGGTGAAGTGGGCGACGTAGCAGAGGCGGGCGGTCCGGGAGAACAGCAGCATGCCGGGGATGTCGAGCAGGCGCTCCCGGCTCGCGAAGTTCACGGCCAGCATCGCGCACGGGCGGTCCTTGGCGCGGACCTCCTCGCGGTAGGCCGCTGGCAGGTTCTGCTCGCCGACCAGCCCGACGGTCGCCGCGGGCCCGACGTCGCTGACGGCGACGCCGCACGCGACCTCGACGCGCTCGCCGTCGCGCAGCACCGTCGCCCCGACGACCCGCCCGTCCGTGACGTGCAGGCGCTCGACCTCCGACGACAGCCAGACCGCCCCGCCGCGCGCGGTGACGGTGGCGGCCAGGGACTCCCAGACGCCGATGGTCCCGTCCGGGCAGAACCCGAACCGCTTGAACGCCGACCGGCGGGTGAAGTAGGTGAGGAACACCCGGGCAGGCAGCTCCTCGGAGCCGACCGCGAACACCGACGCGCACATGTTCCGGAACACGCCCTGGACGGCCTCGCTGCGCGTGTACCGCGCGACCCAGTCCGCGGTGGAGAGCTCGTCGCCGGGCAGCGCGTCGTCGTCGGAGCGGGCGGCGCCGATGCCGTTCAGCAGCTTGGCGCCCTGCCGGGTCAGCCGGGACAGCAGCAGTCCCCAGCCGCCGCGGGTGACGTCGAGGTCCTTCCCCCCGACCCGGTAGAGCACCGGGACCCGCGGCACGCGCACGTCGAACTCCGCCCCGACCTCGGCGAACGTCTCCTCGGTCAGCCCGCCGACCTCGATGACGATGGCGCCGTCGTTGACCGCGAACCCGTCGATCCCGGTCGTGGACGCCCGGCCGCCGACCTTGGCGAGCCGCTCGACCACCAGGGTCCGGTACCCGGCGTGGGCCAGGCGGGCGGCGGCGAACAGCCCGCCGGCGCCCGCGCCCACGACGAGCGCGTCGACGGTGTGTGCGGTCACGGGCGCCCCTCCGTCCAGAGTTTAATCAATAGTAGATTATCCGATCGTCGGTTGCCGAGTCGCGCCCGGCGTCACTAATCTACTGGCGATTAAATCCTGAGGAGGCCGCGATGAGCGACGCGATCGGGCAGCGGCGGGCCGCGCTCGAGGCCCGGCACCCGCGCTGGCTCCCCTCGACCCTGGACGGGTTCCTCGACCGGGTCGCGGCCGAGTTCCCCGACCGGCCCTTCGTCATCACCGACGAGCGGTCGCTGGACTACGCCGAGACCGCCGAGTGGTCGCGGCGGCTCGCCGACGGGCTCGCCGCGCTCGGGGTCCGCCGCGGCGACCGGGTCGGCCTGCTGATGGCGAACTACCTGGAGTTCGCGCCGCTGAAGTTCGCGATCGCCCGCGCGGGCGCGGTGGCGATCCCGTTCAACTACCTCTACCGCACCGGCGAGCTCGGCTACGTGCTGCGGCAGTCCCGGTGCGACGTCCTGGTCACCATGACCGGCTTCGCCGGCCTCGACTACCCGGCGATGCTGGACGAGATCGCGCCGGGCTGGGCCGCCGGGCGGCCCGCGCAGCTGCCCGACCTGCGCGCCGTCGTCCAGCTGCCGACCGACGGCCGGGCCCGGGACGGCGTCCCCACCGTCGACGACCTGACGGCCATGGGCGACGCGCATCCCGGCGCCGCGGACGGGCAGGGGGCCGACCCGTCGGACCTCGGCGACATCCTCTACACGTCGGGCACGACCGGCTCGCCCAAGGGCGTCATGGTCACCCACGACGCGGTCCAGCGCACCGGGTACGCCTCCGCGCTCACCCGCGCGTTCGAGGACGGGCGGCGGATCCTGTTCTCGCTGCCCTGCTACCACATGTTCGGCTACGTCGAGGGCCTGCTCGCGGCGATGTTCGTCGGCGGGGCGATCGTGCCGCGCACCGCGTTCGCGCCCGCGGACTACTTCGCCGGCATCGAGCGGCACCGCGCCACCGAGATCCTCTGCGTGCCGACGATGATGGTCGCGCTCCTCGAACATCCCGACCGGCACCGCCGCGACCTCTCGTCCGTCTTCGCCGTGCTCTGCGGGGCGGCGCCGGCCCCGGTGTGGGTGTGGGAGAAGGCCCGGGACGAGCTGGGCATCACCGAGATCACCACCGGGTACGGCATGACCGAGTGCGGCGGCGCGATGACCCTGTCGCTGCCGGAGGACCCGCTTGCGCGGCACTCCACGACCGTCGGGCGGGTGAAGCTGGCGGGCGTGGCCGGGATGCCGGACCGGGGTGGCGACCTCTGCCGGTACCGCACCGCCGACCCGATGACCGGTGACGCCCTTCCGGACGGCGCGGAGGGCGAGCTGGTCTCCACCGGGCCGACGCACATGCTCGGCTTCTGGGACAAGCCCGCCGAGACGGCCGCGACGCTGCGGGACGGCTGGGTCCACTCCGGCGACCTCGGCCGGGTCGACGCGAACGGGTACCTGCAGGTCACCGGCCGCAGCAAGGAGCTGTACAAGAGCGGCGGCGAGCTGGTGATGCCCAAGGAGATCGAGGAGCTGCTGACCGGGCTGCCCGGCGTCAGCCAGGTCTACGCCGTCGGCGTGCCCGACGAGCGGTGGGGCGAGGCCGGCTGCGCCTGGGTCGTGCCGGAGCCGGGGGCCGCGCTCGACCCCGAGGCGCTGCTGGCCGTCTGCCGGGACAAGCTGGCCCGGTTCAAGGTCCCCAAGCACGTCCTGCTGACGACGGCGGAGGAGCTGCCCACGACGCCGACCGGGAAGGTGCAGAAGTTCAAGCTCGCGCAGCGGGCGGCGGAGCTGATCACCCCTTAGTACGACGCGGGCAGGCCGAGGCTGCGTTGCGCGACGAAGTTGAGCACCATCTCGCGGCTGACCGGGGCCGTCTTGAGCATCCTGGCCACGAACCAGAGGTCGGCCAGGCCGTACTCCAGCGACATCCCGTTGCCGCCGTGCGTCTGCATCGCCTGGTCCAGCGTGCGCAGTGACGAGTCGGCCGCCGCGAACTTCGCGATGTTGGCCGCTTCCGCGGCGTCCGCGCCCGCGTCGAACAGCTCGGCCGCGCGGTACGTCATGAGGCGGGCGAGCTGCGTGCCGACGTACGCCTCGGCCAGGGGGTGCGCGACGCCCTGGTGGGCGCCGATCGGCACCGACCACACCCGGCGGTCCCGCGCGTAGCGCGCAGCCTTGTCCAGCGCGTAGCGGGCGATGCCGTTGCTGATGCAGGCTGCGGTGATCCGTTCCGGGTTGAGGCCGGCGAACACCTGGCGCAGGCCGCTCCCGTCCTCGCCGACGAGCGCCTCCGGACCGACCCGCACGTCGTCGAAGAACGTCGTGAACTGGTGCTCGGGCTGCCGCAGCGCGGCCGGGATGGGCTGCCAGGTCAGCCCGGCGGCGTCGGTGGGCACCACGAACAGCGACAGGGGGTGCCGCCCGTCGGGGCGCGGGTGCGGCCGGCGGGTCACCACCAGCACGGCGTCGGCCTCGTCGATCGCCGACGTCCAGTACTTCGTGCCGCTGATCCGCCAGCCGTCGCCGTCGTCGTGGGCGGTCGTGGTGATCTGGTGGCTGTTGGAGCCCGCGTCCGGCTCGGTGATCGCGAACGCCATCTTGGTCGTGCCGTCGGCGATGCCGGGGAGCCACCGCTCCCGCAGCCGCGGGCTGCCGTGCCGGGCGATGACCGACCCGCAGATCGCCGGCGAGATGACCATCATCAGCAGCGGGCAGCCCTGCGTGGCCGCCTCCTCGACCACGACGGCGAGGTCGGTCATCGTCCCGCCGCCCCCGCCGTGCTCCTCCGGCAGGTGCACGCCGAGGAAGCCGGCGGCGCCGAGGTCCTTCCACAGGTCGGTGGGCTCCTCGTGGGCGGCGGCCTTCGCCATGAAGTAGTCGTGGCCGTAGCGGCCGACCAGCCTGCCGACGGCCTCCCGCAGCGCCGCGCGCTCCGGGGTGTCGGCGATGATCGACGAGGGGTTCATAGGTCGCTCCTGGCGCGGGGTCGGTGTCGGTGACGCTCAGCGTCCGGTGAAGCGCGGGCGGCGGCGCTCGACGAACGCGGTGACGCCCTCGCGGGTGTCCGCCGTGCGGGCGGCGGCGACGATGCTCGCCTGCTCGGCGGCGAGCTGGTCGCGCAGCCCGGTGTCGAAGCTGCGGCGCAGCAGGCGGCGGACCGCGCCGAACGAGCGCGTCGGGCCCGCCGCGAGGTCGCCGGCGAGGCGCGCGGCCTCGGCGTCCACCTCGTCCGCGGGCACGACCCTGGTGACGAGCCCCCACTCCATGGCCTCCGCAGCGGTCAGCCGCCGGCCGGTGAGGTAGAGCTCCTGCGCGCGGCGCAGCCCGACCAGCCGGGGCAGGAACCACGAGTTGCCGCCGTCGGACGTCATCCCGATGGCGCCGTAGCCCGTGGCGAACACGGCGTCGTCGGCCGCGACGACGAGGTCCGCCGCGCAGACCAGGCCCAGCCCGCCGCCGGCCGCCGCGCCCCGGACCGCGGCGACGAGCGGCGCGTCGATCGAGGTCAGCCGGTCGATCGCCCGGTGGTAGGCGTCGATCATGGAGCGGAGCCTGGCGGGGAGCTCGGCCGCGGCGGTGTCGCGGAACAGCCGGATGTCGCCGCCCGGGGTGAACGTCGGCCCGTCGGCGCGGAGCAGGACGGCCCGCACGGCGGCGTCCTCCGCGAGCAGCGTGGCCGCCCGCGCCAGGTCCTCGGCCACGGTCTCGTCGATCGCGTTGGCCCGCTCCGGGCGGTGGAGCGTGAGCGTCGCGAGGCCGTCGGCCACGTCGAGCAGGACGGTCCGCAGCGGGGGTGCGGCCCGCGCCCACCTGGCCGTGTCGGTGTACTGGTCGAGCGCGGTGACCCGGCCGTCGACGACCGTGACGACGTGCGCGAACGCGGCGTCCACCGGCCCGCCGCCGCGGCGCCCCCGCCCGGTGTAGCGCCCGGTGACGAGCAGCCGGCCGTCGGCCAGCGGGGCGAACTCCGCCGGCTCGGCCCGCGCGGCGAAGTGCCGCGCGATCCCGCCCCAGCCGTCGCGGCGCATGTCGGCGGCGCCGCGGTGCACGCCGCCCGCGCCGCCCGGCATGCCCTCCGCGAGCCGGCCGACGAAGTCCGGGGCGACGAGGTCGTCGAGGGCGGCGCGGTCACCGGCGGCCAGCGCCGCGTACAGCCGGCGGGCGACGTCGACCGCGCGCGCGACCGGCACGGTGTCGCGGGCGTCGTCCACGGCAGGCCTCCTCGATTTCTAATCGAGACTAGGTTCTGCGCGGGGAGGGCGTCAATCAGGGCGGTGTCGATCACCGCAGTGTCGATCACGGCATGGCCGACCCGCCGCCGACGGCCACGACCTGGCCCGTGACCTGGCGGGCGGCCGTGTCCGACGCCAGCCACGCGACGGCGCGGCCGATGTCCTCCGGGGTCGTGGGCCGGCGCAGCGCCTGGGTCGCGACGATCGACTCGACCTGGCCGGGCGAGAACAGCTCGTCGCGACCCCCCGCCCACACGCTGTGCACGCCGACCGGCGCGTCCCGCGGGGGGAGCACGATGCCCGGGGCGACGACGTTGGACCGGATGCCGTAGCGGCCGTTCTCCCTGGCCACGGTGCGCGCGAGGGAGATGAGCGCGGCCTTCGTGCTGCCGTAGATCCCCTGCCGGACGGCGCCGTAGGCCGCGTCACTGGACAGGAACACGACCGCGCCCCGCCGGGCCTCCTGCATCGGCCCCAGCGCCGCCTGCGTGCAGTCGACGGCGGCGAGCAGGTTGACCTCGACCGTGCGCTGCCACAGCGCCCGGTCGGTCTGCTCGGTGAACCAGCCCGGCCGGCTCCAGCCCGCGTTGTTCACGAGCACGTCGACGCCGCCCCACCGCCGCACGCACCGCTCGACGACCCGCCGGCCCGCGCCGTCGCGCGTGAGGTCGAGCGCGAGCGCCGCGGCGTCCCGCGCGCCCCGCTCGAGCGCGGCCGCCGCGATGCCGTCCGCCTGCTCGCCGTCGATGTCGACGGCCAGGATGCGGGCGCCCTCGGCGGCCAGGACCTGCGCGATCCCCTGGCCCAGGTTGCCGGCAGCGCCGGTGAGCACGACGCGGGCGTCGGTGAGTCCGAGATCCATCCTGCTCCCTCGCCCGGGGCGTCCGGCTTCGACGCCAGGTTAAGCCGCGTGCCGGCGACGCCGCGCCGGATTGCGGCCCGGGCGCGGCGTCCCGTATTATTTAACACGAATTAAGCGAGAGGAGCGCGCCCGTGACGACGCCCGACGTCCTGCCCCGCCCGGCGGCGCCCTACGACGAGCTGGTCCAGCCGCACCGGGTGCACGGCTCGCTCTACACCTCGCCCGCGGTCTTCGCCGACGAGCTGGCGCGGATCTGGCAGCGGTCCTGGGTCTACGTCGGGCACGTCAGCGAGATCGCCCGGCCGAACGACTACGTGCGCAAGAGCATCGGCCCGCAGGACGTGATCATGACGCGGACGGCGGACGGGCGGGTGCACCTGCTGCACAACCGCTGCGCGCACCGCGGCAACCGCGTCTGCGAGGCGGCCGCTGGCAACTCCAGCTCCTTCCGCTGCCCGTACCACGGCTGGACGTTCCGCAACGACGGCGACCTCGTGGGCTACCCGTTCCCGCAGGGCTACGGCGGGCGGGGCCGGCTCGACCTGGGCCTCGGCCGGGTGCCGCGGGTCGCGGTCCACCAGGGGTTCGTGTTCGGCAGCCTCGCGGAGGACGGCCCCTCGCTGGCCGAGCACCTCGGCCAGGCGGCCGGCGAGATCGACCGGCTCGTGCGGCTCTCGCCGGAGGGCGAGGTCGAGATCACCGCGGGCTTCCTGCAGCACCGGACGCGGGCCAACTGGAAGCTACTGGCCGAGAACGAGACGGACGGCTACCACCCGCAGTTCGTCCACGCCTCGATCTTCAGCGTCGCGCAGAGTGGCATCGGGGCGCTGTACAGCGAGAAGTCGACCGCGGTCACGCGCGCGCTCGGCGGCGGGCACAGCGAGAACGACCTGCGCCCGGAGTTCCGCCGCCTCGGCGTGCCGCTGGGCTGGTTCGGGACCACCGAGGACAAGGTGCCCGGGTACGCCGCGGCCATGCGGGCCCGGCACGGCCCCGCCGCAGAGGACATCCTCGTCGAGGGCGCCCCGCATGTGATGATCTTCCCGAACCTGTTCCTCGCGGAGATCCAGCTGTTCACGATCCAGCCGCTGGCCGCCGACCTGACCGTCCAGCACGTGACCGCCGTGCAGCTCAAGGGAGCGCCCGAGATGAACGCGCGGATGCTGCAGCAGTGCATCGGCTCGGCCGGGCCCGCCGGCATGCTCCTTGCCGACGACACCGAGATGTACGAGCGCAACCAGGCCGGCGTCGCCCAGCTGCGGCCGGAGTGGGTGGACGTGCGGCGCGGACTCGACCGCGAGGAGCTCGACGAGCGCGGCCTGCCGGTCGGCGCCGCGACCGACGAGACCGCCATGCGCGGCTTCTGGCGGCACTACCGGCACCTGATGACGGACGGGCGGGCCCGGTGAGCGAAGCGGCGGACCTCCGCGACGTCGAGCAGTTCCTCTACCGCGAGGCCCGCCTCGCGGACGAGCACCGGTACGAGGAGTGGGAGTCGCTGTGGACGCCCGACGCGCTCTACTGGGTGCCCGCGAACGACGACGACGCGGACCGCCGCACCCAGATGTCGATCGTGCACGACAACCGCAGCCGGATCGCCACGCGCATCAGGCAGCTCCGGACGGGCCGGCGGCTCTCGCAGGAGCCGCGCTCCCGGCTGCGCCGCGTCGTGGGCAACGTCGAGATCCTCGGCACCGCCGAGAACGGCGACCTGGAGGTCGGCGCGAACTTCGTGCTCGTCGAGTCCCGCGAGCGCGGCAAGGAGCTGTGGGCGGGCCGCTGCACCTACCGGCTGCGCGCCGTCGACGGGGCGCTCGCGATGTCGTTGAAGAAGGTCGCGCTGGTCGACAACGCACGGCCGGTCCCGACCCTCTCGTTCCTGATCTGAGAGGCCGGCCGCATGGACATCCCGCAGGGCGTCGTGGGCAACGAGTTCGCGGAGGTCTCGGTCGGCATCGACGAGGCGGCCAACAGCCGCCGGCTGCGGATCGAGGACCTGCGGACCGGCCGGGTGCGCTACCTGGACGCGCTCGAGCTGGAGACGATCGTGTGGCTGCCCGACGGCCACCTCGCGCGGCTGCTCGACCCGGGCGCCGACCGCTGGCGCGAGGACGGCTCGTGAGCACGGCGCCGGTCCTGCTGGACGTCGAGGACCGCGGCGACGCCCGCGTCGCCCGGCTGCTGCTCAACCGGCCGCAGGCGCGCAACGCCGTGACGGTCGAGCTGGCCAGGGCGCTGCACGACGGCCTGGCGGAGGCCGCCGAGCGGGCCGACGTGATCGTCGTCCGCGGGGCGGGCGGGCACTTCTGCGTCGGCGGCGACGTCCACGAGGTCGCCCGGCTGCGCGCGGAGGGACCGCAGGCGCTGCGGCCGCTCTTCGCGACGTTCGTCGGGGCGTGCGAGCTCATCGCGCGGCTGCCGGTGCCCGTCGTCGCCGCCGTGGAGGGCTACGCGCTGGCGGGCGGCTTCGAGCTGGTCCAGTCCGTCGACGTCGCGGTCGTCCGGTCCGACGCGGTGCTGGCCGACAACCACGCCAACCTCGGCATGGTCCCGGGCGGCGGGGGCTCGCAGCGGCTGCCCCGGATCGTCGGGGTGCCGCGGGCGCTGGGGCACATCCTGCTCGGCGACCGGCTGACCGGCGAGCAGGCCGCCGCCTGGGGCCTGGTCCACCGCTGCGCGCCGCCGGACGGGTTCGAGGCGGCCGTCGAGGACGTCGTCGCGAACCTCGCGGCGAAGGACGGCGCCGCCCTCGCGCGCATCAAGCACCTCGTCCGGGCGGGCCTGCGCGGCTCGCTGGCGGACGGGCTCGCCCTCGAGACCGAGACGATCCTCGCGCACCTGGCGGATCGGCCGGAGGAGAGCATCGACCGGTTCGTCGGGAAGGGACACACGTGAAGCTGATCGAGACCGGGACGGTCCTGCTGGACCTCGACGACGACGGCGTCGGGCGCCTGCGGCTCAACCGGCCCGAGGCGTCGAACGGGATGAACGTGCCGTTCCTGCGGGCGCTCTACGACGGCGTCATGGTCGCCACCGGCCAGCCCGGCCTGCGGGCGCTGCTGCTGACCGGCGAGGGCCCGCACTTCTGCGCCGGCGGCGACGTCAAGACGTTCGCGAGCAAGGGCGAGGCGCTGCCGGACTACCTGCGGGAGGCGACCGCATGGCTGCAGAACGTCGCCCAGGGCCTGCTCGCGCTGCCGGTCCCCGTCGTCGCGGCGGTGCACGGGTTCGCGGCGGGGGGCGGCGGGCTCGGGCTCGTCTGCGCCTGCGACATCGTGGTCGCCGCGGAGTCCGCGCGGTTCATGTCCGGCGCCGCCCGGGTCGGGATGGCGCCCGACGCCGGCTCCTCGGTGACGCTCCCGCAGCTCGTCGGGGTGCGCAAGGCGCTGGAGATCCTGCTGCTGAACCCGACGCTGACCGCGGCGGAGGCCGCGGAGATCGGGCTGGTCACCCGCGTCGTGCCCGACGGCGAGCTGCAGGATGCGGCGCTGACGGTCGCCCGCACGATCGCGGCGGGCGCGCCGCGGGCACTCGGCGCGACCAAGCGGCTGGTCTGGTCCGGCCTGGGCGGCCGGGTGGAGGCCCAGCTGCCGGAGGAGGCCAGGACGGTGTCCGAGCTCTCCGGGACCGCGGACGCCCGGGAGGGCCTGGCCGCGGTCATCGAGCGGCGGCCGCCGCGGTTCACCGGTCGCTGAGCGCGCCCGGCGCGCCCGGGCGGGCGGCGAGACCGCAGCAGGCCAGGACCGCCGAGGCGAGGCCCAGCGCGGTGCGGACCGCGTTCCACCCGCTCCACACCGCCAGCGCCGCGGGTACCGCGGCGGGCGGGAAGGCCGGGTCGAGCAGCGCCAGGTCGGCCGGCACGAAGTAGGCCAGCAGCAGGAGCGAGCCGACCATGCCGGTGGTCGCGAGCAGCCACGCGCCCCGTCCCGCCCGGCGCCGCCGGAACGCCTCGCGCGCGCTGAAGGCCAGTAGCACGGTCGCCGCGAGCTCGAACGGGAACGCCGTCGCGCCGGTGGCCGGGCCGTCCTGCGCGAACCGGTGGAGGAACTCGGCCGGCGGCAGGCTGCGCCAGGCCGGGACGACGACGGTCTGGCTCAGCAGGGCCGCGCCCGCGAACGCCGCCGTCGTCGCCACCGCGGCGGCCTCGACCGCCCAGGTCCACCGCGGGGACCCGGTGGCGGGCGCCGGCCGGTCCTTTCCGATGCGCGAACGGTACGCGCACCGGTGGTCCCGCGGGCCGGCTCGTCGGCGCAGGCGGGGGCCGTCGGGGCAACGGCCCGGCACGGCCGCGGCGCGGGTCGGACGGCCACCGGCCCCGGGCGCCCGCCGGCCCTCGACGGCGGTGTCCGTAACGTGCGGCTCGCCCGGGCCGAGGTCGCTGGTGACCGAGGGGGGACCGCGACCGCCCCACGCACCCGACGTGCTGAGCCGCGCTACGGCCTGCGCCCGCGCAGCCACGGCACCAGGCCTCGACGCCCTCGCGGCCTCCGTCGTCGCCAGCGCGGCCGTCGACCCGAACCTGGCCGGGGTCGTCCCGACCCGGTCTTCATAGACTGGGCGTCCCACCGCCGAAGGGACTCCCATGCAGCCGCTGCAGCCCGGGGACCCGCGGCGGGTCGGGCGCTACCGGATCGGCGGGCGCCTCGGGTCCGGCGGCATGGGCGAGGTGTTCTGGGGCCGCTCGCCGAGCGGGCGGCCGGTCGCCGTCAAGATCGTGCACGGCCATCTCGCGACCCAGCCCGAGTTCCGGCTCCGCTTCGCGCGGGAGGTGGAGGCGGCCCGGCGGGTCGGGGGGTTCCACACCGCGTCGGTCGTCGACGCCGACCCGGCGGGCGACCCGCCGTGGCTCGTCACCGCCTACGTCGCCGGGCCGTCGCTCGCCGAGGCGCTGCAGCGGTGCGGCCCGCTGCCCGTGCCGTCGCTGCGGGTGCTCGGCGCGGGGCTGGCCGAGGCGCTGGAGGCGGTGCACGCGGCCGGGCTGGTACACCGGGACCTCAAGCCCGCCAACGTGATCCTCGCCGACGACGGCCCACGGGTGATCGACTTCGGGATCGCCCGCGCGCTGGCGGGTGACGGCCTCACGGCGACCGGCGCCGCGATCGGCACCCCGCGGTTCATGGCGCCAGAGCAGTTCGGCGAGGGCACGGTCAGCGGCGCGACCGACGTGTTCGCCCTGGGCTGCGTGCTGTCGGCCGCCGCGGGGGTGGCGCCGTTCGGCGCCGGCTCGCCCAGCACCGTCGTCGGTGCCATCCTGATGCGCCCGCCCGTGCTGGACGGCCTGCCGCCCGCGCTCGTCCCGATCGTCGAGCGCTGCCTCGACAAGGACCCTGCCGGCCGGCCGACGCCGGGGGAGCTGCTCGACGCGCTGTCCGACGGCACGCCGTCGGCGGGCTGGCTGCCCGGCCCGGTGCTGGAGATCCTCGGCGAGCACACGCTGCCCGACACGCCGGTCCCGGTGGTGTCCACGCGGCCGGCGGGGGACGGGCCGACGGTCCGCACGGCCGTCCCCGGGCCCGCCGCCGAGCGCGGCGCCGCCGGGGCGGCGGGGACGCCCTCGCCGTGGGTCACGCCGCCACCGGACGCGTCGGCGGGCGGGCCGGCCGCGGAGCGGGCCCCGACGCCGGAGCGGGTCCAGCCGACGGGCGCGCCGCGGGCGTCGGCGGGCGGGTCGGTTCCGCCGGGCCCGCCGTCGGCCGAGGCCGCCTCGCCGTCGGCTGCGCCGGGTCCCACGTCCGTGCCGCCGGTTCCGGGGTGGGCTGCTCCGCACCCGGGGGCGGGAGCGTCGACCGCGGGATGGGGCCCGCCGACCGCGGGATGGGGCCCCCCGACCCCGACCGTCCCGTCCACCCTCCCCGGCGGCCCGCCGGACCCCACACCGCCCGCGCGGCGGCGGCCCGCCGTCCTCGTCGCCGGGGTCGCGATCGCCGTGGCGCTGGTAGTCGGCGGCATCGTCGGCGCCGTCGCGCTGTCGGGTTCGGGAGGTTCCGGAGCCGCGTCCGCGCCCGGATCGACCGACTCCACCGCCGCGATCCAGACGCCGGCGGACGGCCCCGCCGTCGCCGGAACCTGGAAGGGTGAAGGGCCGGGCCAGCAGGCCACGGTCAGCATCACCCACGCGGCAGAGGGCGGATCGATCTACGACGTCGCCGTCACCGTCGCGAACCAGCCGACCTGCGGCGGCAGCAGCGCCGCGGGGGCGTCGAAGGCCAGCCTGGCCGGCGACGTGCTGTCGATCAGCGTGGTGCTCGCCTGCGCGGGCAACGCGTCCACCACCACCGACCTCGATGCGACCGTCACCTACCACGCGGACACCGACACGCTCACCGACCCCCGCGGCGTGACCTTCCGGCGCGCGTAGCGCGCGTCGGCGGTGCCCGGGGGACACACCCGCGCCAGGACGTCCGCACCGGGCCGGGCGGCGTGGCGCCACCGCCGCACCGGGTGGCCCACGCTCCCCTCCTGCGTGGGCCACCCGTGCGACGGCGGGATGCAGCGTCGCCTCCGGGGCCGCCGCCGTCCGGCACCGACCGTTCCGGTCGTTCCGGCCCGACCAGCCTGGTGGGGTGGCGGGGGAGCCGGTATGCGGTCAACCCGCGCCCGGGCGAGGGATATCCCTCGCCCCCGGCAGCCGCACCGTCACCCGCGTCCCGCCGCCGACCGGGCTGGCGACGGTCAGCACGCCGCCCCGCTCGGCGACCCGTTGCGCGACGCCGCGCAGCCCCGGCCCGCCCGCGTCGGCGCCGCCGCGGCCGTCGTCGGCGACCACGAGCACGGTGTCGGACCCGCGGCCGGACAGCGCGACGTCGATCGTGGCGGCGCCCGCGTGCTTGACCGCGTTGACCATCAGCTCGCTGGCCACCATGAGCAGGTCGGCGGCCGCCGGGTCGGGCAGCTCGACGGCGCCCGCACGCACCCGGATCCCGGCGTCGAGGTCCCGTCCGGCGGCCCGGAGGGCGTCCGCGAGCCCCGCCCGTCGGACGGGGCCGTCCGCGCCGTCGCCGACGAGCTCGGCCAGCGCCGCCCGGGCGTCGCGCAGCTGGACGCGCACTGCCGCCAGCGCGCGGCGGAACCCGCCGTCGCCGCCGTCCGGCACCGCGGCGAGGGCGTCCTGCAGGTCCGCGAGCGGCGCCAGCACCCGGGTGTCGACGTCGGCCGCGAACCGCCGGCGCTCGGCGGCGACCGCGTCCCGGATCCGCTCCGCGGAGCGCGCGACCGCCGCGATCCGGACCGCGACCAGTACGGAAAGGGCGTCGTTGTCGAGCACGATCGCCAGCGCGCGGGCGACCGTCGGCATGAGGCGCGGGTAGCGGGCGGTGCTCGGGTGCGCCAGCACGGCCGCCACGTCGCCGGCGGGGGTGCGCGTCCCCGGACGGGCGTCGACGTCGACCGGCTCGCCGCGGGCGTCGACGTGCTGGCCGCCCTCGACGCGGTAGGCCACGACCAGCTCCGGGTCGCCGAGGTGGCCGCGCAGGGCGTCCTGCACGGCGACGGGATCCGCGGCCCGCTGCAGCGCCGCCAGCAGGTCCGGCAGCGCGGCGCGCGCCGTCCGCAGGCGGAGGGTCGCGACGAGGTAGGCGGCCGGGAGCGTCAGGAGCGCGGCCTCCTGCACCAGGTACAGCACGGCCTGCTCGGCGCCGTTGCCGGTGCGCAGCAGGGCCAGGTCGGCGAGCCCGGTGAGGCCGGCCGCGAGCCAGGTCGCCCCGACCACGGGCGCCATGACCGCGCGGTCGATGCCGATCAGCCGCCGGACGCGAAGGGTCAGCGTGACGGCGGCGGCGAGCGCGAGGGCGGCGCCGCCGACGTCGTACACCATGGTCAGGACGCGGAAGGCCACCGGGTCGGCCCGGACCGTCAGCCAGACCGTGTCGGCCGGCAGCCCGTGCCAGCTCGGCAGCGAGGTGAGGACGACGAGCACCGAGCACAGCTGGTAGCCGGCCAGCACGGCCGTGACGACGTGCTCCCGGCGGCCCGGCCAGTGCCGCGGGTAGCGCAGGACCGCCCAGAGCGCGAGCAGCGACGCCAACGGGCCCTGCAGCGCCGCCACCAGCGGCCAGGACCCGGTGCCCCACTCGTTGACCCAGTTCAACGGCCACAGCAGCCCGGCGGCCACGAGGACCGACCCGGTCCTGCGGTGGCCGGGCTCGTCGAGCAGGACCGTGCCGGCGAGGAAGTAGGCCAGCCCCACCGCCGCGTTGACGGCCAGGAAGGTCGGGCCGTGCGTCGCGTGCAGCGGCCAGTCGGCCGCGACGCCCCACGCGAGGACCGCGGGCCCGCCGAGGGCGGCGACGGCGACCGTCCGCCCCCATCCGGGCCCGGGGACGCTGGGGAGCTGCACGACCGTATGTTCCGGCCGCCCCGCCCAGCCCGTTACACCGCCGGCCGGGTCAGCGGCGGTCGGCCGGGTGCGCGCGCAGCCAGGTGAGGACGGCGCGGACCCTGCGGTTCTCGCCCAGCGCCGCCGCGTCGCCGTCGCGGGCGAGGTCGAGCTTGGTGAAGATGCGGGCGGCGTTCGCCTCGACGGTCTTGACGGCCACGTGCAGTGACTCGGCGATGCCCGCGTTCGACCGGCCCTCCGCCATCAGCGCGAGCACGTCGCGCTCCCGCTCGCTGAGCGGCTCGAGCGCCTCGACGTTGCGGCGGCGCCGGAACAGCTCGCCGACCACCTCCGGATCGAGCACGGTCTCGCCGCGCTGGATGCGCGCGAGCGCGGAGGTGAGCGTGTCGACGTCGTCGACGCGGTCCTTGAGCAGGTAGCCGGCCCGCCCGCCGGTCTCGGCCAGCAACCGCTCGGCCAGCGCCGGCTCCACGTGGGCCGACAGCAGCAGGATCCCGATCGACGGGTGCCGGCGTCGCAGCTCGCGTGCCGCCGTCAGCCCCTCGTCGGTGTGCGTCGGGGGCATGCGGATGTCGAGGACCACCAGGTCGGGATCGGTCTCGGCCGCCCGGGCGACGGCCTCGTCGGGTGCCCGCGCCTGGGCACAGACGTCGACGCCCGCGCCCGCGAGCAGCAGCGCGAGGCCCTGGCGGAACAGCACCGAGTCGTCGGCGAGCATCACGCGCACGGGACCTCCGCGGTGATCGTCACGGGGCCCTCGCCCGCCCCGTCGAGCCGCAGGCTGCCCCCCAGCGCCCGCAGCCGGTCGGTCGCGTGCTCGACGGCGCCGCCGCTCACCGCGGGCCCGTCGTGCGCGAGCGACACCCGCAGGACCGACCCGTGCACCGCCAGCCCGACCGACGCGCGGGTGGGCCGGCCGGCGCGGGCCGCCTCGGCGAGCAGCTCGTGGACGGTCAGGTAGGTGACCGTCTCCACGTAGGGCGCGAACCGCGCGGCGGGCGGCGAGACGTCCAGCGCGATGTCGAAGCGGCCCGCCGACACCTCCAGAGCCGCGGCCAGCCCTTCCGACTCCAGCACGGCGGGATGGATGGCGCGGGCCAGCGCGCGCAGCTCGCCCAGCGTCGCGCGGAGGGCCGCCCTGGCCTCGTCGATGGCCTGCAGCGCAGCCGGGGTCCGCGCCGCGGCGCGGGCGATGCCCAGGCGGGCCGACACGGCCAGTAGCCGCTGCTGGGCGCCGTCGTGCAGGTTCCGCTCCAGCCGGCGCCGCTCGTCGAGCGTCGCCGCGACGATCCGCCCCCGCGAGCGCGTGACCTCGACCAGCTGCGCGACCCCGGCCTCGTGCAGCCGCGCGTTGCGCACGGCGGGCGCGCAGGTCCGGGCGACGACGTCGACGAGGTGCAGGCGCCTGCGGCGGACCGGGTCGCACTCCAGGTGGGCGACGGACTCGCCGTCCTCCGTGACCAGGTCGACGCGGTGCCGCGGACCCGTCGCCTGCGGGCCCACCCGCACGGCCGCGACGGGGTCGCCCGACCCGTCCGGCACGGGCCGGTAGTGCACCGTGACGGAGGGGTCGCGCAGGACGGCGGCCACCGCGTCGCGGACGGCCGCCATCGTCAGCGGGTGGGCGAAGCGGACGAGCGAGTCGACGACCTCCGCGCGCAGGTGCCGGCGGCGCGCCGCCGCGAACAGCACCGCCGCCGGCGCGACCGCCGCGAGCAGCGCGACGGTGACCTCGACGGGCTCCGGCGCGCGCGGCATCCCGGTGCGCGCCAGCGCGATGACCGCCAGTGCCGCGGCGGCGGCCGTCGCCGCGGCGACCGCGGGCAGGCCCCACCAGACCGGACGCAGCCCGGTCCACCAGCGGGTCGCGGTGGTCGCCGCCGATAGGGCGCTCGCCGCCGCCGCGAGCAGGGCCGCGCCGGCCGCGACGGACGGCGGGAGGCCCGCGGGACCGGCCAGCCCGGCGACGGGCCAGGCCAGTGCGGTCACGACGGCGAGGACGAGCTGCCCGCGGGGGACGGGACCGCAGGAGCGGGCGAGGCACCAGCCCGCGAGTGCCCACAGGAGCCCCTCCGCGACGGGCGCCGCCGCGGCGGCGGCCGGCACCGCCGCGAGGCCGACGAGCGCCCACAGGAACCCGACCGCGCGCAGGGCCCGGCGCAGGCCGGGGGCGTCGGGGACGAGCTCGGCGACGCCGTCGGCTGCGGCCGCGAGGCTCCCGGCGAGGACGGCGTCGAGCAGCACGGCGGCGGGCCGGGCGGGCAGCCACGACCACTCCAGCGCGACGCAGCCGAGCGCGGCGGCCGTCGCCCACCAGCCGGCACCGGAGGCGGCCGGCACCGCTCGCCCGGGCGCCGGGTCGCCGTCAACGCCCATGCCGGACCTTCCGTGTCTGGAGCCGTGCCACCGGGACCACGCCGGCGCCATCGTGCCGTCATCGTGGGAGGGCGGCCGGGCCGGGTGCTACGGGGATAACCCTCGCGCGGTCAGCGGGCCCGCTGCCGGTTGGCCTCGAGCTGGGCGAGGGTCGTGCGGATGGCGGCGCGCAGCGAGTCCGCGTCGTAGGCGCCGTGGTGGCGCTGCCCGTTGACGAAGAACGTCGGCGTGCCGGACACGCCGCTGACGTCGGCCGACTCGACGTCCTGCGCCACGCGCGTCTCGTAGCGGTGCGCGAGCAGCTCGTCCTGGAACCGCTCGACGTCGAGGTGCAGCTCGCGGGCGTAGCCGATCAGGTCGCGGGGCGTCAGGTCGTCCTGGTGGGTGAGCAGCAGGTCGTGCATCTCCCAGAACGCGCCCTGCGCGGCGGCGGCCTCCGTCGCCTCGGCAGCGATCTGCGCGCGCGGGTGCACGTCGGTCAGCGGCAGGTGGCGCCACACGTAGCGGATCGTGGCCTCCGACAGCAGCTCGCGCACGACCGACTCGGCCTGGCCGCAGTACGGGCACTCGAAGTCGCCGAACTCGATGACGGTGATCGCCGCGGCGTGCGGCCCCCTGATGTGGTCCTGCCGCGGGTCGACCTCGGGGACGAGGTCCTGGATCAGCGCCGTGTCGCCGTAGGTCGCCCGGGCCCGGCGCTCGGCCGGGAGCAGGGCCGTCAACCGGAAGACCGCCCAGGTCAGCGCGGCCGAGACGACGACGGCGCTCAGCACGCCGACCTTGGCGTCGGCCAGCTGCTCGCCCGTGAACGCCCGGGCGGCGATGAGCAGCGTCACCGTGAACCCGATGCCCGCGATCGTGCCGCTGCCCAGCACGGCCGCCCACCCGACGGGTGGCCGGATCCGCCCGCGGCTGAGCCGGGTGACCGCCCCCGCGGTGGCCACCACGCCCAGCGGCTTGCCGACCACGTAGCCGACCAGGATGCCCAGCGTCACCGGCGCGGTGAACGCGTGGGCGAGCACGCCGGCGTTGACCACGACCCCCGCGTTGGCCAGCGCGAACAGCGGGACGATCACGAAGCTCGTCCAGGGGTGGTAGTACGTCTGCAGCCGGGCGTTCGGGGAGACGGTCGCGGCGAGGCTCGCGGTCGCCCGGCGCACCAGCTCCGCAGTCGGCTGCTCGCGGAACCGCCGCACGCGCCCGGTCGCCTCCTCGAGCTCGCCGCGGGCCGGGGTGTACGCCGGGGCCGCCAGCCCGATGGCGAGCCCGCCGACGACCGGGTCCACCCCGCCGGCCTGCAGCGCCAGCCACACGGCGAGCCCGACGACCACGTAGGCCGAGCGCCGGCGCAGGCCGCGCGTCGTGGCCCACACGAACGCCGCGTAGACCACGAGGGCGACCGCGAGCGGCAGGATCACGACGTCGTCGCCGTACGCGACGGCGATGACGACCAGTGCCGCCAGGTCGTCGACGACGAAGATCGTCAGCACGAACAGCCGCACCTTGTCGGGCACGCCACTGCCCAGCACGGCGAGCAGGCCGAGCGCCAGCGCCGTGTCGGTCGACATCGCGACGCCCCAGCCGCGGACGCTCGGCAGGCCGAGGTTGAACGCGACGAAGATCGCGATCGGCACGGCCATGCCGACGAGGCCGGCCGCCAGCGGCAGGGCGAAGCGGCGCCGTTCCCGCAGGTCGCCCAGGTCGAACTCGCGCCGCGCCTCCAGCCCGACCACCAGGAAGAACAGCGTCATCAGGCCGCTGTTGACCCACGACCGCAGGTCCATCCCGAGGTCGAGCGACCCGAGCTGCAGCGCGAGGCGGGTCCCCCACACGGCCTCGTAGGACGTGTGGTCGAGGTTGACCCAGGCGAGGGCGGCCACCACGGCGAGGACGAGGATGGTGGCGCTCGCCGACTCCGTGCGGACGAACGCGCGCAGCGGGGCGGCCCGACCCCGCGCCCACGGCGTTCGCGCCAGCCAGCCGGCGCCCCCGGACGCCGCCCCGTCACTCATCGGCGACCACATCCGGACAGTACGTCCCGGTCGGCCGGGCGGCGGTGGGACCCGGCCGGCGCGACGGGCGCGACCGCCGGCGGGGCCGGTGATCGCCGAACGGGGGATCTCCAGGCCATCCACGGCCCCGGAGCACCCAGGACGGTGATCATGGCTCCCCGTCGGCGGCGGCCCGGCCTGGGGTGGCGGGTGGGGGTTGGAGTCGCGCACCCGGGCGCCGGCGGGCAGGGCGGCGGGGCCGGTGATCGCCGAACGGGGGATCTCCAGGCCGCCCACGGCCCCGGAGCGCCCAAGGCGGTGATCACGCCTCCCCGCCAGCGGCGGCCGGCCTGCGGCCGCGGGTGGCGTCGGAGTCCCGCACCCCGACCTCGCCAGAACACCGGCCGCCGCCGCGCGGTGGGACGCCGGCCCGCCGCTGCGCGTGGCTCGACCGTCAGCCCACCGAGCCCCCCTGGCGCCGGAACCGGGCCGTCAGCCGGCCGACGCGCTCGCGCGGCCTGCGCAGCAGCCGGACGTGGCCCCAGCGCAGGGTCGCCGCGAGATGGCCGTCGTCCGGCTGGGTGATCGCCCGCAGGGTCGGCCAGAACGGCCACCCGTCGGTCAGCTCGACCGTCGGCTCCGCCAGTCCGGGGAGGGCCTCACCCAGGTCGGCCGCCGTCATGAGGTACCCGGCCGCCATGAGCCCGTAGGCCTCGTCGTCGGAGAACGCGTCCAGGTCGGTCCGCAGCTCGGCGAGGCTGCGCTGCACCGTCGGGTCGATGCCGTGACCCGCCCCGCCCTCCGCGCCGTCCCCCGGCGGAGCGGCGCCGTCGGGCCGCCACGGCTCCTGGCAGCCCGTCCAGTTCCGGGGCGGCGGGTCGAGGCCCTTGGTGAGGTGCACGCCGAGGAACCCGCGCAGCGTGCCGGCGCGCACCCGGCCGAGCAGCTCGCCGTACTGGGCGCCCCTGACGCGCTTCATCAGCACGTCGTTCGACCGCAGCAGCACCGACAGCAGCCAGCGCCGCGGCTCCTCGCTGTCGCGCAGTTGCCCGCTGGCGTCGCTGACCAGGAGCACGGTGCAGTCCTGTTCGAGCAGGCTCGCGACGCCCTGGTTGTCGTGGACGCCGCCGTCCACGAGCTCGACGTCGACGTCCCGGTAGAGGCCCCTGATCCGGACCGGCGGGAAGATGCCCGGCACGGACGCCGATGCGGCGACGGCCGTGCCGAGCGTCGGCCCGCGCCGGCCGACGGCCGGGGGAGCGTCGCGGTAGTACACCCGGCGCAGCCGGCTACTGGCGTCCATCCGCTCGTCGAGCACGTTCGGGGGCTCGCCCATCCAGGTCGCGGTGAACTGCCAGGAGTGGCCCGTGTTGAGCGTCGTGGCGTTGAGGACGAGCATCGGGATCTTCGAGGCCCGCATCCAGTTCTCGTAGCGCAGGGTGAAGCCCGCCGGCGACCCGGCCGGGTCGATCACCAGGTCGGCCATGCGCCACGCCCCGTCCCCGTCCCCGTCCCCGTCGCGCAGGGGCGCGTAGAACAGCTTCTCGAACCACTCGCCCGCGACCTCGCTGCGGGAGCGGGTGACGGACCGGGCCAGCACCTGGTTGCGCAGGTTGCTCCGGACCCCGGCGAGGAACTCGGTGACGAGCTCCCGGACGAGGTCGACGTAGGCCCGGTCCGTGATCTCCTCGTCGGGCGTCTGCCGGAGCAGCGCGCGCAGCTTGAGGTAGTAGTGGGCGCCGACGACCGAGCCACCCGAGACGCACGAGAGCACCTCGACCTGCCGCAGGACGTTGCACTCTGCGAGCCGGGCGAGCACGCCGAGGTGGTAGAGCGACGCCCGGAAGCCGCCGCCCGACAGCGCGAGCCCGACCTTGCCGGTCGTGACGCGGTGCTGTGCCGCGGCGTGGTCGTGGAGCAGTGCCCGCAACGCCGCCGCGGCGTCCGGATCGGTGTCGTAGCCGCGCAGCGCGGCCAGCGTGGCGAGCTGGGTCGCGGTCGTCTCCTGGCGCCACAGGTCCCTCGTCGTCGAGGCGGCCGCGAGCCGCTGCGCCGCCTCGGCGAACCGGCCCAGGCCGAACAGTGCCTCGCCAAGGGTCGCGGCGTCCCAGCTGGAGCCGCCGGGCCGGAGCTCGTCGACGATCTTCGCGCGGATCCGGTCGGCCCCGGCGCGCAGCTCGACGGCCCGGGCGGCGCCGCCGAGGCCGGCGGCCTCGATGGCGGCGAGCCGGTCCATGACGAACGCGGCGTTGATGCCGGCGTACCAGCGGTCGGCGTCGCCCTCCTGCGCGAATCCGCGCTCGTAGCACCACCGCGCCTCCTCCAGCGCGGTGGGCTTCGCGTCGACCTCCCACCGGCGCTTGTGGATCGCCCCGGCGATGCCGAGCGTCTCCGCGCTCGTGCTGTCCGCCAGGGGCGTGCCGCCGCTCTGCAGGATCTCCAGGGCCAGGTCGAGGCGGCGCGCGGCGGGCAGCGAGAGGTCCTTGTAGGTACAGAGGGCGTGCTGCTGGCGCAGCTCCTCGGTGTCCTCGCCGGCGCCGCGCACCTGGAACAGCAACCGGCGGGCGTACCCGAACTGCTGGTGGTCGCGGAGCACCCGGGCCAGCTCGGGGCGCTCCGCCGGGCGCCAGCCCCAGTAGAGCGCCTGACGGGCCACCACGGTGAGGAGCTCGCCCACCAGCGCGCTCTCGCCGGCGTCACGCAGGGCGCCGGCGAGCGTCCACAGGTCGGCGACGGTGACGGGCCTCGGGTCGGCTATCGCGCGGCGCGCCCGTCGGACCGCTTCGGACGCCTGGTCACCCGGCACAGCCGCTCCCTCCGGACCCGCGCGTGGCGCGCTCGCCGGTCGGGCCGCCACGACCGGCATCGTAGGGAGGAGACCGGGCCGGGCCCGGTGATACCGGCCGACGGGGTCGGCCGTCAGCGCCGCCGCGCCAGCCCGCCGTCGTCGTGGGCGAACTGCAGCCCGCACCGGACGTCGACGACGCCGTCGAGCCGGCGGACGAGCCGCTCGGCGGCCTCGGCGGTGCTGCGCCGGTCGACGGTGCCGGCCAGGTCGACGATGCCGTCGGTGACCTTGACCTCGACCTGCGTCGGGTCGGCCCACAGCAGGTGGACGAAGACCTCGCCGAGCACGTCCTCGCGGATGTCGTCGTCGCTGCGCACGAACGCTTTGAGCAGGTCGCCGCGGCTGATGATGCCCAGGAGGCGGCCGTGCTCGTCGAGGACCGGAAGGCGCTTGACGGCTTCGTCGGACATCAGTCGGGCGGCCTGGGCGAGCGTGGCGTCCGGTCCCACGGTGACCGGGCGCGACGACATCAGCTCGCCTGCGGTGTCGCCCGCGGCGCGGCGCACCGTCGCCCGCTGAGGGCCGCCCTCCCACCAGTGCGGTGGCCGGGGGATCTGGTGGCCCTGCTTGAGGATGAGGTCGGCCTCGGACACGATGCCGATCAGCCGGTCGTCCTCGTCGAGCACGGGCAGGGCGCTGATGTGGTGCTCGACCATGGCCCGCGCCAGCTCCTTCACCGGCATGGCAGCCCGCGCGGTGAGGACCTGCCGGGTCATGACGTCGGAGACGGTCAGGTTCCGCATGGCGCCATGCTCGGCGCACGCCGGGCGCGCGGACAGGGCCATCGGTCGGTGTCGTGGGGGACGGTGGTCGCGCGGTTCAGTCCCAGAAGCCCTCGTGGACGGCGCGGGCGCCGGGGAGGCCCACCGGCCCGACGACCCGGATCGGGCGCCCGCCTCGCGCGAAGACCTCGCGGCAGGGCAGGTGCAGCGGCGGCACGCCGTCCTCCTCGGCGACCATCGTGGCCAGCTCCGCCTCGGACAGGGCGAACACGACACGGCCGATGCCGGACCAGTAGATCGCGCCCGCGCACATGGCACACGGCTCCGTGCTCGTGTACAGCGTGCTGCCGGCCAGGGCCGTCCGGTCCATGCTGCCGGCCAGCCGCACGAGGTTGGTCTCGGCGTGGCCGGTCGGGTCCGCGCCGGTGACGACGCTGTTGCGGGCCTCAAGCACGGCGCCGTGCGGGGAGACCAGCAGCGCGCCGAACGGGTGGTCACCGCGGTCGCGGGCCTCCCCGGCCAGTGCCACGGCGCGGTCGAGGTGCGGCGCGTCGGCGTCGGTCAGCGCGTCCGGCGGCTCGGGCGCCATGGTGGCCTCCTGGTGCCCGGTCGACGGCGGGACGCTCGCACGGTAGCCGACGCGACCCCCCGGCCGGGCCAGGGCGGGACGAGGCGGCGGACGGCGTGTCGCGGACCGGGCCGGAAACGGCGGGACGGGCTCGCCGGAGCGAGCTTGACACGGCCGCGGGGACGCCTTATACAAGTCAAAGAATGTACAAGAAAAAACTTGTAAAACACCGGGAGGAACCATGAACGCCACCGCGACCCACGCCGAGGGCCACCGCGCCCAGGTCGCCGTCTCCGCGGACCCCGACGCCGTCCTGGCCGCCCTGACCGGGCCCGCGGCGATCAGCAGCTGGTGGGTGCCCTGCACGGGCGACGGGCGCCCGGGGGGCGAGCTCACGTTCGGCTTCGGCGACGCCGTCGTCCGCGTCCGCGTCACCGACGCGGACCGCCACCTCGTCCGGTGGGCCGTGACGGTGGCCGAGCCGGTCCCGGAGTGGGTGGGCAGCACCGTCGAGTTCGCGCTGACGCCGGCCGGGAGCCGGGCCACGACCGTCACGTTCCTGCACCGGGGCCTGCGCCCGGCGTGGGAGTGCTTCGACATGTGCGTCGCCGGGTGGGGCCAGGCGCTGGCGGGCCTCGCCGAGCACGTGGAGCACGCCGAGCTCGACCGCGCGGGGATCCGGGCCGTTGGCTGACCGGCCGAACCCCGTCGACGCCGTCTTCAAGGCCCTCGCCGACCCCAGCAGGCGGCAGATCCTGCGGCTGGTCCAGCACCGCGAGCTGCCGGCCGGCGAGATCGCCGCCCAGTTCTCGATGAGCCAGCAGGCCGTCAGCCTGCACCTCACCGTGCTGCGGAGCGCCGGGCTGGTCACCGACCGGCGGGACGGCAACCGGCGGCTCTACCGGATGCGTCGCGACGGGCTCCGGCCGGCCCGCGCGGTGCTCGACGAGTTCTGGCCCGACGCGCTCGGCCGGCTCAAGCAGGCGGTCGAGGCCGACCATCCCCGACGAGGAGACGACCCGGATGAGCACGACACCTGAGCTGACGGCCGCCGTCCACATCGAAGCGGATCCCGAAGCCGTGTTCCCCTACCTCACCGATCCCGCGCTGTTGACGCGCTGGCTCGGCGTCGACGCGGCACTCGACCCGCGACCGGGCGGGGAGTTCTCGGTCGACTTCGCCGACACCGCGGCCCGCGGCACGTACCTTTCCGTGCAGCCACCGTCGTCGGTCGTGTTCACCTGGGGCGTCCCGGGGAACGCCGAGCTGCCCGTCGGCAGCACCACGGTGGAGGTCACGCTCGAGCCGGTCGACGGGGGAACGCTGGTCACCCTCGTCCATCGCGGCCTCACGCCGGAGGACCGGGCCGGCCACGCGGCCGGCTGGCGCGACTGCCTGGCCCGGCTGGCCGAGGCGGCCGGCCGCCCCGCAGGTCGCCGCTGACGGCGCACGCGACACCCGACAACCCGGCCGCCCGACGGCCGAGAACCGAAGGAAACAGCCATGTCACTCGAGACCCTCGACGCCCGCTCCGCGCGGGGGGTACGCCTACTGCCGGGTCACCATGGTCAGCGAGGAGGACGGCCGGCAGGTCGTCACCGACAGCAGCGTCCGCTACGACGGCGAGTACGTCCGCCGTGACGGCCGGTGGCTGATCAGCTCCCGCGTCTCGCGCTTCACGATCAACGACAAGCG
This sequence comes from uncultured Actinomycetota bacterium, assembly GCA_963728105.1. Lineage (GTDB taxonomy): Bacteria > Actinomycetota > Actinomycetes > Mycobacteriales > Pseudonocardiaceae > Pseudonocardia. Next base: position 15,032 of record CAVSJZ010000033.1, on the reverse strand, counting down.
CCCGCTGGGGGGCTGACCGCCACCCCGTCCCGACCGCCGTCGACGCGCCCGGCGGCGCGGGCCGGCAGGACCGCGTGCAGGGCGTGCGCCGCGGCCCGGTACGCCGGCTCGGCCCAGTAGTCGGAGTGCATGCGGTGGCAGGGATCGGGCAGGGCCGTGCCCAGCGGCACCGCCGGTATCGGCCCGCCGATCGGGTCGGTGTCGCGGTGCAGGTTGATCCAGCGCAGGGCGCCGTCGCCGGAGAGGCGCGCGGCCACGGCCGCGGTGGTCTCCGCGTTGACCTGCGTGGGGAAGAACTCGGCGTACAGGCGCTGCCACGGCGAGCCGTAGCTGAGCATGGCCAGGCGGGGCCGCCGGTCGCCGCGCAGGAGGGCGGTCGCCGCGATGACGGCGCCCTGGCTGTGCGGGGCCAGGAGCAGGTCGTGCCGCGCCCCGTCGAGGTCGACGTCGAGCTGGTCCTTCAGCTGCGTCACCGCGCGGTCGGAGTAGGTCGGTGGCGCCAGCGGGTGGAACCAGCGGGGCCAGAACGTGCCGACGTCCCACAGGACGCCGACGCCGCGGCGGGTGGCGCGGTTGGTGAGCCCGCTGTAGATCCTGGTCAGCGCGGCGGCGGTGGGCAGGACGACGGCGACGTCGATCGCGAACGCGGTGAAGCCGGGCGGCGGGAGCGTCACGCCGAACACGGTGACCGTCCAGCCGTGGGCCAGCGCGACGCCGAGGCCGGCCACCACGACGGCGATCCCGCCCACGCGGAGCGCGCGCAGGCCGAGGACGGTCGCCGTCCTGCGCTGCACCCCGCTGCCGTCCGAGTCGGCGACGGTCCAGGCCGCGCGCAGCGCCACGACCAGTACGAGGATGGCGGGCGGGACGACGACGCAGAGGGCGATGACCCAGCCGAGCACCGGCGGCAACGCGCTCGTCGGCGGCAGGCCGCCGGGGCGCAGGAGCTGGATCCCGATCCCGGTGGCGGCCAGGAGGGTGCCGACCCCGCCGAGCAGGGCGGCGATCCAGGTGCCGCGCCGAGTGAGGTGGGCGGCCAGCGTCCGTCCCCGGCCGGTGGCGAGGAGGACGGCCACGCGAGCGGTCGCCACGACGACCAGGACGGCGAGGCTGGTGGTGACGCCGACCGCGAGCCAGTTCACCTGCGCCCCGACGACCGGGCAGCCGGGCGTGTCCGCGACCGGGCAGCCCCGCCAGACGTAGCGCGCCACCTGGTTGGCCAGGCCGGCCCCGAACGCGGCGCCGATGGCGGCGGCGAGCAGCAGCAGGGCCGGGGCGTTGAGCGCCTGCCACGACCTGCGGGCGAGCACGCCGCAGACGACGAGCGCGACGACGCCGGCCAGCGCCCCCAGCGCGACCCAGAGCGCCGCGCCGCGCAGCGCCGGGAGGGCGGCAGGCGCGGTGGCCGCATCCGAGGTCAGCCCCAACGGGGCCAGCGCGGCCAGCGCGACCGCGAGGGCGGGGAGCACCCAGGCCCCGTACCGCGTGAACGCCATGAGCCGGGCCAGGCCGCGGGTGCCGTCGCCGACGCTGATCGCGGCCAGGACGCCGACGACGAGGACCGCGCCGCCGACCGCGGTCGCGAGCGCGAGCAGGCGCACGGTCGACCACGGCTCGGCGAGCTCGCCCGCGGGCCATGCGGCCAGCAGCGCGATCGTGGCCAGGCCGGCGGACAGGTGCAGCCGGCGGAGCGTGACGTTGATGCCGGGGCTGTCCCACAGCAGGCTCTGGCGGTGATGGAGGAACCCGAGGCCGACCGGGTCGCGATGGTCGCGCCACGGGTCCTCGCCCCGATCCGCGCGCTGGCGGATGCGGGTGAGCGCGACGACGCCGAGCAGCGCCGCCGCGGTCGCCACGGTGCCGAGGCCCACGACCCAGTGCCGCTGCACGACGTCGTGGTAGAGCCACTGCCAGGTCACCAGGTCGGCCAGCACCAGCTGCATCGAGACCACGAACACGACCGTGACCAGCAGCGCGACGAGCCGCGTGAGCAGCGTGGACACGCGCACGAGCGGGGTGCGGTACTCGGCGCACGCCCACCGCCCGCGCTCGCCCGCGTCCGCCCGGGCCGGTGTGTCCGCGGGCGGGCAGCGGTCGGACAGCAGCATCCACCCGGCCACGTTGGCGATCATGAACGGCAGCAGGACCAGGTAGAAGGCCTGGTACCAGTGCCCGGACGTCAGCGAGCTCCACGACCAGGCCCGCAGGTGACGCCGCAGGTGCGGGGCCCGCCAGACGGTGATGTCGCCGGGCTGGGCCACGGGGCCGCAGTCGCCGGGCTGGGCCGCGTCGCCGGCCCCGATCGCGGAGTCGAGGTCGCCGCGGACGTCGCTGGCGCACAGCCGCGCCTGCATCCCCAGCATGCTCTCCGGGCTGGTGCCGGCCACGCCGTGCACGCGCAGCTCGTGGTAGGGGCCGCCGCCGAGCGGGGGCAGCACCGGCGGGGCCGGGGCCGCGTGCTCGCCCGCCCGCTCCGCAGCGCCCGGCCCGGGAGCCGGGGGTCCGGTCGGCGGGGTGCGCTCCGTCGCGTCGCGTTCCGTCGTCGCAGTCATCGGTGAGGAGGAGTCGTCGCGGGCCCGGCCTGATACGCGGGCCTCACTGCGCGAGCAGCGCGACCAGCCGCTGACGCTCGCCGCGCCGGCGCGTGGCCCGGCGGCGCTCGGCCAGCAGCGTGCGCAGCACCCGCGTGCCGTCGGCGAAGGTCCGCAGGTTCGTCTCGCCGAAGATGCGCTCCCGCTCGAGCGACGGGACCTCGGTGACCTTCATCCGGGCCGCCGCCACGCGGCAGGCCAGCACGGTCTCGACCTCGAAGCCGTCGCCCCAGAGCATGCCGCCCTCCTGTGGAGCGGGCAGGTTGGTCGCGGGCAGGTCGAGCATCGGCAGGATGTCGGCCCAGAAGGCGTTGTAGCCGTAGCAGAGGTCGCTGTGGGCGGTCCCGAACAGGGCGTTCGCGACGCCGTTGAGCCCGGCGTTGCCGGCCCGGCGCAGCGGGGTGATGTCGTCGCTGCCGCCGCCGCTGGCGAACCGGCTGCCCTTGGCGAAGTCGGCGCCGGCGACCAGCGCCTCGACGAACGCCGGGATCTCGGCAGCGTCCGCCGAACCGTCGGCGTCGAACATGACGATGATGTCGCCGGTGGCGGCGGCGAAGCCGCAGGCCAGCGCGTTGCCCTTGCCCTTGCGGGTCTGGTGGACGACCTTGACCCACGGCAGGACGCGCCGAGCGGTCTCGACGGTGCCGTCGGTCGAGTTGCCGTCGACGATGATGATCTCGTGAACGGCGGGCCGGACGGCGGCGAGCGCCGGGAGCACGACCTCCAGGTTGCGGGCCTCGTTGCGGGTCGGCACGACCACCGACACCCGCGGGGTGAGGTGCTGCCGCGCGGCGTCCCCGGCCGTCGTCGCGTCGGCCGTCGCCCCGTTGGGTCCGCTGAGGGTGATCGTGCTGGTCATGGCGTTCTCCGAGACTGGGGTGGTGCTCCGTTCCCTGACATGACGAAGTCTGTCGGCCGGGGCCGCCGGGCGGACTCCTCCTGCTGATCAGGAACGCGTTCGCGGGCGCGCAGGAAAACCTTCCCGTCGGGTAAGGCGACGGATGTCGGGCTTGCGGCACTTGCCGGGCCGTCGGGTCGACCGGGAGACTCCCAGGCGCATCCGCGCCGCGCCCGCCCGGCGCGGCGGCCGGCGGACGGGGACGAAGCGTGATCCGTGAGAACTTCCGGGAGTACCTGGACCAGCTGCTGCGCGAGGGCTACAGCGTCCGCCACGACGAGCACCTCTCCGACCCGGACCTGATCGACCCGGGCGGCGACCCGGTCGAGACGTGGCGGGAGGACTACCCCTACGACGAGCGGATGGACCGCGACCTGTACGAGGAGCAGAAGTACCAGCTGCAGATCGAGCTGCTGAAGTTCCAGTACTGGACGCAGGACACCGGTGCGAAGCACGTGATCCTGTTCGAGGGCCGCGACGCCGCCGGCAAGGGCGGCACGATCAAGCGGTTCATGGAGCACCTCAACCCGCGCGCGGCCCGGGTGGTGGCGCTGACCAAGCCGACGGAGACCGAGCGGGGGCAGTGGTACTTCCACCGCTACGTGACCCAGCTGCCGACGGCCGGGGAGATCGTGCTGTTCGACCGGTCCTGGTACAACCGCGCGGGCGTGGAGCGGGTGATGGGCTTCTGCAGCGACCGGGACTACGAGACGTTCCTGCGCCAGGCGCCGCTGTTGGAGGAGATGCTGATCGAGAGCGGGTTCTCGCTGACGAAGCTGTGGTTCTCGGTGACCCAGGCCGAGCAGCGGACGCGGTTCGCGGTGCGGCAGATCGACCCGGTGCGGCGGTGGAAGCTCTCGCCGATGGACCTGGAGTCGCTGGACCGGTGGGACGCCTACACGGCCGCGAAGGAAGCGATGATCAAGTACACGGACACCGACCTCGCGCCGTGGATGTCGATCAAGAGCAACGACAAGAAGCGCGCGCGGATCGCCGCGATGCGGTTCTTCCTCTCCCAGTTCGACTACGAGGACAAGGACCCGTCCGTGGTCCACCCCGCGGACGCGCTGCTCGTGCAGCGCGGCCGGGACTCGATCAAGGACTGAGCCGTCAGCCGCCACCGGGCACCGCCAGGGTGGCCAGCCGCCGCGGGTCGGCCAGGATGTCGATCTCGACGACCAGCCCGTCCACGATCGTGAAGGCCAGCACCGCCGCGAGCCGGCCCTCGATCGTGGACACGATGCCGGGCCCGCCGTTGACGACGGCGTACCGCGCGCGCAGCCCGTCGGCGCGGAAGCGCGCCGCCTGCCCGGCGACCGCCGCCGCGCCCCGCGTGAGCGTCGACCCGGGGCCGCCGGCGTCGACGCGCAGCACCGCGTCCTCGTGCAGGAGCGCGACCAGCCCGGCGAGGTCGCCGCCGCGCGCGGCGACGATCCAGGCGTCGACGACCGCGCGCTGCCGGGCCCGGTCGGGCCGGCCGTCCGGCGTCGCCCCGCCGCGGACCCGCCGCCGGGCCCGGCTGGCCAGCTGCCGCGCCGCGGCCGGCGTCCGCCCGACCATCGGGGCGATCTCCTCGAACGGCACCCCGAACATGTCGTGCAGCACGAACGCGAGCCGCTCCTCGGGTCGCAGCGCCTCCAGCACGACCAGGAGCGCCAGGCCGACGGAGTCGGCGAGGACACCCTGCTCGGCCGGGTCGACCCCGTCCCCGGACTCCACGACCGGGTCCGGCACGCGCACGTCCAGCGGGTCCTCGCGGCGGCCGGCCCGCGCGCGCAGCATGTTCAGGCACTGCCGGGACACGACCGTCGTGAGCCACGCCGCGACGTCGTCCACGTCCGCGCCCGACGCGCGCGAGACCCGCAGCCAGGTCTCCTGCACGGCGTCGTCGGCCTCGGCGAACGAGCCCAGCATCCGGTAGGCCACGGCCCGCAGGCGTGGCCGGTGCTGCTCGAACCGCTCCGTCCAGAACTCCTCGTCCTGCACTGTCACATCCTCCCGATCCGGCGGGTCACCTCGTTGACCCGCCCGCGGGGGCGGACGTGACAGGAGGAGACCATGCAGGCTCGGATGAACCACCCCGTGCAGGTGCTGCCGGACGCGATGACGGCGCTGTACGCGCTGAGCAGGGCGACGCGGTCGGGCACCGTGCCCGAGACCACCCATCAGCTGGTCCACCTGCGGGTGAGCCAGATCAACGGGTGCAGCGTGTGCGTCGACATGCACGCGCGGGAGCTCAAGGACGCCGGCGAGCCCGACGAGCGGATCTGGGCGGTCGGCGCGTGGCGGGAGTCGCCGCGCTTCACCGACGCCGAGCGCGCCGCGCTGGCGCTCGCCGAGAGCCTGACGCGGCTCGCCGACCGGCCCGACGCCGTTCCCGACCCGGTCTGGGACGCCGCGGCGGACGTCTACGACGAGAAGGAGCTCTCCTCGCTGCTGCTCTCGATCGCCGGCATCAACGTGTGGAACCGGCTCAACGCCGCGATCCGCCAGCCGGTCGGCGGGACCGGCTGACGCGGGCGCCGGCGGGGCCGTCCGTGCGCCGCCGGCGGCCCCGCGCGGCCCGGTCAGTGCCGCGGGATCTCGGGGGACGCGGTGTCCAGCGGGATCGCCGGGCCCCTGACCAGGCCCAGCTCGACGGTCTGGCGCCGCTGGACGGCGTCGACCGCCCAGTCCAGGCCGGTCCGCAGCCGGTTGCCGGGCATCGAGGCCAGGTGGTAGCCGCGCGTCACCGCCTTGGCCGGCACGCCCGACAGCGGCACCCCGAGCGGGTTCGCCGCCGCCTTCGCCCCGGCGAGGTCGACGACGAAGCCCAGGTCGTGGTGGCGGTAGGCGCCGCGCACGCCGTGGCCGAGGTCGGCCGCGAGGTTGCGCCCGGCCAGCCGCCCCTGCCGCTCGGCGTGCTGCGCGGTCATGGCCGTGGACTGCCCCGGCCGGGTGAGGTCCGGGACCGCCGCCGCGTCGCCGCAGGCCAGTATCTCCGGGTGGCCCGCGACGGCCAGGTACTCGTCGACGACCAGCCGCCCGTCCTGCGTGGGCAGCCCCAGGCCGTCGACGAACGGGTCGGGCCGCACGCCGACGCACCAGACGAGGGTGCGGGTCGGCACCGTCTGCCCGTCGGTCAGCCGGACGCCGTCGCCGGTGGCCTCCTCGACCGAGGTGCCCATCCGCACCTCGACGCCCCGCTCGCGCAGCACCCGGTCGGCGGTGGCCGACAGGCGCGGGTCGAGGCCGGGCAGCACCTGGTCGGCGAGGTCGAGCAGCAGCCAGCGCAGCGGGGTGCCGGCGAGGGCGGGCCTGCGCCGGGCCAGCGCGGCGGTGAACAGCTGGCCCTGCGCCGCGACCTCGGTGCCGGTGTAGCCCGCGCCGACGACGACGAACGTGGTGCGCGCCGTGCGCTCGGCCGGGTCGTCGGCGATCGCCGCCTGCTCGATCTGCCGGGTGACGTGGTCGCGCAGGTACACCGCCTCCGGGATCCCGCGGAAGCCGTGCGCGTGCTCGGCGACGCCGGGGACCGGCATCAGCTTGTTGACGCTGCCGACCGCGAGGACCAGGCGGTCGTAGCCGAGCGAGTCCTCGCCGCCCTCGGGGCCGACGTAGGCGACGGTGCGGGCCGCCGGGTCGACGGCGCGGGCCTCGCCGAGGACGAGCCGGACCGTCGGCAGGGCGGTCGCCAGCGACACGGTGATCCGCCGCGGTTCGAGCACCCCGGCGGCGACCTCGGGCAGCAGCGGCAGGTAGAGGAAGTAGTCGGTGGGGTTGAGCAGCGTGATGTCGGCCTCGGGGGCCCGGCGCGCGAGCGTGCGGGCGGCGTGGAAGCCGGCGAAGCCGCCGCCGACGACGAGGACACTGGTGCGGCTCATGGCGCTACTCGCTGCGACGCGGACGGCTCTCGTCCTCCGCGTCGAGCTCGGCGGCGGCCTGGCTGGCCGACGCGATGGCGGGCGCGGCGGCGGCGCCGTCGTCGTCCGCCGCCGCTACTGGCCCGTCGGGCTGCGGGTTCGCCGCGGCGTAGACCTCCTCGTCGCCGGGCTCGGCCCGGGTGGGGTGGCTGACGCGCCGCGAGACGACCCGGTCCTGGTCGTCCCGGTCCTGGTCGCCCGGTCCTGGTCGACCCGGTCCGCGTCGGGACCGGCGTCCGGCTGCGGGCTCACCGGCGCCGTCCGCGCCGGCGGAACGCCTCGAAGGCCGCGGCCGTGGCCAGGCCGTAGGCGAGGTGCGGGACCAGGTCGGACAGCCACGACTCGGCCGGCCAGGTCCGCGGGTCGGTGACGCCCAGCGCCGCCATCGGGCCGGTCGTCCCGACGTTGGCCGCGAGGCCGGCGCCGACGCCGAGCACGCCCAGCGGGACGTGCCGCAGCCGGGGGCGGACCAGCCCGTACGCCGCGCCGGTCGCCAGCCCGGCTGCGATCCCCAGCAGGGCGCCCAGTGCCGAGCGCCGGTGCTCGGCGTCCTCGCCGTCCCCGAGGCTCGTCCCGGTGAGCTCCTGGGCCCGGCGGACGGTCTCGTCCGGCGTGGTGCTCGCCGGGCGGGCCCTGGCGGCCATGTCCAGGTAGGTCACCGCGTTCAGGGCGGTCGTCCCCGCGGCGCCCGCGGCGACGCCGGTCAGCAGGTTGCGCAGCACGGCTTCCGGAGGCCCGCTCCGGCGCCGGTTCACGCGGCGAGCGCGGGCGCTGCGGGCGGCCCGGGCCGGTGACGGCGTGGCGCGTCGGCGGGACAGCGCGACACCCGCCGTGCCCAGCACCGCCGCGGCCCCGGCGACGGCCGCGCTCCCCACCGGGGAGCCGGCGGCCGCCTCGCGGACCGCCGTCGCCCGGATGGCCACCTGGTCGGTGAGCCGGGCGCCGGCCTGCCGGGCCCGCGCCAGGCCCTCGTCCCGCCGCGCCCGCACCCGGGCGGGCACGTCGGCGCGGCGCGCCAGCTCCTCGGCCGTGGCGCCGAGCTCGCCGCGCAGCTCCTCGAGGTCGACCCGCTGCTCGTTCACCGACCGCTGCTCCACTGCCGGGCGCTCCTCGTCCACGGGCTGCTCCGGGTTCATCGGCGCACCGCCTCCCGCACCGTCGTGACGTCGTCGCGCACGCTCTGCACCGCGTGCTCTGGCGCCGGCGGCGCCGAGCGGCGCAGCTGCGACCGGCCCGCGAGGGCGAGCACCCCGCCGACGGCCAGCACCACGACGCCCACGACCAGCGCGGCGAGCCACACCGGCCACACGAGCGCGAGCGCCGCGACGGCCGCGGCGAGCAGCGCGCCGAGCCCGTACAGCGCGACGACGCCGCCCGCTCCGGCCAGGCCGGCCCCGGCCCCGGCCCGCTTGCCCTTCTCGGTGAGCTCGGTGCGCGCCAGCTCCAGCTCGCCGCGGACGAGCTCGGACACCTGGCCAGCCAGCCGGCCGACGAGCTCGCCCGTCGGCACGCCCTCCAGCCCGCTCGTCGACGTCGTGGTCTCGGGTTCCATCTCCTTCACCTACCCGGTTGTCGCGCCGTCACACCCCTCGCGCCGGGGAACCGCCCGACCGGGCGACGCCGTCGGGCCGCGGCCGGTCCGGCGGGCGGGTTCACCCGGCCGGCACGCCCGGGATCCGCACCACCCGGGCCTCGAGGGCGCCGCCGTCGCCGATCCGGCACTCGAACCGCGGCACCGACGCGGTCGCCGGGCCGTGCACCACGCAGCCGTCGGCCAGCCGGAACTCGCTGCCGTGCCACGGGCAGACCAGCCGGCGGTCGCCGTCGTCGCCGACGAGCTCCCCGTCCGACAGCGGGGCGGACAGGTGCGGGCAGGCGTCGGCCAGCACCGTCACCGCCGGGCCCTGCCGCACGACGACGACCGGGACGCTGCCGGCGACCCGCCGCACCGGCGTCGCCTCCGGCAGGTCCGCGAGCGTGGCGTCGATCGGTGACCAGTCCTCCGGTCCGAGATGGGCCACGTCCTCCGCGTGGTTGGCCCCGAGGGCCTGCCGGTAGCCGAGGTGCCCGCCCAGCAGCGCGCCCACCCCCGCGACCGCGCCCCCCGCGACCGAGGCGAGCCGGCCGGGGCGTCCGCGGCGCCGGGCGAGCAGCGCGGCGGCGAACAGCCCGACGGCCGCCCCGTTCGTGGCGGCATGGACGAGCCCGACCCGCTGCTGGTCCTCGTGGGCCTGCGCCCAGTCCGCCCAGCCGCTCGCGACCGACGGCAGCGTCGCCGCGAGGCCGCTGACGATGAGCGGGTCCGTCGGCGCCCGGCGACCGGGGAGGGCGTCGAGCACCGCGGCGGAGGTGAGGAAGCCCAGGGCGAGCTGCGCGGCGCCGGGGTGGACCGGATGGCCGAGCCAGACGCCGTGCAGGGCGTCGGCCAGGCGCCGCGACCGCAGGACGCGCTGGACCGCGGACCGGACGGTCGCCGCGAGGGGGTCGAGCCGGGTGGCCCGCTCGAGGCGGGCGATGTCGTCGAAGGGACGCATTCCGGATCTGTCCCCCGTAGCGGGCCGCCCGAAACCGGCACCGGGTCCCGGACCCGCCGCTCAGGCCAGGATGCGGTCGAGGTCCAGGTGGAGGTCGACGATGGAGTCGAACACCTCCTCGGCGCCGGCGTCCCGCAGCTCCGCGGCGGAGAACCCGCCGGTGCGGACGGCGTAGCCGCGGTGGCCCGCCTGCTGCGCCGCCCGGAAGTCCCACACCGAGTCGCCGACGACGGCGGCAGCGCTGCCGCCCACCCGCTCGACGGCGACGGAGACCAGGTCCGGCTCCGGTTTGGTCCGCTCGACGTCCTCGCTGGTCGTCCAGGCCTGGGCGAACTCCCGGCCCCCGAACAGGTCGAGGTAGCGCTCGACGTGGTCGGGCGCGCCCGAGCTGGCCAGCACGACCCGCAGGCCCCGCCCGCGCAGGTCGGCCAGCAGGTCGCGCACGCCGCCGAACGGCTGGATCTCGGCCAGCATCGGCGCGAACTCCTCGCTCCACGCGGCGCGGACGTCCTCGCCGTGCTCGTCGTCGAAGCGGCCGCCGGCCACCGCGGGGACGAGCTTGTCCCCGCCCATCCCGATCGCGCGGTGCAGCTGCCACACCGGCAGGGTGACGTCGAAGCGGCGGAACGCGCGGAACCACGCCAGCGCGTGGTGGTAGTTCGTGTCGACCAGGGTGCCGTCGATGTCGAGTACGACGGTGTCGGGGCGCGGCCGGCCGGGCGTGTGCGGCGCACGGGCGTGGCCGCCGGCGGAGTACGACAGCCCGCTAGTCATGGTCGGTCGACGCCCCCTCGACCTGCTGCTTGATCGTGGCCAGCGTCTGCTCGAGGCCCGCGCGGATCCCGGGCCCGTCGGCCCGCTCCGTGGTCAGCCGGACCGTGACCTGCGAACCGCCGTCGGCCGGGCCGACCTGCAGCTCGCCGTGGTAGCCGTTCTGCCCCTCCGACCCCCAGCGCAGCGTGCGTGCCGCGTCGTCGGTCGAGAGCCACGCCTCGCCGTCCCGGCGGACGCCCTCGACGTCCGCGACGACGTGCACCTCCTCGCCCTCGCGCGTCTGCTCGCCGGTCGGCTCGGCGTCGCGCATCGCGGTGAAGTAGTCGGGGAGGTGGTGGACGTCGGCGAGGTAGCGGAAGAGCGCCTCCGGATCGGCGGACACGGTCGTGGTGTGCTCGTAGTCACCCATACCGCGTCCTGTACCCGCTGGGCGCGATCTCACGCGCGGAGCCGGGGTCAGGCCGGGTCGTCGTGGCGCTCCGGCCGTGACCTGGCCGCCAGCTCCGTGCGCGACCGGACGCCGAGCTTGGCGTAGATCCGCGTGAGGTGGAACTGGACGGTCTTGACCGACAGCATCATCTCGGACGCGACCTCGCGGTTGCTGCGGCCGGAGGCGACCAGGTCGGCGACGGTGCGCTCCTGGTCGGTCAGCACGTCGGCCGCCGTGCCACGCGGCGCGGGGCGCCCGGTGCGCAGCTCGCGGTCGCAGCGCGCGACGTACACCCGCGCGTCGAGCGCCGCGAAGGCGGACCGCGCCGTCGTGAGGATCTCCGCCGCGTCCCGCCTGCGGCCGAGCCGGCGCAGGGTGATCCCGTGCGCGAAGTCGACGCGTGCCGCTTCGAAGGGCAGGGGCAGCGGGGCGAGCAGCGCCCGCGCCCGCGCGAACGCCTCCTCGGCTCCTTCGACGTCGCCCCGGGCGCCGAGCAGCCGCCCGCGCACCTGGCCGAGCCGGGCGCCGGCGGAGCGGTGCCCCCGCTCCCGGGCGGCGGCCTCCAGCGGTCGCAGGAACGCGTCGGCCTCGTCCAGCCGGTTGGTGACGGCGAGCGCGTTCGCGTAGACGTCGTGCCACGGCCAGAACCCCGGTTCGTCCAGGCCGCCGCGGGGCTCCCGCCGCACGAGCGGCGTGAGGTGCCGGATGACCGCGTCGTAGTCCGACCTGGCCTCGGCGACGTGGGCGCGGGCGAGCAGGAGGGGGACGGCCATGACGGTGTAGGAGTGCTCGACCGCGGCCAGGCGCAGATGCCGCTCGGCCTCCGCGTCCTCGCCGCGCAGGGCCGCGATGTGCGCGGCGGTCCAGTGCGCGAGCGGGCGGAGCAGCTCGAGGCCGGTGACGTCGAGCAGGACCTCGGCCTGGTCGACCGCGTGCAGCGCAGCGGCCCAGTCGCCGAGGGCGAAGCGGGCGCGCGCGAGCCACGCGAGCGCCCACAGCGAGATGCGGTTCGACCCGTCCCGCCGCGCGGTGGGCGCGGCGTACTCCAGCTCGCGGCGGGCCGCCTCGGGGTCGTCCTGCGCGAGCAGCAGCCAGCCCAGCCCCATCCGGGCGCGCTGGTGCTGCGGGCCCGCGGGGTTGTCGGCGACGGCCCGCCGGTACGCGGCGAAGGCCTGCGGGATCTCCCCGCGCGCCGCGTGGCCCAGCCCGATGATCGCGGTGGCCTCGACGGCGGGCGGGGAGCCCGGCTCGGCGTGCTCGACGGCGGCGTCGGCCCACAGCACCAGCTCGTCGCCGTCCCAGTCCGCCAGCGCGTGCAGCACCCGGCGCTGGCAGACGAGGGCGGCGGCCGGCCGGTCGGCGCCGCGCAGGCGCCACGCGGAGTCCAGGTGGGCGACCGCCTCCGCGCGCCGCCCCCGCTGGATCGCCACGTAGGCCAGCACGGCGTCCCGCCGCGGGCCGGGCGGCAGGGCCTCCACCTCGGGCAGCGCCTCGACCGCCCGGCCCACGAGGCCCGCGCCGGTGAGCGCGTCGACGGCCTGCAGCAGCCGGTCCTCGCGGTCCGCCCGCGTCGCGCTGATCCGGCTCGCGTCGGCCAGAGCGGCGGCGACGACGGTCCACGCCCCCTCCGCGGCCTGCCGCCGCGCGTACGCGACCAGTGCGCCGGCGAGCGCGGGGTCCGGGAGCGGCGTCGCCTCGACGCGGTGGCGCAACCGCTCGCCCTCGTCGGCAACCAGCTCCGCGGCGCGCCGGTGGAGGTCGTGGCGCCGCGCCGGGGCCAGCGTGGCGTACACGGCGTCGCGCACGAACCGGCGCGGGAACGCCAGTACGTCCAGGCCGTGGCCGGTAGCCGGGCCGAGCAGCCCCGCCGCGGCCGCCTCGTCCAGCGCGCCGACCGGGTCGGCGACGGCGGCGAGCGCGGCGGCGTCGGCCAGCACGGGCCGGCCGCCCAGCACGGCCGCGGCCTCCACCATGGCGCGGGCGTCCCGGGAGCAACCGGCCAGTGCCGCGCGCACGCGGGCCAGGACCTGCGCCGGCACCGGGAGCGCGGTCCGCCAGCCCGACCACGTGTCGGGCGGCGTGTCCCGCAGGATCTCCAGCAGCTGCCGCGGGATCCCCTCCCGTGTGCTCGCGGAGGCGCCGCGCGACGGGCACGGACAGGTCGACGCCCACCGCGCGCGCGGCGAGCAGCCGGACCTGCTCGGGGGAAAGCGGCGGGACCCGGACGCGGACGGCCGGCAGCCGGTCCAGCACGGTGCCCACGTCGGGGTCCGTGTCGGGACCGCCCTGCGCGTCCGGGCCCGTCGCCCGGGCCAGCAGGAGCAGCAGCCGCGCCGCCCGCACCCGCGCGGCCGCCGAGGCGATCGCCTGCACGGACGTCCGGTCGCCGTGGTGCGCGTCGTCGACGGTGACCACGAGGGTGGTGTCCGCCGCCGCGGCCTCCCAGGTCCGCGCGAGCGCGGCGCCGACCGCGGCGGCGTCGGCGCCGTCGCAGCCGCCTGCCGGCCCGCCCGCGTCGGCCCCGGGCAGCCGGGCCAGCAGCGCGCCAGGGCACCCGCGCTCCCACGCCATGCCGACGACCGTGACGTGCCTCTCCTGCGGGTGCCGCCGGCGGAAGCGGTCGAGCAGCGCCGACTTGCCGACGCCCACCGGGCCCTCGACGAGCGCGACCACCGCCTCGCCAGCGGACGCCCTGGTGAGCAGGGCGTCCAGCTCGGCGAGGACGGCCGCGCTGCCGACCAGGGGGACGTCGGCGTCCGGGTCCACGCTCCGACAGTAGGAGCGCGGACCCGGCGCCGGGACCCCTTTCCGTCAGCCGGGATCGCCGCCGCTGACCGGCAGGACCGTCCCCGTGATGTAGGACGCCTCGTCCGAGGCCAGGAACAGGATCGCGGCGGCCTGCTCGTCGAGCGAGCCGTAGCGGCCCAGGAGCGACGACCGCAGCGTCTGGTCGACGTGCGCCTGGAACCAGGCCTGCTCCTGCTCGGTGCGGGCCTCCGGCGTGCCCCGGGAGACCCGCCGGGGCGGGGCCTCGGTCCCGCCCGGCGCCGTGGCGACGACCCGGACGCCGGCGTCGGCGTACTCGAGGGCGAGCGACGCGGTCAGCGCGTTGACGCCGCCCTTGGCCGCCGAGTACGGGATCCGGTGGACGCCCCGGGTCGCCGCCGACGAGACGTTGACGATCACGCCGCCGCGCCGCTCGACCATGCCCGGCAGCACCGCGCGGCAGCACCACAGCGTGGGCAGCAGCGACCGGCGGATCTCCGCGGCGATCTCCGCCTCGGTGAACTCCGTGAACGGCTTGAAGTTGATCGCGCCGCCGACGTTGTTCACCAGCACGTCGATCCGGCCCTGCCACTGCCGGGCCCGGCGCAGCGCGGACTCCGCCGACGCGTAGTCCTCGAGGTCCACCTCGAGGGCGAGCGCCTTCACCCCGTCGGAGAGCAGGTCCGCGGCGACCTCCTGCACCAGCGGCGACCGGTCGAGCAGCACCAGCTGGCCGCCCTCGGCCGCGGCCCGCTCGGCGACGGCCCGGCCGATGCCCTGCGCGGCGCCGGTCACCACGACGACCTTGCGGTCGAAGCGGCCCGGGCTGACGAAGCGCGGCCGGCGCGCGGCGGCGTTGTCGGCCATCGCGCGGCGGGTCGTCTCCTTGGACCGGTCGGCGTGCTCGCGGATCAGCCCGCGGGCCCGCTCGCGGTCGCCCGCCTCGATCGCCGCGACGATGTCGAGGTGGTCCTGGGCGCAGAGCGGGTGGCACCAGGTCGCCGTGCGCAATGACTGCTCCATGTGTCCCCGGACGCCGAGCGCGTGGTAGGCCTGGGCCAGGTGCTCGTTCCCGGTGAGCGTGAACAGGTAGTCGTGGAACGCGGCGTTGGTCTCGGTGTAGGCGGCCGCGTCGAC
>CAVSJZ010000032.1:0-4524 GCA_963728105.1 uncultured Actinomycetota bacterium | reverse complement strand
GACGGCGCGCGCTCTGGTCGTCGCCGCCCCGGCGTCGGGCAGCGGGAAGACGACGGTCGCGACCGGGCTGATGGCCGCGCTGCGCCGCCGCGGGACCCCGGTGGCGCCGTTCAAGGTCGGGCCCGACTACATCGACCCGGGCTACCACACCCTCGCGGCCGGGCGACCGGGCCGGAACCTCGATCCGGTGCTGGTCGGCGAGCACCGGATCGCCCCGCTGTTCCGGCACGGGGCGGCGGGCGCGGAGGTGGCCGTCGTCGAGGGCGTGATGGGCCTGTTCGACGGCCGGCTGGCCGACGGGCACGGCTCGACCGCGCACGTCGCCGGGCTGCTGGGAGCGCCGGTCGTGCTGGTGGTCGACTGCCGGGGGCAGTCTCGCAGCGTGGCGGCGCTGCTGCACGGGTTCCGGTCGTTCGACGCCGCGACGCGGGTCGCCGCAGTGGTGCTCAACCGGGTCGGCAGCGAGCGGCACGAGGCCGTACTGCGCGCCGCCTGCGACGAGGTCGGGCTCCCGGTGCTCGGCGCGCTGCCGCGGCGGGCGGAGCTGGCCGTACCGTCGAGGCACCTCGGGCTGGTGACGGCGGCCGAGCACGGCGACGCGGCCACGGCGGCGGTCGAGGCGATGGCCGAGCTGGTGGCGGCGCACGTCGACCTCGACGCGGTGGTCCGGCTCGCCGAGCCGATCCCCCAGGGGCCGGCCTGGGACCCGGCGGCCGAGCTCGCCGCGGCCGAGCCGTGCGCCGCCGGGCTCTCCGCCGCCGAACTCTCCGCGGCCGCGCCGGATGCACCGAAAGCCACTTTCGGTACATCCACCGCACCCAAAGCCGCTTTCGGTACATCAGCGGGCGCACGGCCGGTGGTGGCGGTCGCGGGGGGCGCGGCGTTCACCTTCGGCTACGCCGAGCAGACCGAACTGCTGGCGGCCGCCGGGCTCGAGGTCGCCGTCGTCGACCCGCTGCACGACGAGCGCCTGCCCGACGGCACGGCCGCGCTCGTGCTTCCCGGCGGCTTCCCGGAGGAGCACGTCGCGGCGCTGTCGGCGAACGTCCCGCTGCGCGCCGCCGTCGCCGACCTCGCCGCGTCCGGTGCTCCGGTGCACGCCGAGTGCGGCGGGTTGCTCTACCTCTGCGCCGACCTCGACGGCCACCCGCTCGCCGCTGTCCTGCCCGCGACCGCCGCCATGACCGGCCGGCTCACCCTCGGCTACCGCGAGGCCGTGGCACTCACCGACTCCGCGCCGTTCGCGGCGGGGCAGCGGGTGGCGGGGCACGAGTTCCACCACTGCGCGGTGACTCCCCGGGCCGGGGCCGCGCCGGCCTGGGGGTGGCGCGGTGCCGAGCCGGAGGGGTTCGTGACGGGTGGCGTGCACGCGTCGTTCCTGCACACCCACCCGGCCGGCGACCCGGGAGCCGTCGCACGCTTCGCCCGCGCCGCCGCACGATCAACCCCGCTGATCGTCCGGGAGTTATCGAGCCCCCGCAGCCCCAAATAGCTGCCGCACGATCAGCTCGATTGACGGGCAGCTGATCGTCGGGGAGCTATGACGGCCGCTGCAGCCCCGATAGCTGCCGCACGATCAGCTCACCGGGCCCGTGATGTGAGGCTGCGCGCGCTCGGGCCTCGTGCGGCCCTCGTCCGGTTATGCTCGACGCCGTTCGGCCGCGCGACCCGGGAACGATCCGGGGCCGCACTGCCCCGTGACCGGCCTCCGGGGAGTGCGCCGCGCGCCACGGCCCACCGGCCCCGCGGGTGGGCGACGTCCGAGGAGGAGCTGCCCGTGCGCGCGAGCGTGTCGCCGGTCCACGCAGGCCCGGTTCGTCGAGCACCTCGTCCCGCCGGCCGGGGCCCCGCGTGACCGGCGGTGAGCGGCCGTACCTGGTCGGGCTCACGCTCGCCGGTCGCCGGGTGGTGGTCGTCGGCGGCGGCACCGTCGCCCAGCGCCGCCTCCCGGCGCTGCTGGCCGCGGGTGCGGACGTCGAGGTCGTCGCTCCCGACGTGACCCCCGCCGTCGAGGGCATGGCCACCGCCAGGGAGCTGCGCTGGACCGCGCGCCCCTACCGCGACGGCGACCTCGGCGGCGCCTGGTACGCCCTCGCGGCCACCGACGACCCACAGGTCAACGCCGCCGTCGCCACCGCGGCCGAGCGGGCGCGCGTGTTCTGTGTCCGCGCCGACGACGCCCCGGGCGGCACCGCGGTCACCCCGGCGGTGGGCGAGCACGACGGGCTGACCGTCGGCGTGCTCTCCGGTGGCCGCCCACGGCGGTCCGCCGCCGTGCGCACGGCGCTGGTCGAGGCGCTGCAGGCGGGGATCGTGCCGGTGGACCGGGTGGACGCCGAACCCGTCCGCCCCGGCGTCGCCCTCGTCGGTGGCGGCCCCGGCGACCCCGAACTCATCACGGTGCGCGGGCGGCGGCTGCTGGCCCGCGCGGACGTCGTCGTCACCGATCGGCTCGCCCCGCGCGACCTGCTCGACGAGCTCGCGCCGCACGTCGAGGTCATCGACGCGTCGAAGATCCCGTACGGGCGGGCCATGAACCAGGAGCGGATCAACGAGCTGCTCGTCGAGCACGCCCGCGCCGGCCGGTTCGTCGTGCGGCTCAAAGGAGGCGACCCCTACGTCTTCGGCCGCGGCTTCGAGGAGGTGCTGGCCTGCGCGGAGGCGGGCGTACCCGTCACCGTGACACCGGGCGTGACCAGCGCGTTCGCCGTTCCCGCCGTCGCGGACGTCCCGGTCAGCCACCGTGGGGTGGCCCACGAGATCGTCGTCGTGTCCGGGCACGTCGCGCCCGGCCACCCGCAGAGCCTGACGGACTGGGGCGCGCTGGCCCGGCTGCGGGGGACGATCGTCCTGATGATGGGCGTCGAGCGGATCGAGGCGTTCGCCGACGCGCTGCTGGCCGGTGGGCGCCCGTCCGACACGCCGGTGGCGGTGGTGCAGGACGGCACCACCCGCATCCAGCGGACCGTGCGGACGACCCTCGCGTCGGCCGCCGCGGACATGCGCGCGCACGAGATCGCGCCACCCGCCGTGATCGTGATCGGCCCGGTGGCGGGGCTGGTCGACGGGCCGGTGTCGGAGTAGCGAGCCCGGCACGCGCACGGGCCGGGCCCGCGCACGCAGACCCGGCCCGGCATCGGAGGAGACGGTCGGCGGGGACGGCCGATCGGGCCGCGCCGGAGGCTCCGGCACGGCCCGATCGGCGTGAACGTCAGAAGGACAGCAGCCGGTCGAAGAAGCTGCGGTACCGGCGCAGGGCCAGACGCAGGTCCTCGGTCGAGGCCCGGTCGTGGTCGAAGCCCTGCTCGAGGTTGCGGCGCTGGTCGGCGAACAGCCGCTGGAGCTCGTCGAGCAGCTCACCGACCAGTTCGTCGGCCTGCCGGACGGCCCGGCGCGGCTCGTCGACGAAGTCGCCCTTCAGGGCGTCCCAGCGCGAGCCGTAGTCCTCGGCCCGCTCGGCGGGGACCAGGCGCTCCCGGGTGCCGGACTCGCCATCCTCGTCGGCGACGCCCGCGGAGCCCCGGCCGTCGCCGGCGGCTGCCGCCTCCGCGGTGCTGCGGCCGGTGTCGGTGCCGTCCACCGTCGCCGTGTCGTCGACGGCACTGAACCGGGCGTCCCGGTCGCTGTCCCGGTCGAGGTCCCGGTCGGTGTCACGGTCGGTGTCGCTGCGGTCGCCCCGGAGCGCGGCTGCGGCGACCGCACCCGCTCCCGCGGCGCCCGCCGCCGCGCCCACCCCGCGGTGCGTGTCGTCGCGGTCCCGGTCGACCGGCTCGGTCGGCACCCGGTCGCCCGCATCCCGGTCGAGGTCGAGGTCGGCCGCGGCCGGTGTCGACCCGGCCGGTGTCGAAGTCGTCGTCCCGGCGGCCGGTGGTCCGGTCCGCCTCGGCGCGGGACGCGTCGACGTAGCCGGTGTCCTGCGCGGGGTCGTAGTCACGGGCCCCGCTGCGGCGCGGGTCGTCCAGGTAACCGGTGTCGCCGGCCGCGTCGTAGTCCGTGCCGCCCCGGGCGGCACCCGCCCCGGCGGCGCTGTCCATCGCCGTACCGGCGGCGTGCGGGTCGTAGCCGGTGTCCCGGTCCGGGTCGTAGCTGGACGTGACCAGGTCGCGGTCGTCGCCGGCGGTGCCGGCGCCCGAACGGGGGAGGTCGTGCGCGCGCCCGGTGCCGTCTCGGCGCGGGAACCGGGCTGGTCGTAGCCCGAGTCCCGCGGGGCCGCGGTGGTGTCCGCCCGGCCGGCCGCGCCCCGATCGTCGAATGCGGCGTCGTTCCGGTCGGCGTGGCCGGCCTGGCCCGCGTCCTGGCGTGGGTCGTACCCGGCGTCGCGGACGGCGTCGTTCCGGTCGACGTAGCCGGCCTGGCCCGCGTCCCGACGAGCGTCGGACACGGTGCCGCCCGCGTGGTGCCCGGCGTCGCGGAGGGCGTCGTCCCGGTTGGTGCGCCCGGCCTGGCTCACGTCGTGCAGAGCGTCGGTCGGCATGTCGCCGGCGTCCGGGGTCGGGGCGAGGTACCCCTGCGTACCGGCCCGGT
>CAVSJZ010000031.1:0-218779 GCA_963728105.1 uncultured Actinomycetota bacterium | reverse complement strand
GGCGGATTGACGCCGCCGGTGGTGGCGCGTCCATCGCGGCGTACGTCGAGGGCGACGATCTGAGGGGCGCGCTGGACGCGATCACCCCGCCCGTCGCCGGGAAGCCGGTGTCGGCGAACGCCTACCTGGGCGGCTGGGGCATCGCGCGGGCGCTCGACGCGGGCGCGGACGTCGTCGTCACCGGCCGGGTCACCGACGCGTCGCTGGTCGTCGGGCCCGCGGCGTGGTGGCACGGCTGGGCGCCCGACGGCTGGGACGCGCTGGCCGGTGCGGTCGTGGCCGGGCACGTCATCGAGTGCGGGCCGCAGGCGACCGGGGGCAACTACCCGTTCCTCGACGAGGTCACCGACCGGCGCTACCCGGGGTTCCCGCTGGCCGAGGTGGCCGCCGACGGCTCCTCGGTGATCACCAAACACCCCGGGACGGGTGGGCTGGTCTCCGTCGGCACCGTCACCGCACAGCTGCTGTACGAGATCGCCGAGCCGGCCTATTTGGGGCCGGACGTCGTCACGCACTTCGACACGATCCGCCTGGAGCAGGTGGGCGAGCACCGGGTGGCGGTCGGCGGGGTGCGCGGCAGCGCGCCACCGCCGACGCTGAAGGTCGCGCTCAACGACGCGGGCGGCTACCGCAACACGATGACGATGGTGCTGACCGGGCTGGACGTCGAGGCCAAGGCGGCCAGGGCCGAGGAGCTGCTGTTCGCAGTGCTCGGCGGCCGGGAGCGGTTCGCCGAGGTCGACGTGCGGCTGCTGCGCTTCGACCGGCCGGACGCGCCCACGAACGAGCAGGCGACGGCCCACCTGCGCGTCACGGTGAAGGACCCGGACCCCCGGGTCGTCGGCCGGGCGTTCTCCGACGCCACGATGGAGCTGGCGCTGGGCGGCTACGCGGGGTTCCACACGACGACGCCGCCGAGCCGCGAGTCGGCCTACGGCGTCTACCGGCCGGCTGCGGTGCCCCGCAGCGCCGTGACGCAGACGGTCGTGCTGCCGGGCGGCGAGCGGGTCGTCGTCCCCGACCCGCCCACTACCCCCCGCCATGTGGACACATATGGCGGTTCGGGGGGTGTCGAGACCGGCGACGTGGACACATATGGCGGTTCGGGGGGTGTCGAGACCGGCGACGTGGAGACAGATGGCGGGATGGGGGAGGTCGTGCGGGCGCCGCTCGGCGCGGTCGCGGGCGCGCGGTCGGGTGACAAGGGCGGCAACGCGAACGTCGGCGTCTGGACGCGCACCGACGGCGCGTACGCCTGGCTCGCCGGCTTCCTCACCGCCGACCGGGTCCGCGCCCTGCTCGGCGCCGAGGCCGCGGACCTCCCGATCGAGGTGTTCGCCCTGCCGAACCTGCGCGCGGTCAACGTCGTCGTGCACGGGCTCCTCGGCGACGGCGTCGCGTCGTCCACCCGGCCGGACCCGCAGGCCAAGGGCCTCGGCGAGTACCTGCGCAGCCGGGTCGTCGACATCCCGGCCTCGCTGCTCCCGACGCCGTGACCGCGCTGCCCGACCTCGACGCGCGGTCGCTCGCCGGGCTCGTCGCGCGGCGCGAGGCCTCGGCCGAGGAGGTCGTCGCCGCTCACCTGGACCGGATCGAGGTGCTGAACCCGGGCGTCAACGCGGTCGTCGGGCTCCGGGACCGCGACGCGGTGCTCGCCGAGGCCCGCGACCGCGACCGGGAGGCGCCCCGCGGTCCCCTGCACGGGCTCCCGATCGCGGTCAAGGACGTCACCGAGGTCGCCGGGTTGTCGTGGACGTGCGGCTCGCCGGTCTTCGCGCGCCGGATCGGGCGGCACGACGAGCCGTTCGTGACCCGCCTGCGCGCGGCCGGTGCGGTGGTCGTCGGCAAGACGAACACGCCGGAGTTCGGCTTCGGTTCCCAGACCTACAACGACGTCGCGGGCCCGACCCGCAACCCGTACGACCCCGGTCGCACGATCGGCGGCAGCAGCGGGGGAGCGGCAGCCGCGCTGGCCGCGCGGATGCTCCCGCTCGCCGACGGCTCCGACGTCTTCGGCTCGCTGCGCAACCCGGCCGCGTTCGGCAACGTCTGGGGCTTCCGCCCGACCGCCGGCACGGTCGTGCCGCACGGCTCGGTCGTGCAGCTCGGCGAGATCGGCCCGATGGCCCGCACGGTCGACGACCTCGAGCTGCTGCTCGACGTCCTCGCCGCGCGGGCGCCCGGGCCCGCGCCCGACGTCCGGCGGGTCGCCTGGGTGGGCGACCTCGCCGGCCACCTGGCCACCGAGCCGGGGATCCTCGACCTCGGCCGGGCGGCCGCGGAGGTGCTGGACGACCTCGGCTGCACGGTCGAGGAGCACGTCCCGGACACGGACTGGGACGCGCTGTGGCGGACCGCGCTGGTGTGGCGCGGCTGGCAGGCCCTGGAGCTCGACGCCCTGCACGACCGCCTCAAGCCGGAGATCCGCTGGGAGCTCGACCGGGCCCGGGAGCTGACCGTCGCCGACATCCGCCGGGCGGTCGCCGCCCGCGACCGGTGGCGCGTGCAGGTCGAGGACCTCCTGACCCGCTACGACGCCGTCCTCGCACCGGCGGCGCAGGTCTTCCCGTTCCCGGTCGAGCAGCACTGGCCGGCGGAGATCGCCGGACGCCGGATGGACACCTATCACCGGTGGATGGAGACCGTCGTCCCGTGGTCGCTGGCCGGGACGCCGGTGCTCGCGATGCCGGCCGGCTTCGGCCCGCACGGGCTCCCGACGGGCGTGCAGCTCGTCGGGCGCGCCGGTGCCGACCGGGCCGTCCTGCGGCTGGGGAGGGCCTACGAGGAGGCGACCGGCTGGGTGAGCGAGCACCCGCCGGACCTCGCCGGCCTTGCCGCCGCTCCCGGCGGGGAGCTCCCGACCGTCAGCTGACGGGTGCCGCGTCGAGGGTGTCGTGGTGGGTGCGCGCCAGCACCGTCAGCCCGACGATCGTGGCCGCGAGGCCGGCGAAGCCCAGCGTGCCGCCCGTGACGCCCAGGTGCAGGTGCTCGCCGAGCAGCACGATGCCGATCGTTGCTGCGGTGAGCGGGTCGATGATGGTGCACGTCGCGAGCGGAGCGCCCAGCCCGCCGTCGCGGTAGGCGGCCTGGATCATCAGCATGCCGGTGACGGCGAAGAACGCACAGGCCAGCACGGGGACGATGATCGGGCCGGTGCCGGCGACGAGCAGGCGGGCCATCGCGGAGGCGAACCCGAAGCAGGCGGCGGACCCGACCGCGCGGACGACGGGCGCGGCCTTGCGCGGCAGGCGCAGGCTCAGGCCGACGCAGAGCAGCAGGAACCCCAGGCAGACCCCCACCGCGATCATCAGCTTCTCCGGAGGGACCGCCGGCGGCGGCACGTGGTGGGGCGCGAGGGTCAGCACCGCCAGCAAGCCCACGACGACGGCGGCCGCCGCCCACCATTCGGCCCGCACCACCTGCCGCCGCCCGATCCACGCACCCAGCGGCAGCGCCATGACCAGCGCGGAAACCCCCAGCGGCTGGACGAGGGTGAGCGGCCCGAACCGGAGCGCGACGACGTGCAGGGTGGCGCCGGACACGGTGGCGGTGATCGCCATCCACCACCGGGGCCTGCGCAGGAGGTCGAGGATGAGCTCCAGGCCGTGCTGCTCGTGCCGGGACGCCTCCCGCTGCTGCAGGACCGCCGCGAACGCATAGCAGACCGCCGAGAGCAGGGCGACCGCGATCGCGACGAGGTGGCTCATCACCCCTCCACGGTAGAGGGGCCTCGCCACCGCGCCTACACGCCCTGCTGACTTCGCAAATCCGATCGGGCGATCAGCGGCACAGGAACGTCACGAACGGGGCACAGCGGCCGGACAGGGCGCCCCGACACGGTGGAGGGCGACCCCCGATCACGTGCGGAGACCTGTCGTGACCGCGACGCTGTCGCCACCCCGCCCGCTCCCGCCCGCCCCCCTCCCTTCGGGCGGGCACCGCCGCGGCGGCGACGGTGCCGGCCGGCCGCGCTGGTCCGGCGCGGCACGCCCGTCCCCGACCTAACGAACGGCACTTTCGTGAGCACCTATGTGACGAAAGTGCCGTTCGTTAGGTCGGGGGCGGGGGGTCCACGGGGTGGGACCGCGGACGCGGCCGCTGGGTTCGCCGGACCGCGGAAGGTACTAATGAACAGTGGAGGTCTGGCCCGGCGAACCGTATCCGCTGGGGGCCAGCTTCGACGGCGCCGGCACGAACTTCGCGATCTTCTCCGAGGTCGCCGAGCGGATCGAGCTGTGCCTGATCGACGAGGGCGGCCGCGAGGAGCGTGTCACCCTGCCCGAGCGCGACGGCTTCATCTGGCACGGCTACGTACCCCGCATCGCACCCGGCCAGCGCTACGGCTACCGCGTGCACGGCCCGTGGGACCCGGGCGCCGGGCTGCGGTGCCAGCCGTCCAAGCTGCTGCTCGACCCGTACGCGAAGGCGCTGCGACGGGGCCTACGACAACGACGAGTCGCTGTTCTCCTACCACTTCGGCGACCCGGACTCGGTCAACACGCTCGACTCCGCGCCGCACGCCATGCGCTCGGTCGTGATCAACCCCTTCTTCGAATGGGGACACGACCGGCCGCCGCGGATCCCCTACCACGAGACCCTCCTGTACGAGGCGCACGTGCGCGGGATGACGATGCGCCACCCGGGCGTCCCCGAGCATCTGCGGGGCACCTACTCCGGGCTCGCGCACCCGTTGATGCTCGACTACTTCCGGACGCTCGGGATCACGGCGGTCGAGCTGATGCCCGTCCACCAGTTCGTCGACGAGGGCCCGCTGTCCGACCGCGGCCTGCGCAACTACTGGGGCTACAACACGATCGGCTTCTTCGCGCCGCACAACGGCTACGCCAGCTTCGGCACCCGCGGCGAGCAGGTGCTGGAGTTCAAGGCGATGGTGCGCCAGCTGCACCGGGCCGGCATCGAGGTGATCCTCGACGTCGTCTACAACCACACCGCCGAGGGCAACCACCTCGGGCCCACCCTCTCGTTCCGGGGCGTGGACAACCGGGCCTACTACCGGCTCGTCGACGCCGACCCGCGCTACTACCTGGACGTCACGGGCACGGGCAACTCGCTGAACGTGCGCCACCACGACTCGCTGCGGCTGATCATGGACTCGCTGCGGTACTGGGTGCTGGAGATGCACGTCGACGGGTTCCGGTTCGACCTCGCCTCGTCGCTGGCCCGCGAGTTCCACGCCGTCGACCGGCTCGCCGCGTTCTTCGACCTGGTCAACCAGGACCCGGTGATCAGCCAGGTCAAGCTGATCGCCGAGCCGTGGGACGTCGGGGAGGGCGGGTACCAGGTCGGCGGCTTCCCGTCGCTGTGGACGGAGTGGAACGGCCGCTACCGTGACACCGTCCGGGACTTCTGGCGCGTCGAGCCGTCCAGCCTCGGCGAGTTCGCCGCGCGGTTCACCGGAAGCTCCGACCTCTACGAGGCCGACAACCGCCGGCCCATCGCGTCGATCAACTTCGTGACCGCGCACGACGGGTTCACCCTCGCCGACCTCGTCTCCTACGACCACAAGCACAACGAGGCCAACGGCGAGGACAACCGCGACGGGGAGAACTACAACCGCTCGTGGAACTGCGGCGTCGAGGGCCCCACCGACGACAGCGACATCCGCATGCTGCGCGACCGGCAGCGGCGGAACTTCCTGGCCACGCTGCTGCTGAGCCAGGGCGTGCCGATGCTCTCCCACGGCGACGAGCTGGGGCGGACCCAGCACGGCAACAACAACGCGTACTGCCAGGACAACGAGCTCGCCTGGGTCGACTGGGCCGCGGCGCGCGAGGACGCCGTGCTCACCGAGTTCACCGCCGGCCTGACCCGGCTCCGCCGCGAGCACCCCGTCTTCCGGCGGCGGCGCTTCTTCCAGGGCCTGCCCGTCCGGGGTCGGGGCATCGAGGACATCGCCTGGCTGCGCCCCGATGGGCTGCCCATGACCGACGAGGACTGGGACTCCGGGGCCCGCACCCTGGCGATCTTCCTCAACGGGCGCGCCATCCCCAGCCGCGACGCGGTCGGCCGCCGGGTGATCGACGACTCGTTCCTGCTGCTGCTCAACCCGTCGCACCGCACGGTCACGTTCACCCTGCCCGACGAGAGCTACGGGCAGCACTGGGAGGTGGTCGTCGACACGGCCGACCCGCTGCTGGTCAGGGCGCTGCGCCGGCATCCTGCCCCCGGCAGCCGGCAGTGTCTCGTCAGCCGGGCCCTGCAGGTCCTGCGCAGCAGGCTGTAGGCGGCCCGGAACGGGGCGTGCGGGGTGGGCCGGACCGGGCACGTGGGTCGGGCCGAAACGGGCACGCGGGGTGGGCCGGGCGGCACGCGGGTCGGGTGATCGTCGGCTGGGGACGATGCGGGCCGGATATGGCCTCGTCGTTCCCGTTCCTGCGATCAGACGGTCGGCCACGGCGCACTGCGGCACGACCGGTGTCGGGCCGGCCGGGTGCCGGCGTCCGGGCGGATCGGACGGAGCGGGCCGGGACCGGTGGCCGAGTCACGCGGACGGGGCGGGCGCCGGAACCGGGTGGTGGAGCGGACGGGGATCCCGGGTGGACGGGGCGGACGACGGCAGGCCGCAGGATCGTCGGTCGGGGAGTACGGCGGCCGGAGGTGGCCCGGCGGCCCCGTCGCGGTGCGCGGCAGGTCGGCCGGCAGCGGCTGGGCCGTGGTCGTCGGTCGGGGAGCACGGCGGCCGGGGATGGCCCGGCGGCCCCGTCGCGGTGCGCGGCAGGTCGGCCGGCAGCGGCCCGCCATGGTCGCCGGGCCGCGCCCG
Source organism: uncultured Actinomycetota bacterium (assembly GCA_963728105.1). Taxonomy (GTDB): domain Bacteria; phylum Actinomycetota; class Actinomycetes; order Mycobacteriales; family Pseudonocardiaceae; genus Pseudonocardia. Next base: position 211,998 of record CAVSJZ010000031.1, on the reverse strand, counting down.
GCGGTCGCGGGCCGGCCGGGGGGCGGACAGCGGCGTCCGGCGCGCCGTCCGGCGGCCGCCGGAGCGGCGGAGCGGGCGGTGAGCGGGCGCGGCGGATGCCGGGCGGGCGCGGCCAGGTCCCGGTCCGCCGCCGGTCGCCGCGGTTCGGCAACCCGCGGCACGGGCGCGGTCCGGGCTGGTCATCGGCGCCCCGCCCGGGTTGACTCACCCCATGGGCGGGGACCGGCGGCGCACGCACGACGGCGTCGCGGCGCGTCCCCGGTCGCCGTGAGCATCGGCGTGCTCGGCGGGGGCACGATGGGCGTCGGCATCGCCTACGTCTTCGCCGCGGCCGGGCACGGCGTCCATCTCGTCGAGCCGGACCCGCGCCGGGCCCGGGCCCTCGTGCCGACGCTGGTGGCGCGGGCCGAGCGCGGTGTCGCGAAGGGTGCGCTCGCCACGGCCGAGGGGCTCGCCGAGCGCGTCCGGATCCTCGACGACGTCGCCGCCCTCCCGACCGCGCTCGATCTGATCGTCGAGAGCGTGCCCGAGCGGGCGGCGCTGAAGGCGCAGGTCCTCGCCGCGGCGGAGCGCCGCTCGCCGCTCCTGCTCGCCACGAACACCAGCTCGCTCTCGATCGACGGTCTGGCCGCGGGCCTCACGCGCCGCGAGCGCTTCCTTGGCATGCACTTCTTCAACCCCGTGTGGGCGACCCCGCTCGTCGAGCTGGTGCGCGGCGCCGCGACGGCGGACGCGGCGCTCGCGACCGCGGAGGGCCTCGCCAGGGCGATCGGCAAGGAGTCGATCGTCGTCCGCGACATCCCCGGGTTCGCGACGAGCCGGCTCGACACCGTGGCCGCGCTGGAGGCCATGCGGATGCTGGAGGAGGGCGTGAGCAGCGCCGAGGACATCGACCGGGCCGCGATCATCGGTTACGGCCACCCGACCGGACCGCTGCGGCTCTCGGACATCGTGGGGTTGGACGTCCGGCTCGACGTGGCTCGCCAGCTGCAGGCGGTGCACGGCGAGCGGTACGCGCCGCCGGCGAACCTCGTGCGGCTGGTCGAGCAGGGGCATCTCGGGCGCAAGAGCGGGCGCGGCTTCTACATCTGGTAGCGCACCACGTGGAGGCAGGTGGTCGGCCGCGGGCGAGGTCCGGCAGCCACCTGTCGCCACGTGGCCCGGGGGCGTCACTCGTGGCGGCGCGGCAGGCGGGCGCGCATCGGGGCCGGCACCAGCTCCAGCAGCTGGTCGGGCCGCAGCGGCAGGTCGCGCAGGCTCCGGACGACGCGGTTGCGCTCCGCGTACGCGCGGGCGTCCAGGCGCACGACCGACGCCGCCTCGCGCAGCATCGTGACCTCGACGGCCTGGCCCGGCGCGACCGTGCGCGCCGGCACGCCGTCGACCTGCAGCTCGACCGGCTCGTCCGCGGGGGACAGGGTGATCACGTCGCTGCCGTCGAGGACGACGGACCGGGCGATGCCCGAGATCGGCGCCACCGGCGTCACGACCGACGCGGACGCCGACGGTGACAGCACCGGGCCGCCCGCGCCGTAGTTGTAGGCCGTGGAGCCGCTGGGCGTCGCGACGACCACCGCGTCCGCCCGGTAGTAGCCGTAGCGCGCCCCGTTGACGGCGAGGTCGACCGAGATCGAGCCGGTCGTGCCGGTGCGGATGAGGACGACGTCGTTGAAGGCCGTGTCGCCGAACCCCGTGTCGCCGAACCCCGTGTCGCCGAGCCCCGTCTCGCCGGACTCCAGGTCGCCGTCCCGACCGCCGCACGTCGCCCGGAGCGCGGGGTGCGTCTCGAGGGTGAACCGCCCGGAGGCCAGCCGGCCCAGCGCGTCGCCGAGGCCGGAGGGGTCGATCTCCACGAGGAAGCCCAGGTGGCCGTGGTTGACCCCGAGCACCGGCACCGGCCGGCGCGCCACCAGCCGCATGGCGCCGAGCATCGTGCCGTCGCCGCCGAGCGCGACGACGCCGTTCACCCGCTCGGCGAACACCTCGTCGGTGAGGCAGGTGACGCCCTCGACCAGGCGGTCGCGGTCGCCGGTCCGCCCGACCACCCTGCTGCCGGCGGTGCGTGCCCACGCGACGATCTCGCGGACGGAGGCAGCCACGGGCCGGGTCGGGTGAACGGCGACGCCGACGACATAGGTCATGGCACCATCCTCTCCCGTGCCCTCACCTGCGCAGACCCCCATCGGCCTCGAACTTCACGGGGTCTCGCGCGACGTCGGCAGGGCGTTCGACACCGCTCTCGCGGCGGCGGGCGGATCGCGGCCGACGTGGCTGGTGCTGCTCTCGCTGAAGGCCAGACCCACGGCCAACCAGCGCGAGCTGGCCGCGGCCGTCGGCATCCAGGGCGCCACCCTGACCCACCACCTCAACGGCATGGAGGCCGACGGCCTGATCACCCGGCGGCGCGACCCGGCCAACCGGCGGGTGCACGTGGTCGAGCCGACCCCGGCGGGCGAGGAGATGTTCCTGCGGCTGCGGGCCGCGGCGGGCGAGTTCGACGCGCGGCTGCATCGGGGCTTCGCGGACGGCGAGATCGACACCCTGCGGGAGCTGCTGGCCCGCCTGCGGCGCAACGTCGCCGCGGTGTAACGGCCGTGCCGAGGCGCCGTTCAGAGCATCGCCTCGATCTCGGCGCGGTGGAACTGCAGCGGCGTGACGGGGAAGCCGAACTCGTCCTTGTGCAGCGTCGCGGACCCGCACCACCCGCAGCGCCCCGCGGCGTCGAGCACGGCCCGGCCTTCGAGCTCGCTGCGGCGGTCGCCGGGCCGGGCGGGGCCGCCGAGCGCGGGCGGTGCGGCGGTCACGGCGGGGGCGGAGCTGCGCCCCGACACCCGCTTGTAGACCCACCAGGCCCCGACCGGGATCGCGATGATCACGGCGATGCCGAGCAGCCACTGCACCAGCCCGACGACGATCCCGATGGCGATCCCCGCCAGCACGAGCACGCCGACGATCTGGGCGATGCGGAGCACGATCCTCGACACGGGCCCGTCCTCGGGGTAGGCGAGTGGTGGACACGAAGACCTTGCCGACGACGTTACCCGCTCCCGCCCGGCCGGGCCACGACGTCGCCGGGCCCGGGTCCCGCCGCGCCCCTCGTCGGGCGCACGGACCACGACGTCGGCTCGGCGGGTGCGTAGACGCACGACACGCCGGTGCCGACGGCCGCGTGCAGGTGGGCGCCCAGCGCGGGATGCGCCCCGTCGATGCGGCGCAGCGCGTCGCGGATGCGGGCGGACACGGTCTTGCGCGCCCGCTCCGTCTCGTCGCCGAGCCGCCGAGGCCGCCCGCCGAGGCCGACCGCGGCCGTCAGCTCCTTGACCAGCACCGCCCGCTCGGCTGCCGCGGCGTCGTGCTCGGCGGCGTCGGTCGCCGCGTCGAGGACGGCGTCGAGCTCCGCCAGGCGCGCCCGGTAGGCCGCCAGCGCGCGGTCGTCCAGCACGGGGTCGGCCCCGGTCGGCGGCTCCGCGCGGCCGAGCAGGGCGAACACGTGCACCGGCCGGCCGGGTGCCGCGACCAGGACGGCCAGGTCGTGCAGACCCTTGACGTCGGGAACGTGGGCGGTCACGCCGTCGTAGGCCAGCGTCCACACCGCGCCGTCGTTCCGCAGCAGGTTGACCGGCCGGGCACGGGCGTCCCGCAGCGCCGCCCGCGCCCGCGCGGCCCAGGCCTCGACGCCGAGCCGCTCGTACATCCCGACGGCGGCGGCGAGGTGGGTGGCGGCGTCGTCGGGCCGGCCGAGAGCAGCCGCGAGCGAGCCGAGATGATGGTCGACCGCGCCGCTGTACGCGGCACATCCGCCGACGACGACGTGGGTACCGGCGTGGGGGAGCAGCAGCCGGTAGGCGTCCTCGCGCTGGCGGGTCGACCCGGCCGCAGCCGCGGTCGCGGCCAGGATCGCCTGCATCTCCAGGTCGTGCTTGACGGGCACGACGTCAGCGGCGAACCCGGCGAACGCCGCGCGCGCCTCGTCCGTGCGACCGGAGGCGGCCAGGACCCACGCCCGCAGCATCGGGACGACCGGCTGCAGGGGGTCGTCCTCCAGCGCCGACACGTCAAGCTCGGCGGGTGCGCGACCGAGCAGGCCCAGCGACGCGGTCAGCGTGCCGAACGCGCCGAGCGCGTCGGGCTGGCCGATGCGCCTGCCCAGCTCCAGGCCGCGTGCCGCCAGCTCGGCCGACTCGTCGACGCGCCCGGCGAGCAGCGCGAGCGTCGCCCGGCGGGTCGTGGCGAACCAGTGCCCGCGGGCGTGGCCCAGCTCGTCCGCCCACACGGCGTAGGCCGCGAGCTCGCCCTGCGCCCAGGCCTCGCCGAGCTCGAGGGCGGCGGTGGCCCGCAGCTGCCTGGCCAGCGTGCGGAGCTCCCGGTCACCGGATCGCTCGGCGGCGGCGTCGACCCGGGTGAGGATCTCCAGCCGCGTCCGCGCCGTGCCCGGCTCCCAGCGCGCGTCGTGCAGCGCGAGCAGGGCGACCGCGAGCACCGACGGCTCGCGCACCGCCTCGGCCACGGCCACCGCTTCCTTTGCAGCCGCCAGCGCGGGTCCGGCCGGGCTGCCGTATGCGCTGTGGCGCAGCTCCCGGGACAGCGCCGCGAGCACCCCCGCCCGCAGCGCCGCGAAGCCGGCAGCCCGGTCCGGGGCGGAGTCGTCCGCGGCTCCGGGGCCCGCGCCCTGCGCGGGGTCGCCAGTGGCGGCGGGCGCCGGGACCGCCTCGACGGCCTCCGCGGCTCCGAGCGCCGTCGCCGCGGCCCGGAGCAACGCGACCACCTCGCCGGACGCCGCTCCCGACCGGTTGCCCAGACCGTGCAGGCCGATCGCCGCGCGGGCGAGCGCGGCCGGGTCACCCGCGCGGCGGGCGAGGCCGGCGGCCTCCCGGAAGCCGCTGCGGGCCTCCTCGGCGCGTCCGCACCGGTCCGCCGCGTCGGCCAGGTCGAGCACCAGGCCCGTGCGGCGGGCGCCGCCGGGGTCCTCGAGCAGCTCCAGCGCCTCCAGCGCCGCGCGGAGGTGCCGGCAGGCGTCCTCGTGGCCGAGGCGCGCCGTCGCCTCGCGGGCGGCCGCCGCGGAATGCCGGACGGCGGCGTCCGCCCCGGCCGCGCCCGCGGCGAGGAAGTGCGCCGCCCGCTCCGCCGCCCCGCCGGCCGCGCGGCGTCGTTCCAGGGCCCGGCCCAGCGCGAGGTGCAGCTCCCGGCGGCGCGCTGCGGGCAGGGCCGCCGCGAGGGCCTCGCGGAACAGGTCGTGCGCGAACCGGTGGCCGTCGCCGTCGGCGAGCAGCACCCGGGAGGCGACCGCCTCCGCCAGCACGTCCGCCGTCGCCCCGGGCCGCCCGAGGACCGCGTCGACCAGATCGGGGCGCACGACGGGTCCGGCGAGTGCCGCGACGGCCAGCACGGTCGCGCAGTCCGGCGCCAGGCGGGCGATCCGCCGGTCCAACGTGTCGCGGACGGTACCCGGGATCGGCACGTCGCCCCGGTCGGGACCGGACCACCCGCCGCGCGCGAGCAGCAGCCGCGCCAGCTCGCCGACCAGGAGCGGGTTGCCGCCCGACAGGCGCCAGACCCGCTCGGTCAACACCGGGCCCGGCCGGCCGCCCGCCGCCGGGCCTGCGGCGGCGGCCATCAGCCCCGGCACGTCCGCCTGCCCGACGCCGCCGACGGGCAGCAGCCGCCCGAGCCCCGCCAGGGCCCGCACCGGCCGGGACGCCTCGTCGTCGCGATAGGCGCCCAGCACCAGTAACCGGGTGCCCGCCGCCTGCCGGACGACGAACTCCACGAGCCGCAGCGACGGCTCGTCGGCCCACTGCAGGTCGTCCAGCACGACGGCGACCGGGCGCCGGTCGGCGAGCCGCGCGAGCGCGGTGGCGACGGCGTCGAACAGCCGGAACCGGGCCGCGGCCGCGTCCGCCGCGCCGGTCCCCGACGGCTCGGCGGGGTCGGCGCCCAGCAGGCGCCGCGCCGCGCCGAGCGGGACCCCGTCCGCGGCCGGCTCGCGCAGGACCTGCGTCCACGGCCAGTAGGCCGGTGCGCCGCCGCCGGCCCAGCACGTGCCGCGCAGCACCCGCCCGCCGTGGCGCTCGACGCGCGCGGCGAGCACGCCCAAGAGCGCCGTCTTGCCGATGCCGGGCTCGCCCGCGAGCAGCAGGAGGCCGCCGGACCCCGCGATCGCGGCCTCGACGGCGGGTGCTGCTGCGCCCAGCAACGCGTCCCGGCCGACCAGCCCACCCGTCATGGACGCATCCTCGCGCCCGGACGTCCTCGGAGCTCCAGCGCTGCTAGGCCGTGTCCCGTGGATCAGCGAACGCGGTATTCGCGCCCAGATGGCCGCTCGCTGCGTTGTCGGACGGCTCGAGTACGCCCGGTACGAGAGCCGCCCTCCGCCTTGCGAGCAGCCATCTGGATCACGAATCCCGTCGCCCGTGATCCACGGGACACGGCCTAGCCGCCGACTCGCGGGCCGCTGGACGCCGGCTCGCGCCTCCCTGGGTGTCGGCATCCCGAGACAGGTGAGGAGACCCCGCGATGTTCCTGAGCGCATACCACTTCGACGGCGACCCGGCGCGGCTCGTTCCGGCCTACGACGCCTTCGCGGCGACCTTCCCGCCCGGCGTCCTGTCGCTGCACGCCTGCGTGGTGACCGAGGACGGCGTCACCGTCTACGACGCCTGCCCGACCCGCGAGGTGTTCGAGGAGTTCCGTCACGGTGCCGTGTTCCGCTCGGCGGTCGAGGCCGCGGGGCTGCCGCTGCCGCGCGTCGTGCCGCTCGGCGAGGTCCACCACGTGGTCGCGGACGGAGTGGCGGCCCGGTGACGTCGCCGCAGGCGCTCTCGCCCCTCGCCGCCCAGCTCGCCGGGCTGGACGCGACCGCGCAGGCCGCGCTCGTGCGCGCGGGCGAGGTCGGCGTGACCGAGCTGGTCGAGGCGGCGATCGAGCGGATCGAGGTCCTGGATCCCGTGTTGGGTGCCGTCGTCGCCCCGCTGCCCGACCGGGCTCGCGCGGCGGCCGCCGCCGGGCCCGACGGGTCCGTTCGCCGGCGTGCCGTACCTGCTGAAGGACCTCGTCGTCGAGCTGGAGGGCACGCCGTTCACCGAGGGCTCGCGGTTCTGCCTCGGCACGGTCTCGACGTTCACCAGCGAGCTGGTCCACCGGCTCCAGCGGGCCGGGCTCGTGGTCGTCGGGAAGACCGCGACGCCGGAGTTCGGGATGGCGCCCGCATGCGAGCCGGTCCTGACCGGACCGACCCGCAACCCGTGGGACACCGACCGCTCGACGAGCGGGTCGTGCGGTGGCTCGGCGGCCGCCGTCGCCGCGGGCCTGGTCCCGATGGCCCACGGCAACGACGTCGGCGGCTCGCTGCGGTTCCCGGCCTCGGCGTGCGGGCTGTTCGGGCTCAAGCCGACGCGGGCGCGCAACCCGCTCGGGCCCGAGTACGGCGACGCGATCGGCGGCTGGGCCGTGGAGCACGCGCTGACGGTGAGCGTCCGCGACAGCGCGGCGCTGCTGGACGCCACGGCGGGCGGCGCCCCCGGTGACCCCTACCCGGCGCCGCCGCCGCTGCGGCCGTTCGCCGCCGAGGTCGGCGCGGACCCCGGCCGGCTGCGGGTCGCCTACACCCCCCGCGTCCCCGGCGGCGCGCTCGGCCATCCCGACTGCGTCGCCGCGCTCGACGACGCCGTCGCCCTGTGCGACGCGCTGGGCCACGAGGTCGTCGAGGCCGACCTGCCGGGGCTCGACGGAGCGGTCGGCGACGCCATCGGCACGGTGTTCAACGCCGCGACCGCCTGGATCGTCGGATACTGGGTCCGCCGTATCGGCCGCGAGCCCGGCCCGGCCGACCTGGAGCCGCTGACCCGGGCCTACCTGGACGTCGGCCGCGCCGTGGGCGCCGCCGACTACCTGCTGGCGGTCGAGACGCTGCAGCGGTTCGCCCGGCGGGTCGCGGCCTTCCTCACCGACGTCGACGTGTGGCTCACCCCGACGATGTCGGAGCCGCCCGCCGCGATCGGGGAGATCACCGCGGCGCCCGACGACCCGCTCCGCGCGATCGGACGGGGCGCGCGCACCGTCGCCTACCCGGCCGTGGTCGCGAACATCACCGGCAACCCGGCCATGTCGGTCCCGCTGTGGTGGAACGCCGCCGGCCTGCCGATCGGGGTGCACTTCCTCGGCCGCTTCGGGGACGAGGCCACCCTGTTCCGGCTCGCCGCGCAGCTGGAGGCGGCCCGGCCGTGGGCGCGCCGCAGGCCGCCGGTCCACGCCGCGGCGGGGGAGGGAGCGCTCGCCGCCCGGACGTGACCGCCCGTCCCGCGCCGCCGGCCGCCCCGGCCCGGCCGGGGCGGCCGGGTCCGGCGCCCGGTCCGTCGCCGCGGTGCGCTCAGTCGCACGTGGGGCGGCGGGTCACCGCACGGGCCGCCTCCCGCTCGGCTGCCAGCCAGCCCACGAGCTCGGGACGGGGGACGGGCCGGTGCTGTGCCCAGGCGAGGCAGGCTCCCTCGACGAGGGCCAACCATCCCCAGGGCAATGAGCGGCAGCGCCGCGCACCCGCTCCGGCAGCGCGCCGCCGCTCGGGCACCAGGCGCCGGGCGACCGGCTGCTCACGGCGACCCCGGGGGCGCCCCCCCGGTGCGCGCGACCAGCTCGCGGACGGCGCAGGCGATGACGGCGGGCCGGTGCCGGACCACCCAGTGGCCGCCGCCGATCTCCCGGACCTCCAGGTCCGCCGCCCACGGCTCGGCGCTGCGGGCGAGCGCCGGGGTCACGAACGCGTCCCCGGCGGGAGCGAGGACCAGCACCGGCACCGCGGTCCGGCGCTCGCCCGGGTCGGCCATCGCCGGGGCGATGTTGGCGCGGTACAGCTCCAGGCCGTTGACGGCGTCGCGGACGGCCGGGACGGGGATGGCCTGGGCCCGCGCGACCCGCTCGCGGAACCGCCGGGCCGCCCACAGCCGCTCGGGCAGCACGGGGACCCGGAACGCGAGTGTGTACCACGACCGCAGGGACTGGCGGAGGATCTCGCGGCGCGCACCCGGCGTGCGGCGGCCGTACCAGTGCGCGATGTGGTCGAGGCACGGGCCGGAGATCGAGGTGAACGACGCGACCCGGCCCGCGAACCGCTCGTCTGTGACCGCGTGCCAGGTCTGGATGGCGCCCCAGTCGTGGGCCAGCAGGTGCACCGGCCGGGCGGGCGCGACGGCGTCCAGCACCGCGAGCAGGTCACTCGCCAGCCGGTCGAGCCGGTAGCCGGCGCGGTCCGGCGGCCCGTCCGACCGGCCGGCGCCGCGCACGTCGTAGGCGACGACGCGGTGGTCGGGCGCGAGGGCGGCCACGACCCCGTCCCATACGGAGTGGTCGTCGGGGTAGCCGTGCACGGCCACGACCACCGGGCCGTCCGGCGCGCCGGACGCGTACGTCGCGAGGGTCAGCCCGTCGGCCGACGCGACGCGGTCACCGAGAGGGTCCGGTCCGGGCTGGTGGGACACCGCGCCAGCATAGGTTCTGAGAAATTCGGTCATACGGCGCGACCGGTACGCTGACGGGCCATGCCCGCTGTTCGCGCACCGTCCGGATGGCGGCGCGCGGCGCGGACGGGCGGCGACGCGATGGCGGCGCTGGCGCTGGGCCGGCGGATCGCCGCCGACCTGCGCGGGGCCTGGGTGGGTCGACCGTAGCCGCGGCCGCGCGCGGGCTGCGCGAGCTGCTCGGGGCGTCCGCCGTCGGGCTGGCCGGGCTGGACGGGGACATCACCTGGGCCGGGCCGCCCGCCAGGGCAGCTGCGTTGGTCGACCACGTACGGACCCGGGACGGGCGGGCCGCGTCCGGCGGGGTCGTCGCCCTGCCCGTGCACACGCGCGGCGAGCTCGCCGGGGTGCTGGTCGTCGCGGTCGAGGAGGGTGGCGCCGCGGTGGCGGGCCGCGCGGCAAGGGAGGCGGCCTCCTGGGTCGGTGAGGCGCTGGAACGGGCCCGGCTCGAGGCGTCGGCCGTCGCCGCCGAACAGGCCGAGCTGCGTGCCCTGCGCGCGGAGATCTCGCCCCACTTCGGCTACAACAGCCTCACCGCGATCGCCTCGTTCGTCGCGTCCGACCCGGAGCGGGCGCGCGAGCTGATGCTGGAGTTCGCCCAGTACACCCGGCACAGCCTGGCCCGCAACGGCGACTACACGACCGTCGCGGGCGAGTTCGCCGCGATCGAAGGCCTACCTGGCGCTGGCCAGGGCGGTGCTCGGCGAGCGGCTGCGGGTCCAGGTGCGGATCGCACCCGAGATCCTGCCCGTCGCGCTGCCCTACCTCGCCCTGCAGCCCCTGGTGGAGAACGCGGTGCGCCACGGCGTCGAGCTGCCGGGGCGCCCGGGCCAGGTGCAGGTCGCCGGCGAGGCGCAGGGCAGCGAGTGCGTGATCACCGTCGAGGACGACGGGCCGGGCATGGACCCGGCGCACGCGGCCGAGGTGCTGGCCGGGCGGGCGCCGTCGGGCGGCGTGGGCCTGGTCAACGTCGACCGCAGGCTGCGCCACGTCTACGGGCCGGGCTACGGCATCGTCCTGGAGACCGCGCCGGGAGCGGGCACGAAGGCCGTGCTGCGGGTGCCGCGCTTCCATCCCGGGGTCGTGGCGCGGTGAAGGTGCTCGCGGTCGACGACTCGGCGCCCGCGCTCGACGAGCTGCGGCGCCTCCTCGCCGCCTCGCCCGGGATCGAGGAGGTGGCCACGGGCACCGACGCGCTGACCGCGCTGCGCCTGCTGCAGTCGCGCGAGTTCGACGCGGCGTTCCTGGACATCGCGATGCCCGCCATGGACGGCATGGAGCTGGCCGGCCTGCTGACCCGCATGGCCCGCCCGCCCGCGATCGTCTTCGTCACCGCGTTCGACGAGCACGCGGCCGCGGCCTACGACCTCGGCGCCGTCGACTACCTGCAGAAGCCCGTCGCCCCCGAGCGCCTCGCGGCCAGCCTCGACCGGATCCGGCGCTTCACCGGCCCGCAGCCTGCCCCCGACCGTCCCAAGGTCGACGCGCTGGCCGCCGTGCCCGTCGAGCTGGGCGGGCGGACCCGGTTCGTCCGCCGCGCCGACGTGCGGTACGTGGAGGCACACGGCGACTACGTGCGGCTGCACGTGCCCGAGGCCAGCCACCTGGTCCGGATCCCGATATCCCGGCTGGAGGAGCACTGGCGCGATGCGGGGTTCGTGCGGGTGCACCGCGGGTTCCTGCTGGCCGTGAACCGCGTCCGCGAGCTGCGCAGCGACGTCACCGGCGGGTTGCTCGCGCACACCGACGTCGGCGACGTGCCGGTCAGCCGGCGGCACGCCCGCGAGCTGCGCGAGCACCTGCTCGACGCGGCGACCCGCGGGGCGTTCGAGTGAGACCGGCCCGCCGCGGCGGCGCGCGGCGCCCGGCCGGCCGGGGCGAGCGGTGAGCCGGGGCAGCCGCAGGCAGGTCGCGGTGGCGAGCCCCCAGACGCGGCTGGTGACGGCGGCGCGCCTGCGCCCGCCGCCCCACCTGCCGCCCGCGGAGCTGGAGCGCGCCCGCCGCCTGCACCGGACCCAGCTGCGGTACGCGCTGGCGGCGGTCGGGTTGCTGGCGGCGTGGCTCGCCGGACTGCCGGTCCTCCTCGCTGCGGTCCCCGCGCTGGACGGCGTGCGGCTGCTGGGCGTCCCGGTGTCGTGGCTCCTGGTCGCGCCCACCCCGTTCGTCGGGCTGGTGGGGCTCGCGGGGTGGCACCTGCGGCGCGCCGAGCGGGCGGGCGGAGCGGCGCCGGTGATCGGCGTCGCGATCCTGGTCGTCGTGGGGGTCACGCTGCTGATCGGTGCGCGCGGCGTCGCCGCCATGCGCACCACCTCGGACTTCCTCGTCGCGTCGCGTCGCATCTCACCTGCGCTCAACGCGGCCGCGGTGTCCGGCGAGTACCTGTCCGCGGCGTCGTTCCTGGGCGTCGCCGGGCTCGTCGTGAAGCAGGGCATGGGCGCGCTGTGGTACCCGGTCGGGTTCACCGCGGGGTACGTGGCGATGCTCGCGCTGGTGGCGGCGCCGATGCGGCGCACCGGCGCGCTGACCGTCCCCGACTTCGCCGAGGCGCGGCTCGGGTCGCAGCCGCTGCGCCGGCTCGCCGCGGTCGTGGTCGTCGTGATCGCGACGCTGTACCTCGTGCCGCAGTTCCAGGCCGCGGGCCAGGTGCTGACGGTGGTCTCCGGCACGCCGTACTGGGTCGGGGTCGTGGCGGCGGGGGGCGCCGTCGCGTCACGCTCGCGCTCGGCGGTATGCGCGCGGCGACCTACGTGCAGGCCTTCCAGTTCGGCCTCAAGCTGATGCTCTTCGTCGTGCCGGCGATCTGGCTGGTCGCGACGGTCGGGGGGCCGCGAGGGAGGCGGCGCTGCACCCGGTGGAGTTCGCCCGGTTCGACCACCCGACCGACGTCCGGTTCCGGGTGGCCACCGGGCTGACGGTCACCGAGCCCACCCCCGTCGTGATCGACGGGCACGCCGTCACGCTCCCGCCGGGCCGGGTCACCGCGGACGCCGGTGCGACGTGGACGTTCCCGACCGGCGCGGGCGGCTGGGGCCGGCCGCTGCTCGACCCGGGCGGTCACCCGGTGCTCGCGACCCTGTCGCTGCTGGTCGGGCTCGTGCTCGGGACGATGGGCCTGCCGCACGTCGTCGTCCGCTTCCACACCAGCCCCGACGGGCGGGCCGCGCGCCGCACCGCGGCGATCACGGTGCTGCTGCTGAGCGCCTTCTACCTGTTCCCCGGCGTGTACGGCGCGCTCGGCGCCCGCGCTCGTGCCGGAGCTGTACCTGTCGGCCGCGACGGACACCGTCGTCGTGGCGCTGCCGGCCCGGGTCGACCCGGGCGCCGCGGGGTCGGTGTTCACCGTGCTGCTCTCCGCGGGAGCGTTCGCGGCGTTCCTCGCGACGTACTCGGGCTGCTGCTGGCCCTGTCGAGCGCGGTGGCGCACGACCTCGTGCCCGGGACGACGCTGCGGCGGCTGCGCCTCGCGCCGCTCGCGTCGCGGTCGTGGTCGTCGCGCTCGCCCTGCCGGTCGTGAACCTCGACGTCGGCGTCCTCGTCACTGCGGCGTTCACGGTTGCGGCCTCGACGTTCTGCCCGCTGCTGGTGCTGGGCATCTGGTGGCCGCGGCTGACGGCCGCAGGCGCCGTCGCCGGCATGACCGCCGGCCTGTTCGCCTCGGGCGGCGCGATCGCCGTCGACCTCGTGCTCGGCGCGCCGCCTGGGCTCGCGGCCGTGCTGCTGGGGCAGCCGGCCCCGTGGTCGGTGCCGCTCGCGTTCGCGACGATGGTGGCCGTCTCGCTGCGCGGCCGCCCGCCGGCCTGGGCGACGGCCGCGATGCTGCGCCTGCACCTCGACGAGGCGGACCGGGCCCCGGCCTGACCCGCCCGGTCCCCACCCGGCCGCCGGGATCGGGCCGACCGTTCGTCGTGGCGCCGGACCGTTCGTCGGCCGCTGGTCGCGCCGGACGGCGGGGTGTCGCGGATCGCTGTTCGGCCGGGCGCCGTGCCCGTGGGATGTGTCCTCGGACGCCCGGGCCGCACGCGCCCGAAACCGCTAGGAGGATTCGTGAGCACGACCGATCCGTCACCGCCGCCGGAGGTCCGCGACTGGGAGGCCGTCCAGTCGTCTCCGGAGTTCCAGGACGCGTTGATGGACGCCAAGATCGGCGGCAACATCACCGTCGCGCTGGTCTTCGGCCTGCTGCAGTTCGTCTCGACGTTCGCGATCACGTGGTGGTACGTGCGCTTCGCCGACCGGCGTCTCGACCCGCTGGCCGAGCAGCTGCGCTCCGAGCTGGAGGCCGACAAGTGATCCTCGCCGCCGGCGTCGAGGGCGCCAACCCCGTCCTCAACATCGCCATCTTCCTCGTCTTCGTCCTGATCACCCTCGCGATCGTGGTGCAGGTCAGCCGCCGCCGGTCCAACGCCGCCGCGTCGGACTTCTACACCGCGGGCGGCGGGTTCACCGGCCCGCAGAACGGCATCGCGATCTCCGGTGACTACCTGTCCGCCGCGTCGTTCCTCGGGATCGCCGGCGCGATCGCGCTCAACGGCTACGACGGCTTCCTCTACTCGATCGGCTTCCCCGTGGCGTGGCTCGTCGCGCTGCTGCTGGTCGCCGAGCTGCTGCGCAACACGGGCCGGTTCACGATGGGTGACGTGCTGGCGTTCCGCATGCGCCAGCGCCCGGTGCGCGCCGCCGCCGCGACCTCGACGATGGCCGTGTCGCTGTTCTACCTGCTCGCGCAGATGGCGGGCGCGGGCGGCCTGGTCGCGCTGCTGCTCAACGTGACCGGTGGCTTCGGGCAGGGCGTCGTGATCGCCGTCGTGGGCGTCGTGATGATCGCCTACGTCCTCATCGGCGGCATGCGCGGCACGACCTGGGTGCAGATCATCAAGGCCGTCCTGCTCGTCATCGGCGCCGCGGTCATGACGGTCTGGGTGCTCGCGCACTACGGGTTCAACCTGTCCGCGCTGCTCGGCGACGCCGTCGAGAAGGGCGGCGCCGCAGGCGCCAAGCTGCTCGGCCCCGGCAAGGCCTACGGGGCGACCGCGCTGTCGCGGATCGACTTCATCTCGCTGGCGCTCGCGCTCGTCCTGGGCACCGCGGGCCTGCCGCACGTCCTCATGCGCTTCTACACCGTCCCTTCGGCAAAGGAGGCGCGCCGCTCGGTGACCTGGGCGATCGGCGTGATCGGCCTGTTCTACCTGTTCACGCTGGTGCTCGGGTACGGCGCCGGCGCCCTCGTCGGCCCGAAGGCGATCAACGCCGCGCCCGGCAAGGCGAACTCTGCCGCGCCGCTGCTGGCCTACCAGCTCGGCGGGACCGTCCTGCTCGCGCTCATCGCCGCCGTCGCGTTCGCGACGATCCTGGCGGTCGTGGCGGGGCTGACGATCACCGCCTCGGCGTCGTTCGCGCACGACATCTACGCGAACGTGATCAAGCGGGGCGCGCCGACGGCAAGCAGGACGAGGTCCGGGTCGCGCGCCTGACGGCGATCGTCATCGGCGTCGTCGCGATCCTCGGCGGCATCCTCGCCAACGGCCAGAACATCGCGTTCCTGGTGGCGCTGGCGTTCGCCATCGCCGCGTCGGCCAACCTGCCCACGATCCTGTACTCGCTGTTCTGGAAGCGGTTCAACACCACCGGCGCGCTGTGGAGCAGCTACGGCGGCCTGGTGATCACGATCGTGCTGATCGTGTTCTCGCCGGTCGTCTCGGGCAAGAAGGACGCGACGACGGGCAAGCTGACCGCGTCGATGATCCAGGGCGTCGACTTCCACTGGTTCCCGCTGGAGAACCCGGGGATCATCTCGATCCCGCTGTCGTTCCTCCTGGGCTACCTCGGCACGGTCATGGCGAAGGAGAAGGCGGACCCGGCCCGCTACGCCGAGATGGAGGTCCGCTCGCTCACCGGCGCCGGGGCGGCGAAGGCCGTCGTGCACTAGGCCGTGTCCCGTGGATCAGCGAACGCGGTATTCGCGCCCAGATGGCCGCTCGCTGCGTTGTCGGACGGCTCGAGTACGCCCGGTACGAGAGCCGCCCTCCGCCTTGCGAGCAGCCATCTGGATCACGAATCCCGTCGCCCGTGATCCACGGGACACGGCCGAGCCGTCGCCCATCCGGCGGGGGGTCGCCGGGACGCAACGAACGGCACTTTCGTTCACCAGGTTCGAACGAAAGTGCCGTTCGTTGGGTCGGGAGGACCCGCGACGACCTCCCGCACCGGGCACTAGCGTGTTGCCCCATGACCGGGCGTGACGACTGGGACGACACCGACGATCTCGACGACGCGGCGCAGCTCGACGGCAGCGACACGCTCGAAGGCGGCGGCGACCCGCTGGACACCGGCTGGTCACCGGCCGAGCGGCCGTGGGTCGTCGACGGCCGGGCCGACGAGCACGAGGACATTGCGCGCCGGCTCGCCCGCGAGCTGCCGGACGTCGGCGAGGACGACGAGGAGGGCGGGGGGTCGCGGGACGGCGAGTTCGCCGGCGACGCCACCGACACCGACGGCGAGCTGTGGGACGACCAGGTCGGGCAGGAGCGGGCCGGGCGGCTGGTGGCGCCGGACGAGGGCGGCGTCGGCGACGACGACCCGGACGCGTGGGCGCAGGACGCCGGGATCGACGGCGCCGCGGCGTCGGCCGAGGAAGCGGCCGTCCACGTCGTCGACGACGAGGACGAGGGCTAGCGACTCGACACGTTGTCGCCGCTGGTCGCGCGTGGTCGGGCTGGTCGCGCGTGGTCGGGCCGTTCGCGCGTGGTCGACGGCGAGCGAGCCGCATCTTGGCGCGCGGGTGGACCCCGTCGCGCCTGCTCGCGCGTGGTGGTGCGGCTCGCGGGTGGTCGGGTTGCGCGCGCGTGGTCGGGCTGCTCGCGCCACGCTGGCCTAGCCGCACGTCGTCGGGCTGCCCGCGTGTGGTCGGGCTGGTCGCGCGTCGTCGGGTTGCGCGCGCGTGGTCGGGCTGCTCGCGCGTGGTCGACGGCGAGCGAGCCGCATCTTGGCGCGCGGGTGGACCCGTCGCGCCTGCTCGCGCATGGTGAGGCCCCTCGCGCGTGGTCGGTGGCGCGCGCGTGGTCGGGCTGCTCGCGCCACGCCGGCCTAGCCGCACGTCGTCGGGCTGGTCGCGCGTGGTCGGGCTGCTCGCGCGTGGTCGACGGCGAGCGAGCCGCATCTTGGCGCGCGGGTGGACCCGTCGCGCCTGCTCGCGCGTGGTGAGGCCCCTCGCGCGTGGTCGGTGGCGCGCGCGTGGTCGGGCTGCTTGTGCCACGCCGGCCTTGCCGCGCGTCGCCGGCCTAGCCGCACGTCGTCGGGCTGCCCGCGCGTCGTCGGGCTGCGCGCGCGTGGTCGGGCTGCGCGCGTGTGGTCGACGGCGAGCGAGCCGCATCTTGGCGCGCGGGTGCCCTCGCGCCTGCTCGCGCTGGTGATGCCCCTCGCGCGTGGTCGGGTTGCGCGCGCGCGTGGTCGGGCTGCTCGCGCCACGCCGGCCTAGCCGCGCGTCGTCGGGCTGGTCGCGCGTCGTCGGGTTGCGCGCGCGTGGTCGGGCTGCTCGCGCGTGGTCGACGGCGAGCGAGCCGCATCTTGGCGCGCGGGTGGACCCCGTCGCGCTTGCTCGCGCGTGGTGGTGCGGCTCGCGCGTGGTCGCGCGCTGGTCGGGCTGCTCGCGCCACGCCGGCCTAGCTGTAGCGACTTGACACCGTCCGGGCCGCGGGTCCCGTCGTCCGTGAGCCGCGGGACACGCCCGGCCGATCGATCCGGTCGGCACCCGGGCAGCAGCGCGCCCGCGGATCGGCGCGATCGGCCCATATCGCCGCGCATCGCTCGCCAAATCGGCGCCGCCCCGCGACCCTGGACCGGTGAGCGGCGGCCGGGTCGCCTGCGACGACTCCGGCCCGGCACGCCGGTCGCGGGTGAGGGGCCGCGAGCGTCGAGGGGGACCGCGATGAAGGCTGCCGTGAGGCTGCGCCGGATGGGACGTGCCGCCGTGCGGCGCACCGGACGACGGCGCCGGCGGACGTCGCCGACCGGCCGACCGGGCGCGAGCGGCCCCCGGCACCGGGACGCGGCCCGGTCGGAAGCGGCCCCTCCCCGGTGACGGAGCCGGCGCCGGACGTCGACGAGCTGCTCGTCGGCAGGCGTGCCGAGCTCGACCTGCTGGCCGCGGCCCTGGAGGACGCGGCCCGTCGCGGCGGCCGGTGTGCGCTCGTCGAGGGCGAGCCGGGCGTGGGCAAGTCGACGCTGGTCCAGGCGTTCGGGGACGACGTGCTGCGGCGCGGCGGCGTCTTCGCGTACGGCCGCTGCCAGGAGGGCGCGACGGTGCCGTACCCGGCGCTGGCCGACGCGCTCGGTCAGCTGGTCGCCGCCATGGAGGCGGCGTCCGCGGGCCAGCGGGACCGGTGGCGGCGCGACCTCGCCGGCGCGACGTCCGCGAGCCAGCTGGTGCCACTGGTTCCCGCGCTCGCCACGCTGCTCGGCCCCGTCCCGCCCGGCGCGCCCGGCGACGACATCGGCGCGCGCGGCGAGGGCCGCCACCGCCTGCACCGGGCCGTCGTCCGGCTGCTCGCCGTCACCGCGTCCTACCGGCCGGTCGTCCTCGCCGTCGACGACCTGCACCGGGCGGACGGCGACACCGTGCTCCTGCTGCGGGCCGTCCTGGCCGCGGGCGTCCGCGACACCCTGCTCGTCGCCGCCTACCGGACCGGCGAGCTCGACCCGGCGCGCCTGGCCCCGGACAACCCGGTGGCGGTGCCCGTGGGCCCCCTGACCCCGGCGGAGCTCGAGACGCTCCTGGCCGCGGCCGGCCGGGCGACGGACCTGGCCGCGGTCGCCGCCGAGTTCCTCCGGCGGACGGGAGGCAACCCGCTGCAGGTCCGCCAGCTCGTGTGGCGGGCCAGGTGGGAGGGCGCGCTGGTGCGGCCCGCGGGGGAGGGGCCCGCGACGTGGGACCTGGCCGCCCTCGCCGCCTTCGAGGCCGGCTCCGACGCCGCCGCGCTGGTCGGCGGGGCGCTCGAGCGGCTGCGCCCCGCGGCCGCCGCCACGCTCGCGGCGCTCGCGTGCATCGGCCGAGAGTTCGACCTCGACGAGGCCGCGGGCGCCGCCGGGCTGCCGCTCGCCGAGGTGGCGAGGGCCGTGTGGGAGGCGCTGGAGCTGCGGCTCCTGGACGCCGTCGACGTGGCGGGCAGGCGCGTCGAGCCCGTCATCGACCACGGCGTGCGCTACCGGTTCAGCCACGACCGGGTCGCCGAGGCCGCCCGGTCCCGCCTCGACGAGGACTCGCAACGGCAGGTCCACCTGCGGCTGGGCCGTCAGCTCAGCCGGCAGGCCCGCCTCAGCCTCTTCGAGGCCGCCAGGCACCTCGGCATCGGTGGTGTCGCGGCGGACCCCACGGAGCGGGAGCGGTTCGCCCGGCTGGAGCTGCAGGCCGCAGCTGCGGCGCGGGCCCGGTCGTCGTTCCCGCTGGCCCTCGAGTGCTGCCGGGCGGGGCTCGCGCTGCTCGGGCCGCTGCGCTGGACCACCCATCCCGAGCTGACGAGGCAGCTCCACCTGGGCGCGGCCGAGGCGGCCAACCTCGTCGGCGACGTCGCCCTGCTGGACACGTTGCTCGACGAGGGGCTGGCCCGGCTGCGCGACCGCGCCGGCCGGGCGCACCTGGACTACCTGCGCCTGCGCGGGCAGGTGGCGCGACACCACCTGCAGGACGCGATGGACACCGGCCTGCGGGTGCTGGCCGAGCTCGGTGAGCCGCTGCCCCGCTCGACCGCCGCCGCGTGGGCCTCGCTGACGATGCTCCGCACGCGCCTGGCCGTGCGGCGCTGGAGCGACGACCGGCTGCTCGGCCTCCCCCGGTGCGACGACCCGGTGGTGACCCGGGCCCAGCTCGTCCTCGAGCAGCTGCGCAACATCAGCTACACGGTCCGGCAGGAGCTGTTCCCCTTCATCGTCTGCAAGCAGCTCACGCTGACACTGGCCCACGGGCTCGTCCCCACCTCACCGGTCGCCGCGGCCGGCTACGGTGCCCTGCTCTGCATCACCGGGGACACCGGCGGCGGCCAGCGCTTCGGGGAGGTCGGGCTGCGCCTCGCCGCGCGTGCGGAGTTCCGCGACGCCCGCCCGCAGACCCTGTTCCTCCACCTGAACTTCATCCGGCACTGGCGCCTCCCGATCCGGGAGGCCCTGCCCCAGCTGCAGGCCGCCTACCGGGAGGCACTCGACCGCGGCGACCTCGAGGACGCGGGCTACGTCGCCGCCGTGCTGCTCCACCAGTCGTTCTACGTGGGGCGGCCGCTCGTCGAGCTCGACGAGCTGGCGCGCGCGATCGTCCCGCAGATCCGGTCCCAGCCCGCGCCGGCCGACCTGTGCCGGGCGACGCAGCAGCTGTTCCTCAACCTGATGGGCCGCAGCGAGGACCCGTTCCTGCTGGCCGGCGAGAGCGGCTTCGACGAGCGGGTGGCGCTGCCGGCGGCGCGTGCCGAGCACGACCTGGTCGCGCTCAGCTCCATCTCGGTGATCAAGCTGGGCCTGCGCTTCTGGTGCGGTCAGAGCGCCGACGGGGGCGCCGGCGTCGCGAAGGCCGACGAGGCCGAGCGGCACCTGGCGGGGATGGTCGGCACCCCGAACGTCCCGCTGTTCCACCTGACCGGTGCGTTCGTCCGGATGCGCAGCGCGCCGCGGGACGCCGCGACGGCCCGGGCCGTGCGCAGGTCGCTGGCCGCCTACGCGCGCTGGGCGCGCGCGGCGCCGGCGAACTACGCCGCCCCGCACGCCCTGATCGGGGGAGCGTGGGCGCTGGTCCGCGGCGACCTGACGAGGGCGGAGCGCCGGCTCGACGCGGCGATCGCCGCGGCGGAGCGGCACCGCCTCCCGCTGATGGCGGCGCTGGCCCAGGAGGAGATGGGCGAGGTCTACGCCTGCACCGGGCGGAGCACGCTGGCGCGGACCATGGTCGCCGCGGCCCACGAGCGGTGGCTGGCCTGCGGCATGACGGTGCGCAGTAGCCGCCTCGAAGGCCGGTATCCCTGGCTGCTGCCGGGCGGTTTCGCGCCCGCGGGTCCCGCCGGCGTCGACCTGGTCGCCCGCCACCGGCTCGCGCAGGCGCTGTCCGCGGCACCGAGCCGGGCCCGCCTCGTGGAGGTCCTGCTGGGCGCCGTCGACGACGTGACGGGCGCCGACCGGGTGGTGCTGCTGGGGGGCGACCCGGACCGGCCCGCCGTGCGCGCCGTCCGGGAGCGCGGGGCGGTGACGGTCACGCAGGGGCCCGTCGAACCCGGCTACGACCGGCAGCTCGTCGCGGCGGCGGCGCGCAGCAGGCGACCCGCCACGGCGCAGGAGGGCGACGGACCGGCCGCGCTCGCCGTCCCCGTGCTCCTGCGGGACCGGGTCGTGGCCGTCATCGTCGCCGAGCGCCGTGGCCCCGGGCCCGGCTTCGGAGCCGCTGCGGAGGAGGCGGTCGTCGCCGCGTGCGCGCAGGCCGCGGCGGCGCTGTGGGGCTTCGAGCTGGAGCACCGCCTCGCCGAGGCCGACGAGCGGCGCCGGTCGCTGCTCGACGCGCAGTCCCGGTTCATCCCCGGCGAGCTGCTGCGCATCCTCGACATCGACGACATCACCCGGGTGCGGCGCGGGCTGCGCGTCGAACGCGACATGACGGTGCTGATCTCCGACATCCGGGGCTACACCACGCTGCTCGAGGGCATGGACGTGGCCGAGGCGAGCGACATGGTCATGGGCTTCCTGCTGGCCGTCGAGCTGCCGATCGTGGTGAGCAACGGCCTGCTGCAGGACGTGCGGGGCGACGAGGTGCTGGCCGTGTTCGACGGGCCGCCCGACGACGCCGTCCGGGCCGGCCTGGCGATGCTGCGCTCGCTGGGCGACCACAACCGCGAACGCGCCGCGCGCGGGGCCCCCGAGCTGCGCGTGGGCATCGGCGTCAACACCGGCCCGGTGGCGATGGGCCTCGTCGGGGGCGTCAACCGCATGGCGCTTTCGGTCATCGGCGACGCGGTCAACCTCGCCTCCCGCATCGAGAGCGCCACGAAGCGCTACCAGTCGAACCTGCTCGTCAGCGAGGCCACTGTCGAGCGGTTGGCGCATCCCGGCGAGTTCGCGATCCGGCGCATGGAGCGGGTGCTGGTCGTCAACCGCAGGCGGCCGGTGACGATCTACGAGGTCTACGACGACGACCCGCCGGTGCTGCGCGACGCCAAGCGCGCGGCGCAGCCCGCGTTCGACGCGGCGTTCGCGGCCTACGACGCCGGCGACACGGTGGCCGCCCGCGCCGCCTTCCGGCGGTGCGCGGGCCTGCTGCCCGGCGACGAGGTCGCCCCGCTGCACCTCGCGCACCTCGACGGCCAGGAGCGGGGGGACCTCGGCCCGGGCCAGTACGTCCCGCTGTCGCCGAAGTAGGGACTACAGGCCGGCCCGGCGGCGCAGCGCGGCGACGTCCAGGAGCGCGATCACCTGGCCCTGGACGGCGATGACACCCCGCGCGGCGAGCCCCTGCAGCGCCCGGTTGACGGCCGGCCGCGTCGCGCCGACCATCGCGGCCAGGTCGGACTGCGAGAGGCCCAGGTCCAGCACCCCGCCGTCGACGGCGGCGCCGTGCGCCTCGGCCAGCCGCAGCAGCAGCTTGGCGACGCGGCCCGCGAGGTCGAGGAACACGAGGTCGCCCGCCTGCTCGGTGAGCCGGCGCACCAGCCCGCCCAGGCTGCGCAGCAGCGCGTCCAGTACCGGCGGATGGCGGCTCATCAGGTCCAGCACCGTCTCGCGGGTCAGCAGGACGACGGTGCTGGGCTCGACCGCGACGACCGACGCGGAGCGAGGCGAGCCGTCGAGCATCGCGAGCTCGCCCAGCGTCTCGCCCGGCCCGAGCGTCGCGAGCACCACCTCGTCACCGTGCTCGGAGCTGATCACGACCTTGACCAGGCCGGACGCCACGACGATCAGGCGCGCTCCCTCGTCGCCCTGGTACCACAGGTACTGGCCGCGCTGGTAGGTCCGGGTCGAGCAGGCCTCCCGCAGGCTGGTGAGCGTCTCGTCGGGCAGGCCCGCGAAGATCCGCGCCGACCGCAGCGCGTCCGCCACGGCCGGGGCGGCCGCGGACGGGGACCGCTGCTCGGCGCGGGGGGAGACCACGACGGAAACCGTACGTGACGGCCGGGCGGCGGCCGGGCGGCGGGTGCCGAACCACACACTGTCCCGCGGGCCGCCAGGTCCGGCTGTGCCCGCGGTGACAGCGTCGCTGTGCCCGGAGGCGCAGCCGCGGCCCGGTGGCCCCGCCTACCGTCGTCCGTACGCCGGCAGAGGGGTGCGCCATGTCCGTCGACGCGGGGTCGTCCGACCTCGCCGACCAGGTCGCCGCCCTGGTCCGGGCGCACCGGGCGGGCGACGGCGCAGCGCTGACGCAGCTGTACCGTCTCCTGGCGCCGTGGCTGCGCCGCATCGCACTCGGCTGCCGGGTGCCGCGGCACTCGGTCGACGACGTCGTGCAGGCCACGACGGAGTCGGTGCTGGCGAGGCTGTGGACCCTCCGCGACCCCGACCGGGCACTGGCCTGGGTCTCGGTGATCGCGCGGCGGGAGGCGCTGCGGATCGGCCGGGAGGACCGCCGGGCGGACCTCGTCGACGACCTGTGGCGGATCGAGTCGCGGGGCCCGGTCGCCGACGCCGAACGCCTCGCGCTCGCCGGCCTGTCGCGAGACGCCCTCCGCCGGGCGGTCGCAAACCTGCCCGACCGCTGCGCGGGGCTGCTGACCATGCTGTTCCTCGACGAGGTGGGCGACTACGCGACCATCGCGTCGACCCTGGACATGCCGGTCGGCAGCATCGGCCCGACCCGCCGCCGTGGCCTGCGCAAGATGCGGGCGCTGCTCGCCGCCGACCCCGAGTGGGAAGCGGCCGAGTGGCCGGCCCGCTCGGCCGGGGCGGCCTGAGCGGCGGCCGACCCGGGCGGCGGAGGCCCGGCGCCCAGGGGCATGCTGGGGACGTGGACGTCGCCGACCTGCTCATCGACGCCGTCGGTCGCGTGCGCGACACCGTGCACGCCGCCGTGGCCGATCTCGACGCGGACCAGCTCGCCGCCCGTCTCGACCCCGAGGCCAACTCGGTCGCGTGGCTGGTCTGGCACCTGACCCGGGTCCAGGACGACCACGTCGCCGAGGTGGCGGGCCACGACCAGGTGTGGTCGGCCGCGGGGTTCGCCGGGCGGTTCGGGCTGCCGTTCCCCGCCGGGGACATCGGCTACGGCCACTCGGCCGCGGACGTCGGCGCCGTGCGGGCCGATGGCCCGCTGCTGCTCGCCTACTTCGACGCCGTCCACGACCGGACCGTCGGCTACCTCGCCGGGCTCGGCCCGGCCGACCTCGACCGGGTCGTCGACGACCGGTGGGACCCGCCCGTCACGCTCGGGGTCCGGCTCGTCAGCGTCGTCAACGACGACCTGCAGCACGCCGGCCAGGCCGCGTTCGTGCGCGGGGTCCTGCTGCGCCGCTGACCGGCGCGCGCTGCCCCCGCTGCTGCTCGACGACGAGGAGGCGGTGGCCGTGGCGGTCGGGCTGCGGGCCGGCCACGGCGTCGCCGGGATCGAGGAGGCCAGCGCCCGGGCGCTGGCGAAGCTGGAGCAGGTGCTGCCCAGCCGGCTGCGGCGGCGGGTCGAGGCCCTCGCCCGGGCGACCTCGCGCGGCCCGGAGAACACAGCCAGCAACGTGGCCGACCCGGAGGTGGACGCGGCGGTGCTGGCCACGCTCTCCGCGGCCGTCCACGACCACGAACGGGTCCGGCTCGACGAGGGCCCCGACGAACGGCCGGTCGTGGTCGAGCCCTACCGGCTGGTCAGCTGGCAGCGGCGCTGGTTCCTCGTCGGCCGGGTGGCCGGTCGCTGGCGCACGTTCCGGGTCGACCGCATCGGGCTGAGGCTGCCGATGCACCAGCGCTTCACCCCCGACCCGCTGCCCGGAGGGGACTACACCGCGTTCGTCCTGCGCGACGTCGCGTCGGCCGGCTGGGCCGTGCACGCGCGCGGACAGCCTCGAGGTCGTGGCCGTCTACCTCGGCATGCTCGGCCTGGACTTCCGGGTCGACGAGCCGCCGGACCTGGTCGACCACGTGCGCTCGCTCGCCGATCGGTACGGCCGCGCGGTCGCCGCCCGGCCCCGGACACCGCCCGCGGCCGGGGCCTCCGCAGCGCAGGCCGGCGGACTCTAGTGACTCGCGACACTAGGCTCCGACCATGGCCCGCTACTACGACGTGCACCCGGTCGACCCGCAGCGCCGCGCGATCAGCCAGGTCGTCGAGCTCGTCAGGGACGGCGGTCTCATCGCCTACCCGACCGACTCGTGCTTCGCGCTGGGCTGCGCCCTCGGCAACCGGGACGGCCTGGCCCGCATCCGCGCGATCCGCCGCCTCGACGAGCGGCACCACTTCACGCTCGTGTGCCGCGACTTCGCCCAGCTCGGCCAGTTCGTGCACGTGTCGAACGCGGTGTTCCGGCTGGTCAAGGCCTCGACCCCGGGCCGCTACACGTTCATACTGCCCGCCACGCGGGAGGTGCCCCGCCAGCTGCTGCACCCGCGGAAGAAGACCGTCGGCGTCCGCATCCCCGACCACGTCGTCGCCCAGGCCCTCCTGACCGAGCTGGGCGAGCCGTTGCTGTCGTCCACGCTGCTGCTGCCGGGACACGAGGAACCCCTCACCCAGGGCTGGGAGATCAAGGAGGAGCTCGACAACGCGGTCGACGCGGTGATCGACTCGGGGGAGTGCGGCGTCGAGCCGACGACGGTGGTCGACCTGTCCGGGGACGAGCCCGAGATCGTGCGGGAGGGCGCGGGCGACCCGTCACGGTTCGTCGCCTGACGGGTCGCGCCCGAGCCGGGCGAGCGCCGCGGCCCACGGGTCGGCGCCCTCCGAGGCGCCGGGGCCCGGTCGGACCGGGCCGAACGCCGCGCCGGGGCCGGTCCGCCCGCCGGCGGGGACGCGGCCCGCGATCGCGGACACCGCGGCGACGAGCTCGTCGTCCGGCCGGTGCCGGCGGCCGAGCGCCGCGGCGACGTCCCAGGTGTGGACGACCGTGTCCAGCAGGTGCATCCGCTGCGCTGTCGCCGCCGCGACGGTGAGGCCGAGCTCGGGCAGCGTCACCACGGATCGCGGGTCGGCGTCCCGGAACGCCGCGCGCACGCGCACGACGGAGGCCGCCCATGCCGCGGGCGCGAACGGCCGCGGCGCGAAGTCGGCGACCGCGGGCGTGGCCCGCTCCAGTGCGGCGGCGAAACCGTGGTTCTGCCCGATGCAGTGGGCGAGCAGGGTGGCCAGGTCCCACTCCGCGCAGGGGGTCGGCCGGCCGAGGTCGGCCGCCCCGACCCCGTCGACGACCGTGGTGGCGGCCTGCAGCGCGCGCTCGTGGAGCTCGATTGTCGTCATGAGTAGATGATACGCATATGTAGACGATATGCGCCGGGCTAGCGTGGACCGGTGGACCGTGACCTCGGTGCGCTGCTGGGCGCGCTGGCCCGCGAGCTGGCCGCGGCCGAGACGCCGGTTCTGGCCGCCCGCGGACTCACGATGTGGGAGTACGTCGTCCTGACCGGGTTGGCAGGTGGCGCGGCACCGACCCAGGCGCGGCTGGCGGACGCGATCCGCCGGGACAAGACCCGCCTGATCCCGTTGCTGGACGGACTGGAGGCGCGCGGCCTGCTGCGGCGCACCCCCGATCCGGACGACCGCCGCAACCGGGTCGTCGCGCTGACAGGCGCCGGGCGGTCGCTCTTGGCCGAGTGCCGGGCGGCCGTCCGCGCGATGGAGGACGAGCTGCTCGCCGGGCTGGGCGCGCCGGGCCGCGCGCAGCTGCGGGCGGCACTGGCCGCGGCGGCCGGGGAGCTCGGCGTGTGAGGAGCGGGGGTTGCCGGACGGTGAGGGCAACCTTCCCGAGGGCCGGGCGTCCTCCCACCATCACGGTGATCGTGCGCGGCCGCCGGGCGCGGCACGATCGGCGCGACCCGCGAGCCCGAGGAGTTGCCGTGAACCAGCCGCCGTCGAACCCGGGCCCGTACCCGCCGCAGCAGGGCGGCCCCGTGCCGCCCGGCGGGCCGGGGCGCGGTCCCTCCGGCGGCCCGGCGGGCCCGTACGGCCCCGGTCCCTCCAGCGGGCCGGCGCGCCCCGGTCCGTACGGCGGCGGCCCGGCGGGCCCCGGTCCGTACGGTGGCGGCCCGGCGGGCCCCGGTCCGTACGGCGGCGGCCCGGCGGGCCCCGGTCCGTACGGCGGCGGTCCGGCGGGCCCCGGTCCGTACGGCGGCGGCCGGGCCGGTCCGTACGGCGGCGGTCCGGCGGGCCCCGGTCCGTACGGCGGCGGACCCGGACCGTACGGGCCCGAAGCGGGCGAGGCGGGCTCCGGCTACCACGGGGCCCCGGACGCCGGGCCGTACGCGGCGTCGTGGTCGGCAGCCCCGCCTGCGCCGCCGCGGCGCAAGGGCTCGGCCGGCAAGGTCCTCGCGATCGTCGGCGTCGTGCTGGTCGTGCTGCTGGCCGCCGGGGGCTTCTTCGTCTACCGGGCCGTGTCGGGAGCGGCGAAGACGGTCGGCGGCCTGGCGGGCGGCGCGGGGGGCGCCGGCGCGGGCACCAGCTGTCCCGCCGTGTCGACGGCCGACGTGAACGCCGTGCTGGGCGGCAGCTGGGACGTCGTCGCGCTCGGCGACCTCGGCGGCATCGCGGGCGGGGCGCTCGACTCGCGTGTCCTCCCCGACGCTCCGACGTGCTGGGCCACCCAGGAGGCGGCCGGCAAGCTGACGCGCATCGCCCGCTACCAGGGCGCCGACGCGGCGGCGCGCTTCGCCGACGAGAAGCGCAAGGCCAAGGGCAGCACGACCGACCAGGGCAACGGCGTCTCGGTGTCCACGTCGGGCTACCTGGGCAAGGACGTCCAGGCCGGCGACGAGGCCTTCTGCACCACCGGCGACATGACGGCGTCGGCCGGCGCCCTGGTACGCCGCGGCGACCTGCTCGTCTACGTCTCGACCACGGCGGCCGGCCAGGGCGCCTCCGCGGTGCCCGACATCAGCATCAACGGCGACGGGGGCGGGATCGCGTTCGCCACCGACCAGGCCAACTGCGACCTCGCCGTCAAGCTGATCGGGAAGGTCCACTAGGAAGGGCGCGCCGGCGCGGCCCGTAGGCTGGTGGCATGAGCCGTGTCGCGACCGAGGCTGCCCGGCGCCGGACGTTCGCGGTGATCAGCCATCCGGACGCGGGCAAGTCGACCCTCACCGAGGCGCTCGCCCTGCACGCGGCCGCCATCGACTCGGCGGGCGCCGTGCACGGCAAGGCCGGGCGTAGGGGCGTCACCTCCGACTGGATGGCGATGGAGCAGCAGCGCGGCATCTCCATCACCTCGGCGGTCCTGCAGTTCACCTACCGCGACCACGTCGTCAACCTGCTGGACACGCCCGGCCACGGCGACTTCTCCGAGGACACCTACCGCGTCCTCGCGGCCGTCGACGCCGCGGTGATGCTGCTCGACGCCGCGAAGGGTCTCGAACCGCAGACCCTCAAGCTGTTCGACGTGTGCCGCAGCCGCGGCATCCCGGTGCTGACCTTCGTCAACAAGTGGGACCAGCCCGGGCGCGAGGCGCTGGAGCTGCTCGACGAGGTCGAGCAGACCATCGGGCTGCGTCCCACGCCGCTGACCTGGCCGCTGGGGATCGCCGGCGACCTGCGCGGGGTCGTCGAGGTCGGGACGCGCGAGCTCGCCCGTTACGAGCGGACGGCCGGCGGGGCGACGCGTGGCGCCGTGACGGTGGTGCCAGAGGCGCAGGCGGCGACGGAGGAGCCCGAGGCCTGGGGGACGGTCGCCGAGGAGCTGGCGCTGCTCGAGGAGATCGGCGCCGGCTACGACGAGAAGGACTTCCTCGCGGGCGTCGCCACGCCGGTGCTGTTCGGCGCCGCCCGCTTCGGCGTCGGCGTCGGGCGGCTGCTCGACGCGCTGGTCGACCTGGCTCCCGCGCCAGAGGCCCGCGACGACGCCGACGGCAACCCCCGGCCGCTGGAGACGCCGCTGTCGGGCCTGGTGTTCAAGGTCCAGGCCGGGATGGACCGCTCCCACCGGGACCGCATGGCGTTCGTGCGCATCTGCTCGGGCCGCTTCGAGCGGGGCATGGTGCTGACCCACGCCGCGACCGGGAAGCCGTTCGCCACGAAGTACGCGCAGTCGGTCTTCGGGTCCACCCGGACAACCGTGGAGGAGGCCTTCCCCGGCGACATCGTGGGGCTGGTCAACGCGAACGCGCTGCGGCCCGGCGACACCCTGTACGCGTCCGACCCGGTCAGCTTCCCGGCCATCCCGAGCTTCGCGCCCGAGCACTTCGCGGTGGCCCGCGGGGCCGACGCCGGCAAGTTCAAGCAGTTCCGCAAGGGCATCGACCAGCTCGACTCCGAGGGCGTCATCCAGGTCCTGCGCTCCGACCTGCGCGGCGACCAGTCGCCCGTGCTCGCCGCCGTCGGGCCGCTCCAGTTCGAGGTCGTCGCGAGCCGGATGGCGGAGGAGTTCAACGCGCCGGTCGAGCTGTCGCACCTCGGGTACTCCGTGGCCCGCCGGACCGACGCCGCCGGCGCCGAGCGGCTGGCCGACCAGGCGGAGGTCGAGGTCCTGCAACGGCGTTCCGACGGCGTGCTGCTCGCCGTGTTCGTCAACAAGTGGCGGCTGGAGACGATCCGCCGCAAGTTCCCCGACCTGCAGCTCGAGCCGCTGCCGGCGGGCTCGGCCGGCCGGTGACGGCATGAACGTGCGTGGGTTCGACGGGCTCGAACGCGCCGAGGCCGAGCGCGTCCTGCGTGGCGTCTGCAGTGCGCCGCGCTGGGCCGCCGCGGTCGCGGCCGGCCGCCCGTACGGAACGCTGGACGCCCTCCAGGACGCCGCCGCGTCGGCCCTCACCGACGCCGATCTCGAGCCCGCGCTGGCCGGCCACCCCCGCATCGGCGACAAGGCCGCGGGTGGGGCGTCGGCGCACGAGCAGTCCCGCGTGACGTCGGCGCCCGACGCCGTCCGCGCCGCGCTCGCCGCCGGCAACGCCGCCTACGAGGAGCGGTTCGGGCGCGTCTACCTCGTGTGTGCCAGCGGCCGCAGCGCCGAGGACCTCCTCGCGACGCTGCAGGCCCGGCTGGGCAACGACCCCGACGCCGAGCGCGCGATCGCCCTGCGCGAGCTGGCGGCGATCAACCGGCTGCGCCTCGCGGTGCTGATCACGGAGGGACCCCCGGGATGAGCCTGTCCACCCACGTGCTCGACGCGGTCACCGGCCGGCCCGCCGCCGGTGTCGCCGTCCGGCTGGAGCACGGCGGGACACCGGTCGCCGAGGGCGTGACCGATCCCGACGGCCGCATCCGCGACCTCGGCCCGCTGCGCGCCGGCACGCACCGGCTCACGTTCGACACCGGCGCCTGGTTCGCCGCCGCCGGCACGCCGGCCTTCTACCCCGAGGTGACCATCGCGTTCACCGTCGCCGACCCGGACGCCCACCATCACGTGCCGCTGCTGCTCTCGCCGTTCGCCTACTCGACCTACCGCGGCAGCTGACCGGAGGTATCAGGGCGGGTCACCCGGCCCTCTTGACCGGCGTGGACGCGGAGATCCTGGAGGGCTTCTCGCAGCTGTGGCGCGACGAGCCCGGGCCGGCGGGCGCCCCGGGCCCGGCCCGGCCGGAGCCCGGCCCGCGGTTCGATCCGTGCGACGCCGCGGCACTGGCGCGGGCCGCGCGCATCGCCCGCGAGCGCTACCCCGGCGCCGCCGGCGAGCTCCTGTCGTCGGAGATCGCGGCCTTCCTGCAGGTCGGCAGGCGGTTCGCGGCCCCGCAGACGATCGTTCGCCTGGTCACGGAGCTGCTCGACGACGAGTGACGCACGGCATCCGCCTCATCCGCCGCCGGCCGACGGCGAGCGCGGGACGCGGCGCGGCCCGGGTCCGTAGCCTCGGGGCATGCCCGTCGCTCCTCCGCTGCTGCAGCTCGACGCCTCCTACGCCCGCGAGCTGCCGGGGCTGTCGGTCCCGTGGACCGCGGAGCCGGCGCCGGCGCCGGAGCTCCTGGCGCTCAACGAGGAGCTGGCCGCCGAGCTGGGCGTCGACGCCGCGGCGCTGCGGGAGCCCGCCGGGCTGGCGCTGCTGCTCGGGCAGAGCCTGCCCGAGGGGGGCACGCCCGTCGCGCAGGCCTACGCGGGCCACCAGTTCGGGACCTACCAGCCGCGGCTGGGCGACGGCAGGGCATTGCTGCTCGGCGAGGTGACCGACGTGGCGGGCAGGCGGCGCGACCTGCACCTGAAGGGGTCGGGACGTACGCCGTTCGCCCGCGGGGGAGACGGCAAGGCCGCGGTCGGGCCGATGCTGCGCGAGTACGTGGTCGGCGAGGCGATGCACGCGCTGGGCATCCCGACGACGCGCGCGCTCGCCGTCGTCGCCACCGGGGAGCCGGTGCGGCGCGAGCGGCTGCTGCCGGGCGCGGTGCTGTGCCGGGTCGCGGCGAGCCACCTGCGCGTGGGGACCTTCCAGTACGCGGCCGCCTCCGGCGACCGGGACCTGCTGCGCGCCCTCGCCGACCACGCGATCGCACGCCACCACCCGGAGGCCGCGGACGCCGCGTGCCCACCCCTGGAGCTGTACCGCCGCGTCGTCGAGGCCCAGGCCGCGCTCGTCGCGCGGTGGATGCTGGTCGGCTTCGTGCACGGCGTGCTGAACACCGACAACATGACGATCTCCGGGGAGACGATCGACTACGGCCCCTGCGCATTCCTCGACGCCTACGACCCGGGCACCGTGTTCAGCTCCATCGACCGCGGCGGGCGCTACGCCTACGGCAACCAGCCCGCGGCCGCGCAGTGGAACCTCGCGCGCTTCGGTGAGGCGCTGCTCCCCCTGATCGACGACGACGTCGACGCGGCGGTGGCGGCCGCGACCCCCGTCGTCGAGGAGTTCGGCGCCGCCTACGAGCGGCACTGGGTCGCGGGCATGGCCGCCAAGCTCGGCCTGCCGACGCCGGACCGCGGCCTGGCGGAGGACCTGCTGGGACTCCTGCACGCGCAGCGCGTCGACTTCACCCTGTTCTTCCGGGCGCTCGCCGCGGGCACCGCGCGCTCGCTGTTCGCCGAGCCGGAGCCGTTCGACGCATGGGCCGCCCGGCGCGCGGCGCTGCTGCCCGCGGACCCGGCCGCGACGGCGGCGGCGATGGACCGGGTCAACCCCGTCCACATCCCTCGCAACCACCGCGTCGAGGAGGCGCTCGCCGCGGCGACGGCCGGCGACCTGGAGCCGTTCCACCGGCTGGTCACGGTGGTCTCGCGGCCCTTCGACGGCGGGGGCCCGGCGGGCTACGCGGGGCCGGCACCCGCCGGTGCCCCGCCCTACGTCACCTACTGCGGCACCTGACCAGGGCGGCAGGATCGCCGGTCCCGGCCCTCGCGGCTGCGCTCACCGTGGACAGCGGCGCCCCGGCGCGTCAGGGTGTGGCGATGCACCACCACACACCGAGGTACACCTGGGAGAAGGCATGCCGTTGATGTTCCTCAACGGCACCGCGATGTCCGGCGGTGCCGACCACCACCTGGTGGGCGGCGCTCCGCTGGTACAGGCCACCACGACGGCGCCGCGCTACCGCTTCCACGCCGTCGACGGCCGCTACCCGGCGCTGGAGGACGTGGGGGAGGGCGGCGCCGCGGTGGTCGGCGAGGTCTACGACCTGCCGTGGGAGCAACTGCGCGAGGTGCTGCTGCCCGGCGAGCCGCCAGGTTTGGAGCTCGGCGTGATCGAGCTCGCCGACGGCTCGGGCTCGCTCGCCATGGTGCTGCGCCGGGGCTTCCCCGCCGAGCTGACCGACATCACCGACCTGGCCAGCTGGCGGGCCTACCAGGAGCAGCGTTGACCGTCTTCCGGGCCGGCAGGGCCGTCGTCGACGGGGTCGAGCGCCCCGCGACGGTCGTCGTGTCGGGCGAGCGGATCGAGGCCGTGCTGCCGCCGGACGCGTCCGTCGCAGGCGAGGAGGTGGTGCTGCGCCCCGACGAGGTCCTCATCCCCGGGCTGGTCGACACCCACGTCCACGTCAACGAGCCGGGCCGCACGGAGTGGGAGGGCTTCGCGACGGCCACCCGCGCGGCGGCGGCCGGTGGTGTCACGACGATCGTCGACATGCCGCTGAACTCGCTCCCGCCCACCGTCGACGTGGCGGCGCTGGAGGTCAAGCGGGCCGCCGCGGCGGGGCAGTGCGCCGTGGACGTCGGGTTCTGGGGCGGCGCGGTGCCGGGCAACGCCGGCGCGCTCACGCCGCTGCTGGACGCAGGCGTCTTCGGCGTCAAGTGCTTCCTGCTCGACTCGGGCGTGCCGGAGTTCCCGCCGCTGCCCGACCCGACCCCGGCGATGCGCGAGCTCGCACCGGTCGACGGCCTGCTCATCGCGCACGCCGAGGACGGCGGCCACGTGCGCCGCGCCGCCGGCCCGCGCTACGCGGACTTCGTCGCCTCGCGACCGCGCGTCGCGGAGAACTCCGCCATCGCGACGCTGCTCGCCGGCGCCCGGGAGACCGGCGCGCGCGTCCACGTGGTGCACCTGTCGTCGGCCGAGGCGCTGCCGATGCTCGCGCAGGCCCGTGCCGAGGGCGTGCGGGTGAGCGTGGAGACCTGCCCGCACTACCTCGCACTGACCGCGGAGGAGGTGCCCGACGGCGACACGCGGTTCAAGTGCTGCCCGCCGGTGCGCGAGTCGACCAACCGCGACGCGCTGTGGCAGGGCCTCGCGGACGGCGTCATCGACATGGTCGTGACCGACCACTCGCCGTGTACCGCCGAGCTGAAGCGGCTCGAGACCGGCGACTTCGGCCTGGCGTGGGGCGGGATCGCGTCGCTGCAGATCGGGCTGCCGGTCGTGTGGACCGAGGCGGCCCGGCGCGGCCACACCCTCGCCGAGGTCGTGACGTGGATGGCGGCGCGGCCGGCCTCCTTCGTCGGGCTCGCCCGCAAGGGCCGCATCGCCCCCGGCGCCGACGCGGACCTGGCGGTGGTGGCACCCGACGCGACGTTCACCGTCGGCGCGCTGCACCACCGCAACCCCCTCACGCCGTACGGGGGGCGGGAGCTGCGCGGCCTCGTGCGCCGGACGTGGCTGCGTGGCTCCCCGGTCGAGGACGGGCCGCCGCGGGGGCGCCTGCTGCGGAGGGGGGACGCGTGAGGGAGGACTTCCGGCACTGGCCCGACCTGGCCCGGCGCGACGTCGGCGGGGCGGTCGTCGGGGCGAACGACGAGTCCTTCGCCGCCAAGGAGAACCTGATCCGACCGGGCCCAGCCGCCTGGGATCCGGCCGCCTTCGGCCACCACGGCAAGGTCTACGACGGGTGGGAGACCCGGCGCAGGAGGACGCCGGGCGAGGACTGTGCCGTCGTCCGGCTGGGCGCGCCCGGTGTCGTGCGGGGCGTCGTCGTGGACACGGCCTGGTTCGTCGGCAACTACCCGCCGGAGGCGTCGGTGGACGGCGGGGCGGGGCCGGAGGGTCCGTGGTTCCCGCTGGTCGAGCGCACGGCGATCAAGCCGGACACCGAGAACACCTTCGCCGTCGACTGCGGCCGACTGGTGAGCCACGTCCGGCTGCGGATCCATCCCGACGGCGGCGTCGCACGGCTGCGGGTGCACGGCGAGGCGCTGCCGGACCCGGCCCTGCTCGACGCGCTCGGCGCGGTCGACCTGGCCGCGATCGAACTCGGAGCGCGGGTCACCGGCTGCTCGAACCTGTTCTACAGCTCGCCGAACAACCTGCTGCTGCCCGGTCCGGCCCGATCGATGGCGGAGGGCTGGGAGACGGCCCGACGCCGCGACGGCGGCAACGACTGGGTGGAGTTCACGCTCGGCTTCCAGTGCATCGTCACGGTCGCCGAGCTCGACACGTCCTACTTCCTCGGCAACGCGCCGGGCTGGGCGACGCTGCGCGGTCGCGACGGGGACGGCGACTGGCGGAACCTCCTGCCGCGCACGGCCCTGCTGCCCGACACCCGGCACCGGTTCGTGGTGGCGCCGGCGCCGCTCACCGCGGTGCGGCTGGACATCCTGCCCGACGGCGGGATGGCCCGCGTCCGCCTGCACGGGCGCCCGACGCCCGCGGGGCGCGCGGCGCTGCAGGCCCGCTGGACGGCGGCCGGCGGGCCGACCGACGACGTCGGGTCGACGCCGGGCTGACCGGGCCTCGCGGGAACAGCTGGGCGTGAGGGCCCGTCAGCCGACGACGGGTGCGCTCACCGTGAACGTGGCCTCGACGCTGCCGGCAGACAGGCTGACGTCGGCCGCGGCCTGGGTCGACGAGCCCGACGGGCCCGATCGCCGATCCGGACGAGCCGGACGACGATCCGGACGTGCCCGACGACGATCCGGACGTGCCCGACGACGATCCGGACGTGCCCGAGCCGGAGGTGCCCGAGCCGGACGTGCCCGACGAGGACCCGGACGTGCCCGACGAGGACCCGGACGTGCCCGACGACGATCCGGACGTGCCCGACGACGACCCGGACGTGCCCGACGACGATCCGGACGTGCCCGACGACGATCCGGACGTGCCCGACGACGATCCGGACGTGCCCGACGACGACCCGGACGAGCCGGGGTCGGCGGGCGGCGGTGACTGGCCGGCCGCCGAGCCGGTGCCCGAACCCGACGTCCCCGAACCCGACGGCGGGGGGGCGGCGGCGGGGATGGCGGCGGGGATGGCGGCGGGGATGGCGACGGATCGACCGGTGGCGGCGGGGCAGGCGTGCTCGTGCCCGCGGTGCTCCCGCTGTCGGTCGACGAGCTGCCGCTCGTGTCCGGTCCGCTCGGCCGTTGCGGGTGGGTCTGCGGGTCCGGGGGTGCCGGTGGCTCGGCGGGGGCCGCGGCGTCGGCGGCCGGGGCGGCCGGGGGCGCCGCCGCTCCCGCCGCCGGTGCGGCCGGCGCCGCAGGAGCGGCCGGCGCCGCGAGGACGTCGGCGTGCTTGGTGGGGGCCGCACCCACGGTGGCCCCGACCGAGCCGGAGGCCAGCGTCTGTCGGTCGGAGTCGACGTTGGGACCGGCCGGGGCGGGGTTCGGCGTCGACCCGGAGAGCTGGGCCCTGACCTGGTTCGTCTGCTGGGCCAGCGAGTCCAGGCCGTCGTCGGGCGCGACCTGCTGCAGCTGGACGTAGGCGGCGTCCAGCGCCGCCTGGGCGGCGGCCGGGTTGCCGACGCTCAGCTGGGTGCGGGCGGTCGCGAGGTTCGAGTCGACCTCGACGGCGGCCTGGACCGAGCGTGCCTTGGCCGCGTAGACGACCTGGGTGATCGGCCACAGCGAGTCGCCGGGCAGCGCCTTCCACGCTGTGGCGACCGCCGTCGACCCGGTGAGCACGGCGACGACGGCGACCGCGACGGCGAGCCGCAGCCGGCGCACGGGCTCCCGGCCCTGCAGCCGGTGCCCGACCCGGGGCACCCGTGGCGCCGTGGGCGACGATCCGGTCGCACGGCCCCGGCGCCGGTGGCGCGGACCGGCGGGAGCGCGAAGACCGGAGGCCCAGGCGGTGGAACCGGCGGCGGCGGTCGGGACCGCGCCCGCGGTCCGGCGGCCGGCGGCCTCGACCAGGGGGCCGTCGGCGGTCGCGTCGGCGTCGACCGGCACGGCGTCGACCGGCACGGCGTCGACCGGCACGCCGTCGACCGGCACGCCGGGGCGCGGCACGGGGCCGGGTCCGGCGACGAGGGAGGGGACGGGGAACGGAACCGTGGGCGCGCCGGCCGGTACGGCGGCGGTCGCCTCCGGGTCGCCGGCGTCCGGGTCGCCGGCGTCGGGGTCGCCGGCGTCGGGGACGGCAACGTCGGCGTGTGCGGGAGTCGGGTCGGCGTCGCGCCGGCGATGGTCCGTCGGCACGGGCTCGGGGTCGGCCTGGCCCGCGACCGGGCTGGGACGGGCGTCGCCCGCGACCGGGGCGGGGCCGGCGCGGCCGACGATCGGGGCGGGGTCGGCGTCGTCCGCGACCGGGCCGGCGTCGTCCGCAACCGGAGCGGTGCCGCCGGGAACGGCGGCGGGGTCGGGGGCGCCGGGCACGGCGCCGGCGTCCTGAACCCGGTCGGTCGCGTCGCCGCCGGCGTCCGCCGGGCGGCCCACGACCGGCGGGAAGCCCGGACGGTGCAGCATCGTCTCTGGCCGGACGTCGGCGACCCACCCGGCGAGCAGGGCGACGAGGTGCTCCTCGACGTCGCCCGGCTCCGGGCGGTCGGTCGGGGCCGGCACGAGCCCGGCGGCCAGCGCCTCCACGAGGTCGTCGTCCGCCCGGATCGCGTCCCGCCTCGCCTTGGCGGCGTCCTGGCCACCGGCCTGGTCCGCACCGCGGCCAGGCGACGCGGCGGCTCCGGATCGCTGGCCCGGCAGCAGGCCGGCGTCGTCGCCGATGTCGCCAGGACGCACAACCGCCTCCGTCCTCGTCCGGGTCCGTGGTACAAGGTCTTCTTCGTTTCAGCATGACAGAACGTTTCGCCCGTCACGACAGTGCAGAGGCCCAGCCCGCCAACCGGAGTCCGCTGGTGAAATGCCGTGGCCGCCCCGTAAGCGGGTCGGTGAACGCGATCTCGGCGGCCAGCAGCTGCAGCGGATCCGACCAGTCGTCGAGCGGGCGGTCACGCAGCGTGGGATAGAAGTCGTCGCCGAGGATCGGCACGCCGAGACCGGCCATGTGCAGCCGCAGCTGGTGGGTGCGGCCGGTGGTCGGCACGAGGCGGTAGCGGCCGAGCCCGCCGGCGTGCTCGACGAGCTCGACGCGGGTCTCCGCGTTCGGCGGTCCCTCGACCTCGTAGGCCCGCAGCACGCCGCGCTCCTTGACGATGCGGCTGCGGACCGTGCGGGGCAGGACGAGCTCGGGCCGGTACGGGGCGACCGCCTCGTAGGTCTTGCGGACGCCACGGTCCCGGAACAGCGTCTGGTAGGCGCCGCGGTCCGCCCGGTGCACGACGAACATCAGCAGCCCCGCCGTGACGCGGTCGAGGCGGTGGGCGGGGCTCAGCTCGGGGAGGTCGAGCTCGTGGCGCAGCCGGACCAGCGCCGTCTCGACCACGTGCTGGCCGCGGGGGATCGTCGCGAGGAAGTGGGGCTTGTCGACGACGAGCAGGCGCTCGTCGCGGTGCACGATGCCGATCTCGAACGGCACTCGCGGCTCGGCGGGCAGGTCGCGGTGGAACCACACGTGCGTCGCCGGCGTGAAGGGCGCCCCGGGCGGGACCGGTCCGGTGGCCGCCACGAAGCCGCCCGCGGCGAGCACCGCGTCGACCCGGTCGGGCGCGACCCTGGGCAGGCGCTCGACGAGGAAGTCGCGCATCGTCGGCCACGACCCCGTGACGGGGGTGCGGACGCGGGCGGCCTCGAGCCCGTGCCGCGGCGGGAGCGGCGAGGCGGGCCGGCGTCGACCCAGCGCCGGTCAGAGCTCCCGGCGGACGGCGAGCAGGATCTCCTCGGTGGCATCCGGTGGGGCGATCTGGGTGCAGAGGCGGTCCATGACCGTCGCGTAGTGCTCCACGTCGACGCGCTTGTCGAGGTAGAGGGCGCTCGTGAGCTGCTCGAGGTAGACGATGTCGGGCAGGTCCGGCTCGGCGAAGCGCAGGATGGAGAACGGGCCGCCCGCGGCAGCGTGGCCGCCGAAGGCCAGCGGGGCCACCTGGAGCGAGACGTTCGGCAGGCGGTTCATCTCCAGGAGGTGGTCCACCTGGGCGCGTTGCAGGTCGGCGCCGCCCATGCCGCGCCGAAGGGCCGCTTCGTCCAGGACGGCCCACAGCACCGGCCCGCCCGGCCTGGTGAGGACGCGCTGACGACGCATGCGCAGGTCGACCCGGCGCTCGACCTCGGCGCGGTCGGCGTGCGCCAGCTGGGTGACGGCCCGGGCGTACTCCGCGGTCTGCAGGAGGCCGGGCACGAACTGCAGCTCGTAGGTACGGATGACCGAGGCGGCCTGCTCGAGGCCGAGGTAGGTCTCGAACCAGCTGGGCAGCAGGTCGGCGTAGCGCTGCCACCAGCCCGGCGCGTTCGCGTCCCTGACGAGCCCGAGGAACTGGCCGCGCTCCTCGGCGTCGACCACGCCGTACAGGGTGAGGAGGTCGGCGACGTCACGTTCCTTGTAGCCGACCCGGCCGAGCTCCAGGCGACTGATCTTGGCTGCGGAGGCGCGGATCGCGTGCCCTGCCTCGTCGCGGGTGATGCCCGCGCTCTCGCGGAAGCGCCGGAGCTGCGAGCCGATGCCGATACGCAGTACCGTCGGGCCGCGGTTCGCGCTGTCGTCGGCGCCGTCGCCAGCTGCGCCAGGGTGGCGCCGTGCCACGTTCATACATGCTCCCGCCGACGTCGACCTCTCCGACTCGGCCGTTATGGTCGCACGAGCGGAGCGGCGGAGTTCACTCTGGCGCCAATCGAAGGGGAACGCAACCTCACTCACCGTGAGCGACGAGGGTGAGATCGTCGAACTCCCCCTCCCGCACACCGGTGATGAACGCGGCAATCTCGGCTCTCGTGTAGATCAGCATCGGGCCACTGGGGAAGCGTGAGTTGCGGACCGCAACGTCCCCACCTGCGATCTCGGCGATCTCCACGCAGTTTCCGCTGGGGTTGCTGGCCGTGCTCTTGCGCCACACGAGTCCCCGACTATGCAGATGCACGTGCAGATGTTCACGCACTGGCACTTGCGGATGCAAGGCCCAATTGCCACGATCGAGTCGGATACGCGGGCGAGGGCTACGGAGGGTGTGCTACGTGGGCTACTCATGGGGGGTGGGTGCCGGTTCCGCCGGTGCCGAGGGGCCATCGGTGATCCGTCCGCTCCCGAAGGTCGTCGCGGAGGTCCACGCTCCCCCTCCCGGCGACCTGCACCAACTGGCCGTCGAGCTCGCCCCCATGGTGGACGTCTGGCAGCGGCTGCTCGCCCTGCACGTGCCCGACCGGGCCGGCCGGTGCACCACCTGCACGAAGGGCGGGACCGGGCTCCCCTCACAGCCGTGGCCCTGCTCGATCCACGGGATCGCCGACCTGGCCCGCCGCCGCCACGCCGAGGCGCTGAGCCGCCAGCGGCCCTCCGCCTGACCTACCCCAGCCACTCCAGCGCGGCCGCTGCCGTCCACGCCTGCGCGTGGCTGCCCAGCGGTTCGCCGGTCACCGGCTCGTAGTACTCGGCGAACGTCAGGTCCGCGAGCTGCTCCAGGGACGCCTCGCGGAGCGCGGCGTGCTCGTCGTGCGCGCCGTCGCGGGCCGCCGCCCAGCCCAGGAGCAGGGTGAGGAACGGCCACACGGGGCCGCGCCAGTAGGTCCGAGGGCGGAAGTGGGCGCACGCCGGCGAGGTCGAGGGCGGCAGCGGGAAGCGCAGCGCCGGATGGCCCGCCCAGCCGGGCCCGCGCAGGATCGCGCGCTGGCGGGCGAGCAGCTCCGGGTCGCCGCCGGCGACCAGCGGCGCGAAGCCCGCGATGGTCGGGGGGTCGATCCACGCCCCGGTCCGGACGTCGACGTCGCGCGCGAGCCCCGTCGCCGGGTCGACCGTCGACGCCACGCCGGCACGGAACCGCGCTGCCGTCGCGAGCTGCTCGGCGGCGTCGTCCGGCCGTCCCAGCTCGTCGGCGATCCCGGCCAGTACCTCCGCCGCCGCGGCGAGGACCGCCGAGAAGAACACGTCGCGGACCCGGAAGTCGACGGTGTCGGCCACGCGGCGGTCCTCGTAGCCCGCGGCCTTGAGCTGCTCGACCAGCCACAGGTAGCGGGTGTACTCCTCGTCGGTCGGGCGCTCTGCGGCGTCGGCGACGTGCAGGGTGTCGCGGCGGGTGAACGCCGGGACCGGCCCCGGCCGGACCCGGCCGTAGGGGCCGTCCCAGCGCGGCGAGTTGTCGAAACCGGACTCCCAG
The DNA here is from genome assembly GCA_963728105.1 of uncultured Actinomycetota bacterium. Lineage (GTDB taxonomy): Bacteria > Actinomycetota > Actinomycetes > Mycobacteriales > Pseudonocardiaceae > Pseudonocardia. The sequence goes on along the minus strand of CAVSJZ010000031.1, from coordinate 171,640 downwards.
CCGTGGACGATCTCGACCAGGCCGACGCGGTCGGGGTCGCGGGCCGAGGCGAGCCACCGGTGCCAGGCCAGCCAGGCGTCGAGCGACTCGGCAGCGAACGCCTCGGCCGCGGCCCGCTCGGCGCCCCCGCGCTCGCGGCCGCGGTCGAGCACGTGGCGCAGCGCGATCGCGTGGACGGGCGGCTGGCAGATGCCCGACGTGCGCACGGCGGCAGGTCGCGCGGCCACCGCGTCGGTGCCCCACCGGTCGGGGCCGGGGAAGTAGTCGTCGGCACGGGCCGAGAACCGGATGTGGGGGATCATCCCGGTCCGCCACTGCGCACCGAGCAGGCTGCGCAGCTCCGTGATCGCCCGGGGCACGTCGACCCGGGCCAGTCCGATGGCGACGAAGGCCGAGTCCCAGCTCCACTGGTGCGGGTAGAGGTCGGGCGCCGCGGTCGTCATCGACCCGAGGTCGTTGCGGCGCAGGACCTCGACGGCGGAGCGCCGCAGCAGCCCGGCATCGAGGAGGGTGCTGGTCACGAGGTCTCCCGGGGATCACGGAACTTCTGTTCAATGAAAGGACAGAAGATTGGTAGTGTCAATGCCGTCATGGCGGGCGTCACGAGTCAGGGTGTTGCGAGTCACGGCCACCTGCTGTCGCTGATCCGGCGGCGGGAGGGCCTGTCGCGCCAGCAGCTCATCGCCGAGACCGGGCTGTCCCGGGGCACGCTCCACGAGCGGCTCGACACGCTCACCCGACTCGGGCTCGTCTACGAGGCCGAGAGCCTGGGGGCGACCGGGGGACGGCGCCCGCGCGCCATCCGGTTCGACGACCGGGGCCGCGTGGTCCTCGCCGTCGACCTCGGGCAGACCCACGCCCGGGTCTCGGTCACCGACCTGCTCGGCGTGCAGCAGCGGCGGGCCGACCTCGCGGTCCGGCTCGACCGGGGCCCGCACGCGGTGCTCGGCCCGCTCCTCGACCACGGCGAGAAGCTCCTGGCCGCGGGCACCGGCGAGACGCTCGCCGGGGTCGGCGTCGGGGTGCCCGCCGCGGTCGACCCGGCCACCCAGGGGGTGCTCGCCTCGCCGACGATGCCGGGGTGGGCGCCGGCCGCGGTCGCGGACGCGGTCGCCGACCGCTTCGGCGCGCCCGTCGTGGTGGAGAACGACGCGCGGGCTGGCGCGGTCGGGGAGCGGCGCTTCGCCGAGGAGACGCTGGTCTACGTCAAGGTCGCGACCGGGATCGGCTGCGGGATCGTCGTCGCGGGCGAGCCGCTGCGCGGGGCGACGGGCGTTGCGGGCGACCTGGGGCACAGCCGAGTGCCGGGCGCGCGGGCCGGGGCGGAGCCCGCCTGCCGCTGCGGGCGCACGGGCTGTCTCGCGGCGTACAGCTCGGGGAGGGCGCTCACGGCCCTGCTCGGCCTGGAGTCGATGGCGGAGCTGGTCGCCGCGGCCGAGGAGCCTGCGGTCCGCAGGGCGCTGGTCGCGGCGGCGGACGTGCTCGGCGCCGCCCTGGCCACGACCGTCACGACCGTCAACCCGCACCGGCTCGTGCTCGGCGGGACACTGGGCGCGCTGCCCGTCGTCGTCGAGCGGGTGCGGGCACAGGTCCAGGCGGCCGTCACCCGCCGGGCGCAGCCCCTCGTCGAGCGCAGCGCGCTGGGCGCGCGGGCGGTCCCGCGGGGCCTCGCCCGGCTCGTCGTCGAGCGGGTGTTCGCGCCGGCCGCGGTCGACGCCCGAATCGCCGCGGGCGACTGACGCCCCGACGGGGCGACCCGCGGCGCGAGGCCCGCGCAGGCCGGCACCGGAGTCCCTCGGACCGCGCTCCGGTGGCGGCCTGCGCCGGTGGCGGCTGGTCGGTCGGGCACCGCCGGGTCGCGGTGGCCGGGTCAGGGGGTCGCGCCGTCGAGGAGGCGGGGGAGCAGGGCGTCCAGCGCGACGCGGACCGCCCCCAGCACCGGCCCGCGGTCGGCGAGGTGCGACGCCACCAGCGCGGGCGTCGGGCGCAGCGGCCGTTCGTGCAGCGCGGCCGCGTAGGCCCGGCGCAACGGCGTCATGAGCACGTCGCCCGCGTCGGCCACCGCGCCACCGACCACCACCACGGCCGGGTCGAGCACGGTCGCCAGCACCGCGAACGCCCGGGCCACGGCGGTGGTGACCGCGTCGAGCACCGCGAGCGCCTCCCGGTCGCCCCGCCGGGCCGCGGCGAAGACCTCGGGGGCCGGGCGCCCCGCCGCGAGCCGCACGCGCCGCCCGATGCCCTCCGGCCCGTCGAGGCCGGTCACGAGGTGCAGGAAGCCCATCTCGCCCGCGCCGCCCGCGTGGCCGCGCAGCAGCCGCCCGCCGAGGCACAGGCCGGCGCCAAGGCGCTCGCCGGCGAGCACGAGCACGGCGTCGGCGGAGCCGGTCGCGGCGCCGCACCAGCGCTCGGCGAGCACCGCGAGGTTGGCGTCGTTCTCGACGGTGACGGGCACCGCGAGCACCGGCGCCAGCGCGGCCCGCAGGTCGACGGCCGCCAGCCCCGGCAGGTAGGCGTCGACCGCGACGGCGTGGCCGTCGTCCGTCACGGGCGCCGGGACGCCGAGCACGGCGCGCCGCACGGCGTCGGGCTCGACCCCGGCCGCACCCAGCGCGGCCGTCACGGCCTCGCCGACGACGGCCAGGCGGTCGCGCGCGGGCATCCGCCGGTCGGGGAACGCCCGTTCGGCCTCGCCGACGACCGCCCCCAGCAGGTCGCCGACCGCGGCGCGCACCGTCGTCTCGCCCATGTCCACGCCGACGACGTGGGCCGCGTCGGCCCGGACGCCGTAGCGCCGGGCCCGCCGGCCGGGCCCGCCGGCGGGCGGGCTGGTGCCCTCGACGGCGAGGCCACGCCCGATCAGGTCGTCGCAGACACCGTGCACGGTGGGCCGGGACAGGCCCGTCGCGGCCATGAGGGCGGTGGCGTCGAGCGGGCCCGCCGCGAGCAGCGCGTCCAGCACGGCCTGCGCGTTGAGCCGGCGCAACACCGGCGGGCTGGTCACCTTGACCGGTCCAGGGGCATGGGGTGAGAATAACGCAGAGACCTTAATCAATGTGGCGGAAGGGAACGGTCATGACGCTCGGCACGGCGGCGGGGGAACGGCTGGCTGGCGACGCCGACTGGTGGCGCTCCGCGGTCGTCTACCAGCTCTACATCCGCAGCTTCGCCGACGGGAACGGCGACGGGGTCGGCGACATCGCCGGGATCCGGGCGCACCTGGGCCACCTGCGCGACCTGGGGGTCGACGCCGTCTGGATCAACCCGTGGTACCCGTCGCCGATGGCCGACGCCGGCTACGACGTGGCGGACTACCGGGCGATCGACCCGGCGTTCGGCACCGCGGAGGAGGCCGCCGCCCTGGTCGGGGAGGCGCATGCCGCCGGCCTGCGGGTGCTGCTGGATATCGTCCCCAACCACACGTCCGACCAGCACGCCTGGTTCCGCGCCGCGCTGGCCGGCGACGAGGCGGCGCGCGCCCGGTACATCTTCCGGCCCAGCGGCTCCGACGGCGGCCCGCCCAACGACTGGAGGAGCGTCTTCGGCGGACGGGCCTGGACCCAGGTTCCCGACGGCAACTGGTACCTGCACCTGTTCGACGCCGGCCAGCCCGACCTCGACTGGACCAACCCGGAGGTCGTGGCCGAGTTCGAGTCGATCCTGCGCTTCTGGTTCGACCGCGGCGTCGACGGCTTCCGGATCGACGTCGCCCACGGGCTGGCCAAGGCGCCGGGCCTGCCCGACGTCGGCGACGAGCCAGAGGAGCTGCTGGGTGGGGGCCACCGCGCCGGGCACCCGTTCTGGGACCGCGACGAGGTCCACGAGGTCTACCGGGGCTGGCGCAAGGTCGCCGACTCCTACGCCGACCCGAAGGTCTTCGTGGCCGAGGCGTGGGTGGCCGGGCCGGACCGGCTGGTCCGCTACCTGCGGCCGGACGAGCTGCACACCGCCTTCAACTTCCCGTTCCTCAACGCCGCGTGGGACGCGGAGTCGCTGCGGACCGTCATCGACGGCTCACTCGCGACGTACGCGACGATCGACGCACCCGCCACCTGGGTCCTGTCCAACCACGACGTCGTCCGGCACATCTCGCGGATGGGCCGCCCGCACGGCGACGGCAACCGGCACTCGCTCGCGACGCTCCCGCCCGTCGCGACGCTCGACCGCGACCTGGGCACCCGGCGCGCCCGCGCGGCGGCGCTGTTGATGTTCGCGCTGCCCGGCAGCGCCTACGTCTACCAGGGCGACGAGCTGGGGCTCTGGGAGGTCGAGGACCTGCCGGACGAGGTGCGGCAAGACCCGGCGTGGCACCGCTCGGGGCACGTCGACCCTGGCCGCGACGGGTGCCGCGTGCCGATCCCGTGGTCGGGGACGGCCCCGCCGTTCGGCTTCTCGCCCGACGGGACGGTGCCCCCGCCGTGGCTGCCCCAACCCGCGGACTTCGCCGGCGTCACGGTCGCGGCCGAGGAGGCCGACCCGGGCTCGATGCTCGCGCTCTACCGCGCGGCGCTGCGGTTGCGGCGCGACCACCCGGCGCTTGGCGGTGGCACGCTCTGCTTCCGGGACGCGGGGGAGGGCGTGCTGGCCTTCGACCGCGAGCCCGGGCTGACCTGCGTGCTCAACCTGTCCGCGCGGCCGGTCGCGCTGCCGTCCGGAACCGTGGTGCTCTCCTCCGTCCCGCTGGTGGACGGGCTGCTGCCCGTGGACGCCGCCGCGTGGGTGACGCGCTGAGCACCCGGGCTACGGCGTGAGGTGGTCGTCGGGGTCGGGCTCGTAGAACCAGCGGGAGGCGTCCTTCGGGTCCGGACCACGCCGGCGATAGCCCTGCGCCGGGATGCGCATCGGCAGGAACCCGGTGTCCTCGGTCCACACCGAGGTGTCGCGGTTGCGCGGCAGCCGCTCCGGCGGCAGGCCGTCCTCGCCGAGGCTCACCTCCTCGACGTGCCCGTCCCATGCCCCGCCGATGAGCACCGCCTGCGCCATGCAGGCATGGTGCCGGGCGACGCCGCGGATGCACCAGGGGTCAGCGGCGCAGGGCGGCGAGCAGCGGGATCGACGCGACCTTCTCGGGCGTCAGCTCGGACCAGCGGATTCCGCCGGTCGGGCGTGGTGCCCGCAGGGCCCGGCAGTCGATCACCCGCTCGGGCGTGACGACGAGGTCGACCGGAGCGTCGTGCTCCGCCGTCGGCACGGTGCCGGCGTCGCGGACCTGCAGCTCGTGCACCGTCGTCACGACCAGGGTGTCCGGCCCGACGAGGCCCGCCGCGGTGGCGAGGGCGAACTCCAGGTCGGCGAAACCGCCGCCCTTGCCCAGCCGCGCGCCGTCGGTCCCGACGGCGACGCAGCCGGTGACGACCAGGTCCACCGGCTCGAGCTCCGCGACGGCGACCCGCCGCGCCGAGCGGGTGGCACCGGAGATCGAGGCGGCCTTTCGCGGCGGGTCCGCCAGGTGAGCGGGGTCGAGCAGGAAGAACGGCTCGGGTCGGGCGAGGCGCGGCACGGCCATGTACACCGTGCGGCCGTCCTCGAGGGCGCGCTGGCGCACCGGCAGCTGGGCCGAGTCGGGGTTGGCCTTGAGCGTGCGCGCGGCGGCCCAGGCGTCGGTCTCGCGCAGCCGTTGGGCGGCGGCCTCCGCCCCGACGAAGTTGGAGATCCGGTTGCGCGCGCCGGGGAAGCGGGCGGCCCGCGACTCGGTGAGCGCCGTCCAGACCTCGTCGCGCAGTGCGGCCTTGGCGAGGAGCAGCTCCGGATCGCCCCCCGCGTCCGCATCGTGCCGCCGAGCCGCCACGCCTTGCCGCACCCCCGCCTCGGACCTAACGAACGGCACTTTCGTACAAACCTATTGGACGAAAGTGCCGTTCGTTAGGTCGGGGGACGGGTGCTCAGGCGGCGGCGGTCGCCCTGCTTGCGCATCTGCGCGAGCACCGGCAGCGAAACGCGGGGGACGAGCTGGGCGAACCGCAGCAGGCCGCCGCGGACCGCGGGGAGCGTCCGCACGACCCGCCGCCCGTCGAGCAGCGCGACGGCCGCGTCGGCGACGGCGTCCGGCGTGAGCAGCGTCCGCTGGGTGAACAGCATCGCGGTGTCCGCGTGGCCCTGCTCGTTGCGCACCAGCGCGGTGTCGGCGGCGTCCGGGCACAGGGCGTGCGCCCGGATCGGCAGCCGTGCCAGGTCCAGGTCGCCCTGCAGGCTGGTGGTGAACCCCAGCACCGCCGCCTTCGACGCCGCGTAGACCGCGAGCCCCGGCACCGGCCCGTGCGCCGAGAGGGACGCGATGTTGAGGATGTGGCCGCCGCGGGCGCGCATCGCCTCGACGGCCGCCCGCGAGCCGAGGACGACCCCGAGGACGTTGACGTCCAGGTGCAGGGCGACCTCGTCGTCGGTCAGCTCCCATGCCTTCCCCGCGCGCAGGACGCCCGCGTTGTTGACCCACACCGCGACCGGGCCGAGCGCGGCCGCCGCCTCCGCCGCCCGGCGGTGGTCGGCGGGGACGCGGGCATCGGCGACGACGCCGGTGACGCCAAGCTCCTCGGCGGCGGCGCGCACGCGGTCGGCGTCGAGGTCGGTGATCACGACCCGGTGGCCGCGGGCCGCGAGCCGGCGCGCGATCTCCTTGCCGAAGCCGCGCGCGGCCCCGGTCACCACGGCGGAGGTGGGCATGGACGCACCCTGCCATCCTGTGCGGCGTGCCGTTCGACGCCGCCCCGGTCGCGGCGCGGCTCGTCACCGTCGCGGGTGTCGTGGCCGTGCTGCTGGGCGGCAGCCGCGCGCGCGGGACCGACACCCCCGACTCCGACGTCGACCTCGGCGTCTACTACCGCCCGCCGCTCGACGTGGCGGCGCTCGCCGCGCTGGCGCGGGAGCTCGCCGGGCCCACCGCTGCCGTGACGGAGCCGGGCGCATGGGGCCCGTGGGTCGACGGCGGCGCGTGGCTGACGGTCGAGGGGACCGCCGTGGACTGGATCTACCGCGACGTCGACCGGGTGCACGCCGCGTGGGCCGCCGCCCGAGCCGGGCGGGTGCGCTGGCAGGCGCAGGTCGGCCACCCGCTCGGGGTGCTCGACGTCTGGTACGCCGGGGAGGTCGCGCTGGGCCGGGTGCTCGCCGACCCGACGGGCGAGCTCGCGCGCCTCCACGCCGACGCCGGGGTGTTCCCGCAGCGGCTCGCCCACGCGCTCGTCGCCCGCCTGCCCGAGGCGGCGTTCACCGTCGGGGTCGCGCGCAAGGCCGCGGGGCGGGGCGACGCCGCCTACGTCGCGGGCTGCCTGTTCCGCGCGCTCGGGGTGTGCGCGTACACGCTGCACGCCCACACCGGCCGCTGGGTGCTCAACGAGAAGGGCGCGATCGCCGCAGCGGGGGCGCTGCCGGGAGCGCCGTCGGGGTTCGCCGAGCGGGCACAGGCGCTGTTGGCCCACGTAGGCGGGACGCCGGCGGAGCTCTCGGCCACGCTCGACGCGGCGGCCGGGCTCGTCGCGGAGGTCGAGCGGGCAGTGGCGACGGCGGCCCGCTGAGCGGAGACGGCACCGACCCCGGCGCGGGCAGCGGCCGGTCGGAGATCTCGGGGAGCAGCCGTGAGGACGGTTGGACCCGCGGGCGCCCGGCGCGTGGGGGACCCGACACGTTCGCGGGCCGACAAGCCGTCCGCGGGCGGTCGACAGCGTGCGGGAGGCCCGGCGGCGTGCGGGAGGCCCGGCGGCGTGCGGGAGGCCCGGCGGCGTGCGGGAGGCCCGGCGGCGTGCGGGAGGCCCGGCGGCGTGCGGGAGGCCCGGCGGCGTGCGGGAGGCCCGGCGGCGTGCGGGAGGCCCGGCGGCGTGCGGGAGGCCCGGCGGCGTGCAGCGTCGGCGGGCCAGTCAGAGCAGGTCGCGCAGCACCGCCAGGCCGGCTTGCACCTCCGCGAAGCTCGTCGACAGCGGGGCCAGTCCGATCCGCAGCCCGTCGGGCTCGCGGTAGTCCGGGATCACGCCGCGCTCCCACAGCGGCTCCAACAGCGTGCGGAAGCCCGGCCGCTGCAGCGTGACGTGGCCGCCGCGGCGCTCGGGGTCGCGGGGGCTCGCCACGGTGACGCCGCGCGGCGCGAGCCAGGCGTCGGCGAGCGCCACCGCGTACGCCGTGAGCCGGCGCGACTTCGCCCGGACCGCGTCGATCCCGGCCTCATCGAGCAGCTCCAGCCCGGCCAGCAGCGGCACGGCGGCCAGGATCGGCGGGGTCCCGCTGACCAGCGAGCGCACGCCGGCCGCCGGCACGTAGCCGGGCCCCATCGCGAACGGGTCGGCGTGGCCCATCCAGCCCTGGACCGGCTGGCGCAGCGTGCCGTGGTGCGCCGCGGCGACGTAGGCGAACGCCGGCGACCCCGGCCCGCCGTTGAGGTACTTGTACGTGCAGCCGACGGCGAGGTCGGCGCCCCACGCGTCGAGCTCCAGCTCGACCGACCCGACCGAGTGCGAGACGTCCCACAGCATCAGCGCGCCCGCCTCGTGCACGGCAGCGGTGACGGCGGGGCCGTCGGCGAGCCACCCCGACCGGTACGCCACGTGGCTGGCGACGACCAGCGCCGTCCGCTCGCCGAGCGCGTCCGCGACCTGCGCGGTCGACAGCCCCGCTGCCGGGTCCGTGGTGACCCAGCGCAGCCGCGCTCCGCGCTCGGCGGCGATGCCCTCCAGGACGTACCGGTCGGTCGGGAAGTTGCCGGTGTCGACCACGATCTCGTCGCGCCCCCGCGCGATGCCCGCGTCGACGGCGGCCCGCGCGAGCTTGTAGAGCAGGACGGTCGTCGAGTCGGCCAGCACCGTCTGGCCGGCGGCGGCGCCGAGCGCGACCGCGCCGATGCGGTCGCCGACGCGCTGGGGCCAGTCCGTCCAGGGCGGCGCCGCGTCCGTCCAACCCCGGATGAGCCGCCCTCCCCACTCCTGCCGGACGAACGCGTCGAGCCGCTCCGGCGTCCCCGCGAGCGGCCGGCCGAGCGAGTTGCCGTCGAGGTACGCGACCAGCCCGGGGCAGGGCAGGAACCGCTCGCGCAGGGGCGCCAGCGGGTCGGCGGCGTCGAGCGGGTCGGGGTCGAGCGGGTCGGGGTCGAGCGCGGCGCGGTCGGGCGCCGGGGTCGTCGCGTCGGCGACGGACGGGAGGACCGGGGCGTCGTCGTCGGTGGGGCGCACCGCCCGACTCTAATGTCGGCCCGTGGCTCAGAAGCCGGTGCCGTGCTGCGGGGCCCGCTCGGCGGCGAACGCCGCGTCCACGCGCCGCAGCGCGGCCGGGTCCGCTGCGGCCAGTAGCCCGGCCCTGGCCAGCGGGTGGGCGCGGTGCCCGCCCAGCAACAGCGAGCCGAGCGCGGACACGCCGAGGGTGACGTCCGCCGCCGTGTCGACGCGCTCGCACGTCGCCCCCTCGGGACCGCCGCGGAGCCGGAAGCGGCCGCCGCGGTCGAGGAAGGCGTCCTCGACGCCGAGCACGACGTCGAGCTCGACGGCGTAGGTCCGCAGCGCGAGCGCCGCGGCCACGTCGAGCGGCCGGACCCACATGCCGTCCGCGGCCGCGGTCGTGCGGACCTGGCGGGGGTCGGTGAGCAGCAGCGGCAGCGGGTCGTCCGGCGGCACCGCGTGGTGGGCGACCACCGTGTCGACGAGGTCGAGGCCAAGCAGGACCCGCCACAGTGCGAGATGGGCCTCTTCGGTCGCCGCGAACAGGTCGTGCAGGACGCACGCGCCGCGCTCGCGGCGGAAGCACGCCCAGCCGTCGGCGTGCGCCAGGTGGAACTCCGGCGGCCCGTCCTGGTGCAGGAGCTGGTCCCACCACGGCTCGCGGCGTGAGACCGCGCCGGGGGTGACGGCCCGCCAGCGCCGGTGGACCTCGGGGGCGTGCTTGCGGGCGGTCTCGGCGTCGACGAAGCGCACCCCGCCGGGGTCGGGCAGGCCGGTGCGGAACGCGACGAGCCTGCGGTCGATCTCGACGGACCGGTCCACGGTCGCCGGTCCGTAGCCGAACCGGCCGTAGATCGCGCCCTCGCTCGCGGTGAGGACCGCCAGCGGCACGCCGTCGGCGACGAAACCGCGGTGCTGCTCGGTGAGCATCGCCCGCAGCACGCCTCGCCTCCGGTGGGTCGCGGCGACCGTCACCCAGGTCACGCCGGGCACGGGCACGATCGCCCCGCCCGGCAGGGTGAGCTCGAGTGCGTACGACCCGGCGGTGCCGACGACCTCGTCCGGCCCGCCGGAGCCGTCCTCGACGGCGACCAGGAACCGGTCGGCGTCCATCCGCCGCTCGGTGTCGGCCCGGTCGCGCGCGGACAGCCGCATGCCGAAGGCCCGCTCTCCGCCCGTCATCACCGCCGGGAGGTCGGCCGCGGCCGCGCGGCGCACCCGGATGGTCATGGGCAGAGTGTCGCGGCGTCGCGCGCGGGCGTCGAGCGGGTTCGGCGCCGGGTCACCCGGCCGTTGCGAGCACCGACTCGTAGATGCGCCGCAGCCGCCGCGCCCACTGGACGGCCTCGAACTCGGCGAGGAAGCGCGCCCGGGCCGCGGCGCCGAGGCGGCCCCGGCGGTCGGCGTCGTCGGTGAGGGCGACCAGCGCGTCGGCCAGCGCCACCGGGTCCAGGCGCACCAGCACGCCGGTGGCCGGCGTGACGATCTCGGGGACCCCGCCGACCCGGGTGGCTACGACCGGCAGCGCCGCGGCCATCGCGCGCAGCAGCGCGGTCGGCAGCGCGGCGCCCCGGCCCGGGTAGACGACGAGGTCGGCGGCGGCGAGCAGGTCGCGGATCTCGTGGTGGCGGTGGACGAATCGGACCTGCCCGGCCAGGTCGGACGTCGCGGCGACCCGGGACTCCAGCCACGGCCGCAGCGGGCCGTCCCCGGCGAGCGCCACGACGAGGGGCAGGTCGTCGGGCAGGTTCTCGACGGCGTCGAGCAGGAGCTCGTGACCCTGGTCACGGCGCATGGCGGCCGGCACCAGCGCGACGACGTCGCCGTCGTGGACCTCCAGCGCGGCGCGCCGGCGGGCGCGCAGGTCCGGGTCGACCGGGCCGGGGTCGCTGACGCCGTTCGGGACGACCTCCACGTCGACGTCGAGGCCCGACAGGCTGCGGTACCACTCCCGCTGGCGCTGGGAGATCGCGAGCGTGCGCGTGACGAAGCGGCGCCGGGCCATGATCCGGGACGTGCGCTTGAGCCGGTCCATCCGGTCGGCCGGCTCGTTGCCGACGCGGTGGAGGGTCGACACGACCGGGATCCGGTTCCGCACCGCCGCGGCGGCCCCGACGACGTCGGCGGGCGGCAGGTGGGTGTGCACGAGCTCGGCTCCGTGCTCCCGCAGCGCGGTGACCGTGCGCGGCACGGCGCGCGGGTCCCACGCCCCCAACCCCAGCTCCGTCACCGGCACGCCCGCCCGGCGCAGCGCCGAGACCTGGCTCGTCTCCGACGTCGCGGCCAGCGCGATCACCACCAGGTCGAGATCCACCTCCTTCGCGGCTTCCGCGAGATCGACCAGGCCGATCTCGGGACCGCCGGGATGGAGGGTGGGGACGAGGTGGGCGATCTTCACGGGCGCTCCGGCATCGACGCGGACGGACACGAACGGGTGAGGCGTGCCGGCGACAGTACCGGGACGCGGCGCCGCGCCGGAGTGTCAGGTGTGACAGGCCGTCACCGTCGCGGGCCCTCGGGTGACGCGGGTCAGGTGCCCGTCACGCCGAGTGCGGCCAGCTCGCCGCGCAGCCGGGTGAGCGACCGGCCGCGGGTCGGGCCGATGCTGCCGACGGGCATACCCAGCCGCCTGCCGATCTCGCTGTAACCGAGGTCGCCCTGCTCGACGGTCAGCGCCAGCAGGTCGCGGTCGCGGGGACGCAGCCGGCGCAGCGCGGCCCGCACGGCGCGGCGCTCGTCGCTGCGGATCGCCTCGGACTCGGGCAGCGCGGGCTCGGCGGCGAGCATGACCCGCCCGGCCCCACCGGTGCCGATCTCGTCCGCGGGGACCTCCCGGCCACGTCGGCGGCTCAGCCGGGCGCACTCGTGGCGCAGTACGGTGTGCAGCCACCCGCCCAGCGCCTCGGGCTCCCGCAGGTCGGCCAGGTTGGCGCAGGCCATCATCCAGGTCTGCTGGACGACGTCGTGGGCGGCGGCGTCGTCGAGCGGCCAGGCGCGCGCCGCCCGCAGCAGCGCGTCCTGGTAGCGGCTGACGATGTCCCGCCAGGCGCGCTGCTCGCCCCGGACCGCGCCCGCGACGAGATCGGCCATTCCGGCATTCGCAGCAGTGCGGCGGGTGGAGGATTCCGTGCTGGTCATCGCGGCCTCCCGGCGTCGAGATGGAATGGCGATGACGCTAGAAATCGGCGGCCGGAGCCGGATCCGGGAAATCCCCGGTCCACCACCGGGTAGCCCGCACTCAGGGGTTCCCGGGGTACCCCGGGGCCGTCTTTTCGCTGTTCGTCGGCTACGAGACGCCGGCACTGCCGGAGGTGCCGAACACGGGGGTGCTCCCCGGCCGCCCGAGATACGAGGTCGGCGATGTGCGCGCCGACGAGCCGGACGGAATCGCCCGCCGAATACCGGCGGACCGGCGGAATTCCGGTGCCGGCGGCCGGATGATGAATGCGCGCGCAATTGCCGTGCTCGAGGGCGCCCGGTCGACCGGCCCCCGCTGCGGTGGTCACGCGGACGCGCCGGTGCCGCCGCGACGGTCATATCGGGTCAAACCCGCCGCGGCATGGGGCCGCGGCCCACCCGATGCGCCAGGATGGGCGGATGACCGCAGCGGTGGTGCTGACCGACGTCACCAGCGCGGCCGAGCGGGGGCTCCTGGCCGACTGGATGCGCGAGCAGGGCCTGTCCGAGGCGGCCGTGCTGCCTTCGGACGGGCTCGCGACGTCGCTGGCCGGGCTGGACGAGGCGACGGTCGTGATCCCCGTCCGCGTCGCCTGGCTGCCGCGCGAGCGGGGCGGCCAGCGCCGGGCCCGCTGGTCCGACGCGCTGTCGCTGTCGAACCCCCGCCGGCCCTCGCCCGTCGTCCAGGCCCGGATCCTGCGCCGCGAGCCCGACCGTGCGGTCGTCGTCGCGGGTGAGCCCGCCACGCTCGCCGACCTGCGCGACCGGCACGGCCGCCACCGCGGAGCCGGGTCGGGCGCGGCGTTCCCGGCGTTCGTCGCGCGGCAGGCACGCCTCGCGCTCGACCGCGCCGAGCGGTCCCTCGTCGGCGACCGGTACAAGGTGCCCCACCACGTCGTCGAGGCGGTCGAGGCGAGCCCCGAGTTCCGCCGCGAGGTCCGCGAGCTCGCGGCCCGGCTGGAGCTGCCCGAGGACCAGGTCGCCCGCCGGGCCGGGCACGACCTGGAGGGTCTCGTCGCGTCGATGAGCCCCATGGCCGTCGACCTGCTCTCGGGTGCGCTGCGCCCGCTGCACTCCCGGGCGTGGGACGTCCAGGTCGACACGGCCGGCCTGGCCCGCCTGCGGGAGCTCAACAAGCGCCATCCGCTGGTGTTCCTGCCCAGCCACCGCTCCTACGTCGACCCGTTCCTGCTCGCCGACGTCCTCGCCGAGAACGACTTCCCGCGCAACCACGTCCTGGGCGGGGAGAACCTCGACTTCTGGCCGGTCGGCCCACTGGCGAAGCGCGCGGGGATCGTCTTCATCCGCCGCAGCTTCGGCGACGACGAGGTCTACAAGATGGCCGTGCGGCAGTACTTCGGGTTCCTGCTTGCCAAGCGGTTCAACCTGGAGTGGTACATGGAGGGTGGCCGCACCCGCACGGGCAAGCTGCGCCCGCCGCGCTACGGCCTGCTGGCCAACGTGGCCGAGGCCGTCGAGCACGGTCGCGTCGAAGACGTCCACCTCGTCCCCGTGTCGATCACCTACGACCAGCTGCGCGAGGTGTCGGCGATGGCCGCCGAGCAGATCGGCGCACCCAAGAAGGGCGAGGGGCTGGCGTGGCTCGCCCGCTACGCCCGCGCCCAGCTCTCGCCGGTCGGCTCGGCCTACGTCCGGTTCGCCGAGCCGATCTCGCTGCGGGCCGGGCTCGCCCAGTACGGCCCCGACCGGCGGACGGCCCTGCAGCGCGTCGCGTTCGACGTCGCCGTCGGCATCAACCGGGTCACCCCGGTCGTCGCCACGGCGCTGGTCACGCTGGCGCTGCTGGGTGTCCGGGACCGCGCGCTGACGCTCCCGCAGGTGCGGCGGGTCCTGGAGCCGGTGCGCGCCTACCTCGACGAGCGCGGCCTGGTCGGGGCGTCCGACGCACTGGACACCGACGGCGGCCTGCGCCGGGTGCTCGGTGCGCTCACCCGGTCGAAGGTCGTCACGACCTACGCGGGCGGCGAGGAGCCCGTCTACGCGGTCGAGCGCGGCCAGCACCTCGTCGCCGCGTTCTACCGCAACTCCGCGATCCACCACTTCGTCGACCGTGCCGTCGCGGAGCTGCTGCTGCTCGACGAGCCGGCGACCCGCTGGGACACCGCGCTGGCCCTGCGCGACCTGCTGAAGTTCGAGTTCTTCTTCCCCGACCGCGACACCTACCGCGCCGACCTCGGTGTCGAGCTCTCGCGCCTGGGCGCGGACTGGGACTCGGCCGCCGGCGAAGGCGTGCTCGCCAGCGCCGACTTCCTCATCGCGCACCGGGTCCTGCGCTCGTTCGTCGACGCCCAGCTCGTCGTGGCGTCCCGGCTGGCGGCCCGCGACCCGCGCTCGCCGGTCGTGGAGAGGGAGTTCCTCGACGAGTGCGCCGCGGTCGGCCAGCAGATGCTGCTGCAGGGCCGCCTGCACGGGCCCGAGTCGCTGTCCCGGGAGCTGTTCACCAGCGCGCTGAGGCTCGCGGCCAACCGCGACCTCGTCGACGCCGGCCGCGAGGAGCTGGCCAAGCAGCGCGAGGACTTCGCCGCGCAGGTGGCCGAGGTGGTCGCCCGCGTGACCCGGATCGACGAGCTGGCCGGCGTGGGAGGGGCGTGATGACGGCGCAGGTCACCTGGGACGCGGCGCGGCTGCTCGCCGACGTCGCCGACGGCCCGCAGGGCCCGCTGGTCGGCGCGTTCTTCGACTTCGACGGCACGCTGATCGACGGCTACTCCCTCGGCGCGTTCGCGCGCCACCACGTGCGCTCCGGCCACGTCCACCCCCTCGACGCGGGCCGCATGCTGCTGCTGGGCCTGCGCGGAGTCACGACCGAGGAGGACTTCGACGAGTTCTTCGTACTGGGCATGCGGGCCTGGGCCGGCCGCAGCGAGGACGAGCTGGCCCAACTGGGCGAGCGGCTGTGGCGGCAGGGGATCGCCGGGTCGCTCTACCCGGAGGCGTGGCGGCTGGTCGAGACCCATCGGCGCGCCGGGCACACCGTCGTGCTCGCCTCCTCGGCGACCCGATTCCAGGTCGAGCCGGCGGCCCGGTCGATGGGCGTCGAGCACGTGCTCGTCACGCCGGTGGAGTTCGAGAACGGCATCGCGACCGGGCGGCCCGGCGGCCCGCCGCTGTGGCGGGCCGGCAAGGCGGCCGCCGTGCGGGAGTTCGCCGCAGCGCACGGCGTCGACCTCGCCCGCAGCTACGCCTACTCCAACGGCACCGAGGACGTGCCGTTCCTGTCCACGGCCGGGCGGCCGCGGGCGCTCAACCCGGAGCCGGGCCTGGCCGCGGCGGCCGCCGAGCGGGGCTGGCCGGTCGCCCGGTTCCGCCCGCGCGGGCGGCCGGGGCTGCGCCAGGTCGTGCGGACCGCGGCCGGCGCGGCCGGGCTGGTCGGCGGCTTCGGCACCGGCGTCCTGCTGGGGGCGCTGAACGGATCCCGGCGCGAGGGCGTCGACCTCGGGATCTCCCTGGGTGGCGAGCTGGGGACGGCGCTGGCCGGCGTCCGGCTGGACGTCCGGGGCGCGGAGCACCTCGAGTCGGACCGGCCCGCCGTGTTCCTCTTCAACCACCAGAGCCAGCTCGACGTGCTGATCCTCGCGCGGCTGCTGCGGGGCGGCGTCACGGCCGTGGCGAAGAAGGAGGCGGCGAGCACCCCGGTGTTCGGGCCGATGTTCCGGTGGGCGGACTTCGCGTTCGTCGACCGCGGCAACACGAAGCAGGCCAAGGAGGCGCTGGCGCCGGCGGTGCAGCGGCTGCGGGAGGGCATCTCGCTGGTCATGGCGCCCGAGGGCACCCGGTCGGCGACGCCCGCGCTCGGGCCGTTCAAGAAGGGCGCGTTCCACGTCGCGATGCAGGCGGGCGTGCCGCTGGTGCCCATCGTGATCCGCAACGCGGGCGAGCTGATGTGGCGCGGCGCGTCCACGATCCGGGAGGGCACCGTGCAGGTCACGGTGCTGCCGCCGGTCCCGACCGCGGGCTGGACGGTGGACGAGCTCGACAAGCACGTCGAGGACGTCCGCAACAGCTATCTGGAGACCCTCGGGTCCTGGGACGGGCCGCCGCGGCCGGTGCGGGTGACGGCGCCCGGCCAGGACGGTCAGCAAGGCCACCTTACGGACGTCAGAGGTCCGGAAGGTGGCTTTGCTGACGCCGCCCCGCCGCTCGACTGGGGCACCGCGCGGGAGATGAACCCGCTGGAGACCGCGATGTGGCGCGGCGAGCTGGCCGACCCGCGGCTGCGGTCGAACGTCGCGCTGCTGGAGATGCTGGACGTGACCCCGGACTGGGACCGGCTGGTCGCGGCGCACGAGTGGGCGACGCGCATGGTTCCGCGGCTCCGGCAGCGGGTCGTGGAGCCCGCGCTCGGCGTGGGCGCGCCGGTCTGGACGACCGTCGACGAGCTGGACCTCGACCGGCACCTCACCCGCGTGCGCCTCACTCCCGACACCCGGCTGCTCGACGTCGTGTGCGCCGCCGCGCGCGAGCCGTTCGACCGCGACCGCCCGCTGTGGCGCGCCGCGCTCGTCGAGGGGCTGCCCGACGGGGGAGCGGCCTACGTCGTCGTCACCCACCACAGCGCGACCGACGGGCTCGGCGCGGTGCAGCTCATGGCACGCCTGCACAGCCGCACCCGCGGGCACGACCCGGAGCGGCCCGAGCCGATGGCCTCCGTCGCGGCTGCCGCCGCGCCGGTATCGCCGGTCGACGTGCTCCGGGAGCAGGTCGCCCGCGTGCCCGGCGGCCTCCTGCGCCGCGGCACCGGGCTGGTGCGCGCCGGCCTCGCCGGGGCCGCGCACCCGCTCGACGCGGTGGCCGGCGGCCTGCGGGCGGCCCGCTCGCTCGGGCAGGCGCTCGGCCCGGCCCCCGACGGGTCGCCGCTGCTCGCCCCGCGCAGCGGCGAGTGGCACTTCGAGACCCTGGACGTGCCGCTCGCGGACCTGAAGGCCGGAGCGAAGGCCGCGGGCGGGTCGGTCAACGACGGCTTCCTCGCGGCGGTGCTGGGCGGGTTCCGGCGCTACCACGAGGCGCTCGGCGCGCCCGTGCCGGAGACGATGCCGATCGGCGTCCCGATCAGCCTGCGGACCGAGGACGACCCGCACGGCGGCAACCGGTTCACCGGCGCCCGGCTGGAGGGCCCGCTGGCCGAGACCGACCCGGCCGCGCGGATCCGGGCGGTCCGCGCGTTCGTGCTGGAGGCCAGGGCCGGGGCTGCCGTCGACGCCGTGGGTCTGCTCGCCCCCGCGCTCAGCTGGGCGCCGGCCGGGCTGCTCGGCGCCGTGTCGGGTCGCATGACGGCCGCCAACGACGTCCAGGCCTCGAACGTGCCGGGCATCGGGCACGACGTCTACATCGCCGGCGCGCGGATCACGGCGATGTACCCCTTCGGCCCGCTGCCCGGCTGTGCCGCGATGATCACCCTGATCAGCCACGCCGGCACGTGCTGCCTGGGGATCAACCTGGACCCGGCGTCCGTCACGCAACCGGACGTGCTGGTCGAGGGGCTGCGGGCCGCCCTCGCCGAGGTGGCGGCGCTGGCTCCCTGACCCGACCGTCCCCGCCGTGTGGAGGCATATGGCTGCGACGACCGCCCACTGAGCCGCCACGTGGTCACATATGGCGGCGTGGGCGGGCATGATCGGGGACGTGCTACCGCTGGAGGGTGTCGTCGTCGTGTCGTGCGAGCAGGCCGTCGCGGCCCCGTTCGCGACCCGCCAGCTCGCCGAGCTGGGTGCCCGCGTGATCAAGGTCGAGCGACCGGGCGACGGGGACTTCGCCCGCGCCTACGACGTGGCCGCGCACGGCTTGTCGAGCCACTTCGTCTGGCTGAACCGCTCGAAGGAGTCGATCGCCCTCGACCTCAAGGCCGACCGCGAGACGATCGCCCGCCTCGTTGCGCGGGCCGACGTCTTCGTCCAGAACTTCGCGCCGGGTGCCGCCGAACGCCTCGGGCTGGGCGCCGAGACGCTCCGGGCGCGCCACCCGCGCCTGATCACCTGCTCCGTCTCGGGCTACGGCCCGGACGGCCCCTACCGCGACGCGAAGGCCTACGACCTGCTCATCCAGTCGGAGGCCGGGCTGGTCTCGGTGACCGGCACGGATGAGCAGCCCGCCAAGAGCGGCATCCCGGCCGCGGACATCGGCGCCGGGATGTACGCGTTCGCGGGCATCCTCGCCGCGCTGTACGACCGCGAGCGGACCGGCGTCGGCACGCACGTCGAGGTGAGCCTGTTCGACGCGCTCGTCGAGTGGATGGGCTTCCCCCTGCACTACGCAGAGGGCACCGGGGCGGCGCCCCGGCGGGCCGGGACGAGCCACGCGGCGATCGCCCCGTACGGCACCTTCCGGGCAGGCGACGGCACCGAGGTGGTGCTCGGCATCCAGAACGAGCGGGAGTGGGCCGCGTTCTGCGCGACCGTGCTGGAACGGCCCGAGCTCGCGACGGATCCGCGCTTCGCCACCGGCGCGGCCCGGCTGGAGCACCGGCCCGCGCTGCACGCGGAGATCGACGCCCTGCTGGCCGGCCTCACCGGGGACGCCGTCGCCGACCGGCTGGCCGCGGCCCGGATCGCGCACGCCCGGCGGCGCGAGGTCACCGAGGTCCTCACGCATCCGCAGCTGCTGGCCCGCGACCGCTGGACGAGCGTCGGCTCGCCGGTGGGGCCACTGCCGGCGCTCCTGCCGCCGCTGGCGTTCCCCGGCCGGCCGCCGCGCATGGACCCGATCCCGGCGGTCGGGGAGCACACCGGGGCGATACTGGCGTGGCTCGACGCCCTCGACGCCGACCCGGCCGGCCCGGAGCGCCCCGACGCCGTCCCGGACGACGCCGCCGGGGCCTGACCTGCACCCGCGACCGGCAGGTGCCGCCACCGGCGACCCTCCGACGGTGACCGGCCCGGCGGGGAAGCGGATGCGCTCGCGGAGCCGGAGTGCCGCTGCCGACGATCACGCTGCCGACGATCACGCTGCCGACGATCACGCTGCCGTGGGTCCCGCGCACGCCGCGGCCCGGACGAGCCGCAGCCGGGCGGGCCGGGGCGGCGGCCGGCGCCGCGGGACGGCGACCACCCCGTCAGGCCCCGACCTCCCGGGCAAGCCGGTCCAGCAGGCGGGCGAACGTGGTGCGGTCGTCGTCGCTCCAGCCGGCGGTGAGCTCGGCGAAGCGGGCCCGCTGCCAGTCGCGCGAGCGGTCGAGGAGGGCCCTCCCCGCCGGAGTGAGCGCGGCCGGGCTGCGCCGCGCGTCGGTGGCGGGCGGGTGCCGGTCCAGGTAGCCCGCGGCCGCGCTGGCGGAGATCATCCGGCTCGCGCCGGACCGGTCGAGCCCGAGCAGGCCGGCGAGCGCGCCGACGGTCGCCTCCTCACCGGCCCGGGCCAGGGCGTCGACCGCGTCGACGACCAGGACGTGCTGCGGCAGCGACACGCCCGGCCCGACGTCGGCCGCCACGCCGCGGGCCCACCGCCGGGACCAGAACCGCACCAGCCGGAACAGGGCCGGACCACCGTCGTCCACGGACCGCACCCTAGCGGGTACGTGCGTATCGCACGTATATTGCATGTGTATCGCGCGTACTGACGGGAGGCTGCCCATGCCGGTGGTGCTGAACCACACGATCGTCCGCGCGAGCGACCGCGACGCCGCTGCGCGGTTCTTCGCGGACCTGGTCGGCCTGCGGGTGGGGGAGCGGTCCGGCCCGTTCACGCCGGTCCGGGTCAACGACGACCTGACGCTCGACTTCGACGACCGGCACGCCGTGGTGCCCGGCCACTACGCGTTCCTCGTCGACGACGCCACCTTCGACGGCCTGCTGGCGCTGCTGGCGGCGCGCCCCGGCATCCCGTTCGGCTCCGGGCCGGAGCACGCCTGGGACCGGAGCATCAACCGCCTCGCCGGCGGCCGCGGCGTCTACGTCGCCGACCCGGACGGCCAGAGCTACGAGTTCTTCACGGCGGTGCCGGGCTGAGGGCCGGCCAGGCCCGGGACACGGTCAGGGTCGCGCCTGCCCGGCGGCGCGCGCCGCGGCCTCGGCGACGAGCTCGTCGACCCGGCGGGGGTCGAGGCTCCCCAGGTCGGGTTCCCCGATCGGCACCGTCGAGGTGAGCACGCCGCCGCCAGGGAAGAGGTCGACCCGGCTGACCGAAGGTGCGGCCACGGAAGCCTCCCCGCGCCGCGCCAGGCCGTACCAGGTCGAGGCGGTCGACCCGCCGACCCACACGGGGACGCCCGCGAGCGCGCCCGCGCTGGGCACGTGCGTGTGCCCGGCCAGCACCACCCGCACGTCCGACCCGGCGACGACCGCCGCGAGCCGGTCGCGCGCCGCAAGCTCGATGGCGGTGGCGAGGCGGGACGGGGATGGCAGCGGCGGGTGGTGCATGGCGAGGACGGTGCCCTCCGGTGCGGGCGTGGCGAGCTCGTCGGCCAGGCGGTCGAGCTGCTCGTCGGCCAGCGCGCCGTGCGCCGAGCCCGGGACCGTGCTGTCCAGCACGATGACCCGCAGCCCGCCCAGCCACGTCCGGTGGTCGTACGGGTCGCGGGACGGCGGCAGGTCGAGCAGGTGCTCGCGCAGGGCCGCGCGGTCGTCGTGGTTCCCGGCCGCGTACAGGACCGGAGCGCCGAGGCGGGACGCGACCCCCAGCTCGCGCAGCCGCCGATAGGCCTGCGGCTCGCCGGCGTCGGTCAGGTCGCCGGTGAGGAGCAGCGCGGCGGGCTCGACGCCGGAGGCCTCGACCGCGGCCAGCGCGGCGGACAGGGCCGCGGCCGGGTCGATCCCCGTGGGGAGCCGCCCGGCCGCGACCAGGTGCAGGTCGGTGGCCTGGATCAAGGTCGTCACGACGCCCGATCCTGGCACCGGTCAGTGGTGGAAGATGATCAGATACAGGCCGTAGAGCACGATCGCGGCCACCCCGAGCAGGCAGACGGCTGCCACCGCGGTCCCGGCTGCGGGCGACATGGCAGCGGACGTCGCACGCCCGACCGGTTCGGTCCCGTCGGCCGACTCGACGGCGTCCGGCAGGCCCTCGCGGGCCGACAGGCCGACGAGGGCCAGCGCGACCAGCACGACGACCGCCACGCCGATCGCGAGCGACACGACCGCCACGACACCCAGCGCACCCCAGTTGATCACGTTGCGCTCCTCGGGCTCAGGCCGGCGGCCGCGGCGGCCACGGGGACGGGGACGTCGTTGACGTTGTCGGCGGTGACCGGGCGGCGCCGCGACGCGGCAAAGATGCCGACCGCCAGACCCACCAGCACGATCGCGACGACGACGGTGCCGATGGGGCCGGTCGAGGCGGCCCAGCCGGCCACGGCGCCGACGGCGGCGGCGGCCGGCAGCGTGAGCAGCCACGCGATGGCCATCTGGCCCGCCACGCCCCACTGGACGGTCGCGAGCCGGCGCCCGGCGCCCGCCCCGAAGATCGACCCGGTCGCGACCTGCGTCGTCGACAGGGCGAAGCCCAGGTTGGCCGAGGTGAGGATGACGGCGGCGCTGGCGGTCTCCGCTGCGAACCCCTGGGGGGTCTGGATCTCGCTGACCCGCCTGCCGAGGGTCTGGATGATCCGCCAGCCCCCGAGGTAGGTGCCCAGGGCGATCGCCAGACCGGCCGAGAGGACGACCCAGAAGGGCGGCCCGGAGCCGCGCGGCAGCAGGCCGGCGGTGACGAGGGTCAGGGTGAGGACGCCCATGGTCTTCTGCGCGTCGTTCGTGCCGTGCGCGAGCGAGACCATCGAGGCCGAGAGGATCTGCCCGACCTTGAAGCCCTGCTTGACGGTGCTGTCGCGGCCGCGTGCGGCGATCTTGTAGCCGAGGTAGGTGGCGACCAGCGCGACGACTCCGGCGACGATCGGCGAGAGGAACGCCGGCAGGATCACCTTGCTGATCACGTTGGCGAACTGGATCGCGTTGGCCCCCGCCGCCACCCATGTGGCGCCGATGAGGCCGCCGAACAGGGCGTGCGACGAGCTGGACGGCAGGCCCAGCAGCCAGGTGAGCAGGTTCCACAGGATCGCGCCGCACAGGCCGGCGAAGACGACCGTCGGGGTGATCTTCGTGTCGTCGACGAGCCCGCTGGAGATGGTCTTGGCGACCTGGATCGAGAGGAACGCCCCGACCAGGTTCAGCACGCCGGAGATGGCGACCGCGACGCGGGGCTTGAGCGCCCCGGTGGCGATCGACGTCGCCATCGCGTTGGCGGTGTCGTGGAAGCCGTTGGTGAAGTCGAACGCCAGCGCGGTGATCACGACGACGACGATGATGATGAGGGTTGTGTCCATGCAGCCCGTCCCTCGTTCGGATGACGCGGCGAACCGTACGGGCGCTCGGCGAACTCCGGGTGAACGACGGGCGGCGGTTCTGCCGAGCCGGCTCCGGGCGGCGCTGGCACGATCGTGACCATGACCTGGTTCCCGCGCACGCTCGGCGTGCTCACCGCGGCGTACGGCCTCTCGACGCTGGTCAGGCCGGCGATCTTCGCGAAGCCCGCCGGCCTGTCGGGGGACGAGCCGCCCGCGCCGGTGGCGCTGCTGGTGCGGGCCGTGGGGGTGCGCGACCTCGCCGGCGGGATCGCCGTGGCGACGGCGCCGGCCGGACCCGCGTTGCGGCTGGCGATCCTGGCGCGGATCGCGGCCGACCTCGGTGACGCGGTGACGTTCGCGGCATCGTCCGCGAGCGACCCGCAGGCCCGCCGCAAGGCGGTCGCGGTGGGCGCCGGCTGGGGCGCGCTCAACCTGCTCGGCCTGCTCGCCGCGCGGCGGGGTTGACGGGGGAGCCGGTCCCCGTCGGCTGCCCCTGCGTGATGACCGGTGCCCGGCGGGCCACGGCGGCCGGGTCGGTGTCGCGGTTGCCGGAGGCACGTCCGGTGATCTCCGGCCGGGTGCGGCGGCGTCGACCGCACCCGGTCGCCGGGTGCGGGGGGCTCGACCGCACCCGGCGGTCGCGGCGGTGCGATCGTCGGTTGTCGGGGTCGTGGGTGGCGTGTCCGTCCTCGGGTGGTGGTCGGCGCTGGGTGGCGGGGGCTGCCGGGGTCGGCGTCGGCGGGGCGTCGCCGGTGCGCTGGTTGCCGGCCTTCCCGGCGCGGGTGGTGGTCGGCGCTGGGTGGCGGGGGCTGTCGGGGTCGGCGTCGCGGGTGCCGGGCGCTGGTGGTCGGCGCTGGGTGGCGGGGGCTGTCGGGGTCGGCGTCGGCGGGGCGTCGCCGGTGCACTGGTCGCCGGCCCTCCTGGCGCGGGCGGTGCCGCGCCCGGCTGCCGTCTCGGTTCGTGATCGTCGAATGGGGACAGTTCGGTGTTGTTGACAGCGCTCCGGTCCGCATGTGGTGATCAGCGCCGGGCGGGCCGCCGCGCCAGGTCTCATGATCGCCGCACGGGGAGATCCGAGGCCGGCTGTGGCCCGCCGGTTCCCTAGGCGGTGATCATCGCCGTGGTGTGGCCCTGTGTCCGCACCCGCGGCTGCGTCGCCCGGCGCTTCGGTTGATGATCGTCGGCTGAGGGTCTTCGGGGTCGTGGGGGTGGCGCATCCGTCCTGAGGTGGTGGTCGGCGCCGGCCGGCGGGGCTGCCGGGGTCAGCGTCGCCGGAGCCGCCGGGCCCGGCATTCCTGGCGCGGGTGGTGCTCCCTCGGCTGTCGCCGCGGTCGTGATCGTCGAATGGGGACGTTCGGTGTTGTCGATGCCGCTCCTGTCCCGCATGCGGTGATCAGCGCCGGGCGGGGCCCCGTTGCCTGCCGCTCTCGCTTCATGGTCGCCGTACGGGGAGGTCCGAGGTCAGTTGTGGCCTGCCGGCTCCCCATCCGGTGATCGCCGTTCCCGTGCGCGGCGTCGGCTGCCGCGGTCGCTGCCGCAGCAGCAGCCGCCGCCGCAGCCGCTGCCGCCGCCTCAGCCGCAGCCGCAGCCGCCGCCTCAGCCGCAGCCGCCGCCGCCTCAGCCGCCGCCTCAGCCGCAGCCGCCGCCGCCTCAGCCGCAACCGCCGCCGCCGCCTCAGCCGCAGCCGCCGACCGCGTCAGCCGCCACCGCCGCCGCCGCAGCCACGCCGGCCCCCGGCCGCGCGCCTGCCCGCCGCCTTGCAGACGGTCACGACCGCGGCAGGTCCTCCAACCGCGCCCGGGCTCGCGTGACCCGGCTCGTCGCGGCGCTGGCCTCCCGCGCCGCGTCCTTGGCCGCGGCGGCCGCCGCCCGCGCGGCCGCGCCCGTCGCCCGTTCCCGCTCGCGCGCAGCGTCCAGCTCCGCGGCGAGATCGGCGACGCGCGCCTTCGCGTCCGTGAGGACGGCCTCGGCGTCGACGTGCGCCGCCTCCCGCTCGTCGGCGAGCGCGCGGGCGGCCGACTCGTCCTCCTCGGCCGCGGCCAGCTCCCGCTCCGCCTGCTCCCGCGCAGCGCGCTCCCGCTCGGCCCGCTCCCGCTCCGCCCGCTCCCGTTCGGCTCGCCCGGCGGCCTCGCCAGCGCCACCGGCACCCTCACCGCCGGCACCGCCACCACCGCCACCGCGCGGCAGCGTCAGTCCCGGACCCCGGGCCGTCCTCCCGTCCGGAGCTCCGGCCGTCCTGCGCGGGTCGCCGCGCCGTGCGGACCGAGGCACCGGCCGACCCGGCCTCCGGCCCGAAACCGCTGTAGCTCACCGTCCGCGTCAGCCGCCCCGAGCGGACCTCGTCGGCGACTGCGGGGTCGGCCAGCGCCGCGTCGAGGATGCCCTCCAGGTCGCGCACGACCGACTCGGTCGCCGTGTCGCCGGCCTGTGCCGCCAGCCGGCCGCCTTCCCTCGCCATGGCGCCGACGAGCCGCCGCCGCTGCGCCGACAGCGCCCGCAGCGCCCCGCCGTCGAGGCTGCGCTGGGCGTCCACGAGGTCGCCAGCCAGCGCGAGCAGCCCGTCCAGCTGATCGGCGCGATGGCGCGCCAGCAGGTTGGCCAGCCACGCGGCCCGGGTGGGCCGGCGCAGGTGCCCGATCGCCCGGGCGAGGTCCCGGTCGCCCGCCTCCCGGGCCCGCGCGACGGCCTCGTCCCTGGCCGGCACGAAGGCGTCCGGGTGCAGCCCGTAGAGCTCCTCGGCGACGTCGTCCAGGTCCACCCCGTGAGACTAGGGCGTGCCTGCCGGATCTCCGCCGCGCCGGCCGAGCCCAGCCGGCACCGACCCACCATCCCGATGTCAGGAAGGCCACCTTCATGCCGTCTGCGGACAGGAAGGCCACCTTCATGCCGGCCGGCCGGCCGGCCGGCATGAAGCCCGGTATGAGGCCGAGCCGGCGGCACCGTCGGGAACCACCTGGACCTCGACTGACCGGCGGGGATCCACCGGATACGCCTTAGAGTCGCGACCATGGAACTGCGGGCGCCCATCGTCGCCGTCACCGTGCATCCCGACCGGGCCCGGATCACCCGGCACGGGACCGTCACCCTCCCGGCGGGCGCGTCCGAGCTGGTGGTTGCCGACCTCCCGGAGTCGCTGCTCGACGACACCGTCCGGGTGGCCGCGACGGCCGGGGTGCGGGTGGTCGGGGTCGACCTCGCCCGCCGCGACCTGGCCGGCGTCCCTGACGAGCGGGTCCGCGCGGCGGAGGACGCCCTGCGGTCCGCCGAGCGCGACCTCGCCGCCGTCGACGGCGCGGACGCGGGGGACGCCGCCCGCGAGGAGCTGCTGCGCCGCCTGGCCCGCCGCGCCGGCGACCGGTTGGCCGCCGCGCTCGCCGAGGGCAGCGCCGGTCCGGACCGCGTCTCGGAGGTCGCCTCGGCGGTCGCCGCGCAGCTCGTCGACGTCGCTGCGGCCCGGCGGGAGAACGCGGAGCGCCGCACGGACGCCGAGCACGCCCGGGACGCCGCCAGGGCGGAGCTCGAGCGGCTCCAGGCGTCCGGTCGCCACCGCCGTGAGGCGCGCCTCGCGGTCGAGGCGGACGCGGAGGGACCGGTCGGGATCGAGCTCGGCTACACGGTCACGGGGGCGGCCTGGAGCCCGGCCTACGACGCCGCGGTCACCGACGACCGGCTCACGCTCACGCTGTACGGGCTGGTCAGCCAGACGAGCGGGGAGGACTGGCCGGCGTGCCCGCTGACGCTGTCGACGGCCCGGACCGCGGCGCCCGGCGTCGTGCCCGAGCTCGACCCGTGGTGGGTGGACGTGCGCCCGCCGATGGCGCCGATGGCACCGGGCGAGGGGGCCAGGGCCAGGGTGACGCTGGCCGCCGCGCCTGCGGACCTGGTCGCGGCACCCGTCGAGAACGCGGTCGCAGTCGCCTGGCGGCTCGCGCGGCCGGTCGCGGTCGCCGCGGACGGCACGCCGCACCGGACCGCCGTCGACACCGCGACGCTGGACGCCCGCCTCGACCACGTCACCGCGCCCGTCCTCGATCCCGCGGCCCACGTGCGCGCGACGGCGAAGGCCCCCCGCGCGCTGCCGCCGGGGCCGGTGGTCGCGTCCGTCGACGGCGTGCTGGTCGGGTCCACGCGGATCGACGCCACCGCGCCCGGTGCCGAGCTGGAGCTGGCGCTGGGCGTCGACGAGCGGGTCGGCGTCGAGCGCGAGCTGGCCGAGCGCACGGTGGGCCGCACGCTCGTCGGCGGCCGCCGCGAGGCCGTCGAGACCTGGACGATCACCGTCCACAACGGCCGCTCGACCGCGGCCCACCTCGTGGTGCGGGATCGCGTGCCGGTGTCGCGCAACCCGGACGTCCAGGTCGTCGACGTGTCGGCGACCCCGGAACCGGCGGTGCGGGACGAGCTCGGACGCGTCGAGTGGCGCGTCGACGTCCCGGCCGGCGGCACGTTCACAGCACGCCTGCGATTCGGCGTGCGCCACGCCAAGGACCTGCCGCTCGTCGGGTGGCAGTGACGGCAGGATGTCCGGGTGGCGAACTCTGACGCCCTCGGGCGGCTGCGACCCGCGCTGGCCGCCGAGGCGCACCGGGTGCTCTGCCGGGCCGACGCCGTCGGTTTCCTCGCCCGCCTCGACCGCTGGTTCCCCGATGTCCACACACCGCTCACGACGCTGTACGGCGAGAGCGTCGACGGCCTGCTCGACCGGCTGCTGCGCGCCGCGCTCGACGCGACCGCGACCCGTCCCGACGCCCTGCGCGACGTCGACCGGCGCCGCGAGGTCGACCCGACCTGGTACCAGCACGAGCGGATGGTCGGCTACGTCGCGTACACCGACCGCTTCGCGGGCACGCTCGCGAAGGTGCCGGACCGGCTCGACCACCTCGCCGAGCTGGGCGTCACCTACCTGCACCTGATGCCGCTGCTCGCGCCGCGGGCGGGCCCCAACGACGGTGGGTACGCCGTCGCGGACTACCGCGAGGTCGACCCCCGGCTCGGCACGATGGACGACCTGGAGGCGCTGGCCGGCGCCCTGCGCGAGCGGGGCATGAGCCTGTGCGTCGACATCGTGCTCAACCACACCGCGCGCGAGCACCCGTGGGCGCGGGCCTGGCTCGCGGGTGACCCGGCCTTCACGGACTTCTACTACGCCTTCCCCGACCGCACGATGCCCGACGCCTACGAGCGGACGATCAGCGACGTATTCCCCGACCAGGCGCCCGGCTGCTTCTCGTGGGTGCCGCTGGCCCGCGGCGGTGCCGGCGGCTGGGTCTGGACGACGTTCTTCGACTACCAGTGGGACCTCAACTGGGCCAACCCGCGGGTCTTCGCGGCGGTCCTGGAGACCGTCCTGTGGCTGGCCAACCGCGGGGTCGAGATCTTCCGGCTCGACGCCGTGCCGTTCATGGGCAAGGTGCTGGGCACGCCGTGCATCAACCAGCCACAGGTCCACGACATCGTCCAGGCCCTCCACGCGCTGACCAAGATCGCCGCGCCGGGCGTGGTGTTCAAGGCGGAGGCGATCGTCGCGCCCGAGGAGCTCGTCGCCTACCTCGGCGGCCACGACCGCTACCGGCCCGAGTGCGAGCTCGCGTACCACAACCAGCTCATGGTCATGCTGTGGTCGAGCCTCGCGACGAAGGACGCGCGGCTGGCCGGGCAGGCGCTGCGACGGCTGCGGCCCATCCCGCCCGAGACGTCCTGGGCCACGTACGTGCGCTGCCACGACGACATCGGCTGGGCCGTGGGCGACGTCGACGCTCGCGCCGCCGGCTTCGACCCGTTCGCTCACCGCGACTTCCTCAACGCCTTCTACTCGGGGCGGTTCCCGATGTCCTACGCCCGCGGCGCGGTGTTCGGGGAGAACCCGCGCACCGGCGACGCGCGCATCTCGGGCACGGCCGCGGCGCTGACCGGGATCTCGGAGGCCCGCGAGCGCGGTGACGAGCAGGCGCTGGCGCGCGGCGTCCGCCGCCTCGTGCTGCTGCACGCCGTCGTCATGGCGTGGGGCGGCGTGCCGCTGGTGTACATGGGCGACGAGCTGGCCCAGCCCAACGACACCGGCTACCTCGACGACCCCGAGCTGGCCGGGGACAACCGGTGGATGCACCGGCCGCGGTTCGACGAGCAGGCGGCGGCGCGCCGGCACGACCCGGGGACCGTCGAGGGAAGGGTGTTCGGCTGGTTCCGCGCGCTCGTGCGCACGCGGGCCCGCCTGCCCGCACTGGACGCCGCCGGGCGGCTGGAGGTCCTGTCTCCGGACTCGCCGCACGTGCTGGCCTGGCACCGGCGCCACCCCCGCAGCGGGAGCTTCGTCGGGCTCGCCAACTTCTCCGAGGACCCCGTGACCGTGGACGCGGCGGCTGCTCGACCGCCACGGCGTCCTGCGCACCGTGCTGGGCTCCGACGGGCCGCCGCTCGTGGAGGACGGGCGGCTGCGGCTGCCCGGCCTGGCGTTCGCCTGGCTGGCCGAGGACTGAGGACGGTGGGGGACCGGCAGGTGGAGGTCGTCCCGACCGCCGACCTGGACGCCGCGGCCGCGTGGGCACTGTGCCTCGCCGCGTACGGCCCGGCCGAGTTCACCGAGGCCGACTGGGGCCACGCGCTCGGCGGCGTCCACGCGGTCGCGTACGAGGGCGGGCGCCTCGTCGGGCACGCGGCGCTGGTCGCCCGCCGGATGCTGGCCGGAGGGCGGACACTGCGGACGGGATACGTCGAGGCCGTCGGGGTGGCGCCGGACGCGCGGCGGCGTGGCCACGGGCGCGCCGTCGTCGCCGCGCTGCACCGCCATCTCGACGCCGGCTTCGAGCTGGGCGCGCTCGCGGCGTCCGCGGAGGGCCGTCCGCTCTACCTCGGCCTGGGCTGGCAGGTGTGGACCGGACCGACGGCCGTGCTCACCCCGGACGGCGTGCGGCCGACACCGGAAGAGGACGGTGACATCCTCGTCCGGCAGGGCCCGGTCCCGCTCGACCGCACGCGGCCGCTCGTCTGCGACTGGCGCGACGGAGACGTGTGGTGATCGATCAGGTGAGCGGTCGGGCGTGCGCGGCCGGTGGCGTTTGGGTCCGGCGCGGGTGCGGGAAAGTGGGTTCATGGAACCCGGGCGCATCGAGTTCGTGCACCGCAGCTGGCCGGCCGACGCCGCGCAGCTCGTGGTCATCCGCCGCGAGCTGACCAGCTGGCTCGCGCCGCTGAACCTGACCGAGGCCGAGACCGTCGACGTGGTCCTCGCCGTGGACGAGGCGGCCGCCAACGCCGTGCTGCACGCCTACGGCCCTGACGAGCAGGAGGGCGTCGTCGAGCTGACGTTGTGGACCGAGCACGGCAGGGGAGGCACGACGCTCTCGATCGAGGTCGTCGACCACGGCCAGTGGCGTCCGCCGGCCGAGCCCACCCCGATGGGCGCGCCGGGCAAGGGCGGACGGGGCATCCCGATGATGAGCCGCACCGCCGAGTCCGTCCTGATCCACCACGACGAGCGCGGCAGCCGGGTGCTGCTGCGGCACCGGCTGCCCCGCGTGGCGGAGGGCAGTTGACCGTTCGGCCGCGACGCGAGCGGAGCCGCGAGGTTCGCCGCGTGACCGACCGAGCGCCGGGCGCCGTGGGGACGGCGGCGGCCGTCCGTCGTTCACCGGCTCGATCCGGCCGCCCGGACCTGCGCCGCGCCGTGCCGCAGCTCGTCCCACAGCGCGACGACGTCAGCTCGGGTCGTCGTCAGCCCGCCGATCGCGACCCGTACCGCGAACCGGCCGTCGACCACGGTGTGGGTGAGGAACGCCCGGCCGGTCGCGTTCACCCGCGCCAGCAGGGAACGCGTCCGCTCGTCGGTGTCGAGGCGCAGGCAGACCAGCGCGAGTGACGGCGGGGTCGCGAGCGCGAACCCGGGCTCGGCCCGGACCCAGCCGGCGAGCTCGTCGGCGAGCGCGACGTGGCCCCGGATGTGCTCCCGCAGCCCGGCGAGGCCGTAGCCGTGCAGCACCGCCCACAGCTTGAGGGCCCGGAAGCGCCGCCCGAGCGGCACCTGCCAGTCGCGGTAGTCGACGACGGCCCCGGACTCCGACGCGCTGTCGCGCAGGTACTCGGGTGTGATCGACAGCGCGTCCGGGAGCGCGGCGGCGTCGCGCACCCACAGCAGCGACGCGTCGAAGGCCGTGCCCAGCCACTTGTGGGCATCGGCGCAGAACGAGTCGGCCCGCTCGACCCCGTCGAGCAGCCCGCGGTGCTCCGGGCACAGCGCCGCGACGCCGGCCCAGGCAGCGTCGACGTGCACCCACGCGCCGCCGGCCCCGTCGATCACCTCCCGGACGGGGTCGACGGCGCCGGTGCCGGTCGTGCCGACCGTCGCGCAGACGAGGGCCGGGACGCGACCGTGGGCCCGGTCGGCGGCGACGAGCGCGGCCAGCGCGGCCGGGTCCATCGCCGGCGTGCCCGGGGTGCAGGGCACCTCGCGCAGCGCGCGGGCCCCGAGCCCGGCCACGCGCACGGCCTTGGCCAGCGACGAGTGGGTCTCGGCCGTCACGTACACCGTCTCGCGTCCCGAGACGCCGTCCTCGCGCCAGCCGGGCACCGCGCGGTGCAGTGCCGCGAGCAGGGCCACCAGCGACGCGGAGGAGGCCGAGTCCTGGATGACGCCCCCGCCGCCGCCGTCCGAGGTGAACGCGGGGTGCAGGCCGAGCGCTCCGGCCAGCCGGTCGAGCAGCGCCAGCTCGACCTCGGTGGCGGCCGGCGACGCCGACCACAGCATCCCCTGGGTGCCCAGCCCGCCGGACAGGACGTCGCCGAGCAGGGAGTGCAGCGACGCGTTGGCCGGGAAGTAGCCGAAGAACCGGGGATGCTGCCAGTGCACCGAGGCCGGGACGACCAGGTCGTCGACCGCTTCGAGCAGGGTCTCGACCGGGCGCGGCTCCTCGGCCAGCGCGGGGAACCGGGCGCAGACGGAGCCGGGCGCGACGTCGGGGCGGACGGGCCGGTCCGGCAGGTCCGCCCGGTAGGCCGCGACCCAGTCGAGCACCTCCCGGCCGGACCGGCGGAACTCCTCGGGGGTCAGATCGGGCACGTGCCCATCCTGCAGCGTGCGGTCCGGCCGGTCGCGCCGCGCCGCGGCCGGCCGCACCGCGGGCGCGGCACCGGCGCCGCGGCGGCGGTGCGGGCCGGGGAACGGCGGTGCGCCCCGGGACCGGGCCGGCGGCTCAGACCGCGGGCGCGGCGACCGTGCGGGTCGCGCCGTACTCGCGGCGCAGCGCCGTCTTGAGCACCTTGCCGCTCGGGTTGCGCGGCAGCGCCTCGACGAGCACGACGTCGCGCGGGCGCTTGTAGGCGGCCAGCCGCTCGCGGCAGAAGGCCTCGATGTCCGCCGCGTCCGGCGGGTCGGCGGGGTCGCGCGCGACGACGACCGCGAGCGGCGCCTCCCCGAACCGCGCGTCGGCGACGCCGATCAGCGCGACCTCCGCGATCTTCGGATGGCCGGCGAGGACGTTCTCGACCTCGGCGCAGTAGATGTTCTCGCCACCGGAGATGATCATGTCCTTCGTGCGGTCGACGACGAACAGGTAGCCGTCCTCGTCCTCCCGCACCAGGTCACCGGAGTGGAACCAGCCCCCGCGGAACGCCTCGGCCGTCTCGTCGGGCTTGTTCCAGTACCCGCTCATCACCAGCGGACCGCGGTAGACGATCTCGCCGACCTCGCCCGGCGCGACGTCCTCCATGTCGTCGTCGACGATCCGCGCCTCGACGTTCATGATCGGTCTTCCGATCGAGCCGATCTTGCGGATGGCGTCCTCGCCGCGGAGCAGGCACGTCACCGGGCTGCACTCGGTCTGGCCGAAGGCCGTGACGATGTCGGCCTGCGGGAAGGCGTCGATCATCGTCCGCAGGAGCGTCGTCGACGCCGGCGCAGCGCCCCACGAGCAGCGCCGCAGCGCCGACAGGTCGCGCTGAGCGAGGCCCGGCACCGCGACGATCGCCGCCCACTGCGCGGGCACGAAGAAGCACGACGAGACGCGCTCGCGCTCCAGCAGGTCGACCATGGCGACCGGGTCGAACCCGCCGGAGGGCGTGTTGACCGTGGCCGCGCCCTGCACGAGGTTGATGTAGAAGCCGGACACCCCCGCGATGTGGAACAGCGGCGCCCCCGACAGCCCCACCTTGTCCTCGGCGGTCGCGCCGTTGGTGAGGACGTTGCTGTAAGCGTGCAGCAGCAGGTTGCGGTGGGTCAGGACCGCGCCCTTGGGCCGTCCGGTGGTGCCGGAGGTGTACATGATGAACGCCGCGGCATCGTCCGGGACGGCCGGCAGGCCGGCGTCGTCCGGCCTCGCCGACGCGAGCACGTCGAGGTAGCCGGCGCCGATCGTCAGCGTCGCGGCGGCGCCCGCCGCGGCGACGACGGCGGCGAACGCGTCGTCGGCGAGCACGAGCGTCGCGCCCGAGTCGTCGAGGACGTAGCGGACCTCGTCGGCGACCATCCGGAAGTTCACCGGCACGCAGATCGCCCCCGCGCGCAGGATCGCCGCCATCGCCTCGAGGTGCGGCGCGCTGTTCAGGGCCATCACCGCGACCCGGTCCCCGGGGCTCACGCCCGCTGCGACCAGCGCGTTCGCCAGCCGGGTGATCCGCTCGTCGGCCTGCGACCAGGTCAGGGTGAGCGGGCCGTCCCGGAACGCGAGGCCGTCGGGCGTCGTGCGGGCGAACCGGGCGATCAGGTCGCTCATGGTCATGCCGGCGGCGTGCATGGGCCCACTCTCGCCCCGGCCGCGACCCCGCGTCCAGGGCTGCCGTGCGAGGGTGGCGGGGATGAGCGCGGCGGTCGGGCGGGACACCGGGTGAGCCCCGTCGCGGGCGAGCGGCGCCGGCTGCGGCTGCTGCAGATGACGGCGCTCACGAGCACGGCAGACCGGTTCGCGCTGCCGCCGCTCCTCGTGCTGATCGGGGCCGACCTGCACGCGCCGCTCGCGGCGGTCGCGGCCGTGGCGAGCTCGTACTTCCTCGCGTACGGCGTGATGCAGCCGGTCTGGGGCGTGGTCAGCGACCGCATCGGCCGGGTCCGGGTGATGCGCGTGGCCCTGCTCGGCGGTGCCGTCGCCGGCCTCGGGTCGGCCCTCGCCCCGAACCTGCCCGTCCTGTACCTGACGCGGGTGCTCGCCGGCGCGTGCTTCGCGGCGCTGCAGCCCGCGGCGCTGGTCTACGTCGGCGACGTCTGGCCGGCGGCGGAGCGGCAGCGGGCGCTGTCGGACGTGCTGGCGGCCGCGTCGCTGGGCATCGGCGGGGCGACGGCGGGTGCGGGCCTGCTCGCCGACGCCGCCGGCTGGCGGGTCGTGCCCGCCGTCACCGGGGCGGCGGGGGCCGTGCTGGCGGTGGCGCTGCGCCGGCTGCCCGAGCCGGACCGGCCGGCGCGCGCGGACGGGCCGGCGCGGGCGGTCGGGCAGGTCCTGCGCGGGCGCTGGCCGCGGATCGTGCTCGGACTGGCGCTGGTGGAGGGCGCGATCGTGCTGGGCGTCCTCACCTACCTCGCGCCCGCCGTCGCCGCGCTGGGGTTCTCCGCGGGCGTCGCCGGGCTCGCCGCGGCCGGGTTCGGGGCCGGTGCGCTGGCGTGGTCGCGGGTCGTGCGGCTGCTCGCCGGGCGCCGGCGCGCTGCGGTGCTGGCCGGCACGGGCGGGCTCCTGCTCGTCGCCGGCTGGGCCGTGCCGTCGGTCGCGGTGACGCTGCCGACCGTCGTGGCAGCGGGGCTGCTGCTCGGGGGCACCTGGGCGTTCCTGCACACGACGCTGCAGAGCTGGGCGACGCAGGTGGCGCCGGGGCAGCGGGCCACGATGGTGGCGCTGTTCGCCGCCGCGCTGTTCCTGGGCAGCTCGGCCGGGACGGCGCTGGGGGCGGCCCCGGCCGGGTCCGGGGCGTTCGGGACGATCTTCCGGGTGGCGCTGGCCGTCGCCGTGCCGTTCGCGGTGCTCGCGACCGTCGCGCGGGCGCGCTACGACCGCGCCGGTTGACCACCCCGGCCCTTGCCAACGAACGGCACTTTCGCCACATAGGTGCTCACGAAAGTGCCGTTCGTTAGGTTCGGGGCGGGCGGGAGGGGTCAGGGCATCGCAGGGTAGCGGTCGCGCAGCTTCTGCTTGACGAGCTTGCCGGTCGGCGTGCGGGGCAGGTCGTCGGAGAACACGACGCGCCGGGGCGCCTTGTACGCCGCGATGTGGGCGCGCGTGTGGGCGATCAGCTCGGCCTCCAGCTCCGGGCCCGGAACCGCGCAAGGGGCCG
Organism: uncultured Actinomycetota bacterium; assembly: GCA_963728105.1. Classification (GTDB taxonomy): domain Bacteria; phylum Actinomycetota; class Actinomycetes; order Mycobacteriales; family Pseudonocardiaceae; genus Pseudonocardia. The sequence goes on along the minus strand of CAVSJZ010000031.1, from coordinate 136,795 downwards.
GTGCCACGACGGCCAGCACCGACTCGCCCATCTCCGGGTCCGGGACGCCGATCACCGCGACGTCGAGCACCGCGGGGTGCAGCGCCAGCGCGTCCTCGGCCTCGCGCGGGTAGATGTTCACGCCGCCCGAGATGATCATGAACGCCTTGCGGTCGGTCAGGTAGAGGTAGCCCTCCTCGTCGACGTAGCCGAGGTCGCCGGTCGTGCCCCAGTTCTCGTGCTCGGGATGGCGGGACTCGCGCGTCTTGTCCGCGTCGTTGTGGTAGACGAACAGCGGCGCGTCGTTCCGCTCGAAGAAGATCGTCCCGACCTGGCCGGCCGGCAGGACGGCGCCGGTCTCGGTGTCGCAGATCCGCACGTCGCCGAGCACGCCGCCGCGCCCGACCGAGCCCGGGTGCGCCAGCCACTGCTCGGAGGTGATGAACGTGATCCCGACGCCCTCCGTCGCCGCGTAGTACTCGTAGAGGACCGGGCCCCACCAGTCGATCATCGCCCGCTTGACGTCGACCGGGCACGGGGCCGCGGCGTGGATCGCCACCCGCAGTGACGACACGTCGTAGCGGGCCCGGACGTCGGCGGGCAGCTTGAGCATCCGGACGAACATCGTCGGCACCCACTGGCTGTGCGTGGCGCGGTGCTTCTCGATGGCGGCGAGCGCGCCCTCGGCGTCGAACCGCTCCATGACGACGACCGTGCCGCCGAGCATCTGGATCGTCGCGGAGAAGCGCAGGGGAGCGGCGTGGTAGAGCGGCGCGGGGGAGAGGTAGACCGTGTCGGCGTCGAAGCCGTAGATCGGGCCGAACACCGCGGCGTAGGTGTCGCCGGGCTCGTCGACCTGGCGGTCGGGCAGCTGCGGGCGGATGCCCTTCGGCCGGCCCGTCGTGCCGGACGAGTAGAGCATGTCCGAGCCGCGCGGCTGGTCGGGCAGCGGGTCGGCCGGCACGCCGGCCAGCTCGGCGTCGTAGTCCGCGCAGCCGGCGACCGGCGCCCCGTACGCCAGCCGGACGGCCGGTCCCTCCGGGGCCGGCGCCCCCAGCGAGCCGGCCACGACCAGGGCCTTCGCCCCGCAGTCGCGCACGATGTAGGCGACCTCGTCCGGGGTCAGGTGGTGGTTGACGGCCGTGATGTAGAGCCCGGCCCGCTGCGCCGCCCAGTAGACCTCGTACACCCGCGGTGAGTTGTCGGCCAGCAGCGCGACGACGTCCCCGCGGACCAGGCCCCGCCCGACGAGGTAGCGGGCCAGGCGGGCCGACCCCTCCTCGAGCTCGCGGTAGGTCAGCGTCGCCCCCGAGCCCGCCATGACGACGGCGGGCTTGTCGGGGGTCGACGCGGCGAACGTCCCGGGGAACATGATCGGCAGTCTGTCACGCGGCTGCGGGCTCCGGCACTCGTTCCGCCGGGGCGGGCGTCGCGCGGAGCGGCGTCTCGCGCACGAGCCACGCCGCTCCGACGGCCAGCGTCGCGGCCACGCCCGCCCACAGGAACGCGCTGGTGACGCCGCTGGTCACCGCGGCCTCGTAGGCCGTCCGGACGGAGGCCGGCAGGCTGGAGAGCAGCGCAGGCGTGGTCGTCCCGCCGGCGACGTGGCCGGCCTGCGCCGCGCCGAGCTGCGCGGTCAGCGACCCGGTCAGCCCGCGGGCGTAGAGGACCCCGAGCAGCGAGACGCCGATCGAGCCCCCGACCGTCCGGAACAGCGTGGACGCGCCGCTGGCCGCGCCGATGTCGCGCCGGTCGACCGCGTTCTGCATGACCAGGTTCGTGGTCTGCATGAGCATCCCCATGCCGATCCCGAGCACGGCCATGTACGCGCCGGAGACCGTCGTCGACGTGGTGGTTCCCATCGTCGCGAGCAGGAACAGGCCCGCCGCCATGACCGCTGCGCCGACGATCATCTGCGTGCGGTAGCGCCCGGTGCGCGAGACCAGCTGCCCGCCGGCCAGCGACGTCACGAGCATGCCCGCGAGCATCGGCAGGAGCAGCAGCCCGCTGCTGGTCGCCGAGGCGCCCTGGACGTTCTGCTGGAACTGCGGCAGGAACGTCACGGCGCCGAACATCGCGAACCCGACGAGGAAGGTGAGCGCGGTCGCGGCCGCGAACGTCCGGTCGCGGAACAGCCGCAGCGCGAGGATCGGCTCGCCGCCCGCGCGCTCGAGCCCGCTCTCGACGCGCAGGAAGCCGAGGGTGGCGGCCGCCGTCAGCGCGGCCAGCACGGCGCCGGGCCACGAGACCCAGGCGAACGTGCTCCCGCCCAACGAGGTCAGCAGCGTCAGCGAGCCGATCGCCACGGTGAGCAGGCCCGCGCCCCGCCAGTCGACGCGCGCCTCGCGGCGGACCCGCGGCAGGTGCATCGTCAGGCCGATCACGGCCAGCGCGAAGGCCCCGAGCGGGAGGTTGACGTAGAACGCCCACCGCCAGCTCAGGTTGTCGGTGAGGAACCCGCCGAGCAGCGGGCCGCCGATGAACGCCAGCGGCATGACCGCCGCCATCGCGCCCTGGTAGCGGGCCCGCTCGCGGGGCGGCACGAGGTCGCCGATGATCGCCATCGCGCCGACCATGAGGCCGCCGGCGCCGAGGCCCTGCACCGCGCGGAAGGCGATGAGCTCGACCATCCCCGTGGACAGGCCCGACAGCGCCGACCCGGCGAGGAACAGCGCGATCGCGGCCATGAAGACGCCCTTGCGCCCGTAGAGGTCGCCGAGCTTGGCCCACACCGGGGTCGCGACGGCGGTCGCCAGCGCGTACGCGGTGACGACCCACGCCTGGTGGGTCAGCCCGCCCAGCTCGCCGACGATCGTCGGCATCGCGGTGCCCACGATCGTGTTGTCCAGCATCGCGAGCAGCATCGCGGTCATGAGGCCGCCCATGACCGTCCAGATCTCGCGCGGTGTGCGCACCTGTTCCATCCCGTCCTACCTTGCCTACTTGCCGACCGGCTAGTTACTTGCCGACAGGCTAGCTCGCTTTCTAGCCGGTCGGCAAGTAAGATGTGAGCCATGACAAGCGCGCGGACGGACACCCGGCGGACCGACACGCGCGAGCAGATCCGGGCCGTCGCGCTGGAGCTGTTCGCGGAGCGGGGCTACGACGCCGTGTCGCTGCGGGAGATCGCCGAGCGGCTCGGCGTCACCAAGGCCGCGGTCTACTACCACTTCCGGACCAAGGAGGAGATCCTCGCCAGCCTGTTCTACGAGCAGCTGGCCGCGATCGACGCGATCGTGGCATGGGCCCGCGAGCGGGAGCCGGGCGCGGAGCGCAGCCGCGGCATCGTCGAGCGCTACTCCGCGCTGCTCACCGGCCGGGAGGCGCCCCAGATCAGCCGGCTGATCCAGGCGCAGCAGTCGCTGAAGGAGTTCGCGCCGGGCGAGGAGATGCACCGGCGGTTCCGCGAGCTGGGCGAGCTGCTCGAGGTGCCGGGCACCCCGCTCGACCAGCGGGTGCGCGCGCGGCTCGCGCTGGCGGCGGTGCACTTCGGCGCGTTCGGCGCCGACGCCCAGTCCGACGACCCCGACGAGTTCCGGGCCGCCGCGCTGCGCGTGGCGCTGGAGCTGGCCGGGGGTGACCCGGCCGCGACGTGATATGAACAGTCACGACTGACGGTCGGTACGGCGGGAGGCACGGATGGACGTCAACGGCTCGGTCGCGCTCGTCACGGGCGGAGCCTCCGGGCTCGGCCTCGCGACCACGCAGGCCCTGCTCGCCGCGGGCGCCTCGGTCGTGGTCCTCGACCTGCCGCGCTCGGCAGGGGAGGCCGTCGCGAAGGAGCTGTCGGCGGCCCATGACGGTCGCGCGCGCTTCGCCGCGGCGGACGTCCGGGACGAGGCCGCGGTCGCCGCGGCGCTCGACGTGGCCGACGGGCTGGGCGCGCTGCGCGTGTGCGTCAACTGCGCCGGCACGGGCAACGCGGTCCGCACGGTCGGCAAGCAGGGCCCGTTCCCGCTCGACCAGTTCAAGATGATCATCGACATCAACCTCGTTGGGACGTTCAACGTCCTGCGCCTCGCCGCGGAGCGGATGCTCCGCCACGACCCGGTCGACGGCGAGCGCGGCGTGATCATCAATACCGCGTCCGTCGCGGCGTTCGACGGCCAGATCGGGCAGGCGGCCTACTCGGCGTCGAAGGGCGGCGTGGTGGGCCTGACGCTGCCGGTCGCCAGGGACCTCGCGGGCATGATGATCCGGGTCGTGACGATCGCGCCGGGACTGTTCGACACGCCGTTGCTGCAAGGCGCGCCCGAGGACGTGAAAGCGGCGCTGGGTCGTCAGGTCCCGCATCCGGCCCGGCTGGGGCGCCCCGCCGAGTACGGGGCGTTGGCGGCGCACATCGTCGCGAACCCGATGCTGAACGGTGAGGTCATCCGCCTCGACGGGGCGATCCGGATGGCCCCGAAGTAGGGCGGCGAACCCTCCGGGCGCTCAATGGGCCTGGTGATAGGCCTCGAGCACGTTCGACGGGATCCGGCCGCGCTCGGAGATCTTCATGCCCTGTGCGACCGCCCATTCCCGAATGGCGTGGTTCTGCTCCCGGTCGGCCGCCGAACGGCCCGGTGCCGGGCCGGTACCGGAACTGCGCCGCGAGCCGAGCCGTCGAGCCGAGGAGACGTAGGGGGCCAGCGTATCCCGCAGCTTCCCGACGTTGGCCGTCGAGAGGTCGATCTCGTACGCGCGGCCGTCCAGTGAGAACTCGACCGATTCGTCGGCCGCAGTACCGTCGAGATCGTCAACGAGGGTGACCGTCGTCTGCTTCGCCACCGAACACGCCTTTCGCAACGGCCGGATTCAGGAGAATTCCAGCCTAAAGCACGGCCGGGGTCGGCGTCGATGACGGGGTGCTATTTCGCCGGACGTGTCGGGAATGGCACCGGGCGTATCCGATCGGTCGTCACACCCGCGCTTCGCGATCGGCGGCCGGCACCGCGACCTCGATCTCGCCGCCGAGGGCGAACCCTTCGGCGAGCGGCAGCCCGTCGCCGCTCCAGAACCGCCCCGGGTCGTACCAGTTCGGCCGGTGGTGACCGGGGAGCAGGCCCATCGCCTGGTAGGTCGCGGCGACCACCTCGGCGCAGTAGGCGGTCTCCAGCTCCGGCGCCGGCCGCCGGCGCGGATGCGGGAGCCTCCCGCGCAGCCACCGCGCGGCGAGCGCCGCGGTGGAGGGGAACGGGGTCCCGTCCAGCCGGGCGATGGTGCGCAGCACCGCGTCCTCGTGCTCGGCGGTGAGCGTCCCGGAGAGCTGGCGCAGCCAGGCGCGCTGGCCGTAGCGGTGGGCCCAGGTCGTGACCGCGTCGATGAGGTCGTGCAGCTGCACGCCGCGTTGGTGCGTGCCGGTCCACACGTCCGGAAGCGAGCGGCCCAGCTCGGCGTGCCACATCAACGGCGGCAGGTCGTCCAGCACGACGGCCATCCCGACGTGGTTGACCGGCGCGTTCGTCACCGAGCGGATCGCGCGGTCGGCGCCGCTGCTGCCGCGGAACAGCCACAGGTCGCCGGTGCGCGTCAGCTCGCACGCACGCTCCAGGGCGAGCGGCGGTCGGCCCGGGCGGGCGTCGGCAGCGATCACGGCCGGTAGGCTAACCGGATGCGCTGGTGGAAGTGGGTCGGCCTGGCCGGGGCGGCCGGCGTGGCGGCCACGGGGGTGGTCGCCGCCAGGGCCGAGCGGCAGCGCCGCGCCTACACGCCGGAGCAGGTGCGGCAGCGGCTGCACGAGCGGGTCGAGCGGGCGCGGCTGCATCCGGACCCGGCGGGCTGACCGGACCCCCGGGTGCAGGGCCCGACCTCAGCGCAGCCCGACCTCAGCGCAGGGCCGACATCGCGAGCCACTGGTCCCACGGCACCGCCCAGTCGTAGATGTCGCCGTCAGCGGCCGAGAGCATCACGCTCGTCCCGGTGATCTCGACGGGGTCGCCGTAGAGCGCGGTGTCGTAGTAGGACTTGGCGTTGCCCGTCGACAGGTTGATGCACCCGTGGGTGACGTTCGTCCGGCCCTGCGCCCAGCTCGACGCGGGGTTCGCGTGGATGAACTCGCCGTTGTTGGAGATGCGCACGGCCCACTGCTCCGGCACGTTCTTGTAGCCGAACGCGGGGTTGGACATGAGCTGCAGCGGCGTCTTGTCCATGACGATGTGCACGCCGCTGCGCGTGATCCGGCGCGGGTCGGAGTCGGCCCCGTAGCTCGCCGGGAGATCCATGATCACCTTGTGGTTGCGCACGATCTGGATGTGGTGGGTCCTCGCGTTCGCCTCGACGATCTGCGAGCGGCCGATCGTGAACGTCGTGGTGAGGTTCGCCCGCCCGTAGCCGGCGGAGCCCGCGGAGACCCCGTAGACGTCGGCGGCCACGGACACCGTCGTGCCCGGCGTCCAGTAGTACTTGGGCCGCCAATGGATCCGCGAGCCCGCGCCGGTGTCGGGCAGCCACGCCCACGAGCCCTCGACGGGGATCGAGGTGTGGATGGTCAGCGCGCGCTGCACCGTCGCGCGTTGCGCGACGGGGATGTCCGAGTCGAACTGCAGGATGACCGGGGCGGCGATACCGACGACCTCGCCGTCGCCGAGGTTGGACGTCACCGCGTAGACGTTGCTGGCGTCGACCGTGGTGAAGCCGCCCGTGACGGGCACGGTGCCGCCGGGCCCGGACGCCGTGCCGCCGAAGTGGTAGCCCATGTGGAACTTCGTGCGCGCGGTCGCGGTCCACGTCGTGCCGTTGGCCGAGACCATGCCGGGGATCGTCGTGCCGCCGTCGTCGGTCAGCGTGACGTCCTTGAGCGTGCCGTTGGTGGCGTGGACGGTGAGCGTCTCGGCCGGCGCGACGCCGGTGGACCCGTCGGGCGGGCTCATGCTCACCGTCGGTGCGGGTGGCGGGGCCGGCGGTAGCGGCGGGGAGGCCGCCGCGGTGGTGCAGCCCGCGAGCGCGGCGCCCGACACCACGAGGAGCGCCAGCCACCTCGTCACACGTGCCACATCGGCCCCCTCCGTCCCGTGCGTATCGGGTATCAGAGCAACCGCGATGCGTCCCCGTCAATTCTCCCGGGGTTATTGCAGACGATTCGTGACGCTAAGCGCCGCTGGCGCGTGAAGTGTCCGGTTGGGCGACGGGTGGCGGGACGGTCTCCTGCTCGGGCGCCACCGCCCGCGGTGGATCGGCCTGCTGGGGCGCCGATTCCCCGGTCGACGCCGTCTCACCCGCGTCCCCGCGCAGCTCCGCCTTGAGGATGCGGGCCGACCGGCCCAGGCTCCGCGCGGCATCGGGAAGGCGCCGGGCGCCGAAGAGCAGGACCGCGAGAAGAATGACGATGGCCCAATGCCAGGGGCTGAACTCGCCCATGTCGCGCACACCTTTCCGCCGGAGACGGGCCCAGTCTGCCACCCGGTCCGACCGCCCCGCGCCGGCGCGCGGTTCAGGGCCGCCGCACGCGGGCCGCGACGACGAGCAGCCCGATACCCACCGCAACCGCGATCAATCCGTTGACCAGCCACAACTGCGAACCGGTCATGGCGCTGCCGCCGATCAGGCCGGTGCCCTGCCCGACCCAGACCAGGCCGAGCAGGGCGATCACCACCCCGACGGCGGGGACGAGCCAGCGGGCCACCACCGGCTCATGATGCCGGATCGCCGGCGGCGAGCACGCGGTACGCCGGGCGCAGCAGCTCGGTGACCGGCACCCCGCGCACCGCGATCGGGAACGCCGGCACCTGGTCCAGCAGGGCGTCCGGGGCCGTCGCGGGTCCGGCCGGGGCGACCGGTGGCGCGGGGCCGGACCAGAACGCGTCGAGGACGTCCGCCAGCGGCGGAACGCCCGCCGGACCCGCCGGGCTCGCCGCGGCCCGCCGCGACCGCAGCTCGGACAGGAGCGTCTCGCGGTCGCGCCCCCGCAGCGCGAGCATCGCGAACGGGTCGGCGTCGAACCGCTCGGCGAGCACGTAGCAGACGGCCGCCAGGTGCTTGCAGGGCACGACCGGGTCGGGGCACGAGCAGTCCAGCGCGAGGTCGCGGGCGTTCGCCGGGAACAGCGACAGCCCCGCGGCGGCGAACGCGTCCTCGATCTCGCGGGGCATCTCGCCCGCGAGCAGCGTCGCGGCGAGCGACGCGTCGGCGGCCAGCGCGTCGGCGACGAGGCCCCACTCGGCCTTGCCGAACGTCGGGACCCCGACGCGCACCGCGTACGGCCGCGGGCGGGTGCCCTGGACGTGCGCGACCGCGGCGCCCGCCGTCACCTCGAGGCTGACGATCTGGCCCTGCCGGGCGTAGGAGCGCCCGCGGGCCATCCGACCACCGACGCCGATCTGCTCCAGGACGGTCAGGAACCGCTCGGACCACCACGTTCGGGCCACTGCACCGCGCGTGGAGTTGATCTGGATGCCGCCCTCGACGCGGATGGGCCGGGCCGGCGCGGCGTCGCGCCACCACGGTTCGGTCATGACGCGTCCGGCGTCTCGTCGGTGGCCCCGTCGTCGGTGGCGCTCTCCGCGTCCAGGGCGAACAGGTCGTGCAACGCCGTGTCCGACAGCTCGGTGAGCCACTGCTCGCCCTCGCCGACGACCATGCCGGACAGGGCCGTCTTCCGCTGGATCATCGCGTCGATCCGTTCCTCGACGGTGCCGGGGCACAGGAACTTGCGGACCTGCACCGTGCGGCGCTGCCCGATGCGGAACGCTCGGTCGGTGGCCTGGTTCTCCACGGCCGGGTTCCACCACCGGTCCAGGTGCACGACGTGGCTGGCGGCGGTCAGGGTCAGCCCGGTGCCGCCCGCCTTGAGCGAGAGCAGCATGACCGGCGGGCCCTCGTGGGCCTGGAACCGCGTCACCATGGCGTCGCGCTGCCGCTTCGGGGTGCCGCCGTGCAGGAACGCGACGTCGGTGTCGAGGCGCGCCGACAGGTGCGGCACCAGCATCCGCCCGAACTCGGTGAACTGGGTGAAGCACAGCACGCGGTCGCCCTCGGCCAGCACCTCGCCGAGGATCTCCTCCAGCCGCACGACCTTGCCCGACCGGCGCCCGATCGCGGAGCCGTCGTGCAGCAGCTGGGCGGGGTGGTTGCAGACCTGCTTGAGCTTGGCCATCGCGGCCAGCACGTTGCCCCGGCGCGCGATGCCGTGGGTGTCCTCGATGCGCTCCATCATGTCGTCGACGACGGTGCGGTAGAGCGTGGCCTGCTCGGGCGTCAGCCGGTAGTGCTGGGTGATCTCGATCTTCTCGGGCAGGTCGTCGATGATCGTCGGGTCGGTCTTGACCCTGCGCAGCAGGTAGGGCCGGGTGACGGCCCGCAGCCGCGTCGCGACGTGCTCGTTGCCGTGCCGCTCGACCGGGACCGCGTAGCGCTCCCGGAACTGGTCGGCGCTGCCCAGCAGGCCCGGGTTGAGCACGTCCATCACCGACCACAGCTCGGAGAGCCGGTTCTCCACGGGCGTGCCGGTCAGCGCGACGCGGTGCTCGGCGTCGATGCGGCGCACCGCCCGCGCGGCGGCGGCCCGGCTGTTCTTGACGTTCTGGGCCTCGTCGAGGACCAGGCGCCGCCACGGCATGGCGGCGAGGTCGTCGACCTCGCGGACCGCTGTCGCGTAGGTCGTGACGACCAGGTCGGCCGCCACGGCCGCCTCCGCGAGCTCCGCGCCACGCGGGCGGCCCGGGCCGTGCAGGGCGAGCACCCGCAGGTCCGGGGCGAACCGCGCCGCCTCCCGCTGCCACGTGCCGACCAGCGACATCGGGCAGACCAGCAGCGTCGGCAGGCGGGCGCCGCTCCGCCGGGCGTCGATGCTCGCTCCGCCTGCGCTCCGCTCGGTGTCGATGCTCGCTCCGCCTGCGCTCCGCTCGGTGTCGATGCTCGCTCCGCCTGCGCTCCGCTCGGTGTCGATGCTCGCTCCGCCTGCGCTCCGCTCGGTGTCGATGCTCGCTCCGCCTGCGCTCCGCTCGTGCGCCTCCAGCGCCAGCAGCTGCACCGTCTTGCCCAACCCCATGTCGTCGGCGAGGCAGGCGCCCAGCCCCAGCTCGGCCAGGAACGCCAGCCACGACAGGCCCCGCTGCTGGTAGGGCCGCAGCGTGGCGCGGAACCCCGCGGGGGTCGGGACGGCGGTGACGACGTGGTCGGCGCGGCCGGCGAGCAGGTCGCCGACCCACCCCTGCGCGTGCACGGCCGTGACGGGGAGCGGGACCTCGCCGTCGGCGGCCCAGTCGTCCGGGTGCCGGCCGGCCAGCGCCAGCACCTCGGCGACGGTCGGCGCGCGGCCCTTCGCCCCCGGCCCGCCGCGGCGCAGGAACTCGAGCCCGGCCCGCAGCGCGGCCGCGTCGACGCTCACCCACCGGCCGCGCACCCGCACCAGCTCGGCCTTCGCCGCGACGAGCTCCTCGAGCTCCTCCTCACCCAGCTCGTCCTCGCCGACCGCGACCGACCAGCGGAACTCGGCCAGCTCCTCGCGGCCGAGCCCGCCCCGGGTGAGGACCCGGTCGGCCGGGGCGCTGCGCGTCGACGCCGCGAGCCCGACCCGCCGCGACCCGTCCCACCCCGTCGGGAGCCGGACGCCGAACCCGGCGTCGGCCAGCAGCGGGGCGTCGACGGTGAGGAAGTGGTGGGCGCCCCCGTTCTCCAGGTCGAGCGACTCGGGCCGGGCCGACCGCAATGCCGGGGCCAGCGTGGGCATGAGGCGCACCGCGCGCCCGAGCTCGGCGAGCAGGAGCTCCTGCGCACCGGAGACGAGCCGGTCGGCGCGGCCGTCCCAGACCTGGGCCGCCGGGACGACCAGGCTCGGGTCCGCGCTCGACTGCAGGAAGAACTCGAGGATCCAGTGCGTCCCGTCGCCGGTCTGGTCGTCCGGGTCGGCGCCGGGGTCGGCGGGGTCGTGCAGGGTGCGGACCTCCGCGAGGCGGAAGCTCGCCCGCCCCGCTCCCGGCGCCTCGCTGCCGACGGCGTCCCAGTCGGCGGCGGCCTCGGCGAGGGCGACCAGTTCCCGGGTGGGAGCGTCGACCCGGGCGTCCGGCGTCGTCAGCGCGGCCAACCAGGCCTCGACGGCGGTGGCGCGGCCCCGACGCGCGGGAGGCAGCGTGACCGGGACACGGGCCATGCGGTCGCGGACCCTGGCGTCGGTGAGCGTCGCCAGCGCGTCCTCGACCAGCGTGCGCGGGTCGGTGCCGAGCAGGTCGCGCGGACCCGCCTGCTCGGCCCGCCCGACCGGGGGCAGCGCGTCGACCAGCTCGTCGAGGGCGACGGCCTCCAGCCCTCGCGTGACGGGCCGCCACCGGGCGTGCGGTGCGCCCGACTCGCGGGTCAGGGTCGGCAGCACGCGGCCACGCCGGGCGAGGTCGTCGGCCAGCTCGGCGACCGCCCGCAGGTGGGCGACGGTCGCGCCGTACCGCGCCTCGTCGGCCGGGTCGGTGAGCTCTGCGGCGTCGACGGCGAGCGCCGGGACCGTCCACGGGCGAAGCACGGGGGTGGCCCGGGTGCCCCCGCGCCCGTCGGAGCGCACGAGCTCGGGCGATGGCAGCGGGCCCGACGGGCGGGAGGGAAGCAGGAGCGTCACCGTCGTGGGGGTGCCGGGGTGCAGGCCGGTGAGGGCGACGGCGGGCGCGGCGAACGGGTGCGGCCGGGCCGCCCGCAGCGACCGGGCCGACGACGTCAGGGGCCGCTCGCCGTCCTCGGCCCAGAGCAGCACGCCCCGACCGGGCGACCACACGGCATGGACGGCGAGCACGACCCGAGGCTACGGCGGCCCCCCGACGGTTCCGCCGGCCCGGTGCCCCGACGCGGCCGCGTCCGGCGGTGGGCCCGCCGGCCCGGTCAGGCCGCGACGAGGTCGGCGTAGTCCGGGTGCCGGTCGATCCAGCTCCGGACGAACGGGCACAGCGGGACGACGGCAAGGTCGTCGCGGCGGGCCTCGTCGAGAACGTGGCGGGCCAGCTCGCCACCGAGGCCACGGCCGCCGAACGCGTCCTCGATCTCGGTGTGGATCAGCACGATCCGCCCCGGCTGCCGGCGGTACTGCAGGAGGCCGGCCAGCTCGCCGTCGACGCGGATCTCGTAGCGGTGCCGCTCCGGGACGTCGAGGATCATCCGCGGGCCCCGGAGTGCGGCACGTAGCTCGCCGGGACCACGCCGAGCCTGCCCCGCTGGTAGTCCTCGAAGGCCGCCAGCACCTCGGCCTTCGTGTTCATGACGAACGGGCCGGCCCAGGCGATCGGCTCGCGGATCGGCGCGCCGCCCAGTATCACCACGTCCATCCCGCCCAGGCGCGACTCCTGCACCGCGTCGGCGGCGAGGGTGATCGCGTCGCCCCGGCCGTACAGCGCGGCCTGGCCGGTGTGCACGGGACGGCGCTCCGCACCGACCGTGCCGTCGCCGGACAGCACGTAGACCAGCGCGTTGAAGTCCGGCCGCCATGGCAGGCGCACCGCAGCACCGGGCGCGACGGTGGCGTGGGCCATCGTCATCGGGGTGAAGGTCGACCCGGGGCCGGCGTGCCCGGCCAGGTCTCCGGCGATGAGCCGGATGAGCGCGCCGCCGTCGTGCGTCGTCAGCAGCGCCGACTCGCCGGCCCGCAGGTCCTGGTACTTCGGCTGGAGCCACTTGTCGGCCTTCGGCAGGTTGACCCACAGCTGCAGGCCGTGGAACAGCCCGCCGGACACGACGAGGCTCTCCGGCGGCCGCTCGATGTGCAGCAGCCCGCCGCCCGCGGTCATCCACTGGGTGTCGCCGTTGGTGATGACGCCGCCGCCGCCGTGGCTGTCCTGGTGCTCGAAGGTGCCGTCCATGATGTAGGTGACCGTCTCGAACCCGCGGTGCGGGTGCCACGACGTCCCCTTCGGCTCGCCCGGCGCGTACTCGACCTCGCCCATCTGGTCCATCATCAGGAACGGGTCGAGGTCGCGCAGGTCGATGCCGGCGAAGGCGCGCCGGACCGGGAAGCCCTCGCCCTCGAAGCCGGTCGGTGCGGTGGTGACCGACCGGACCGGGCGCTCCACGGCGGCCTCGCCGGGCTCGGGAACGCGCGGCAGGACGGTGACGTCGGGAACGGTGACGGCGGGCACGGCGACCTCCGATAGTTGCAGGTTCAAGTACCTGGGTGAACGCGCGCGCCCGCCCGTCTCTTCCCGGCCATCCTCGCAGGGCGCCGGGCTCAGGGCACGGCGCCGGGCGGTCGGCGCCGGGCTACCGCCGGCCGGCGAGGTAGCCGGCGACGGCGGCCGTCGTCCGCTCGGGCTCCTCCAGGTGGGGTGCGTGGCCGCAGTCCAGCAGGAGCACCTCGACCGGCGCCGAGGCGAGCTCGCGGACGGCCTCGACGTGCAGGGTCGTCCCGTAGGGGTCGGCGGTGCCCTGGACGGCGAGGGTCGGCACGCGGATGCCGGGCAGCAGCGGGCGCAGGTCCCACGACCGGAAGCCGGGGGCGAGCCACACGTCGCTCCAGTTCGCGAACGTGACGCCGGCGTCGCGGTGGTGGCGGCCGAGGCGCGCGGCGAGGTCGCCGCCGGTGAAGGCGGCGCGCGTGGCCGCGATCTCGGCGATGCCGGCGTCCTCGGTGACGACGTGCGGCGCCAGCACGACGAGCCCCGCCACCGGGTGGGTCGCGGCGTGGACGAGCGCGATGGAGGCGCCGTCGCTGTGCCCCACCAGCACCGGTTCGCCCAGGCCCAGCGCGGACGCGACGGCCGGGACCACGGTGGCCGCCTCGTCGTGCATGAACCGCGGCGTGCGCGGGGTGGGCGGGAGGTCGGACAGGCCGTGGCCCAGGCGGGAGTAGGCGACCGCGCGCCGTCCGGTCGCCGCCGCCACCCGCTCCGGCCACCCCCGCCACAGCCGCACGGACCCGAGCCCCTCGTGGAGGAAGAGCAGCGGGGCGCGTCCGGGGTCGCCGGGTACGTCGAGGTACTCGACCCGCCCACCCGGAACGGCGAGGAGCGGGAGGTCCACACCGCCGAGCCTAGTGTCGCGAGTCGAAAGTTCCTGGACGACCGATACCGGCAAAGAACTTCCGACTCACGACACCAGGGCGCCGGGTGGGGGACGCGCCCGACTCCCGCGACACGGGGCGCCGTGGCTCACTGGCGCTTACGATGCCCGGCGTGCCGGGACCCGACGACACGCCGGAAGGAGCGCTCGACGCCCTGCCGGTCACCGTCGTGGTTCTCGGCCCGGACGGGCGGGCGGCCGTCTGGAGTGCCCCCGCCGACCCCCTGCCGGGCTGGCCCGCCGGCCAGGTGCTCGGTCGGCACGTCGCCGACTCGGTGTCGCTCGACGGCCCGGGCACCGCCCGCGTCCTCGGCGGGATCCGGGCGGGCCGCCCGCTCGCCAACGTCCCGACCGGGCCGTCCGTGTGGGTCCGCATCACGCCCGGCCCGGACGGGCAGGTGCTCGGCGTCCTGCAGGACGTGCCCGACGCCGCTGCGCGGGACGAGGCCGTCGGGCTCCTCGACGCGCTGTGGCAGAGCGCCCCCGTCGGGCTCGCCTACTTCGACGCGGGCCTGCGCTACCGGCGGGTCAACGGGGCCGTGCTCACGAGACACGGCGGCACGGTCGACGAGCGCCTCGGCCGGACCGTCGAGGAGGTCCACGGCACGGTCGGCCGCGAGGTCGCCGAGCTGATGCGCGAGGTGCTCGCCGACGGCAGGGCCCGGCACGAGGTGCCCCTGACCGGCCAGCTGTGGCACGGCGAGGGCGCGCCCCGGGAGTGGCGCCTGTACGCCTACCCGGTGCGGGTCCGCGACGAGATCGTCGGTGTGGGCCTGGTCGTCGTGGACGTGACGGTCGCCGAGCGGACCCGCCGACGACCTGCGCGCGATCACCGGGCAGTCGGAGGAGGAGATGCGCGGCTTCGGCTTCCTCGACGCCGTGCATCCCGCCCACCGCCCGGCCCTCGCGGCGGCCTGGCGGGCCGCCGCGGTCGCCGACCCGCCGGCGGCGTTCGGCCGCGAGTACCGGCTGCGGACCGCCGACGGCGGGTACCGGTGGTTCCGCACGCGCGCGGTCCCCGTGCTGGCGGAGGGGCGGGTCGTCGAGTGGGTGGGCACCGAGACCGACATCGACGACGCCCGGCGGGCGCGCGACCGGTTCGAGGTGCTCTCCGGCGCCACCTACGCGATGCAGGCCGCGCTGGAGCCCGAGGCCGAGCTGGCGGCGCTGGCGGATGCCGTGGTGCCGGCGTTCGCGGACGTCTGCCGCGTCTACCTGCTCGACGCCGCACCACGCTGGCCCGGCCGGCCGGAGGTGTCGGGGCGGCGGCTGGTCACCCGCCTCGGCCCGGGCGTACCGGACGCGCCGCCCCAGGGTGACCGCTTCGTCGTGGACGCCGAGCACCCGGTCGCGCGCTGCGCCCGCACCGGCACGTGCCTCCTGGTCGACATGGCGGCCGACCCGTTCCCGGCCTGGAGCGCCGGGACGTTGCGGCGCGGGTGGGGGCGCGCCGTCGGCGCCACGTCGATGCTGGTCGGCCCGGTGCACTCCGGCGGCGCGGTCGTCGCCGTCCTGCTGTTCGTGACCTGCGGGGACCGCCCGCCCTTCGTGGAGCAGGACCGCGCGTTCGTCGGTGAGCTGGCCGCCCGTGCCTCGACGGCCGTCGACGCCGGCGCGGCCTACCACCGCAACCGCCAGGTGTCGCTGGCGCTGCAGTCGGCCATGCTGACGGCGGCGCCCCGCCACCCTGGCGTCGAGGTGGCGGTCCGCTACCTGCCAGCCGAGTCCGGGATGCAGGTCGGCGGCGACTGGTACGACGCGTTCGCGTTGCCGGGCGGTGACCTCGCGGTCGGGGTCGGCGACGTCGTCGGGCACGACCTGCCGGCCGCGGTCGACATGGGCCAACTGCGCAGCATGCTGCGGGCGCTCGCCCACGACTCGGACGGCACGCCGGCGCAGGTGCTCGCCCGGCTCGACCGCGTCGTGCACGGGCTGGGCGTCACCCGGTTCGCGACGCTGATCTTCGGGAGCATCGTGCGCGGGAGCGGCCGGACGCTGTTCCGCTGGTCCAACGCGGGGCACCCGCCGCCGGTACTGGTCACGGCGGACGGGGCCCGGATGCTCGAGGGCGTCGACGTCGTGCTGGGCGTCGAGCCCGGCGCGGCGCGCCACGACCTGGAGGCGGAGCTGCCCGCCGGGTCGACGCTGCTGCTCTACACCGACGGGCTGGTCGAGCGGCGGTCCGACCCGGGCGACGACGCGGCCGCCGCCCTGCTCGAGCTGGTCGCCGCGGCGGCCGGGCTGCCCCTGTCGGTGTTCTGCGACCACGTCCTGCGCGGCAGCACCTCCGACACCGGTGACGACGTCGCGGTGCTGGCCCTGCGGCCGGGGTGACGGACCGGTCGGGGCGGTCAGGTCAGGAACGGCACGCCGAAGTCGTGCGCGGGGTCGCGCCACGCCCCGTGGCAGTGGTTGACGTTCTGCTGGAAGTTGTCGAACTCGATCAGCAGGTCCGGGCCCTGCAGCCGGTAGTAGTGCCCCTCGCCCGGCACCGTCGAGCCGGCCCAGGCGAGGTGGAGCGCGTCGAGCGCGGCGTCGCCGTCGGGGCCCTCGGCGTAGCGGGGGAGCGGGGAGATCTCCTCGGGGTGGCGGCCCAGATAGGTCGCGAGCAGGGCCCGCAGGAGCGCGCGCTGCCCGCCGTCCAGCGCCGACGCGGGGACGCCGCGGGGCTCGTCGGTCAGCGCGATCGCCGCGTGGTCGGCCTCGCTCAGCCCGGCCGCGTCCTCCAGGGCGTCGCTGGCGGCCTCGAAGGCCTGCTGCCGGCCGGGGTCGGAGAACGGGCCGCGCATCAGCCCGGCCAGCGGGATGACCCGGTCACCCGCGGCGAGCCGGCTGCGGTTGCCGCCGACGATGTCCGACGGCGCGCGCGGCAGCAGGAGGACCTCCCCGGCGAGGTCGGCGGGCAGCGACCGGACCAGCTCGCGCGCGATGTCCTCCGGTCCGGCGAGCGGGCGCAGCAGCCCGCCCGGCAGGGGCGAGGCCGCCGGGTTCGCGCCGAGGAACGACGGGGTCGAGGCGACGACCCGGCCGTCGACGACGAGGTGGTTGACCGAGACGTGGTGGCCGCCGTACCGCCACGCCCACGGGGCGTCGCCGGCGGGGTCGCCGAACACGCGCAGGTAGTACAGGCCGGGGTCGCGGCCGCGCTCGCGGTCGAACGTGGCCGTGAACCCCTCCGCGCCGTCGAGGACGTTCTCCAGGCCCATCACGGTCGCGACGCCGTTGTAGCCGGCCCGGGACAGGCCGCTGGCGACCAGCGCCATCGCGTGCCGCTGCTGGGCGGGCCGCTGCGCGTGGCCGGTCAGGCCACCGTGGTCGGTCGGCGTGTAGAACCACCGCCTGCGCTCGGCGTCGGCGACCGGGTCCGCGGCCGGCGCCGCACCCACCGCGGCGGCCCGCTGCTGTTCGTCGAGCGTCTCCAGCCAGGCGAGCGCGGCCTCGCGCATGCGGTCCGCGACCGGGGCCGCTCCGTCGCGCTCCACGCCCGTCACCGTAGCGACGGGGGGCCGCCCGGGATACGGCCCAGCTCGATCTCGCACAGGATCCTGCGCTCGTCCAGGCCGGTCAGCTCGGCGATGAGCGACCGGGCGGCGTCCTCCGCGTCGCTCATGACGACCACGGACGTGGCCGCCTCGATCTCCGGGACGTAGAGCACGAAGCGGCGCTCCGAGACCCAGGCGAGGACCTGGAACGTCCGGCCGTCCGACGGCTGCGCGCCCACCCCGCCACCGTAACCGGGCGGGCTCCCCCGGGGAGCCCTCGCGCGGGCCCGGCGGTTCCGGGCGGGGCCGGCTAGAGCGCGGGGCCGCCCGCCGGTCCGCGCCGCCGTCGACGACCGCGGACGGGTGCGGTGGGGGCCGGGCCGCCCCGGTTCCGCACCCCGGCCCCGGCCCGCAACGTGGGTGCCGGCCGGGCGCCGGTCAGCCGCAGGGATGCGCGGTCGTGCAGACGGACGGCAGCACGTTCGGCGGCGGTGCCGTCGTCGCCGGTGCCCGCGTCGGGGCGGAGCCGGTCCCGCCACCCACCGCGGGCGGTCCCGCGGCGTCCGTCGCGGGCGGTCCCGCGCTCCCGGTCGACGGGTCGGTGCCGGAGCCCGGGTCCGCAGCAGTGATCCCGGGCGGCGGAGCGTGCCCGTCCCGGCGGACGTCGCCGCCGGGAGTGGGCATCGCGGTGGCGTCGGCGTCAGGCCGGTGGTCCCGGTCCCGCGGCTGCGGGAGCTGTCCGGGCGGCAGGTCCGACGGCGGGGCGCCGATCGGGTGGTACGGCGCGAAGTCGGCGACGTGGTCGTCCTGCTCGGCCCCCGTCATGACGGCGTGCCAGATCCGGCCCGGCAGCATCTTGCCCTCGATCGGCGTTCCGGACGCGGTCCGGATGGGCGAGTTCATGTCGGTGCCCATCCAGACCGCCGAGGCCACGCCCGGCGTGAAGCCGGCCATCCAGGCGTCGTTGTTCTGGCCGGGGAAGCGCGACTGCACGGTTCCCGTCTTCGCCGCGACCTGCCGCCCGTCCGGCAGGGCGAGACCGTCGTGGGGGGCGACGTCGAGCATCGCCTCCGTGACGTTGCGCGCGACGCGCTCGGGGAACCGGCGCTCGCCGTCGGTCGGCGCGCGGTAGAGCACCCGCCCGTCGGCGGTGGCCACCGACGACACGAGGTGCGGCTGGTGCCACACACCCCCGTCCGCGATCGTCGCGTACGCCGAGGCCAGGTCCAGCACGGTGACCTCCTTGTTGCCCAGCGCGATCCCGTCGGTGGGGTCGGTCAGCGGCGACGCGATGCCGGCCGAGCGCGCGGCTTCGGCGACCTTCTGCGGACCGACCTGGACGGCCAGGCTGTGGAAGATGACGTTGTTGGACAGCGTCATCGCCTGCTTCAGGTCACAGCGGGCGCAGTCGGCGCCGTCGTCGTTGCGCAGGCCGGGGACCGGTTCGCCGGGCAGGGTCGTGCCGAGCCCGATCGGCGGGTTCTGCTGCAGTGCGGCGAGCAGCACGAACGGCTTGAACGTCGACCCGGGCAGCCGCTCGACGCGGGTGTAGTCCAGCCCGAGGCCGTCGTCGCCGCCGTAGTAGGCGACGATGCCGCCCGTGCCGGGGTCGATCGCGACCGCCGCGGTCCGGAGGTTGACCGGCTGGCGGGCGAGCGTCGCGTGGGCGCCGTCGATCGCGGCCTGCTGCTGGTGCGGGTCGAGGGTCGTCGTGATGCGCAGGCCCTGCTGGGCGATGTCCTGTTCGGTGATGCCGACGTCGGCGAGCTCAGCGGTGAGGGCGGCGACGACGTGGCCCGCGCTGTCCGACGGCATGCCGTCGACGCCGGGTCGGCGGGGCACGGTCGCCGGGAACCGCGCGGCCCGGCGCTGGTCGGGGGACAGCCACCCCTCGGACACCATCCCGTCGAGCACGAAGTTCCAGCGCTGGACGGAGTGCTCGTGGTCGACGGCGGGGTCCCAGCGCGACGGCGACTGGATGACCGCGGCGAGCACCGCCCGCCTGCGAGACGTCCAGGTCCCCGACGTTCCTGCCGAAGTAGGCCTGCGCGGCCGACTCGATGCCGTAGGCGCCCCGGCCGAAGTAGATGGCGTTGAGGTAGTCGCCGAGGACCTGGTCCTTCGTCCGCGACTGGCTGATCTTGAAGGAGATGATCAGCTCGCGGTACTTGCGCCACAGCGTCGGCTCGTTGCCGACGAACGTGTTCTTGACGAACTGCTGGGTGATCGTCGAACCGCCGCCGTCGCCGCCGCGCAGCTGGCTCCACACCGCCCGCAGGATGCCGAGCGGGTCGAAGCCGGGGTTGGAGTAGAAGCTGCGGTCCTCCGCGGCGAGGACCGCCTCCCGGACCGCAACGGGGACGGCCTCGATCGGCACCTTGACGCGGTTGCCCTGCGGGGGCACGAGGCGGGCCAGCGGGGTGCCGTCCGCGTAGGAGACGGTCGCGACCTGGTTGTTGATCGCGTCGTCCGGGGACGGCACCGGGAAGACCAGGTAGCCGACGAGGAACAGCAGCGGCGGGGTCAGCACCATGAACCCGGCGGCCACCAGGACCAGGCGCGTCCACCGGCGGCGACGGCCGGGGGCCGGTCGGCCGCGACGCGGCCCGGACGGGCCCGTCGGGCCGGTGCCGACCTGCAGCAGGCGCGCCGTCGCGTCGGGATCCGTGTCGGCCCCCGCGCGGTGGCGGGGCGCCTCGTCGCGAGGTCTGCGGCGGGGCGGGCGCCACCAGCCGACCGCGGTCGGGTGGGTCCCCCGACCCGGGCCCGGGCGGACGGGTGTCCGGATCGCTGACACGTCAGCATCAACGAGGGCGGGTCGATCGCCGGTGTGGCGCGGCCGAGGAGATCACCTGATCGCGGGTCACCCGCACGGTGGCCGGGCGACGCTCGGTGATCGCGCCAGGGCCGGACGGGGGAGCGGCCCGCCCACCGTCGCCGGCGACGGGCGACGGTGGGTAGGGGAACGCGCCGGCCGCGTCAGGCCGGCGCGGCGGCCGGTGTCGCGCCGACGGCCTCGGCGAGCAGCTCGTAGCTGTGGATGCGGTCGGTGCGGCCGTGGGCGCTCGTGGTGACCATCAGCTCGTCGACGCCGGTCCGGGCGACGAGCTCGGTGACGCCGTCGCGGACGGTCGCGGGGGAGCCGATGACCTGCCCGGCCATGCGGTCGTCGACGAACGCGCGCTCCTGGGGTGCGAGCTCCTCGGCCGCGGCCTGCTCCGGCGTCGGCAGCAGCTCGAGCCGTCCCTGGCGCAGCCGCAGGAACTGCAGGGCGGACGGCAGGGCGAGGGCGCGCGCCTGCTCGTCGGTGTCCGCGGCGAGCACCGCGGCGCAGATCATCGAGTACGGCTGGGCCAGCACGGGAGACGGGCGGAACGTCTCCCGGTACAGCTCGAGCGCCGCCTCGGTGTTGTGGCCGGCGAAGTGGTGGGCGAACGCGAACGGCAGCCCGAGCAGCCCGGCGAGCTGGGCGCTGTAGCCCGACGAGCCCAGCAGCCAGAAGGCGGGCCGCTGCCCGCGGGCCGGAACGGCCGTGACCGGTCCCTCGCCGCGGAAGTAGCTCATCAGCTCGATCAGGTCGTCGGGGAACGCGTCGACGTCGGCCTGCTCCGGGCCGCGGCGCAGCGCCCGCGCGGTGCGCTGGTCGGTCCCCGGCGCGCGACCGATGCCGAGGTCGATCCGGCCGGGGTGCAGCGCGTCGAGGGTGCCGAACTGCTCGGCGACGACGAGCGGCGCGTGGTTGGGCAGCATGACGCCGCCGGACCCGACGCGGATGCGGCTGGTCGCCGCCGCGAAGTGGGCGATCAGGACGGCGGGGGACGAGCTGGCGATGCCGGGCATCCCGTGGTGCTCGGCGACCCAGTAGCGGCGGAACCCGAGCTCGTCGACGCGGCGCGCGAGCGCGGTGCTGTCGGCCAGCGCCTGCTCGGCGGTCGAGTCGGAGCCGACGGGGACGAGATCGAGCACGGAGAGGGGGACCACGGTCCGGGCAACCACCTGGGCGGCCCGGATCTTCCGCGATCTTCTCGTCGCCCGATCGTCGGACGGCCGTTACGGCGGGGCCCCCGCGTCCGACGGTCAGGGTGAAGGTCCGACGGTCAGGGTGAAGTGCGGCGCCGTCCGGCGTCGCGCGGCGGGAGGTGTCGGTGCGGCTGGAACGCATCCTCGGGGCAGTGCTGACCGAGGTCGGCGGCGACGCCGTCCGGCTGGTCGACGGCCGGACCGGCGCGGTGGTCGCCGCCGCCGGGTCCGCGCTGCCGGAGGACGTCGCGACGCTGCTGGCCGGCGCGGGCGAGTCCGTGCCGAAGGCCGGTGACCTGCTGATCACCGGGGCGGGCGAGGTGCATGTGCTGCGCGGCATCGCGGAGCTGCTCGTCGACGTCCGGCTCCGGCCGGGCGCCGACGTCGCCGCGGCCCGCCGCACCCTCGGGGAGCCGGGCCTGCACGCCGCGGTCTGCCGGCTCGCCCGCCCGCTGGTCGGGTCGGGCCCGGCGGACGTCCCGCACGGGCGTGGCGACGCCGGGGAGGGGCGTGGCGAGGTCGGGCACGGGGTGTCGGACCGGCGCGGCACGCCGCCCGGGAGCGCGGCAGCAGGGTGGGCGGCCGCGGCCGGCCCGGTGCCGGCCGCCCGCGGCGCGCTCCCGATCGGGTCCGCGGCCGGTGCGGTTCCGGTGACCGGTGCTGCTCCGGGCTCCGGTGCTGCGGTGGGCGGCATGGGCGTTGGCGCTGCTCTCCGGTCCGGTGCCGGTCCTCTGGCCGGTGCTGTGGTGGGCGGCGTGGGCGCCGGCGCCGCGCCGGGGTCCGCGGCCGCTCCCCGGCTCGGCGCCGCGTCGGACGGACCCGGAGCCGGGCCGGGGTCCGACGCTGCCCGCGTGGGCCGGGGCGGAGTCGGTGAGGCCGACGCCCCGCCTGGCGGCGACGTCCGGGACACCGAGGGGACGGGTACCGCCGGCGAAGGGGACCGGTGGGCAGGCATCCGGGCGGGTGACGCGAGGTCGACCGGTGCCGCGGGTGCTGCCGGTCGCGCGACGGAGGCCGTTCCCGGCACGCCCGCCGACGCTGCGGCGGGCCCCGCCTCGACGGCTACCGCTTCGCGCGCCACCGAGACCGTGGAACTGCTCGTCGTGCCGGCCGGCGACCTCCCGGCCGCAGATCGGGCGGCCGGTGGACTACTGGCCGGAGATCGGGCGGCCGCCGGACTCCCCGCGTCAGACCTCCCGACCGCCGGTGCCCCCGCCGCCGCCGCGGTGGCCTGCCCCACGGACGGACCGGGGGGCTCCGACCCCGTCGGCGAGCTGTCGCGTCCACCCGCACCCACACCCGGTCCGCGGGGCGCGGGCCGCGGGGCGGGAGCCCGGGCGACGGGCGCCGTGGCCGCCGCCGACCACCGTGCCGGTTCCGGAGCCCGGGTCGCCGCCGTCCCGATGGGTGCCATGCCGGCCCCCGCCCTGCCACCCCGCGCCGCGCCGCCCGCCCGCCCGGCCGCCTGCCGCCCAGCTGCCTGCCGCGGCCGTGCGACCTGCGGCACACCCGGCGGCTGCTGCGCCGGTCGCCGGTGTGCCTCGCCTGCCGGGTGCCGCGGACTCGGGTCCCCCCGTCGCGGGCCCCCCCGTCGCGGGTCCCGCGGACTCGGGTGCTGCCGTCGCGGGCTCCACCGTCGCGGGTCCCGCGGACTCGGGTGCTGCCGTCGCGGGCCCCGCCGTCGCGGGTCCCGCGGGTCCGGTCGTCGGCGTACCGGTCACTGCGGCGCCGGTCGCTGCCGCCTCCGCTGCCGCCGCCTCCGCTCCCGCCGTCTCTTCTCCTGCCGTGTCCGCCCCCAACGCGTCCGCCACCGCCCTGCCGGTCGCCGTGCCGGACCCCGCTGGGTCGATCGGCGACGCACTGGTCACCGATGCCGCGCCGCCTGCTCGCCGGCCCGCCGACGCCGTCCGCGAGCCGGCCGCGACGCGCGAGCCGCGGCCGGTGCCGGGTGCGCTGTTCGGGGTCCCCGGTCGTGAGGCACGCCCTCGGCCGCGCTCCGCGCCGCCGCTCGCCCAGCGCAGGCCGGGCAGGTCGGTGCCCCCCGCCTCCACCGAGGGCGGACTGCCGGCACTCGCGCGCATCGGCGCGGCGCCGACGCCGCCGGCGTCGTTCGCCGCGTTGGCGGTCAGCGCACTGGGGACCGACGACGCCACCCGGCTGTCCGCTGCGACCTGGTCGTGCGACATGACGACGATGCGCCGGCTCCTCGCCGGCCTGCGACGGCTCTAGTGTCGCGAGTCGAAAGTTCCTTCACCGCTCTCGGCGGCCCGGACGCCCGCCGGCGGCGTTGCCGGTCCGGCCGAGTACGCCCGGTACGAGGCTCGGACCGGCGCCTTGCCGGCGACCGCCCGGACCACCGATACCGGCAAAGAACTTCCGACTCACGACACTAGAGTCCCGCGGCTCGCGAGGCGGTCCCGCGCCCGCCGCACGGCCGCGCCCCGGACGGTGACGCGGCTTCTCGGGCGGTCACACAGCGGAGCGTGCCGCGACCGGGGAGGGCCCGCGACACCTCGCGCCCGGTGAGCCGGCCGCCGTGTGCCACGCCCGGCACTGCACACGGCGAGTGACGACACCGATACGCTCGTCGGGCGCGAGCGGACCGGCGACGATGCCCGGCGAGGGAGCCGCGTCCCGCGCATTCGGCTCAAGATTGAGTTACCGAGTGTATCTGATCGAGTTCGGAGAGTACCGACATTCGGCGGTATGCCGTGCGGCCGGGAGGGTTAAGAATGGCTCATCCAATTCGTCGGCCCATACTGTGCGCTCACGAAAGGAATGAGCGTGACGCTCCGTGAGGCGATGTCGGGTCTGGTTGATCTGCCCGGCTTTCGTTACGCCTGTGTGGCCGACCCGGAAAGCGGGCGGGTGATTCGCGAGGCGGGGTCGGCTCCGGTGGTCCCGGAAACGGTGCTGCGCTGGGCGCGGGAGGCTCTCACCACGTTCCGTGACGATCCGGACGACGGGCTGGAGGACCTGATCCTCAGCTCCCACGCGGCCTACCACCTCGTCCGTCCGATCGGTCCGCGGTCGCTGTTGCTGTACCTGTGTGTCGACCGCGCCCGCTCCAACCTGGCGCTGTCGCGGCGCGAGCTCGCGACCGTCCGGCTGGCGTCGGTGGAGCCGCAGGCCGAGCAGTCCGCCCGGCTCCCGAGCCGGTCTGCGCAGGCAACTGCGCCAGCGTCGGCGCTGGTCACCGACGCGCGGCCGGGATCCGACGCCCCGGCAGCCGTTCCCCGACCGCGCCCGATGGCGGCCGCGCCGCCCCTCGCCGCGATGCCGCTCGCGCCCTCGGGCGCGGTCGCCGTCGCGCCGTCGACCGTCGCCACCGGGCAGCCGGCGGCGCCGCCGGTGCCCCTCCCGCGCCGGACGCCCGCGACGTTGCCCCCGCCCTCCGTCCCCGAGGCCCGCTCTGCGGCGTCCCCGAACGGGCGTCGCTGGGCCGACGACGTGGCCACGATCAAGCGACTGCTCGGTGCACTACGGGCAATGTCGTGACGTGCTGAAATGGTGTTGAACGGGGGGTCGACGAATAGGCTTCGCAGCCATTGCGCTAACGTCGCAGGCCCCGATGAATGACGCCGTCGCACGCTCCTCCGGATCGTTTCGCGGCGCGGTGCAGGAGGCTCTCGCCATGAGCAACATCGACCACACTCTGAACATGGCCGCCAATATCAAGGGCGCTTTCGCGGTCGCCATCGTGGACTACGACAGCGGGATGACGCTGGGCTCGCGCGGCGGCAGCCCCGAGTTCGACCTGGACGTCGCGGCGCCGGGCAACAGCGACGTCGTGCGGACCAAGCTCGAGGTCATGCAGAAGCTCGGCCTGCGCGAGGTGATCGAGGACATCCTGATCACCCTGGACACCCAGTACCACCTGATCCGGCCCATCCACGGCAACACCGACGAGAAGCTGTTCTTCTACCTGGTGCTGAACCGGCAGCAGGCGAACCTCGCCATGGCCCGCCGGGACCTGCGCATGATCGAGCAGCAGTTCTACATGACGGGGACGCCGTCGCCGCGGCCCAGCCAGGACGTCCAGGCGTTCTTCCCGTCCTCGGTCGGCGGGCGCTGACGGGCGCCGCCGACGGACGCCACGGCGCGGCACGCGGATGGCCCGGCACCGACGGCCCGTCGGCATCCGTGACGACGGCCTGGCCGCCGTGCTGGCGCCCGTCATCGACGGCGGCCACGTCGACGCCGCGCTCCTGATCGACGTCGGCACCGGCATGGTGCTCGACTACTGGGAGCGCGACGATCACGGCGACCCCGCCGGCGCCGAGCTGCTGGGCGCCGCGCACGCCGACGTCGTCAGGGCCGTGCTGGCCGTCCCGGGGCCGCCCGTCGACGACCTGGTGCTCAGCCGGGCCGCCGACCGGCACCACGTCGTCCGGCTGCTCGCCGACCCCCTCGGCGACCGGCTGGCCGTGTCCGTCGTCGTGACGGGCGGTCGGCGCGCCGTGGACCGGCTGCGCAGGGTGCTCGGCCGCGTGCCGCCCGCATCGCTGGTCGTCGAGCCCCCGCGAGCCGTCCCGACGCCCGAGTGGATCCCCCCGCCCCGGCCGGAACCGGTCGGCGGCCCGGGCGGGTCCTGGACCGCGGGGAGCCTCGACGTGACCCCGCCCGGGGCGGGCCCGACGCCCCCTTCGTCCCTGCCGCCCTCCTCCCCACCGCCTCTGAACGTCCCGCCCGCGGACGTGCCCCGGCAGGCCGTGCCCCCGCACGCCCTGCCGCCCCCGGCGGGTCAGCCCTACGCCATTGGTCCTCCGGCCGTGCTGCCGCAGACCGTGCTGCCGCAGACCGTGCTGCCGCAGACCGTGCTGCCGCAGACCGTGCTGCCGTCGGCGTACGGCCGGGTGGCCCACCCGCCCGCGACCGGGGACTGATGCCGCGGGCCGAGCCGCGCCCCTCCCGGGTCGCGACGAACCAGACCGACCCCCGGCGCGGCGGCCGGCCCCGGCGCGTCGGGCCGGGTCCGGCCTGGTCACGCGCCGCTGCGCGACGGGCGGGCTCCGCCGCGGGCCGGATCGGGCCCCACTAGCATCGACGGCGACATCCCACCTGTCCCTGGAGGTCCCGTGGTGCCCGCGCCCGCCCCGTCCGCGTCCGCTCCCGTCCGGGTGCCGGCCGGGACGACGGCCGGCGCCGCGGTGCGTGCGGCCGGCCTCCCGGCCTCCGGCCCGTCCGCGGTGGTCGTCGTGCGCGCGGGCGGCGAGCTGAAGGACCTCTCGTGGGCTCCCGAGGTCGACACCGACGTCGAGCCGGTCGGCGCCGACACCGACGACGGCCGCGGCGTCATCCGGCACTCCGCCGCGCACGTGCTCGCGCAGGCCGTCCAGCAGCTGCGCCCCGAGGCCAGGCTGGGCATCGGCCCGCCGATCACCGACGGCTTCTACTACGACTTCGACGTCGACACCCCGTTCACCCCCGACGACCTCACCGCGCTCGAGTCGTCGATGCGGAAGATCGTCAAGTCGGGTCAGCGCTTCGTCCGGCGCCGCTACGACACGCTCGACGACGCCCGCAAGGAGCTGGCCGACGAGCCGTACAAGCTGGAGCTGATCGACCTCAAGGGCGGCGGCCATGCTGACGAGGTCGCCGACGCGCCGGAGGTCGACGCCTCCGGCGAGCTCACCGCGTACGACAACGTGCACGCCCACACCGGCGAGGTCGTCTGGTCCGACCTGTGCCGCGGCCCGCACGTGCCGACCACGAAGCACATCCCGGCGTTCAAGCTCACCCGTTCCGGGGGCGCGTACTGGCGCGGCTCGGAGAAGAACCCGATGCTGCAGCGCATCTACGGCACCGCGTGGGAGTCAACCGACGCGCTTGACGCCCACCTCGACCGGCTGCTGGAGGCCCAGCGCCGCGACCACCGCCGCCTGGGCGTCGAGCTGGACCTGTTCTCCTTCCCCGACGAGATCGGCTCGGGCCTCGCGGTCTTCCACCCGAAGGGCGGGATCGTCCGCAAGGAGCTGGAGGACTACTCGCGGGCCCGGCACGCCGAGGCGGGCTACGAGTTCGTCAACACCCCGCACATCACCAAGGCGCAGCTCTTCGAGACCTCCGGCCACCTGGCCTGGTACGCGGAGGGCATGTACCCGCCCATGCACCTGGACGAGGAGCGGGGCCCGGACGGCGCGGTGCGCAAGCCGGGGCAGGACTACTACCTCAAGCCGATGAACTGCCCGATGCACAACCTGATCTACCGCTCGCGCGGGCGGTCGTACCGGGAGCTGCCGCTGCGGCTGTTCGAGTTCGGCACGGTCTACCGCTACGAGAAGTCCGGCGTGGTGCACGGCCTGACCAGGGCCCGCGGCTTCACCCAGGACGACTCGCACATCTACTGCACCCGCGAGCAGCTGCAGGGCGAGATCCGCTCGCTGCTCACGTTCGTCCTCGACCTGCTGCGCGACTACGGGCTCGACGACTTCTACCTGGAGCTCTCGACGCGCGACCCGGAGAAGTCGATCGGGTCCGACGACGAGTGGGAGGAGGCGACGGACGCCCTGCGGGAGGCCGCCGAGGCGTCCGGTCTCGAGCTCGTCCTCGACCCGGGCGGCGCGGCGTTCTACGCCCCCAAGATCAGCGTGCAGGTACACGACGCGATCGGGCGGACCTGGCAGATGTCGACCATCCAGGTCGACCTCATGGAGCCGGACCTGTTCGAGCTGGAGTACAGCGCGGCCGACGGGTCGCGGCAGCGGCCGGTCATGATCCACCGGGCGCTGTTCGGCTCGATCGAGCGGTTCTTCGGGATCCTCACCGAGCACTACGCCGGCGCGTTCCCGGCGTGGCTCGCGCCGGTCCAGGTCGTCGCGATCCCGGTGACCGACGAGCAGGTCGCCTACGTGGACGGGATCGCCGGGCGGCTGCGGGCCAGGGGGGTGCGCGTCGAGGTCGACGCGGGCGACGACCGGATGCAGAAGAAGATCCGCACCCACACGCTGGCCAAGGTGCCGTTCCTGCTGCTCGTCGGTGGGCGCGACGCCGAGGCGGGCGCGGTCAGCTTCCGGTTCCGGGACGGCAGCCAGCGCAACGGGGTCCCCGCCGACGAGGCCGTCGAGCTGGTCGCGGGCTGGGTCGGCCGGCGCGAGAACGCCAGCCCCACCGCCGACGTGCTGTGACCGACCCGGGGACGCCGGGCGGTCCGGAGCTGGAGCCGCGCGAGGGCATCGGGACGCCGGACGGCTTCCGCCGGCTGTGGACGCCGCACCGGCTCGCCTACATCAAGGAGGCGGGCGACGGGAGCTGCCCGTTCTGCCGCATCCCGTCGCTCTCCGACGAGGACGGCCTCGTGCTGCACCGCGGGACCACGGTGTACGCCGTGCTCAACCTGCACCCGTACAACCCGGGCCACCTCATGGTCGTCCCGTACCGGCACGTCGCCGAGCTGGAGGACCTGACGGCCGACGAGTCGGCCGAGCTCATGGGCACGACGCAGGCCGCACTGCGGGCGCTGCGCTCGGTCGCCGCGCCGCACGCGTTCAATGTCGGGCTCAACCTCGGCACGGTGGCCGGCGGGTCGCTGGCCGAGCACCTGCACCAGCACGTCGTCCCGCGCTGGGGCGGGGACGCCAACTTCATCGCGGTCATCGGCCAGACCAAGGTCATCCCGCAGCTGCTGTTGGAGACCAGGGCGCTGCTCGCCAAGGCCTGGCCGGGCTGATGCTGGGCGACCTCGCGCGCGGGCAGGCCAACCGCGTCACCGACCCGGTCGGGCGGTTCCTGGTCGGCCACGGCGTCACGCCGGACGTCGTGACGGTCGTGGGGACGGTCGGCGCCTCGGCCGCCGCGGCCTGGTTCCTGCCCCGCGGGGAGCTGTTCGCCGGCACGCTGGTGATCTGGTTCTTCGCCATGTTCGACCTGGTCGACGGGGCCATGGCGCGGGCCCGCGGGCACAGCACGGCGTTCGGGGCGGTGCTGGACTCCACGTGCGACCGGATCGTCGACGGCGTGCTGTTCGCCGCGATCACCTGGTGGTGCCTCGGCATCGGGCACGCGCGGATGCTCGGGGTCGTCGCGCTGGTGTGCCTGCTCGCCGGCCAGGTGACCTCCTACGTCAAGGCCAGGGCCGAGGCCGCGGGGCTGTCGGCTTCCGGCGGCCTCGTCGAGCGCGCGGAGCGGCTGATACTGGCGCTGGTCGGGACCGGACTGACCGGGCTGGGCGTGCCGTACGCCCTGGACGTCGGGCTGTGGCTGCTCCTCGTGGGCTCGCTCTGGACGGTGGGCCAGCGCGTCGTGGCCGTGTACCGCAGCGCGCAGGCCCGTGACCGGCCGGACGGGCCGCCGGCCGCGCCGTGAACCCGCTGCTCGCCGACCTCGCCTACGCCACGGCGTGGCGGGCCCTGCGGGCCGTGCCCGAGCGGGTGGCCGTGGCCGTGATGCGGGCGCTCGTCGGGCGCGCCGACACGGCGGGGCTGCGGGCCAACCTCGCGCACGTCGTCCCGCCGGCCGCGCTCGACGCCGTCGTCGCCGAGGCGCTGGCCGGGCACGCCCGGTACTGGTGCGAGGCGTTCCGGCTCGGTCCCGGCGACGCGCCACGGCTGCTCGCCGGCAGCCACGTCACACGTCCGGAGCCCTTCTACGACGCCCTGGACGCCGGGCGCGGACTGGTCGTCGCCCTGCCGCACTGCGGGAACTGGGACGCGGCCGGCGTGTGGCTGGTCGAGACCCTGCGCCGGCGCGGGCGGGAGCCGCGGTTCACGACGGTCG
Source organism: uncultured Actinomycetota bacterium (assembly GCA_963728105.1). Classification (GTDB taxonomy): domain Bacteria; phylum Actinomycetota; class Actinomycetes; order Mycobacteriales; family Pseudonocardiaceae; genus Pseudonocardia. The sequence continues at coordinate 106,652 of CAVSJZ010000031.1, read as the reverse complement.
CGCTGCGCGTCAGCCCGCCCTCGCTGTACCGGCGCTTCGTCGCGTACCGCGAGCGGCTCGGGTTCGAGGTCGTGGCCGCCGACGACCCGGGCGCGTACCGGGCCCTGCTGGCCCGCCTGCGCGCGGGCGGCGTCGTCTGCCTCGTGGCTGACCGCGACCTCGCCGGGAGCGGCGTTGAGGTGTCGTTCTGCGGCGCCCCGGCGACGCTGCCGTCGGGGCCCGCCCGCCTCGCCGCGCTCACCGGAGCCGCCCTCGTCCCGAGCTACCTGGGCTTCCGGCCCGGGGGCTGGACGATCGCCTTCGCCGACCCGGTGCCGGTGCCGGGGCCGCGCGACGTCGCGAAGGCCACCCAGGCGCTGGCCGACGCCCTCGGCGTCATGATCGCCCGCAGCCCCGCCGACTGGCACGTTCTGCAGCCGGTCTGGACGGCCGGTCGATGATGCGGGTCGGGATCGTCTGCCCGTACTCGCTGGGCGTGCCCGGCGGCGTACAGGCCCACGTGCTGGGGCTGGCCGCGGCGCTGCGGGCGCGCGGGCACCGGGTGGAGGTGCTGGCGCCCGCGGAGGGGCCGGTCCCGGCGTTCGTGACGCCGGCCGGCCGGACGGTCGGCGTGCCCTACAACGGCTCGGTCGCGCGGGTGGCCTTCGGGCCGGTCGCCTACGGCCGGGTCCGGCGGTGGCTCGCCACCCACCGCTTCGACGTGCTGCACGTCCACGAGCCGACGACCGTCAGCGTGTCGGCAATGGCGCTGCTGCTCGCGGACGGGCCGGTCGTGGTGACCTTCCATGCCGCCACCGAGCGCTCGCGCGTGCTCGCGGCGCTGGGCGGGGTGGCCCGGCCGCTGCTGGAGAAGGCGACCGCGCGGATCGCCGTCTCGCCCGCCGCGCGCCGGCTGCAGGTCGAGCACCTCGGCGGGGACGCCACCGAGATCCCGAACGGCGTCGACGTCGCGTCGTTCGCCGTGCCGGGCGCGCGGGAGCCGGCCACCGTGGCGTTCGTCGGGCGGTTCGACGAGCCGCGCAAGGGGATCGCGGTGCTGCTGGCGGCGCTGCGCCGGCTCGACCGGCCCGGCGTGCGGCTGCGGGTGGTGGGCCGGGGGGACGCCGCGGCGCTGCGGCGGGCCGCCGGGCCGGTGCCGGTCGACGTGCTCGGCCCGGTCGACGACGCCGCGAAGGCCGCCGTGCTCGCGTCCGCGGCGGTGTTCTGCGCCCCGCACCTCGGCGGGGAGAGCTTCGGCATGGTGCTGGCCGAGGCGATGGCGGCCGGCGCCCCGGTGGTCGCGAGCGACCTGGACGCCTTCCGGGCGGTGCTGGGGCCGGCGGGCCTGCTCGTCCCGCCGGGCGACCCGGCTGCGCTGGCCGTGGCCATGGGCGCGCTGCTCGACGACCCGCGGAGGCGGGCCGACCTGGAGGACGCGGGGCGGGCCCGGGCCGCGGCGTTCGACTGGCCGCTGGTGGCGGCCGCGGTCGAGCGGGTCTACCGGGCCGCCGCCGCGGCCGATCCGCGGCGGGTCGCCTCGTGACCCGCCGGACGGGCGGACGTCGCCCGGGTCCGGCCCGGCCGGACACCACCGGGGGCGGACCGTCGGATCGGGCGCGCCGGGCGCGCCGGGGGCGCCGGGCGTCCGGGAAGCGACGGCGGTGATCGCCCTCCTGGTCGTCGCGGCGGTTCTCGGCGTGCTCGGCCTCGCCGCGACCGCGGCGCTCTGCGTGAGCAGGGTCCGCCGACTGCACCGGCTGCACCTGCGCCTGGACGCCGCGCGGGCCGCGCTCGACGCCGCACTCGCCCGCCGGGCCGGGGCCGCGGCGGCCGCCGGCGTGACCAGCCCGGCCTGGCCCGGGGACCGGGAGGCGACCGCCAACGTCCTCGCCCGCAGGCTGGCCCGGTTGGACCGGGCGACGCTCGCGCCGCCCGTCCGCGCCGCGCTCGCCGAGGCGGAGGAGCTGCTCGTGCTGGCCCGGCGCGTGCACAACGACGCCGTGCGCGACACCCTCGTCCTGCGCTCGCGCCGCCTCGTCCGCTGGCTGTGCCTGGCGGGCACGGCGCCGATGCCGGCCTACTTCGAGACGGCCGAGCCGGCCCCGGACGCGCCGGGTGTCGCCGCCACGGGAACCACCGGGACGGGTCGGGTCGGCGGCGGGGGACCCGGGCCGGTCGCGGGGCCGTGACCAGCGGAACGTCGGAGCGCCTCGCCCGCTGACGTACGATCGGTCGTCACCCTTCCGGCGTCAGAGAGGTACCACCGTGTCGTCCGAGCAGCAGGTTCCGGCTCCCCAGCAGGGCAGCGCCAACGGACTGGGCGGCGCTCCGCAGCAGGGCACCGCGCGCGTCAAGCGCGGGATGGCGGAGATGCTCAAGGGCGGCGTGATCATGGACGTCGTCACGCCCGAGCAGGCCAAGATCGCGGAGGACGCCGGCGCCGTCGCCGTCATGGCGCTGGAGCGTGTCCCCGCGGACATCCGCGCGCAGGGCGGCGTCGCCCGGATGAGCGACCCCGACATGATCACCGGGATCATCGACGCCGTCTCGATCCCGGTCATGGCGAAGGCCCGCATCGGGCACTTCGTCGAGGCGCAGGTGCTGCAGGCGCTGGGTGTCGACTACGTCGACGAGTCCGAGGTGCTGACGCCGGCCGACGAGGCGCACCACATCGACAAGTGGGCGTTCACGGTGCCGTTCGTCTGCGGCGCCACCAACCTGGGCGAGGCACTGCGGCGGATCTCCGAAGGTGCGGCGATGATCCGCAGCAAGGGCGAGGCCGGCACCGGCAACGTCGTCGAGGCCACCCGGCACATGCGCGCGATCCGCGCGGACATCCGCCGCCTCGGCGGACTGGACGAGGCCGAGCTGTACGGCGCCGCGAAGGAGCTGCGGGCCCCCGTCGAGCTGGTCACGGAGGTGGCGCGGGCGGGCAAGCTGCCGGTCGTGCTGTTCACCGCGGGCGGCATCGCCACCCCGGCCGACGCGGCGATGATGATGCAGCTGGGCGCCGAGGGCGTCTTCGTCGGCTCCGGGATCTTCAAGTCCGGCGACCCGGCCCGGCGGGCCGAGGCGATCGTCAAGGCCACGACGTTCCACGACGACCCGGACGTGCTCGCGAAGGTCTCGCGCGGGCTGGGCGAGGCCATGGTCGGCATCAACGTCGACGACCTCCCCGACGTCCAGCGGTACGCCTCGCGAGGCTGGTGAACGCGGCCGCCTGCGGCCACCTTCCGATCACACGCGGTCAGCCGCGCCCGGTCGCCTGCTACCGACGGTGACGTCACCGACCGTCGTGCGGTGATCCATTCGCGTCGCCGGGTGATCCTTTCGGGTGGAGCGCGGCGGCCGGCGAGCTGATCTCCCCTACTCTCCGCCGCGGATGTTGCGTGAGGGACAGGGGAGTCGGATGAGGCGTGTGACAACGATCGGGAGCGTCGTCGTCGTGGCGATGCTGGGAGGCGGCCTGACCGCCTTCGCCGATCCCGTGGCGCCCGGCGCGCGGGGGGTGTGCCCGCCGGCGGCGGGCGCGCCGGGGCCGCAGCCGGGCACCGGCCCGTCGACCGGTCCGACCGGCCAGGGACCCGGACCGCAGGGGACACCGGTCCGGCCGCTGCCCACACCGGGCTCGCCTGCGCCGGGTGCACCGGTCTCGCCGCCTCCGGGTGCCCCGGTCGTTCCGCCGGTCGGCGGGCCCGGCCGCCCGGCGGCGCCCGGGGGAGGCCCGGCGCCGACGAGCCCGGGCGCGCTGTCCGCCGCGGCGCAGGCCGTGGCCGCCTCGGCGTCCGCACTGGCCCGCTCGGCGTCGGAGCTCGCCGCGGCCGCCGGGCGGCTGATGGGCGCCGGCCCCGCGGCGCCGCCCCCTGCGCCGGCTCCCGGCGCGCCTGCGGCCGCCGGTCCCGCGCCCGCGGTGGCTCCGGTTGCGCCGGTCGCGCCGGCCGGCCCGGGGTCCGCGGCGGCTCCCGGCGCGCCCGCGGCCGCCGGCCCCACGCCCGCGGTGGCTCCGGTTGCGCCGGCTGCGCCGGCCGGCCCGGGGTCCGCGGCGGCTCCCGGCGCGCCTGCGGCCGCCGGTCCCGCGCCCGCGGTGGCTCCGGTTGCGCCGGTCGCGCCGGCCGGCCCCGGGTCCGCGCCGGCTCCCGTTGCTGCTCCGGCTCCGGCTGCTGATCCGGCTCTCGCCGCTGCTGGTCCGGCTCCGGTTGCTGGTCCGGCTCCCGCCGCTGCTGCTCCGTTCGCTCCCGTTCCGGCTGCCGCTCCCCTTCCGCCTCCCGCCGCCGCTGCCGCTCCGGCCTCGGCGCCCGGCGGCGGGTCGACGCCGGTCACGCGGGTCGTCGGCCTGCCTGCCGGCCGGCCGGCACCGAACCAGCCCCCGGCGGGTGACGGGTCGAACCATTCCCACGGCGGGCCGAGCCGGTCCGGGTCGGGCGGCTCCGGACCGGGATCGGGATCCGGGCAGGGCGCCGGTACGCCCCAGGACGGGTCGGGAGCCGCGGGCCAGCCGGGCGCGACCGGCCCGGACCCCGCGCCGACGGCCGCCGACCCCTGCCACCCCGACCAGCCCGGCGGCTTCGCCACCAGCGCCGCCGCCCTGCACGGCTGGGGAACCCCGAACCGCTTCGACGACTTCACGGACAAGATCGGAGCCTGGGACCTCTACAACGGTCCCGGCCACGTCGGGAACGGGCGGCGCTCGCCGTCCGCCGCGACCGTCGTCGACGGCGTGCTCGACATCACCGGCGACCCCCAGGGCACCACGGAGGGGATGGCCTGGGGCAACGGCCAGAAGTACGGCCGCTGGGAGGCGCGGGTGAAGGTGCCGGCCGGCGACCCGACGTACCACGCGGTTCTGCTGCTGTGGCCCGACGCCGAGAACTGGCCCGTCGGCGGCGAGGTCGACTTCATGGAGATCTCCGACCACACGCGCCAGGACGTCGACATGTTCCTGCACTACGGGGCGAGCAACTCGCAGAAGCACGGCTCGGTCGCGATCGACGCGACGCAGTGGCACAACTGGGCCGTGGAGTGGACGCCGCAAGGCATCACCGCCTACGTCGACGGCCGCGAGTGGTGGAAGACGACCGACACCTCGATCCTGCCGCCCGGCCCGATGCACATGACGATCCAGCTCGACTGGTTCCCGCACGGCGGCGGGTCCGTCCAGACCTCCCACATGTACGTCGACTGGGTCCGGCAGTACGCCTACTCGGCCGGGGCGGGCAGCGGCCGCAGCGAAGGTGCCGCCGACCGGGTCGGGTCGGCCACGGCGGCCGTCTCCGGAGCCGTCGGTACGGCCGCGGGCGCCGTGCTCGGCGCGACGGCCGGCTCCGTCGCCGGAGCGACCGACCCGTCCACCGCGCTGACGGAGGGCTCGCCCGACGCCTTGCCGGGCCTGGTGCCGCGGGCCGTCCCGGCGCACTGACGGAGGGCTGCCGTAGGGGCCGCCGTCCCGGGACCGCCCGGGCGGCGGCCCCTCGCGTCCGGCGCCCCGCTCAGACGTACTCCATCACCAGGACCGCGGTACTGGCCGGCTCCAGCGCGACGTAGCTGTGCGGTCGGTCGGCCGGGAACCGGGCGTAGTCGCCCGGGCCGAGCTCGATCTCCGCGCCGACCGGACCCAGCCGCCAGCGCCCCGCGGTCACGACGACGTGCTCGGTCGTCCCGCGCAGGTGGGCGTGGGCCTCGCGGGCCGGTCCCGGCTCGGCCGTCATGAGGTGCAGGTCGCGGCGGGCCCCCGGCGGGCACACCGACAGCACCGCGGCGGCGTAGGGAGCGTGCTCCGAGCGCATCTCGACGCTCTCGCCGGCCCGGATGACGTGCACCGGGGTGTCCGTGCGCTCCACGAGGTGGCTGAACGGGACGTCGAGCGCCACGGCCAGGGCCCACAGCGTCTCGATGCCCGGGTTGCCGGTGCCGGCCTCCAGCTGCGACAGGGTCGACTTCGCCACGCCCGCGCGCCGGGCGAGCTCGCCCAGCGACAGGCCGAGCCGCTCGCGCTCGCGGCGCAGCGAGTCGGCGATGACGTCGAGCGGCGCGGTCCGGTTCATCGATCTCCCGTTCGCTGGATCGGTCATTCCGTTCGGCTTGACGAACGGCTCCGCCGGGGTCCACTGTAGCGGACATGCGTTCGCTGTATCGAACAGCGGAGGACCGGGCCGATCTGCGTGACGCCCTGGCGCTGGCCTCCGCGGTGGGCATCGTGGCCCTGTCGTTCGGCGCGCTCGCGGCGGCCGCGGGCGTGCCTCCGGTGCTGACGGTCGCGCTGTCGGTGCTCGTGCTCGCGGGCAGCTCGCAGTTCCTGGTCGTCGCCGTCGTCGCGGCGGGCGGCGGCCCGGTGGCCGCGGTCGCGGCCGGCCTCGTCCTCAACCTGCGGCACCTGCCGTACGGCCTGGCGGTGGCTCCGGTCGTCGGCGACTCCTGGCGGACGCGGCTGCTGGGCGCCCACCTGCTGATCGACGAGGTCGTCGCGTTCTCCCGCGCCAGGGGCGACGGGGCGCGTGCCCGCCGCGCCTACTACACGGCCGGCGTGGCCCTGTTCACGTGCTGGGTCAGCGGGACCGTTCTGGGGATGGTGGGCGGCGCGGCCGTGCCGGACCCGAACGCCTTCGGGATCGACGCGGCGTTCCCCGCGGCCCTGCTCGCCCTCCTCCTGCCGGGCCTGCGCCGAGCCGACGCCCGGCGGGTCGGCGGGGTGGCCGCGCTGGCCGCGCTGGTGACCGCACCGTGGCTGGCCCCCGGGCTGCCGGTGCTCGCCGGCCTGCTCGGCCTGGGTGCCGCCGGCCGGTCCGCGCCGGCGGAGGACCCGTCATGACCTGGGCCACCGTGCTGAGCCTCGCCGCCGGCACCTACCTCATCCGGGCGACCGGGCTGCTGCTGCGGGGCCGGATCACGGTTCCGCCCCGCGCCGCGCGCCTGCTGGACCTGGGTGCGACGGCCCTGCTCGTCGCCCTCGTCGTGGTGAGCACGGCCGGCGGTGGATGGGCCCGGCCCGCCGGGGTCGCCGTCGGGGCGCTCGCGGCCTGGTGGCGGGTGCCGTTCGTGCTGGTCGCGGTGCTGGCCGCGGCGACGACGGCCGGGCTGCGGCTGGCCGGCGTGCCCTGAGTGCGGCGCCCCGGCCGGGGCGGCCCCGGGGGGTTCGTCATGCGGGTCCGGCCGGTGTCGGCCGCCGACCGACGAGCGGAGCCGGGGCGCCCGGGGAACACTGGCTCGGTGATCTGCCTCGTCGTCGGCGCTACCGGCTACATCGGCTCCCGCCTCGTCCCGCGGCTGCTGGCGGCGGGCCACGACGTCCGCTGCCTCGTGAGGGACCCGGTCAAGGCGGCCCGCCTGCCCTGGTCCGGCGACGTCGAGCTGCGCCGTGGCTCGATGGGCGAGCCCTCCGCCGTCCGGGCCGCCTGCCGCGGCGTCGACGCGGTGTTCTACCTCGTCCACTCGATGGACGGGCCCGGCTTCGCCGACCGCGACCGGCACGCGGCGACCCTGCTGGCCGATGCCGCGGCGGCCGCCCGCCGCGTCGTCTACCTCGGCGGGCTGCAGCCGTCGGGGCCGGCCAGCTCCGAGCACCTGGCCTCCCGGCACGAGGTCGGCGAGATCCTGCTCGGCGGCGCGGCGCCGACCGTCGTCCCGCAGGCCGGCATCGTGGTCGGCGCGGGCTCCGCGAGCTTCGAGATGATCCGCCACCTCGCCGAGGCCTCGCCGGTCCTGCCGATGCCCGACCACGCCTGGAACCGGGTGCAGCCCATCGCGGTCGACGACGTCCTGCACCACCTCGTCGCGTGCCTCGACCTGCCCGCCGACGTCCGCGGCGCGTTCGACGTCGGCGGTCCGGACGTCCTGACCTACGGCGAGCTGGTGACCGGTTACGCCGAGGCCGCCGGGCTGGCCCCCCGCCTCGCCGTGCCCGTGCCGGTGTCCGCACCGCGCACGCTGGCCCGCGCGGTCCAGGCCCTGACCCCGGTCGACCGGCACCTCGCCGCCCCCCTGCTCGCTTCCATGGCCTACGACCTGGTCTGCCACGACGAGCCGCCGACCCCGCCGCCCCCCGGTGGCCCGACGCCGTACGCCGAGGCCGTGCGCCGGGCGCTGGCCGGCGAGGGCGCGGCCGGCGCGGGCGTCACGGACCTGGCGCCCACCCTGCTGGGCGGCGAGCACGTCGAGACGGTAAGGGCGCCGGCGCCGGTGCTCTGGGACGTCATCAGCGGGCTGGGCGGCGACAATGGCTGGTACACCGTGCCGGGGGTGTGGGCACTGCGCGCCGGGCTGGACCGGCTGCTCGGCGGTGTCGGCGCCCGCCGGACGCGGCCCGCCCGGCTCGAACCGGGCGAGGCGCTGGACTGGTGGCGCATCGTCGACGTCGAGCCGGGGCGGCGCCTGCTCCTGCGGGCCGAGACGAAGCTGCCGGGAACGGCCCGCCTGGAGCTCGTCGCCGAGCCCGACGGGCCCGGGGCCAGCCGGTTCCACCAGCGGGTGACGTTCGCGCCGCGCGGCCCGGCCGGCCTGGCGTACTGGTACGCCCAGAAGCCGCTGCACGACTTCGTCTTCGCCGTCATGGCCCGCACGATCGCCGGGGTCGCCGAGCGCCGCGCGCGCCGGAACGGCCACCCCCGGACCTGACGAACGGCACTTTCGTTCAATATGTTTGTACGAAAGTGCCGTTCGTCAGGTCGGGACCGGGCGTGTCAGCGCTGCGGCGGCGCCTCCTCGTACCGGGCGAACTTGCGGGTGAAGCTCGCGGCCCCGCTCGTCATCGCGCGCAGGTCCACCGCGTACCGGATGAGGTTGGTCTCGGGCACCTCGGCCCGCACCAGGGTGCGGCCCGGGCCGGCCACGTCGGTCCCGAGCACCCGCCCGCGCCGCCCGGACAGGTCGCCGAGCACCGCGCCCAGGTGGTCGTCCGGCAGCCGGATCTCCAGCTCGTCCACCGGCTCCAGCAGGACGACGCCGCAGGCCGCCGCAGCCTCGCGCAGCGCGAGCGACCCGGCGGTCTGGAACGCGGCGTCGGACGAGTCGACGCTGTGGGCCTTGCCGTCGACGAGCGTCGCCTTGAGGTCGACGGCCGGGTGGTGGGCGTCGGACAGACCGCGTTCCAGCTGTGCCCGCAGGCCCTTCTCGACGCTCGGGATGAACTGCGTCGGCACGGCCCCGCCGACGACCTTCGACTCGAACGTGAACCCGCTGCCGCGGGGGAGCGGCTCGAACTCGACGTGGCACACGGCGTACTGCCCGTGCCCGCCCGACTGCTTCACGTGCCGGCCGGTCACCCGCGCCGGTTTGGCGATCGTCTCACGCATCGCGACCCGCACCGGCTCGGTGTCGACCTGCGCGCCACCGGCCGACAGGCGCGAGAGGACGACGTCGGCGTGCGCCTCGCCCATGCACCACAGGACCGTCTGGTGGGTCTCCTGGTTGCGCTCCAGGCGCAGCGTCGGGTCCGCGGCGACGATCTTGCTCAGCGTCTTGACCAGCGCGTCCTCGTCGCCGCGGGTCTTCGCGACGATCGCGACCGGCAGCAGCGGCTCCGGCAGCTCCCAGCAGGAGAGCAGCAGGGGATGGTCCGTGGACGACACCGTGTCGCCGGTCTCGGCGCTGCCCAGCTTCGTCAGCGCGCAGATGTCGCCCGCCCCGCAGGCGTCGACCTCGTTGAGCGCGGAGCCGCTGGGGGAGTAGACGTGCGCGACCCGCTCGTCCTCGTCGTGCCCGCCGTCGTCCATGGCCGAGCGCGGGGCCGGGATGTGACCGCTGACGTGGACCGTGCTGTCCGGTCGCAGCGTCCCCGAGAACACCCTGACCAGCGAGACGCGTCCGACGTAGGCGTCGGCGGACGTCCGGACGACCTCGGCGGCCAGCGGGCCGTCGAGGTCGGCGGACAGGGCGTCGTGGGACGAGCCGTCGATGCCCGACACCGCCGGCAGCGGGTGCTCCAGCGGCGACGGGAAGCCGCCGACCAGCACCTCGAGCAGCGCGTCGAGGCCGATCCCGCTCGACGAGCACACGGGGATCACCGGGTGGAAGTCGCCGCGGGCGACGGCGGTCTCCAGGTCGTCGATCAGCGTCGCGACCTCGATCTCCTCGCCCTCGAGGTAGCGCTCCATGAGCGACTCGTCCTCGGACTGCTCGATGATGCCCTCGATGAGCGCGCCACGGGCCTCCTCGGCGCCGTCCGGCGCCTGCCCGGCTGGGGTCTGCGACAGCAGGCCGTAGAGGCCGCCGTCGATCGGCAGGTAGAGCGGCGCGACGCCGGCGCCGAAGCTCTCCTGGCAGGCGGCGATCGTCGCCTCGAGGTCGGCGCGGGGGTGGTCGCAGCGGGCGACGACGACCGCGCGTGGCATCCCGACGGACGCGCACTCCTCCCACTGGGCGACGGTCGCGGGGTCGATGGTGCCCTCGCGGCCCTCGCTCGCCGGGACGACGAACAGGGCGGCGTCGGCGGCGCGCAGCCCGGCGCGCAGCTCGCCGACGAAGTCCCCGTAGCCGGGGGTGTCGATCAGATTGATCTTGTGGTCCTCGTGCCGGACGGGTGCGACGGCCAGCGCGACCGACCGCTGCTGGCGGACCGCGGCGGGGTCGTGGTCGCAGACCGTGCTGCCGTCGACGATCGTCCCCGCCCGGGGGATCGCACCGGTGTGGGCGAGCAGTGCCTCCACCAGCGTCGTCTTCCCCGAACCGGACGGCCCCACGAGGACCACGTTGCGGACCTTGGCCGGGTCGACGGCGCCCGCGGCGCGCGTCTCCGTCCGGCTGGCTGCTCTGACGGCCATGGCTAGACCACCTCCCGGAACTTCGACGTTCACGTGTGCGACATCTCACACCCGGTCACCGCAAGGTCACAAGGGCTGCCGGCCGCCCGTGTCACTCCCGGGACGGCGTCACGGCCCCGCGCACTAAGGTCCGTCCATGCCCGTTCCCGGACCCGGATACGCGATCACCGCGCGGGTCGAGGTGCCCGCCTCGGCCAGCGCCGCGGGTGACCTGACCATGGCCGTCGGCCGGGTCGGCGGCGTCGTCACCGCCTTCGACGTCGTCGAGAGCACCGGCTCGACGCTGGTGGTCGACATGTCGTGCAACGCGCGCGGCGAGGACCACGTCGCCGAGATCACCGCCGCGCTGGAGGCGCTGCCCGGCGTGCGCGTCCGCAAGGTCTCCGACCGGACGTTCCTCGTGCACCTCGGCGGGAAGCTGGAGGTCCAGTCCAAGGTCAGCCTGCGCAACCGCGACGACCTCTCGCGCGCCTACACCCCGGGCGTCGCCCGCGTGTGCCAGGCGATCGCCGCCAACCCGGCCGACGCGCGCCGCCTGACGATCAAGCGCAACACCGTCGCCGTCGTGACCGACGGCTCGGCCGTGCTCGGGCTGGGCAACCTCGGCGCGGCGGCCGCGATGCCGGTCATGGAGGGCAAGGCGGCGCTGTTCAAGCGGTTCGGGGGCGTGGACGCGTGGCCGGTCTGCCTGGACACGCAGGACACGGACGAGATCATCCGCACGGTCCAGATCCTCGCGCCCGCCTACGGCGGCATCAACCTGGAGGACATCGCCGCCCCGCGCTGCTTCGAGATCGAGGCGAGGCTGCGCGAGCTCCTGGACATCCCGGTCTTCCACGACGACCAGCACGGCACGGCGATCGTCGTGCTGGGCGCGCTGCGCAACGCCCTGCGCGTCGTCGGCAAGAAGCTCTCCGAGGTCCGGATCGTCGTCTGCGGGGTCGGCGCGGCCGGCTCGGCGATCATCCGGCTGCTCGCGACCGGGACGCCGGCCGACGTCGTGGCCGTCGACATCGACGGGATCGTCCACCACGGCCGGCAGGGGCTGGACACCAACTTGGCCTCGATCGCGGCGACGACCAACCCGCGCGGCCTGTCCGGCGCGCTCGCCGACGCCCTCGTCGGGGCGGACGTGTTCATCGGGGTCTCGGCGCCGAACCTGCTCGGCGAGCGGGAGCTGACCACGATGGCGCCGGACGCGATCGTGTTCGCGCTCGCCAACCCCGACCCGGAGGTCGACCCGTCGGTCGCGCTGCAGCACGCCACGGTCGTCGCGACGGGCCGCTCGGACTACCCGAACCAGATCAACAACGTGCTCGCGTTCCCGGGGGTGTTCCGCGGGCTGCTCGACGCGCAGGCCCGCGACATCACCGACGCGATGCTGCTCGCCGCCGCCGCGGCGATCGCCGACGTGGTGCCCGAGCCGAGCCCGAGCTTCATCGTGCCCAGCGTGTTCGACCCGGCTGTGGCGCACGCCGTGGCCGACGCCGTCCGCGGTGCCGTCTGACGCCCGCGAGTCGGGCTCTGCACCAGGCCGAGTCGCGCTCTCGACCGGACCGCGAGTCGGGGTCTGCGCCAGGCCGAGTCGCGCTCTCGACCGGACCGCCGGCCGCGGTGCAGCGGACCAGGCCGCCGCCGTGCTCTCCGCGCCGGCCGCGGATCGCGGGCCGACCCCGCCCGCGGCGTCCGACGGCTCTCCCGGCGCGGCGTGCGCCACACCGCCTCCGTGCGCGCGCTCGGGCGGGATCACCGGTCGGCCCGCGCGGTTACCCTGGCCGTGTGGTTCCCGTGATCGGCGTGCTGGCCCTGCAGGGTGACGTCCGCGAGCACCTGGCCGCGCTCACCGCCTGTGGTGCGCGCGCCGTGCCCGTCCGGCGCCCTGCCGAGCTCGCGGCCGTCGACGCGATGGTGCTGCCGGGCGGCGAGTCGACCACGATGAGCCGGCTGCTCGGCACGTTCGACCTGCTGGAGCCGCTCCGCGAGCGCATCGCCTCCGGCATGCCGACCTACGGCTCGTGCGCCGGGATGATCCTGCTCGCCCGCGAGGTGCTCGACGGGCGTCCCGACCAGCAACAGCTCGGGGGCCTCGACGTCGTCGTCCGGCGCAACGCGTTCGGCCGCCAGGTCGACTCGTTCGAGACGGACCTCACCGTCGAGGGGCTGGGCGCCGAGCCGGTCCGCGCCGTGTTCATCCGCGCACCCTGGGTCGAGAAGTCCGGTGACGACGTCGAGGTCCTCGCCACCGTGCCCGACACGCCGGAGGCGGGGATCGCCGCCGGCCGCCCGGTCGCCGTCCGCCAGGGCCCGGTGCTGGCCACGGCGTTCCACCCCGAGCTGACCGGCGACCACCGGCTGCACGCCCTCTTCGTCGCCCAGCTGGCCTGACCCCGGCGGGGCGCTGACCGGCGCCGGGGCGCACCGTCGCGGGATCCGGGGCGGGTACGCTGGTTCCTCATGAGCGGCCACTCCAAATGGGCGACCACGAAGCACAAGAAGGCCGTCATCGATGCGCGCCGCGGCAAGATGTTCGCCAAACTGATCAAGAACATCGAGGTCGCCGCGCGCAACGGCGGTGGCGACCCCGACGGCAACCCGGCCCTCTACGACGCCATCCAGAAGGCGAAGAAGAGCTCGGTGCCCAACGACAACATCGACCGCGCGGTCAAGCGCGGGTCCGGGGCCGACTCGGGCGGCGCCGAGTACCAGACGATCACCTACGAGGGCTACGGCCCGAACGGCGTCGCCGTGCTCATCGAGTGTCTGACCGACAACCGGAACAGGGCCGCGACCGAGGTCCGGCTCGCGATGACCCGCAACGGCGGCACGATGGCCGACCCGGGCTCGGTGGCCTACCTGTTCACCCGCAAGGGCGTCGTGATCGTCCCGAAGAACGACCTGGCAGAGGACGACGTCCTGCTGGCCGTCCTGGACGCAGGCGCGGAGGAGGTCAACGACCTCGGCGACAGCTTCGAGGTCGTCTCCGAGGCGACCGACCTGGTCGCGGTGCGGACGGCGCTGGTCGACGCGGGTATCGACTACGACTCGGCCGACCCGACGTTCGTCCCGTCCGTGCAGGTCGAGCTGGACGCCGACGGAGCCCGCAAGGTCTTCCGCCTGATCGACGCGCTGGAGGACAGCGACGAGGTCCAGAACGTCTGGGCCAACTTCGACGTCAGTGACGACGTGATGGCCGAGGTCGGCTGAGCCCGACCGGTTCGAGCGGTTCGTCCACCCCGTGGAGTCGGCCGCACTCGGGCAGGATGGACGGGCACACCATCCTGACCGGGAATCGGGGACATGAACCTGCGGATATTCGGCCCGTCGTACGCCGTGGCGGCGCTCGCGCTGCTGGCGGCGTTCGCCTACGACGGTGTCGAGGGCCTGTTCGTGTGCGCGATCCTCGGCGTGCTCGAGGTCTCGCTGTCGTTCGACAACGCCGTGGTCAACGCGACCATCCTCGAGCGGATGGCCCCCGTCTGGCAGCGGATCTTCCTGACGGTCGGCGTCCTCATCGCGGTCGTCGGCATGCGGCTCCTCTTCCCCCTCGTCGTGGTCTCGGTCACCGCCGGGCTGGACCCGGTCGACGCGGTCGAGCTCGCCCTCGCCCAGCTCCCGGCCAGCGACCCGAACAGCTACGCCGCGACGCTGAACAGCGTGTACCCGCAGATCGCGGCGTTCGGCGGGACGTTCCTGCTCATGCTGTTCCTGGACTGGCTGTTCACCGAGCGGGAGATCACGTGGCTCTCGTGGGTCGAGCGGCCGCTCGCCCGCATCGGGCGGGTCCAACGGTTCTCGATCGTCATCGCGCTCGCGACGCTCGTCGCGCTCGCCGAGACGCTCGCCGAGGACCCGAGCGCCGTGCTCGTCGCCGGCACGCTGGGCCTGGTCGTCTACCTGCTGGTCCACGGGCTCGGCGAGCACTTCGCCCGCTCCGGGGGCCTCGGCCGCGGGGGGGTCGCGCTCGCGACCGGCCGGGCCGCGTTCTTCCTGTTCCTCTACCTCGAGCTGATCGACGCCGCGTTCTCGTTCGACGGCGTCATCGGCGCCTTCGCGATCACGACCGATCCCATCGTCATCGCGCTGGGACTCGGCTTCATCGGCGCCATGTTCGTGCGCTCGCTCACCGTGTTCCTCGTCCGCAAGGGGACGCTGGACCAGCTCGTCTACCTCGACCACGGGGCGCACTGGGCGATCGGTGCGCTGTCGGTGGTCCTGCTGATCGGCATCGGCCACCACGTCAACGAGGTCGTCACCGGGCTCGTCGGCGTGGCGTTCATCGGCACGGCGTTCCTGTCGAGCATCTGGCGCAACCGCAAGAGGGCCCGCCGCGACCGACCCGGACCGCGACGACCCGGACCGCGACGGGGTGCGGGTCCCCGCGGCGGACAACGGCTGATGGACCCGCAGAAGGCCGCCCTGCACGACGCGCTGCAGGCCGCGCGGGAGGCCCTGCTTGGCAAGCTCGACGGCGTCGACGAGTACGCCGTGCGCCGCCCGCTGACGGGTAAGGGGACGAACCTGCTCGGGCTGGTGAAGCACGTCGCGGGCGTCACGATGACCTACTTCGGGGAGACCTTCGACCGGCCGGTGCCCGATCCGCCGCTTTGGCTGACCGGGGATTCCATGGCCGCCGACCCGCTGATCGACCTGTTCGCCGCGGCCGACGAGTCGCGGGCGGAGATCGTCGCGCTCTACGGGAGGGCCTGGGCCCACGCCGACGCGACGATCGCGGCGCTGCCGCTGGACGCCACGGGCACGGTGGCGCACTGGCCGCCGGAGCGGGCCACGGTCACGCTGCACCGGATCCTCGTCCACGTGCTCGCGGAGGTCGCCCGGCACGCCGGGCACGCGGACGTCCTGCGGGAAGGGCTCGACGGGTCGGTGGGCCTGCGCAGGCCCGGCGACAACGTCCCGGACGCCGACGCCGCGGCGTGGGCCGCGCACCGGGACCGGGTGGACGCGGCGGCGCGGGCCGCGAGCGGGGTCGCGGCGGCCGACCGGCCGGCAGCAGGTGGCGCGGCCGGCGACCGCGCCGGCCACCGCACAGGTCGCGCGGGCGCCGACGCGGACCGCGGGTCCGGCACCGGCTCGCCCGACGCCGACGACGTCCGCATCGGCCCGCTGGCCGTCGCCGACGCGGGCGAGGTCCTCACCGTGCAGCGCGCCGCCTACGTCACCGAGGCCCAGCGCTACCGTGCGCCCGACATCCCGCCGCTGCGAGAGGGCCTCGACGCGTTGCGCGCCGACCTCGCGCGGGCCGACGGGGCCGTCCTGGTCGCACTCGGCGCATGGCTCGGCCCCCGGCTCGTCGGATCCGTCCGTGGGCGGGTGGACGGGGAGGCGATGGAGGTCGCCCGGCTCACCGTGGCCCCGGATGTGCAGGGCCGCGGCGTCGGGCGGGCGCTGCTGGCCGCCGTCCACGCCGCCGCACCCGCGGCCGTCCGCTCGACGTGGCTCGTCACGGGTGCGGCGAGCGACGACAACCGCAGGCTGTACGCGGCCGCCGGCTACGCGCCGGTCGACACCGTGCGGGACGCGGCCGGCGTCGAGCTGGTCCGCATGCGGCGGGTGACCGCATGATCGCCGGACCCGGGCCGCGGCGTGCGTCGGCACACCTCATGTCCGTTGTCCGGTGATCATGAGCCCGGGCGCCGGCGGCGCCGGTCGGTGCCGCCGGGGTCAGTGCCGCCAGTCAGTGCAGCACCCGGTAGCGCACGTGCGTCACGAGGTCGGTCTGCCGGCACGAAACGGGCTCGAGCTGCAGGGCGCCGACGCCGTCGAACAGCCGCTCGCCGCCGCCGAGCACCTCCGGCGCGATGTGCAGCCACAGCTCGTCGACGACGCCCGCCGCCAGCGCCTGGTTCACCGTCGACGCGCCGCCCGCGATCGCGACGGTCCGCTCGCCCGCCGCCGCGCGGGCCTGCGCCAGCGCGGCGTCGAAGCCCTCGGTGACGAAGGTGAACGTCGTGCCGCCCTTCATCGTCAGCGGCGCGCGGGCGTAGTGGGTGAGGACGAAGACCGGCGCGTGGTAGGGCGGGTCCTCGCCCCACCAGCCCTCCCATGCCTCGTCCCACGGGCCCCGCCCAGGGGCGAACATGTTGCGGCCCATCACGTAGGCACCGGCCGAGACCAGCGCCTCCTGCTCCACGACGTGCTGCTCGGCCTGCTCGAACTGCCAGCGGTGCAGGCGCTTGCCGCCGACGCCGAGGGGGTTCTCGAGGCTCTGGTCGGGGCCGGCCACGAACCCGTCGGCGGAGACGGCGATCCCGCAGGTGACGATGCTCATGCGGGATGGACCCGGCCCCGCCCGGAAAGTCATCGGCGAGCGCGGGACGCGTTCGACGGGACTGTCGGTGGGCGGTCCTAGACTTCCTCTCGATGAGCGCGCCCGCGAAGTCCCAGCAGCCCACGGCCCCCTCGACCGGCCGGAGGCTGATGCTGCTCGACGGCCATTCGCTGGCCTACCGGGCGTTCTTCGCGCTGCCGGCGGAGAACTTCCGCACCGGGACCGGCCAGACGACGAACGCGGTCTACGGCTTCACCTCGATGCTCATCAACCTGCTGCGCGACGAGGCGCCGACGCACCTGGCCGTGTGCTTCGACGTCTCGCGCCAGACGTTCCGGTCGGAGCGCTACACGGAGTACAAGGCGAACCGGACCACCACGCCCGACGACTTCCGCGGCCAGGTCGACCTCATCAAGGAGGTCCTCGACGCGCTCGCCATCCCCACGTTCGGGGTGCCCGGCTACGAGGCCGACGACCTCATCGCGACGCTCGCGACGCAGGCCGAGGCCCAGGGCTACGCCGTGCTCGTCACCACCGGCGACCGCGACGCGTTCCAGCTCGTCAGCGACAGCGTGACGGTGCTGTACCCGAAGCGCGGGGTCTCCGAGCTGAGCCGGGTCGACCCGGCCGAGGTCATGGCCCGCTACGGGCTGACCCCGACCCAGTACCCGGACTTCGCGGCGCTGCGCGGCGACCCCAGCGACAACCTGCCGTCGATCCCCGGCGTGGGGGAGAAGACGGCGGCGAAGTGGGTGCGCGAGTTCGGCTCACTCGCCGAGCTGACCGACCGCGTCGACGAGGTCAAGGGCAAGGCGGGCGACGCGCTGCGCGCCCACCTCGCCGGTGTCCTGATGAACCGGCAGCTCACCGAGCTCGTCCGCGACGTGCCGCTGGACGCGGCGCCGGACGACCTCGCCGTCCGGCCGTGGGACCGGGAGGCCGTGCACCGCCTCTTCGACGAGCTGGAGTTCCGCGTCCTGCGCGAGCGGCTGTTCTCGACCCTGCAGAGCGCCGAGCCGGAGGCCGAGGGCGGCATCGAGGTGCACGGCGGGGCCGTCGAGCCCGGCGGCGTGCGGGCGTGGCTCGACGCCAACGCGCGTGGCGGGAAGCGGGTCGGGCTGGCGTTCGCCGGGCTCACGGGCGGGCCCGCCGCGGCGGACCTCGCGGGCATCGGGCTGGCCGTCGCCGCCGGCAGCGCCGTCCCGTCCACCGCGTACCTCGACGTCGCGACGCTGACCCCCGACGACGACGCCGCGCTCGCCGGGTGGCTGGCCGACGCGGGCGTCCCGAAGGCGGCGCACGACGCCAAGGCGGCCCTGCACGCGCTGCGCGGCCGGGGATGGACCCTCGCCGGCCTGACCAGCGACACCGCGCTGGCCGCCTACCTGTCCCGGCCCGGCCAGCGCACGTTCGACCTCGCCGACCTCGCGCTGCGGCACCTGCGGCGCGAGCTGCGGGTCGAGGGCGAGGACACCAGCGGCCAGCTCTCGCTACTGGGGGGCGAGGAGGAGGCCGACACGCAGCGGGCCAACGCCCAGATGGTGGCGGCGTCGGCCGTCGCCGAGCTGGCCGACGCGCTCGACGCGGAGCTGGCCGACAAGGCCGGCACCCGCCTGCTCGCCGAGCTGGAGCTGCCGCTGGAGTACGTGCTGGCCGACCTGGAGGCCGCCGGCATCGCCGTCGACCACGACGCGCTGGCCGCGCTGGAGGCGGAGTTCGGCGCGCAGGTGAAGCAGGCCGCGCAGGACGCGTACGCGGTGATCGGCAAGGAGATCAACCTCGGCTCGCCGAAGCAGCTGCAGGTCGTCCTGTTCGACGAGCTGGGCATGCCGAAGACCAAGCGGACCAAGACCGGCTACACGACCGACGCCGACGCGTTGCAGACGCTCTACGAGCAGACCGGCCACGAGTTCCTGCAGCACCTGCTCGTGCACCGCGACGCGACCCGGCTGAAGGTCACGGTCGAGGGCCTGCTGAAGTCGATCGCCGACGACGGGCGCATCCACACGACCTACAGCCAGACGATCGCGGCGACCGGGCGGCTGTCGTCCACCGAGCCGAACCTGCAGAACGTCCCGATCCGGACCGCCGCGGGCCGCCGGATCCGGGAGACGTTCGTCGTCGGGCCCGGCTACGGCGAGCTGATGACCGCCGACTACAGCCAGATCGAGATGCGGATCATGGCGCACCTGTCGGAGGACGCGGCGCTCATCGAGGCGTTCCGGTCGCAGCACGACTTCCACGCCGAGACCGCGGCGCGGGTGTTCAAGGTCGAGCCGACCGACGTCACGCCCGCGCAGCGCGCCAAGATCAAGGCGATGAACTACGGCCTCGCCTACGGGCTGTCCGCCTTCGGCCTGTCCAACCAGCTGCGCATCCCGACCGAGGAGGCGCGCGGGCTGATGGACGAGTACTTCACCGGCTTCGGTGGCGTGCGCGACTACCTGCGCAGCGTCGTCGACGTCGCCCGCAAGGAGGGCTACACGGCCACGATCATGGGCCGCCGGCGCTACCTGCCCGACCTGACCAGCGACAACCGCCAGCGCCGCGAGATGGCCGAGCGCATGGCGCTCAACGCCCCGATCCAGGGCAGCGCCGCCGACATCATCAAGGTCGCGATGCTCGGCGTGCACCGGGCGCTGGTCGCGGAGGGTCGGCGCAGCCGGATGCTGCTGCAGGTGCACGACGAGCTCGTCCTCGAGGTCGCCGAAGGGGAGCGGGCCGACGTCGAGGCGCTGGTGCGCCGCGAGATGGCGGCCGCAGCGTCGCTGTCCGTGCCGCTCGAGGTCTCGGTCGGCTACGGGCGCAGCTGGGACGACGCGGCGCACTGAGGGGCGGTTGCACCGTGAGCGGGCCGGGGTTCGACGTCGCGCCCTTCGTCGCGACGTCCTACGCCGATCCCGAGGCGCTGGGCCTGCTCACCGCGCCCGCCTACGACCTCATCCCGCCGGAGGAACGGGCCCGCCTCATCGAGGCCGACCCGCGGTCCGTCGTGCACCTGACGCTGCCCACGTTCGGTCCCGAGGACGCCGCCGACCGGCTCGCCCGCTGGCGCGCGGACGGCACGTTCGCGGTCGACGACCGTCCCGCCCTCTACCTCTACGAGCTGTCCGAAGCGGGGCACTCGGCCACGCGGGGCTGGGTGGGCGCGGTGGCGCTGGACGCGCCGCTGGCGCCGCACGAGGCGACGGTGCCCGCGGCCGTCGCCGACCGCACCCGGCTGCGCGTCGCCACGGACGCGGACCTCGAGCCGATCGTCCTCGCCCACGACGGCCCGCCCGGTGAGGCCGACGCGGTCGGGCACCGCATGGCAGCCGGCCGGGCTCCCGCGGTCGACCTGCGCGACGACGCGGGCGTGCGGCACCGGCTGTGGCGGGTCGCCGATCCCGACGTGGTCGCGGCGGTGGCGGCCGACCTGCGCGGCCGGCGCGCGGTCGTCGCCGACGGCCATCACCGGCTCGCCGCGGCCAGGGCCGACCGGGCCGCCCGCCCCGGCCCCGGCCCGCACGACCGGCTGCTCGCGCTGGTGGTCCCCACCGACATGCACGGTCCCCGGGTCCGCGCCATCCACCGGGTCCTGCCCGGCGTCGGGCTCGACGCCGTGCTGGCGCGGGGGGCGGGCCGGTTCCGGGTCGAGGAGCTGCCAGCGCCCGGGGGACCGCCGCGGGCGAGCGTGGCCGTCGGGCCGGTCGACGGCACCGGGCCGGCGGGCGCCGGCGGTGCGGTCCAGGGGAGCGGTGCCGGGGCGGACGGTGCGGCGCGAAGCGGCGGGGAGGGGAGCGGGCGGCGGCCCGCGAGCGAGGTCGCAGCAGGTGCCGGGAGTGCCGGTGCCGCCGCGGCGGGCGACGTCGAGGCGTTGCTCGCGTCCGCGACCGCGACGGTGCTACTGCTCACCGACGGCCGCCGCTGGGCGCGGCTCACAGAGCCGGACCGGGAGGCGCTGGTCACCGCGCCGCCGGCCTGGCGGGCCCTCGACGTCGCGCTGGCCGACGTCGGGCTCGGCGGCGCCGCTCCCGACGTGCTGCTGCGCCCAGGAGCGGAGTCGGCGGTGGCCTCGGCCGTCGAGACCGGCGGCGTCGCCGTCCTGTTGCGCCCCACCTCGACGGCGACGGTCCTCGACCTCGCCGCCCACGGCGTGCTGATGCCGCGCAAGTCGACCCTGTTCGTGCCGAAGCCCCGCACCGGGCTCGTCCTGCGGTGCTTCGCCGACCAGCGCCGGCCCGGCGGTCAGGGCTCGTAGTCCTCGCCGTCGGGGCTCGCGACCACGACGACGTACCCGTCGGGATCGCGCAGCCACACCTCCCGGTGCCCGGGCCCGTTGCCCTGGCCCGGCGGCGGGTTGCGGTGCGGCTCGCGGACGACCGGCGCGCCGAGCCGCCCGGCCCGCTCGACGACCCCGTCGAAGTCGGCGACCTCGCCGAACCACAGCAGCACGCCGTGGCCGCGCTCGGTCCCCGGCTCGGCGATCCGCCCGTGGTGGTGCTCGACGTCCTCGTGGTGCAGCTGCAGGACCAGCTCGCCGTCGGCGAGGAGCCGCTCGTACTGGGGGCCGCCGTGGTCGCTGCGCAGGCCCAGCAGCTCCTGGTACCAGCGGCTGGAGGCCTCGACGTCCCGCACCGTGACCAGCGTCTGGGGCCGCGCGACGGCGACGGGCGCCACGACGCCGATGCGGTTGCCGGCGGGGTCCTCGACCTCGACGAGCCAGCGCTCCCCGCCGTCCAGCCGTGGCCGGCCGACGACCGTCCCGCCGGCCGGGGGCACCGCTCGCAGGGTGTCGTAGAGGCTGTCGACGCACAGCCACAGGAGCGGCCCGGCGCCGGGCACGGCCCGGCGGTCGGTCGTCCACTGCCCGATGAGCTGCGGCGCGGTGAACTCGTTCTCGCCGGGATGGGTCGACCAGCCGAAGACTGCGGCGTAGAACGCCGACGAGCGGTCGACGTCGAGGGCCGGGAGCTGGAGGTAGCCCAGCTGGCCGTGGGCGGGATGGCGCCGCGTCATGGCGGTTCCTCTCGGGAGGGGTGCTCGGTTGTCGGGTGCTCGGTTGTCGGGGTCTCGGGTGCCGGGGTCTCGCACACGAGCAGCCGCAGTGCGGTGCGGGCGAACCACGCCGCGTACCGGTCGGGCGTCCAGCCGCGGGCGCGGACGAGGCGGTCGAACAGCGCGGGCTCCATGAGCAGCCACAGCGTCTCGACGGCCTCGTCGCGCGGCTGGCGCAGCGGGCCGAGGCCGTGCAGGGCGTCGACGACCCAGGCCGCGGTGATCTCGCGGCGGGCAGCCATCCGGTCGGCGAGCGGCGAGAGCCCGCTGTCGGTCCGGGCCGCCTCGAACAGCGTCGTGAGGAGCCCGGCCGCGCGCTCCTGGGCCGCCGTGAGGACCCCGGCGACGACCGCGAGGAGCTCGGCGGCGTCGGCCGCGGCGCGGGCGGCCCCGGTCCAGCCGCGCTCCAGCACGGGCACCGGGTCGTCGTCGCCGGCGATCGCGACGTCGACCGCGGCCTCGAGCAGGCGCGCCTTCGTGCCGAACAGCTGCTCGACGGTCGGGACCGAGACGGCGGCGTCGTCGGCGACCGCCCGCATGGTGCTCCCGGCGTAGCCCCGCTCGACGAACGCCCGGGTGGCGGCCTCGAGGACCCGCCGGCGCGTCCGGCGGGCCCTCGCCTCGCGACCGGGCGAGCGGTAGGCACGCGGCTGGGCCGTCACCGGTGCGATTATTCGGTAGGGTCATACCCTAGTCAATAATCGGATGGACAGGACGAGGCCCGGCCCCGACGATGCCGTCGTGGCGATCCTCGGTGCCCGCGATCCCCTGCCCGTACGGCCGCGCCGGATCCTCGTGACCGGGTCGTCGGGCGCCGGCAAGTCGACGCTCGCGCGGGCCGTCGCCGCCCGGCTGGGCGTGCACTACCACGAGCTCGACGCCCTCTTCCACGGCCCGGGCTGGGCGCCGCGGCCGTCGTTCGTGGACGACGTGCACGCCTTCGCCGCAACCGACGCCTGGGTCTGCGAGTGGCAGTACACGCCCGTCCGGGAGGTCCTGCTCGACCGCGCCGACCTGCTGGTCTGGCTGGACCTGTCGCGGGCGAGGGTGTTCTCGCAGCTCGCGATGCGCACCGTCCGCCGCCGCGCGGGCCGTGTCCCGCTGTGGAACGGCAACGCCGAGCCGCCGCTGCGCACGGTCCTCACCGATCCCGACCACCTGATCCGCTGGGCGTGGCGGGCGTACCCGAAGACGGCCGCGCGGATGCCCGCGGTGCTGGCCCGCCCGGCCTCGCCGGTCGTCGTCCGCCTGCGCACGCGCTCGGACGTGGCCGCATGGCTGGCCGGCCCGCTCGCCGAGCTCTCGGCCGCGGCCGGCTGAGCTGGCGGCGCCGGCGGCGTGCCGCCGAGGAGGCGCGGGGGCCGACCGGTAGCCTGACCCGTCGAACGACTGTTCGTCGGAAGGGGACCGCGGCGTGCGGGTGCTCGGCGTCGACCCGGGGTTGACCCGGTGCGGGCTCGGCGTGGTCGACGGCGGTGCCGGCCGCGAGGTCGCGATGGTCGCGGTCGAGGTCGTGCGCAGTCCGCCGGACGAGCCGCTGGAGCGGCGCCTGCTGGCCGTCGGCAGCGTCGTCGAGCGCTGGATCGAGCGGCACCGGCCGGACGTCGTCGCGATCGAGCGGGTGTTCAGCCAGCACAACGTGCGGACGGTCATGGGCACCGCGCAGGCGTCCGGCGTCGTGGCGCTGCTGGCGGCGCGGGCGGGCCTGCCCGTCGCGTTCCACACGCCCAGCGAGGTGAAGGCGGCCGTCACCGGCGCGGGCCGCGCGGGCAAGGAGCAGGTCACCGCCATGGTGACGCGGTTGCTCGGCCTCGCAGACGCGCCGCGCCCCGCCGATGCCGCCGACGCGCTGGCGCTGGCGATCTGCCACTGCTGGCGCGCGCCGATGCTGGAGCGGCTGGCGCAGGCGCAGGCCCGCTCCGACGCGCTGGCCCGGGCCCACCGGGCCCGGCTGGCGGCCGCGGCGAAGGGAGCGAGCCGGTGATCAGTTCCGTGCGGGGCGAGGTGCTCGCGATCGGTCTGGACCACGCCGTCATCGAGGTCGGCGGCGTGGGGCTGGCGGTCTTCGCGACCCCGGCCACGCTCGCGACCCTGCGGCGCGGCCAGCAGGGCCGGCTGGCGACCGCCCTGGTGGTCCGCGAGGACGCGCTGACCCTGTTCGGCTTCGTCGACGACGACCAGCGCGACACGTTCGGGCTGCTCCAGTCGGTCGCCGGGATCGGGCCGCGGCTGGCGCTGGCGACGCTCGCCGTCCTCGATCCCGACCAGCTCTCGCGCGCACTCGTGGAAGGCGACGTGAAGGCGCTGACCCGGGTGCCCGGGATCGGCCCCAAGGTCGCGCAGCGGATGGTGCTGGAGCTGAAGGACAAGGTCGTCTCCCCGGTCGCCGCGAGCGCGGCGGCGCCGCAGCCGGTCGCGGGCGGGTCGAGCCGGCGCGACCAGGTCGTCGAGGCCCTGCTCGGGTTGGGCTTCACGGCGAGGCCCGCCGAGGCCGCGGTCGACGCCGCGCTGGCCGCCGCGGCCGACGCCGACGCGAGCGCCCTGCTGCGGGCCGCGCTCACGAGCCTGGGCCGCTCGCGATGACGTCGCCGTCCCCGGCCGCCACGTGGTCACATATGGCCGTCCGGCGCCGGCCGGAAGCAGCGATATGTGTCCACGTGGCGCAGGGGGCGGGGCGGCGTGAGTGACCTGACGCCGGCCGCCGAGCCGGAGGACCTCGAGGTCGAGGCGACCTTGCGGCCGCGGTCGCTGGCCGAGTTCGTCGGCCAGGCGCGGGTCCGCGAGCAGCTCTCGCTCGTCCTCGAGGGCGCGCGGCGCCGCGGCGACCCGCCCGACCACGTGCTGCTCTCAGGGCCGCCCGGGCTGGGCAAGACCAGTCTCGCGATGATCGTCGCGACCGAGCTGGGCGCGCAGATCCGGCTGACCAGCGGCCCGGCGCTGGAACGCGCCGGCGACCTGGCCGCGATGCTGACCAACCTCGCGCCCGGCGACGTCCTGTTCATCGACGAGATCCACCGCATCGCGCGGCCCGCGGAGGAGATGCTCTACCTCGCGATGGAGGACTTCCGGGTCGACGTGGTGGTCGGCAAGGGCCCCGGCGCCACGTCGATCCCGCTCGACATCCCGCCGTTCACCCTGGTCGGGGCGACGACGCGGTCGGGGGCCCTCACCGGCCCACTGCGCGACCGCTTTGGGTTCACCGCCCACATGGAGTTCTACGAGCCGGGCGACCTCGAGCGGGTGCTGCGGCGCGCCGCCCGCATCCTCGACGTCGACCTGCGCCCCGACGGCGGGGCGGAGATCGCGGCCCGCTCCCGCGGCACGCCGCGCATCGCCAACCGGCTGCTGCGCCGTGTCCGCGACTTCGCCGAGGTCCGGGCGGACGGCGCGGTCAACCGCGGCGTAGCGCGGGCGGCGCTGGAGGTCTACGACGTCGACGAGCTGGGCCTCGACCGCCTCGACCGGGCCGTCCTCGGCGCGCTGGTGCGGACGTTCGGCGGCGGCCCGGTCGGGGTGTCCACGCTGGCCGTGGCCGTGGGCGAGGAACCCGGTACCGTCGAGGAGGTCTGCGAGCCCTACCTCGTCCGCGCCGGCATGCTGGCGCGGACGCCGCGGGGCCGGGTCGCCACCGCGGCGGCGTGGGGCCACCTGGGCGTCCCGCTCCCGCCGGGTGGCGGACCCGCGGCGCTGTTCTGACACCGGAGCTGGCAGACTCGACCAGCCCGACGTGCGGAGACAACGGAGACCATGGACCTCTCACTGCTGTTCCCGATCATCATCCTGATCCTCTTCATCCCGCTGTTCCTCTCCAGCCGCAAGCAGAAGCGGCAGATGGCGGACATGAAGGCGCTGCAGCGGTCGCTGGAGCCCGGTGACGTGGTGAGCACGACGTCGGGCCTGCGCGGCACCGTCGTGGACGCGTCCTACGAGGACACGATCGACCTCGAGATCGCCGACGGCGTCGTCACCACCTGGATCCGCGCGGCCGTCCGGGAGAAGATCGTCAGCGACGAGCCGGCGCAGGCCGAGAGCCCCACGGCTGCTGTCGAGGCGCCGGCCACGGTCGACGACCACGCGCCGGCGGAGCAGCCCGCGGCCACCGACGGCCACGCCGTCCCCGACAACCACGCCGGGACCGAGAACCACACCTTCACCGACAACCACGTCGTCGACGGCGCGGCGCCGACCGCTGCTGAGCCGTCCACGGTGGACGGGACCGCGGCACTCGACCGGGAGAAGGACGACTCGCCGAACGGCACGACCCGCAGCTGACCCCGGGTCGGACCCGGGCCCCGGCCCGGCCGGCCCAGCGTCCGGGCGACCGGACGCCCGAACGACGAGGGAAGAAGCGACCGAGCAGTGGCCACCACCCCGGGCCGGATCCGCCCCTGGCGGTATCTCGCCACGTTCGCCGGCATCGTCGCCGTGCTCTACGCGCTCGTGTTCCTCACCGGGGACCGCAAGCCGGCTCCCAAGCTGGGCATCGACCTGGAGGGGGGCACGCGCGTCACGCTCGTCGCCCGCACCGAGACCGGCGGCGCGCCCCCGCGCGACCAGCTGCTGCAGGCGCAGCAGATCATCGAGCAGCGCGTCAACGGGCTGGGCGTCAGCGGCGCCGAGGTCGTCCTCGACGGCCAGAACATCACCATCACCGTCCCGGGCGACGCGGGCCAGCAGGCCGAGTCCCTCGGCCAGACCGCCCAGCTGCGGTTCCGGCCCGTGATCGGCGGACCGGTCGCCGCCACGCCGCCCGCGTCGCCTGCGGTCCCGTCCGGTTCGGCCACGCCCACGCCGAAGCCGAGCTCGACGCCCGCCACCCCCGCGGCCCAGCCCAGCCCGACCACGAAACCCCAGGGCCTGCGGGCGCCCGGCGACCCGGTGAGCACCGCCGTCGCCCCGGTCGCCTACGCCCGGCCGCTGGTGACGCCGCCCCCCGCCCCCACCCCCGCCCCGACGCCGAAGCCGACCCCCGCGCCGGCCTCCGGGGCCACGCCGGCACCGGCCACCCCGCAGGCCCCGTCCTCCGGCGCCGCACCGGCCGACCCGCAGCTGGCCGCCGAGATCGCCGCGGCCAAGGCGACGCGGCAGAGCACCGACCCGACGACCCAGCGGGTCGCGCTGCAGACGCTCGACTGCAACGCGCCGGACCCGCTGCTCGGCTACGACGACCCGAACCTGCCGCTGGTCACGTGCAGCCAGGACAAGACCGAGAAGTACGTGCTCGCCCCGGTCGTCCGCGACGCGTCCGGCACGCGCCTGGAGGGCACCGACATCACCGGTGCCACGGCCGCGCCGAACCCCCAGGGCGCCGGCTACGTGGTCAACCTGACGTTCAACAGCAAGGGCTCCGGCATCTGGGGCGGCTACACGGCAGCCCACATCGGGCAGGCCGTCGCGTTCACCCTCGACGGCGAGGTCGTCTCCGCCCCGACCATCCAGGGTGCGATCTACGGCTCGACGGAGATCTCCGGGCAGTTCGACCAGACCAGGGCGCAGAGCCTGGCCGGGGTCCTGCGCTACGGCTCGCTGCCGCTGTCGTTCTCCGCCCAGGACGTCCAGACGGTCTCGGCGACGCTCGGGCTCGCGTCGCTGCAGGCCGGGCTCATCGCGGGCGGCATCGGGCTGCTGCTGGTCTTCGTCTACTGCCTCATCTACTACCGCGTGCTCGGCATACTGACGATCCTGTCGCTGGTCCTGTCGGGCGGCATCGTCTTCGCCGTGCTGGTCCTGCTCGGACGCTGGATCGGCTTCACCCTCGATCTCGCCGGGGTCGCCGGGTTCATCGTCGCGATCGGCATCACCGCGGACTCGTTCGTGATCTTCTTCGAGCGGCTGAAGGACGAGATGCGCGAGGGCCGGACGTTCCGCTCGGCCGTGCCGCGCGGCTGGGTGCGCGCCCGCCGCACGATCCTGTCCGCCGACGCGGTGAGCTTCCTGGCCTCCGCGGTGCTCTACGTGCTGGCCGTCGGCCAGGTCAAGGGCTTCGCCTTCACCCTGGGCCTTTCGACCGTTCTCGACCTCGTCGTGGTGTTCCTGGTGACGCACCCGCTGGTGGCGCTGGCGTCCAACTCGCGGGTGTTCGGCAGCCCCGCGCTGTCCGGGCTGGGCGCCGTGGCGCGGATCGGCGCACAGCGCAAGCAGGCCGCGACCGTGACGAAGGGGGCCTGACATGGCGTCCGTGCTCTCCCGGCTCCACACCGGAACCGGCGCGTTCGACATCGTCGGGCGGCGCCGGACCTGGTACATCGGGTTCGGCGTCCTCGTGCTGGTGTGCGTGGCCTCGATCGTGTTCCGGGGCTTCAACCTCGGCATCGACTTCACCGGCGGCACGCAGATCCAGTTCCCCGCCAACACCGCGACGGCGCCGGCGACCGTGCCGGCCGTCGAGTCGGTGTTCGCCAAGGCCGCGGGCGTGCCGGCGGAGTCCGTGCAGACCGCCGTCGGCCAGGGCGCCAACCAGTCGGTCCTCATCCGGTCCGAGGTACTGACGGCCCAGCAGAAGGTCGCCGTCAAGCAGGCGCTGTTCACCGCGTTCGGGCCGCGGGGGGCCGACGGCGCCCCGTCCGAGAACGCGATCAGCGACTCGGCCGTCAGCGGCACCTGGGGCGGGCAGATCACCCAGCAGGCGATCATCGCGCTGGCCGTGTTCCTCGTGCTGGTCACGCTGTTCCTGGCGTTCTACTTCGAGCGGGCGATGGCCGCCGCGGCGCTGGTCGCGCTCCTGCACGACGTGACGGTCACGGCGGGGATCTACTCGATCGTCGGGTTCGAGGTCACGCCCCCGACGGTCATCGGCCTGCTGACGATCCTCGGGTTCTCCCTCTACGACACCGTCGTGGTGTTCGACAAGGTCAAGGAGAACACCCGCGGCCTGCTCGGGCTGACCCGGCGCACCTACGCCGAGGCGGCCAACCTCG
Source organism: uncultured Actinomycetota bacterium (assembly GCA_963728105.1). Taxonomy (GTDB): domain Bacteria; phylum Actinomycetota; class Actinomycetes; order Mycobacteriales; family Pseudonocardiaceae; genus Pseudonocardia. Next base: position 77,682 of record CAVSJZ010000031.1, on the reverse strand, counting down.
CGCTCAACCAGACCCTGATGCGCTCGATCAACACCTCGCTCATCGCGGTGCTGCCGGTGATCGGGTTGATGATCGTCGGGGTCGGCCTGCTCGGCGTCGGCACCCTGGCCGACCTCGCGCTCGTCCAACTGGTCGGCATCCTCGCCGGCACGCTCTCGTCGCTGCTGCTGGCGACACCGCTGCTCGTCGACCTCAAGATGCGCGACCCGCGCTTCCGCCAGCAGGCGGCGCGGGTCGCGGCCCGGCGGGCGAAGGCCGCCGCGGCGGTGGCCGCGGCCGGCAGCGACCCCGCGACCGAGGCGTTCGCGCCCGTCGGCGGGAACGTCGACGCCGACGGCGGGGGAACCGACCCGGCCGACGACGCCGCGCTCGCCGCGGAGCTGCGGCGGGAGCGGGCCATGGCCGCAGCGGCCGGCGTGCCGAGCCGCCACGCGAAGGACCGGCCCCGCACCGGCGGCCGCCCGTCGGGCAAGGCGAGCCGCCCGACCGGGAAACGGCGGCGGTGAGCGGTCCCCTCGCGGTGGCCGTCGAGGACGAGGACGGCTCGCTCGCGCACGTGCTCGGCCTCGTCAGGGACATCCCGGACTTCCCGTCGCCTGGCGTGCTGTTCCGGGACATCACGCCGGTCCTCGCCGATCCCGCGGCGTTCACGACCGTCGCGACGGAGCTGGCCGCGCTGGTCGGCGACGCCGACGTCGTGGTCGGGATCGAGGCGCGGGGGTTCCTGCTGGGCGCGGCCGTGGCGCTGGTCGCCGGCACCGGGGTCGTGCCCGTGCGCAAGGCCGGCAAGCTGCCGCGGGTCGCCGCCACCCGCACCTACGCGCTCGAGTACGGCACTGCGACGCTCGAGCTGCCGGGCGAGACCGTCGAGCCCGGGGTGCGCGCCTTCATCGTGGACGACGTCCTGGCCACCGGGGGCACCGCCGCGGCGACCGCCGACCTGCTCGCCGACGCCGGAGCCGACGTCGTCGGCTTCGCCGCGCTGCTGGAGCTCGCCGCGCTGGGCGGGCGCTCGCGGCTCACCCCGCTGCCGGTCCACGCGCTGCTGAGCGCCTGAGGCTCCGCCGCCCGCGCGGGCACGGCGGCGCCCGACCCGGCGACCGTAGGTGTCGGCTCGGCGGAGCTGGCGCCTCGGCGGCGTCACGGTCCGCGGCCACGTCCCGACGGGGGCGGCCACGATCGGGGACCGGGACTATCCTGGGTGGTGTGAGGCTCCCCGCATGACCGAGGTCCAGCAGCCGGCTGCTGTGCCCGCGGTCCCCGGCGCGGACGAGCCCCGCCCGTCGGCCACGCGGCGGGTCCGCGCGCGCATCGCGCGCAAGATGACCCCGCAGCGGGTGGCGGCCGTCGCCCCGGTCCTCGAGCCGCTGGCCAGCGTGCACCGGACGATGCACCCGAAGGCCGACCTGGCCCTGCTGCAGCGGGCCTACGACGTCGCCGAGGAGAAGCACGCCGGGCAGAAGCGCAAGTCCGGCGACCCGTACATCACCCACCCGCTCGCGGTCGCGACGATCCTCGCCGAGCTCGGCATGGACACGACGACGCTGGTCGCGGCCCTGCTGCACGACACGGTCGAGGACACCGAATACTCCTTGCCCCGGCTGGCCGCCGACTTCGGCGACGAGGTCGCGCAGCTCGTCGACGGCGTCACGAAGCTGGACAGGGTCGAGTTCGGCAACGCGGCGGAGGCCGAGACGATCCGCAAGATGGTCGTCGCCATGGCCCGCGACCCGCGCGTGCTGGTGATCAAGCTGTCCGACCGGCTGCACAACATGCGCACGATGCGGTTCCTGCCGCCGGAGAAGCAGTCCAAGAAGGCGCGCGAGACGCTGGAGGTCTTCGCGCCGCTCGCGCACCGCCTGGGCATGGCGACGGTGAAGTGGGAGCTGGAGGACCTGTCCTTCGCGATTCTGCACCCGAAGAAGTACTCCGAGATCGTCCGGCTGGTCGCGACGCGGGCGCCGTCCCGGGACACCTACCTCAAGCAGGTCATCGACGAGGTGCAGCAACAGCTGGACGCGGCCCGCATCAACGGCGCCGTCGCTGGCCGGCCCAAGCACTACTACTCGATCTACCGGAAGATGATCGTCAAGGGCCGGGACTTCGACGACATCCACGACCTGGTCGGCGTGCGGGTGCTCGTCGACGAGGTCCGCGACTGCTACGCGGCGATCGGCATGGTCCACGCACTGTGGCAGCCGATGCCGGGGCGCTTCAAGGACTACATCGCCCAGCCCCGCTACGGGGTCTACCAGTCCTTGCACACGACCGTCATCGGGCCGGACGGCAAGCCGCTCGAGGTGCAGATCCGCACCCACGAGATGCACCGGACGGCGGAGTACGGCATCGCGGCGCATTGGCGGTACAAGGAGACGCCCCGCTCGCAGGGGACAGCGAGCGTCGAGGTCGACGAGATGTCGTGGATGCGCCAGCTGCTCGACTGGCAGCGCGAGGCCGCCGACCCGGGGGAGTTCCTGGAGTCGCTGCGGTTCGAGCTGACCAGCGAGCAGATCTTCGTGTTCACGCCCAAGGGCGACGTCGTGACGTTGCCGGCGCGCTCGACGCCGGTCGACTTCGCCTACGCCGTGCACACCGAGGTCGGCAACCGGTGCATCGGCTCGCGGGTCAACGGCCGGCTGGTCGCGCTGGAGCGGACGCTGGAGTCCGGCGACGTCGTCGAGATCTTCACAGCGAAGTCGGAGGGCCAGGGGCCCAGCCGGGACTGGCTGACGTTCGTCGCGTCCGCGCGGGCCAAGACGAAGATCAAGCAGTGGTTCGCGAAGGAGCGCCGCGAGGAGGCCATCGAGGCCGGCAAGGAGTCGATCACCCGAGAGGCGCGGCGAACGTCGATGCCGCTGCAGCGGCTGGTATCCGCCGACGCCATGGCCGCGCTGGCCCACGAGCTGCACTTCCCGGACCTGGCCGCGCTCTACGCCGCGGTCGGTGAGGGCCACGTGAGCGCCCGGCACGTCGTCCAGCGGCTGACCGCGCTGCTCGGCGGCGAGGAGCAGGCCGAGGAGGACCTCGCCGAGCGCGCCACGCCGTCCACCGTCCGGCTGCGCCGCTCCGGCGGCGAGGCCGGGGTCGTCGTGCGGGGCGACGCCGGCGACATGGGGGAGCTGTACACCAAGCTCGCGCGCTGCTGCACGCCCGTGCCCGGTGACGAGATCCTCGGGTTCGTGACGCGCGGCGGCGGCATCTCCGTGCACCGCGCCGACTGCACCAACGCGAAGGACCTGCGCACCCGCTCGGAGCGGCTGGTCGACGTCGCCTGGTCGGTCTCGCCGGGCTCGGTGTTCCTCGTGTCGATCCAGGCCGAGGCGCTCGACCGGCACCGGCTCCTGTCCGACATCACGAAGGTGCTGGCCGACGAGAAGGTCAACATCCTGTCGGCGACCGTGGCGACCTCGAAGGACCGCGTCGCGGTGTCGCGGTTCACCTTCGAGATGGGCGACCCGAAGCACCTGGGGCACGTGCTGTCGGCCGTGCGCAACGTCGAGGGCGTCTACGACGTCTACCGGCTGACCAGCGCGGGCTGACGGTCCGCACCGGACCTGGGCTTCGCAGGCCCCGGCAGCACCGCCGCTCGCACCGGTGGTGCGGTGCCGGTGTGGCCGCCTCGGCGGTGGTGCGGTGCGGGGCCGGCGGTGCGAGCTGGGGGGCGGCGGGCTGTGTGGTCGCCGCCGGACCGGCGGGTGTCGCCCCTAACCGTTCGCACTGTTGTCCCCGGGGCCTTGGCACCGTCGTTCTGGCGCTCGCACCGCTGTCGCGGCGCCGGTGTGGCCGCCTCGACGGCGGTGCCGCCCGGGGACGACGGTGCGAGCTGGGGGGCGGCGGGCGGTGTGGTCACGGTCGGGTCGGCGGTGTCGCCGCCCTGGGCGTTGGCACCGTCGTTCTGGCGTTCGCACCGGCGTCGCGGCGCCTGCGCGGCCGCCCTGCCGGCTGTGCCGGGTCGACCGTGCCAGGGTCCGGCTGCGCCGCCCCGCCCGCCGGCCCGGCTCACCCCACCTGCGCCTTCGTGATCGTCACCGGCTCGACCGGCTTCCCGCCGCCCGCGCTGGAGTTCATCGAGCCGTCGTCGCCCTTCTTCGCGACGGCGTCGAGCACCTGCAGCCCGGGAGCGCCGATCGTGCCGAACACCGTGTACTGCGGCGGCAGCTGCGCGTCGCCGTAGATCATGAAGAACTGGCTGCCGCCGGTGTTGGGCTGGCCGGTGTTGGCCATGGCCAGCAGGCCGCGGCCGTACGTGGTGCCGGGCGCGACCTCGTCGGGGATCGTGTAGCCGGGGCCGCCGGTCCCGCTGCCGGTCGGGTCGCCGCACTGCAGGACCTGCAGACCGGGCTGGGTGGTGAGCCGGTGGCAGTCGGTCTTGTCGAAGTAGCCCTGCTTCGCGAGGCTCACCATGCTGTTGACCGTGCAGGGCGCGAGGCCGCGGTCCAGCGTCAGCGGGATCACACCGGCGGTGGTCTGCAGCGTCAGCCCGACAGTGCCGCGCGCGCTGACGTCCGCCGTCGGCGGGGTCTTGACCGGGCGGGCCGCCTGGCCCTGCGCAGGGTAGGCGCAGCTGACCGTCGCCGGCAGGGGCGTCGCGCGCTTCGGCAGCGGGGCCAGCGCCGTCGGGATCGACGGCGGCGTCTCGGCAGCCTGTGACGGGGGCGCGGCGCTCGGGGTCGCCGCGGCGTCGCTGGCGGGAGGCGTGCTGCCGGCGCTGTTGAGCATGGTCAGCGCGAGGACCGCCCCGACGACCACGACGACGGCCACCACCGAGCTGATCACGGTGACCTGCCGTCGCTTCCGTGCCCTCGCCGCCCGCCGCTCCTGCTGGCGAGCGAGCTTGCGCTTCGCCGCCTCCCGACGCATCTGGTTCGTCGCCACCGCTGCTCCCGTCCTGATCGCGGGCGAGGATATCGACCGTTCCTGAGAACTCCCTGCGGGCCGGGCCTAGGCTGGTTCCGTGCTCGTCGCAGGGTTCCCCGCCGGGGCGTTCCAGACCAACTGCTACGTCGTCGCGCCCGCGGCGGGGGAGGCGTGCGTGATCGTCGACCCCGGCCAGGACGCGGTCGACGACCTGGAGGCGTTGCTGGCGGAGCACCGGCTGACACCGGTCGCCGTCCTGCTCACCCACGGCCACTTCGACCACACGTTCAGCGTCGCGCCGGTGTGCGACGGTCACGACGTACCCGCCTACCTGCACCCCGAGGACCGCGAGATGCTCGCCGACCCCCTCAAGGGCCTGTCGCCGGACGCGGTCGCGTTCTTCGGCGGCCGCATCGCCGTGCGCGAGCCGCGGGAGGTCCGCCCGCTCGACGACGGGGCCCCGCTCCAGCTCGCCGGTCTGGCGCTGCGGGTCGACCACACGCCGGGCCACACCCGGGGCTCGGTCGTGTTCACGACCCCGGCCGACGACGGGACCGAGGTGGTCCTCGCCGGCGACACGCTCTTCGCCGGGTCCATCGGCCGGACCGACCTGCCCGGCGGCGACCACGCGCAGATGCTCGCGAGCCTGCGCGACAAGCTGCTGACCCGCGACGACGCCACGATCGTCCTGCCGGGCCACGGGCCGGCGACGACGATCGGGAGGGAGCGGGCGTCCAACCCGTTCCTCGCCGACCTGGAGCCGGGCGCCCGGGTGCGGGGACGGGGGCTGTGACGGCGGTGGAGGCCGGTCCCGCCCAGAAGGTGACGCCGTTCGCCGCGCCCAAGGGCGTCCCCGACTACGTCCCGCCGGACTCCGCGGCGTTCGAGCACGTGCGCGACACGCTCGTGGCGGCCGCGGCCCGCGCCGGCTACGGGCTGGTCGAGCTGCCGGTCTTCGAGGACACCGGGCTGTACGCCCGCGGCGTCGGCGAGTCCACCGACGTCGTGTCCAAGGAGATGTACACGTTCACCGACCGCGGGGACCGCTCGGTCACGCTGCGGCCGGAGGGCACCGCGGGCGTCGTCCGGGCGGTGATCGAGCACGGGCTCGACCGCGCGGGCCTGCCCGTGAAGCTGCGCTACGCCGGGCCGTTCTTCCGCTACGAGCGCCCGCAGGCGGGCCGCTACCGGCAGCTGCAGCAGGTCGGCGTCGAGGCGATCGGGGTCGACGACCCGGCACTGGACGCCGAGGTCATCGCGATCGCGGACGAGGGGTTCCGGGCGCTGGGGCTGCGGGGCTACCGGCTGGAGATCACGTCGCTGGGCGACGCCGAGTGCCGGCCCGCCTACCGCGAGCGGCTGCAGGAGTTCCTCGCCGGGCTGCCGCTCGACGTGGCCACGCGCGAGCGCGCACGGCTCAACCCGCTGCGGGTGCTCGACGACAAGCGGCCCGACGTCCGGGCGCTGCTCGCCGACGCCCCGCTGCTGCGCGACCACCTCTCGGCCGCTTCCGCCGAGCATCACGCCGCGGTGCTCGCCCACCTCGACGACCTGGGCGTCGCCTACGTCGAGAACCCGCGGATGGTGCGCGGGCTGGACTACTACACGAAGACGACCTTCGAGTTCGTCCACGACGGGCTCGGCGCCCAGTCCGGCATCGGGGGCGGCGGCCGCTACGACGGCCTCATGGCGACGCTGGGCGGTGCCGCGCTGGGCGGCGTCGGCTACGGGATCGGCGTCGACCGGACGTTGCTTGCCTGCCGCGCCGAGGACGTCGCGCCCTGGTCGGAGGCCCGGTGCGCGGTCTTCGGGGTGCCGCTGGGAGACGCGGCGAAGCGGCGGATGGTGGTGCTGGCCGGGGAGCTGCGACGGGCCGGGGTGGCGGTGGACGTCGCCTACGGCGGGCGGGGGCTCAAGGGCGCGATGAAGGCGGCCGACCGCTCGGGCGCCCGCTACGCGCTCGTGCTGGGCGACCGCGACCTCGAGGCCGGGACGGTCGGGGTGAAGGACCTCGCGTCCGGCGACCAGGAGCCGGTGGCCCTCGACGCGGTGGTCGCCGATCTCGGCGGGCGGCTGTCCGGCTCGTGAGCGGGCAGGACCGGGCCCGGTGGGACGCCCGGTACGGCGCCGCCGTCGACGTCGCGCCGATGCCGCCGGACGTGCTGCGCGGCCGGGAGGAGCTGGTGCCGCGGTCGGGCCGGGCGCTCGACGTGGCCTGCGGCCGCGGAGCGGTCGCGATCTGGCTGGCCCGCCGCGGACTGTCGGTCGACGCGGTCGACGTCTCGCCCGTCGCGCTGGCCGCCGGCGCGGCCGCCGAGCCCTCCGTCACCTGGATCGAGCACGACCTCGACCGCGGCCTGCCACCGGGCGGCCCGTACGCCTTCGTCGTCTGCCAGCGGTTCCGGGACCCGGCGCTCTATCCCGAGCTGGCGGCGCGGCTGGCTCCCGGCGGCCTGCTGGCGGTGACGGTGCTCTCGGAGGTCGGCGAGGTTCCGGGTCCCTTCCGCGCCCCTGCGGGCGAGCTGCTGGAGGCGTTCGGCGCACTGGACGTGCTGGCCCATCGCGAGGGCGACGGCGAGGCGAGCCTGCTCGCCGTCAGGCCGGCGGCGCCTCGCGGCGGGCCACGACCGCGGCCAACCCCGTCGTGACCGGGACGGACGCGACGAGCCCGATGCTGCCCACCAGCGTCCGCACGATCTCCGTCGCCACGTCCTGGCTGGTCAGGACGTCGCCGAGGCCGCGACCGGAGATGCTGAAGGTCAACAACAGCGGCAGCGCGGCGCCGGCGTAGGCGAGCACGAGGGTGTTGACCGCCGACGACACGTGGTCTCGGCCGATCCGCATGCCCGCCGCGAACAGCGCGCGGGCGCCCATCGCCGGGTCGGCGCGGTGCAGCTCCCAGACGGCGCTGGTCTGGGTGACCGTCACGTCGTCGAGCACGCCGAGGGCGCCGATGACCACGCCGGCCAGGAGCAGCCCGCGCGCGTCGACCGGCACGCCGAGGGCGGCGATGAGGTTGTCGGTGGTGTCGTCTAGCCCGGTCAGCCGGGCGAGCGCGGTGAAGGTCGAGCCGAGAACGCCGATGAGCAGCAGCGAGACCAGCGTCCCCAGCACGGCCGTCGACGTGCGCGCCGACGGGCCGTGGCTGAGGTAGAGCACCGCGAACATGATCAGGCAGGAGCCGACGACGGCGACCCAGAGCGGGTCGCGGCCCGCCAGGATCGCCGGCAGGACGAACAGCACGAGCACGACGAAGCTCAGGCCGAGGGCCGCCAGCGCGGCGAGGCCTCGCCAGCGGCCGAGCGCCAGGACGGCGAGCGCGAACAGGCCGGCGAGCCACCACAGCGGCCCGCCGCGCTGGAAGTCGACGATCTGGTACGAGCCGGGGTCGTCGGGGTTGCCGCCGGACCAGCCGAGCACGACGGCGTCGCCGATCGCGAAGCGCGGGGTGCCCGGTTCGATCGGCACCACCTGGACGAGGTCGTGGCCGGCCCGCGGGCCGTCGGTCATGTGCACGGTGACGGCGACGCACTGCCCGGTGGCTTGCGGTCGGGCAGGCGACGGGGTGGGCGCGGCCGCGTCGCAGCGCGTCGACAGGGTCTGGACGACCTGGGCGGCGACCGGCTGCGGGGTGCCGCCGGCGCCCGCTCGCGGCGCCGGCGTGGTCGGCCACAGCAGGACCAGGCCGACCAGCGCAGCGAGCAGGCAGGGCCCCAGCAGTGCGGCGAGCAGGACGCGGACGCGCCGGCCGGCCGGGTCGGCGGGCCCGTGTCCGTGTCCATGGCCGTGCCCGAGGCCGTGCCCCGGGCGGTGCGCGAGGCGCTGCCCATCCCCGGGCCCGGCTCCGCTCTCGTCCCCGCGGCGGGTCGGGGTGCGGGTCCCGGCTGGCGCCGGGGCGGGTGCAGCGCCGGGTGGAGCCGTCGGAGCGGCGGCCATGGCGAGGGGGCCCGTGGGGTCGTCGGGCCACCCGGCCCGGTGGTGCCGGCCCCCAGAAGGGGCGGACCCGGCTGCCCGGCCGGCGCGGGGGCCGGCCGGTCCGCGACGGTCGCCGGCGGTGTCGGTCGCGGCGGGGGCCGGCCGGGCGGGCCGGCGGCGGGGAGGCTCGGCCGCCTGCGGGGGCATCCCGCGATTGTGACTTGCCCACGGTTCGAACTTGTGTTCGACTACCCAGGTGCGGTGGAACGGGCAACAGGTGCGGGACGACGGGATCGGCGACGATGCGGCGCTGCCCGGGCTGCGCGGCCTGCTGCGCTCGGTCCGGACGCCCGAGTTCGCCGGCACGGTCTTCCACGAGGTGGAGGCCCGGTCGGCGCTGAACCGCGTGCCGGACGTCTCGGCCGTGCCGTTCCGATGGACGGTGAACCCCTATCGCGGCTGCTCCCACGCCTGCGTGTACTGCCTGGCCGGGCCGACGCGCGTGCTGCTGCCCGACGGCCGCACCCGGCCGATCGCGGAGCTGGCGGTCGGCGACGTCGTGCTCGGCACGGAGGTGGTCGATGGCGTCCGCCGGTACGTGCCCACCCGGGTGCTCGCGCACTGGTCGACGCGCCGCCCTGCCCACGCGCTGCGGCTGGCCGACGGCACGGAGCTGGTCACGAGCGGCGAGCACCGCTTCCTCACCGACGCGGGCTGGCGGCACGTCACGGGCGGCTGGTGCCGGTCGGGGCGGCGCCCGCACCTGCGGCCCGGCTCGGCGCTGCTGGGCCCCGGCCCCGCCGCGGACCCGTCGCCGCGACCGCCGACGCCGGCCTACCGCCGCGGCTACCTGTGCGGGGTGGTGCGCGGCGACGGGCCGGACTTCCCCTCGGACCGCCTCGCCCTGGAGGCGTTGGGCCGGGCGCACCACCTGCTGGCGACCCTGCGGGCCGCCGGTGCGAGGCGGGGACGACCCGCGACGGGGCCCGCCGGCGCCGGTGGCCCGGCACCGGTTGGCCCGGCACCGGTGGCTCGGCCCGGCACCGGTTGGCCCGGCACCGGTTGGCCCGGTGCCAGGTGGGCCGGTGCCAGGTGGGCCGGCACTAGGTGACCCGGCACTGGATGGCCCCGCACCGGTTGGCACGGCGCCGGGTGGCCCGGTGCCCGGTGGGCCGACACAGGGCGGCCCGTTCCCGGCCGGCCCGTTCCCGGGCGGCCCCGTGCCGGGTGGCCCGGTGCCGGGCGGCCCGGTGCTGGGCGGCCCGCTGCCTGGTGGTCCGTCCGTGCCCGCCGGGACGACGCTGGTCCGGGCCGAGCCGGGCCGCATCGCCCGCGTGCCCCTCGCCCCCGCCCGGCCCGTCACCGCCTGGCCCGACCGGCCGGACGACGACTGGTGCGCCGGCTTCCTCGCCGGGCTGATCGACGCCTGCGGCGTCGTCGAGCACGGTGAGCTCTCGATCGAGCACCGGGACGAGGAGGTCGTCGGTCGCGCCGCCGGCGCGCTGCACCGGCTCGGCTTCGCCTTCGCCGTCGCGGCGCGCCCGGCAGGGGTGCGGGCCGTGCTGCTGGTCGGCGGCCCCGCGCCGTTGCAGCGGCTGCTGGCCCGCGCAGACCCCGCGGTCACGCGCCGCCGGCGGCTGGCCGGCGCGGTCGTCGCGGGTTCGCCGGGGCTGCGGGTCACGTCCGTCCGCCCGCTCGGGCGCGAGCAGGAGATGTTCGACATCACGACCGGCACCGGCGACTTCGTCGCCGAGGGCGTGGTCAGCCACAACTGCTTCGCACGCAACACCCATACCTACCTCGACCTCGACGCCGGACACGACTTCGACAGCCAGATCGTGGTGAAGGTCAACGTGGCCCGGGTCCTCGAGCGGGAGCTGCGGTCGCCGCGGTGGACCGGGGAGCCCGTCGCGATGGGCACCAACACCGACCCCTACCAGCGGGCCGAGGGCCGCTACCGGCTCATGCCCGGGATCGTCGCGGCGCTGGCCCGGTGGGGCACCCCGTTCTCGATCCTGACCAAGGGCACGGTGCTGGCCAGGGACCTGCCCGAGATCGCGGCCGCGGCCCGGGACGTCCCGGTGTCGACGGGGGTCTCGGTCGCTCTGCTCGACCGCGCCCTGCACGCCGGGCTGGAGCCGGGCACGCCGACGCCGGCGGCGCGGCTCGACCTGGTCCGCCGGATCCGCGACGCAGGGTTGCCGTGCGGGGTGCTGGTGGCGCCGGTGCTGCCGTTGCTGACGGACTCGCCCGAGGCGCTCGACGCCCTGCTGGCGCGGGTGGCCGGCGCGGGCGCGACCGGGGCCAGCGTCATGGCCCTGCACCTGCGGCGCGGCACCCGCGAGTGGTTCCTGCAGTGGCTGGAACGCGCCCGTCCCGAGCTGGTCGAGCCCTACGCACAGCTCTACCGGCGCGGCGCCTACGTCGACCCCGCCTACCGGCGACGGCTGGCCGAGCGGGTCGCGCCGCTCCTGCGCCGGCACGGGCTCGCCGACGCGGTCGCACCCCTGCGCGGCCGGTCGCCGCCCGCGCCGCGCCCGGGGTCGGCCGACGGGCCGGACGCGGCCGGGGGCGAGCAGCTCGCGCTGCTGTGACGGCGCGGGTGAGAGCGGGTCACGGCGGCGAGCGGGAGCGGGCCACGGGCGGAAACCTGGTGGCTGGCGCCCGGGGTGGCCCGGATAGCCTCGTCGTCGTGATGCGCAGCCACCCCGCCGGCACGCTCCGTGCCGAAGACGTCGGACAGACCGTGACCCTCGCCGGCTGGGTGGCGCGGCGTCGCGATCACGGCGGGGTCATCTTCATCGACATGCGCGACGCGTCGGGCACCGCCCAGGTCGTGTTCCGCGAGGGTGAGATGGCGCAGCGGGCGCACCGGCTGCGGTCGGAGTTCTGCGTCCAGGTCACGGGCGAGGTCGTGGAGCGCCCGGAGGGCAACGAGAACCCCGAGCTGCCCACCGGCGCGATCGAGGTCACGGTCACCGACCTCACGGTGCTCTCCGAGTCCGCGCCCCTGCCGTTCCCGGTCGACGAGCACGCCGAGGTGGGGGAGGACGTGCGGTTGCGGCACCGCTACCTCGACCTGCGCCGGCCCGGCCCGGCGGCCGCCATGCGGCTGCGCAGCGCCGTCAACCAGGCGGCGCGCGAGGTGCTGCTGCGCCGCGAGTTCGTCGAGGTCGAGACGCCCACGCTGACCCGCTCGACCCCGGAGGGCGCCCGCGACTTCCTCGTCCCGGCCCGGCTGCGGCCCGGGAACTGGTACGCCCTGCCGCAGAGCCCGCAGCTGTTCAAGCAGCTGCTGATGGTCGGTGGCCTGGAGCGCTACTTCCAGATCGCCCGCTGCTACCGCGACGAGGACTTCCGGGCCGACCGCCAGCCCGAGTTCACCCAGCTCGACATCGAGATGAGCTTCGTCGAGCAGGACGACGTCATCGCGCTCGCGGAGGAGGTCCTCGTCGCGCTGTGGGCGCTCGTCGGCTACGAGATCGCCACGCCGATCCCGCGGATGAGCTACGCGGAGGCGATGGACCGCTTCGGCTCGGACAAGCCCGACCTGCGCTTCGGCATCGAGCTCACCGACCTGACCGGCTACTTCGCCGACACGCAGTTCCGCGTGTTCCAGAACCCCTACGTCGGCGCGGTCGTGATGGCGGGCGGCGCGTCCCAGCCGCGGCGGACCCTCGACGCCTGGCAGGAGTGGGCGAAACAGCGCGGCGCCCGGGGTCTCGCCTACGTGCTCGTCGGCGACGACGGCACGCTCGACGAGCGCGGCCCGGTCGTCAAGAACCTCTCCGCAGCCGAGCGCGACGGCCTGGCGGACGCCGTCGGGGCCGCGCCGGGCGACTGCATCTTCTTCGCCGCCGGCCGGCCCACCGAGGCACGGGCCCTGCTGGGCGCGGCCAGGAGCGAGATCGCCCGCCGCACGGGCCAGCTCGACGAGTCGACGTGGTCGTTCGTGTGGATCGTCGACGCGCCCATGTTCGAGGCCGTCGCCGACACCGACGACGTCGCGGTCGGGCACGGCCAGTGGACCGCGCTGCACCACGCGTTCACCTCGCCCAACGCGGACTGGATCGACAAGTTCGACTCCGACCCCGGCGCGGCGCTGGCCTACGCCTACGACATCGTCTGCAACGGCAACGAGATCGGCGGCGGGTCCATCCGTATCCACCGCGCGGACGTCCAGAAGCGGGTGTTCGAGGTGATGGGGCTCGGCGAGGGGGAGGCGAAGGAGAAGTTCGGCTTCCTGCTCGACGCGTTCGCCTACGGGCCGCCGCCGCACGGCGGCATCGCGTTCGGCTGGGACCGGATCTGCGCGCTGCTCTCCGGCGTCGACTCGATCCGCGAGGTCATCGCGTTCCCGAAGACCGGCGGCGGCTACGACCCGCTGACCGGGGCGCCCGCCGCGATCACCCCCGAGCAGCGCAAGGAGGCCGGGGTCGACGCGAAGCCGGACGGCTCCGCCTGACCGCGCCGATCACGAGACCCCCGCGGGGGTGGCCGAGCGGTAGTGTCGACGGCGATGGTGGACGACGACCTCGCGCGCTTCCCGAGGCCGGTGCTCGGCGCGCTGGCGGCGGCCGAGCGCCTGCTCAGCCGCCGCGCGGGGGCCGCGGTCGTCCTGGCCGACCCCGAGGACCTCGGCGGCAGCCGGCGCTCCGTCGTGGCGAGGGCGCGCGTCGCGCGCAACCCCTTCTCGCTGCCGCGCTCGCTCGTCGTCAAGCACTACCTGGAGCCGACGGAGCCCGGCCGCCACGACCCGTTCCGGTTCGAGGTGGCCAGCTGCCAGCTGTTCACCGCGCTGCCGAGCGACGCGCGGCCCAGCCCGGTGCTCATCGCGCACGACCCCGAAGCGCGCCTGCTGGTGCTGGAGGACCTCGGGCGCAGCTCGACCCTCGCCGACAAGCTCTTCGGGCCCGACGCGGCCGCGGCGCGGCGCTGCCTGCTCAGCTGGGCCCGCGGCCTGGGCCGGATGCAGGCGGCGACCGCCGGCCGCGAGAACGACTTCGGCGCGCTGCTGCGCCGGCTGGGCGAGCGGTCGTGGCGCGACCCGCTGTCGGACGAGGCGCGCGCGGCGTTCGCCGGGGTGGCGACGCTGCTGGCCGACGAGCTGGACGTCGTGGTGCCGGCCGCGGCCGTCCAGGAGGCGCACGACACCGCCCGCCTGCTGGGCGGCACCCGCCACCGCGCGTTCAGCCCGTTCGAGACCTGCCCGGACAACAACCTCGTGACGAGCCGCGGCGTCCGCTTCGTCGACTTCGAGTGGGGATGCTTCCGCGACGTCGCGCTCGACGCCGCCTACGTGCGCATGCCGTTCCCCGGCTGCGAGGCGGCGTTCGCGCTGCCGGCCGGCCTGGCCGACGCGATGCTGGAGGCCTGGCGCAGCGAGGTGGCCCCGGTGTGGCCCGACCTCGACGAGCCCGAGGTGGTCGCGTCGCTGCTGCTCGACGCGCAGCTCGTGTGGGTGTGGCTGTGCAGCTGGTGGTGGCTGCCCCGGTTGCGCGTGCGGGACCAGCCGATCGGGCCGGACGTGACCCGCTCGCCGCGGATCAGCACCGCGCTGGCGCACTACTGGTCCGATCTGGCCGAGCGGGCCAGTGCGGCGGGCCGGGACGGCAGCGCGGAGCTGGGCGTGGCCGTCGCCGAGGCGCTCGGCAAGCGGTTCCCGGACGCGCCGGGCCTCCTGCCCATGTACCCGGCGTTCCGCACGGCCGCGTGATCTTCCCCCGGCCGACCGTGTCACGTCACGCTGCGCACGCCTGAGAGGGTGATCGTCGCGGCGTGAACGCGCCGCCAGCCGTCCCTGTGGTCCCACGCAGCGTCTCCGTGCTGGCGACGCTCGGGGACTCGACGCCGGTGGGGCTGGTCGACCCCGCTCCCGGGGCGGCTGGCGCGGGTTCCCGGTGGGCGCCGACTACGCCGCGACGGTGGACGCGCTGCGCGCGGTCGGGGCCCACGTCGTCCCGGTCCGCTTCCACGACCACGCGCGCGTGTTCCGCCTGCCCGCGCCGCTCGCCCGCGCGCTGCGCCGCCGCGTCGAGGCGCGTGGCGCCGCCGTCGACCTCGTGGCGGCGAGCGGGACGGCCGGCGTCTCGCTCGTGGACCTCGACGCGCTGCCGGGCGCCTACGACCGCGCCGCGTGGGCGATCGACCGCCTCCATCCCTACGAGCTGGGACACCGCCTGCTGGCGGCAGCGACGGCAGACGCGCTGGCCGGCGCGGGACTCGCCGTGCCGGCGCCGGTGGGGCCGGCGTGCGCGGGTGGGCGCGAGGTTGCGGCAGCGCACCGGGCGGCGTGGCTGGTCGTGCGGGGCGTGCCGTGGTTGGTGCGCCGGGGCCGCGACCTCGGACCCGTCATCGCCCGCGGTGTCGTCGACGGGCTCCGGGCCCCGGGCGCCGTCGGTTCCGGGCCGTGACCAGACCGCCGGGCCGCGCGCGGGTGGTCCCGTGGTCGGGCGGCCCGGCGCCGGGGGCCGGCCGC
The DNA here is from genome assembly GCA_963728105.1 of uncultured Actinomycetota bacterium. Taxonomy (GTDB): domain Bacteria; phylum Actinomycetota; class Actinomycetes; order Mycobacteriales; family Pseudonocardiaceae; genus Pseudonocardia. Next base: position 62,432 of record CAVSJZ010000031.1, on the reverse strand, counting down.
CGCGCGGCGCGCCCCGGCGGGACCGCCGGCACCGGCCGCTAGCCTCGGCGTGTGAGGCGGACCCGCGACTGCGCCGGCGGACAGGCGACGGCCGGCCGCGAGCCGGGCCGCCGTCGCCCGTCCCGGCGCTCCGACCGGCGATGATGCACCTGCGGGTGCTCTGCCCGCCCAGTGAGACCGACGCCGTCCGGCAGCTGCTGCTCGACGAGGAGGGCGCCACCCACGTCGTGGTCCTCGACGGTGCCTCCGTCGAACCCGCCGGTGACGTGGTCGAGGCCGACATCACGCGCGAGGCCGTCGACCGCGTCCTCGACGCGCTCGACGGGCAGGGCGTGCGGCACACCGGGGGCATCACCCTCGAGGCGCTCGACACCGTCGTGTCGGACGCGGCCGACGCCGCCGAGGCGGCCGTCCCCGGCGACCCCTCCGACGCGGTCATCTGGGACGAGCTGATCGCCCGCACGGGCGAGGACTCCCGGATCTCGGTGAGCTTCCAGTCGTTCCTCACCATCGCGTGCCTGCTCGCGGCGATCGGTGCCGTGACGAACTCGCCGGTCACGGTCGTGGGCGCGATGGTGCTCGGTCCCGAGTTCGGGCCGCTCGCGGCGATCGCGGTCGGCACCGTGCTGCGCCGGGGTGACCTCGTCCGCCGGGGCGCGCTCGCGCTGGTGGTCGGGTTCCCGCTGGCGATGCTCGTGACCGCGCTCGCGGCCGTGCTGTTCGGTGCGGTCGGGCTGCTGACGACGGGCGACCTCGCTCCCGGCCGCCAGGTCGACTTCATCTACCAGGTCGGCTGGTTCTCGCTGATCGTCGCCCTGCTGGCGGGCGCGGCCGGGATGCTCGCCCTGACCTCGGCGAAGTCGGCGACCCTGGTGGGCGTCTTCATCTCGGTGACCACGGTCCCGGCGGCGGGCTTCGCGGCGGTGGCCGCCGTCGAGGGGCGGTGGGCCCAGGCCGCGAGCTCGATCGGGCAGCTCGGGACCAACCTCGTGGGGATCGTCGTCGCCGCGGTGCTCGTGCTGGCCGTGGCCCGCCGCGGCGCGCTCGCGCGGCTGTCGGCGGGCAGGCTCGACGCCCGTCGGTGACGGAGGGCCGGCCGGGTCGCCCGGCGCGGGGCACCGCGCCGCGCGGCCCGCGGGCCGGCCCCGGTGCTCAGGCGGCGCGCGGCAGCGCCGCGGCCGGTGCGTGCGGGGTGGCGATCTCGAGGCCGGCCTCGATCAGCCACAGCTGCGCGCGGGTGCACGTCGGGCAGATCCAGGTGATCGAGCCGTCCGGCTCGTGCTGGCTGCTCCAGGCGAGCCCGGCCATGTCGGCGGCCGTGCGGTCGAGAGCGCAGAGAGGGCAGGTGTGCGACTCCATGCGCCCGAGACTGGAGGTGCCAGGTTACGGGCAGGTCACAGGACGGCGAACAGCACGGTGCGTTGACCTCCGACTACTGCCTGTCCGACCGTAGGAAGCGCTCGATCCGGACCAACGCCTCCTCCAGCAGGGGCAGCGCAGTCGCGTACGAGCAGCGCACGTGACCTTCACCCGACGGGCCGAACACGTTGCCCGGCACGACCGCGACGCCCTCGGCGTGGAGGAGCTTCTCGGCGAACGTCTCGGAGTCCATGCCCGCGCTGCGGATCGACGGGAAGGCGTAGAACGCGCCGCCGGGCTCCGGGCAGTCCAGCCCGATCTCGCGCAGGCCCTTGACGAACACCCGCCGGCGCCGGTCGTAGTCGGCGACCATCGCCTCGACGTCGTCGTCGGCCGCGACGAGCGCCTCGACGGCCGCGAGCTGGGAGACGTGCGGCGCGCACAGCATCGTGTACTGGTGCACCCGCACGCACAGCTCGGCGACGGCCCGCGGCGCGCAGATCCAGCCGACCCGCCAGCCCGTCATCGCGTGCGACTTCGAGAACCCGCCAAGGACGACCGTCCGGTCCGGGGCCAGCGCGCCGAGGCTGACGTGGACCGCGTCGTAGGTCAGCCGGTCGTAGATCTCGTCGGAGACGAGGTAGAGGTCGTGCGCCTCGGCGACCCGGACGAGCGCCTCCAGCGCGGCCCGCGGCTGGACCGCGCCGGTCGGGTTGGCGGGCGAGCCGAGCAGGATCGCCTTGGTGCGCGGTGTGACCGCGGCCGCGACCGCGTCGGCGTCGACGGCGAACCCGTCCTCCCAGCGCGTCGCGACGCCGACCGGGGTGCCGCCCGCGAAGGAGACGCACGGCTCGTACGCGACGTAGCACGGCTCCGGGACGACCACCTCGTCCCCCGGGTCGAGCAGCACCCGCAGCGCGAGGTCCAGGCCCTCCGACACCCCGGTCGTGATCAGGCACTGGTCCGCGGGGGAGTACCCGGTGCCGTAGCGCCTGGCGTGGTCGGCGCAGATGAGCTCGCGCAGCCGCGGCAGGCCGGCGTTCGAGGTGTAGGTCGTGTAGCCGTGCTCGAGCGCCCAGATGCCGGCCTCCCGCACGCGCCACGGCGTGACGAAGTCGGGCTCGCCGACCCCGAGCGAGATGACGTCGTCGCGCTCGGCGGCGATGTCGAAGAACCGCCGGATGCCCGACGGCGGGCACCCGGCGATCACGGCGTTGAGCGGCTTGACCACGCATCGGACCCTACGGCGCCGCGGGCGCCGGTGCCCCGGTGGTCTCCGGCAGCTCGACCACCCCGACGTGGCGGATCTCGCCGGGAGTCCCCGGTCCGCGGCTCGACCGCGCTGCGGCCGCGCCGTCGGCGGCACGGGCTGCTGGTGGTCAGGGCGTGACCGGCAGCCGGTGGTCGGGCTCGGCCGCCTCGAACGCGTCGCCGTCGCGCTTGTAGGTCTTGAGGACGAAGTGGGTGGCGGTCGCGCGGACGCGGTCGATCGTCGACAGCTTCTGGGACACGAAGTCCGACACCGAACGGATGGTCGTGCCGGTCACCGTGCAGCGCAGGTCCTCGGTGCCCGAGACCAGGTAGACGCTGCGGACCTCGGCGAAGCGCGCGATGCGGTACGCGACGTCGTCGAAGCCGACGCCGCGCGCGGGCGCGAGCGAGACGTCGATGAACGCCGTGATCGTCTCGCGGGTCGGGTCGTCGGTGACGGCGTCCCAGTCGACGACGGCCTTGTACCGGCGGATCGCGCCGGAGCGCTCCCAGGCCGCGATCTGCTCGCGCACCTCCTCGACGGGCAGCCCGGTCATCGTGGCCAGCGTGTCGGGGGTGAGGGTGGCGTCGCGCTCGAGGAGCTCCAGGATCTGCCGCACGGTGATCGACCCTACGAGACGGCGGCCGCCGCGACACAGCGGGCGAGGCGCGCGACCGCCTCGGCCAGCGTGGCCTCGTCCACCGAGGCGTAGCAGCAGCGGGCCGCGGCCCGGACCCCGGCCGGGTCGGCGCCGGCGGCGAACGCGGCACCGGGGACGAAGGCGACGCCCGCGTCGAGCGCGCGGCGCAGCAGGGCGGTCGTGTCGGTGCCGGGCGGGAACTCCAGCCAGCAGAACATGCCGCCGGTGGGCGTCGAGCAGGTGACGCGGGGCAGCTCGGCCGCGACCGCGGTGGTGAACGCCCGCGCGCGGGCCGCGGTGACCCCCCGGACGCGGGCGAGGTGGGCGTCGAGCCACGGGACGTCCGCGAGCAGCTCGGCCGCGATCGCCTGGGTGAGGGAGGACGTGCACAGGTCGGCGGCCTGCTTGAGCCGTTCCACGGCGGCCACGACCTCCGGGGGTCCGCAGAGCCAGCCCACCCGCAGCGCCGGGGCGAGGATCTTCGAGGCGCTGCCAAGGCGCACCACCCGCTCGCCGTGGGCGGCGACCGGACGCGGCGGCCGCCCGTCGAAGGCCAGCAGGCCGTACGGGTCGTCCTCGACCACGAGGAAGCCGTAGCGCTCGGCCAGCTCCGCCAGCGCCTGCCGGCGGTCAGGGGCCAGCGTCACCCCGCGCGGGTTGTGGAAGCTCGAGACCGTGTGCACGAGCCGGGGCGCCGGCCCGGTCGCGAGCCGGTCGGCGAGCACGTCGACGCGCAGGCCTCCGGCGTCCAGCGGGACGCCCGTCACCGCCGCGCCCGCGGCCTGGAACACCTGCAGCGCGCCGACGTAGGCCGGGTCCTCGACGACGACCACGTCGCCGGGATCCAGGGTCACCCGGGCGACGAGGTCGAGCGCCTGCTGGGAGCCGCTCGTGACGAGGACGTCGGCGGCGCGGACCGGCCGCCCGCAGCGGGCCGTCTCGTGCGCGGCGATCTCCTCGCGGAGGCGGCGCAGCCCGGCGGTCTCCCCGTACTGGGCCGTGGCCGGGTCGGCGAGCGCGGCGGCGGCCGCCGCGGCGATGCGCTCGACGGGCAGCAGGTCGGCGGCGGGCAGGCCGCCGGCGAGGCTGATCACCTCGGGGCGGGCGGTGAGCGTGAGCAGGTCGCGGATGGCCGAGCCGCGGACGGCGTCGAGCCGGCGCGAGAGGGTGATCATGAAATGCTCCTGGTCGATCGGGGGGTTCCCTGGATCGACAGGGGGCGGGTACGGGCCGGGTGCGGCGCTGCAAGGCTCGCACGGCGGTTCCGGCATGCGGTAGCGAGTTCCCACATGCCGGGATCAGCGGCGGACCAGCGCCTCCAGGTCGAGCTCAACCGGGTGACCGGCGACGTCGAGCGTGGCGGTGCCCAGGTGCTCGCCCGTGACCTCGTAGGCGCCGTCGCCCAGCGCGTACGCGAGCAGCGTTACCGGGCCGTCGACGTCGAGGATCCAGTACCGCGGGATCCCGGCCTCGGCGTACTCGGCGAACTTGAGGATGCTGTCGACCTTCCGCGTGCCGTCGGAGAGGATCTCGACGGCGAGGGAGACGTCCACGGCGGCGAGGCGCGGCGGGTCGGCTGCGGCCAGCGCGGTCGGCGCGACGACCAGATCCGGAACCCGGATGGTCGGCGGATCGCCGGCGACGACGACCTCGACGCCCGACACCGCGATGAGCGAACCCGGTAGCTGGTGGTTCACCCGGGCGGTCAGCGCCGAGGACACGATCTGGTGCCGGAGCCTCGGTGCGGCCACGGGCGTCGCCACCCCTTCCACCAGTTCGAGGCGAAACCCGTCGTAGGGCGGCAGGGCCTCCCAGTCGTCCAGCGTGAGCAGGCCGTGCGGCCACGGCGTCGACAGCAGCGCGGTCATGGCCCTCCTTCCGTCCGTCGCGATGGTCCCACGCCACCCCGACACGGCGGGGCCGTTCCGGCGAAGTGGCAGGCTGGGGCCGTGGAACCCGACGGCCTGTTCGACCTCGACCCCGGGCCGCCGCCCACCGACGCGCCGGCCGCGCCGCCCGCGGGCGGGGGAGCGTCGCCGGTCGCGGCGCGTGGGCCGGACGCGCCGCTCGCCGCCAGGATGCGGCCGCGCACGCTCGACGAGGTCGTCGGCCAGCAGCACCTCCTGCGGCCCGGCGCGCCGCTGCGCCGGCTGGTCGAGGGCGGTGCGGCGGCGTCCGTGCTGCTCTACGGCCCGCCCGGGACCGGGAAGACGACGATCGCGCGGCTGCTGGCCGGCGTGGGCGACCGGCGCTTCGTGGCGCTCTCGGCGCTGTCGTCGGGCGTGAAGGACCTGCGGCAGGTCATCGACGAGGCCCGGCTGCTGCGCGCCCGCCAGACCATCCTGTTCGTCGACGAGGTGCACCGGTTCTCCCGGACACAGCAGGACGCCCTGCTCGGCGCCGTCGAGGACCGGATCGTCCTGCTGGTCGCCGCGACGACGGAGAACCCCTCGTTCTCGATCGTGTCGCCGCTGCTGTCGCGGTCGCTGGTGCTGACGCTGGAGCCGCTCACCGACGACGACGTCCGCGCGCTCCTGCGCAGGGCCGTCGCGGACGAGCGCGGGCTGGCCGGCGCGGTCACGGTCGCACCGGACGCGGAGGCCGCACTGGTGCGCCTGGCCGGCGGCGACGCCCGGCGGGCGCTGACGGCGCTGGAGGCCGCCGCCGACGGCGTGCTCGGGGGCGGCACGGCGACCGGGCCCCGGCCCGAGGTCGACGTCGCGGCCGTGGAGCGGGCCGTCACCGAGGCCGCCGTCCGCTACGACCGGCAGGGCGACCAGCACTACGACGTGATCAGCGCGTTCATCAAGTCGATCCGCGGGTCCGACCCGGACGCCGCGCTGCACTACCTCGCCCGGATGCTGGTCGCGGGGGAGGACCCGCGGTTCATCGCGCGGCGGCTCATGGTCCACGCCAGCGAGGACGTCGGGCTGGCCGACCCGACGGCGCTGCAGGCCGCGGCGGCCGCGGCCCAGGTCGTCCAGCTCGTCGGGCTGCCCGAGTGCCGGCTCGCGCTCGCCCAGGCCACCGTGCACCTCGCGACGGCGCCCAAGTCGAACGCCGTGGTGACGGCGATCGACGCCGCCATGGCCGACGTGCGCGCCGGCGCGACCGGTGCGGTGCCGCCGCACCTGCGCGACGGGCACTACGCCGGCGCGGCCCGGCTCGGGAACGCCGTGGGCTACGTCTACCCGCACGAGGCCCCTGACGCCGTCGTCTCCCAGCAGTACCCGCCCGACGACCTGGTCGGTCGCGACTACTACGTGCCGTCCGAACGGGGCGTGGAGCGCACGTTGCGCGAGCGCGTGGCCCGGCTGCGCCGCGCCGTCCGCGGCGACTGACCCCCCTCCCGCCCTACCCTCGCCATATGGACACATATGGCTGCGTCCGAGGCCCGCAGAACGGCCATATGTGACCATATGGCGAGGGGGGTGGGGGTGGCGCGGCCGCTACCCGCTACCGCAGCAGCGGCGTCACGTCCGTCGCGAACTGCATCGCGCGGTAGGGCCAGTTCGTCGTCGTGTTCCACTGGCTGACGACCAGGTGCAGGTCGGCGAGCGTGCTGCCGGGGACGACGTAGCCGCCGTACAGCTGGGCGACGCGGCCGGCGGCGTGGTCCTCGTCCGGCCAGTTCACCCCGTGCAGCACCGTTCCGCACGGGGCGTCGGCCAGCGCCGTCGGCGACGGGGGCAGCCGCACGTCGATCCGGTAGTGCGCGGCGTCGAAGGCGACGAGCACCCACCGGCCCTCGACGCGCCGCAGGCCCAGCTCACCGAAGGCGCCGGGCAGCACGAGCGCGGCCGTTCCGGCCCCGCCGGGCGGGACCCAGTCCCGGCCGTCCCACGGCTCCCACGCGAGGCGGTCGGTGAGCCGGTCCTCGCGCACGCGCTGCAGGACGAGACCATGGTCGCGCTGGAAGCCCGTGGACAGGACGTAGACGTAGCCGTCGCCGCCGCGCTCCCACGTGAGGATCTGGAACAGCCCGCCGAGGTGGTCGGCGCGCCAGCGGACGCCGGCCGGGCGCCAGGTCGCGCCGCTGTCGCGGGAGCGGTGCAGCTCGGTCCACCGGACGTTGCCCAGCTCGCGGCACACCATGACGTGCAGGAACATCTCCTCGCCCACCGTGATGACGTCGGTCGGCAGCACCGTCGTGACCCGCCGGACCCGCAGCCCCCACCGGCGGACGCCCTTGTGGACGTAGCGGACGACCTGCCGGGCCCGCTGCCCGCGACCGGCCGAGCCGGTCCAGCGCAGGCCGTCGGCCACGCGGTCGGGCGCGGCGAACAGCACGACCGGCGCCCGCCAGCCCCGGCCGCCGACGCCGGCGCGGGCGAAGGTGTCGCCGAACACGCTGACCAGCCGCCCGTCCGGTGCGACAGCGGTGGCCCCGAGATCGGTGCCGCCGACGGCGAAGCGGTCGGTGAGGCCCGGCCCGGTCAGGTCGGTGATCTTGCGGACGGGCAGGTCGACCGGACCGCTCACGTGGCGTCCCGCTGGATGGGGCAGCTCATGCAGCGCGGCCCGCCGCGACCCCGGCCCAGCTCGCCGCCCGGGATGTCGAGGACCTCGATGCCGTTGCGGCGCAGGTAGGTGTTGGTCGTGACGTTGCGCTCGTAGGTCACGACGACACCGGGCGCGACCGCCAGCGTGTTGCACCCGTCGTCCCACTGCTCGCGCTCGGCCGCGTGGACGTCCTGCTCGGCGGTGAGCACGCGGATCGAGTCCAGGCCCAGCGCCGTCGCGATCGCGTCGTGCATCCGCTCCGGCGGGTGGTCGGTGACGTCGAGCTCGTGCTCGCCGTCGCCGGGCCGGATCGTGTACGCCGGCAGCATGCCCAGCCCCGCGTACTGGGTGAACGTGCCCGGGTCGACCATGGTCATGACGGTGTCGAGGTGCATCAGGGCCCGGGTCTGCGGCATCCGCAGCGCGACGATCCGGTCCACCTCGCCACCGGCGAACAGCCGCCGGGCGAGCCGCTCCACGCCGGCGGGCACCGTGCGCTCGCTCATCCCGATCAGCACCGCGCCGCCGCCCAGCACGAGCATGTCGCCGCCCTCGGTCGTCGCCGGCCCGTTCGGCGAGCCGTCCGACCAGCAGGCGAAGCCCGCGTCGGCGAAGAGCGGGTGCCACCGGTAGACCGCCTCGTAGTGCACGGTCTCGCGCATCCGGGCCTGCTTGCGCATGCTGTTGATCGACACGCCGCCGCCGATCCAGGCCGACGTGTCCCGCGTGTACAGGTGGTTGGGCAGCGGCTCCAGCACGAAGTCGTCTGGGTCGAGCGCGTGGAAGGTCACCGACCGCGGCTCGGGGATCCGGTCGAGCACCTCCCGCTTGGTGATGCCGCCGACGAGGTGCTCGGTCAGCGTCTCGACCGCCAGCGCGTCGAAGCACTCCCGCAGGGCGTCGACGGCCAGCGGGCCGTAGATGCGGTCGTCGAAGATGTGGTCCAGGACGTAGGCACGCGCCTGCGGCAGCTCCAGCGTCGCGCGCAGCAGCTCGCCGAACAGGTGCACCTCGACGCCGCGGTCGGCGAGCACCGCCGCGAACCGGTCGTGCTCCTCCTGCGCGCGGGCGACCCACAGCACGTCGTCGAACAGCAGCCGGTCCTTGTTGCCCGGGGTCAGCCGCTTCAGCTCGAGCCCGGGCCGGTGCAGGATGACCTGGCGCAGGACGCCGACTTCGGAATCCACGCGGTACATAGCGGAAGATACTGCCGTGCCGCTGGACGACATCGACGAACGGATCGTCGCGCTGCTCGTCGATGACGCCCGCCGCAGCTTCGCCGACATCGGCGGGCGCGTCGGCCTGTCGGCGTCCGCGGTCAAGCGGCGGGTCGACCGGCTGCGTGCCGAGGGGGCGATCACCGGCTTCACCGTCCGGTTGGACCCGGGGGCGCTGGGCTGGACGGTGGAGGGCTACGTGGAGCTGTACTGCCGCGCCCGGACGCCGCCCGAGACGATCCACGCGGCCGTCAAGCGGTTCCCCGAGGTCGTCGAGGCGAGCACCGTGTCGGGCGAGGCCGACGCGATCCTGCGCATCCTGGCCACGGACATGCGGCACTTCGAGCGGGTACTGGAGCAGATCAGCGCCGCCCCCTTCGTGGCGCGGACCAAGTCGGTGCTGGTGCTCAGCCCCCTGCTGCGGCGCCCGGCGCACCCGCACGCCCCGTGACGCGCAACCCCGGGACGCAACGATCCCGCGTCGCGCCCCGCGGATGCGCAACGATCCTCGCGCGACGGGCAACGTGGCGGGATTGGCGCGCGCACGACCCGCTCCTACCGTGATGGACGTCCCCGGCAGCGTCGCCGCCGCCCGCGATCCGTGGAGCGACCCCGATGACCAGCGTCCTGCCCGGTCCCGCGCCGGCGGCCATCCCGGTGGCCCCACGCACCGGCACCCGCCGCCACTACCTCATGTGCCCGCCGACCCACTTCGCCGTCACCTACGCGATCAACCCCTGGATGCGCCCGGGCGTGCCGGTCGACGCCGCACTGGCCGTCCGCCAGTGGGAGGCGCTGCTGGCCGTCTACCGGGAGCTGGGACACCGCGTCGACCTGCTCGCGCCCGTCCTCGGCCTGCCGGACATGGTGTACGCGGCCAACGGCGCGACGGTCGTCGACGGCGTGGTGCTCTGCTCGCGCTTCCGCCACGCCGAGCGGGCTGGCGAGGCCGCCGCACACCGCAGGTGGTTCCGGGCCGCCGGGTTCCGCCGGGTCGTCACGCCGCGGTTCGTCAACGAGGGCGAGGGCGACTTCCTCGTCGCCGGTGACCTGCTGCTGGCCGGGCACGGGTTCCGGACCGACCCCCGCGCGCACGCGGAGGCCGCCCGGGTGCTCGGCCGCGAGGTACTGGCGCTGGAGCTGGTCGATCCGCGCTACTACCACCTCGACACCGCCGTCGCCGTCCTCGACGGGACGACGGTCGCGTGGCTGCCCGAGGCGTTCGCCCCCGCGTCGCGCAGTGCGCTGCGCGAGCGCTTCCCGGATGCCGTCGTCGCCTCGGCGCAGGACGCCGCGGCCTTCGGGCTCAACGCCGTCAGCGACGGGCGCCACGTCGTGCTCCCGTCCGCCGCGGCCGGCCTCGCCGCCGCGCTCGCCGAGCGCGGCTTCGTCCCCGTCCCCGTCGACCTGTCCGAGCTGCACAAGGGCGGCGGCGGACCCAAGTGCTGCACGCTGGAGGTGCGCCCGTGACCCTCGTCGAGATGCCGCAGGTCGACACGCCGACCGCACACCACACGCGCCTGGTCGAGCAGTACTCGGCGCACAACTACCACCCCCTCCCGGTCGTGATCGGGCACGGCGAGGGAGCCTGGGTGACCGACGTGGAGGGCCGCCGCTACCTGGACTTCCTCGCCGGGTACTCCGCGCTCAACTTCGGACACCGCCATCCCGCGCTCGTCGCCGCGGCCCACGCCCAGCTCGACCGGGTCACGCTGACCAGCCGCGCGTTCGGCAACGACCAGCTCGGCCCGTTCTGCGCGGAGCTGGCTGCGCTGCTCGCACAGGACGCCGAGTCGTCCGGACCGGGCGCGCCGGTCGGAGCGCGGCGTCGGCCGTCCGGCGGGTTGATGATCCTGCCCATGAACACCGGCGCCGAGGCCGTCGAGTCGGGGATCAAGGTCGCGCGCAAGTGGGGCCACGAGGTGAAGGGCGTGCCCGACGGCCGCGCCCGGATCGTCGTCGCCGCAGGCGGCTTCCACGGCCGGACGACGACCGTGGTCGGCTTCTCCACCGACCCGGACGCGCGCGGCGGCTTCGGTCCCTTCACCCCCGGTTTCGACGTCGTGCCCTACGGCGACCTGGGCGCGCTGCGCGCCGCCGTCACCGCCGACACGGTGGCCGTCCTCCTCGAGCCGATCCAGGGCGAGGCCGGGGTCGTCGTGCCGCCGGCCGGCTACCTGGCGGGCGTGCGGGAGCTGTGCGACGCGCGGAACGTGCTGTTCGTCGCGGACGAGGTGCAGTCGGGGCTGGGCCGCACCGGGCACCTGCTGGCCACCCGCGGCATCGGCGGTGTGGACGCCGACGTCTACCTCCTGGGCAAGGCGCTCGGTGGCGGCGTGCTGCCGGTCTCGGCGGTCGTCGCCGACGCCGCCGTGCTCGGGGTGCTGCAGCCCGGGCAGCACGGGTCCACGTTCGGCGGCAACCCGCTCGCGTGCGCCGTCGGCCGGGCCGTCGTGGCGCTGCTCGCCGACGGCGCGCTGCTGGAGCGGGCCCGCACGCTCGGCGCGGTGTTGCACCGGCGGCTCGCGGGGCTCGTCGGCCACGGCGTCACCGCGTTCCGCGCCGCCGGGCTGTGGGCCGGGGTCGACGTCGACCCGGCACTGGGCACGGGCCGGGCGGTGTGCGAGGCGCTCGCCGAGCGGGGCGTACTCGTCAAGGACACCCACGGCAGCACGGTCCGGCTCTCGCCGCCGCTGGTGCTGACCGAGAGCGAGCTCGAGGGCGCCCTCGACGCGCTGGCCGAGGTCCTCGGGACAGGCGGTCGATATGGCGCGACGAACGGTCGGCGACTGCGATATTGAACACACAGAGTGGTCACTGGGCGATGCGGAACGGCCGCTCGGCGCCGACGAGCAGATCCGGCCGCAGCATCCCGAACAACACGGTGAGTAACAGCTCGGCGGTCTCCTCGTGAGGCTCGACCGGCCGGTTCACGCTGCGCAGCAGCATCGTGTTGACCAGTAGCGCGCTCACCTCGCCCGCCGGCGGGTAGCCGAGGAGCTCGCCGGTGGACTGCCCGTGCTCGACGAGGCGCCGCAGCGGGTCCGGGATCGGGGCGAGCACGCGCGGGTCGTCGGCGTCGTCCGGGTCGACCCGGCCGCCGGTCTTGATCGCGTAGTCGACGGACGCGCTCCAGAAGGCCGCCGTCAGCTCACGGTTCCGTGCGCTCCGCCGGGTCAGTGCCCGGATCTGGTCCGTCAGCGCCTCGACGACGGGGCGCCCGGAGGCGATGTCGGCGGTCGCCTGCACGCCGAGCGAGCCGAAGATCGGCGCATAGACCTGGGCGAGCAGCGCGTGCTTGGTCGAGAAGTGGTTGTACGCCGTCGCCGGGCTGACGTTGGCGGCCTGCGCGACGTCCTCCATGCGGGTCCGCGACCACCCGCGCGAGCCGAAGGCGGAGTCGGCCGCGTCGAGGAGAGCGCGGCGGGTACGGTCACGCTTCGTACGCGCAGCGCGGGTGCGGGGATCGTCCGCTTGGGGGACCTCGGGGGCGGCCATCATGCGGAGCGTAACCGATTTGTAGTCCAACTTGCGCTTGACTCCAACTTGGGCGACCCCCAAGATACTGGTTGAACGTCAAACAGATCGGATGCCGCAGGGCACGGTGGCATCCGGGGGAAAGGCGGGGAAGCGGGGCCCTCCGCACGGGTGCGGGCCGCCTTTCCCGCGACACAACATGCAGACCTCTCCGCCCGGGCCTCGAACCGGCGCGTGATGTCGGCATGTCGTCGGCGTGGGGAGCGCCGGCTCAGGGGAGGGGAACCCGACATGTGCCGTGACGCCTGTGAGCGTCTCACGTGAGCGCGCCGACTCTCGACGGTTCGGTCGAGTTCGGTGGGACCGACGACCGGTCCGAGAAGGGGGCCGAACCGGCCTCGCCGGCGACGCTCGTCCTGGAGGGCCTCGTGCCCGCCGCCGTCGCCGGTGACCGGCACGCGCGCCAGAGACTGCTCGCCGAGATCCATCCGATGGTGCAGCGCTACTGCCGTGGCCGGCTGGGCCGGGCCGAGGCCGTCATCGGCTCGGCCGACGACGTGGCTCAGGAGGTCTGCGTCGCGGTGATCAGTGCGCTGCCCCACTACGAGATCAAGGGGCTGTCCTTCCGCGCCTTCGTCTACGGCATCGCCGCGCACAAGGTGACCGACGCCTTCCGGGCGATCGGCCGCAACCGGACCGACCCGATGGCCGACCTGCCCGACGCCCCCGTCGTGGCGGGCGGCCCGGAGCAGCGGCTGCTGGTCGCCGAGCTGACCGAGCGGCTGGGCCACCTGCTGCACCGGCTCACCGCGCGCCAGCGCGAGGTGCTCGTGCTGCGGATCGCGGTCGGGCTCTCGGCGGAGGAGACCGCGCAGGCCGTGGGATCCACGCCGGGTGCCGTGCGGGTCACGCAGCACCGTGCCCTCGGCCGGCTGCGCTCGATGCTGGACGACGGCGAGCAGGTCGAGGACGACACCGCGGAGGAGTAGTCCCGCCGTCGGCAGGAGGGGCGGGACGGCGGCGCGCCGCGCCGGCACCTGGAACCCGCAGGCAGGCCGCTGGGTAGTAGCCTGACCGGCGATCATCTTCGGTTCCGAGGGAGGCGTGTCGTGACGGTCGGTGAGATCGCCGCGTTGGTCGCGGCCATCGCCTTCGTGGTGCTGGTCCTGCTGCTCGCGATTCCGCTGATCAAGCTCGGTCGCACGCTCGACGAGGCCACCGTCGCGATCCGCAAGGCCCACGAGGGCAGCGCGCCGCTGCTCGACAACGCCCAGGTCACCCTGAGCCAGGTCAACACCCAGCTGGAGCGGGTGGACGGCATCACGTCGAGCGCGCGGGCGGTGACCAGCAACGTGTCCGTGCTGACGTCGCTGTTCACGGCGACACTCGGCGGTCCGCTGGTCCGCGCCGCCGCCTTCTCCTACGGCGTGAACAAGGCGCTCAAGGCCCGCCGCGCCGGCAAGGCGGAGGCCGACACGCGGTCGCGGCGCCGCCGCCGGCGGGCCCGCCGGTGAAGCGGCTCTTCTGGCTCGGCGTCGGGCTGGCGGCGGGCGTGTGGGCGAGCCGGCGGGCCCAGGCGGCCGCGGCCAGCCTGACCCCGGCCGGGATCGGGGCGAACATCGCCGACGGCCTGCGCGAGCTGGGTGCCGGTCTCGGCGCCTTCGGCGCGGAGGTCCGCGCCGGCATGGCCGAGCGGGAGCAGGAGCTCACCGACATGGTCGAGCGCCGCACCGGCGACCACGTCCCGACCGTCGTCGAGGCGCTGACCGACCCCCCGGTCCCGACCCCCCGACCCCGAGCGCGTCGGGCAGGCGCCTGAGCACCACACGGGCGCCTGCCGACCCGTGCCCCGTCCCTCGTCTCTCTTGAAGGCAAGGCCGTGCAGACCCACGAGATCATCCGCCGGTTCACCGACCACTTCACCGGTAACGGCCACACCCGCGTGCCCAGCGCGTCGCTGATCCTCGACGACCCGACGCTGCTGTTCGTCAACGCGGGCATGGTGCAGTTCAAGCCGTACTTCCTCGGCGACGCGCCCGCGCCGTGGCCGCGCGCCACGTCCGTGCAGAAGTGCGTGCGCACGGGCGACATCGACGAGGTCGGCAAGACCACGCGGCACAACACGTTCTTCCAGATGGCCGGCAACTTCTCCTTCGGCGACTACTTCAAGGAAGGCGCGATCGACCTCGCCTGGGAGCTCGTCACCGGCGGCTACGGCATCGCGCCCGACACCATCTGGGCCACCGTCTACCGCGACGACGACGAGGCGCTCGCCCTGTGGCGCCGCTACCTGCCGGCCGACCGCATCCAGCGGCGCAGCGGCAAGGACAACTACTGGGACATGGGCATCCCCGGGCCGGGCGGACCGTGCTCGGAGATCTACGTCGACCGCGGCGCGCAGCACGGCCGCGACGGCGGCCCCGAGGCGGACGAGGACCGCTACCTGGAGATCTGGAACCTCGTCTTCATGCAGGACGTCCGCGGGGAGCTCTCGCCCAAGAACGGCCACCCGCCGATCGGGACGCTGCCGCGCAAGAACATCGACACCGGAATGGGCGTCGAGCGCGTGGCGACGCTCCTGCAGGGCGTGGAGAACGTCTACGAGACGGACCTGGTCCGGCCCGTCATCGCCAGGGCCGAGGAGTTCTCCGGGCGCCGCTACGGCGCGTCCGTCCCGGACGACGTGCGCTTCCGCGTGATCGCCGACCACGCGCGGTCCGGAGTCATGATCATCGGGGACGGGGTGACGCCGTCCAACGAGGGTCGCGGCTACGTGCTGCGCAGGTTGCTGCGGCGCATCGTCCGCTCGGCCCGGCTGCTGGGCGTGCACGAGCCCGTGCTCGTGCCGTTCGCCGAGGTCGTCAGGGACGCGATGAGCCCGTCCTACCCGGAGCTCACGACCGAGTTCGAGCGGATCGCGGCCGTCATGCGCGCGGAGGAGGAGGCGTTCCTCCAGACCCTGACCGCCGGGTCGCGGATCTTCGACACCGCGGTCGCGGGCACCCGCAGCGCCGGCGGCACGCAGCTGGCGGGCGACCAGGCGTTCAAGCTGCACGACACGTACGGCTTCCCGATCGACCTGACGCTGGAGATGGCCGCCGAGGCCGGCCTGACCGTCGACGAGGAGGGCTTCCGCCGGCTGATGGCCGAGCAGCGCGCCCGCGCCAAGGCCGACGCGCAGGCCCACAAGACCGGGTACCACGACGGGAGCGCCTACCGCGCGGTGCTCGACGAGTCCGGCGGCACCGAGTTCCTCGGCTACACCGACCTCGTCGCGGAGTCCCGCGTCGTCGGCCTGGTGGCCGACGGCGTCGGCGTGCCCGCCGCGGGCACGGGGGAGAGCGTCGAGGTCATCCTCGACCGCACCCCCTTCTACGCCGAGGGCGGCGGCCAGCAGGCCGACACCGGATGGATCCGCGGCGACGGGTTCGCCGTCGAGGTGACCGACACCCAGTCGCCGGTCGCGGGGCTCGTCGTGCACCGCGGCGTCGTCCGGGAGGGCGAGGTCACGGTCGGCGCCCAGGCCCACGCCGCGGTCGACACCGGCCGGCGGGCGGCGATCTCGCGGTCGCACTCGGCGACGCACCTCGTCCACGCCGGCATGCGCAAGGCCCTCGGCGACGCCGCGGCCCAGGCCGGTTCGCTCAACGCCCCCGGCCGGCTGCGTTTCGACTTCACCTCGCCAGCCGGCGCGGTGCCCGCTGCCGTGCTGGCCGACGTCGAGGACGAGGTCAACGACGTCCTGCTGAACGACCACGAGGTGCGCGCGTTCGTCACCTCCCAGGACGAGGCGCGCCGGATCGGGGCGATGGCCCTGTTCGGCGAGAAGTACGGCGACCGGGTGCGCGTGGTCGAGATCGGCGACTACTCCCGCGAGCTGTGCGGCGGCACCCACGTCGGGCGCTCCGGCCAGCTCGGGCTGGTCAAGTTGCTCTCGGAGGCGTCGATCGGCTCCGGTGTCCGGCGGGTGGAGGCACTCGTCGGGCTCGACGCGTTCCGGTATCTCGCCAGGGAGCACGTGCTGGTCAGCCAGCTCGCCGAGCAGTTCAAGGCGAAGCCCGAGGAGCTGCCGGAGCGGATCGGCGGGGTCGTCGAGCGGCTGCGGCAGGCCGAGCGGGAGCTGGAGAAGGTGCGGGCCGACGCCGTGCTGTCCAGCGCCGGAGCGCTCGCCGACGGGGCCCAGGACGTCGGGGGCACGGCGCTCGTCGCCGCCGCCGTCCCGGACGGCGTGAGCGGCAACGACCTGCGCGCGCTCGCCTCGGACGTCCGGGGCCGGCTGGGGGCGCGCCCCGGCGTCGTCGCGCTGTTCTCCACGGACGGCCCGAAGGTGTCGTTCGTCGTCGCGACGACGCCGGCCGCGCGGGACGCCGGGATCGCGGCCGGGAAGCTGGTGCCGGCGTTCGCGCCGGCCGTCGGCGGCCGCGGCGGGGGCAAGCCGGACCTCGCGCAGGGCGGCGGCACGCAGCCCGCCGGGGTCGCGGACGCGATCGAGGCGCTGCGGCGGGAGCTGGCCGGGCGGTGACGCCCGGACGGCGCCTGGGGATCGACGTCGGGTCGGTCCGGGTCGGCGTCGCCATCGCGCACCCGGACGTCGCGCTGGCGCTCCCGCTGGAGACCGTCGCGCGGGACGCCGCCGGCGGCGCGGACGTGCGCCGCATCGTCGAGCTCGTCGACGAGCACGGGATCGTCGAGATCGTCGTCGGGCTGCCGCGCACGCTCGCCGCGGGAGAGGGGCAGGCGGCCCGGGCCGCCAGGGAGTTCGGCGACCTGCTGGCGGCGGCCGTGGCGGTCCCCGTCGTCTACGCCGACGAGCGGCTGACCACTGTCGTCGCCCAGCGGCAGCTCCGCGACAGCGGCCGCAAGGCCCGCCGGCAGCGGGCGGTCGTGGACCAGGTCGCGGCGGTGGCGATCCTGCAGGGCTGGCTCGACGCGCAGCGCCGGGGGTGAGGGCCGCGCGTGAGCGCGCCGGGGCGGAGCGTCGCGAGGTGGGGCCGAGGGGCGAGAACCGGCCCGGCCCATGTGCCGAGCGGTCGGCCCGGTTACCCTCCGACGTCATGCGCCGCGACGGAGTGGGCCGGCCCGACGTCGAGTCGGAGACCGTCCGCCTGCGCGCGGCCGGCCGCACGCGCGCCGGCCAGCCGGATGCCGGCGGTCCCGGCGCCGACCCGCCCCGCTCCGCCCGTCCGGTCCGGAGCGGCGACCCCGCCGCCGGTCGCGGCACCGGGCGGTCCGGCGACGGCGCCCCCGCCGGCGGTCGTCCCGGGACGGGCCGGCCGCCGGACGGCGGATCCGCGGCCGGTCGTCCCGCGCCGGGCCGGTCGGACGGCGGACCCGCCGGCGGTCGTGCCGTCGGCGGGCGGGATGCCGGTCGCGCTGCGCCGGGCGGCCCGGACGACCGCCGCTCCCGCCCGGGAGCCACCGACCCCGGCCGGGCCCTGCCGGAACGCGTCGCCGGCACCGCGGGCGGGCGCGCGGCGCGGCGCGCGCAGGAACGTCACGACCAGCGCCGCGGCCGCCGGTGGCGCAGGCGGAGCATCGCGGTGCTCGCGGCGGTCGTGCTGGTGGGTGTCATCGCCGGGGGCGGGTGGTACGTCTACCGCTCCTTCTTCACGACCCCCGACTACCCGGGCCCGGGGGACGGCGACGTCGTCGTGCAGGTCAGGGACGGCGACACGACCCGGGCGATCGGCGAGGAGCTCACGGCCCGGGGCGTGACCGCCTCGGCCGACGCCTTCACCGTGGCCGCGGCCGGGTCCGAACGCATCCGCTCGGTCCAGCCCGGCTACTACCGGCTGCGCCTGCACATGTCCGGCGCGGGAGCCGTGGCGCTGCTGCTCGACCCGACGTCGCGGCTGGGTGTCGTGGACATCCGCGGCGGCGTCCAGCTGGACGACACCCGCTCGCCCGACGGCGCCGTCACCCCCGGAGTGCTCAGCCAGATCGCCAAGGCGACCTGCGGCGCCACCCCGACCTGCGCGTCCGCCGACGACCTGCGCGCGGTGATGGCGGGCACCGACCCCGCCGCGCTCGGCGTGCCGTCGTGGGCGCAGGCCGCGGTGGCGAAGGCCCCGCCGACGCGCCGGTTCGAGGGGCTGCTGGTCCCGGGACGCTACGACGTGCAGCCCGGGGCGTCGGCCGGCGACCTGTGGCGTGCCCTGCTGACGGAGTCGGCCAGGCGGTTCGACGCGGCCGGGCTGGTCACGGGCGCGGAGAAGGCCGGCAAGAAGCCGTACGACGTGCTGGTCATCGCCTCCCTCGTCGAGAAGGAGTCGATCATCTCCGACATGCCGAAGGTCGCGCGGGTCATCGACAACCGCCTGGAGGCGGGACAGCGGCTCGAGCTCGACACGACGATCAACTACCCGCTGGACGTCCCGTCGCTCTACACGAGCCCGGAGAACCGGGCCAAGCCCGGGCCGTACAACACGTACCTGAACCAGGGGCTGCCGGTCACGCCGATCGCCGACGCCGGGTCGCAGGCGCTGGCTGCGGCGCTGAACCCGGCCCCGGGCCCGTGGATGTTCTTCGTACCCTGCCAGAAGGACGGGACGAGCTGCTTCGCCGTCACGTTCGCCGAGCACCAGGCGAACGTGGCGAAGGCGCACGCCAACGGGGTGTTCTGACCCACCGCGAGTCGGGGTCTGGGCCGGTCCGAGTCGCGCTCTGAACCAGACCGCGAGTCGGGGCCTGGGCCGGTCCGAGTCGCGCTCTGAACCAGACCGCGAGCGCTCCGCGGGTCGCGATGACGCCTGGCTCAGCGCCCGACTCGGTCTGGCGCAGACCCCGACTCGCGGGCGTCAGTGGCGGCCGAAGAAGCCCGCCGGCGGCATCGGCGACGGCGTGGCGTCGCGGTCGGTCGGGGCCCGGGCGGCGGCGAAGCGGCGCAGGTCCTCACCCGCCATGACCTGCGAGCGGAACGGGTCGCCCGCCGTCCGGCGGGCCAGCCCGGCCAGCGGCAGCTCGGCGTCGGAGGCGACGAGCACGAGGTTGCCGAACCGCCGCCCGTGCCGCACGTCCGGGGCCACCACGACGCCGACGTGCTCGAACGTCGCCCGCGCCGCCGCGACCTGTGTTCCGGCGAACGTCAGCGCCCCGCCGTCGGCGACGTTGGCGGTGTAGACGCCGCCCGGGCGCAGCACCCGCGCGACGCACGCGAGGAACTCGGCCGTCGTCAGGTGGGCGGGCGTGCGCGCGCCGGCGAAGACGTCGAGCACGGCCAGGTCGTACGAGCCGGGGGGAACGTCGGCCAGCC
This sequence comes from uncultured Actinomycetota bacterium, assembly GCA_963728105.1. GTDB lineage: Bacteria > Actinomycetota > Actinomycetes > Mycobacteriales > Pseudonocardiaceae > Pseudonocardia. The sequence goes on along the minus strand of CAVSJZ010000031.1, from coordinate 42,732 downwards.
CCTCCCTGGCGTCGGCGACGACCACCTCGATCCCGGTGTCGTCGGCCGGCAGTCGCGACCGGACGAGCTCGACGAGCGCCCCGTCCAGCTCCACGACGGTCTGCACCGACCCGGGCCGGGTGGCCGCCACGTACCGCGGCAGGCTCCAGGCCCCGCCGCCCAGGTGCAGCACGCTCACCGGCCGCATGGCCGGCGCGACCAGGTCGACGACGTGGCCGAGCCTGCGGACGTACTCGAACTCCAGGTGGGTCGGGTCGTCGAGGTCGACGTGGCTCTGCGCGGTGCCGTCGATGAACAGGGTGAACGCGCGGGGTCGCCGCGGGTCGCCGACGAGCTCGGCGTGACCGTGGTCGACGTCCACGCCGCCATCCTGCCGCGTGTTACCGGCGTGACACGCGGCCCCACTAGGTTGGGCGGGTCGCAGAGGGCGTCGAAGACAGGACGAGGGAGGCCCGGTGCTGCTGTCCCCCCACGAGCAGGAGCGGCTGCTGCTGCACGTCGCCGCTGATCTGGCGCGCAAGCGCCGTGAGCGCGGCCTGCGGCTCAACCACCCCGAGGCGGTCGCCACGATCAGCGCGTGGGTGCTGGAGGGCGCGCGCGACGGCCGCACGGTCGCGGAGCTGATGACGGGCGGCCAGACCGTGCTGACCCGCGACGACGTGATGGACGGCGTGCCGGAGATGGTCGACGAGATCCAGGTCGAGGCGACCTTCCCGGACGGCACCAAGCTCGTCACCGTGCATCGTCCGATCCAGTGAAGGGGCCGGTCCAGTGATCCCCGGGGAGTACCTGCTCGCCGCCGACCCGGTGGTGGTCGACCGCGAGCGGACGTCGCTGACCGTCGTCAACTCCGGCGACCGCCCCGTCCAGGTCGGGTCGCACTACCACTTCGCCGACGCCAACGACGCCCTGCTGTTCGACCGGGCCGCCGCGGCCGGCAAGCGGCTCGCCGTGCCGGCCGGGACGGCGGTGCGGTTCGAGCCGGGCATCGAGCGGACGGTCGAGCTCGTCGAGCTGGGTGGGGCCCGCCACGTGCCGGGGCTCCGTATCCGATGAGGGGGAACCGATGACGGCCTGGGAGATCGACCGCGGCCGCTACGCGGCGCTGTACGGGCCGACGGTCGGCGACCGCATCCGGCTCGCCGACACCGACCTGGTCGTCGAGGTGACCGAGGACCGCTGCCGCGGACCCCGGGGCGGCGACGAGGTCGTCTTCGGCGGCGGCAAGGTCATCCGCGAGTCGATGGGCCAGTCCCGCGCCACGCGCGCGGAGAACACGCCCGACCTGGTGATCACCGGGGTGGTCGTGCTGGACCACTGGGGCGTGGTCAAGGCCGACGTCGGCGTCCGCGACGGGCGGATCGTCGCGCTGGGCAAGGCCGGCAACCCCGACACGATGGACGGGGTCACGCCCGAGCTGGTCATCGGCCCGTCGACCGAGATCATCGGTGGCCAGGGCATGATCATGACGGCGGGCGGCGTCGACTGCCACGTCCACCTGATCTCGCCGACGCAGATCCCCGAGGCGCTCGGCTCCGGCGTGACGACCTGGATCGGCGGCGGCACCGGGCCCGCCGACGGCACCAAGGCGACGACGGTGACGCCGGGGTCCTGGTACGTCGCGCGGATGCTCGAGGCGCTCGACTCCTGGCCGATCAACGTCGCGCTCCTTGGCAAGGGCAACACCGTCGGGCACGAGGCGCTGCACGAGCAGGTGCTCGCCGGCATCTCCGGGTTCAAGCTGCACGAGGACTGGGGTTCGACGCCTGCGGCGATCGACGCCTGCCTGCGGGTGGCCGACCAGACCGGCGTGCAGGTCGCGATCCACACCGACACCCTCAACGAGGCCGGCTACGTCCAGGACACCCTCGCGGCCATCGCCGGGCGGGGCATCCACGCCTACCACACCGAGGGGGCGGGCGGCGGCCACGCGCCGGACATCATCACGGTCGCGAGCGAGCCGTACGTGTTGCCGAGCTCGACGAACCCGACGCGGCCGCACACCGTCAACACCGTCGACGAGCACCTCGACATGCTGATGGTCTGCCACCACCTCAACCCGTCCGTGCCCGAGGACCTGGCCTTCGCCGAGTCCCGCATCCGGCCCTCGACGATCGCCGCCGAGGACCTGCTGCACGACCTCGGGGCGATCTCGATGATCGGCTCGGACTCCCAGGCGATGGGCCGGGTCGGCGAGGTCCCGCTGCGGACATGGCAGACCGCCCACGTGGGCAAGAAGCGCTGGGGCTCGCTTCCCGGCGACGGCGCGGCCGACAACGCCCGTGCACGGCGCTACGTCGCGAAGTACACGATCTGCCCGGCCATCGCGCACGGCCTCGACGCGGAGATCGGCTCGGTCGAGGTCGGCAAGCTCGCCGACCTCGTGCTCTACAAGCCGGCGTTCTTCGGCGTCCGGCCCGCACTGGTGATCAAGGGCGGCCTGATCGCGTACGCCGCGATGGGCGACGCCAACGCCTCGATCCCGACGCCGCAGCCCGTGCTGCCGCGGCCGATGTTCGGCGCCGCGCCGGCCGCCGCGGCGGCGACCTCGGTGCACTTCGTGGCGGAGGCGGCGCTCACGGGCGGCCTGGCCGACCGGCTCGCCGTGCAGCGGCGGCTCGTGCCCGTGCGCGACACCCGTCGGGTCACCAAGGCGGACATGCCGAACAACGACGCACTCCCGCGGATCGAGGTCGAGCCGGACACGTTCACGGTGCGGGTCGACGGCGAGGTCGTCGAGCCGGCGCCGGCGGTGGAGCTGCCGATGGCCCAGCGCTACTTCCTGTTCTGAACGGCCGCCGGCCGCCGTCGGGATCAGAAGAACTGGCTCCCGTCCCAGACCACCGGGCCGGTCGGGACGTCCGGGACCGGCCCGCCCCGGCGGCCGGTCCCGACGGCGGCGGCGCTGACCCAGCCGAAGCCGTAGTCCTGCGTCCAGACCAGGACCCACCACCGGTTGTGGTCCCCGTTCTCGGCGTAGTGGTCGCCGAGGCACTGGCCGTAGGCCTGGACGTGGCCGGGGAGCAGGCGGCCGATCTTGGTGTCGTCCGCCAGCGAGCCCGCGCGCCGCAGGTCGGTCGGGATGCACACGTGCACGTTCTTCGGCATGGCCGTCTCCCCTCGCCGGTGTCCGTCGGACCTCATCGGTAGAGGGCGTGCGCGGGTGCACCAGATACGACCGGCGGGTGGTGATCCCGTGGAAACCTCCGGCGGACGGGCGCCCGGGTAGATTCCGGGGGTGCCGGTCGGGTCGGGGTTGCTGCTGCTCGCCGACTCGCGGCTGCCCAGCGGTGGGCACGGTCATTCCGGCGGTATCGAGGCCCTCGTCGACCGCGGCCTGCTGCGGACCGAGGCCGACCTGGCCGCGTTCCTCCCGGGTCGGCTGGCGACCGGCGGCGCCGTCCCGGCCGCGGCTGCCGCGGCCGCCGCACGGCTGGCCCGCCGTGCCGGCCCCGGCGTCCGTTGGGCGGCCTGGCAGGAGGCCCTCGACGCGCGCCTGCCCGCCGCCGCCACCCGGGACGCCTCGTGCGCGCAGGGAGCGGCGCTGCTGCGGACGACGGCCATGGCGTTCGCCACTCCCGCCCTCGACACCCTGCGCGCGCTCCCGCGCGTCCACCACCCGCTCGTGCTCGGCGCCGCCGCGGCCGCCGCCGGTGCCGAGCCGGCCGACGCCGCCGTACTGGCCCTCCATCACCTGGTCGGCGGCGCGTGCACCGCGGCGGTCCGGCTGCTGGGGCTCGACCCGCTCGCGGTCGCGGCCGTCGCCGCCGACGCGGGCCACGCGGCCGAGGAGATCGCCGCCGATGCCGCCCTGGCGGGCGTCACCGCCGCCGAAGCGGACGACCCCGCGCTGCTGCCCGCCGACGGCAACCCCCTGCACGACGTCCTCGCCCAGCTCCACCGATCGACGGAGGCGACCCTCTTTGCATCGTGACGATCTCCTGAGCCCGGCGGCCGCCGCCGTACCGCCCGCTGCCGCGCCGGCGGGGCCGCTGCGCGTCGGCATCGGCGGCCCGGTCGGCGGCGGCAAGACCGCCCTGGTCGCCGCTCTCTGCCGCGCGCTGCGCGAGCGCCTGTCGCTCGCGGTGGTGACGAACGACATCTACACCGAGGAGGACGCGGAGTTCCTGCGCCGCCACGGCGTGCTCCCCGACGACCGGATCGCCGCCGTCCGGACCGGCTGCTGCCCGCACACCGCGATCCGCGACGACATCACCGCCAACCTCGACGCCGTCGAGGGACTGGTGAACCGCCACGACCCCGACCTGGTCCTGGTCGAGAGCGGCGGGGACAACCTCACCGCCACGTTCAGCTACGGGCTCGTGCACGCGCAGATCTTCGTGCTGGACGTCGCCGGGGGCGACAAGGTGCCGCGCAAGGGCGGCCCCGGCGTGACCCGGTCCGACCTGCTGGTCATCAACAAGATCGACCTGGCGCCGCTGGTCGGGGCGGACCTCGAGGTCATGCGCACCGACGCCGAGAAGGTGCGCGAGGGGCGCCCGACCGTGCTCGTCTCGCTGCGCGAGCAGCCCGACGCCGCCCCGATCGTCGAGTGGATCACCGAGCGGGTGGGGGCCCGGCGCGGGTGACGGCCGTGACGGCGCCCGACGCGGCGTGCACCGGCTCCGCGCCGCGCGCGGGTTTGCACGCCGCCGCGGCCGTGACGGCCGATCTCGACGGCGGCCGCCCGCGGATCCGCTGGACGCACGCGTGGCCGGTCGTGCTGCGGCCGACCGGCCGGCAGCGGGTGCACCTCGTGCACGGGGCCGGCGGCCCGCTCGGCGGCGACCACCTGCAGCTGGACGTGACGGTCGGTCCGGGCGCCGCGCTGGCCGTCCGCAGCGCGGGCGCCACGCTCGTCCAGCCCGGACGCCACGCCGGGACCGCGCGCTGGGACACGACGATCACCGTCGGCGAGGGGGCGCGGCTGGACTGGGCACCGGAGCCGACGGTCGTCTCCGACGGCGCGGCGCTGGCCGCGACGGTGCGGGTCGACGTCGCGTCCGGTGCCACGGCAGCCCTGCGTGAGGTCGTCGTGCTGGGGAGGCACGGTGGGCGGGGCGGACGGCACGGCGGACGCCTCGACGTCGCCGTGGGCGGTGTGCCGCTGCTCGTCCACGTCCTGCGCGCGGACGGGGCGGACCCGGTGCTGGGCGGGCCCGGCGGCCTCGCGGGCGCCCGCGCGGTGGGAACGCTGCTGCTCGCCGGTGGGAGCGGGGACGGGCCGAGCGGCGCCGGGGAGGCCCACGGCGTCCGCTGGGCCTGGACGGCGCTGGCCGGCCCTGGTCACCTCCTGCAGGCGGTCGGGGACCCGGCGGCCGTGATCGCGGTGCTGGACCGGTGGGCTCAGCCGGGCATGATCCAGCCGTAGACGTGGTCGAGCGGGAGCGTGAGCAGCACGCGCTGGTCGGTCACCATCGCGTCGCGGTACTCGGCCCAGTCGGGGTGCTCGCCCGCGAGCGCGCGGTAGAGCTCGACGAGCCCGTCGACCGTCGCGTCGTGCGGGTCCGCCGCCGGCGGCGTGAGCTGTGCGACGCCCTCGCCCACGGCATAGGCGCGCAGGTCGGGTGACGTGACGACGTAGCTCGCGCGGGGGTCCCTGCGCAGGTTGCGGGTCTTCGCCCGCGGCTCGGTGATCGAGACCCGCAGCGTGCGGCCGGCCGGGTCGAACGCGTGGCTCACGACGGACGCCTGCGGTCGACCGTCGCGCTTGAGTGTGATCAGGGAGCCGCCCCGCTGGGCGGCGAACAGGTCGAGCAGGGCGGGATCGGGGTCGGCCATGACTCTCCTCGCTGTGTCGCGCTTACCACACGACACCGACATCGGGGGCGCCCGCGATGTTCCCGCGCCGCGGCTGTCCCCCGCGCGACAGGCTGTCCACAGCCCGCAGGCGACCCGTGGCGGACCCGCCGGCACCCGCCGAGGCTGGGACCATGCGAATCGACCCGATCTGCGGCGTCCTGCTCCTCGCTCCGGCCGGTGCGCTGGCCGGAGCAGCCGTCCGGCGCCTGCTGGCGCGGATGCGGCGCGGCACGCGGGTGCGGGCGCCGGCCTGCGAGCTGGCGGTGGCCGCGCTCTGGGGTGCCCTCGGCGCGCTGTGGGGCGCCGGCCGGGTGCCGACGAGCTGGCTTCCGCTGCTGCTCGTGCTCGCCTGGGTGGGCGTCGCCGCCGGCCTCGTCGACCTGCGGCACCACCGCCTGCCCGACGCGCTCACGCTGCCGGCCTGCCTCGCGGTCCCGCTGGCGGTCCTGCCGCTGGGGCCTGCGGCGCTCCTGCGCGGCCTGCTCGCCGGCCTCGCCTGCGGCGCGGTCTACGCCGGCGTGCACCTGGCGGCGCCGGCCGCACTCGGAGCCGGCGACGTCAAGCTCGCCGGTCCGCTCGGCACGGCGCTCGGGGCGGGGTCGTGGCCGGCGGTGGGCGCGGCGGCCCTGCTCGCCGCGCTGCTCACGGCGCTGCTGGCGGGCGGTGTCGCGGTGGCCGCGGTGAGGTCCGGCCGGCCGGCCAGGGCGTCGCCCGTCCCGCACGGCCCGTCGATGCTCGCGGCGACGTGGCTGGTCGCGACCGCGGTGGCGGTCCGAGCGGGGGGCGGCTGAGGATGGCGGCGGCGTGCGGCGTGAGACCATGCGGGCGTGCTGCGCTGGATCACGGCCGGGGAGTCCCACGGTCCTGCGCTGGTCGCCGTGCTCGAGGGCATGGTCGCCGGTGTGGAGATCACGACCAAGGAGCTGGCCGCCGAGCTCGCCCGCCGCCGCCTCGGCTACGGCCGCGGCGCGCGGATGAAGTTCGAGGCCGACGAGCTCGAGGTGATCGGTGGCGTCCGGCACGGGCTGACCCAGGGCGGGCCGGTCGCGGTGCGGATCGGCAACACCGAGTGGCCGAAGTGGGAGACGGTCATGGCCGCCGACCCGGTCGACCCCGAGCTGGTCGCCGGCCGCGCCCGCAACGCGCCGCTGACCCGCCCCCGGCCCGGCCACGCCGACCTGGCCGGCATGACGAAGTTCGGCTTCGACGACGCGCGCCCGGTCCTGGAGCGGGCCAGCGCGCGCGAGACCGCCGCGCGGGTGGTGCTGGGCACGGTCGCCAGGGCCTTCCTCGCGCAGGTCGCCGGCGTCCAGATCGTGTCGCACGTCGTGGCGCTCGGTGCCGTCGAGGCGCCGGACGGCGCGGTCCCGGGCCCCGGCGACCTGGAGCGGGTCGACGCCAGCCCGGTCCGGGCGTTCGCCGACGAGGCGACGGCCGCGATGGTGGCCGAGGTCGACGCGGCCCAGCGCGACGGCGACACGCTCGGCGGCGTCGTCGAGGTGCTCGCCTACGGCCTGCCCGTCGGGCTGGGCTCCTATGTCCAGTCCGACCGCAGGCTCGACGCGCGGCTCGCCGGCGTCCTGATGGGCATCCAGGCCATGAAGGGGGTGGAGATCGGCGACGGGTTCCGCACGGCGCGGCGGCGCGGCAGCGCGGCCCACGACGAGATGGTGCCGGGCAGCCCGGTCGAGCGCCTGTCCAACCGCGCGGGCGGCATCGAGGGCGGGATGACCAACGGCGAGCCGGTGCGGGTGCGGGCGGCCATGAAGCCCATCTCGACGGTGCCGCGCGCACTGCGCACCGTCGACGTCACGACCGGGGAGGCGGCGCAGGCGATCCACCAGCGCTCGGACGTCTGCGCGGTGCCCGCTGCCGGTGTCGTCGCCGAGGCGATGGTGGCCCTGGTGCTGGCGGACGCGATGCTGGAGAAGTTCGGCGGCGACGCGCTCGCCGAGACGCGCCGCAACCTGGTCTCCTACCGCGCGGGCTCCTGACCGGTGCCGGCCGGGCGTCGGCGCGGCACGGCCTGCACCGGCACGGGGCCGCCCGCGCGCCGGTCCCGGGTGCCGCCCGCGCGCCGGTCCCGGGTGCCGCCCGCGCGCCGGGCCCAGGTACCGGGCGCGCCGGCCCAGGTACCGCACGGCGTGCCGGCCGGGCGCCGGGCTCAGGTTCCGGCCGGCCCGGCGTCCCGAGGCGGGGCCGCGGGCGTCCGCGACCTCGAGCGGGTGAGCTCGCGGTCGTCGAACAGCCACTCGGCCGCGTCCTGCGCCGCAGCGTGCCGGCCGCGACGGGCGCGGGCCGTGAACCCTCCCTCCGGCGCCGTCTCCCGCTCGGCAGCCTGCCGCTCGGGGAGGGGTCGCCCGGCCGCGGGCCGCCCGGTGCCGGGACGTTCGGTGCCGGGACGTTCGGTGCCGGGACGTTCGGCCGGGGGTCCCTCGGCGCCGGGCGGTTCGGTGGCCGCCCGTTCGGCGGCCGGCCGCTCGGTGACGGGCTGCTCGGCGACCGGGGCGAACGGGGTGAACGGCGTCCCCTCACCGCTGCCTCGGACCTCGCGGAGCTGGGGCTCCAGGTGGCCCTGGGCGGAGCGGCGGGGGAGGCGGGACAGCTCCGCTCGGTCGTGTCCCGGCGCGCCTTCGTCGTGCGGCACCGAACCTCCGTCACCGTGCGTCGCGTTGCGGACGGTGCGACCGTAGCCCTCAGACCGGTTCGGCCCAGTCTCGCCCCGCCGGTGCGTCGTGACCTGGCGCCACGTCGCACTCGGCTGCGCAGTAGGCTCGTCGCGGTGACCGAGGAGAACCAGCAGCGACCGAGGGTCGTGCTCGTCGGGCCGCCCGGAGCTGGGAAGACGACGGTCGGTCGCGTGCTCGCCCGGCGGCTCGGAGTGTCGTTCACCGACGTCGACGCGGTGATCGTGGAGCGCGTCGGCAAGCCGATCGCGGACGTGTTCACCGAGGACGGCGAGCCGGCCTTCCGGGCCATCGAACGCGAGGTCGTCGCGGAGATGCTGGTCGCGGTCGACGGGGTGCTGGCCCTCGGCGGGGGCTCGGTGCTCGATCCCGAGACGCGGGCCCGGTTGCGCGAGCACCGGGTCGTGAGCCTGCTCGTCGGCCTGGCCGACGGGATCCGCCGCACCGGCATGTCGACGGCCAGGCCGCTCCTGGCCGGCGTCAACCCCCGCGCGACGTTCCGGGCGCTGCTCGACGCGCGTGCCCCGCTCTACCGGGAGGTCGCGACCGTGGAGGTCGACACCCGCCGCCGCAGCGCCAACCAGGTGGCGCGCGCCGTGCTGGAGGCACTGGGCGAGGCGCCCGCCGGCGCCCGTTCCGACCCGGTCGACCCCGCCGACCCGCTCGACCGCCCGACGCCGGACGACGCGTCGTTGCTGCCCAGCCCGACCGTCGGACCGCCCGCCTAGGGTCGGGCACCGGGCCGCCCGTCCGCGGGACACCAGCGGCCGGTGATGCGGCGCGCCCGCGGCGGCTCAGTAGGGTCGGCGCCGTGAGTGAACCCTCGGCACCGGGCGGCCTCGTCCGGATCGACGTCGCGACGGCCCAGCCCTACCCGGTCCTCATCGATCGGGGCGTGCGCGGGCAGCTGGGCGCCACGGTCGGCGGGCTCGGCGCGCGCGTGGCGCTGGTCGTGCACCAGCCCGCGCTGGCGGCCGTCGCCGAGGAGGTGCAGGCGGCGCTCGGCGAGGCGGGCCTGGACGCGCACCGCGCCGAGGTGCCCGACGCCGAGGAGGGCAAGTCGCTGGCCGTGGCCGGCTTCTGCTGGGAGGTCTGCGGCCGGATCGGGCTCACCCGCACCGACGTCGTCGTCTCGGTCGGCGGCGGCGCGGCCACCGACCTCGCCGGCTTCGTCGCTGCCACCTGGATGCGCGGCGTCCGGGTGGTCCACGTGCCCACGACGCTCCTGGCGATGGTCGACGCCGCCGTCGGCGGCAAGACCGGCATCAACACGACGGCCGGCAAGAACCTGGTCGGCGCGTTCCACGAGCCCTCGGCCGTCCTGGTCGACCTCGCGACGCTCGACACGCTGCCCGAGGCCGAGCTGGTCGCCGGCAGCGCCGAGATCATCAAGGCCGGCTTCATCGCCGACCCCGCCATCCTCGAGCTGGTCGAACGCGACCCGGCCGCCGCGCTGGACCCCGGCGGCGACGTGCTGCCGGAGCTGATCCGCCGCGCGATCCAGGTCAAGGCCGAGGTCGTCGCGGCCGACCTGCGGGAGTCGCACCTGCGGGAGATCCTCAACTACGGACACACGCTCGGCCACGCCATCGAGCGCCGCGAGGACTACCGCTGGCGCCACGGCGCCGCCGTGAGCGTCGGGCTCGTGTTCGCCGCCGAGCTGGCCCGTGCCGCCGGCCGCCTCGACCCGGCGACCGCGGACCGCCACCGCGCCGTGCTGACGTCGGTGGGGCTGCCGGTCGCCTACGCCGCCGACGCCCTGCCCGAGCTCGTCGAGGCCATGCGCGGCGACAAGAAGACCCGGGCCGGGACGCTCCGCTTCGTCGTGCTGGACGGCCTGGCCCGGCCGGGCCGGCTGGAAGGCCCCGACCCCTCCCTGCTGGAGACGGCGTACGCGGCGGTGAGCGCGTGACCGAGCCGGTGGGCGAGCGTGCGGTGCTCGTCCTGAACGGGCCCGACCTCGGCCGGTCGTACGTCTCGGCGGTGGCGAGCGGGGTCATCGTCGGCCTCGGGGTCGCCGGCTACGCGCTGGCGCTGCGCTGGCCCGCGGAGCAGCCGTGACCCCCGACCGCAGCGAGCCGGCGCGCCGCGACGCGCTGCGGGCGCTGCTGCGCGCCAGGGACGTCGACGCGCTGCTGGTCACCGACCTGGTCAACATCCGCTACCTCACGGGCTTCACCGGGTCGAACGCCGCCCTGCTCGTGCACGCCGACGACGACCGGCGCAGCCGCTTCTGCACCGACGGGCGCTACCGGGCCCAGGCGGAGGTCGAGGTGCCCGACCTGGATCCGGTCATCGAGCGCGCGAGCGCGCTCGCCGTGGCCGGCCTGGTCGGGGAACTCGGCGTGCGGCGGCTGGGCTTCGAGTCCGACCACGTCACGGTCGACGGACACGCCGCGCTCGCCGACGCCGCCTCGCCGGTGGAGCTGGTCCGGGCCCCGGGTCTCGTGCAGGGGCTGCGCGCGGTCAAGGACGCGCGGGAGCTCGAACTGCTCCGCGCGGCGTGCGCGGCGGCCGACGCCGCGCTCGCCGACCTCGTCGCAGCGGGCGGGATCGCCCCGGGCCGCACCGAGATCGAGACCGCGCTCGACCTGGAGGCGCGGATGCGCGCACGCGGGGCCACCGGGCCGTCGTTCCCGACCATCCTCGCGGCGGGGCTGCACTCGGCGATCCCGCACCACCGGCCGACCGGCTCCGTACTGGCCCGCGGCGACCTCGTCAAGATCGACTTCGGCGCGCTCGTCGAGGGCTACCACTCCGACATGACCCGCACCGTCGTGCTCGGCCCGGCCACGGGCTGGCAGCGGGAGCTGCACGCGCTGGTCCGCGCGGCGCAGGAGGCCGGCCGCGCGGCCGCCGTCCCGGGCGCCGACCTCGCGGCCGTCGACGCCGCGGCCCGCGAGGTCGTCGTCGCGGCGGGCCGCGGCGAGGACTACCCGCACGGCCTCGGCCACGGCGTCGGGCTGCAGATCCACGAGGCCCCGATGATCGGGCAGACGGCGGAGGGCGCGCTCGCGGCGGGCATGGCGGTGACCATCGAGCCGGGCGTCTACCTCGACGGCCGGGGTGGCGTCCGGATCGAGGACATCGTCGTCGTCGGCTCGCCCGAGCCGCTGACGCGCAGCCCGCGGGAGCTGCTGGAGCTGTAGCGACGTGCGCGCCGGTTCCGGCCGGCCGCCCCGCAGGCGGTATCGTGAAGGGCGAGCCGCGGCGCCCGTCCCGGGTGCCGCCCGTCCGGCGCGTGACCACCCCGCGCCACCGACCGAGCGCAGGAGCGTCGAACACCCATGGCCACGACCAACGACCTGAAGAACGGACTCGTGCTGAACCTCGACGGCCAGCTCTGGTCGGTCACGGCGTTCCAGCACGTCAAGCCGGGCAAGGGTGGCGCGTTCGTCCGTACGACGCTGAAGAACGTCATGACCGGCAAGGTCGTCGACAAGACGTTCAACGCCGGCACGAAGGTCGACACCGCGACCGTCGACCGCCGCGACATGACGTTCCTCTACCGCGACGGCGCCGACTTCGTGTTCATGGACGGCGACACGTTCGACCAGATCACGGTCCCGGAGGAGACGGTCGGCTCCGCGGCGGGCTACCTGCTGGAGAACCAGACCGCGCTGGTCGCCCTGCACGAGGGCGTCCCGCTGTACGTCGAGCTGCCGGCGTCGGTCGAGCTCGTCGTCGCCCACACCGACCCGGGCCTGCAGGGCGACCGCTCGACGGGCGGCACGAAGCCGGCAACCCTCGAGACCGGCGCCGAGATCCAGGTGCCGCTGTTCCTGACCACGGGCGAGAAGGTCAAGGTCGACACCCGGGACGGGCGCTACCTGGGGCGCGTGTCGTCGTGACGGCTCGATGATCAGGGCGCGGACCCGGGCCCGCAAACGCGCACTCGACATCCTCTTCGAGTCAGAGGCGCGCGGTGACGACCCGCTCGAGGTGCTGGCGCACCGGCAGGCGACCGACGAGGCGCCGCCGGTGTCCGCCTACGCCGCGACGCTGGTCCGCGGCGTCGTCGAGCACCGCGAGCGCATCGACCAGCTGCTGGCCGAGCACGCCGAGGGCTGGACGGTCGCGCGGATGCCCGCGGTCGACAGGGCGCTGCTGCGCATCGGAGTCTTCGAGCTGCTCTGGATGGACGAGATCGACGACCCGGTGGCGATCACCGAGGCCGTCGAGCTCGCCAGGACCCTCTCCACGGACGACAGCCCGCGGTTCCTCAACGGCGTGCTCGGGCGCATCTCCGACATCGCCGAGCACCTGCGCGCGACCCGCTAGGGGGCCGGCCCCTTCCCCAGGGCCGGCCGCCGTCACGGTGCCGGGCGCGCCTCGGGCGGCAGGACGCCCCACTCGATGAGCTGGTCCGTCAGCTCGCCGGGCGTCTTGTCGTAGATGATCGACAACGACCGCAGGTCCTCCGCGCGGATGGACAGCACCTTGCCGTTGTAGTCACCGCGCTGGCTCTGGATCGCCGCGGCGTAGCGGGCCAGCGGCCCCACCTTGTCGGCGGGCAGCTGCTGCAGCCGCTCCAGGTTGATGACGATCTTCGTCGCCGGCTCGGACCCGGACGGGACGCGGCCCTCGGGGAGCAGCTCGGCGACGGGGACGCCGTAGAAGTCGGCGAGCTCGGCCAGCTTCTGCACGGTCACGGCCCGGTCGCCGCGCTCGTAGGAGCCCACGACGACGGCCTTCCAGCGCCCGCCGGACTTCTGTTCGACGCCGTGCAGCGACAAGCCCTGCTGCTGGCGGATCGCGCGCAGCTTGCCGCCGAGCGCCTTGGCGTAGTCGCCCATGGCGACCTCCTCACTTGCGGATGCGCCGGCCGCGGGGCCGGCGTCGTGGCGTAACTGGGGGAGCGGGTGCCGATCGGGGATGTGCCGGAATGCCCGCCCGGTGGCGCCCCCCGCGACCACGGCCACCTCGCGGACATCCCGTCTATACGGAGAGTAATCATGCGCTCGCTGGGCCGATCGGTCAAGCGCCGTCCCCCCTCCTCGCCCCGCCCCGACCCGAGATCACACTAACGGGCGATCGACATGCCTCGGCCAGGCGATACTGCCGGTGTACCGGAGCGTGGCCGACCACTGATGGTGTCAGCTCCGCCGGAGGCAGGCGCCGGCCGGGTCCGATTTGCGGCGTCGAGGCGACCACCCCGTGCACACGGCGACCGTTCCGCGCGCTGATAGGTTCGCGCCGACACGTCCTTTAACGACCCGTCCCGTGAGGCGGGGAAGGAGCAACCGTGGCGGAACCCCGCCGCGGGGACGTCACCGGTGAGGGCACTCCCGCGCGGGAGCTGCTCTCGGCCGCCGACGTCACCCGCACGATCGCGCGCATCGCGCACCAGGTCATCGAGAAGACCGCCGGCCGGGACGACGTCGTGCTCATGGGCATCCCGACCCGCGGCACAGTGCTCGCCCGCCGCCTCGCCGACGCGATCACGGCGTTCGGCGGCACGGCCCCCGCCGTGGGCTCGGTCGACCCGACCCTCTACCGCGACGACCTGCGCCGCCGGCCCGCGCGGGCGCTGGCGGAGACCGACGTCCGCGAGGGCGGCCTTGACGACGCGCTCGTCGTCCTCGTGGACGACGTCCTCATGTCCGGCCGGACGGTGCGGGCCGCACTCGACGCACTGGCCGACCACGGCCGGCCGCAGGCCGTGCAGCTCGCGGTGCTCGTCGACCGCGGGCACCGGGAGCTGCCGATCCGCGCCGACTACGTCGGCAAGAACGTCCCGACCTCGCGCGACGAGCAGATCCTCGTCCTGCTCGAGGAGACCGACGGCGTCGACGCGGTCCGGCTGGTGCGCGGATGAGGCACCTGCTCTCGGTCGCCGACCTCGACGCCGCCGCGGCGACCGCGCTCCTCGACACCGCGGACCGGCTCAAGTCGGCGTTGCTGGGCCGCGAGGTGCGCAAGCTGCCGACGCTGCGTGGCCGGACCGTGATCACGATGTTCTACGAGAACTCGACGCGCACGCGGGTGTCGTTCGAGGTCGCCGGCAAGTGGATGAGCGCGGACACCGTCAACGTCAGCGCGTCCGGCTCCTCGGTCGCCAAGGGCGAGTCGCTGCGGGACACGGCGCTGACGCTGTCGGCCATGGGCGCCGACTGCGTCGTCGTGCGCCACCCGGCCTCCGGTGCGGCGCACCGGCTCGCGGCCTGGGTCGACCGCGACCGGGCGGTGACGGGAACGCCCACCGCCGTCGTCAACGCGGGCGACGGCACCCACGAGCACCCGACGCAGGCGCTCCTGGACGCGGCGACACTGCGGGAGCGGCTGGGCGGAGTCGCCGGGCGGCGGATCGCGATCGTCGGCGACGTGCTGCACAGCCGCGTGGCACGGTCCAACGTCCTGCTGCTCGCGACGCTGGGCGCGGACGTCGTGCTGGTCGGGCCCCCGACGCTGCTGCCCGTCGGGGTGGCCGAGTGGCCCTGCCGGGTGAGCACCGACCTCGACGCCGAGCTGCCGGCGCTGGACGCGGTGATGATGCTGCGCGTGCAAGCCGAGCGGATGCACGGCGGGTTCTTCCCGTCGGCGCGGGAGTACGCGATGGGCTACGGGCTCTCGGAGGAGCGCGCGGCGCTGCTCGCCGGGCACGCGGTGGTCCTGCACCCCGGTCCGATGGTGCGCGGCATGGAGATCGCGCCGGCGGTGGCCGACGCGCCGAGCTCGGCGGTGCTGGCCCAGGTCCGCAACGGCGTACACGTCCGGATGGCCGTCCTCTACCACCTGCTGGCGGGAGCCCCCGAATGAGCGAGCCCGAATGTCAGCAAAGCCACCTTCCGGACCGCAGACGTCCGGAAGGTGGCTTTGCTGACAGGGGAGAGGGGGAGAGGGGACCGTGGCCGACCTGCTGATCACCGGGGGCCGGCCGTACGGCGAGGGTCCTCCCGTCGACCTGCTCGTGCGGGACGGCGCGATCGCCGAGATCGGGACCGGCCTTTCCGGCGACGGTCCGACGCTCGACGCCGGTGGGCTCTTCCTGCTGCCCGGCTTCGTCGACCTGCACACACACCTGCGCGAGCCGGGCGGCGAGGAGTCGGAGACGATCGCCACCGGCTCGGCCGCCGCGGCGCTCGGTGGCTTCACCGCCGTGTTCGCGATGCCCAACACCGACCCCGTCGCCGACTGCGACGTCGTCGTCGAGCACGTCCGCCGCCGGGGCGCCGAGATCGGCCTGGTCGACGTCCACCCGGTCGGCGCCGTCACCGTCGGCCTCGAGGGCACGCGCATGGCCGAGCTGGGCACGATGGCCCGCTCGCGCGCCCAGGTGCGGATGTTCTCCGACGACGGGCGGTGCGTGCACGACCCGCTGATGATGCGCCGCGCCCTCGAGTACGCCTCGGCGCTGGACGTCGTCATCGCCCAGCACGCCGAGGACCACCGGCTGACGGCGGGGGCGCAGGCCCACGAGGGCGTCGTCGCGGCCCGGCTCGGGCTGGCCGGCTGGCCCGCGGCAGCCGAGGAGACGATCGTCGCGCGCGACTGCGCGCTGGCCCGCGACGCCGGTGCCGCCCTGCACGTCTGCCACGTCTCCAGCGCCCGCACGGTCGAGGTGCTGCGGGCGGCGAAGGCGGCGGGCGTGCGCGTCAGCGCCGAGGTCACGCCCCACCACCTGCTGCTCACCGACGCCCGGCTGACCGCGTACGACCCGGTGAACAAGGTCAACCCGCCGCTGCGGACCGCGGGCGACACCGAGGCGATGCGGGCGGCGCTGGCCGAGGGTGTGATCGACGTCGTCGCGACCGACCACGCGCCGCACGCCGCGCAGTACAAGGACACGGAGTGGGCCGCGGCCCGGCCGGGCATGCTGGGGCTGCAGACCGCGCTGTCGGTCGTGGTCCACACGATGGTCGAGCCGGGCCTGCTGGACTGGCGCGGCGTCGCCCGCGTGCTGTCCGAGCGCCCCGCGGAGATCGCCGGCCTGCCCGACCACGGCCGGCCGATCGCCGAGGGGGAGCCGGCGACGTTCGCGCTCGTCGACCCCGACGGCGTGTGGACGGTGCGCGGCGCGGAGCTGGCCAGCCGGGCGGCGAACACGCCGTACGAGGGCATGCGGCTGCCGGGCACGGTGGTCGCGACGGTGCTGCGCGGGCGGGTCACCGCCCGCGAAGGGAAGGTGGCGGGATGAGTGCCGTACTCGTGCTGGAGGACGGGCGGATCTTCCGCGGCGAGCCGTACGGCGCCCGCGGGCAGGGGCTGGGCGAGGCGGTGTTCACGACCGGCATGACCGGCTACCAGGAGACGCTGACCGACCCCTCCTACCACCGCCAGATCGTCGTGCAGACCGCGCCGCAGATCGGCAACACCGGCTGGAACGACGAGGACGACGAGTCGCGCGGCATCCAGGTCGCCGGCTACGTCGTGCGGGACCCGAGCCGCTCGCCGTCGAGCTGGCGGGCCACCGGGACCCTGGAGGCCGCACTGGCCGACCAGGGCGTGGTGGGCGTCGCCGGGATCGACACGCGCGCGCTGGTGCGGCACCTGCGCGAGCGCGGGGCGATGCGCGCCGGGGTGTTCTCCGGCGAGGCGCTGGCCGCCGACGCGGAGCTCGTCGAGCGCGTGCAGGCGAGCCCCCCGATGGCGGGCGCTGACCTCTACGGCGCCGTCACGACCCGCGAACGCTACGTCGTCCCGGCCGCGGGGGAGCGGCGCTTCCGGGTCGCGGCGCTGGACGTCGGGATCAAGGCCAACACGCCGCGGATGCTGGCCGCGCGCGGCATCGAGACCCACGTGCTGCCGGCCGGCACCACGATCGAGGAGATCGAGGAGCTGGCCCCCGACGGGTTCTTCCTGTCCAACGGGCCGGGCGACCCGGCGACCGCGGACGTCCCGGTCGCACTGACGCGGCAGGTCCTGGAGCGGCGGATCCCGCTCTTCGGCATCTGCTTCGGCAACCAGATCCTCGCCCGCGCGCTGGGCCGCGGCACGTACAAGCTGCGCTACGGGCACCGTGGCATCAACATCCCGGTCGTCGAGCACGCCACCGGCCGGGTCGCGATCACCTCGCAGAACCACGGGTTCGCGGTCGAGGGCCGGGCGGGGGAGCGCTGGGAGAGCCCCTTCGGCCGGGCCGAGATCACCCACACGTGCCCCAACGACGGCTGCGTCGAGGGCCTGGCCGCCCTGGACGTCCCCGCGTTCAGCGTCCAGTACCACCCCGAGGCGGCCGCCGGCCCGCACGACGCCGCCGACCTCTTCGACCGCTTCGCCGACCTGATGGAGGCCCGCGGATGAGCACCCCCTTCGTGGCTAACGAACGGCACTTTCGTCACATAGGTGCTCACGAAAGTGCCGTTCGTTGGGAACGGGCGAGCGAGGAGGAGGGGGGCCGGCATGCCGCGGCGTGACGACCTCCCGCACGTCCTCGTCATCGGGTCCGGGCCGATCGTCATCGGGCAGGCCTGCGAGTTCGACTACTCCGGCACCCAGGCGTGCCGGGTGCTGCGGGCCGAGGGCATCCGCGTCTCGCTGATCAACTCGAACCCCGCGACGATCATGACCGACCCGGAGTTCGCCGACGCCACCTACGTCGAGCCGATCACGCCGGAGTTCGTCGAGCAGGTGATCGTCGCCGAGCGGGACGCCGGCCACCCGGTCACGGCGATCCTGGCGACGCTGGGCGGGCAGACCGCGCTCAACACCGCGATCGCGCTGCACGAGCACGGCGTGCTCGACCGCCACGGCGTCGAGCTGATCGGCGCTGACGTCGACGCCATCCAGCGGGGCGAGGACCGGCTCAAGTTCAAGCAGATCGTCCAGTCGGTCGGCGGCGACGTGCCGCGCAGCGCCGTCTGCCACTCGATGGACGAGGTCCGCGCCGCCGTCGCCGAGCTCGGGCTGCCGGTCGTCATCCGCCCGTCGTTCACGATGGGCGGGCTCGGCTCCGGCATGGCCCACACGCCCGACGACCTGGAGCGGCTCGCCGGCGTCGGCCTCGCCGCGTCTCCGGTCACCGAGGTGCTGATCGAGGAGTCCGTGCTCGGCTGGAAGGAGTACGAGCTGGAGCTCATGCGCGACCACGCCGACAACGTCGTGGTCGTCTGCTCCATCGAGAACCTCGACCCGATGGGCGTGCACACCGGCGACTCGATCACCGTCGCGCCCGCGATGACGCTCACCGACCGCGAGTACCAGCGCATGCGCGACATGGGCATCGCGGTGCTGCGCGCGGTCGGCGTCGACACCGGCGGCTGCAACATCCAGTTCGCCGTCCACCCCGGCACCGGGCGGCTGGTCGTCATCGAGATGAACCCGCGCGTGTCGCGGTCCTCTGCGCTGGCGTCGAAGGCCACCGGGTTCCCCATCGCCAAGATCGCGGCGAAGCTCGCCGTCGGCTACACGCTCGACGAGATCCGCAACGACATCACCGGCGAGACGCCCGCCGCGTTCGAGCCGACGCTGGACTACGTCGTCGTCAAGGTGCCCCGGTTCGCGTTCGAGAAGTTCCCCGGCGCCGACCCCGAGCTCACGACGACCATGAAGAGCGTCGGCGAGGCGATGGCGCTGGGCCGCTCGTTCCCCGAGGCGCTGGGCAAGGCGCTGCGCTCGATGGAACGGGCCGAGGCCGGGTTCTGGACGGTGCCCGACCCGGCAGGCGAGCCCGACGTCGCCACGCCCACGGACGGGCGGATCTACGCGATCGAGCGCGCGCTGCGGGCGGGCGCCCCGGTCGCCGACGTCGCCGCCCGCTCGGGCGTCGACCCGTGGTTCGTCGACCAGATCGCCGGGCTGGTCGACCTGCGGCGCGAGATCGAGGACGCGCCCGTCCTGGACGAGCGCCTGCTGCGCAGGGCGAAACGTGCGGGCCTTTCCGACCGCCAGCTCGCCGCCCTGCGCCCGGAGCTCGCCGGCGAGGACGGCGTGCGCGTGCTGCGGCACCGGCTGGGCGTGCGGCCGGTGTACAAGACCGTCGACACGTGCGCCGCGGAGTTCGCCGCCCGCACGCCCTACCACTACAGCGCGTACGAGACCGACCCCGCGGCCGAGTCGGAGATCGCGCCGCAGACGGAGCGGCCGAAGGTGCTCATCCTCGGCTCGGGGCCCAACCGGATCGGGCAGGGCATCGAGTTCGACTACTCGTGCGTCCACGCGGTGATGGCGCTGCGCGCGGCCGGGTTCGAGACCGTCATGGTCAACTGCAACCCGGAGACGGTCTCGACGGACTACGACACCGCCGACCGCCTCTACTTCGAGCCGCTGACCTTAGAGGACGTGCTGGAGGTCGTGCACGCCGAGCAGGCGTCCGGCACGGTCGCGGGCGTCATCGTCCAGCTCGGCGGCCAGACCCCGCTGGGTCTCGCGGCCCGGCTCACCGAGGCGGGCGTGCCCGTGGTCGGGACGAGCGCGGCGGCGATCGACCTCGCCGAGGACCGCGGCGCGTTCGGCGAGGTGCTGCGCAAGGCGGGGCTGCCCGCGCCGGCGTTCGGCACGGCCACCTCGTTCGAGCAGGCCCGCGAGATCGCCGACCGGATCGGCTACCCCGTGCTCGTGCGGCCGTCGTACGTCCTGGGCGGGCGCGGCATGGAGATCGTCTACGACGACGAGACCCTGGCCGGCTACATCGCGAGGGCCACCACGATCAGCCCCGACCGGCCGGTGCTCGTCGACCGGTTCCTCGACGACGCGATCGAGATCGACGTCGACGCGCTCTGCGACGGTGTCGAGGTGTTCGTCGGCGGGGTGATGGAGCACATCGAGGAGGCCGGCGTGCACTCCGGCGACTCGTCGTGCACCCTGCCGCCGATCACGCTGGGCCGTGGCGTGCTCGACGAGGTGCGCCGCTCGACCGCGGCGATCGCGCACGGCGTCGGCGTGCGCGGGCTGCTCAACGTGCAGTACGCGCTGCACGGCGACACGCTCTACGTGCTGGAGGCCAACCCGCGGGCGTCCCGGACGGTGCCGTTCGTGTCCAAGGCGACGGCCGTGCCGCTGGCCAAGGCCGCGGCGCGCATCATGCTCGGCGCCTCGATCGCCGACCTGCGCGCAGAGGGCCTCCTGCCGGCCGATGGCGACGGCGGCGAGCTGCCGGCCGGCGCGCCGATCGCGGTCAAGGAGGCCGTGCTGCCGTTCCACCGCTTCCGCACGCCGGAGGGCAAGGGCGTCGACCCGTTGCTCGGCCCGGAGATGAAGTCGACCGGGGAGGTCATGGGCTTCGACGCCAGCTTCGGCGCGGCGTTCGCGAAGTCCCAGACCGGGGCGTACGGGTCGCTGCCGACGTCCGGCCGGGTGTTCGTCTCGATCGCCGACCGGGACAAGCGGGCGATGGTCTTCCCGGTGCTGCGGCTCGCTGCGCTGGGCTTCGAGGTGCTGGCCACCGCAGGGACGGCCGAGGTGCTGCGCCGCTACGGGCTGGCGGTGACCGAGGTCAGGAAGCACTTCGAGACCACCGACGGCGAGACGATCATCGACCGGATCCTGGCCGGCGACGTCGACATGATCATCAACACGCCGTACGGCAACTCGGGCCCGCGGATCGACGGCTACGAGATCCGCTCCGCCGCCGTCGCGCGCGGCATCCCGTGCATCACGACGATGCAGGGCGCGGGCGCGGCCGTGCAGGGCATCGAGGCGATGATCGAGGGCCGGATCGGCGTCCGCTCGCTGCAGGACGCGCACGCGGCGCTGCGCGCGGCCCGCCGGTGAGCGGGGGCGCGCGATGAGCCGCTTCGGCGCCCGGCTCTCGGCGGCCGTCGATGGGCTGGGCCCGTTGTGTGCCGGCATCGACCCGCACGGGCCGCTGCTGGCCGCCTGGGGGCTCACCGACGACGCCGCGGGGCTCGCCCGGTTCTGCGACGTCTGCTTCGAGGCGTTCGCCGGCCGGGTCGCGCTGGTCAAGCCGCAGTCGGCGTTCTTCGAGCGGCACGGGGCCGCGGGCATCGCGGTCCTGGAGCGGCTGCTCGCCGCCTTCGCCGAGGGCCCGACGCTCACCCTGCTCGACGTCAAGCGCGGCGACATCGGCTCGACGATGGACGGCTACGCCGACGCCTACCTCGCGCCGAGGGCCCCGCTGGGCGCCGACGCCGTCACGCTCTCGCCCTACCTCGGCTTCGGGTCGCTCCAGCCCGCGCTGGACGCCGCCGCGCGGGCCGGCCGGGGGGTGTTCGTGCTCGCGCGCACGTCCAACCCGGAGGGCGCCGACGTGCAGCTCGCGGGGTCGCCGCCGGTGGCGCAACGCGATCGTCGACGCCGTCGCGGCCGTCAACGCGGGGGTGGCGCCGCTTGGCGACGTCGGCGTCGTCGTCGGCGCGACGGCCGACCACGGCCTCGACCTGTCCGCGCTCGGCGGCCCCGTGCTGGCCCCCGGCGTCGGTGCGCAGGGCGCCGGCCGCGCCGAGCTGTCCGCCCGGTTCGCGGGGGTGGGCGGGATCGTGCTGCCCAGCGCGAGCCGGTCGATCCTGCGGGAAGGACCCGACGTCGGCGCGCTGCGGGCGGCCGTGGACGCAGCGCTCGACTGAGAGCTGCCCGTCGACCGCCACCTGGTCACACCCGGCTGCCCTCGACCGTAGCCGCAGGGCCCTGACCTCGTGCACAGGGCGCCGGGGAGACGCCGGTCACCGCATCGTGCCGGCGGCCAGCCTGGTCGGCGGTGACCGCCCGGTTGCGGGGAGTGGTCATGCTGATGCGCCGAAGGCCCGGACGGCCGCTCACAGGCTCCGCTCGGGCCTCCCGCGGGCGCGTCGCTCCGTGCTCTCGGCGCACCGGCGTGCTATCACCCCATCGGGTGGGTCGCGCAGAGAACACACAGGTGGCACCCCCCATCTATCCACGTCCGGGCGGCGTGGGTACGTTCGGGACGTCCGCCCCCGACCGGGTGCAGCAGAGGCGAAAGACGGAGGAGACCGTGGCCCTTCCCCAGCTGACCGAGGAACAGCGTGCAGCTGCGTTGCAGAAGGCGGCCGAGGCGCGCAAGGTCCGCGCCGAGCTCAAGGATCGGCTCAAGCGCGGTGGCGTCACCCTGTCGGAGGTCCTCAAGCAGGCCGACTCCGACGAGGTGCTGGGCAAGATGAAGGTCTCCGCGCTGCTGGAGTCCATGCCGGGTTACGGCAAGGTCAAGGCGGCCCAGGCCATGGAGCGGCTGGAGATCGCACCGTCGCGCCGGCTGAAGGGTCTCGGCGACCGGCAGCGCAAGGCGCTGCTCGTCGAATTCGGGGAGTGACCCGCGCTTCCGACGCCCGGAGGGGCCGGCTGATCGTTCTGGCCGGCCCCTCCGGTGTCGGCAAGTCGCACATCGTCGCCGCGCTCCGCGAGCGGTTGCCGGACCTGTTCTTCAGCGTCTCCGCCACCACCCGCGCCCCGCGGCCGGGCGAGGTCGACGGACGCGACTACTTCTTCGTCGGCGACGCCGGGTTCGACCGGATGATCGGCCGCGGCGAGCTGCTGGAGTGGGCCGAGATCCACGGCGGGCTCCAACGCTCCGGCACGCCCCGCGAGCCCGTCGAGCAGGCGCTCGCCGACGGACGGCCGGTGCTGGTGGAGGTCGACCTCTCCGGGGCCCGCGCCGTGAAGGCCGCGCTGCCCGAGTCGATCAGCGTCTTCGTGGAGCCGCCGTCGATGGACGAGCTGGAGCGGCGGCTGCGCTCGCGCGGCACCGAGACGCCTGCGCAGTTCGCGCGGCGGCTGGAGACGGCGCGGGCCGAGCTGGCCGCCCGCGACGAGTTCGACGTGGCGCTCGTCAACCACGACGTCGGGGCGGTCGCCGACCGGTTGGTAGAGTTGCTGGCACATCCCCTTGACAGGAGTTCGTGAGTGAGCATGCCGCTGACCGGCGCGACAGCCGGCGCCACCCCCGAGGGCATCACCAACCCCCCGATCGACGACCTCCTCGGCCAGGTGAGCTCCAAGTACGCGCTCGTGATCTACGCCGCGAAGCGGGCCCGCCAGATCAACGACTACTACTCGCAGCTCGGCGAGGGCCTGCTGGAGTACGTCGGGCCGCTCGTGGAGCCGGGACCGCGCGAGAAGCCGCTGTCGATCGCCATGCGTGAGATCCAGGCCGGCCTGCTCGAGCACACCGAGGGCGAGCACTGAGCCGAGCTCGGACCGGATCCCGCGGGGCGCGGGCGGGTCGGCGGACGTGAGCGCGGCCGGCGGGCCGGGCCCTGCGCCGCGGGTGCTGCTCGGCGTGGCCGGTGGCATCGCCGCCTACAAGTCCTGCGAGCTGCTGCGCCGGCTGACCGAGTCCGGGCACGCCGTGCGCGTCCTGCCCACCGAGTCGGCCCTGCGCTTCGTCGGGGCGGCGACGTTCGAGGCCCTGTCCGGGCAACCCGTCCACACCGGCGTCTTCAGCGACGTCCCGTCCGTCGCGCACGTGCGACTCGGCCAGGAGGCCGACCTCGTCGTCGTCGCGCCCGCCACGGCCGACCTGCTCGCCCGCGCCGCCCACGGCCGCGCCGACGACCTGCTGACCGCCGCCCTGCTCACCGCCCGGTGCCCGGTCCTGCTGGCGCCGGCCATGCACACCGAGATGTGGGAGCACCCCGCGACCCGGGACAACGTGGCGACGCTGCGCGCGCGCGGCACGGTCGTGCTCGACCCGGCTGCCGGCCGCCTGACCGGCAAGGACACCGGACCGGGGCGGCTGCCCGAGCCCGTCGAGATCGCCGAGTTCGCCCGCCTGCTCCTGGAGCGGGCCGACGCGCTGCCCCGCGACCTCGAGGGCCGGCGCGTCGTCGTCTCGGCCGGCGGGACCCGCGAGGCCCTCGACCCGGTCCGCTACCTCGGCAACCGCTCGTCGGGCCGGCAGGGCTACGCGCTCGCCCGGGTCGCCGCCCAGCGCGGAGCGGCCGTGACCCTGGTCGCGGCGCACACCGCCGACCTGGGGGACCCGGCCGCGGTCGAGGTCGTGCGCGCGGGCTCGGCGCGGGAGCTGCGGGCCGCGATGCGCGCCGCCGCGCAGGACGCGGACGCCGTCGTCATGGCGGCGGCGGTCGCCGACTTCCGCCCGGCCGCCCCCGCCGAGCACAAGATCAAGAAAGACGGGTCAGAGCCGGCCCCGCTGCGGCTGGTCCAGAACCCGGACGTGCTCGTCGAGCTCGTCGGCAGCAGGCCGCAGGGCCAGGTCGTCGTCGGCTTCGCTGCGGAGACCGGCGACGAGGCGGGCGACGCGCTGCACCACGGTCGCGCCAAGCTGATGCGCAAGGGCTGCGACCTGCTCGTCGTCAACGCGGTGGGGGACGGCAAGGCGTTCGAGGTCGCCGACAACGCCGGCTGGCTGCTGGGCGCCGACGGCAGCGAGAGCGAGCTGGCGACGGGCTCCAAGGCCCTGCTCGCCGCCGCGGTCTGGGACGCCGTCGCCGCGCGCTGGTGACCGGGCCGGGCCGCTCCGTCCGGACGGAGCGGCCCGGCCGTGGTCAGCCGCCCAGCAGTCCGGCGAGGCCGCGGTTCGGCCGGGCCGATCCGTCGGTGCCCGTCTCGTCCGTGTCCCGGGCGTCCGAGCCGTCACCGGGGGTCGCGGTCGTGGTCGGCGTGGTCGTGGCCGTGCCGTCGGCGCTGTTCGGCGTGCCCGTGCCGGCGTTGTTGTCGGCGCCGTACGTGCCGCCGGTGCCGCTGCCGGTGCCGGTGCCGCTGCTCCGGCCCGTCGTGCGGGCGTCGCGGCTCGTGCCCGTCGCGCCCTGGTCACGGCCGGTCGTGTCGCCGCTGCTCGACGTGCCGGAGCGGGCCGGCATGCGGCCGTTGACGGAGATGTACTGCTGCGCCGACCAGCCTTCGAGGTCGAGCAGATGCACGTAGCCGTCGCGGGTCTCGCCCACGACGACCGACTGGCCGCGCTCGCAGACGGCGACGATGTCGGCGGCCGGGTCGGGCTCGGCGCGGACGTTGACGTTGTCGACGCAATGCGCGGCCTGGCCGGTCGCCGGCGCGGCCGCGGCGGTGCCAGAGACAACGGCCATGAGCGTGACGGCGCCGGTCGCGGCGACGGCGCCGACCACCGCGGTCACCCGGGCGCGGTGCCCCATCCTGCGGACGGTCATCCGAATCCTCTGCTTCCTGTTCTCGTCACCTCGTGCGGGGACGTCCGCCCGGCCCAACGACGGCAGGCGTGACCGATTCGCCATCGGGGGGCGACACCACCGGAAGGGCTGACGTAACGGCGGGCGTGTCGGGTCCGAGGTCACGGAGAGTCAAGTGATCCGCCCGGCAGTGGCGGCGGAGCCGCCCGGACGTCGATTAGCCTGGTCGGTCGAGATCCCGATCCGATGACCGCGAGACCCGAGACACGGATGGAGCACGTCGTGGCGAGCCCGAGGCTGTTCACCAGCGAGTCGGTGACCGAAGGTCACCCCGACAAGATGTGCGACGCGATCAGCGACACCGTGCTCGACGCGCTGCTGGCCAAGGACCGGCGCAGCCGGGTCGCGGTCGAGACGTTGGTCACCACCGGCCAGGTGCACGTGGCGGGCGAGGTGACGACCGACGCCTACGTCGACATCCCGACGCTCGTCCGCGAGAAGATCCTCGAGATCGGCTACGACTCGTCGGCGAAGGGCTTCGACGGCGCGTCCTGCGGGGTCAACGTGGCCATCGGGGCGCAGTCCGCCGACATCGCGCAGGGCGTCGACACGGCGTACGAGAGCCGCGTCGAGCTGTCCGAGGACGAGATCGCCCGGCAGGGCGCAGGCGACCAGGGCCTGATGTTCGGCTACGCGAACGACGACACGCCCGAGCTGCTGCCGCTGCCGATCGCGCTGGCGCACCGGCTCGCGCGCCGGCTGGCGACGGTGCGCCGCAGCGGCGTCCTGCCCTACCTGCGCCCGGACGGCAAGACGCAGGTGACGATCGCCTACGACGGCACCCGGGCCGTGAAGCTCGACACGGTCGTCGTGTCCAGCCAGCACGCCGCCGACATCGACCTGGACGCGATGCTGGCCCCGGACGTCCGCGAACACGTCGTCCTGCCGGAGCTGGCCGGGCTCGACATCGACACGTCGGACTTCCGGCTGCTGGTCAACCCGACGGGCCGGTTCGTCGTCGGCGGCCCGATGGGTGACGCCGGCCTCACCGGCCGCAAGATCATCGTCGACACCTACGGCGGGTTCGCCCGCCACGGCGGGGGCGCCTTCTCCGGCAAGGACCCGTCGAAGGTCGACCGGTCCGCGGCGTACGCGATGCGCTGGGTGGCCAAGAACGCGGTCGCGGCCGGGCTGGCGGAGCGCATCGAGGTACAGGTCGCCTACGCGATCGGCAAGGCCGCGCCGGTGGGGCTGTTCGTGGAGACGTTCGGCACCGAGAACGTCGATCCCGAGCGGATCGCGGCGGCGATCGGCCAGGTCTTCGACCTGCGCCCGGCGGCCATCATCCGCGACCTCGACCTGCTGCGCCCGATCTACGCCCAGACGGCGGCGTACGGGCACTTCGGCCGGACCGACGTCGAGCTGCCCTGGGAGAGCACCGAGCGCGCCGACGCGCTGAAGGCGGCCGCCGGCGCCTGACGCGCGGGGCGGCCGGGCCCGGCCGTCCTGTCGGGGTCGCCCGGCAGGATGGGGGCATGACGGCGGCGGTGCGCAACCGGGGCGAGTGGCGCCCGGCGACGGCGCTGCCCGTCGCGCGCGTGGCGGTCGACGTCTCGCTGGCCCACCTGGACCGGCCCTTCGACTACCGGGTGCCGGAGCACCTCGACGCGGATGCGACCCCCGGCGTGCGGGTGCGGGTCCGCTTCGCAGGGCGCCTTGTCGACGGCTACGTCCTGGATCGGGTCGCCGGGTCGGACCATCCCGGACGCCTCGCCTGGGTCGAGCGGGTCGTCTCGCCCGAGCCCGCGCTGACGCCGGAGATCGCGACGCTCTGCCGCGCCGTCGCCGACCGCTGCGGCGGGGTGCTGGCAGACGTGCTGCGCCTGGCCGTGCCGCCGCGCCACGCGCGGGTCGAGCGCGAGCAGGTGGCGTCGCGGACCGATCCGCCGTCACCGGGCGAGGGCGGCTCGGCCGCGAGGGTCGAGCCGCCGCCGCCGGGGGACGCGGTCCCGCACACGCCGGCCGGCGCACCGGGGGACCCCGCCCTGCCGCGCGGGGCGTTCCCGCCCGCCGGGGACCCGGCGGGCCCGCCGGACAGGGCGGGGGAAGCGGCCCACCCCTCGGCGCCCGCCCCCGGCTGGGGTCGTTACCGGCGCGGGCCGGCGCTGCTCGCCGCACTGGCGGCCGGCAAGGCCGCCCACGCGGTCTGGCAGGCCCTGCCCGGAGAGGACTGGCCGGCCCGGCTCGCGGAGGCCGCGGCGACGACCGCCCGCGGCGGGCGCGGCGCCCTGCTCGTCGTGCCCGACCAGCGGGACGTCGACGCGCTGGCGGCGGCCTGCGCGGCACGGGTGGGCCGCGATGCCGTCGTCGCGCTGACCGCGGACCTGGGGCCTGCGGAGCGGTACCGGCGGTGGCTGGCCGTCCGCCGCGGCCGGGCGCGCGTCGTCGTCGGCACGCGCTCGGCCGCGTTCGCGCCGGTGCCGGACCCGGGCCTGCTCGTGGTCTGGGACGACGGCGACGACCTGCACGCCGAGCCTCGCGCGCCGTACCCGCACGCGCGCGACGTCCTGGTCACCCGCGCCCACCAGGCCGGCGCCGCGCTGCTGGTCGGCGGCTTCGCCCGGACGGCGGAGGGCCAGCTGCTGGTCGACACGGGCTGGGCGAGCGAGGTACTGGCCGACCGGGGGGTCGTGCGCGCCGCGATGCCGCGCGTCGTCGCTCCCGGCGACAGCGACGCCCAGCTGGCAAGGGACCCCCATGCGCGGGCGGCGCGCCTGCCCGCGGTCGCGTTCGAGGCGGCCCGGGCCGCGCTGGCCGCCGGCCGCCCGGTCCTCGTCCAGGTGCCCCGCGCCGGCTACGTGCCGTGGCTCGCGTGCGCCCGCTGCCGCGAGGCCGCGCGCTGCCGCCACTGCGCCGGACCGCTCGGCCTGCCGCAGGCGTCCGCGCCCGGCCCCCCGGCCGACGACGGACGTGGCGGGGCCGGCCGGGCGCGGGAGAGCCGCGGGGATGACCGGCTCGGGGGCGACGCGGACCCGGGACACGCCCGCACCGCGGAGGGCCGCCCGGTGGACGGCCGCGCGGGGACGGGCCGTGCCGGGGACGGACGTGCCCGGGAGGGCCGCGGCGGGGACGGGCTCCGCGGCGGCGCGGACCAGGGACACGGCCACGCCGGGGACCGGCACCTCGGCGGCGTCCGCCCGGAGGGGCCGGTCGGCGACCGTGCGGCCGGGCCGGGGCGTTCCGGGACCGGCCGGTCGGGGACGGCACCCTCCGCGGACGGGCGCACCGGCGCGGACGACGCCGCGTCGCGGTCGCTCGCGGTCGCCGCCGCCGCGGCGACCGGGAACGGGCGGTGGTGGCCGCACCGGGGCACGGCCCGGACGGGCAGGGCGCCGCGCTGCCGCGCTGTCGCTGGTGCGGCCGGTCGGAGGCCGCGTTCCGCTGCGGTGCGTGCGGTGGCCGCGGGCTGCGGGCGGGGGCGGTCGGGTCCGGACGCACCGCCGAGGAACTGGGCCGCGCCTTCCCGGGCACCCGGGTGCGGGCGTCGGGCGGGGGCGCACCCGTACTGGCGGCCGTCGCGGACGGTCCGGAGATCCTCGTGGCCACGCCGGGCGCCGAGCCGCGGGTCCCCGGCGGCTGGGGCGCCGCGCTCCTGCTCGACGGCTGGGTCCTGCTCGGCCGGCCGGACCTGCGCGTCGCCGAGGAGACCCTGCGGCGGTGGATGGCGGCGGCCGGGCAGGTCGTCCCGCACGGCGACGGCGGGCGCGTCGTCGTCATGGCCGACCCGGCAGCGGCGCCCGTGCAGGCCCTCGTGCGCTGGGACCCGGCGGGGCACGCCGCCGCCGAGCTGGCGGCCCGGGCCGAGGTCGGCTTTCCGCCCGCGGTGCGCATGGCGGCCGTCGAGGGCTCTCCGGCCGCGGTCGCGGAGATCCTCGCGGCCCTGCGCGGCGAGGCCGGCACCGGCGGGGGCCGTGCCGCCGAGCCGCTCGCCCGTGACGTCCTGCCCGCTACCGGGGCCGGGGCGCCGCGGGGAACGGCGGGCGGTGGGCCGCCGCCCGACGACGGCGAGCACCGGGACGCCGCCGCCCCGGCCCTCGACGTCGAGGTGCTCGGACCGGTCGAGCTGCCGGCCTCCGCCGAGGGCGAGCGCCGGGAGCGGGTGCTGCTGCGCGTCCCCCGCGAGCGGGGCCGTGCGCTGGCCGCGGCGCTGCACGCGGCGCAGGCGACCCGCAGCGCGCGCCGGGCCGCGGAGGCGGTGCGCGTCCGGCTCGACCCGCTCGACGTCGGCTGATCGTCCGTGGTGGCAGAATGGACGGCTGATCCGGGGAAGGAGTTCCGTGACCGTCCAGCCCATCCGGCTCTTCGGCGACCCGGTGCTGCGCACGCGCGCCGAGCCCGTCACGACGTTCGACGCCGAGCTGCGCCGCCTGGTCACCGACCTGACCGACACCATGCACGACGAGGGCGGAGCCGGGCTGGCGGCGCCGCAGCTGGGCGTCGGGCTGCGGGTGTTCGTCTACGACTGCGACGACTTCAGCGGCCACCTGGTCAACCCGGCGTTCGACGTCGTCGGCGACGAGGAGCAGGTCGGTCCGGAGGGCTGCCTGTCCATCCCGGATCTGGCCTGGGACTGCCGCCGGCACCTGCACGTCGTCGCCAAGGGCTGGGACCAGCACGGTGAGCCGGTGACCGTCGAGGGCAGCGAGCTGCTCGCCCGCTGCATCCAGCACGAGACCGACCACCTCGACGGGGTGCTGTTCGTCGACCGTCTCGATGCCGCCACCCGCAAGGCCGCGATGGCCGAGATCCGGGCCGCCGAGTGGTTCGGTGCCGCGGAGGCGCCGCCCGTGGTCAAGGTCAGCCCGCACCCCCTGTTCGGGAGGGCGCGCTAGTGCGCCTCGTCTTCGCCGGGACGCCGCAGCCGGCCGTTCCCTCGCTGCGGGCCCTGCTGGCGTCCGACCGGCACGAGGTCGTCGCGGTCGTGACCCGGCCCGACGCTCCCGCCGGCCGCGGCCGCACCGTGCGCCGCTCGCCGGTCGGGGAGCTCGCCGACACGGCGGGCGTGCCGGTCCTGACCCCGGCCCGCCCGCGCGACCCGGACTTCCTCGAGGCCCTGCGCGACCTCGCCCCCGACTGCTGCCCGGTGGTGGCCTACGGCGCGCTGGTCCCGCGCGCGGCGCTCGACGTGCCCCGGCACGGCTGGGTCAACCTGCACTTCTCGCTGCTGCCCGCCTGGCGGGGCGCGGCGCCGGTGCAGGCCGCGCTCCGGCACGGCGACGCCATCACCGGCGCCACGACGTTCCGGCTGGAGGAGGGGCTCGACACGGGTCCGACGTACGGCACCGTGACGGAGGTCGTCCGGCCCGACGACACGTCCGGCGGCCTGCTCGAGCGGCTCGCGGACTCCGGCGCCCGGCTGCTCGCCGCGACCCTCGACGGCATCGAGGAGGGCACGCTGGAGGCGCGGCCACAGCCCGCCGACGGCGTGTCGCAGGCCCCGAAGGTGACCGTCGAGGACGCGCGCGTCGACTGGGCGCTGCCGGCCGCGCCGCTCGACCGCCTGGTGCGCTCGGTGACCCCGGAGCCCGGCGCGTGGACGACCTTCCGGGACGAGCGGCTCGGGCTGGGCCCGGTGGCCGTGCCCGACGGGCCCACCGACGGTGGCGAGCTGAAGCCGGGCGAGCTGCGCGCCGAGAAGCGCAGGGTGCTCGTCGGCACCGGCAGCGGCCCGGTGGTGCTCGGCGAGGTGCGGCCGGTCGGCCGCCGGCCGATGCCGGCGCCGGACTGGGCGCGCGGCGTGCGGATCGATGCGGGTGAGCTGCTGCGATGAGCGAGCCTGGAGGACGGCAGCCGGCGGAACCTGCTGAGCCGGCGGGGTGGGCGGGTACGGCGAGCGAGTCGTCGGCGCCGCGCCGCACATCCGGGCCTGCGACGCCACGGGACCGCGGGAGCGCCCGATGACCTACCCGCGGCGTGAAGGTCCCCGGCGTGGGGACGGGACCCGGCGGGGCCGCGGGTCCGGTCCGCGCGGCGCGGGACCCCCGCGCGGGCGCACGGGACCGCCACGGCCGCCCGAGATCGACCCTGCGCGGTCGGCCGCGCTGGAGCTGCTCACGACCGTGCGCGTCCGCGACGCCTACGCCAACCTCGCGATGCCGGCGCTGCTGCGCCGCCACCGGCTGCGCGACCGCGACGCCGCGCTGGCCACCGAGCTCGGCTACGGCACCCTGCGCGCCCGCGGCCTGCTCGACGCCGTGATCGACGCGTGCACCGACCGCCCGCTGGAGCGGATCGAGCACTCGCTGCTCGACGCGCTGCGCCTCGGCGCCTACCAGCTGCTGCGGACGCGGGTGCCCCCGCACGCGGCCGTCGACACGACCGTCGAGCTCGTCAGGGTGGAGGCCGGCAGCCGGGCCGCGGGCTTCGTCAACGCCGTGCTGCGGCGCGTGGGCGAGCGGGACGAGAAGGAATGGGTGGCCCGGCTGGCGCCGGACGCCGCGGAGGACCCGGTCGGGCACTCCGCCTTCGCCCACGCCCATCCGCGGTGGATCGCCCAGGCCTTCGCCGACGCGCTGGGGCCCGCGGCCGACCAGCTCGACGAGGCGCTCGCCGCCGACGACGCGCGCCCGGCCGTGCACCTGCTGGCGCGTCCCGGTGAGATCACCGCCGAGGAGCTGGCGCTGGTCACGGGCGGCACCGAGGCACCGTGGTCGCCCTACGGCGTCCACCTGCCGTCCGGCTCCGGGGACATCGGCGCGCTCGACGTGATCACCGAGGGGCTCGCCGTCGTGCAGGACGAAGGCAGCCAGCTCGTCGCGCTGGCCATGGCGAAGGCCCCCCTCGACGGCCCCGACACCGGGCGCTGGCTCGACCTGTGTGCCGGGCCCGGCGGCAAGGCCGCCCTGCTCGGCGGCCTGCTCGCCTTCGAAGGGGGCACGCTCGACGCCGTCGAGCTGGCCCCGCATCGCGCCGACCTGGTGCGCCGGGCGACCGACGGCCTGCCGGTGGAGGTACACACGGCAGACGGCCGGGCGGCGCCGCTGCCCGATGGCGCCTACGACCGCGTGCTCGTCGACGCCCCGTGCACCGGTCTCGGCGCGCTGCGCAGGCGCCCGGAGGCCCGCTGGCGCCGCAAGCCCGACGACGTGCCCGGGCTGACCCGGCTGCAGCGGGACCTGCTGGCGGCTGCGCTGCGCCACGTCCGCCCCGGCGGCGTCGTCGCCTACGTCACGTGCTCGCCCCACCTGGCGGAGACGGTCGGCGTCGTCACGCCGACCCTGCGCAAGCACGCCGGCGTCCGCCAGCTCGACGCGCGCGAGCTGCTGCCCGGCGTGCCGGAGCTCGGCCCCGGGCCGGCGGTGCAGCTGTGGCCACACCGGCACGGCACCGACGCGATGTTCCTGACCGTGCTGCGCCGGTAGCCTTCCCGCGTGCGCCCGATGATCGCCCCCAGCCTGCTCGCGGCCGATTTCGCCCGGCTCGGCGACGAGGCGGCCGCGGTCGCGGGCGAGCCCGGCGACGGGGCCGACTGGCTGCACGTCGACGTCATGGACGCGCACTTCGTGCCCAACCTCACGATCGGCCTGCCGGTGGTCGAGGCGCTGCTCAAGGTGACGTCGACCCCGCTCGACTGCCACCTGAT
Source organism: uncultured Actinomycetota bacterium (assembly GCA_963728105.1). Lineage (GTDB taxonomy): Bacteria > Actinomycetota > Actinomycetes > Mycobacteriales > Pseudonocardiaceae > Pseudonocardia. Next base: position 9,643 of record CAVSJZ010000031.1, on the reverse strand, counting down.
GATCGACGACCCCGACCGGTGGGCCGTCGGGTACGCCGAGGCGGGCGCCTACAACGTCACCGTCCACGCCGAGGCGGCCCGCGATCCGGTGGCGCTTGCCGCCGACCTCCGCGCGGCGGGGGCGAAGGCCGGCCTTTCGGTGAAGCCCGGCACGCCGCTGGAACCGCACCTGGAGACGCTGCGCCACTACGACACGCTGCTGGTGATGAGCGTGGAGCCCGGCTTCGGCGGGCAGCGGTTCATCCCGGAGGTGCTCGACAAGGTCCGCACGGTCCGGCGGCTGGTCGACACCGGGCATCTCACGGTGCTGGTCGAGATCGACGGGGGCGTCAACGCCGACACGATCGAGGCCGCGGCCGAGGCCGGGGTCGACTGCTTCGTGGCCGGTTCCGCCGTCTACGGCGCCACGGACCCGGGCCGGGCCGTCCGCGCGCTGCGCGAGCAGGTGCGCGCGGCGACCCCCCACCGCGCGTGGAGCGACTGACCGGAGCACGATCATCGGCGTCGACGGGGCTGGCGGGGAAGGCGGGAGGCCGGCATGTTCACGGGGCTCGTGGAGGAGGTCGGCGAGGTACTCGCCGTCCGCGAGGACGCCGAGGTCATGGTGCTGACCGTCCGCGGGCCGACGGTCGCCTCCGACGCAGCGCCCGGTGACTCGATCGCGGTCAACGGCGCGTGCCTCACGGTGGTGGAGGTGCTGGCCGACGGGGCGTTCACGCTCGAGCTGGTGCCGGAGACCCTCAAGCGGACCAGCCTGTCGGCTGCCACGACCGGCGCGCGGGTGAACCTCGAACGCGCGGTGCCGGTGACCGGTCGGCTCGGCGGGCACATCGTCTCGGGCCACGTCGACGGCGTCGCGACGCTGCTGTCGCGCACGCCGGGGGAGCGCAGCGACGAGCTGGTCTTCAGCCTCCCTGCGGACCTGGCGCGATACGTGGTCGAGAAGGGCTCGATCGCGGTGGACGGCGTCTCGCTGACCGTGGCCGGGGTGACCGACGACACGTTCGGCGTCGCCCTGATCCCGACGACGTTGGCCCACACCACACTCGGGATCCGGCAGCGGGGGGATACGGTCAATCTCGAGGTCGACGTGGTGGCCAAGTACGTGGAGAAGCTGGTGGTGAGGTGAACGACTTCGAGTCGATCGAGCGGGCGATCGCCGACGTCAAGGCGGGCAAGGCCGTCGTGGTGGTCGACGACGAGGACCGCGAGAACGAGGGCGACCTCATCTTCGCCGCCGAGCTGGCGACGCCCGAGCTGCTGTCGTTCATGATCCGCTACACCTCGGGCTACGTCTGCGTGCCGCTCACCGAGGCCGAGTGCGACCGGCTGAACCTGCCGCCGATGCACCACTCGAACGGTGACAACTTCCGCACCGCCTTCACCGTGACCGTGGACGCGAGGGACGGGGTGACGACCGGCATCTCCGCCTACGACCGCGCGCACACGATCCGGCTGCTCGCCGACCCCGCCGCGGGGCCCGAGGACTTCGTCCGGCCCGGCCACGTGCTGCCGCTTCGCGCGCGGGCGGGCGGCGTGCTGCGCCGGCCCGGACACACCGAGGCGGCCGTCGACCTCGCGCGGCTGGCGGGCCTGACGCCGGCCGGGGTGCTCTGCGAGATCGTGTCGCAGAAGGTCGAGGGCGAGATGGCCCGCTCCGACGAGCTGCGGGTGTTCGCCGAGGACCACGACCTCACCATGATCACGATCGCGGACCTCATCGCGTACCGGCGCCGGTTCGAGAAGCACGTCGTGCGCGTCGCGCAGGCGCGGATCCCGACCGACCACGGCGAGTTCACCGCGTACGGGTTCGACTCGACCCTCGACGGGATCGAGCACATCGCGATGGTCGCGGGCGACCTCGACGATCCCGACTGGGGCGACGACGTGCTCGTCCGGGTCCACTCGGAGTGCCTGACCGGTGACGTCATGGGCTCGCGGCGCTGCGACTGCGGCCCGCAGCTCGACGCGGCCCTGTCCGCCGTGGCGGCGGAGGGCCGCGGCGTGGTGCTCTACGTGCGGGGGCACGAGGGCCGCGGGATCGGGCTCCTGCACAAGCTGCAGGCCTACCAGCTGCAGGAGGCCGGGGCCGACACGGTCGACGCCAACCTTGCGCTGGGCCTGCCGGCCGACGGGCGCGACTACGGCATCGGCGCGCAGATCCTGGTGGACCTCGGGGTCCGCTCGATGCGCCTGCTGACCAACAACCCGGACAAGCGGGCCGGCCTGGAGGGCTACGGGCTCGCCATCACCGGGCGCGTGCCGCTGCCGGTCCGCGTCGATCCGGAGAACGTCCGCTACCTGCAGACGAAGCGCGACCGGATGGGCCACGACCTGCCCGACCTCGGCGGCGGCGTGCAGTGACCCGCGGGGGGCCTGTGGGCGCGCCCACGACACCGGCGTGCTCCCGGCCGGGACCACGGCGCGGGGCGGCGCTCCCGGCCGCCGGGGCGCCCGTGGGAGGCTGACCCGCGTGAGCGGGGAGGGACGCCCGGAGCCGGGCGCTGAGCTGGACGCCGCCGAGCTGACGCTGGGCGTCGTCGCCGCGACCTGGCACCGGGAGATCGTGGACACGCTGCTGGACCGGGCGCTCGCGGCGGCGGCGGCGGCGCGGGTCGCCGCGCCGACCGTCGTCCGCGTGCCGGGCACGGTCGAGCTGCCGGTGGTGGCCCAGCAGCTGGCGCGGACCCACGACGCGGTCGTGGCGCTGGGCGTGGTCGTGCGCGGCGGGACGCCGCACTTCGAGTACGTGTGCGACGCGGTGACGGCCGGGCTGACCCGGGTGGCGCTCGACGAGGCCACGCCGGTGGGCAACGGAGTGCTGACCACCAACACCCGCGAGCAGGCCGTCGACCGCAGCGGCGGCCCCGGCAGCGTCGAGGACAAAGGCTCCGAGGCGTGCCTGGCCGCGCTGCAGACCGCGCTCGTCCTGCGCGACCTGCGGAAGACCGGCTGATGCCCGAGCAGGTCGTGGCGCGCCCGCTCGTCACGCGCGTCGCCGCCGTCGTGGTCGCCGCGGCGTTCGTGGTGCTGTTCACCGCGGCCGGGGTCGTGCTGCCGGCCGCGGGCACGGGCGTGTACTTCCGGCCCGCCGACCAGGCGTCGATCGTCGTGATCGGCCTGGCGCTCGCCGCCGTGGTGCTGCTCGCCGCGCGGCCGCGGGTGCGCGCGGACGCCGAGGGGATCGAGGTGCGCAACTTCGGGTCCGCGCGCCGGCTGGCCTGGGAGGAGGTCCGCCGGGTGGCGTTCCCGGACGGCGCGCTGTGGGCGCGGCTGGAGCTGGGCGCCGACGAGTACCTGCCGGTCATGGCCGTCCAGGCGCTCGACCGCGAGCGGGCCGTCGCGGCGATCCGCGGCATCCGCGCGCTGCACGCCGCGGCGCGAGCGGCCTGACCCGCGCCGCGACCCCGTCCGCGGCCCGACCGCGATCATGCGGGCCCACGCGACCGGGCCCGTAGCATCGGGTCCGTGCTGCACCGGCTTGCCCGCGACCCGCTCACCAGTGCCCGCCCGTCCCGGACGCCCGCCGCCGCGCCCGCCGCCGACGCCGCCGACGTCGCCGGCCACGGGCACGGGCACGGCGAGGTCCGGCTCGGTGACATCGTGCTCCGCAACCGGGTCGTGACGTCCTCCAGCCTGCTCGGGTACGGCGTGAGCAGCTCCGGCTTCTACGGCATGAGCCCGGTGGCGCTGTTCCTGCCGCTGGCCGAGTTCGGCGCCGTCACCACCCGCACGCTCACGGTGGAGCCGCGCGACGGGCACTTCACGACGCGCGAGGACTGGGCGCCGCACGAGCTGCCCGGCCTGCTGCGCCGCTACCGCAGGGTGCTGCGCGGCGTCGACGCCGGGTGGGTGAACGCGTTCGGCTGGTGCAACGTCGGCATCGACGCCTACCTGCGCGACTACTACCCGCGCACCCGCGAGCAGCGCACGATCATCTCGCTCGGCGGGTTCTCGGCGGAGGAGTTCACGACCCTCGTCGAGCGGGTCAACGCCGCCGTCCCGGCCGGCGAGATCGCCGCCGTCGAGTTCAACGTCTCCTGCCACAACGTCAACTTCGACTTCTCGACGATCCTGCAGGAGGTGCTGGACGAGGCCGTGCCGCGCAGCCACCACCCGGTGATCCTCAAGCTCTCGCCCGACTACGACTACCTGCGCAACGCCCGGCAGGCGGCCCGGGCCGGCGTGGCGGCGCTGACCGCCATCAACACGGTCAAGGCGCTGCGCCTGGACCCTCGCACCGGCGAGCCGTTCCTCGCCAACCGCTACGGGGGGCTGTCCGGGCGGGCCATCAAACCCATCGGGTTGCGGGTCGTGTCCGAGCTGCGGGACGCCGGCGTCACCCTGCCGATCATCGGGACGGGGGGCATCCGCACGGTGGCCGACTGCCGCGAGTACTTCTGGGCCGGCGCCGACGCGGTCGGCCTCGGCAGCGCCGTCTGGCTGGCCAGCTACCCCGGCTACGCCCTCGCCCCGCTGCGCGCCTGGCGCGCTCGGCGCGTCGTGGCTGCCGTTCGGCGCTACGGCGCGCCCTACCGCGGTGCCGCTGCGCCGTCCTGAGCGACGATCTTCGGCCGAACCGGGGACGTGACCTCCCGGGCGTCGGATCCGGTGGGAGGCACCGTGGGCGGCCCTGATCATGATCGTGGCGCTCCGACGGGCCCGGCCGCAGACCCCGCCCCGCGGGCGCCGGCGCGCCGGCCGCGGGTCGTCCTGTGCGACGTCTTCGAGACGATGCTGCGGGTCGAGGCCCTCTCGGAACGCTTCATCGACGTCGGCCGGCCCGCGGGCGAGTGGGAGCTGTTCTTCACCAGGACCCTGCGCGACGGCATGGCGCTGACGCTGGCCGGCGGCATGCGCCCGTTCGGCGAGGTCGCCCGCGCCGCGCTGCGCACCACGACGGGCCACACGCTGTCGGACGAGGCGCTCGACCACGTGCTGGACGGGTTCCGCCACCTGCCGCCCCACCCCGACGTCGAGCCCGCGTTGTCGGCGCTGGCCAGGGCACGGGTGCCCGTGTACGCGTTCACCCACGGCAGCGCCGCCGTGACCTGTGCCGCGCTGGACCGGGCCGGCCTGCGGACCTTCCTGCGCGACGTGTTGTCGGCCGAGGCCATCGGGTCGTTCAAGCCGCCGCCCGCGGTGTACCGCTGGGGGTGCCAGCGTGTCGACCAGCCGCCGGACCGGGTCGCGCTGGTCGCGGCGCACTCCTGGGACACCCACGGCGCCGTGCGTGCCGGGCTCGTCGCGGGGCTCGCCACGCGGCTGGAGGGAGCGGTCCCGGACACGGTCGAGCCGCCGCACGTGGCGGCGCGCCGACTCGACCAGGTGATGGACGAGCTGCTGGCGCTGCCCGCCTGACGTCGCGGCCATCAGCGACGGAGGGCCGGCCGGCCCGGGCCGCTCACCGCGGTGCCGCCGAGGTCGGCCCGCACGCCGGCCGCGACGCCCGCGCCGAACCCGGAGCCGGCCAGCGCGCGCCGGCGTGCCCGCGCCACCGCGGGGAACTCCGCGGCGAACGCCCGCTCGACCCGGTCGGTGCGGTCGGCGAGCACGAGTGCGACCGACGGCGCTCCCGCCCCCCGCTCGGCGTCGCGCTCGCGGGCCGCCGCCGACTCCGCGGCGACGAGCCGCTCGTGGACGGCCGCGGCGAACCCGTGCAGCCAGGACCGACGGAACGCGGCCACCGACTCGCCGGCCCGGGACGGGCGCGAGCGGGCCAGCTGACCGCCGGCCTGCAGCAGTAACGACGTGAACAGCACCTCGGCCCGCGCGCGGTCGGCGGCGAACCCGACGATCGACACGGCCTCGACGCGCCCGCCGCCGACCTCGTGCAGCACCGCGCGGCAGCGCAGCGCCGACGCCGTCCAGGCCAGCAGCCTGCCCTTGCCGGCGCTGTACGGGTCGTGGATCGCGACCCTCGTCGTGCCGACGCCGTCGCGCTCCGGGACCGCGGCCGCGGCCAGCGCCGCGTCGATCCCGTGGCGCGCCATGAGCGCGAGCGCCTTCGCGGTGTAGGCCTCGGCCTCCGCCGGGGTGGCCGCCCGCTCCGCCTTGACCAACAGCTTCCGGACGACGGCCAGCTTGTCGAGCGCCATCTCGGGTCCCCCATCACCTCGAACGGATATTCGGTGTGCGGACAGGTCTAGCACCGGCCACCGACGGAACCGGGCGGCCGTCCTAATCTGGACGGGCCATGGTCGATCCCGCCCGTTACCGTCCGGCTCCCGGAACCATCCCCGAGGCGCCCGGCGTGTACCGCTTCTCGGACCCGCACGGCCGGGTGATCTACGTCGGCAAGGCCAAGAACCTCCGCCAGCGGCTGAACTCCTACTTCGCCGATCTCGCCGGGCTGCACCCGCGCACGCGCCAGATGGTCACCACCGCCGCGCACGTCGAGTGGACGGTGGTGACGACCGAGGTCGAGGCCCTCCAGCTCGAGTACAACCTCATCAAGGAGTTCGACCCGCGGTTCAACGTCCGCTACCGCGACGACAAGACCTACCCGGTCCTCGCGGTCACGCTGCCGGAGGAGTTCCCGCGGCTGTCGGTCTACCGCGGCCCGCGCCGCAAGGGCGTGCGGTACTTCGGCCCGTTCGCCCACGCCTGGGCCATCCGCGAGACGCTCGACCTGCTCCTGCGGGTGTTCCCCGCCCGGACCTGCAGCGCCGGTGTGTTCAAGCGGCACGGCCAGATCGGCCGCCCCTGCCTGCTCGGCTACATCGACAAGTGCTCCGCGCCGTGCGTCGGCCGGGTCAGCGCCGCGGAGCACCGGGCGATCGTCGACGACTTCTGCGACTTCCTCTCCGGGCGCACCGACCACCTCGTCCGCCAGCTGGAACGGCGGATGGAGCAGGCGTCAGAGGACCTCGAGTTCGAGCGGGCCGCGCGGCTGCGCGACGACATCGGAGCGCTGCGGCGGGCGATGGAGCGCCAGGCCGTCGTGCTCGGCGACGGGGCCGACGCGGACGTCGTCGCCTTCGCCGACGACGAGCTCGAGGCCGCCGTCCAGGTGTTCCACGTCCGGGGCGGCCGGGTGCGCGGCCAGCGTGGCTGGGTGATCGACAAGGTCGAGCCGACCGACACCGCGCAGCTCGTCGAGCGCTTCCTCACCCAGTTCTACGGCGAGCAGGCCGCGCTCGCCGACGCGTCCGACGACGCCCACCAGCCGGTACCGCGGGAGATCCTCGTCCCGCAGCTGCCCGCCGAGACCGAGGCGCTGGCCGAGTGGCTCTCGGACCTGCGGGGCTCCCGGGTCCACCTGCGGGTGCCCCAGCGAGGTGACAAGCGGGCGTTGGCCGACACCGTGGCGCGCAACGCTGCGGAGGCGCTGACGCAGCACAAGCTCCGGCGCGCGGGCGACCTCACCGCGCGCTCGGCCGCGTTGGCCGAGATCCAGGACGCGCTCGGCCTGGACGCCGCGCCGCTGCGGATCGAGTGCGTCGACGTCTCGCACGTGCAGGGCACGAACGTCGTGGCCTCGCTGGTCGTCTTCGAGGACGGCCTGCCGCGCCGGTCCGACTACCGCCGGTTCGAGATCAGGGACGGCGCGGCGGGCGGGGACGTGGCCTCGATCGCGGAGGTCGTCCGGCGACGGTTCCGCCGCTACGTGAGCGAGACCGCAGCGCCCACTTCACGCAGTAGTCGGCCGGTCACCGAGGGAAAGACCGATGGGCGTAACGTGACGCCCGATCGGGCCGAGCCTCCCCGTACGTACCCCGAGCCAGACCGCGCTACCGAGAACGAGAGTGCGACCGATACCGACAGCGAGACCGATGGTGCCGTCACCCCGAGCCACCGCCCCGGGATCGACCCCGAGACCGGGCGGCCCCGCAAGTTCGCCTACCCGCCCAACCTGCTGGTCGTCGACGGCGGTCGGCCACAGGTGGAAGCCGCGGCCGCGGTGCTGTCCGACCTCGGCGTCACCGACGTCGCCGTGTGCGGCCTCGCCAAGCGACTGGAGGAGGTCTGGTTGCCGACCGAGTCGGACCCGGTGATCCTCTCGCGCACGAGCGAGGGCCTGTACCTCCTGCAGCGCGTCCGGGACGAGGCGCACCGGTTCGCGATCACCTACCACCGCCAGCGGCGCTCGGCCGGCATGACGGCCTCGGAGCTGGACGGCGTGCCCGGGCTGGGCCCGGCCCGCCGGGCCGCGCTGCTGAAGCACTTCGGCTCGGTGCGCAAGCTGCGGTCGGCCGACGAGGCCGAGATCGCCGCGGTGCCCGGTTTCGGGCCCCGCACCGCCGAGGCGGTCAAGAAGGCGCTGTCCGGCGGCGGTCCGCAGTGAGCGCACCGGGCAGCCGCCGACCGCAATGGCCCCGACCGGAACGGCCCCGACCGGGAGGGCGCCGGTCGCGGGAGCGTCGACCGGGAGGCCGGCGAGCCGACCGGCATCGACGTGGCGCTGGTCAGCGGCCTGTCGGGGGCGGGCCGCAGCACCGCCGCGAAGGTGCTGGAGGACCTGGGCTGGTTCGTCGTCGACAACCTGCCGCCCGAGCTGATCGCGACGATGGTCGAGCTCGGCGCGCGGGCGCGGGGCGAGGTCACGCGCATCGCCGTCGTGATGGACGTGCGCAGCCGCGCGTTCACCTCGGACCTCGGCGCGGTGATCAAGGACCTCGACTCCCGGGGCTTCAAGCCGCGGCTGCTGTTCCTCGAGGCGTCCGACGCCGTCCTCGTCCGCCGGTTCGAGCAGGTCCGCCGCAGCCACCCCCTGCAGGCCGACGGCCGGCTGGTCGACGGCATCGCCGCCGAGCGGGACCTGCTCCGGCCGCTGCGCGAGGCCGCGGACCTCGTCGTGGACACCTCGGCGACGACGGTTCCCGTCCTGCGGGCGACGCTGGAGCGGGCCTTCGGGACCGAGTACCGGCCCCACCCGCGGGTCACCGTCGTGTCGTTCGGCTACAAGTACGGCCTGCCGCTCGACTCGGACCTCGTCATCGACGTCCGCTTCCTGCCCAACCCGTTCTGGATCCCAGAGCTGCGCAACCTGACCGGCCGCGACGAGCCGGTCCGCGACTACGTCCTCTCCCAGGAGGGTGCGGGCGAGTTCGTCGACCGCTACCTGGCGCTGCTGGACCTCGTCGCGGCGGGCTACCGGCGGGAGGGCAAGCACTACCTGACCGTCTCCATCGGCTGCACGGGCGGCAAGCACCGCAGCGTCGCGCTGGGCGAGGAGATCGCCAGGCGCCTCGCGGCGACGCCCGGTACGACCGTGAGCGTGGTCCACCGCGACCTGGGGCGCGAATGAGCGGGCACGGGGGTGGGCTGCGCGACCTCCGGATCGTCGCGCTCGGCGGGGGACACGGCCTGCACGCGACGCTCTCGGCGGTCCGCAGGCTGACCGACCACGTCACTGCGGTCGTCACCGTCGCCGACGACGGCGGCTCCTCCGGGCGGCTGCGCAAGGAGCTGGGTCAGCTGCCCCCCGGCGACCTGCGCATGGCGATGACCGCGCTGGCCGCGGACGACGACTCCGGCCGGCGCTGGACCACGCTGGTCCGCACCGGTTCGGCGGCTCCGGCGCGCTCGCCGGGCACGCCGTGGGCAACCTGCTGCTCGCCGGGCTGATGGACACGCTCGGCGACCCGGTCGCGGCGCTCGACACGCTCGGCGGGCTAGCAATACGTAGTCGTCAGGCTAC
>CAVSJZ010000030.1:0-71293 GCA_963728105.1 uncultured Actinomycetota bacterium | reverse complement strand
AACAGCGACAGCCTTCGCGATACTGAAGCTCCGCGAATTCGTCCACACGCTTAATTTATAAAATTCAACCCGCTGCAAATCTTTGGCTTTCGTTATGCCCGATTTGGAGCAGTGTGCTTGATGCCCGCGCCAGAACTTGTTTGAAAACACTCACCTTGAAGTGGCAACGCCATCCACGGAGGAGACGAGCGCATCCATGAATGCACTTCGATCTCGATGGACTTCGGATCATCCAGAGTTCCGCCAGTGACGAGGAAAACGTCCGGCATTCGTTCTATGGTAAGCATTATTGTCGTCGCACATTTTTGGCAAAAATGAAGTCGTAGCCAATGATTGTTTTCGTCGGAACGATGCTCATATTGCGCCATCCCATCGCCTTTTATTTCTACGTTTTTTTTATCGTACCAAACATGTACGCTCAGCGCACCGCCGGTACGGCGTTGACAAAACTTACAATGGCATGCCGTCACGCGTTTAGGTTTTCCTTCGGCGCGATAGCGAAAAGAGCCACAAAGACATCCACCCTCTCGGACGTTAATCATCGTCACGCTCCCGCTATCGAAAAAATATCGTGGCACAATCAGCCCCTTTTTCAAAGGGCGCGCCTTACGATTGCCAATCAATGTCCGCTTTGGGTCATAAGCGGACAAACCGCAGCGGAGCGAAATCTGACGAATGTCCGCTTTGGTCCGATAGCGACCATTCAACGGCTGAGGTCGTTTGTCCGCTAAGTGCCATTTCCGGACGTCACCCGATCATTCGCGACTGCGCGGCTGATTACAATATCGCCGCGCAAAGCAAACAGTGCCCCCGGAGTGGTCTCCCAGGGCATCTAACAGTCGGCGAGAAAACAAAGCCCCGGGCGGAGGCCAAGGGCTTCGTGTAGCTCATCGCTGCGAGAGCTTAGAACTTATAACTTACACCGACGCGTGCGGTATGGAATTGGAGGTCGGACGTGCTGACATTCCAGTTGCAAAGACCCGGCGTGCAGCTGCTTGTAGGAGCCACAAAAGGAAGGACCGCCGAGCTGCCGTCGAACCTGTAGTACAGGTATTCGGCTCTGACTATCCAATGCGGTGCGAACATCCATTCCACGCCGCCACCGACGGTCCAGCCGAACTTGTTATCGTCGAAGTTGACGGTCGTGTTGACCGATGCAGGAGCGAGAGCTCCGGGGTTTTGCACGTAGCTGGCGCTATAGGAAGTCTTCGTCAGGCAACGCCGCCAGTGATGTAAGGCATCCATGCACCCGCGGCCCAACCCAGGCGACCGCGTAAGGAGGCCAGCCAATCGTTCGGCGGTAACCTGCATCGTGCCAAACGCGGTGGGCGCCGCAAAGGTATGGAACAACGTCTCGGTATCGCTGACGTTGCGGCGCAAGAACATGAAGTCGCCTTCGATGCCGAGGACCAGGCTGCCGGTCTGCCAGTTGTAGCCGGCGTGCAGGCCGCCCAGAAAACTGTCGTCGTTCAAGTCGTGGGAGGTAGGCAGTACGCCAATGCCGGCGAGGCCGGCGCCACCGATCGCTGGCGCGCCAAAACCCGGCGAGGGCGTGGGATCCCTCGTCGCGTCCTGGATCGAATGCGCCCAACCGACGTCGCCGCCGATGTAGAACCCGGTCCAGTTGTACATTACTGGAGGTGTGCAACCGGCGGCGCCTTCATCGGCATATCGGCAGCCATTGCGCAAAAAGTGCCGATACTCAGAACACCGAGAGTGAGAACTAAGCGACGAACAAACATTGGACGCCTCCGAACCTTTAGATACTTAAACCACCATAGCCAAAATAAACGCCACCGCATGCAAGCCGCCAGCACAACTAGAGAAAATTCGTGACTTGTGACTTTTCTGCAACCATAGACGGGCCTACCCACCGCACGTCCGCGTAGGGTCGTTAGCGACCGTTTCGATTCTTATGTTTCGTTTATTTGTCCGTTGTGGGTCATTCGCTGCCGACCCATTCAGCGCCGGTTCCGGCCAATGTCCGCTATTGCTCCAAGAGTGACCATTCAACGCGAGGTCGTTGTCTGCTAAGTGCCGATAGCCGACAACGCGAGTTTAGTTTGAAATGAAAGAGGCCGCCAAAAGAGATGCAGGCCTTTAAACCATCTGCATCGCGCGCTTGCTCACGCGGCCAAAGGAGTGTCCGTAGCGACCGGGATATGAGTGCCGCCGTTGGCGCCGGCCGGCTTGCCGGGCTTCTCGACGATTTCGAGGAAGGGCTTTACGATGTCGATCGGCATCGGGAAGATGACGGTGGAGTTCTGCTCGGCGCCGATTTCCGTCAGCGTTTGCAGGTAGCGCAATTGCATGGCGGCCGGAATGCTGGACAATATCTTGGCGGCGTTGACGAGGGTTTGCGAGGCTTGGAACTCGGCTTCGGCATGGATGACCTTGGCGCGGCGGTCGCGCTTGGCTTCCGCCTGTTTGGCGATCGCGCGCACCATGTTGTCGGTGAGTTCGACGGTTCTGATCTCGACATTGCTGACCTTGATGCCCCAGGTTTCGGTCTGGGTATCGAGGATGCTTTGGACGTCGGCGCTGAGCTTCTTTCGTTCCGACAGCATTTCGTCGAGATCATGTTGCCCGAGGACGGCGCGTAATGTCGTCTGCGCGAGCATGTTGGTGGCGGGAAGATAGGACTGGACCTGAATGATCGCCCGTTCCGGATTGACGACGTTGAAATAGAGCACCGCGTCAACCTTCATCGAGACGTTGTCGCGAGAGATGACGTCCTGGCTCGGTATCTCGATGACCTGGATGCGCAAATCGACGCGTACCATTTCCTGGATGAAGGGAATCATCAGCATGAGGCCCGGCCCTTTACCTGCTGGAAACGCCCGAGCGTAAAGACCACGGCGCGCTCATATTCGCGCAGTATCCTCACGCTCGCCTTGATCAAAATGAAAAACACGATCAACGCGAACGGGGAGATATAAATATTTCCATAAAACATGACGTTGCTCCCTTCAGAGCGAGCGAGAATTTTAGTCGGCTGCCGAGTTGCTCCGCTCGGTTTGAATGGCTCAACGTGGTGCAAAAGGGCATCAGGTCAGGCGCCCGCTTCCCTCCCGTGGTCAAAGGGAACGGCCTTACCCAAGTTGGAATTCTTGCTTTTTGCAAAAACTCGCCTCTGGGGGTGAACCTAGATAAATGCGGCACGCCAACCTGTTAGTTCCGTCATATGCCAAAGAATTGTCGCATTTGCAGTTTGAGATAGCTGCGCGCTGCTCGTGCTGCGCAGCCTCGAAATCTCGCAACTAAGGTCGGCAGACGGGTCATCGACGGCCTAGCTTGCCTAGGCTGACGTCTTTGTTTGTCCGTTATGCTCCCAAAGCAGACATCAGCGGGTCTCTTAATGCCAAGTTGTGTAGAATTCCTTCGAGGAGATTGAGTCACTAGCTAGAAAACCTTCACTATAATAGCCAGCGCGGTCTTTGGAGTAGTAGCCCTGTTCCATGCGCCACGAATTTTCTTCGGTTGGCCGGCCGTAATCGGAGGCTGGACGGTACCAATGTGGTTAAGCTGGATCGGTCTCGTCGTCGCCGGAGGCTTGAGTCATCCGGAATAAAACTCGCAATACGTGGCTAAACAAGTCACAGCACACTGTAACATGTGCCAATTTTTTTGTCTCAGCTTCCAAACCGCACTACTCGGCTCTGAGAAATTGGAACTCTTGGAGGTCCCTGATCAAACTTATTTAATAAAACCTCGCATTCCTGCGATTATGGCTTAGCTATAGTGTGTTGGTTGAATGATGTCATTCAGACAATGAATTACAAAAATATTTGGAGGAGTTACGATGACCAATTTACAGCACACGACCGAAAATCTTACGATCCACATCAAAGTCAAGGATTACAGCGCGTGGCGTCAGGCTTATGATGGAAACGAGAAGAACCGCCTCTCCGCGGGTATCACCAACGGCAGGGTGTTCCGCAACGCCCAAGATCAGAATGATATTGTGGTCCTGCAGGATGTCGCCGACGTGGCAAAGGCGGCGCGCTCCTTGATGAACTCGGATGACATGAAGGCGACGATGCACAAGAGCGGCGTCGTCGGCTCACCTAACGTACGTTTCGCTGCCGCGGCTTAACCCGTAGCCGAAACCCGTAGCTGGGATGGCGTGTATAGGGAACTTAGGACACCGAACTGAGTTGGTGAAGCAACCGCTCTCGGGCCCACCCATCCCCCCAGATGTCCCCGGCCGAGCAAGCGCTTAAAGGCCGCGCCGGAGTAATGGCGCGGCCTTTTTTGTTCAGCCCTTCCGCCCTCGATTACGGTCAGCGATGGCTTTTTGTCACGGCCGGCCCAAATCTGGCGGCCCTAGCGCAAAAGCCGCGTCAATCAATTCGCCAACCCGGGCTTCGAATAACGCTGAAGTTTTGGGCGGGATCAGTCAGTTTGAGACGCCCTGACTGAATGCCTTTGTGAAGCTCGTCTTGAGGGGCTCAGCACTCGCGAGTGTTACCTTTTGGGCCAATGCTGCGAGTTCCCTGCGGTCTGCTCGGTCAGCGTCTCGATCTGCTTGCGTGAATGTTCGGTCGACAATTCGATGAAATCTGAAGGGGATTTCACGCCAAAAAGTTTTTGGGCGAAGGTGACGGCGACCGCGGTATTGGCATTAGCGAATTCGATGACCTTGGCATTGTAATCCTGCGCACCTTTAACGGCCGTCGAATAGCTGTTCTTGATCAGAGCAGTGACTTCTACCGTGGCAGCATTCATCTTGTCGAAAGCTTCCTTGACTTGCGCGGAGCGGGTTTCGGCCGTCGCGCGAAACGCTTGCGTAGCATCCAACTTGGGGGAGTTTGCGGGCTTCGCAGTCGTGGTTCTAATTGTAGATTCCCGACATGGCACTTATCCTTAGGGCGTTTCCTGCTGAGGACTCCCGGACGCGACGCCCTGGGCGCTGGTCGGGTGTCTCTTAAGATCACAACCGGCGGAGCCGCTTTCGGAGCACCAATGCGACCGCTTGAACCGGTTACATAGTAAATAAATGTTGCGGGGCAATACGGCCGAGGCAAGTGGATACAATTCGTGATGTCAGCAGGCCCTAGGAGAGGCGAACAATCTCGAGCAACCCAATGATGTCCGCTTCGGGTCATTCGCTGCCGAGCCATTCAGCGCCGGTTCCGGCCATGTCCGCTGTTGGTCCAATAGCGACCATTCCACGGCTGAGGTCGTTTGTCCGCTAAGTGCCAAAAACGGTCGGGCAATAGACCGATGGGTCGCGGGTTCAGCGTATGTCTCCTTAGGATCAAAGGCGGAAATTGTAGGCGGTCGCCTAGCATGACGGGTGCTCTGCACCTTAATGCAGTCCGGCCTTGTGTAACGCAGCGATCATGCGGTCACTGTTCGAGCGGTCACGGTAAAGGGAGAACAATCGCCACCTTGACAGGTTCAGATGCGGCATGCGTTCTCTCAATTCCGCAATTAGGGCCCGCGCCTGTTCGAATTTGTCGGACACGGATTAATGTTGCCGCGAGCCAAACTTGCCCCAACGCGTTGTGTGGGCTGCGGCGGATACATTCTGAAAGCGGCTCGATGGCTTCCTGATAGTGTCCTGAGCAGAAGAGAGAATGACCCTGGATGGCATGCACCTGCGTCGGGTGGAATGGATCGAAGCCGAACCTCAGCGCGCAGCAAATCTAGTGCCTTCTTTGGTTCGCCGGCGAAATTGAGGACCGCGGGAAAGTGTATATCGGAAAAATTCCGATTTACCGCGACAGCTTTCTCGAACTCTCCTATCGCGTCATCGATCTGGTTCATCCAGAAATAGGCCCATCCCGAGTTGAGCCCGCGCGATACGGCAAGTTGGGATCAAGACTGACGGCCCGGATGGCCATTTCGTGACCGCGTTTGAGCGATTCCCCGCGTTGCCGCAATCCGGATTGGCCGGGTCAGCCATGGGCGCGCACGAAGCTCAGCGCCAGGCGAGCGCAGATCAGGGCGTTGTTGGGCTCGACTTTGTACGCCTCTTTGATACAGCTGATGCGCCTTAAGCAGTGCCTGGATGGCCCACCTCTGCTCCAATGCGCGCCATTCGCCGTCTCCTTGCATCAATAGGTCATATGTCGTCCATGAGTTCGTTGGCTTGCGGGCGACGCGTTCCTGTTCGGCAGCGCCGAGGTAGGAGACAACAATGCGCACGATCGCTTGCGTAATCTCGTCTTGGACCGCAAACACGTCACCGAGCGCACGATCGAACCGTTCGGTCCAACGTTGCACGCCCGATTCTGCATCGACAAGTTGAGCGGAGATCCTGATGCGATCGCCAAAGCGGCGCACGCTGCCTTCGACGATATAACGCACGCCGAGTTGCCGTCCGATCTCTCGTACATCGATAGCCTTGGCTTTGAAGCTGAAGGACGAGTGGCGGGCTATGACCGACAGGCCTGAAAAACACGAGAGCTCGTTAATGATATCCTCGGTTATGCCGTCACTGAGATAGTCTTGGGCTGCATCGCCGCTAAGATTTGTGAATGGCAGCACGGCAACCGAGGGTCCCTCGATCAGCTCCCGTGTGGCTGGGGCGTCCGCAGCTGGCGCGAGGACCGTCTCCCCCGTCTGCACCGGTACGGCGAATAAATAGCCTCGCTTTGGGACGGTCTTGATCATGCGCTGGCCTTCGTGGCCCAACGCCTGACGGACGTCGCTGATGCAGCGCGTCAGGGAGTTGTCCGTAACAAACAGATTTGGGCAAATCGCCTGCATCAACTCATCTTTGGAAAGGAGTTGGCCGGGGCGTTCGACTAGATACCGCAATATATCGAAGCTTTTAGGGCGCAGCTCGATCTCCGTTCGCCGTCGCGCAAACAGGCCCGGCTCGTGTCGAGAATAAACGACCCAAAGCGGAGACCGGACGCGCGTTTCCGACCGAATGTATGGCGCTGTAAAGCCTGGGCTACAGCCTCTACTATAGACCTCTTTCGGTGCATTTTCAGCCAAATTACGGTTTTCCTTCAGGACCAGCTGCGCCGAGCCAGCCTACCTTTTCAACGTGTTCAGAGAGGTGCACCATGAAATTGGATCCGACCGTTGGGAAGCTCCAGACCATCAAAGTCGTACGCTTGGCTACGGCTGTCGCGATCGCTGGCGCAGTCACCATCTTTGTTTCGGCTGCTGCGGCAGATCCGACAAGCACGTGCGATGCGCAGACAATCCTTGATCGTCAGAAAGCCGCGGAAATAAAGCGCGAAAATCTCAGCTTCTGCGAACAGCTTGGTGCGTCGCCTGGTTCCTCAAATTTTCAAACCTGTTCGATGGCCTGACCAAAATCCGACGCCAGCACGAAGAGCGGCTCAATCCCGAAGCTAGCAATTATATTTGAGGAGCGCGGTCGCCCGAAGATTTGATGACTTCCGGTCCAATCACATAGCGCAAGCCTGGCGGACTCTGAAAGCCAAACGAGGAGAAATAGATGACAGCGATTTACACAATCTTCGCCGGAGAGCGCGCCTTCAAAAAATATTCTGGCGGACATCCTTGGCCTTGATCGTGGCCGCGAGTGCTAGCTTCGCGGCATCTCCCGCAGACGCCCAGACGATCGGAATCGTAACCATGCAAGCGGGAACGTTGGCGTACACCGTGGGGTCCGCGATTGCCAAGGTTCTGAAAGAGAACGCCGGAATGAATGCGCTCGTCCAACCTACTGCCGGCGAAAGCGTTGCGATAGCTATCGTCGGACGCGGCGAAGCGCAACTCGGCTTAGCAAATGCACCTCAAGTCGCGAATGCGGTTGCCGTCGGCGGGCAATCGAGGCTGCGTCTCATCGGCGCCCTCCATCCTTTGCGTGTCGCGATGTTCGTGCGCAAAGACAGCTCCATGAAAACCGTGAGCGATCTCAAAGGTCAACGCGTAACGTTGGTTACTCGGCCATGCGGGCGCTTGATCAAGTCGCGCATGCGATTCTCGCGACGGCGGCCTGACAGACGCCGAGATCAAGCCTGCGCTCGTGCCTAACGTGATCCGTTCCGCTGAGGACTTCGTTTCAGCGCAGCCGATATGTTTCAGGGAGCCTTTCGGCCAGCCGAAAGTGAGGGAGGTTGATGCGATTGTCGGCGGCATCCGCGCGCTCGAAATCCCGAATGATCCCGGCATCGCCGCGGCCCAGAAGATCGTGCCTTATGGCTATCTCACCGAAGTGAAACCAGGCCCGTTTTTTACCGGTATTTCACATCCGATGAAAGTCTATAGCTTTGATCACATGCTTTACACATGCGGATGTTCCCAGACGATATCGTCTACAAGATCATCGAAACGCTCGTAACAATAAGAGCAGCCTCGTCGCGGTTGCTCCGGCGCTACGCGAGTTTTCCGCAGCGCCGCGTATAAGACTATGGTGTTCCGTATCATCCCGGCGCTTTGAGATATTTCAAGCAACATAATATCGAAGCCAGGCAATGCAGTAAGCAACACATTCCGAATTCAGCGTGTCCGGATCGAATGAAAGTAAACGTGCGGAGGCGAACCCGATGGCCATGCCCGACGCAAGAGCGGCCCTGTTTCGCCTGATCAATGGCTTCCAGCCTAACCCAGGCGATCTATGCCGCTGCCGCGCTCGGTACTTGCCGATCTCCTGATTGCCGAGGCCGCGCACGGCGACGATCTTGCGGTAAAGACTAAGACGAACCCTTTCGCGCTCTATCGGCTGATGCGTGCGTTGGCATCTATTGGGGTGTTTCGACGAAATGAGAATAGTAGAAGCCTTCGCGCTTCCTCCCTTGGCGAATTTCTGCGAAGCGACATTGCCGGCAGCCATGCACCGGTGGCGCGCTTATTTGGTAGTCCGCAGAACTGGAGTGCTTGGGGTGCGTTGCTGAATTCGGTGCAGAACGGCGATCGACGGCTTTTGACCTATCCATAGCTGTGGGGTTTGGGCCTATCGCGAGATACACCCGAACGAGGCTCATATTTTCGACCGAGCGATGGCGGCCGGCACGGCGTGGTACGCTGCAGACTGTGCTCAATGCGTACGATTTCGGCTGCTTTGCCCATGTGATCGACGTCGGGGGTGGCGATGGGATGTTTCTTGCCAAAATTCTTGCCACGCAACCGTCAACCCGGGGAACGCTGTTTGATCAGGAGACGTGATTAGCCGCGCTACCCGTCGCTCCGGACTCCTCGGATTGGAAGACCGTTGCGAGGTTTGTGCCGGAGATTTCTTTGTTGTCAGTCCCCTCGGGTGGTGATGCCTACCTTTTGAAATGGATCCTGCACGATTGGGACGACACCGACTGCGTCACACTCCTAAAAACAATTCGCCGCGCGATGACCGACTCCAGCCGGTTGATTGTGGTCGAGCATGTTGTCGGCCCACCCAATTTCGGGCCGGAAGGTAAGTTCCTCGATCTCATGATGATGGTCATGACTGGGGGCCGCGAGCGTACCTCCGAAGAATTTGACGAATTATTTCGCGCCGCTGGATTCCATCTCGTTACCGTTACTCCCACGACATCCAATCTCAGCGTAATGGAATGCGTTCCGGAGTAATTTTTTATCTTCCAAGATGGTCTCACCGCATGTTCATCATTCGGTCTTGGCCTACAAATAGGAAGTCCATGCGGAAGGTAGGCCAGAGCACCTCATGAAGACGGCACTTACGCGCTGATAGGGTCGGCAGCCTTAGCGCACATACGATAAGTCGGCCCTATGTCCGCTTTACCCCCGAAAGCGGACATTCACCGGCGCGGTTGGTGGGTCCGCTTTGTGCCAATAGCGGACATTCTCAATCAGTGCGCTGCCGCTAGGATATTGCGCCGCACCTCTGCGATGACTTCGGCAACGTCGGATGCAATTTTTGGCCCATGCGTTCTCATCTCTGAAAATTCGGCTTCGGAGATTAGATCGCGCAATCCGCTCTTGAAGCTTGGCCACTCGCGAGCCAAGGCCCACCAACCCTTCACGCGCGGTCGGTCCCTGATCCAAAGATCGAGAAGTCCAAGATAATCGAGCCGTGCTACGAACGGCATCAAGTTGATGTCGGCAAGACTTGGGTTCACGCCAATGATCCACGGCCCGCCCTCGGAGAGCGTGTCCTCCAGCAATTTGAATGCCCTTTCGTAGGCCGCAATCCCGTGCACGACAAACGGCGAACGCACGCCGAGCTCGTAGGTTGACATGAAGCGGTCGCGACGGCGCGGGTCACCAATATTTCGAAAGCGCCTTTCGCGGATTTCTTCCGGCACGTTGCGCATCCGCTCTACGAAACATGGCCGAAAAACTAATTTCAGTTACGCCTTCAGATAGCCCCTGGGTGTTTTTCTCATTTCTCGACAAGACGATCATCGCCGGGTCGAGCGCACTGGCCTTCTCCCGACCCTTCTTCCGGGAAGGCCTCATCACCCGGCGCTCCGTGCTCCGCAGCGGTTACGCACAGTTGCTGCTGTTGGCCGAGGGAGCCGACGCGGACACCATGGACCGGCTGCGGACGCGCATCACCGCCCTCTGCGCGGGTTGGGACGTCGGGCAGGTGAGCGCGATCGTGGCCGAGGCCCTCCATGCCGTCGTCGAGCCGCTCGTCTACGCCGAGGCGACAGCCCTGATCGCCGAGCACCATGCGGCGGGCGACGCCGTGGTCGTCCTGTCGGCGTCCGGCCAGGAGGTCGTCGAACCGATCGCCGCACTGGTCGGCGCGGACTCCTGCCGCGCCACCCGCATGGCCGTCGTCGACGGGCGCTACACCGGCGAGATCGACTTCTACTGCTACGGCGAGGCGAAGGCGCAGGTGGCACGGGAGATCGCAGCCGGTCGAGGGGTAGCCATGACGCGCTGCGCCGCGTACTCGGACTCGATCACCGACCGGCCGCTCCTCGAAGCGGTCGGCCGGCCGACGGCGGTCAACCCGGACCGGGCGCTGCGCCGGGTCGCGACCGAGCGCGGCTGGCCGATCCTGACCTTCGTCGCGCCGGTGCCGCTCGGCACGCGGCTGCGGCCGGCCGGGACGATCGTGGCCGGGTTGATCGCCACGGCCGTCGCGGCGGGGTTCGCCGCACGGCTCGTGCGCCTGCGCCGTTCCGGCGGTTGACCCGGATGCCCGCGCCTGTCACGGGCAGTTGCTGAACCGGTGCACCCCGGACGACCCCTTGCTGGGTTACTCGGTGCCGACTACAAAGGTCCGCAACGGACTCCTGGCAGGCCAGGGGCGGTGCGGCAGAGAAGCACCCGTCCTCCCCGGTCGGGGCTCCGTGCGGGACGATCGGGCGCTCCACGCACAGCACGCCGCGGGAGGCATGTCGTCGTGGGCCTGCGCACCGGGACGCCGGGCGCCGAGGCCGACCATCACGACACGTAGTGCACGCCTGGATCTCGGTCGTCGCGTCGGCGGGCGGTGCCCCTGCACGGGGGTGCCGCCCGTCTTATGTGCCGACACCCGTCGCGCGGGCAGAGCACCGTCCGGCCGTCAGCCGGTCCGCGCCTCCGCGATGGACAGCCCCTCGCGGGCTCCGGCCTCCCACTGGGCACAGCAGTGCCGGATCCAGGCCCCCAACCCCTCGGCCGTCCCCGTGGCGAAGCCGGCTGCCGCCGCGGGGTATGCCGCGCCTGCCCGCAGGTGTCCGACCTCGGGAACGGCGAGCGCCTTCGGATCGAGCCCGGCGGCGACCGCGGCCAGCCGCGAAGCGGCGCGTGCCACGACCCCGCCGGCGGTGGGGAACGGCCGCAGCGCGAGCAGCTCGCCGTGCACGACGGCGGCCAGCACTGGCGCCGGCACCTCGGTGCCGCTCGTCGTCACCAGCTCGGCGAGCAGGCCGAGCCGCGCCGACGCGGCGTCGACCGGCCGGCCGAGGTCCTCTGGCGGGCTGAGATCGGCCGCGGCCAGCAGGTGCAACCGGGCCAGCGCCTGCAGTGGGGCGGTACGCCAGACCGTGAGCAACCGGCCGAAGCCGTCCGCCACGCGTACCGCCCCGGCCAGCACCGGATCGCCGACCGGGCCGTCCAGGTCGGCGCCGAGCCGGGCACCGTCCAGCGCCGCGGACGCCCGCGCCGCGCGCAGCCCGGCCTCCGCCGCGGTCGCCGGCCAGCCGCGCCTGTTGACGGGGTGGTTGTGCAGCGGCACCAGCGCGTCGCGCGCGCGGGCCACCGCGTCCGCCACCCCCGGCAGCGCGAGCAGCGGGGCGAGTGCACCTGACGATTTCATGACGAAATTGCTACCCGCCTGTCCGTTCTGTTGGTATTGTCGAGAATCACCGAAATGGTGGTATCGGGCCCCTCGTCACTCTCCTTACCCGGGCCGTTGCGGAATACTTTTCCGAGCCATACGGTGATCACCCGCCACATACCGGCACCGTCGCCGGCCGGGCTCTGTCGAGGTGCCGCCGGCACCCACCCTCGGCGCGCGGTCCGCATGAGGGGTTGGTGCCCATGTCCAGTTCACTTGACGACAAGCGAGGCCTCGACGCCCCGGTGTCACCTGTCACGACACCGGGTGACGGTATCGCAGACCCCGGCCCGCTCGGCCTCGCCGCCTTCGCCTCGACGACGTTCGTGCTCTCCGTGTTCAATGCCGGCCTCGCGCCGAAAGAGCTGACAGCCGTCGTCTTGCCGCTCGCCCTGTTCTACGGCGGCACCGCGCAACTGCTCGCCGGAATGTGGGAGTTCCGCAAGGCCAACACCTTCGGCGCGGTCGCGTTCAGCTCGTACGGGGCGTTCTGGCTGTCGTTCGCCGCGTACGTCAAGTTCGTCGCGCCGGGCCTGCCCGCCGCCTCGGCCGGCACCGCCACCGGGCTCTTCCTGCTGGCCTGGACGATCTTCACCGCGTATATGACGGTCGGCGCCGTCCGCGTCAACGGTGCGGTGGCCGCCGTGTTCGTCGTGCTGACCTTGACGTTCCTCGCGCTGACGATCGCCGAGCTCGCCGGGGCGGCCGGCATCGGCATCCTCGGCGGCTGGCTCGGCATCGTCACCGCGCTGCTGGCCTGGTACGCCTCGGCGGCCGGCGTCATCAACGCCACCTGGAAGCGGGCCGTCCTCCCGGTGTGGGCACCTCGCTGAAAGGCTGGGCCGACTGGTAGGGCCCCGTCCGTCCCGACGGTGCGCGACGGGGCCCGCACCCACTAGCGTCGCGACCAGCGGCGCTCGCGTCCACACACCGGCGACCCGGCGCGCACAACATGGCGCAGTACGAGGAGGTATCGCGAAGTCATGGCCGATTCCGGACCCACGCTGTCGAACCTGTCCACGGAGTCCCGCAGTTTTCCCCCGAGTGAGGAGTTCGCAGCGCAGGCGAACGCGACCGAGGACTGGTACGCGCGCGCGGATGCTGATCGTGAGGGGTTCTGGGCCGAGCAGGCCGAGCGGTTGTCGTGGGACACGCGCTGGTCGCAGGTGTTGGACTGGCAGCCGCCGTTCGCGCGCTGGTTCGTGGGCGGAAAGCTGAACGTGGCGGTCAACTGCGTGGACCGGCACGTGCAGGCCGGCCACGGGGAGCAGGTCGCCTATCACTGGGAGGGTGAGCCCGGCGACACCCGCACGATCACCTACGCCCAGTTGCAGGCCGAGGTGTGCAAGGCGGCCAACGCGTTGGCCGAGCTGGGGGTGGGGCACGGGGACCGGGTGGCGATCCAGCTGCCGATGATCCCCGAGGCGGCCATCGCCATGCTGGCGTGTGCCCGGTTGGGGGCGATGCACTCGGTGGTGTTCGGCGGGTTCTCCCCGAGCGCGTTGAAGGCGCGGATCGAGGACGCCGAGTGCAAGTTGTTGATCACCTCGGACGGGCAGTACCGGCGGGGCAAGCCCGCGCCGATGAAGGAGAACACCGACCAGGCGGTCAAGGACACCCCGAGCATCCAGCACGTGCTGGTGGTCCGCCGCACCGAGACCGACGTGCCCTGGACCGACGGGCGCGACGTGTGGTGGCACGACATCGTCGAGCGGCAGTCCGACCAGCACACCGCGGAGGCGTTCGACGCGGAGCACCCGCTGTTCATCCTCTACACCTCGGGCACCACGGGGAAACCGAAGGGGATCCTGCACACCTCCGGGGGCTACCTGACCCAGGTCGCCTACACCCACCACGTGGTGTTCGACCACAAGCCCGGCGAGAGCGTTTTCTGGTGCACCGCCGACATCGGCTGGGTGACCGGGCACTCCTACATCGTGTACGGGCCGTTGGCGAACCGGGCCACGTCGGTGATGTACGAGGGCACCCCGAACACCCCGCACGAGGGCCGGCACTGGGAGATCGTGCAGAAGTACGGGGTGTCGATCTACTACACCGCGCCGACGTTGATCCGCACGTTCATGAAGTGGGGCAAGGAGATTCCCGAGCGCTACGACCTGTCCTCGTTGCGGGTGCTGGGCTCGGTGGGGGAGCCGATCAACCCCGAGGCGTGGATGTGGTACCGGGAGAACGTCGGGCGCAACCAGTGCCCGATCGTGGACACCTGGTGGCAGACCGAGACCGGGGCGATCATGATCTCGCCGTTGCCGGGGGTGACCGCGTGCAAGCCGGGCTCGGCGATGCGGACCCTGCCCGGGATCTCCGCGGAGGTGGTCAACGACGAGGCCAAACCGGTCGGCGCCGGTGGGGGCGGGTATCTGGTGTTGGACAAGCCGTGGCCGTCGATGCTGCGCGGGATCTGGGGCGACGAGGAACGCTACCGCGAGACGTACTGGTCACGGTTCGCCGAGCAGGGCTACTACTTCGCCGGGGACGGGGCGAAGTTCGACGACGACGGCGCGATCTGGCTGCTCGGACGCGTGGATGACGTGATGAACGTGTCCGGGCACCGCATCTCCACCACCGAGGTCGAGTCCGCGCTCGTGTCACACCCGACGGTGGCCGAGGCCGCGGTGGTGGGGGCGTCGGACCCGACCACCGGGCAGGGGATCGTGGCGTTCGTGATCCTGCGCGGGAACGTGGCCCGGGACGAGGCCAAGGGCGAGGCCGCGATCAAAGCGTTGCGGGATCACGTGTCCCAGGAGATCGGGCCGATCGCGAAGCCGCGTCAGATCATGGTCGTGGACGAGCTGCCCAAGACCCGCTCCGGGAAGATCATGCGCCGGCTGCTGCGGGACGTGGCCGAGAACCGCGAGGTCGGCGACGTGACCACCCTCGCCGACTCGGCCGTCATGAACCTCATCTCGGAGGGCCTGCAGAGCGGGAAGTCGGAGGACTGAGCACGGGCCGGCACCCGGGTCCGGGACCCGGGTGCCGGCCAACCCGGGTGTGCGCCGGCGTGTCGGCGGGCAGACTTGGGGCATGCCCGAGCCCTACGTCCCGCCCGACCGGGAGCTGCACTGGCGGTTCTCGCGCGCCGCCGGGCCGGGCGGCCAGGGCGTCAACACGACCGACTCGCGGGTCGAGCTGTCGTTCGACGTGGCCGGCTCGCCGACGCTCCCGCACCGGGAGCGCGTGCTGGCCCGGCTGGCCGGACGGCTCGTCGACGGGGTCGTCACGGTGGTGGCCGCCGAGCACCGCAGCCAGCTGCGCAACCGCGACGCCGCGCGCGACCGGCTCGTCGCGCTCCTCGCCGCGGCGGCCGCGCCCGACCCGCCGGCCCGCCGGCCGACGCGGCCGTCCGCGGGGGCGCGGCGGCGGCGGATCGACGCCAAGACCCGCCGAGGACAGCTGAAACGCCTCCGCACCCGCCCGGACGAGTGAGCGCGCCGCGGGGCGCGACGGCGGCCGGTCCGTGCAAGGATGCCCCCTGATCAACGAAGGAGGACCGCGGTGGCCAGCCCGAACCGTGGCGCGGACGTCCCGCCCGTGCTGCCCTCGATCCCGCTCGCGCCCGAACCCGTGCCCGCGCCCGGCGACCAGTCGATCGGCGACCTCGTCAAGCAGGCGACCGCGCACGTCTCGACGCTGGTCCGGGCCGAGGTCGAGCTCGCGCGCGCCGAGGTCACCGAGGAGGTCAAGAAGGGCCTGCAGGGCAGCATCTTCTTCATCGTCGCGCTGGTCGTGCTGCTGTTCAGCCTGTTCTTCCTCTTCATCGCGATCGCCGAGATACTGGCGATCTGGCTGCCCCAGTGGGCGGCGTTCAGCATCGTGTTCGGGCTGATGCTGGTCACGGCTGGCCTGTTCGGCCTGCTGGGCTTCCTGCGGGTGCGGCGCATCCGCAAGCCGGAGCGCACGATCGCCACGCTCAGGGAGTCGGCGCAGGTGCTGTCCCAGCGCGGTCGCTCCACACCCGAGCTGAACGGCCACGCGGCGCCCTGACAGGGGTCCGGGGGACGCCGACGGGGCACGGACCGGGTCGCGAGGGGGTCCGGAGGCCCGGGCCCGACTCGGTGCTCGTGCCCGGCCCGTGGACGCATCGTGCGGTGTCGGCCAACGGCGTGCGGCTGCACGTGGCGGTGTGCGGGGCGGGGCCGCTGGTGGTGTTGGTGCACGGGTTCCCGCAGTTCTGGTGGGCGTGGCGCCACCAGCTGGTCGGCCTCGCCGACGCGGGGTTCCAGGCCGTCGCGGTCGACGTGCGGGGATGCGGGGCGTCGGACAAGACACCGCGCGGGTACGACCTGTGGACGCTCGCGGGGGACGTCGCCGGGCTGGTGCCGGCGCTGGGTGAGGAGCGCGCGTTCGTCGTCGGTCACGGGTGGGGCGGGCTCGTCGGGTGGACGGCGGCGGCGCTGCACCCGCGCCGGGTCCGGGCGCTCGCCGTGCTCGGCGCGCCGCACCCGCGCGCGGCCCGGCGGGGGGCCCTGCGCGACGGCTGGACCCGCGTCGCCCTCGCCCTGCAGCCGCCCCGGTGGCCGGAGCGGCGGCTGCGCCACGACGCGGGGGTGGCCCGGCTGCTCGCGGGCTGGTCGGGCGCGGACTGGCGCGGAAGCCCCGAGTTCGTGGCCGCGGCCGCGCGGTACGCCGCCGCGCTGCGGATCCCGGCGGCCGCGCACTGCGCGTCGGAGCCGGCCCGGTGGGCGGCCCGTTCGCAGCTGCGCGCCGAGGGACGCCGGTTCGCCGCGGCGGTGGCGCGCCCGACGGAGGCACCCGTCCTCGCCCTGCGCGGGACGGAGGACCCGTGCGTGACGGAGCGGACATTGGCGGAGTCAGCCGCCTGGACGTCGGCGGGGTTCGGCGTGGAGACACTGGCCGGGGCCGGGCACTTCCCGCACGAGGAGACACCGCGCGCGGTGACCGCCCGGCTGGTCGCGTTCCTGGGCGGGTGACGCCGGCCACGGGGGGCGCAAACGGATCCGCGAGTCGGGGTCTGCGCCAGGCCGAGTTGCGCGCTCCGCCAGACCCGGTGCCGCCGTCCGGGACGGCGCTGCCGCTCGGCGGCGTCCCCGGCCGGGACGGCGCTGCCGCTCGGCAGCGTCCCCGGCCGGCCGCTCGACCGTGACGGCCGGTACGTAACCAGCCGCGGACCGTCGGATCTGGCTGAGACCCCGACTCGGCCAGGCGGAGACCCCGACTCGCGCCGGCTCACACCCCGACTCGCGGCGTCAGGACTCGTCGCGCGCCAGCATGGCCTCCTCGAAGTCGAGCCGGCGCAGGACCCGGCGCAGCACCTCGTCGTCGATGTCGCCGGAGTCGCGACGGTCCACGAACGTGCTGCGCTCGCTCGAGAGCATCTCCCGCCGCAGCCGCCGGTACGCGGCGCTCGGGCTCTCCCCGTTCTCCTCCGCCGGGCGGCCCAGCTGCTCCCAGACCGAGTTGGCGCTGTACTCGGCCATCCGCCGCAGCTTCTCCGCCGTGTGCTCCAGATAGCCCTCCGACTCCGCGGTCAGCTCGTCCAGCCGCTCGATCGCGGCCTGCACCGCGTCGTACTGGGTCTGGGCCTCGGCGAGCACGTCGGCCTGGAAAAGGTCTTCGCGCACTCCGAGCCGGGCGATCACCGTCGGCAGCGTGAGCCCGTGCAGCAGCAGCGTCGCGACCGTGACGAAGAAGGCGAGGAACACGATCACCTCACGGCCCGGCACCGCGGCCGGGATCGCGAACGCGGCGGCCAGCGTGACCACCCCCCGCATCCCCGACCACGACACCACGGCCGGCACCGTCCACGGCGGCCACCCGTCGCGGCGGCGGACGGCCGGGATCAGGCGCGGCACGTACGTCGACGGGTACACCCACACGATGCGGGCGACGACCGCGGCGAGCGTCACCAGGACGCCCGTGAGCAGCAGCGGCGCGATGTCCCCCACCGCGGCGACGACGTACACGAGCTGCAGCCCGATCAGCGCGAACACGACCGACTCGAGGATCGTGTCGGAGGCCCGCCACACCGCCTGCTCCTGCAACCGGGTGGCGTAGCCGCTGTCGGGGGCGCGGTGGCCCAGGTAGATGCCCGCGACCACCACGGCGAGGACGCCGGAGGTGGACGCCGACTCGGCGGCCAGGTACACGACGAAGGGCACGACGAGGCCGAGCGCGCTCTCGACGTTGGCGTCGTCGAGCCGGATGCGGATCTCGTGCGCCAGCCAGCCGATGGCCAGCCCGATGGCCGTGCCGCCGATCGCGGCCAGCAGGAACATCCCGAGGCCCTCGAGGGGCGAGATCGCCGTGCCGGCCGCGGCGGCGACGAACACGCGGAACAGCGTCAGCGCGGTCGCGTCGTTGACGAGGCTCTCGCCGGACAGGATCGTCATCAGCCGCCGCGGCAGGCCCAGCCGCCGCCCGACGGCCAGCGCCGAGACCGCGTCGGTGGGGGCCACGACCGCGCCGACGACCAGCGCCGCCGCGAGCGAGAGCGACGGGACGAGCCACCACGTCACGAAGCCCACGACCAGCGCGGTGAACGCCGGGAGCCCGATCGCGAGCAGGCCGATCGGCCGCAGGTTCGACCGGATGCCCAGGTAGGACGACTCCAGCGCCGAGGAGTAGAGCAGCGGGGTCAGGACGAGCAGGAGCACGACGTCCGGGTCGAACGAGACCGACCCGACCCCGGGCAGGAACGACGCCGCGATCCCGACGACCACCAGCACCAGGGGTGCCGGTAGCTCGTAGCGCCGGCAGACCCAGGTGACGGCGAGCGCGCCGAGCACGAGGCCCAGCACGAGCAGTTCGGTGTGCACAACTGGCAGGATGGACCACGATGGCCTGCACCCACACCACCGATTTCGAAGCACGCGGCTGGCGCGAACCGACCCCGTGCTCGACCGACGGCTGCCAGGACTGCCACGCGCTCGGCGAGAGCGTATGGGCTCACCTGCGCATGTGCCTGAGCTGCGGGCACGTCGCGTGCTGCGACTCCAGCCCGCACCGCCACGCCGCAGCCCACAGCAAGGAGAGCGGCCACCCCGTCATGCGCTCGTTCGAGCCCGGCGAGGCGTGGCGCTGGTGTTACGAGGACCGCCGCATCGTCTGACCGCGCGGCGGGTCCCGTCAGCGCGCCGTGTAACCGCCGTCGATGACCAGCTCGGACCCCGTGACCCACTTGGCCTCGTCGGAGGCGAGGTACACCGCGCCCCAGGCGACGTCGTCGGGCTCGCCCGTCCCGCCCAGCGGGTGTGCGGGGTCGAGGACGCCGTGGGCCTCCTCGTCCGACAGCCCGGCCTCGGCCGCGTAGCGGTGCACCATGCCGGTGAAGATGAACCCCGGATGGATCGAGTTGACCCGGATCCGGTCCGGCGCGTAGAGCAGCGCGTCGTTCTTGCTCATCGCCCGGACCGCCCCCTTGGAGGCGTGGTAGGGCGGGACGTCGGCGCCGCCGAGGATGCCGTATATCGACGAGATGTTGACGATCGACCCGGAGCCCGCCGCGCGCATGTGCGCGATCACGTGCTTGGTGCACAGGAACACGGCTGTGGAGTTGACGGCCATGACCCGCTCCCACTCGGCGAGCTCGAACTGGTCGGTCGGCTTGTTGACGCCCTCGACTCCGGCGTTGTTGACCAGCACGGAGATCGCGCCGAGCTGGTCGGCCACGGCCGCGAACGCCGCCGACACCTCGTCCTCGCGGGTGACGTCGACCTGGCGGAACAGGGCGCGGGCACCGCCGGCGGCGAGCTTCTCCGCGACCTCGCGCCCACGCTCGTCCCGGTCGAGCACGGCGACGGCGGCGCCCTCCTGCGCCATGCGGGTCGCGATGGCCTCGCCCAGGCCGTTCGCCCCGCCGGTGATGACGGCGACCTTGCCTTCGAGTCGGGACATCCCGTCCTCCTCCGTGGCCGAGCCGCGCCCGCGTCGGCGCGGTCCTGGCCGAGACTCCCCGTCTCCCGTGTCGGCGGGGTGTCCCATGATCGGACAGAGACGACGGGAAATACCCCCGCGGGAGCACCGGCGACGACCACCACCACCAGCGCCACGGCGCAGGCCCCCGCCGCCGGGACACCCGCCGCCGCGGCCTGTGAGGCCCTGATGGGGCGGGACGGCGAGTACGCCGCCGCCGCGGCCTACGCCGCCGTCGTCGAGCGGTACGGCCCGGTCGAGCCGTACGCCACCATCGAGCGGGCCGAGCTGATGCACGTCGACGCGCTCGTGCGGCAGCTCGACCGGCTCGGCGTCACCGCACCGCCGAACCCCTGGACGGGGCGGATCCCTGCGCCGGACGACCTCACCACCGCGGCCAGGGCGTGGGCCGACGGCGAGGTCGCCAACGTCGCGCTCTACGACCGGCTGCTCGCCTCAACGACCGGTGACCCGGCGCTGACCCGCGTGTCACGAACCTGCGCCGCGCGAGCGAGCAGTCGCACCTGCCGTTGTTCCGGCAGGCGGCCGCGCAGGGCGGGACGATCCCCGCCGACCGGATGCCGGCGGCGGGCGGCGGACCGATGGGCGGACGGTAGCCGCAGACCGGCACGGCATGGCCGCCGGACGTCGGCGAGGCCGGCTCCGGGGGTCACGCTGCCGTCCCGCGCGGGTCCGGCTCTCGGTGACGCCGTCCGGGGCCGGCATGGCGCAGAGCGCGACTCGGGCCGGCCCAGGCCCCGACTCGCGGGTCTCCAGACCCCGACTCGCGGCAGGTCCTCGGCGGCCGGGCGTCAGCGCCCGTGCAGCAGCAGGAGCACGACCCCCACCACGAACACCACGA
Source organism: uncultured Actinomycetota bacterium (assembly GCA_963728105.1). Taxonomy (GTDB): domain Bacteria; phylum Actinomycetota; class Actinomycetes; order Mycobacteriales; family Pseudonocardiaceae; genus Pseudonocardia. The sequence goes on along the minus strand of CAVSJZ010000030.1, from coordinate 50,381 downwards.
CCCCGAGGCCCATCAGCGCCCAGGCCGGGGTCGCGGGCGCCCCGCCCGTCCGGACGCCCCGCGCGGCCACGAAGTTGCCGACCCCGACCAGCGCCATCCCGATCCCGGCCGGCCAGCCGAACAGCGGGATGGCCCCGACCGCGATGACGCACGCGGCGCCGCCCGCGAACGTGTGGGCGCGGGCGCGACGCTCCCGCTCGTCGCTCTCGCTCGCCTTTTCGCTCACCGGCACATCATCCACCCCGCCTCACGTGCCCAGCATCAGCCACGAGGCGCGGGCGGCGGCGGCCGTGTCGGGATGGTCGGAGAACACCCCGTCGACGCCCGCCGCCAGGAACTCCCGGTACTCCTGCGACGCGCTCGTCCCCGGATGGAACCGCGGCTCGTCCCGGAACGTCCACGTGTGGACGAACAGCCCCGCGGCGTGGGCGTCCGCGACGAGCCGCGCGTCGACGAGCGCCTTCGCCGGGTTCAGGCCCTGCGCGTACGTCGCGACGTCGGCGAGGTCGGGCACGGCGTCCGCGCAGAGCTGGCCGATCGGGACGCGCAGCCGGCTCCGTAGCGCGCGCAGGGCGTCGGCCTCGAACGACTCGACGACGACCGGCGCGTCCGGCACGTTCCAGCCGGCCTCCTCGAGCGCGGCGAGCAACGGCTCGTCCAGCGGCAGCCCGAGGGCGGCGAACCGGGACGGGTCCTTGAGCTCGCAGTACACGCCGACCGGGCGCTCCAGCTCGGCGCCCAGCCGCGCGGCCAGCGCGAGGACCTCCGCCAGCGTGGGGACCGGGTCCTGGCCGTCGAAGGCCGTGTTGCCCGGCCGGACGTCGGGCATCCGCTCGCGCGCCCGCAGCGTCCGCACCTGGGCGAGGGTGAGGTCCTCGACGAACCAGCCCTCGGTCTCCTTCGTCGTCCGCAGGCCGGCCAGCTCGGGCCGGTCCGCGACGTCCGTCGTCCCCGACAGCTCCGCGTCGTGCCGGGCCACGAGCACCCCGTCGGCGGTGCTGACGAGGTCCGGCTCGACGTAGTCGGCGCCCATCCGCACCGCCAGCTCGTAGCCCGCCAGCGTGTGCTCGGGCCGGTGCCCGGGTGCGCCGCGGTGGCCGATCACGATCGGGGGCGCGGGCCGCGGCACGAGCGCACCCTACGATGGCTCGCCGTGCGGGTTCTCGTCGTGGGGTCCGGTGCTCGCGAGCACGCCATCGTCCTCGCCCTCGCCGCCGACCCGGCCGTGACGGCGCTGGCCTGCGCGCCGGGCAACGCGGGCACGGCCGCGGCCAGCGAGCAGCGCGGCGTCGACGCCGCCGACCCGGACGCGGTGACGGCCCTGGCCCGCGACTGGTCGGCCGACCTGGTCGTCATCGGTCCCGAGGTGCCGCTCGTGGCCGGCGTCGCCGACGCGGTGCGCGCCGCCGGGATCGCCTGCTTCGGCCCAGGGGCGGCCGCCGCCCGGATCGAGGGGTCCAAGGCGTTCGCGAAGGACGTGATGGCGGCAGCCGGCGTGCGCACCGCCGTCACCGAAATCGTCGACAACCCGGCCCACCTCGACGCCGCGCTCGCCCGCTTCGCGCCGCCGTACGTCGTCAAGGACGACGGGCTGGCGGCCGGCAAGGGCGTCGTCGTCACCGACGACCTCGACGCGGCCCGCGCCCACGCCTGCACCCTGCTCGACGGCGGCCATCCGGTGCTGCTGGAGTCGTACCTCGACGGGCCGGAGGTGTCGCTGTTCTGCCTCGTGGACGGCGGGACGGTCGTGCCGCTGCTGCCCGCGCAGGACTTCAAGCGCGTCGGCGACGGCGACACCGGGCCCAACACCGGCGGCATGGGCGCGTACGCCCCGCTGCCCTGGGCACCAGAGGGGCTGGCCGCCGAGCTGGTCGAGACGGTCGTGGCGCCGGTCGCCGCCGAGCTGGCCCGACGGGGGACGCCGTTCTCCGGGCTGCTGTACGCGGGACTGGCGCTGACCGCGGCCGGCCCGGCCGTCGTCGAGTTCAACTGCCGCTTCGGCGACCCGGAGACCCAGGTCGTGCTGGCCCTGCTGCGGACGCCGCTGGCCGGGCTGCTGCTGGCCACGGCCACGGGCGACCTCGCGGCGCAGCCGCCGCTGCAGTGGGCGGACGGCGCCGCCGTCACCGTGGTCGTTGCGGCCGACGGCTACCCCGGCCCGCCGCACGTGGGGGACGTCATCACCGGCTCGGACGCCGACGGTGTCCTGCACGCGGGGACGCGCAGGCGCGACGACGGCGCCGTCGTGTCCGCCGGGGGCCGGGTGCTCTCGGTCGTGGGGACCGGACCCGACCTGGCCGCCGCCCGCGCGGACGCCTACCGGCGGGTCGAGGCCGTGCATCTCGCCGGCTCGCACCACCGCCGGGACATCGCCGAGCGCGCGGCGCGCGGCGAGATCGCGGTACATCCGATCGGGTGATGTCCCGAGCGAAGGCCGCCTGGACGGGTGGGAGTCTTCCCGGTTCGCTCACGCTCCGCGACTTGCGCGTCGTCCATACGGTGGTAGAGGGTGCCTCCGTTCGCTCCCCAACGAACGTGAGGACGTCCCGGATGGGCACCACCGAGCCCCGATCGCCACGGGGCCGCCACCGCGCGGCCGGGCGGCCCGCCACCGGCCTGCGGTGGGCCATGGGCCTGCTGGGCGCCCCGGTGGCGGCGCTCGTCGTCAGCGGCACGGCCCTGGCCGCGCAGGCCGGCCCGGCCACGGACGGCCCGGCCACGGACGGCACTGCCACGGACGGCACTGCCACGGACGGCACTGCCACGGGCGGCCCGGCGACGGACGGCGCTGCCACGGACGGCGCTGCCACGGACGGCACGGTCCCGGACGGGGCGACGCTCGCCGCCGCCAGGTTCGCCGCCGGCGGCTTCCGCGCCGGCGGCTCGGACGCGCCACTACAGCCGGCCGCTCCGACCCTGGCCGGCCTGCCCGCGCCGACCGCCCTGCCGACCCTGTCGGAGCTGACCGGGTTCCGGCCGCCCGACGTCCGGTCGCTGCAGCAGGCGGCCATCCCCGCGCGTCCCGGCCCGGCCACGCAGGCGGCGAGGCCGGCCGACCCGTCGGCGGGGCTCGCGGCGCTGCCGCTGGTCTCGGACCCGTTCGCCACCCCGACGACGACCTCCCGACACCCGCCACGCTGCCGGCGCTCGCGGACCTCGGAGCCGACGTGCCGGGCGTCACGCCGCCGGTCGGTGGCTCGACCGCCGTCACCCACCGGTCCGGGACCGCCGCCCCGCGTCCGACGGCGCGCCCGGACGGCGAGCACGCGACCGCCGATCCGGCGGCACCGGTCGGGGGCCTGCTGCCCGGCGGTCACGCGGCGCGCGGCCGGGCGGGCTCCGGTGACGCGCCGGTGCCCGGTGCAGGGCTGCTGTCGCTCGTGCCGTCCGGGTCAGGTTCCGACCAAGGTGGCGACAGCGGCTCCGCCGGCAGCGGCCGTGGGGGCGACGGCGCTACCGGAGGCGGCGCCCTCGGCGCGATCCTGGGGACCGGCGACACGGGCGGCGACCGCGGCGGCGCGGGCGGCGACACGGGCGGCGACACGGGCGGCGACCGCGGCGGCGCGGGCAGCAGGGGTGGTGGCGGCGCGAGCAGTGGCGGCGACAGCACACGCGGCGGCACGGGCGGCCTGCTCGGCGGCGCCGCGTCCGGCGGCACGCTGGGCGAGATCCTCTGACCCGGGCAGGGCGCACCGGCCCCGGCCGGACCACGCACCCGCCGGCCCCCCCGGCCGGGCCACACACCCGCGACCGCGCTCCTAAGCTCGCGGGGTGACCTCGTCCCCCGCCGCCGCGGCGGCCCGCCGCGCCCAGATCCCGCCCTTCCACGTCATGGACGTCTGGGCGGCCGCGGGGGAGCGCCAGCGCACGCACGGCGACCTCGTCAACCTCTCGGCCGGCCAGCCGTCCACGCCCGCGCCCGCGCCGGTCCGCGCCGCCGCGGCCGCCGCGCTCGACGCCGAGGTGCTCGGCTACACGGTCGCGCTCGGCATCCCTCCCCTGCGGGAGGCGATCGCCGGCCACTACGCCCGCGCGTACGGCCTGGACGTCGCGCCCGAGCAGGTCGTGGTCACCACCGGCAGCTCCGGCGGGTTCCTGCTGGCCTTCCTCTCCGCGTTCGACGCCGGCGACCGCGTCGCCGTCACCCGGCCCGGATATCCCTGCTACCGCAACATCCTCGCCGCGCTGGGCTGCGAGGTCGTCGAGCTGCCGTGCGGTCAGCAGACGCGCTTCCAGCCGACCGTCGCGATGCTGGACGAGCTGGCCGAGCCCGTGAAGGGCCTCGTGATCGCGAGCCCGGCCAACCCCACGGGCACCGTGATCGACGCCGCCGAGCTCGCCGCGATCGCCCGCTGGTGCGAGGCCCGCGGCGTGCAGCTGGTCAGCGACGAGATCTACCACGGCATCGTCTACCCGGGCGCGCCCGCGACCGCCTGCGCGTGGGAGACCTCCCGCGAGGCGGTCGTCGTCAACTCCTTCTCCAAGTACTTCTCGATGACGGGCTGGCGGCTCGGTTGGCTGCTGGTGCCCCCGCGGCTGCTGCGGGCCGTCGACTGCCTCGCGGGCAACTTCACCGTCTGCCCGCCCGCGCTGCCGCAACGGGCTGCGCTCGCGGCGTTCACCCGCGAGAGCTACGCCGAGGCCGACGGGCACGTGGCCCGCTACGAGGTCAACCGCGACCTGCTGCTCTCCGGCCTCCCCGCGCTGGGGATCGACCGCCTCGCCCCCGCCGACGGCGCCTTCTACGTGCACGCCGACGTCGCGCACCTCACCGACGACTCGATGGACCTCGTCTACCGGCTCCTCGACGACGTCGGGCTCGCCCTCGCGCCCGGCCTCGACTTCGACCCCGTCGACGGCCACCGCTACGTCCGGCTGTCGTGCGCCGGATCGGCCGACGAGGTCGGCGAGGCGCTCTCCCGCCTGGGGCGCTGGCTGGAGCGGCACGCCGACGGTCGGCGACCGGCGTCGGCCTGAGCCGCGCCGCCGGGTCCGGGCCGAGGTCACGACGAGCCGTGATCGGCTAACGGTCCGCCGCGAGCGGCCGAGGGCCGGGTGTGTCTGCTCGCCCCCTGCTCCTCGGCGCCGTCGCCGGCGCGGCCGTGACGGCCGGCGTGATCGGCCTGGTCGGCACGGCCGCCGCCGCGCCCGGCTGGTCATGGTGGGACCGCCCGACCCCGACCCGTACGACCCCGATCCGGCCGGCGTCCGACCCCGTCCCGACCGATGCGGCGCGCCCGCGCGCGGAGCCGGACGGCAGTGCCGGGTTCTGGCTCCACTGCACCGGGACCGACCGGCGAGGCGGGTACTACTGCCAGCGCACGGACCGGGGCCCCGCCGATCCGGTCACGACGACCACGACCACGACCACCACCGCGACCACGACCACCACACGAAGGCACCACCACGGCGGCGGGACCACGACCGGCAACGGTACGAACACCGTCAACTTCGGCTGAGACGGGCCGGAGCTAGACCGCGTCCGGCACGACGATCCGGAACAGCTCGGCGCCGAACGCGGTCACCCGGCCCGTCCCGTCGTCGCACGCCGACCACGCGCACGCCTCGACGAGCCACCGCAGGCGCGTCATCGCCTCGCCCAGCGTCGTCAGGTTCTCCGGCGGCGCGAACATCCGGCGGGCCTCGACGAAGGCCCGTGCGGGTCCGGCCCGGTCCGGCCCAAGGCCGTGCCGGTTCGTGGCCTCGCAGTAGGCGGTCAGGAGACGCATCCAGGCGTCCGTCCCCGGGTCGTGCCGGGCGGCACGCAGCGCGAAGTTGTCCATCAGGACGACCTTGACCATCCCGATCTCGTCGATCAGCCAGTCCGTCACGGCCGTGCTGTTCCCGTCGCGCCGGCCGGTCAACCCCGAACGGAGTCACATCAGCCGGTCGGAGCAATCCGATCAGGACGGTCCCGGAACCGGGGCCGGAAGCCGGAGCAACCGCGCACACGCCACGGTCCGGACATCGCCTCGCTGCCCGCTGACCTGCGACGACGTACTGTCCGTCGATCCCAGGAACCCCTTTCCGCGCCGCGCCGAACCGGCGACCGGTCCGTTCCGGACGGCAGGGGAGCCATGTCGTCCCGCTCTGCCGTGCCCGGTGCGCTCTGCGGGCGGTCGTCCCCGCCGGGTCGTCGGGTTCGCGGCCTCCGCCACCGCCTCGCCGGTGTGGCACCGGCCGCCCGGCGGGCCCCGCCACTCCGCCCCGCCGACCTTGACGTCCGCCACGGCACGGCCGTCGACGGCCCTGACCACCGGCCGCGCGCCCCGTCCCTACGCTGCCCGGCATGGCTGCAGGGACGCTCGACGAGCCGCGCGTCGCCGCGTGGAACCGCTGGCTCGACTGGCCACTCACCGCCCTCGCCGCGGGCTTCCTCGCGCTCTACGCGTGGTCCGTCCTCGACCGCACGATCCCACCCGGCGGCCGCGACCTGATCGAGGCCGCCTTCACCGCGGCGTGGGTCCTGTTCGGCGTCGACTACGTCGTGCGGGTCGCCCTCGCGCGGCGGCGGTGGCGGTTCGTCGGCCGGCACCTTATCGACCTGGTGCTGTTGCTCCTGCCGATGTTCCGCCCGCTGCGGGCGCTGCGGCTCGTCATGGTCATCGGCGTGCTCAACCGCCAGCTGCGCGATGACCTGCGCGGGCGCGTCGTCGTGTCCGTCGTCGGCGCGGTGACGCTCGCCGGGTTCGTCGCGGCGCTGGCCGTCCTCGACGCGGAACGCGACGCGCCCGGCGCCACGATCACCACGTTCGGCGACGCGCTGTGGTGGGCGGTGACCACGATCTCGACCGTCGGCTACGGCGACCTCTACCCCGTCACCGAGGAAGGCCGGATCGTCGCCGCCGTGCTCATGATCGCCGGGATCGCCCTGCTGGGCGTCATCACGGCGACGATCGCGAGCTGGTTCGTCGAGGCCGTCCGGACGGCCGGTGAGCAGGCAGAGGAGGGCGTCGCCGATGAGCTCTCCCGCGCCGAGCGGCAGCTCGCGGAGGTGCTCGCGCAGCTGGGCGAGGTGTCGCAACGGCTCGACCGACTCGAACGCGAGACTGTCGGTGCCGGGCCGCACAATGGGGCCCCGCGGCGGTCCCGCTGACGATCACCGGGGTCTGATACAACGGGCGTCGGCCTGGTGGAAGGAGGTGTCCGGGTGACCGATTCCTTCGTCCACCTGCACGTGCACACCGAGTACTCGATGCTGGACGGCGCGGCGAAGGTCGGGGCCCTGTTCGACGAGGTCGAACGGCTCGGGATGCCCGCCGTGGCGATGACCGACCACGGCAACATGTACGGCTCGGCGGAGTTCTTCCGCCGCTCGCGCAAGAGCGCGGCGAAGCCGATCATCGGCATCGAGGCCTACCTCGCGCCGCTGTCACGCCACCACAAGAAGCCCGTCTTCTGGGGCCAGGCCGGCCAGCGCGGCTCCGACGAGTACGGCGAGGGCGGCGACGTGTCCGGCGCCGGCGCGTACACCCACATGACGATGCTGGCGCGCACGCCGCAGGGCCTGCGCAACCTGTTCCGCCTGTCCAGCCTCGCCTCCTACGAGGGCTACTACCGCAAGCCACGCATGGACCGCGAGCTCGTCAGCCAGTACGCCGAGGGGATCATCGCGACGACCGGCTGCCCGTCCGGGGAGGTGCAGACGCGCCTGCGCCTCGGCCAGCCCGCCGAGGCATTGACGGCGGCGGCCGACTACCGCGACATCTTCGGCGCGGACAACTTCTTCCTCGAGCTGATGGACCACGGCCTGTCCATCGAGCGCAGCGTCCGCGAGGGCCTGCTCGACGTCGCGCGCAAGCTCGACCTGCGCCCGCTGGCCACCAACGACTCGCACTACGTCACGCAGGACCAGGCCACGGCGCACTCGGCGCTGCTGTGCGTCCAGTCCGGCAAGACCCTCGACGACCCCAACCGCTTCAAGTTCGACGGCGACGGCTACTACCTGCGCAGCGCCGCCGAGATGCGGGAGTACTGGGACGTCCAGGTGCCGGGGGCCGCCGACTCGACGCTGCTCGTCGCGGAGATGGTCGAGCCATACGGCGACGTCTTCGACGAGGTCGACCGGATGCCGCGGTTCCCGCTCGCGCCCGGACAGACCGAGGACGACCTGCTGCGCGCCGAGGTGCAGAAGTACGCCCCGCACCGCTTCCCGGACGGGATGACCCAGGAGTACCAGGACCGGGTCGAGCTGGAGCTGCGGGTCATCTCCGAGATGGGCTTCCCCGGCTACTTCCTCGTCGTCGGCGACCTCGTGCGCTGGGCCAAGGCGCAGAAGATCGCCGTCGGGCCGGGCCGCGGGTCGGCGACCGGGTCGCTCCTGGCGTACATCCTGCAGATCACCGACCTCGACCCGATCGAGCACAGCCTGCTGTTCGAGCGGTTCCTCAACCCCGAGCGCGTCAGCCCGCCCGACATCGACCTGGACTTCGACGAGCGCCGGCGCGGCGAGGTGCTGCGCTACACCGTCGACAAGTGGGGCGAGGAGAACGTCGCCCAGGTCATCACGTTCGGCACGATCAAGACCAAGGCCGCGATCAAGGACGCCGCGCGCGTCCTGCACGGGCAGCCCGGGTTCGCGATCGCCGACCGCATCTCCAAGGCGCTCCCGCCGCCGATCATGGCGAAGGACATCCCGCTCTCGGGGATCTTCGACCCGGCCCACGAGCGGTACGCCGAGGCCGCCGAGGTGCGCGCGCTGTCGGAGACCGACCCCGAGGTCGGCAAGATCATGGACACCGCGCGCGGGCTGGAGGGCCTCGTCCGCAACGCCGGCGTGCACGCCTGCGCGGTGATCCTCTCGGCGGAGCCGCTGCTGGACGTCATCCCGCTGTGGAAGCGCGACGACGGGTCGGTCATCACCGGCTGGGACTACCCGTCCTGCGAGGAGATCGGCCTCCTCAAGATGGACTTCCTGGGCCTGCGCACGCTGACGGTCGTTGGCGACACGATCGACTCGGTCCGGAACAACTACGGCGTCGAGATCGACCCGGCGACCCTCGCGCTGGACGACCGCACGACCTACGAGCTGCTGTCCAGGGGCGACACGCTCGGGGTGTTCCAGCTCGACGGCGGCGGCATGCGGACGCTGCTCAAGGCGATGGAGCCGTCCCACTTCGGCGACATCGCGGCGGCGCTCGCGCTCTACCGGCCCGGCCCGATGGCGGCCAACGCGCACATGGACTACGCCGAGCGCTCGAACGGCAGGCAGCAGCTCACGCCGATCCACCCGGAGCTGGAGGCCGCGCTCGAGCCGATCCTCGGCGAGACCTACCACCTGCTCGTCTACCAGGAGCAGGTCATGGCCATCGCGCAGCGGCTGGCGGGCTACAGCCTCGGCCAGGCCGACCTCCTGCGCCGCGCGATGGGCAAGAAGAAGAAGGAGATCATCGAGAAGGAGTACGAGGGGTTCAAGGCGGGCATGCTCGCCAAGGGCTTCTCCCGGGAGTCCTGCCAGACGCTGTGGGACGTGATGCTCCCGTTCTCGGGGTACGCGTTCAACAAGTCGCACACCGCCGGGTACGGGCTCGTCTCCTACTGGACGGCCTACCTCAAGGCCAACTACCCGGTCGACTTCATGGCCGCGCAGCTCACGTCCATCGGCGACAACAAGGACAAGTCGGCGGTCTACCTCGCCGAGTGCCGCCGCATGGGCATCAAGGTGCTGCCGCCCGACGTCAACGACTCCGACCTGTGGTTCCGCGCGGTCGACGGCGACATCCGGTTCGGGCTGGGCGCGGTGCGCAACGTCGGCGCCAACGTCGTCGAGTCGATCATCAAGACGCGCCGGGACAAGGGTCGGTTCACCTCCTTCGCCGACTTCCTGGAGAAGGTCGACCTGCTCTGCTGCAACAAGCGGACGGTCGAGTCGCTGATCAAGGCAGGGGCGTTCGACTCGTTCGGGCAGCCGCGGCGGGCGCTGCTGATGGTCCACGAGCAGGCGGTCGACGGGATCATCGGCCTCAAGCGGCAGGAGGCGATGGGCCAGTTCGACCTGTTCGCGGGGCTCGGCGACCCCGGGGACGCCGACGAGCCGGCCCCCGACACCTCTCCGCTGGCCTATCTCAAGATCGACAGCGAGGAGTGGCCGCGCAAGCAGCTGCTCGGCTACGAGCGGGAGATGCTCGGGCTCTACGTCTCGGCGCACCCGCTCGACGGCGCCGAGCGCATCCTGCGCAAGCACGCGCCCAAGCCGATCGCGCAGCTGATCGACGACGCGCAGAAGGAGGGCGAGATCGTCCTGGCCGGGATGATCTCGGCGGTCGACCGGCGGGTCAACAAGAAGGGCGAGCCCTGGGCCATCGTCACGGTCGAGGACCTCGACGCGGCGATGGAGGTCCTGTTCTTCCCCAAGTCGTACGCGCTGATGTACGAGGACCTCGTCGCCGACTCCGCGGTCGCGGTCAAGGGCCGGGTGAACTGGCGGGACGAGCGGATGTCGGTCTTCGCGTCGGGGGTGGTGTCGCTCGACATCTCCAACCTGACGGAGGTGCCGCCGCTCGTGCTCAAGGCGGAGGCGGCCAAGCTCGACCACGCCGTCGTCGGCGAGCTGAAGTCGGCGCTGAAGGCGCACGCCGGCGACACGCCGCTCACGCTCGTGCTGTGCCACCGCGGGCGGGAGACCCCGCTGTCGATCGACGCGTTCCCGGTGACGGTGTCCTCGGCGCTGCTCGGCGAGCTGAAGAGCATCCCGGGGATCGCGGTCGCCTCGTAGCGCCTGGGAGCGTCCGGAACGACTCCGCCCGTAGCGAGCGGCCGGGTGCTGTCATCGCAAGGCGCCCAACGCAGCGAGGGCGCCGATTGGGCGTCGCGCAGCAGGGCCGAGTTGTTCAGGGCGCTCCTAGTGTCCTGCGCCTGAAATCTGGTCAATAAGTGTAGATTGCCTGGGTGGCGCGGACTGGTCGACCGGTGGCCGAGGTGGTGTTGACCGACGACGAGCGCGAGACGTTGCTGCGCTGGTCGCGGCGGGCGAAGTCGTCGCAGGCCCTGGCGTTGCGCAGTCGGATCGTGCTGGGCTGTGCCGAGGGGAAGGCGAACAAGCAGGTCGCCGCCGAGTTGGGGGTGTGGCCGCAGACGGTTGGGACGTGGCGGCGTCGGTTCGTCGAGTCTCGCTTGGACGGGTTGGTCGACGAGCCCCGGCCTGGGGCGCCGCGGAAGATCGCCGATGAGCAGATCGAAGCGGTGGTGGTGGCTACCTTGGAGCGGTCCCCGGCGGATGCGACGCACTGGTCGCGGGCGTCGATGGCGGCCGAGAGCGGGCTGAGCCGCTCCACGGTGGGGCGGATCTGGAAGGCGTTCGGGCTCAAGCCGCACCAGGTCGAGACGTTCAAGCTGTCCACCGATCCGCAGTTCATCGAGAAGGTCCGCGACGTCGTCGGGCTGTATGTGGATCCGCCGGAGAAGGCGCTGGTGCTGTGCGTGGACGAAAAGACCCAGATCCAGGCGCTGGACCGCTCGGCACCGGTACTGCCGATGATGCCCGGCATGCCCGAGCGGCGCACCCATGACTACCTCCGCCACGGCATCACTACCCTGTTCGCCGCGCTGGACGTGGCCACCGGTGAAGTCATCGGCTCGATCCACCGCCGGCACCGGGCCGCGGAGTTCCGCAAGTTCCTGGCCAAGCTGGACAAGCAGGTGCCCGCCGCACTGGACGTGCACCTGATCTGCGACAACTACAGCACCCACAAGGCGCCGACGGTGCGCGCCTGGCTGGATGCCCACCCCCGGTTCCACATGCACTTCACCCCGACCTACTCGTCATGGCTCAACCAGGTCGAGCGCTGGTTTGGGTTGCTGACCGACAAACAACTCCGTCGTGGCGTGCACAAGAACCTGCAGGCCCTTGAACGCGACATCCGCGACTGGATCACCCAGTGGAACACCAACCCGCGCCCGTTCGCCTGGACCAAGACCGCCGACGAGATCCTCGAACGCCTCGCCGCATATCTTGACCGAATTCCTGGCGCGGGACACTAGGCCCCGGTCCACTCCTCCGCGACGAGCAGGTCGACGAACTCGGGTGGCCCGGTGAACAGCTCCCCCATCAGCGCCCTCAGCGCCCGCAGGCCCTCCGCGCGCCGCGGATCCTGCTCGCGTTCGCGGGCCTTCTCCTCACTCTCGAACACGGCCAGCACGTGGAGCCGGTCCGGGTCCTGCTGGTCGCGCATGACCAGCGTCCGCAGCATCCCCGACCCGGGCTGCTCGATTGACCGCAGGTGCTCGCCCAGCGCGGACGGGTCGGCGCCCGGCCGCAGCCGCACCGTGATCTGCTGTGCCCACATGCCGAAGTCCTCCTCGACGTCCTCGTCGACACCCGGCCGCAGCCGTCGCCCGTGGACACCGAGTCGCGCGTGCCGCCGGCTTCGTTAGCGCGACCGGCGTGCGGTGACGACGTGGAGCACGAGATGAGCGACGCCGTCGTCCGGCTGGCAGCGCTGCTCACCTCGCAGCGCGCTCCCGCCACGGGGACCTCCATCGACGCGTGCCCGCACCGGACCGGGCAACGCCGCAGTCCCGCCGGCGGCTCGCGTGCCGAGACGCCGGCGGCCCGGCTCGCCGGCCGACCCGTCCCACCGGGCCGGCACGGCCGTCCCGACCGCCGCACCGCTCACCTCGCCAAGCACCGCCACCCGGCAACCCCGGACATCGTCCTGCACACCGACAGGAGCGGCATCGCCGTTCCCCACGACGGCAGCGCCCATCCCGTCCCGATCGCCGCGACGTCGGGCTGATCGGCCGCCTCCGCACCGTGGGGCACTCAGCGGGCCGACGCGGCCCGGCGCAGCGAGCGGGGCGCCGGCACGGGCGCGCTGCCGGGGGACGCCGGGTCGATCGGGCCGATGCGGTCGAGGGCGGCGGCGATGTCGGCGTCCGTGACGTCCGCGTGCGTGACCAGCCGGATCCGTCCGGCCATCGGCACGGCCCGCACGCCGGCCCGCTCGAACCGGGCGAGCGCGCCCGCGACGTCGCCCACGGTGATCAGCACGATGTTCGTCTGCGGCGGCTCGACCTGCCAGCCGCGCTCGGTGAGCCCGGCGGCGAGGGCGCTCGCGCGGCCGTGGTCCTCGGCCAGCCGCTCGATCCGGTCCAGCGCCACGAGCCCGGCCGCGGCCAGCACGCCGCCCTGGCGGACCCCGCCGCCGAGCATCTTCCGCAGCCGCCGCGCCTCCTCGACGAACTCGGCGGTGCCCGCGACCAGCGAGCCGACCGGGGCTCCGAGGCCCTTGCTCAGGCAGACCTGGACCGTGTCGACGCCGACCGCGAGCGCCGCGGGCGGCAGCCCCAGCGCGACGGCCGCGTGCCACAGCCGGGCGCCGTCGAGGTGGACGCGCAGCTTCGCGGCGCGGGCCGCCGAGACGACCCCGGCGTGCTCGTCGGGCGCGGTGACCGTGCCGCCCGCGGCGTTGTGCGTGTTCTCCAGGCAGAGCAGGGTCGTCCGCAACGCGTAGTACGGCCCGGGTGTGCCGGCGGCGCGGCGCACCGCGCTCGGCGACACCTTGCCCGGTCCGGCGTCGTGCGGCAGCGCGCGCGGCATGCCGCCCGCGAGGAACGCGGCCGTACCGAGCTCGGAGTCCAGCACGTGGGCGCCGGCGGGGGCGAGGAACGTGTCGCCGCGGGCGAGGTGGCTCATCAGCGCGATGAGGTTCGCCATGGAGCCGCTCGGGGTCCACAGCGCCGCCTCCGCGCCGACCAGCCCGGCGACCCGCTCCTCCAGCTCGCGCATCGTCGGGTCGCCGTCGAGGACGTCGTCCCCTACCTCGGCGGACGCCATCGCGGCGCGCATCTCCTTGGTCGGACGGGTCACGGTGTCCGAACGGAGGTCGATCGGTCCTTCGGTCGGGACCGCCCGCCGCCCGCGAGAGGGGGGTCTCACGGGAACGATTCAACCAGCCGTGCACAACGGGGTCACGGCGAGGTCACGATCATGGTCCGATCGGGCGACATCGACCAGGCCCGTTCACCGGTCGGAGTCGGCTACGGTCGCGGGATCGGGCGAGGATCGGGGGCGGGATGCGGCGGACGGACCCGGTCGACGGGACGCCCGCCGGGACCGGGTCGGCCGGCAAGTCGGACGGACGCGACCGCGGCCCCGGGTCCCGGGCCGCACTGACGGCGGCGGCCGTGGTCGCGGTCGCGCTGGCGCTGGGCGGGGTCGGCGCCGCGGTGGCGCTCCACCGGGCCACCGCCGACGCGGGGTCTGCGCCCGCGGCGTCCGCGGCCGGGCCGCCGACGCCGCTGGGGCCCGGGCGCGGACCCTGCGCGAACCGTCAGGATCCCGCCCTGCGCGCGCTCGTCGACCAAGCCCTGCCGGCCGCTGTCGGCGCGCGCACCGCGGCCACGACCGACATCTGCCGGCCCGGCGACCAGCGCTGGGTGAGCGTCGAGCTCGACGGCGACGTGCTGACGGTCGCCGACCTGCCGGCCGGCACCCCGGCGGCGGCCGAGCCGGGCACGGTCCGCGCGCGGACGGCGTCGGGTGGCACGGTCGTCGTCTCGGACCGGTACCCGCAGCTGCTGCCCTACCTCGCCCCGCGCCTGTAGCGCCCGGGCAGACTGGCGCGGTGGGCACGGCCAAGGGCGAGCGCAGGCGGGACGCGCTGGTGGGCGCGGCCGCGTCGCTGCTGCGCGAGGGCGGGTTCGACGCGGTCCGCCACCGGGCGGTCGCCGAGCGCGCCGGGCTGCCGCTGGCGTCCACGACGTACTACTTCGCGTCGCTGGAGGACCTCGTCACCGCCGCTGCCGAGCACAGCGGCCGCGCCGGCCTCGCGGAAGGACGGGCCCGGCTCGCCGCGCTGCCCGCCGCCCCGGCCGACGACGGCGAGCTGGCCGAGCTGGTCCTGGACCTGCTGCTGTCGCCCGAGTCGCGCACGGAGGGGCTCGACCCGGTGCTGCTGCGCTACGAGGAGCTGATCGGCTGCGGGCGGCGTCCCTACCTCGCGCCGCTGATGCGCGAGCTGCGGGGGGAGCTGGACGCGCTGCTGCGGGAGATCCTCGCGCGGACCGGGCGGACGCTCGACGACACGGCGCTGCGCGACCTGGTCTCGATCGTCGACGGGGCCGTGATCAGCGCCCTCATCGAGGCCGACCCGGACCCGCGCGCCGCCGCCCGGGACGTCCTCCTCCGCGCCCTCTGACCCGCCGCGAGTCGGGCTCTGAGCCAGCCCGAGTCGCGCCCTCCACCAGACCGCGAGCCGGGCTCTGAACCAGGCCGAGTCGCGCCCTCCACCAGACCGCGAGCCGGGCTCTGAACCAGGCCGAGTCGCGCCCCGGACCCGCCGCGAGTCGGGCCCTGAACCAGGCCCAGTCGCGCCCTCCACCAGACCGCGAGTGGCGCTTTGAGCCAGGCCCAGTCGCGTTCCCCACCAGAAGCGGTGACGGCGTCGCCCGATGCGGGTTGCGTCCTCGGTCGGCGCGGGTAGGGCGCCACCGCGGCCGCGGGAGCACCGGTCAGCCCGTAGCCCGGTCTACGGCCGACCAGCCGATCTGGTCGACAGCCCGAACCGTTGACCGCGGCAGGCCCAGCCCGCAACTCGGGCTGGTTCAGACCCCGACTCGCGGGCCGGGGACCCCGGCGCGCGGGGCCGTACACTGCGCGGACGTGATCCCCAACGTCCTGGCCGCCCGGTACGCGAGCCCCGAGCTGGTACGGCTCTGGTCGCCCGAGCACAAGATCGTGCTGGAGCGCCGGCTGTGGATCGCCGTCCTGCGGGCCCAGGCCGACCTCGGCGTCGCCGTCCCCGACGGCGTGGTCGCCGACTACGAGCGCGTCGTCGACCGGGTCGACCTCGACTCGATCGCCGCCCGCGAACGCGTCACCCGCCACGACGTCAAGGCCCGCATCGAGGAGTTCACCGCGCTCGCCGGCCACGAGCACATCCACAAGGGCATGACCAGCCGCGACCTCACCGAGAACGTCGAGCAGCTGCAGATCCGGCTGTCCCTGGAGCACGTCCGCGACCGCACGGTCGCGCTGCTCGCCCGGCTCGCGCGGCGGGCGGCCGAGCACGCCGAGCTGGTCATGGCCGGCCGCAGCCACAACGTCGCCGCACAGGCCACGACGCTCGGCAAGCGCTTCGCCTCCGCCGCCGACGAGCTGCTCGTCGCCTACGCCCGGCTGGAGGATCTGCGCGCCCGGTACCCGCTGCGCGGCATCCAGGGGCCGATGGGCACCGCCCAGGACATGCTCGACCTGCTCAACGGCGACGTCGCGAAGCTCGACGACCTCCAGCACCGGGTCGCCGCGCACCTCGGCTTCGACGCGGCGCTGACGTCCGTCGGCCAGGTCTACCCGCGCTCCCTCGACTTCGACGTGGTCTCAGCGCTCCTCCAGCTCGCGGCCGCGCCGTCGTCGCTCGCCACCACCATCCGGCTCATGGCCGGCCTGGAGCTGGCTACCGAGGGCTTCCGGCCGGGTCAGGTGGGCAGCTCCGCGATGCCGCACAAGATGAACTCGCGGTCCACCGAACGGATCAACGGCCTGACCGTCCTGCTCCGCGGCTACGCCGGCATGGCCGCCGAGCTGGCCGGCGCGCAGTGGAACGAGGGTGACGTCTCCGACTCGGTCGTGCGCCGCGTCGCGCTGCCGGACGCGTTCTTCGCCCTCGACGGGCTGATCGAGACCGCGCTGACCGTCCTGGACGAGTTCGGCGCCTACCCGGCCGTGATCGCCCGCGAGCTGGAGCGCTACCTGCCGTTCCTCGCGACGACCGCGGTCCTCATGGCGGCCGTGCGGGCCGGGGTCGGCCGGGAGACCGCCCACGAGGTGATCAAGGAGCACGCCGTGGCCGTCGCGCTCGCGATGCGGGAGAAGGGTCAGGTCGAGAACGACCTGCTCGCGCGGCTGCAGGGCGACGAGCGGCTCGGGCTCGCCCCCGGGACGCTCGACGGCCTGCTCGCCGACCCGCTGCGCTTCACCGGCGCGGCCACCGACCAGGTGGCGGCCGTCGTCGCCCGGGTGGCCGCGGTCGTCGCCGCCCATCCGGAGGCCGCCGCGTACGTCCCCGGGGCGATCCTGTGAAGCTGCTGCACTCCGGCAAGGTCCGCGACCTCTACCTGGACGGGGACGACCTGGTCCTCGTCGCCTCCGACCGCATCTCGATCTACGACGTGGTGCTGCCCACGCTGATCCCCGACAAGGGCGCGGTGCTGACGCAGCTGTCGCTGTGGTGGTTCGAAGGGCTCCGCGACCTCGTGCCGCACCACGTGATCTCTGCGACCGACGTGCCCGCCGAGTTCCGCGGCCGCGCGTTGCGCTGCCGGCGCCTGTCGATGCTGCCGGTGGAGTGCATCGCCCGCGGCTACCTCGCCGGGCTCGGCCTGCGCGAGTACCGGAAGCACGGCACGGTCTCCGGCGTCGCGCTGCCGCCCGGGCTCGTCGAGGGCTCCCGGCTGCCCGAGCCGATCTTCACGCCGACGACGAAGGCGCCGGTGGGCGAGCACGACGAGTTCCTGACGTACGCGCAGGTCGAGTCGCTCGTCGGCGCGGACACCGCGGCCCGGCTCCGGGACCTCACGCTCGCCGTCTACGCCAGGGGCGCGGCGACGGCGGAGGCCCGGGGCGTCCTCGTCGCCGACACGAAGCTGGAGTTCGGCCGGGACGACGCCGGCCGGATCGTGCTGGCCGACGAGGTGCTGACGCCGGACTCGTCACGGTTCTGGCCGGCCGACGCGTGGGAGCCGGGCCGACCGCAGCACTCGTTCGACAAGCAGTTCGTCCGCGACTGGTCGGCCGGGCTCGACTGGGACCGCACGCCGCCCGGCCCGCCGTTGCCGCCGGAGGTCGTCGAGGCCACGCGGTCCCGCTATGTGGATGTCTACCGGCGGCTCACCGGGCGTGACACGGCGTTCACGTCGCCGTGAGTCCATGGGCGCGTGGCCGCACGACTGATCGTCTCGCTCTCGGGGCTGTCCGATGCCGACGCGCTGGGCCGCGGCCGGGCGTTCGCCGCGGCCCTCGACGTCCGCGGCGTGCCGGTGACGCACCTGCTCCGGCCGGCGGGCGCGCCCGACCCGCTGGTCGCGTGGATACGTGAGCGGCTCGAGGCGGGCGACGCGCTCGCGCTGCACGGGTACGACCACGCCGACCGCCCGCTGGGCAGCTCACCCGTGCTGGGCCGCCGCGCCGAGTTCGCCGGGCTGCCCCGGCACGAGGCCGGGCTGCGGCTGGTAGCGGCGCGTCGGGCGCTGGGGGCCGCCGACCTGCGGACGGACGTCTTCGTGCCGCCGCGTTGGCTGGCGTCGGAGGGCACGGTGGAGGCGCTGTCCGAGCAGGGCTTCCGCACGCTCGCCGACGAGACGGCGGTGCACGACCTGGCGACCGGTGACGTCGAGCGGGCGCGGGTGCTGGGCTTCCGGGCGACGGGGCGTCCCGGCGCGGAACGGTCGGCCGGCGAGCAATGGCGGTTGCGGCTGCTGGTCGCCGAGGTGGGGCGGACGGCACGGCGCGGAGGGCTGGTGCGCGTCGCGGTGCGGGACAAGGACCTGCGCCGGCCGGCCCGCAGGGACGCGGCGCTGGCGGCGATCGACGTCGCCCTCGGCCTCGGGGCCAGGCCGCTGACGTACCGGGCGACGCCGGCCCGTCCCGCGGCCTGACCGCCACCCCGCGAGTCGGGGTCCGAGGCCCCGCGAGTCGGGGTCTGCGCCAGACCGAGTCGCGCGCTCAACCACCCCCGCGAGTCGGGATCTCCGCCAGACCGAGTCGCGCGCTCAACCACGTCGGTGCGCGAGGGCGCCCAGCACCGCCGGGTGGTGGCCGCATCGGGGTCGGAACCCCGCGGCCCGACGGAAAGCCGGCCACGGCCTCGGCGCCGTGGCAGGCTCCGAACTCCGCCAGGGCCCGGCACCAGCCAGCACCGCCCGCCGACCGTTGACGCAGGGAGCGCGTCAGAACTCGACCGCGACCCCGTGCTCGGGCACCTTGACCTGCGTGCCGGCCGGTGCCAACTCGGCGAACCGCCCGTAGTACATGTGGGGCATCGACAGGATCGCCTCGTGAACGGGCATGGCCGTGCGGGGAGCGACGAGGCGCAGGTAGTCGATGGTCTCGGACAGCTTCTGCCACGGGGCGGCCGTCGGGAGGAACAGGACGTCGACGGGTTCGGGCGGCGGGGTGAACGCGTCGCCGGGATGCAGGTGGGTGCCGTCGACCAGGTACGCGTTGTTGTCCACGGTCGGGATCTCGGGGTGGATCACCGCGTGCTCGCCACCGAGCACCTGGACCGTCGCTCCCGCGATCTGCAGCGTCATGCCCGGCTTCGCGATCTCGTGCGGCAGGCTCGCGAGCTGGTCACCCGTGCCGGCGTCGACGACGAGGCGGGCCTGCTGGTTGATCGACAGCAGCGTGCGGAGCCGGTCCCGGTCGATGTGGTCCGGGTGCTGGTGGGTGACCAGCACCGCGTCGAGCCTGCTCACGGTCTCGAACCCGGTCGAGAACGTGCCCGGGTCGATGAGCAGGCGGGCGGATCCGGTGTCGAGCAGCACGCACGAGTGGCCGAAGTGGGTGATCTGCACGGACGCCAGTCTGCTCCGGAGCGCGTCGATCCGCTGGTGTTCGACCGAACGGCCACGGCGGCCCCGCTTCCGGTCGACGCAGGAGAGGGACCCCGGCCGGCGGCGGTCTGGCCCAGCGCGCGACTCCGCCTGGCCCAGGGCGCGACTCGGCCTGGCTCACACCCCGACTCGCGGATCCCGCACCCCGACTCGCGGAGCCCACACCCCGACTCGCGGATCCCACACCCCGACTCGCGGAGCCCGCACCCCGACTCGCGGACCCCACGCCCAAGCTCGCAGGGCGGAGGCCCGACGGCCGCGCGTGCGCGCCGGAACTAGGCTGCTCCCGTGGCCAGAGTGGTGGTGGACGTGATGCCCAAGCCCGAGATCCTCGACGTGCAGGGGCAGGCCGTGAGCGGCGCGCTGGCCCGCCTCGGCGTCACGGGCGTCGCCGACGTCCGCCAGGGCAAGCACTTCGAGCTGGAGGTCGACGACGCCGTCGACGACGCGACCCTCGACCGCATCGCCTCGATCCTGCTCGCCAACCCGGTCATCGAGGACTGGAAGGTCACGCGGGTATGACCCGCGTCGGCGTCATCACCTTCCCCGGCAGCCTCGACGACGTCGACGCCGCCCGCGCGGCCCGCCGCGCCGGCGCCGAGGCGGTCCCGCTCTGGCACGCCGACCACGACCTGCGCGGCGTCGACGCGGTCGTCGTCCCCGGCGGCTTCTCCTACGGCGACTACCTGCGCGCGGGAGCCATCGCGAGCCTCGCCCCGATCATGACCGAGGTCGTCGCCGCCGCCCGGCGTGGCCTGCCGGTCCTGGGCATCTGCAACGGCTTCCAGATCCTCTGCGAGGCCGGCCTGCTCCCCGGCGCGCTCACCCGTAACGCCGGCCTGCACTTCGTCTGCCGCGACCAGCGCCTGCGCGTCGAGTCCGCGACGACCGCCTGGACGGCCGACCTCACCGCCGGCACGGAGATCACCGTACCGCTGAAGAGCGGCGAGGGCCGCTACGTCGCGGACGCCCCCACGCTCCAGCGCCTGCACGACTCCGGCCGCGTCGTCTTCCGCTACGCCGGGGGCAACCCGAACGGCTCGCTGGACGACATCGCCGGTATCAGCTCCGAGAACGGCCGGGTCGTCGGTCTGATGCCCCATCCGGAGCACGCCATCGATCCGCTGACCGGCCCTACCGTCGATGGTCTTGCCTTGTTCACCTCCGTGCTGCGGGTCGCCGCCGCGGCGTGATCCGGCCTAGAGTGCCGCGTCCGGCGAAGGGTGGTGTCCACATGAGCGAGGAGCAGCTCCAGCACGTGCTGCTCGTCGAGGACGACCCCGGAGACGCGTTCCTCGTCGGCGAGCTGCTGGCCGAGGTCGCCCCCGAGCTCAAGCTGACGGTCGCGAGCACCCTGCCGGGCGCCCTGCCGCTCATCGGCGGCGTCGACTGCGTCCTGCTGGACCTCAACCTGCCCGGCTCCGCGGGCCTGGAGGGCCTGCGCAGGCTCCTGCAGGCGGACGCCACGACTGCGGTCTGCGTGCTGACCGGCCTGTCGGACGAGCACCTCGGCATCGCCGCCGTCGCCGCGGGCGCGCAGGACTACCTGGTCAAGGGCACGGTCGACGGCCAGGTCCTCATCCGCGCGCTGCGCTACGCCGTCGAGCGCCGCCGGTCGGAGACCAGCCTCGTACGGCTGCGCGAGGAGCAGCTCGCGGCGGCCGAGTCCGCCCGCCTGGAGCGCGGCCTGCTGCCCCGCCCGCTGCTGGCCGGCAGCAACGTCCGGGCCTGCCCCTTCTACCGGGCCGGACGCACCCGCGCCGTGCTGGGCGGCGACTTCTTCGACGCGGTCCGCGGGCCCACCGGCGTCGTGCACGCGATCGTCGGCGACGTGTGCGGCCACGGCCCGGACGAGGCCGCGCTCGGCGCGCTGCTGCGGGTCGCGTGGCGGGCGCTGGTGCTCGCCGGGGTGGCCGAGCATCGCCTCCTGGTCGAGCTGCAGGAGCTGCTCGTCAGCGAGCGGCACGAGCCACGCCTGTTCACCACGGCCGCGACGGTCGCGCTCGACGGCCCCACCGCGACCGTCCGGCTCGCCGGCCACCCCCCGCCGATCGCGCTCGACCCGGTGCCGGAGCTCGTCGACCCGCCGATCGGGCTGCCGCTGGGCGTCTCGACCCGCACGGCATGGGAGCCCCGCCGGATCACGCTGGGGCCGCAGTGGCGGTTGCTGATGTACACCGACGGGCTCGTCGAGGGCCGCGGCGCGAACGCCGGCGACCTGCTGTGGCCCGAGGGCCTGCTCGAGCTGGTGACCAAGGAGCTCGACACGCCGCCCGACGCCCTGCCCGGCCGGCTCGTCGCGCGCGCTGAGGCGTTGCACGGCGGCCCGCTGCCCGACGACGTCGCCATCCTGCTGCTCACGGGGGAGCACGCGTGAACGGTCCGATGCGCGCCCGCCGGGTCGTCAGCGGCTGGCCGCTCGGGCGGCTGTTCACCGTGCTGGCGGCCACGGCGGCGCTCGTCACCGTCGTGGCCGTGGCGCTCGGGACGGCCGCGCTCATGCGGTTGGACAACGCGCGCTCCAGCCTGCTCGACGTCGTCGCGCCCGCCGCGCTCGCCGCGGAGGACCTCACCGCCGCGCTGCTGAACCAGGAGACCGGCGTTCGCGGCTTCGCGCTGACCCGGCTGCCCTCGTCGCGGACCCCCTACGACGAGGGCCTCGCCCAGCAGGCGGACGCCGAGAACACGGTGCGGGCCATGGCCGTGCAGGGCGGCTTCACCGGCGTGCAGGACGACCTGGACGCGCTCGACGCGGCCGTGCACGCCTGGCGCGTCGGGTACGCCGAACCCGTGCTGGCCGGGCGGATGACCGACTCCCCGGACGCGGGCCGGAACCTGTTCGACCAGGTCCGCGGCCCGCTGAACCGAATGAAGGCCGATCTCGACGTGCAGCGGACGGCGGGCCGGGCGGAGCTCGCGGCCGCGTCGGGTTACCTGACCGGCGTCGGCGTCGCCGCCACGCTGCTCGTCGCCGCGTTCCTCGTCACGACGGCAGTCGGGCTGCGCCGGCTCGTGCTGCGGCCGGTGTCGGGACTGGCCGGACAGGTCCGCGAGGTCGTCGCCGGCGACTTCGATCGGCAGGTCGTGGCGGCGGGCCCCCGGGAGATCCTGCAGCTCGGCGCGGACGTCGAGGCGATGCGCGGCCGGATACTGGCCGACCTGGACGCCTCGCGGGAGGCGAACAGGCTGCTCGACGAGCAGACGCAGGAGCTGGGGCGGTCCAACCGCGACCTCGAGCAGTTCGCCTACGTCGCGAGCCACGACCTGCAGGAGCCGCTGCGCAAGGTCAGCAGCTTCTGCCAGCTGCTGCAGCGCCGCTACGGCGGCCAGCTCGACGAGCGCGCCGACCAGTACATCGCGTTCGCCACCGACGGGGCGGCGCGCATGCAGCAGCTGATCAACGACCTGCTCGCGTTCTCCCGGGTCGGCCGGACGACGGCCGGCTTCAGCGAGGTCAAGCTGGACGAGGTCCTTGCGGCCGTCACCGGCCAGCTCGACCAGGCGCGCTCGGACGTCGACGGCCGGATCGACGTCGGCCCGCTGCCCGCCGTCACCGGCGATCCGACACTGTTGCGCCAGCTGTTCCTCAACCTCGTCGGCAACGGCCTGAAGTTCCACCGCGAGGGCGAGCCGCCGGTCGTGACCATCGCCGCGAGCGGCGAGTCCGGCGACGACGGCCTTGTCGAGATCACCGTCGCCGACAACGGGATCGGCATCGAGCCCGAGTACGCCGAGAAGGTGTTCGTGATCTTCCAACGGCTGCACGCCCGCGACGTCTACGAGGGCACCGGCATCGGGCTCGCGCTGTCCAAGAAGATCGTCGAGTTCCACGGCGGCCACATCACGCTCGACCCGCCGGGCGGCGAGCCCGGCACCACGGTCCGCCTCACCCTCCCGCTCCCGGAAAGGACGCCATGAGCGACGCCCGACTGATCAACGTGCTGCTCGTCGAGGACGACCCCGGCGACGTGCTCATGACCCGGGAGGCGTTCGACGAGCACCTGCACAACCAGCTCGACGTCGTCACCGACGGGGAGTCCGCGATGGCGTACCTGCGCCAGGAGGGAACCTACGCGGACGCGCCGCGGCCGGACCTGGTGCTGCTGGATCTCAACCTGCCCCGCCGCGACGGCCGCGAGGTGCTCGCGGAGATCAAGGCCGACGAGAGCCTGCGGCACATCCCGGTGATCGTCCTGACGACCTCCCAGGCGGAGCAGGACGTGCTGCGCAGCTACCAGCTGCACGCGAACGCCTACGTCACCAAGCCCGTCGACTTCGAGGGGTTCATCGAGGCGATCAAGCAGATCGACCACTTCTTCGTCAGCGTCGTCCAGCTGCCGCCGGCGAGCAACTGACGTCGAAGCGTCGGCGCGCGCCCGGTCCCGGCAGTTCGTGCGGGCTGCCACCGGCGCCGAGGGTGCTGGGGCGCGATCGTAGGCTCGACGCCGTGCCGACCGCCCGCCCGACCACCGCGCCGACCGCCGACACCGTCCAGAACGCCGCCGCCACGCCCGACGCGCCCCAGCCGCACCGCGAGCTGGGCCTGAAGGACGACGAGTACGCGCGGATCCGGGAGATCCTCGGCCGCCGCCCGACCGACGCCGAGCTGGCCATGTACGCGGTCATGTGGAGCGAGCACTGCTCATACAAGTCCTCGAAGGTGCACCTGGCGTACTTCGGGGAGACCACGACGCCCGCGATGAAGGCCCGCATGCTCGCCGGGATCGGCGACAACGCGGGCGTCGTCGACATCGGTGCGGGCTGGGCCGTCACGTTCAAGATCGAGTCGCACAACCACCCGTCGTACGTCGAGCCGTACCAGGGCGCGGCGACGGGCGTCGGCGGCATCGTGCGCGACATCATGGCGATGGGCGCGCGGCCGATCGCCGTCGCGGACCCGCTGCGGTTCGGCCCGGCGGACGCTCCCGACACCCGCCGCGTGCTGCCCGGCGTCGTCGCCGGCATCGGCGGGTACGGCAACTCGCTCGGGCTGCCCAACATCGGCGGCGAGGTCGTCTTCGACGCGTCGTACGCGGGGAACCCGCTGGTCAACGCGATGTGCGTCGGGGCGATGCGGACGGCGGACCTGCACCGGGCGTTCGCGTCAGGCGTCGGGAACCGGATCATCCTCTTCGGCGCGCGGACCGGGCTGGACGGCATCGGCGGCGTGTCCGTGCTGGCCAGCGACACGTTCGCGGGAGACGAGGCGGGGACCGCGTCGATGCCCGACCCTGCAAGCAGGTCGGGGGCCCGCAAGAAGCTCCCGTCCGTGCAGGTCGGCGACCCGTTCACGGAGAAGGTGCTCATCGAGTGTTGCCTGGAGCTGATCCACGCGGGCGTGGTCGTCGGCATCCAGGACCTCGGCGGCGCGGGGCTGTCGTGCGCGACGTCCGAGCTGGCCAGCGCGGGTGACGGCGGAATGCGGATCGACCTGGGCGCGGTGCCGCTGCGGGCGTCGGGGATGACACCCGCGGAGATCCTGGCCAGCGAGTCGCAGGAGCGGATGTGCGCGGTCGTGCGCCCGGCGGACGTGACGCGCTTCCTGGCGATCTGCCACAAGTGGGACGTGATCGCGTCCGAGATCGGGGCGGTGACCGACGGCGACCGGCTGGTCATCACGTGGCACGGGCAGACCGTCGTCGACGTGCCGCCGCGGACGGTGGCCCACGACGGCCCGGTCTACCGGCGGCCGGTCGCGCGCTCGCCGAAGCAGGACCGGCTCGTCGCCGACGTGCCGGACCGGCTGCCGCGGCCCGCCGCCCCCTCGGAGCTGCGGGCGGAGATCCTGCGGATGGCGGCGAGCCCGAACCTCGCGTCGCGCGCGTGGGTGACCGACCAGTACGACCGCTACGTCCGCGGCAACACCGTGCTGGCGCAGCCGGCCGACGCCGGGGTCGTCCGGGTGGACGAGGAGAGCGGGCGCGGGGTGGCGGTCGCGACCGACGGCAACGGCCGGTTCACCGCGCTCGACCCCTACGCCGGGGCGCAGCTGGCGCTGGCCGAGGCCTACCGCAACGTCGCCACGTCGGGGGCGGTGCCGGTGGCCGTCACCAACTGCCTCAACTTCGGCTCGCCGGAGGATCCGCACGTCATGTGGCAGTTCCGGGAGGCCGTCCGGGGGCTCGCCGACGGGTGCGCCCGGCTGGGCATCCCGGTGACCGGCGGCAACGTCAGCTTCTACAACCAGACCGGCGACGTGGCGATCCTGCCGACGCCGATAATCGGCGTGCTCGGGGTGCTGGACGACGTGGCGCGGCGGGTGCCGTGCGGGTTCCGGCGCGACGGCGACATCGTCGTGCTGCTCGGGGAGACCCGCGACGAGCTGGGCGGCAGCGAGTGGGCCCACGTCGCGCACCAGCACCTGGGCGGGCGACCGCCCACGGTCGACCTTGACGCCGAGGCGCGGCTGGCGCGGCTGCTCGCCGGGGCGGCGGCGGGCGGCGAGCTGACCGGCACGCACGACCTTTCCGACGGCGGGCTGGCGCAGGCGTTGGTCGAGTCGTGCCTGGTCGGGCGGCGCGGGGCGCGGGTGGCGCTGCCGGCGGGGCTCGACCCGTTCGTCGCGCTGTTCAGCGAGTCGACGGGGCGGGTGCTGGTGACGACGGCGCCGGAGCGGTCGGGTGCGCTGCTGGCCCGGGCGGCGTCGGCCGGGCTCGCGGCCGAGGTGCTCGGCCGGACCGGAGGGCCGGCGCTGGCGATCACGAGCGTCGCGGACCTGCCGCTGCACGAGCTCAGCCGGGCGTGGGAGTCGACGCTGCCCGCCCTCTTCACCTAGCCGCGAGTCGGGGTCTGAGCCAGTCCGAGTCGCGCGCTCAGCCAGACCGCGAGTCGGGGTCTGAGCCAGACCGAGTCGCGCGCTCAGCCAGACCGCGAGTCGGGCTCTCAGCCAGACCGAGTCGCGTGCTGGGCCATAACGCCGGACGGGACGCGCACCGCTCCGGGTCGGACGCTCGCCTGGACGGATAGGCACCCTCCCGCATCCGGACCGGACCGCTCGAACCCGCCCCGCCAGGCATCGACTGACCCGCGCCGGCGCGATCGGCGCCCCTGGTGCCTCGGGACGTCGACCGCCACGGCCACCCGAAGATCTGGCCCAGCCCGCGACTCGGACTGGCCCAGAGCCCGACTCGCGGGCCGGAGAGCCCGAGTCGCGGTTCAGGCCGCAACTCCTGCTGGTTCAGACCCCGACTCGCGGCAACGGGCGTCAGGGTTTCAGGCGGCGCGCGATCTCGCGCAGCGTCCGCGTCGTCTCGACGCGGTCCACCCGCACCGGCTCCCCCTCGGCCAGCACCTGCTGGCCGGCCACCCAGACGTCCTGCACGAGCCGCGCGCCCCCGGCCCACACCAGGTTCGACAGGAGCTGGGCGTCGTCGGACGGGTCGACGAACACCGAGTCGTCCAGGCCGACGTGCACCAGGTCGGCCCAGCGGCCGGCCTCCAGCACGCCCAGGTCGTCACGCCCGATCGCCGCGGCCCCGTCCCGCGTCGCCATCAGCAGCAGCTCGGACGCTGTGAGCGCCGCCGCATCCGCGCTCCCGACCCGCGCCAGCAGCCCCGCGAGCCGCGCCTGCGCCCACAGGTCGAGATCGTCGCCGGACGCGGGCCCGTCCGTACCCAGCCCGACCCGCACACCCGCGCGCCGCAGCGCCGTCACCCGCGCGACGCCCGCCGCGAGCTTCGCGTTCGACCCCGGGCAGTGCGCCACCGCCGCGCCCCGCGACGCCAGCAGCGCGATGTCGTCGTCCGAGAGCTGCACGCCGTGCGCCGCGACGACGCGCCCGCCCAGTACCCCCGTCGCGTCCAGCAGCGCCGGCACCGACCCGTGAGTCGCCCGCTGCACCCGGTCCTCGTCGGCGGTCTCGGCCACGTGGATGTGCAGCAGCGCGCCCCGGGCCCGCGCGTGCTCGCCGACCGAGGCCAGCGCCTCCACCGGCAGCGTGTACGCCGCGTGCGGGCCGTACCCGAGCTCGATCCGCTCGCCCGGACCCGATCGCAACCCGACGGCGTCGATCCGGTCGCTCACCTCGTCGCGCATGTCCTGCCACGAGCCCAGCCGGTCCCAACCCGGGGCGGCGATGATCCCCGGCGTGAGCAGCACCCGGGACCCGACCGCCGTCACGGCGTCGATCACCGCGTCGACGAAGAAGTACATCTCGACGCTGGTCGTGCAGCCGGTGCGCAGCAGCTCGACGCAGCCGGCCACCATCCCGGCGCGCACGTCGTCCGCGGTCAGCCGCCCCTCCGCGGGCCAGACGACCTCCTGCAGCCAGCGCATCAGCGGCAGGTCGCCGCCGACGCCGCGCAGCGGAGCCATCGGCGTGTGGGCGTGCGTGTTGACCAAACCGGGCAGCAGGGCGCCCGGCAGCGTCCGGACCGGCGCGTCCGACGGCGGTGCGGACGCGCGCGGCCCGACGTGCGCGATCCGGCCCCCGGCGTCGACGTCGACGACCGCGTCGCGCACGACCGAGCAGGCCGCGTCGCACGGCAGGACGACCGGCGCCGCCAGCCGGACCGCTGTCACCGGCGCGGCTCCAGCAGCGACCGGAGCGGACGGAACGGATGCAGCCACGCGCCGCCCTCTGGCAGCGTGTCGAGCGTGAACCGGGGCAGCGGTTCGCGGAAGACGCCCTCGATCTCCTCGAGGTCCACGAACTCGATCACATCCGACGAGAGCGCGAAGCTCGCGTGCTCGCGGAACCCGATGACCGTGACGTACGTGCCGTCCTCGCGGAGCTTCTCCAGCGGCTCGCGGAACGCCCGCCCGTCTCCGGAGGCGACGACGACGTGCTCGAGCGTGCCCTCGCCCGCGCGCAGCTCGATGTGGGCGAGCATGTCGGAGTCGACGTCGGAGTCGTCGGTGACCTTCGGCTTGGCGAACACCGCGAAACCGACGTTGCGCAGCGCCTCGACCCAGGGCCGGACGACCTCGGTCGCGCCGGGCACGACGTTGGTGAACACGCAGGCCTCGGCGACCGCCTCGTCCCCGGCGAGCTCAAGGAGCCAGCGGCCGACCGCGTCGAATCGCGGTCGGAACGCCGACGTCGGACGGGTGCCCAGCAGCGTGCCCAGGCTCATGTCCATGTTCGGCGCGTCCCAGACGAGCAGGACACGCGGGGTGGCGGCGGGTGCCGTCACGCCGGGGCGGGGGTCGCGGCGGGCGTCACGGACGTGACCCTATCCCCGCTCGCGCACCGCGGTCAGGGTCGGCTCCGGCGGCACTAGCATCGCCCGGATGGACGACACGGCCGGTGACGGCGCGGGGATGTGGAACGCCGACGCCGCGAGCCGCGGCGCGGGCGTGCGCCTGCTCGAGGTCGGCGCGAACCGGGCGCGTGCGGCGCTGACCGTCGAGGACCGCCATCTCAACGGCCACGGCATCGTCCACGGCGGCTACCTGTTCCTCCTGGCCGACACCGCGATGGCGTTCGCGTCGAACGGGGAGGCGCCCGCGGTCGCGTCGGGGGCCGACATCGCGTTCCTGACGCCGGTGGGGCGCGGGGCCGAGCTGGTCGCCGAAGCCGTCCGGCGGGCCATGGCGGGGCGCTCGGGGCTGTGGGACGTCACCGTGCGCGCGGTGACCGGCCCGGACGCCGGGAGCGTCGTCGCGGAGTTCCGGGGCCGGACGCGCCAGGTGCCGGGCATCGCCCGGACCCGCGCTCCCGGCGACGCGGGCGCGGGTCGGGCCGGCTGACGGGCGGGCGTACGGACCGGGACCGGGGCGCTGGCCGGGCGACGGCGCGACCCGGTCCGGGTGGAGCGCCGCCGCGCGACCCGGCGAGCCGGCGAGGCAGTCCGGTCGAGGCCGCGACTCGGCCCGGTCAAGACCCCGACTCGCGGTCGAGGGCGGCGCGTGACCCGGCACGCGCGACGCCCGAGCCGGCCGCAGCCTGCCGCTCGCGCGGCACACGCCTGGCGGGGAGCGCGACTCGGCCTGGCCCACACCCCGACTCGCGGTCAGGGCCCGGGCGTCACGCGCCTGGTTGGTGGCGCGACTCGGCCTGGCTCACACCCCGACTCGCGGGCGTCAGGGGGACGGGGGGAGGTACGCCGGGCGCGTCGCCGGGTCGGGGTCGTCGTAGTACCGGTGGAACACCGGCGTCAGCCCGCCCGAGAGCGGCGGCACGATCCAGCTCCAGTCCGCCGGGCACGACCGCCCCGCGTTCTCCTCCCGCTCGACGTGCCGCAGGAAGCGCCCGGACTCGGCGTGGTGGTCGGTTATCGTCACGCCCGCCTCGTCGAACGAGTGCTGCACCGCCCGCACGGTCTCCACCAGCGCCCGGTCCCGCCACAGCGTCCGCTCGGAGCTCGTGTCCAGCCCCAGCCGCTCGCCGATCACCGGCAGCAGGTCGTACCGGTCGGCGTCGACCAGGTTGCGCGCCCCGATCTCGCTGCCGACGTACCAGCCGTTGAACGGCGCGGCGGGATAGGTGACGCCGCCGACCTCCAGCGGCATGTTGCTGATCGCCGGCACGGCGTGCCAGCGCAGCCGCAGGTCGGCGAACCAGTCGTGCTCGGGATGGGTCAGCGGCACCTCGAGCACGGCGGCCGGCGGCACCTCGAACAGCTGCGGGGCGGCGCTGCCCGCGGAGATCATCAGCGGCAGCACGTCGAACCGCCCGAGCGGCTCCGGCCGCGTCCAGCCCAGCTCCACGCACCGGTCGGTGAACGCGACCTGCCGAGCGTCGCCGCGCACGCCGTTGGGCCTCCGGTGTCCGGCGTAGCGCACGAGCTGCTCGTTGTGGATCCGCGGCCCCGGCCGGCCGGGCCGGTCGGGTGCGAAGACCGTGATCGTCGCGCGGATCCGCCCGTTCCGGGTCGCCTCGTCCAGGTGGGCGACGCACTCGGCGGCGACGGCGGCCGGCTCGGTCACCGAGCGCCGGTCCCGCAGCCGCAGCCCCTTCCAGTAGAGCCGCCCGATGCAGCGCGCGGCGTTGCGCCACGCCACCCGCGTCCCGAACTCCAGCTCCGCCGTCGTGTGCGCGTACGTCCCTGAGGTCTCGACCTCCGCGCGGACCTGCCGCAGCCGCCGCTGCAACGACACGGGCGGGTCGGTCTCGGCGTGGAACTGCTCCAGGAACTCCCTCGCCGCGTCGAGGTCGACGGCGGCCGTCGACGGCTCGGGCCGCGGGGCCGGGCTCTCCGGGCTGCGGGGTGCGGGCAGCAGTGACCCGCACTCGGCCAGCAACGTCACGCGATCTCCTTCACGGCGCCTGCCCCGACAGCGGTGCGGCGTCGACCTGGCGGCGACGGCCACCCCTCGGCCGGCGTCGCTGTCCACCTGCAAGCGTCGGATCCCCCGTGCCGGGGACCGCCGTCCTTCCTACACTGTCACGACGTGTGATCGCACGAGTGGTGTCAGTCACGCCGTCGGAGCAAGAGGTCCCGCACCTCGCGGCCCTCCGACCGGGCGCGCCGCTCGAACTTGGTCACGGGCCGCCACGGTGGCCGCGGGGAGAACCCGTCGGCCAGGTTGACGAGCCGGGGCTCGGCCGAGACCACGGCGAGCATCTGGTCGGCGTAGTCGGCCCAGTCAGTCGCGAGGTGCAGCGTGCCGCCGACCGCCAGCCGGGACGCCGCCAGCGAGACGAACTCCGGCTGCACCAGCCGGCGCTTGCGGTGCCGGCGCTTCGGCCACGGGTCCGGGAAGAAGATCCGGATCCCGTGCAGCGACGCCGGCGGCACGGCGTCGCGCAGCAGCGCCACCGCATCGCCGCGGAGCGGGACGACGTTCGCCAGCTCGGCGTCGGCCAGCCGCATGAGCAGCCGGGCGAGCCCGGGCTCGAAGACCTCGACGG
Organism: uncultured Actinomycetota bacterium; assembly: GCA_963728105.1. GTDB lineage: Bacteria > Actinomycetota > Actinomycetes > Mycobacteriales > Pseudonocardiaceae > Pseudonocardia. The sequence goes on along the minus strand of CAVSJZ010000030.1, from coordinate 19,035 downwards.
CGACGTGGTCCAGCTGGGGGTACGCGGCGGCCAGCGCGGCGGTGGCCTCGCCGGTGCCCGGGCCGATCTCGAGCACGAGCGGGCCGGAGCGGCCGAACCAGCGGGCCGGATCCCACCCGTCCGACCCGCTCACGACGTCGGCGACCTCGTGGCCGCGCTCCGGCCACCAGCGGTCCCACGCCGCCTGCTGCCCCTCGGTCAGGCGGGCCCGGTGGTGGACGTAGCTCGTGACCTCGCGACGTGGGGCGGCCTCAGCCACCGGCGGCGGGCAGCCGCACCCCGGACGTGGCGCCGGGGAGCCGGCCGCGGACGTAGCCTGCGGTCGTCCAGGCCAGGGCGGTGACGACCGCCGCCGCGCTCTCGACCCTGCCCTGCCGCAGCTCGCGCCACACAGCCGACGGCAGGACCCGCGACACGTAGTCGCGCTCGGTCGCCAGCGCGTCGTCGCTGCCCACGAGGCCGGCGACCGCGGCCTTGGACAGGCCCTCGGCCCAGCAGCGGCGGCGCAGGTAGGCCCACTCGACCCGGTCGGGGCTGACGCGGTGGTCGACGGCGGCGGCGGGCTCGAAGACGATGCGGATCTTCTCCCCGGCGCGGGCGAACGCCTGCCGCGCGCGGATGCACAGCTCGGTCTCCTCGCAGCCCAGCGGGTTCCTGCCGATCCGCCCGATGTCCTCGGCGAACCCGCCGACCCGCTCGAAGAGGCTGCGGCGGAACGACATGTTGCAGCCCATGAGGTTGCGGACCTCGGAACGGAGCGTCGGCTGGCCGGTGTACGTACAGCCGACGATCCAGTCCAGCTCGCCGGTGGCGTCGCCGTCGGCCGGGTGGGCGCCCGGCAGCACGCTCGGGCGGCCGTCGGCGACCGGCCATGCGGGCCAGCGCGGGTGCGCCACCCCGCCGACGCCCTGGACCGTCGCGTCCTCGTAGGGCTCCAGCAGCGCGCGCAGCCAGCCGGGCCGGGCGGACGCGTCGTCGTCGAGGAAGACCACCACGTCGCCACGCGCGGCGGCGATCGCGGTGTTGCGGGCCCCGGACAGGCCCTGGCGGTGGGCGTTCGCGAGCACCGTCACCCCGGACAGCTCGCGGCGCGCCCGCTCCAGCAGGGCCGCGTTGTGGTCGACGACGACGAGCGTCTCCAGCGCGGTGACGTCCTGCGCGGCGACGGACGCCACGGCGTCGACGATGTCGCCCCAGCGCTTGTCGGTGTAGACGCAGACGACGACGGACGCGGACGTCACGGGCGCTCCGGAGGGTTCAGCGGACGGTGCGGCGGCGGGCCGTCTTGCGACGGTGCTCGGCCAGCAGCGTACGCAGGACGCGTGAGCCGTCGGCGAAGGTCCGCAGGTTGGTCTCGCCGAACATGCGCTGGCGCTCGACGGACGGAACCTCGGTGATCCGCAGGCCCGCGGCCGCGACCCGGCAGTTCAGCACGGTCTCGATCTCGAAGCCGTCGCCCCAGAGCATGCCCTCAGCGGGCGCCGGCTCGCGGACGTCGGGCAGCTCGAGGACCGGGAGGATGTCGGACCAGAACGCGTTGTAGCCGTAGCAGAGGTCGGAGTAGGACGTCCCGAAGAGCGCGTTGGCCACGCCGTTGAGGCCCGCATTGCCGGACTTGCGCAGCATCGTGATGTCGTCGCTGCCGCCGCCGGGGGCGAACCGGCTCCCCTTGGCGAAGTCCGCGCCCGCGACCAGCGCCGCGACGAAGGAGGGGATCTCGGCGGGGTCGGCCGACCCGTCGGCGTCGAACATCACGATGACGTCGCCGCTGGCCGCGGCGAACCCGCAGGCCATGGCGTTGCCCTTGCCCTTGCGGGTCTGCGTGATGACCTTGACCGACGGCAGCACCCTGCGGGCCGTCTCGATCGAGCCGTCGGTCGAGTTGCCGTCGACGACGATGATCTCGTGCACACCGGGCCGCACGGCCGCGATCGCCGGCAGCACGATCTCCAGGTTCTTGGCCTCGTTGCGCGTCGGGACGATGACGGTCACCGCGGGATACGGCGTCCTGTCCGGGCGCGGTCGACGCAACGCACGCGGGGCCGCCATCGGCGCGAACAACGCCGGAACGGCCGGACGGGCGGGTGTAACGGCGCTCACACTTCCTCCAGACAGGTCCGCTCGACCGGGACAACGAGGCCCAGCCCGCCACGTTGCGGGTGATCTCCGCGACGATCCCGGTCGTCGTGGTCTCTTCCCGAACAGACGCCCGGACCGCCGTTGGGTTGCTCGCATCCTTGATGTTTCCGTGATCGGATCGCGACCGACATCGGTAGGTCTACGGATTCGCCCGCCGCCATCCGGACGACATGCTCCGCACTATGGCGTACGCGACGGACGACGCATACCGGATTCTGGTGGACGAGCTGGGACGCATCGGGCGCCGGCTGGACGGCATCGCCACGGAGCTGCTGGCGCTGCGACCGGCCGGGGGATCCGGACCCGCTGCAGACCCGCGCGCGTCGGCCGGCGAGCCGCAGCAGCCGGGCGGCCGGCCGGCGCCCGCCTCGCCGTCGGGTCCGGCCGACCGGCCGGAGTGGGCCTCGACGGGTCCCGGCGACCGGCCGGACCCGATCCTGACGGCGCCGGGCGGGCGGGCGGAGCCCACCCCGACCGGTCCAGGCGAGCAGGCGGAGCCCACCCCGACCGGTCCAGGCGAGCAGGCGGAGCCCACCCCGACCGGTCCAGGCGAGCAGGCGGAGCCCACCCCGACCGGTCCAGGCGAGCAGGCGGAGCCCACCCCGACCGGTCCAGGCGAGCAGGCGGAGCCCACCCCGACGGCTCCGGGCACGACGCATCCCGGGCAGCCGATGGCGCCGGGCCCGGCCGCCGCGGAGCCCGGACCGGCGCCGGGGAGCGCGCCGGCTCCAGCCGGGGTCACGGCGGCACCCGCCGGAGTCACGGCGGCTCCCGCCGGGGTCACGGCGGCCCCACCGGCCTGGGGGCATCCCGCGCCCGGCGACGGCCGGCCCGGACCCATGCCGACCTGGCCGACGTCTCCCGGTTCCGCACCGCAGGGACCCGCCGCGCCGGCCCCGGCGTGGCCGGCCCCCGACCGTCCGGCCGCCGCGTTCCCGACGGGCCCGTTCGGCACTGTCCCGGTCGCCGGAACGCCGCCGTGGCCCCCGTTCGCCGGACCGGCGCCCGCCGGCGTGCCGACCGGCCCTGGTCCGTTCCCCGGCGACCCCCGGTACGGGACGGTCCCGGCCTGGGCGCCCCCGGCACCGGTCCGGGCCACCGGGCACCGGCGCCGCGACCCGCGCGGTTCCGCCCGCCGGACGGGCCCCGCCTGCTCGCCTGGACCGGCGGCGGCGTGACCCTCGTCGGCGTCGTGCTGCTGCTCGTGCTCGCCGCGTCGCGCGGCTGGCTCACGCCGCCTGCCCGGCTGGGTGCGGGCGTCCTGCTCGGCCCGGCGCTGGCCGGGCTGGGCCTGTGGCTGCACCGGCGGGAGGCCATCCGCACGGGCGCGCTCGCGCTAGGCCGTGTCCCGTGGATCACGGGCGACGGGATTCGTGATCCAGATGGCTGCTCGCAAGGCGGAGGGCGGCAATCGTACCGGGCCGTACTCGAGCCGTCCGACAACGCAGCGAGCGGCCATCTGGGCGCGAATACCGCGTTTGCTGATCCACGGGACACGGCCTAGTCGCCACCGGCGTCGCGGCGCTCTACCTCGACGTCGCCGCCGCCACGGCGCTGTACGGCTACCTCGACGCGCCGGTCGCGATCCTGCTCGCCCTGCTCGTCGCCGGGGCCGGCCTGGGCATCGCCGACCGCCGGCGCAGCCCGCTACTGGCCGGTGGCGTCGTCGTCGGGGCCGTGGTGCTCGCGCCCACGCTCGCGCTCGGCTGGCTGCTGGTCGCCCTCGCGCTCGCCGTGCAGCTCGCGGCCCTGCCGGCGGTCGTGCGCCGGGCGTGGCCGGTCGTGCTCCTGCTGACCGCGGCGGGTCCGGCCCTCTACGGCGCCGGCGTGGTGCTGATCGACGGCCGCCCGGCGGTGGTCGCGGGCGTGGCGGCGGCGGTGTTCGCCGTCGGGCTGGGCGCCGTGCCGGCCGCCCGGGCCCTGCCGGCCGGCGCGCGGTCGGGCGTGCTGGTCGCCGCGGCGCTCCCCGGCCTCGCGGCGCCCGTGGCCGGGCACGGCCCGGTGAGCGTCGGCGCGGGGCTGCTGCTCGCCGCCGCACTGGGCGGGCTCGCCGTCCTGTCGCCGGGCCGGGCCGTGCCGGTCACCGCCGAGGTGGTCGCCGTCGTCGCACTGGTGGAGGCGACGGTGTCGGGCCTGGACGGATCGGCCGTCACGCTCGCGGTCCTCGGCCAGGCGCTGGTCGCCGCGGTGCTGGGCACCGTGCTGCGCAGCCGCTTCGCCACGGTCACCGGCCTCGTGCTGGGCGGTCTCGGGACGCTCGTCGCGATCGGCCGGGACGCGCCGCTCGTCGCCCTGCTGCGGCCGGGCGCCCCCTACGTCGTCGACGGCCTGGCGCAGGTGCCGGCGATCGCGGCGGGCGCGGCGGCGTCGCTGCTGGTCCTGGCGGGCGCGACGGCCCTGCTGACGGCCTGCGGGCGGCTGGGCTGGGTGCGACCCGAGGCCGGGGGCGCGGCGGTGTGGACGCCGCTGGGGCTCGCCGGCCTCTACGGCGCCGCCGGCCTCGTGCTGGCGCCGGCGATGCTCGTGGCACCGACATCGGGCGGCTTCACGGCCGCGCACGCGCTGGTCAGCGTGTCCTGGACGGTCGCGGCCCTCGTCCTGCTCGCGCGCGGCCTGCACCGCGCCGCGCTGCGGGTCGCGGGGCTGGTGCTGATGGCGGCGGCGGTCGCGAAGCTGTTGCTGTTCGACCTCGTCGCCCTCGACGGGCTCGCGCGGGTCCTGGCCTTCCTCGGCGCCGGGCTGGTGCTGCTGGCCGCGGGGACCTGGTACGCGCGGCGGGTCGCCGAGGCCCAGGACGAGGCGCCGCCGAACGGGTGAGAGTCGTTGGCACCTGCGAACGACCGGACGCGTTCGGCCCCGGCACCGGCGCCCGGCTGGGACCGTCGCGGCCATGCGTGATCCGACACCGACAGCCCGGCCCGACCCGTGCGCGGCACCCGGGTACCAGCGCGGCCGGTCGCCGGGGGGCCGGGCCGCGGAACCGGCCGGGACGGCGCGGGTCGCCGCCGGGAACCGCACGGCCCGGGGCGCCGAACGGACCGGGACGACCCGAGCGCCGCAACCAGCCGGGACGGGCCGGGCCGCAGAACCGGCCGTCGCGACCCGGGACACGCGCCCGACCAGGACGGGCCGGGCCGGGACGTTGCGGGCCGCGGAGCCGACCGGAACGGCCCGAGGCACGGGACCGACCCGAACCGTGCAGTGCACCGGACCGACCGGAACGGCCCGAGCCACCGGACCGACCGGAACGGCCCGAGCCACGGGACCGACCCGAACCGCGCGGTACACCGGACCGAGCGAACCGACCCGGGCCACCGAACCGGCCCGGGCCGCCGCCGAGACCGGGACGCCGCCGGCCACCGGACCGACCGCCACCGCCCGGGCCGCCGGACCGCACCGGGCCGCGGGACCGGCCGGAACCGTCCAGGGCCGGTCGCCCGGCTCGAACGGGCCGGACGCGGGGCGCCCGACCGTCCGGGCCGCACCCGCCGGCACGGGCCCGCCGGGTGCCCTCACCGGCGAGACTCCGGTCGCGGCGGCGTCCCCCGATGGCGCCGTGCCCGTGCCCGTGCGGCCCGACCCGCCCGACCGCTACGCCGACGCCGTGCGCGCCCACCGCGCGGAGCTGCGGGCCGAGCGCGCCTGGCTCGCCGGCACCCACCGCGGTGAGCTGCGCACCGAGCTCGCGCTCTCGCGGTTCGCCGCAGCGGAGGCGCTCGACGACGAGCTGACGCGCATCGCGGCGACCGCGCGCGACCACGTCGCGCACGCCGACCGGACCGTCCGCAGGGCGCTGCCCGCGGCGCTCGCGGCGGCGCTGCAGATCGCGACCGCCCGCGCCCACGCCCGGTGGGCCGCCGAGCTGGGCGCGGGACTGCGCCGCCTCGCCGGGGCCCGCCGGCTCGACCTCCCGCCCGGCTGGCCGGCGCTGCCCGGCCCACCCCGGCCGGAGGCCCCCGGGCCGCCCCCGCGGGTCCCGGCGCTGGCCGGCGCGTGGGAGGGCCTGGCCGCCTGGCGACTCGCCCTGGTCCTGCTGGCCGCCGTCCCGGTCGTCGGGCTGCCGGCCGTCGGGCTGCACGTCCTGGGCGGGGCCGCGCTGGCGCCGGCCGGGGTCGGCCTGGCCGCGGCGGGCGTCGCGGCCATCGTCCACGCCCGACGGCTGGCGGTCGAGCGCGGCGGGCTCCAGCGCTGGGCCGACGCCGCCGTCGCCGGCACCAGGGCCGCCGTTTCCGCCGACCTCGACCGGGCGCTGCTCCGCCTGGAACGCGAGCTCGCCGTCGAGCTGGACGCGGCCGTCGAGCGGCGCCGGGCCGTGGTCGAGCGGGAGCTGCGGGCGGTCACCGATGGCTGAGCCGCGCAGCCCCCGCGATGTGCCCGACGACCCCGGCGCGGTTCCCTCGTCGACCACGCCGTTCGTTCCCGACGTGGACACCGACGGCGACGGCCACCCGGACACCGCCGTCGGCGACGACGGTGTCGACCTGGTCCTCGCCACCGACCTCGACGGCGACGGGCTGCCCGACCAGATCGTCCGCATCGGCCCGGACGGCATCGCCCGCCTGACCGCGCCGGCGGGGCTGCCGGGGCTGCCGGGGCTGCCGGCGCCGACGGGCTGGACGGCGTCGCACGAGCACCCGGGGGTGGTGCCCGACCAGCACGCGTGACGAGGGCCCGCGCCGGTTAGGTTGACGCGGTGACGACCGATGGCGCGCTCGACCGGGTCGATCCCGCCTTCCGTGCGCTGCCGCTGACCGCGCTGGCCGACGCGGCGCTCGACCGGGCCCGTGGCCTCGGCGCGCAGCACGCCGACGTGCGCGTCGAGCGGATCGTCACGCAGTCGATCTCGCTGCGCGACGGCAGGGTCACGACCGTCGCCGACGACGTGACGCTGGGCCTGGCCGTCCGGGTCCTCGTCGACGGCGTGTGGGGCTTCGCCTCGCACCGCGAGCTCTCGCCGGAGCGGGCCGCGGCCACGGCCGAGCGCGCGGTCGCGGTCGCGCGGACGCTCGCCCCGGTGGCGCGCGAGCGCGTCGAGCGGGCCGACGAGCCGGTCCACGCCGGCGAGGTGTGGGTCTCCGCTTACGACGTCGACCCGTTCGCGGTCCCGACGCGGGAGAAGATCGAGCGGCTGACCGAGTGGTCGCGGCGGCTGCTGGCGTCCGACGGCGTCGACCACGTCCAGGCGCACGTCGCCCAGGTCCGGGAGACCAAGTTCTACGCCGACCTCGCCGGCACGACGACCACCCAGCAGCGGGTGCGCATCGCGCCCGGGCTGACCGCGACGGCCGTCGACCGTGCCGCGGGCGGCTTCGAGACGATGACGACGCTCGCCCCGCCGGCCGGCCGGGGCTGGGAGTACCTCACCGGCACCGGATGGGACGCCGAGGCCGAGCTGGCCGGGATGCCCGAGCTGCTCGCGGAGAAGACGAAGGCGCCCTCCGTCGTCGCCGGGGCGTACGACCTGGTCATCGACCCGACGAACCTGTGGCTGACGATCCACGAGTCGGTCGGCCACGCGACCGAGTACGACCGCGCGATCGGCTACGAGGCCGCGTACGCCGGCACCAGCTTCGCGACGCCCGACCGGCTCGGGACGCTGCGCTACGGCTCGGAGCTCATGCACGTCACCGGCGACCGGACCGTCCCGCACGGCCTGGCGACCGTCGGCTTCGACGACGACGGCGTCGCGACGACCGAGTGGGACCTCGTCCGCGACGGCGTCCTGGTCGGCTACCAGCTCGACCGCACCTTCGCCCCGCGGCTGGGCCTGAACCGCTCGAACGGCTGCGCGTTCGCCGACTCGCCCCACCACGTCCCGATCCAGCGGATGGCCAACGTGTCCCTGCGGCCCGACCCGGAGCGCGACACGACCACCGACGAGCTCATCGCCGGCGTCGACCGCGGGATCTACGTCGTCGGCGACAAGTCCTGGTCGATCGACATGCAGCGCTACAACTTCCAGTTCACCGGCCAGCGCTTCTACGCCATCGAGAACGGGCGGCTCGCCGGTCAGCTGCGCGACGTCGCCTACCAGGCGACCACCACCGACTTCTGGGCCGCGCTCGACGGGCTCGGCGGGCCGTCGACGTGGCGGCTCGGCGGCGCGATGAACTGCGGCAAGGCCCAGCCCGGGCAGGCCGCCCCGGTGAGCCACGGCTGCCCGGCCGCACGCTTCCGCGGGATCAACGTCCTCAACACCAGCGAGGAGGGTCGATGACGGCCGTGCTGGCCCCGACCGCCGTCGTCGAGCACGCCCTGGCCGCCGCCGCCCACCTGCACGGCTGCGCGGTGCTCGTCCAGGAGTCCAGCGAGGCCGTGCTGCGCTGGGCCAACTCGACGATGACGACCAACGGCCACACCACCGAGGGCGAGGTCACCGTGATCGCCTTCGTCGCGGTCGAAGGGGGCACCGCCGCCGGCGTCGTCAGCTCGTCCGCGGCCGTCACCGACTCGGGCCAGCTGGCCGAGCTGGTCGCGGCGGCCGAGGCCGCCGCGCGGGCGGCCGGGCCGGCCGACGACGCCGCCCCGCTGCCCGCGCCCGGCGGCGGCGACGCGGGCTGGGACGACCCGGCCGCCGAGACGTCCCCCGCCGTGTTGTCCGGGGTCGCCGCCGACCTCGCGACCGCGTTCGACGCGCCGCAGCGGCACTTCGGGTTCGCCAGCCACGAGCTGACGACGACCTGGCTGGGGACCTCGACCGGCGTGCGGCGACGCTGGGTGCAGCCGACCGGCTCGGTCGAGCTCAACGTCAAGGACGACCGGTCGTCGGCGTGGGCGGGGGTGTCGACGGCCGACTTCACCGACGTCGACGTCGCGGCGCTGGCCGCCACGGCCACCACCCGGCTGGCCTGGGGCGCCCGCCGCACGACGTTGCCGGCGGGCCGCTACCCGACCGTCCTGCCCCCGTCCGCCGTCGCCGACCTGCTCATCTACCTGGCCTGGTCGATGGACGGGCGGTCCGCCCAGGAGGGCCGCAGCGCGCTGGCCGGGCCCGGCGGCCCGCGCGTGGGCGAGCGCCTGACGGCACTGCCGCTGACGCTGTCGAGCGACCCGGCCGCGGCCGGGCTGGAGTACGAGCCCTTCGTCGCCGCGACCCGCTCCGGCGAGGGCAGCAGCGTCTTCGACAACGGGGCGCCGGCCCGGCGCGTCGACTGGGTCCGCGACGGCACGATCGCCGAGCTCGCCTACTCCCGCGCAGAGGCCGCCGAGTTCGGCACGGCCTTCACCCCGAGCGGGGACAACCTGCTGCTGACCGGCGGCACCGGCGGCTCGGTCGAGGACGTCGTCGCGCGCACCGGGCGCGGGCTGCTGCTGACCTGCCTGTGGTACATCCGCGAGGTCGACCCGACGACGTTGCTGCTCACCGGGCTCACCCGGGACGGGGTGTACCTCGTCGAGGGCGGCGAGGTCGTGGCCGAGGTCGACCACAACTTCCGGTTCAACTTCTCGCCGCTCGACGTGCTGCGCCGCGCGGACGAGGTCGGGTCGACCGAGCGGACCCTGCCGCGGGAGTGGAAGGACTGGTTCACGCGCGCGGCGATGCCGGCCCTGCGGGTGCCGGACTTCTTCATGTCCTCCGTCTCCCAGGGCCGCTGACGCCGCTCCCGCCGTCGCCGACGCGTCACTCACGGTCGGTGAGAGGGCGGTCGCGGGGCCGGGCGGCGCCCGCGGAACCGACGAACGGCCGGAAACGCCCCCGGCACGTCCTCCGGACGGGGGACGCGGCTCGGCGGCCGGGGTCGGCCGCCCGGCGCACCCCGGCGTGGCGCTGCGTACCTCGACCGTGACGATGCGGTTGACTCGTCCGTACGCGCCGATGTCGTCGCGGAGCTGATGATGGACACCCATGTGGTGAGCAGAGGAGCCCGGACGTGTCGTTCGATGTCGTGAGCGCCTACACCCTGCTCATCGGGGACGGCGAGGGTCCACCGAGCGTGAGCGTGCACAGCACGGCCGACGACGCCTGGCGGGCCCTCGACAAGGAGATCCGGCGTCGCTGCTGGATGCGTCCCCGGCCACGCCGCCGGACCGACGCCGAGGCCACGACGCGGCTGGCCAACGCCTGGCGGAGCGCCGACTCCGAGAACCGCTTCTGGAACGTCACGGTGCACCGCCTGCCCGTGCCGATGCCGGAGATCGCCCGCGTCGCCGTCGGCGCGCGCTGAACCCCACCGGACCGGCGACGCGCCGGGCGCTCAGGAGCCTGACCCCCGCGCGGGCAGGTACGCCCGCATGCGGTCGAGCAGCTGGTCGACCGACAGACCTTCCGGGAACGGCGTCCCGGTGAGCGTGCGCAGGTAGAGCCCGTCCCCGACGAGCTGGGCCAGCCACGTCAGCACCGGGTCGTGCAGCTCGGCCAGCAACGCCGCGTACGCGTCGGCGTCGACCCGGGCCAGTGCGGCGCGGGCGGCGTGGCCCGACTGCGAGTTGTCCGCCAGCCGCAGCACCGCGACGTACGTGCGCGTCATGCCGCCCGGGACGCCGCCGCCCGGCGCCGACGTGCGCACGTAGTACGCGACGGCCCCGTCCGGCGACGCGGCGATGGCGTCGGCGTCCGCCGCGCTGCGCTCCCTCAGGCGCCCGAGCAGGCCGTCGACCAGCGCGTCCTTGGACGCGAAGTGGTAGAGCAGGCCGCCCTTGCTGACCCCGGCGGCCGCGGCGACCGCGTCCAGCGTCGCCGCCGCGGGTCCCTCCTCGATGAGCAGCGTCTCGTAGGCGTCGAGGACGCGGTCGCGCGCGCCGCCCCGCCCGGCGCGCCGCCCGTCGACACCGATGCGCCCGGTGCCGTCCGTCGTCCCCCTCCTGGCCATCGCCGCAGTCTAGGGCGGGGAATATCGTCGGCTACTATACCGTCTAGACGGTATACAAGACCGATTCAGTACGACCCCGAACGACGCAAGGACATCGCCATGACCACCTCACGCCGCCGCTGGGCGGGCCTCGCCGTCCTGCTCCTGCCGACCCTGCTCGTCGCCATCGACAACACCGTGCTGGGCTTCGCCCTGCCGGCGATCAGCGCCGCGCTCACGCCGTCGGCCGAGCAGCTCCTGTGGGTGGTCGACGTGTACCCGCTGGTCCTGGCCGGCCTGCTGGTCACGATGGGCACCGTCGCCGACCGCGCCGGGCGGCGCCGCACGCTGCTACTGGGCTCGACGGGGTTCGGCCTGGTCTCGCTGGCCGCGGCGTTCGCGACGGACGCGGGCCAGCTCGTCGCCGCCCGTGCGCTGCTGGGCGTGTTCGGCGCGATGCTCATGCCCGCGACGCTCGCGCTGCTGCGCGACCTGTTCACCGACCGCGCGGAGCGGCGGCTCGCGCTCGCCCTGTGGGCGGCCGGCTGGGCCGCGGGCGCGGCGCTTGGCCCGATCGTCGGCGGCATCCTGCTCGAGCGCTACTGGTGGGGCGTCGTGTTCCTGGTGAACGTCCCGGTGATGCTGGTGCTGCTGGTGGCGCTCCCGCTGGTCGTGCCGGAGTCGCGGCCGGCCACCGCCGGTCGCCTCGACCCGCTGGGCGTCGTGCTGTCGCTGTCGACGATGGCGCCGGCCGTGCTGGGACTCAAGCTGCTGGCCCACGACGGCGTGACGGCGACGGCCGTCGCGGCGCTCGGCCTCGGCACCGGCGCGGGCGTGCTGTTCGTGCGCCGCTCCCGCCGGCAGCTGGCCGCTGGCGAGACGCCGCTGCTGGACGTCGGGCTGTTCGCGCGGCCGGTACTGCGGCTGTCCGCGCTGGCCAACGCGACGACGATGTTCGCCTACACCGGGCTGCTGCTGGCCGGCTCGCAGTACCTGACGCTCGTGCTCGGCCTCTCCCCGCTGGCCGCGGGGATGGTGCTGCTGCCCGGGTCGGTCGTGACGATGGTCGCGGGCGTGCTGGCCGCGCGCCTGGCGCGGATCGTGCCGCTGCGGGCGCTGGTGCCGGCCGGGCTCGGGCTGGCCGCGGCCGGGCTCGGGCTGGCGGTGACGCTAGGCGCCGACACGCCGGCCGCCGTGCTCGGCGCGGTGGCGGTGCTGGTCGGGGCGGGCATCGGGCTGTCGGAGACAGTGACGAACGACGCGATCCTCGCGGCCGCGCCCGCGGACCGGGCCGGTGCGGCCTCCGCGGTGTCGGAGACCGCCTACGAGGTCGGCGCCGTGTTCGGCACGGCCGTACTGGGGAGCGTACTGGCCGCGGTGTACCGCGCGGCGCTGGTCGTGCCGGGCGCCGTCGGGTTCGTCGAGGACGCGCAGGCCCGCGAGACGCTCGGCGGGGCCCTCGCCGTCGCGGCGCGGCACCCGGGCGCGCCCGGCGAGACGCTCCTGGCCGCGGCCAGGGTGGCGTTCGTCGACGGGCTGCACGTCACGGTGGTCGCGGCGGCGCTCGTCCTCACAGCCGTGGCGGTGCTGGTCCGCCGCGGCCTGCGGCCGACCGCCGCCCGGCCGCTGGAGCCGGCCCGCTGACGCCTCCGGCCGGGCTGGTCTCCCGGGGGAGCCGGCGGGCCGGCCGGCCGGCGGTGATCGCGGGTCCTGGTGGGCTGATCGCGGGATTCGGGACGTGAGGTGCGTGTGCGCACCGGAGGTACCGGATCCGGCGATCCGCGGGGGCCGGTTCCCGCCCGTCAGGTCCGAGGGGGGTCATCCCGGCCGGCCCGGGCCGGGCTGTCCCGCCGGTCAGGACGGGCGTTCCGCCGGTCAGGGCCGGAACGCCGCGACGACCGGTGCGAACCGGGCGACGGCGTCGGCGTCCACGAGGTCGACCAGCCGGACCGCGACCTCGCCCACCCCGGCGTCGGCGAGCTGGCGCAGCCGCCCGACCTGGTCGTCGGCCGTCCCGGCGTGCACGGACGCCGCGTACCGGGCGGGGTCGACGCCGCGCGGCCGCCACCGGGCCACGAGCGCGTCCGGGTCCGGGCCGACCAGCGCCGTCGTCAGGTGCGACAGCGCGACCTCCCGCCCCGCCGCGGCGCAGTGCTCGCGCAGCGCGGCCGCCTTGCGGGCGACGGCGGCGAGGTCGCCCAGCACGTTGGCCGCGTCGGCGTAGCGGGCCGCGAGCCGCAGCGTCCGCCGCTCGCCGCCCCCGCCCAGGACGATCGGGACGTGGTCCTGCAGCGGCCGCGGGTAGCCGGACGTGTCGGGCAGGTCCAGCACCGCACCCCGGAACGGCTTGCCCCCGGGACCCCACAGCACCGGCAGCGCCGCCAACGCGTCCTCCAGCAGCGCGTACCGCTCGGAGACCGGCGGGAACGGCCAGCCGTACGCGCGGTGCTCGGCGGCGAACCAGCCCAGGCCGAGCCCGCACACCGCCCGCCCGCCGGACAGCACGTCCAGCGTGGCGACGATCTTCGCGAGGTGCCCGACGTTGCGGTACGTCACGCCGCTCACGAGCGTCCCCAGCCGCACCCTCGACGTGCACGCGGCCAGCCACGCGAGCGTCGTCCAGCTCTCCAGGAAGTCGTCCCAGGCGCGGCCGACCTGCGGGATCTGCCGGAAGTGGTCCATGACGTAGATCGCGTCGAAGCCCGCGTCCTCGGCCGCGGCCGCGATCTCGCGCAGGCGCGGGGCCAGCGTCGCGGCGCCGCCGGGGAACGCGGAGAGGTGCAGCGCGAACCGCAGCCCGACCGGATTCGCCCGCTGCCGCGCCACCGCCTCGCCCGCCGCGACGAACGCGTCCGGCACGACCCGGACCGGCTCGGGCGTCAGCACCCGGGCGAAGGCCTCGCCGGGCAGCGCGTCGCGCACGGCGGGCCACGCGCGCAGCTGCGCCGTGACGGCGTCGGCCGGCACGGGCCGCTCCCGGGCCCGGTTGCGGGCCCTGACCTGCGCGGCCGGCACGTCGAACGCGACGGCGACGCAGGCCGTCCCGTGGGCACGGGCGAGCTCGCGCCACGCCGCCCGGCGGGCCGGGTCCAGCCCCGTCGCGTCGACGACCGTCGTCAGCCCGCGGGCGACCCGCCGCGTGACGATCTCCTCCAGCAGCGCGAACGCGTCGGCGCTGGCCGCGATGTCGTCCTCGCCCGCGCCGACGACGGCCCGCAGCGCGTCGGACGACACGACCTGGCCGGGCGGGAAGTGGGTCGCCGCCCACGTCGACTTGCCCGACGCGACCGGCCCGACGAGCACCACCAGGCACGGCGACGGCAGCCGGACGCTCACGCGCCGAGGCTAGGCCGTGTCCCGTGGATCACGGGCGACGGGATTCGTGATCCAGATGGCTGCTCGCAAGGCGGAGGGCGGCTCTCGTACCGGGCCGTACTCGAGCCGTCCGACAACGCAGCGAGCGGCCATCTGGGCGCGAATACCGCGTTCGCTGATCCACGGGACACGGCCTAGTGCGGTCGGGGGGCGACCGCGGTTGCCGCGCGGCGCCAGCGCCCCCGGTCACCCGACGAACGAACGGCACTTTCGTTCAATAGGTTTGAACGAAAGTGCCGTTCGTTGGACCCGCGAGAGGTGCTCCCGACCTCGGCACCGTCCCCGACGCGCTCGTCAGCGCGCCGGCGGGGGCTCCGGCGTCACCGGGCGGTAGGGCTGGGCCTCGGGCGCCTGCTGGTACGGCTGCTGCGGCGGCACCGGGCGGTACGGCGGCTCGGGCGTCACCGCCTGGCCGGCCGCCGGCCGCGTGTCGACGCCGCGTTCGGCCAGCCGCTCCTGCACGTGCTCGGAGATCTCGTCGGCCTTCCGGCGCTCGCGCACCCGGATCAGCACGAGCATCGACACGCCGTACGCGACCCCCAGCACCAGCAGCACCATGCCCAGCCGCAGGACGAACCGCTGGAGGGGCTCGTTTCGGAACTCGCCGAGGTCGAAGACCGAGATGATCGCCAACACACCCAGCGTGATCAGGTGGAACAGGACCGAGAGGAGCAGGTTCACCGAGCGCGTGACCGCGGTGTCGCGGAAGACGTCCTGCAGGTAGGGCTCGCCCGCGGTGACCAGCAGGCGGCCAACGAGGAACGTCAGCACCACCGACACGGCGAGCAAGAGGACGTACTGGGCGGTGTCGCTCATCGGTTCCTCCCGTGGGCGGGGTTCGATCAAACGCTACGCGGACGTCCCGTCGCGCGACAGGGTCGCCGGGGTGACGGCCCGGGGCGGGGTACCCACTCAGGGCCGCCACCATCCCTCCGGCCGGGTAACGCGCAGATCACGCCCATGTCAAACCCGTCTGTGCCGAACGTACTGAATCGATTTCATGATCGGTCCTGTGAGTGAGCCGACAGCCTGGGCGAGGTTGGCCGCCGGTACCGTCGGGAACACGAAATCGCTACAGCGCACACCCGCGCCGCCGGCACGGGTGTGCTTCGCCATTCCCGGGGTACAAGGAGCGACATGACGGCAGCGACCGTGCCAGGTATCGACGCGAAGCCGACGTCCAACACGGCACTGCTGTCGTGGGTCCGCGAGGTGGCGGACCTGACGGAACCCGACCGGGTGGTCTGGTGTGACGGCTCCGAAGCGGAATGGGACCGCGTCACGACGCAGATGGTGGAATCCGGAACCTGCGTCCGGCTGAACGAGGAGAAGAAACCGAACTCGTTCTGGGCCGCGTCCGATCCCGACGACGTCGCCCGCGTCGAGGAGCGCACATTCATCTGCTCGGTGGACGAGGCCGACGCAGGCGCGACGAACAACTGGGTCGCGCCCGCGGAGATGAAGGCCACGATGACGGATCTCTACCGCGGCAGCATGCGCGGCCGGACGATGTACGTCATTCCGTTCTGCATGGGACCGCTGGACGCCCAGCCCGCGCCGATGCTGGGCGTCGAGATCACCGACTCCGAGTACGTCGTGGCGTCGATGAAGATCATGACGCGGATGGGCTCTTCCGTGCTGCCGCTGTTCGCCGACCGGGACGACTCCTTCGTCCGCTGCCTGCACTCGGTGGGCGCCCCGCTGCAGCCCGGCCAGGCGGACGTGGCGTGGCCGTGCAACGAGACCAAGTACATCAGCCATTTCCCCGAGACCCGCGAGATCTGGAGCTACGGCTCCGGTTACGGTGGTAACGCCCTGCTCGGCAAGAAGTGCTACGCGCTGCGGATCGCGTCGGCGATCGCGCACGACGAGGGCTGGCTCGCCGAGCACATGCTCATCCTCAAGCTGATCTCGCCGGAGGAGAAGGCCTACTACGTCGCTGCGGCGTTCCCGTCCGCCTGCGGCAAGACGAACCTCGCGATGCTGCAGCCGACTGTGCCCGGCTGGCGTGCGGAGACCATCGGCGACGACATCGCCTGGATGCGCTTCGGCGAGGACGGGCGGCTCTACGCCGTCAACCCCGAGTTCGGCTTCTTCGGCGTCGCGCCAGGGACGAACTGGAAGACCAACCCGAACGCCATGCGGACGATGGCGGCCGGCAACTCGATCTTCACCAACACCGCGCTGACCGACGACGGCGACGTGTGGTGGGAGGGCATGGAGGGCACGCCAGAGCACCTGCGCTCCTGGACCGGGCAGGACTGGACGCCCGACTCGGAGGAGCCGGCCGCGCACCCCAACTCGCGGTACACGATGCCGATCGGGCAGTGCCCCGTCGTCGCGCCCGAGTGGGAGGACCCGAACGGCGTCCCGATCTCGGCGATCCTGTTCGGCGGCCGCCGCAAGACGACGGTGCCGCTGGTGACGGAGTCGCGCGACTGGCAGCACGGCACGTTCCTCGGCGCGACGATGTCGAGCGAGAAGACGGCGGCGGCGGCCGGCGGGCTCGGCCAGGTCCGCCGCGACCCGATGGCGATGCTGCCGTTCCTCGGCTACAACGCCGGCGACTACTTCCAGCACTGGGTGAACGTCGGCAAGAACGCCGACGCCACGAAGCTGCCGAAGATCTTCTACGTGAACTGGTTCCGCCGCGGCGACGACGGGCGGTTCCTGTGGCCGGGCTTCGGCGAGAACAGCCGCGTCCTCAAGTGGTGCGTCGAGCGGATGGAGGGCACGGCGGCCGCGACGGAGTCCCCGATCGGCTTCGTGCCCGAGCCGGACGACCTCGACCTCGACGGCCTCGACGCCGACGCGGCGGACGTCGCCGCGGCGTTGCAGGTCGACCTCGACGAGTGGCGCGCGGAGCTCCCGCTGATCGAGGAGTGGTTCACGCACATCGGGGACCGGCTGCCGACGGCGATGCGCGACGAGCTCGCGGCCCTGCGGCAGCGGCTCGCGGAGGGGTAGCCGCCGGAGCCGGGGACCCCGTCGGCGGGATCCGATGACGTGGGCACCCGCCCGTCCGGCGGGGTCGACGCGCAGTTCTCGGCGTGCGCGCCGACCATGCTGGCCCGGTCGTGCCCGTTCCGGTCGTCGATGCCCGCTTCGATCGGCTCTTCTCCGGACATGGCTTCTCCGTGCCCGGTGGCCCGCCGGCGCGGGGCCACCGGGGAGCACAGAGCGCCGGGCGATACCCCGATGCGGAATCCGTGACCACAGCGTTGCCGTCGGTTCCGGCCGAATTGTCGGCCGCCCGACCTAGTATGCCCGCAGCCGATCGCCACGCTGGAGGCTCGATGTCGATGTCGACACCACCGGGCGGCCGCGAGGGGCTGCGCTTCCGCGCGTGGAACCTGCTGCTGCTCCTGCCGTTCCTCATGCTGGTCACGCCGTGGTTCAACCGTCGCGACCCGCAGCTGTTCGGGATGCCGTTCTTCTACTGGATCCAGTTCGTCTGGGTGTTCGTCGGTGTCGCGGCCGTGGCCGTCGTCTACCTGCGGACGCGCGACGAGGACGACCCGATCGCGCCGGGCGCCGCCGGCCCGGTCGACGAGCTGGACGAGGGGGCAACGCCATGAACTGGGTCGAGCTCACCGTGTTCGCGGTGCTGTTCATCGCGGTCTCGGTCATGGGTTTCCTGGCGGCTCGCTGGCAACGGGGCGAGACGCTCGCGCACCTGGACGAGTGGGGGCTGGGCGGGCGCCGCTTCGGCTCCTGGATCACGTGGTTCCTCGTCGGCGGCGACCTGTACACGGCCTACACGTTCGTCGCCGTACCGGCGCTGCTGTACGCGTCCGGCGCGATCGGCTTCTTCGCCCTCCCGTACACGGTCATCCTCTACCCGCTGGTCTTCCTGCCGGTCCTGCGCCTGTGGTCGGTGTCGCGGGTCAACGGGTACGTCACGCCGGCCGACTTCGTCCGCGGCCGGTACGGCAGCTCGCTGCTGGCGTTCCTCGTCGCGGTCACCGGGATCGTCGCGACGATGCCGTACATCGCGCTGCAGCTCGTCGGCCTCGAGGCCGTGCTGCGGACGATGGGCCTCAACGGCAGCGGCTTCCTCGGCCACCTGCCGCTGCTCGTGGCGTTCATCATCCTGGCCGTCTACACCTACCAGTCCGGCCTGCGCGCGCCCGCGCTCATCGCGTTCGTCAAGGACATCCTGATCTACCTGGTCATCCTCGTCGCGGTGATCTACCTGCCGGCGAAGTTCGGCGGCTGGGAGGCGATCTTCGGCAAGGCCGCGACCAAGCTGGCGACGGTCAACCCGACGACGAAGGCGCCCGCGGGCTCGCTGCTGCTGACGGCCAACAACCAGCTGCAGTACATCACGCTCGCGTTCGGCTCGGCGCTCGCGCTGTTCCTCTACCCGCACTCGGTGACCGGCGTCCTGTCCAGCCGCGGCCGGGCGGTCCTCAAGCGGAACATGGTGGCGCTGCCGGCGTACTCGTTCCTGCTGGGCCTGCTCGCCCTGCTCGGCTACGTGGCGATCGCGGCCGGCGTCAAGCCGATCACGAACAACGCGACGGGGGCCGCCGACAGCAACACGATCATCCCCGTCCTGTTCGACACGCAGTTCGGCTCGCTCTTCGCCGGGATCGCGTTCGCCGCCATCGGCATCGGCGCGCTGGTGCCGGCCGCGATCATGTCGATCGCCGCGGCCAACCTGTGGACGCGCAACATCTACAAGGAGTACATCCGGCGCGACGCGACCCACGCACAGGAGGCCATCCAT
>CAVSJZ010000029.1:0-13346 GCA_963728105.1 uncultured Actinomycetota bacterium | reverse complement strand
TCGAAGAACGCCAGGCCTGCCACGGTTCGAGCGTGCCAGATCGCCGCGCCGTCGCCGACCCGCCTCCGTTGGGGGACGGCGCGCCGGAGGATAGGGCCGTACAGGGGACGCACAGCGGCTTCCCAAGGGGCTACAGTTGACAGGCCCGGATACGTCCGGGTCCGGTTCAGCTCGACCCCCCGGAGCTGAACCACTCGACGACCCCCGCCAATCCCCCCTGGCGGGGGTCGTCCTTTTCGGTCCCGTACAAGTCCGTACGCGCGGACGCCCGGCCGCGCGTGTCGGGGACCCCCGAGATCCATCCTTCCCGACCGCACCGACACGACGGCCGCCGTTGTCGCAATCCGGCCCGACCTGTCCCCAGCCGTGCCGGTTGTCCACAGGCCCCGAGGTCGACCTGCCGTCCGGCCGCCCACCCGGCCCACCCTGGGATCACGCCGCCCGACCGGCCGGCGCCGACCGAGGGGACACGATGACGATGACGGCTCCGGCGATCGCCCCGCCCGCCGTTCCGCGGGGGCTCGTGATGGCGTTCGACGACGAGGTGCTCGACGGGCTGCTGCGCCTGGCCGCCGCGGCCGGGTGCGAGCTCGAACGCGTCCCCGACGCCGCTTCGGCGCGGCGCGGGTGGACCGCGGCACCGCTCGTCCTGCTCGACGTCGACGCGGCCGCCCGCGCCGCACGAGCCGGCCTGCCCCGCCGCGACGGGGTCGTCGTCGTCGTGCCGGGCACGCCGCCGCCCGAGGTCTGGGAGGTCGCGCTGCGGGCCGGGGCGGCCCACGTCGTCTCCCTGCCGGAGGCGGAACGGTGGCTCGTCGCGCGGCTCGCCGAGGCGGCCGAAGCCGGCGGCGCCGAACCCGGTCGCCTCCTGGCCGTCGTGGGCGGCCGGGGTGGTGCGGGGGCATCCGTCCTCGCCGCCGCCGTGGCCGTCGCTGCGGTGCAGGAGGGCGGGCGCGCACTGCTGGTCGACTGCGACCCCCTCGGTGGCGGACTCGACCTCGCCCTCGGCGCGGAGCACCTGCCCGGCCTGCGCTGGCCGGGCATCGACGTCGGTGCCGGCCGGATCACCGCCGCGGCCCTGCACGCCGCGCTGCCCGCCCCACCCGTCGCGGGGGGCGGAGAGCTGGGCCTGATCGCCTGTGACCGGGCGGGCCGGGGACCGTCGCCCGCCGCGGTCCGGGCGGTGCTCGACGCGGGGCGCCGGGCCGGGGAGACGGTCGTGTGCGATCTGCCCCGTTACCCGACCGAGGCCGCCGTCGCCGTGCTCGTCGAGGCCGATCTGGTCGTAGTCGTCGTCCCGGCGGACGTCCGGGGTGCCGCCGCCGCCGAGCAGGTGGCCGCAGTCGTGGCCGAGCACGCCCGCCGCGTCCGGCTGGTCGTCCGCGGCCCGGCCCCGGGCGGGGTGGCCGCCGCCGACGTGGCCGACGCGCTTCGCCTCCCGCTCCTGGCGGCGATGCGCCCCGAGCCCGACCTCGCGAGGGCGCTCGACCGCGGCGGCACACCCGGCCGCCCGCGCGGTCCGCTGGCCGACGCCGCCCGCGCCGTCATCGCCGAGCTCGCCGCGGCTGCCGCCGGGAGCCTCGCATGACCACCCCGGCTCTGGTCGAGCGCGTCCGGACCCGGCTCGCCGCCGCCGGTGGGGCCACCAGCCCGGCCGCCGTCGCAGCCGCGGTGCGGGCCGAGGCCGGCGGGGTCGCCTCCGACCTGGACGTTCTCGCCGCCCTGCGCACGTTGCGTCAGGAGTTCACCGGCGCCGGCCCGCTCGACGAGCTGCTGCGCGACCCGCGCACCACCGACGTGCTCGTCAACGGCCCGCAGGCGGTCTGGGTCGACCGCGGCGGGGGCCTGGAGCGCACCGCGATCCGGTTCGCCGACGACGCCGCGGTGCGCCGGCTCGCCCAGCGGCTCGCCCTCGCCGCCGGGCGCCGTCTCGACGACGCCAGCCCCTACGTCGACGGCTGGCTCGCCGAGCACGGCGTGCGGCTGCACGCCGTCCTCGCCCCCGTCGCGGCCGACGGCACCTGCCTGTCCCTGCGCGTCCTGCGCCATGCGACGCACGACCTGCCCGCACTGGGCCGGCTCGGCACCGTCGACGCCGAGGGCGAGGCGCTGCTGAGGGCCGTGGTCGCGGCCCGGCTGGCGTTCCTGGTGTCCGGCGGCACCGGCAGCGGGAAGACGACGATGCTCGGCGCCCTGCTGGGCACGGTCGACCCCGGCGAGCGCATCGTCAGCGTGGAGGACGCGGAGGAGCTGCGTCCCCGGCACCCGCACGTGCTGCGGCTCGTGGCGCGCCCCGCCAACATCGAGGGAGCGGGCGGGGTCACCCTGCGGGACCTGGTCCGCCAGGCGCTGCGGATGCGTCCCGACCGGCTCGTCGTCGGGGAGGTCCGCGGCGCCGAGGTCTGCGACCTGCTCGCCGCGCTGAACACCGGCCACGACGGGGGGGCCGGCACCGTCCACGCCAACTCCGCGCGCGAGGTGCCCGCCCGTATGGAGGCGCTGGCCGCGACCGGCGGGCTGCCGCGAGCGGCGCTGTCGAGCCAGCTCGCCGCTGCGGTCCAGGTCGTGCTGCACATGCAGCGGCGGTCGGGCCGGCGCGTGCTCGACGCGCTCGGCGTCCTCGTGCCGGAGCCGGACGGGGTGCAGGTCCGGCCCGTCTGGCGGCGCGGCCGGGGCCCGACCCCCGAGCGCGACCGGTTCGCCGCGGTCCTCGCGGCTCGCGGCGTGGCGGTGCCGTGGTGACGACCGGACCGACGGGGTCGACGCCGGCGGCCTGCGTCCTGCTCGCGGCCGCCCTGCTCTGCGGGTTCCCGCGCCCGGGCCCCGCTCGGCTGGGCAGGCTCCGACCGGGCCGGCGCCGGCGTACCCGTCGGGCGCTGACGGCCGGGCCCCTGCTGGCCGGGGCACTCACCGGACTCGTCGTGGTCGGCCCTGGTGGGGCGTTGGCCGGCCTGCTCGTCGCCGCGGTGGTCCGGCGGCGGCGCACCCGGCGGGCCGCGGCGAGGACGGACGACGCGGCCGCGACCCAGCTCGCCGACGCGCTGCGACGCCTCACCGACGAGCTGCGTGCCGGTGCCCATCCCGCGCTGGCCCTCGCCGCCGACTGCGCCGACGCGCCGCTCGCCAGCGCGCTGCTCGCACCCGTCGCGGCCGCCGCCGGACTCGGGGGTGACGTCGCCACCGCGTGGCGCCGAGGCGGCGAGCGGCATCCGGCCCTTGCCACGGATCTCGACCGGGTCGCCGCAGCCTGGTCGCTCGCGGAGCGGCACGGGGCACCACTCGCCGACCTGCTCGCCGACGCCCACGACACGATCCGCTGGCGGCTCCGGTTCGCCGCGGCGGTCCGCGCGCAGCTCGCCGGGCCGCGCGCCACGGCGACGGTCCTGACCGGACTACCGGGCCTGGGCCTCGCCTTCGGCCAGCTCATGGGCGCCGACCCGCTGGGCGTCCTGCGGGGCGGCTGGCTCGGTCAGACGCTGCTGATGACCGGCGTCGGGCTGGTCGCGGTCGGCAGCGCGTGGTCGGAGCGGCTCCTCGCCACGGCGGTCCCGCGATGAGACCGGTCAGTAGTGTCTGCGCGCTCCTGCTCCTCGCGGTCGCGGCGGCGCTTCCCGACGGCAGGGCCGGCCGCGGCCGACTGCGTCGCCTGGCCTGCCCACCGTCCGCCGCGGTCCCGCCACCGCCGCTGCGGCCGGTGTGGGTCGCGGTGGGAGCCGGCACGGTGGCACTGGTCCTCGGGAGCGTGTCCGGGCCCGGCGCGGCGCTGCTGGGCGCCGCCCTGACGGCCGTTGCCGGCGTGCTCGCGACCCGCCGGCTGCGCGGCCGCGGCGAGCGGGCCGACGAGGACGCCGTCGTGCTGGCCGGCCGGTGGCCCCTACTTGCGGTTTGTCTGGAGTCCGGGCTCCCCGTCGTCCCTGCGGTCGAAGCGGCTGCCGCGCCGCTGGCCGGGGCGGCCGGGCAGGCGCTGCGGAGTGTCGCGGGGCTGCTCCTGCTCGGCGCCGACCCCGCGGCGGCGTGGGCGACGGTCGCCGACCGGCCCGCGCTCGCCGCCTTCGCCCGCGCCGCTGCCCGATCGGCCGGCACGGGGGCGGCGCTGGCTCAGGTCGCCCGCACCGAGGGCGCCCGCCTGCGGGCCGAGCTCGCCGACACCGCCCAGGCCCGCGCCCAGCGCGCAGCCGTCCTGCTCGCGGGCCCCCTGGGCCTGTGCTTCCTGCCCGCATTCGTCGTCCTGGGCATCGCGCCGGTCGTCATCGGCCTCGCGAGCCAGGCCCTCGCCCAGTGGTGACCGCCACCGGGCCCGTCCCGAAGGAGAAGATCATGATCAGCAAGAGCGTCCTGCCCGTTCCGCGGCCCCGCCTGGCCCGCCTGACCCGGCTGGTGGGGGACGACAGCGGCATGTCGACGGTCGAGTACGCCATCGGCACCATCGCCGCTGCGGCGTTCGCTGCCGTGCTGTTCGCCGTCGTCCACGGCGACACCGTGGTCAACGCGCTCACCTCGCTCGTCCAGCGAGCGCTCACGCCCGGGTTCTGACGGCCGTGGCGCACGATCGGGGGGCCGTGACCGTCGAGGCCGCGCTCGGGATCGGCACGCTGGCCGCCTTCCTCGCCCTCGCCCTGGGCGCGTTCACGGCCGTGGGCCAGTCGATGCGCTGCCTCGACGCGGCGCGCGAGCTGGTCCGGCTCGCCGCGCGAGGGGAGCCGGACCGCGGCCGCACGGTCGCGCTCCGGCTGGCACCTTCGGGCGCCCGTACCGAGCTCACCTCCGAGGGCGACCTGCTCGTCGGCGTGGTCTCGGCCCCGGTCGGGGATCTCGTTCCGCTCACTGTCCGTGGTCGTTCCGTCGCGTTGCGGGAGACCGGGTCGTGAGCGGCGACGCAGGCGTGGCGACGGTGTGGGCCGCGGCCCTCGTCGCGGTGCTCGCCGCGGGCTTGGTCGGGGGCCTGCGGCTCGGCGGGGCCGTGCTCGCCCGTCACCGCGCGGAGTCCGCGGCCGATCTCGCGGCCCTCGCCGCGGCCGACCGCGCCGTTGCCGGTGAGGCGGCGGCCTGCCGGGCGGCGGCGACGGCCGCCACCGCCGCCCGGGCCGACGTCCTGAGCTGCCGTTTGTCGGGATGGGACGCGCTGGTCGAGGTACGCGTCCCGGTGGTGGCCGGTCTGCCGGGGATCGACGCAGCGCTGGGTCGCGCCCGGGCGGGGCCGGCACCGGATCCGCCGCCCACGGCACCACCGCCTACGCCGGTCGACGGCCGGCCGCGGGGAGCGGTCGGCCGGCGGTCCGCGGGGCGCCGCGACCGGTGGCGGGCGGAGCCGACATCGGTGCGCGGACCGGCCGCCCAGGAGAGACGAACGGTCGAGACGGGCCGGGCCTCCCCGGACGTCGTGGTTGCACAGTGTTACCGCCGGATCGGGATGCAGCTCGGCGCACGGCACGCACGCTCGTCGTTGCTGCCGCACCGATCGGCGACCACCACTGGCCCCGTGGACCGGAAACGGGCCTACTGGTGGACGTTCGTTGCGGCACTGTCGCCGCGGACATTCGCAGCGTCGCTCCCCAGGCTGCGGCGGAACCGGTGCGTCCCCCGACGCCCACCCCCGAACCGGTTCCTCCGCGACGCGGCTGCCGCCGGCCGGCCCTGTCCCCGTAGGGCCGGTCGGCGGCAGCCCTCAGGCCCCGCGCCCGTCGGATGGCTCCGCCGCCTCCAGCGCCCCGAGGACGAGGTCCAGCACCCGTACGGCGCGGTGCTTGTCGAGGGGGGCGTTGCCGTTGCCGCATTTCGGCGACTGCACGCAGGACGGGCAGCCCGTGCGGCAGCCGCATCCGGCGATAGCCTCCCGGGTCGCCCGCAGCCACCGCGGCAACGCGGCGTGCCCACGTTCGGCGAACCCGGCGCCCCCCGGATGACCGTCGTGGACGAAGACCGTGGGCCGGCCCGTGAACGGGTGCAGAGCGGTCGACATCCCGCCGACGTCCCAGCGGTCGCAGGTCGCCACGAGCGGCAGCACGCCGATCGCCGCGTGCTCGGCGGCGTGCAACGCGCCCGGCAGGGCGGGCCGCTCCACACCCGCGTCGGCCAGCGCGGCCGGGTCGATGTCGTACCAGACCGCGCGGGTGGGCAGCGTGCGCTCCGGCAGGTCGAGCGGAACGGTGCCCAGGACCGTGCCGTCCGGCGCCCGCCGCTGGTAGGCCACGACGCGGCTGGTGACGGCGGTGTCCCCGAACGAGACCCGCACCGGACCGTGCTCGACGCTCGCCAGCACCCGCTCCACGGCCACGTCGACGGTCGAGCGGGCGTCGGTGCGCCAACCGGGGTCGCCGGGTCGCACGAGCGCCACGCCGGCGTCGAGGTCCAGGGTCTCGACGAGCCAGCTCGACCCGCGGTGCAGGTGGACCGCACCGGGATGCACGGTGGCGTGCGCGGCCGCGGCGTCCACCGTGCCGAGCAGCCGCCCGGTGCCGGACTCGACGACCGCGACCTGGCCCAGCCCGCTGCCGCGCAGGTCGGCCGCGGGACGCTCGCCCATGTCGGGCCAGAACCAGCCGTTCGCGCGGCGGCGCAGCAACCCGTCGCCGGTCAGCTCGTCGAGCAGCTCGCGGGCCGGCGTGCCGGCGAAGGGGCCGGCCAGGTCGTCCTCGCGCAGCGGCAGCTCGGCGGCCGCGCACAGCAGGTGGGGCGCCAGCACGTACGGGTTGGCGGGGTCCAGCACGCACGCCTCGACCGAGGCGCCCAGGAGTGCCTCGGGGTGGTGTACGAGGTAGGTGTCGAGGGGGTCGTCGCGTGCCACGAGCACCACCAGCGCCTCGTCGCGGCCCCGGCCGGCGCGCCCAGCCTGCTGCCAGAAGGCGGCCCGGGTGCCGGGGAAGCCCGCGACGAGGACCGCGTCGAGGCCGGCGATGTCGATGCCGAGCTCCAGGGCGGTGGTCGTCGCCACGCCGAGCAGATCGCCCCGGCTGAGCGCCCCTTCCAGCTCGCGGCGCTCCTCGGGGAGGTAGCCGCCGCGGTACGCCGCGACCCGCCCGGCCAGCTCGGGGTCGACCGGGGCCAGGAGCCGCTGGGCGGCCAGCGCCGTGCCCTCCGCGCCGTGGCGGGACCGCACGAACGCGAGCGTCCGCACGCCGTCGACGACGAGGTCGGCCAGCATCCGGGCCGCCTCCGCGCCCGCGGACCGCCGCACCGGGGCGCCGTTCTCGCCGGCGAGCCCGGGCAGCAGCGGTGGTTCCCACAGCGCCACCGTGCGCCCGGCCGAGGGCGCCGCGTCGCGGGTGACGGCGGTGACGTCCCGCCCGGTGAGGCGCGACGCGAACGCCGCGGGCTCGGCCACCGTCGCCGACGCCAGCACGAAGGTGGGACGGGCGTGGTAGCGCTCGCAGAGCCGCGTGAGTCGGCGCAGCACCAGCGCGACGTGCGACCCGAACACCCCGCGGTAGCCGTGGCACTCGTCGACGACCACGAACCGCAGCCGCCGCAGGAACGTCGCCCAGCGCGCGTGCCGCGGCAGCAGCGAGGCGTGCAGCATGTCCGGGTTGCTGAAGAGCCAGCGGGCATGGCGTTGCGCCCAGTCCCGCTCGTCGGTCGGGGTGTCGCCGTCGTAGGGAGCGGCCCGGACACCCTGGAGGTCGAGCTCGGCCAGCGCCCGCAGCTGGTCGGCGCCCAGCGCCTTGGTCGGCGACAGGTACAGCGCGGTCGCGCGCGGGTCGTCGTGCAGGGCCGCCAGCACCGGCAGCTGGTAGGCCAGCGACTTGCCCGACGCCGTACCCGTGGCGACGATCACATCGGTCCCGGCGTGCGCCAGGCCGGCCGCCTCGGCCTGGTGTGTCCACGGTGCACGCACCCCGCGGTCCTCCAGCGCCGCGCGCACCGCGGGCGGCACCCAGCCCGGCCACGGCACGGTCTCGCCGGCGCGGGCCGGGAGGTGGGCGACGTGACGCAGCGGGCCTGCTCCGACGCCCGCGTCGGTCCCGTCGCCCGTTCCGACCCCGGCCGGACCGGCCCGTTCGTCGGGCGGTCGAGCGGCGACCAGCCGCTCCAGCAGCCGGGCACCCCGGTCGACCGGAGCGGCACGCGTCACGGTCACCGAGGCTCGCACACCCCACCGACAGGCCAGTGGTCCGGGCGGGCCGCTGAGGTGATCACGGCCACGTCACGGCCGGCCGCGGCCACGGGCCGGACCTGCGCGGCCCGCGGAGGGGAAGCGAGACGGAATCGTTACACCCGGGTGAGGAAGGGTACCTGGCGGGGCCGCCACCGCGTTCGCCACCTACACTCCCCCCATCCGCACCGCTCCGACCTGCGGTGTCGGGACTTGTCGTGACGCCAGGGCCGCCGTCGACGGTGCCCTGGCCGTTTGCTCCGAAACGAACCAGGAGGACGGATGTCGTCCCTGTCGCCCCCTCTCGCGGCGGGCCTCGAGCTGGGCGGGGGTGACCGCATCCTCGTCGGTGTGGTCGCGGTCGTCGCGCTCGTCGCGCTGGCCATCGGCTTCGTGCTGCGCCGCGAGGTGCTCGCCGCCGACGAGGGCACCGAGAAGATGCGCGAGATCGGCCGCGCGGTCCAGGAGGGCGCAGCCGCCTACCTGAACCGCCAGTTCCGCACGCTCAGCATCTTCGTCGTCATCGTGTTCATCCTGCTGTTCTTCCTGCCGGCGGACACACTCAGCGAGCGCATCGGTCGCTCGATCTTCTTCGTGATCGGCGCGGTGTTCTCGGCCACGATCGGCTACCTCGGCATGCGGCTGGCCACGTTCGCGAACATCCGCGTCGCCGCCGCGGCCCGCGAGGACGGCGGTCGTGAGAAGGCCACCCGGATCGCGTTCCGCACGGGCGGCGTCGTGGGCATGTTCACCGTCGGCCTCGGCCTGCTCGGCGCGTCGATCGTCGTCATGGTCTACGCCGGTGGCGCGCCCAAGGTGCTGGAGGGCTTCGGCTTTGGCGCGGCCCTGCTCGCGATGTTCATGCGTGTCGGCGGCGGCATCTTCACCAAGGCCGCGGACGTGGGCGCCGACCTCGTCGGCAAGGTCGAGCAGGGCATCCCCGAGGACGACCCCCGCAACGCCGCCACCATCGCCGACAACGTGGGCGACAACGTGGGCGACTGCGCCGGCATGGCCGCCGACCTGTTCGAGTCCTACGCCGTCACGCTGGTCGCCGCGCTGATCCTCGGCGCCGCCGCGTTCGGCCAGCACGGCCTGCTGTTCCCGCTGATCGTGCCCGCCATCGGCGTCATCACGGCGATCATCGGCGTCTACATCACCCGCTCCCGCGAGGGCGAGAGCGGCCTGAAGACGATCAACCGCAGCTTCTACATCTCCGCGGTGATCTCCGCGGTGCTCTGCGTCATCGCCTCCTTCGTCTACCTGCCGCCGACGTTCGGCCAGCTGGTCAACCCGACCGACCCGACCGTCGTGGCCTCGATGGGTGGGTCGAACCCGCAGCTCATCGCGGCCGTCGCGGTCATCATCGGCATCGTGCTGGCCGGCGTCATCCTGTGGCTGACCGGCTACTTCACCGGCACCGAGCACAAGCCGGTCAAGACCGTCGGCGAGTCCTCCCTGACCGGCGCGGCCACGGTCATCCTCTCGGGCATCTCGATCGGCTTCGAGTCCGCCGTGTACACCGCGCTCGTCATCGCCGCCGCGGTCTTCGGCGCGTTCACGCTGGCCACCGGCTCGGTCACGGTCGCGCTGTTCGCCGTCGCGCTCGCCGGCACCGGCCTCCTGACCACGGTCGGCGTCATCGTCGCCATGGACACCTTCGGGCCGGTCAGCGACAACGCCCAGGGCATCGCGGAGATGTCCGGTGACGTCGAGGGCGCCGGCGTCGGCATCCTCACCGAGCTCGACGCGGTGGGCAACACCACCAAGGCGATCACCAAGGGCATCGCGATCGCCACGGCCGTGCTCGCGGCGACGGCGCTGTTCGGCTCGTACCGCGACGCGATCACCACGGCGATCGGCAACGCGGACGTGTCGGCCGTCCCGGCGTTCAACTACCAGGTCTTCACGCCCAGCACGCTCGTCGGCGTGATCATCGGCGCGGCCGTCGTGTTCATGTTCTCCGGGCTGGCCATCAACGCCGTGACGCGGGCCGCCGGCGCGATCGTGTTCGAGGTCCGCCGCCAGTTCCGGGACAACCCCGGGATCATGGAGGGCACGGTCCGCCCCGAGTACGGCAGGGTCGTCGACATCTGCACGCGCGACTCGCTGCGCGAGCTGGCCACCCCCGGCCTGCTGGCGATCTTCGCGCCGATCGCGGTCGGCTTCGGCCTCGGCGTCGGCCCGCTGGCCGGCTACCTGGCCGGCGCCATCGCTGCGGGGACGCTCATGGCGATCTTCCTCGCCAACTCGGGCGGGGCGTGGGACAACGGCAAGAAGCTCGTCGAGGACGGCAACTACGGCGGCAAGGGCTCCGACGCCCACGCCGCCACGGTCATCGGCGACACGGTCGGCGACCCGTTCAAGGACACCGCGGGCCCGGCCATCAACCCGCTGATCAAGGTCATGAACCTGGTCTCGGTGCTGATCGCCCCGGCCGTCGTCGCGTTCTCGCTGCCGGCTGCCCCGGCGGGCCCCTTCCGCTACGTCATCGCCATCGTGGCTGCGGCGATCATCGTGGCCGCCGTCGTGATCTCGAAGCGGCGCTCGACGTCGATCAGCGACACGCCGGCCGAGGCGCACGTCGGCTGAGCCGGCCGCCGGACCGGCGAGGGCCGCTCACCCCAACGGGTGGGCGGCCCTTCGCCGTCGGCGGCGACGCGATCACGGCGGCGTCCGGACCGCCCGCCGGTGCCGGACCGGACCCGGGATGCGGCGCCCGCGGCGGCCCCGACCACACTGTCGGCCATGCCGCACCTCCGTCGCCGCGGCCGCGGCCGGCCCGTCCGGGTCGCCGGGCACGCCGCCGCCGTCGCCGCAGGCCGGCGCTCTGTCCCGGCCCGCTCCCGCCCGGTCGTCGCGACGCTCCTCTTCGCCGGTCTCCTCGCGGCGGCCGGCTGCACGACGACGTCCGGCACCCCCGCCCCCGCCCCGTCCGCGGCGTCGGACACGGCGTCGGCTTCGGGGGCCACCGCGGCGTCCGACCCGGTCGTGGCCTGGCTCGACCAGGCCTGCGCGGCGGGCGTCACGGTCGCGACGCCGGCCCTCAACCGGCCCGACATCGCGCCGGGCGGCGACCTCGCCGCCGTCCAGAGGACGCTGCTCGGCTACCTCGACAGTGTGCTCGCCGGGGTCCGCCATGGCCGCACGCAGCTCGTCGCGGCCGGCCCGGCTCCCGTGCCGAACGCCGACACCGCGCTGACGCACGCGCGCGCCACGCTCGACGCCCTGGAGCAGTCGGTCGTCCAGGCCCGCAACGTGGTCGCCAAGGCCAACCCGGGCGACCCCGTCGGGTTCGCCGCGGCGCTGGGCCAGGTCCAGTCCCAGCTGGCTGCGGTCAAGGCGCCCGACGCGCTGCGCGAACTGCTCGCCGTACCCGGTCTCGCGGCGCAGGCCGACCGCTCGCCCGCCTGCACCCAGCTGCGCGCGCTGGCGGCGAAGGTCCCCGGCTGACCCACCCCCGGACCCGACGAACGGCACTTTCGTTCAAACCTATGGAACGAAAGTGCCGTTCGTTGGGTGGGCGGCCCCGCACCCGGCGTGCCTCCTCCGCGGTCTCGAACGCCCGTTCTAGAGTGCGCGCGTGTCGCAGCTGTCGCTGTTCTCCGCCGACGCGCGGCCCGCCGGGCTCGCGGACCTGGCCGGCCTGCTGTGCGGCCCGGGCCAGATCGTCCGATTCGGCGCCGGTGACCAGGCCCGGCTCTCGATCGTGCTGCTCGACGCGGAGCGCGCCCCCGCCGTCAAGGCCGCCTGCGCCGACCTCGGCGTCGCGGCCCAGTCGGTCGTCACCGAGAGCGGCGCCACGGCCGTCCGCACGGCGTTCCGCTGCGACCTCGTCGAGCTGGCCCGCGCGTGGACGACCGGCTCGGTCAAGTCCGTCCCCCGGGAATGGCAGCTCGACGGCGCGGCGTTACGGCTGTGGGCGCTAGCCGCCGGCTGGCGCGACGAGCGCGGGGGGTACCTGCTCGCGCTCGACCCGCACGCCCCTGACACGCACCTTCCGCTGGTCGCCGCGGCGACCCGGGCGGGCCTGCCACCGGCACGGGTCGGTCGGGGAACCGCCATGCGGATCAGCGGGACGCGACGCCTCCAGCGGCTGGTCGAGCTGGTCGGTCCACCACCCCCGCGGCTGCCCCCGGACGCCTGGCCGAGGGCCTTCGGCACACGGTGTGGTTGAGCGACTCGCTTGACAGCTGTGGTTACGCTCTCGCGGCAGCCGGCGCCCGACCCCGTACCGTGAGTGGCGGGTGACGCCAGGAGATGGAGTAGCACCGACGTGACGACCGAGACGACGACGAGGACCGCCGCCGGGGGCGGCAGCCGCCGCACGCGCACCCCCGCGGCGACGGCCGCCGGCACGCCCACCCGCCGGCTGGTGATCGTCGAGTCGGGCACGAAAGCCGCCAAGATCCAGAAGTTCCTCGGCAAGGACTACGTCGTCGAAGCGTCCGTCGGGCACATCCGCGACCTGCCGCGCGGCGCCGCCGACGTCCCCGCCAAGTACAAGGGCGAGTCGTGGGCGCGGCTGGGCGTCGACGTCGACAACCAGTTCCAGCCGCTCTACAAACAAGGCTCTCGTCCAGCCTCTTGCCTAGAAGGCTCTGGCCGATAAAGTCGCCCCTCCCCGCCGCCGAAGGACCCTGCCGGAGGCCGTTCCAATATCATGCATGGCTTTTTCGTCACCGGAACCGACACCGATGTCGGCAAGACCCTCGTTTCGGCGTGGCTCGTCACGCATCTCAACGCGTCTTACTGGAAGCCGATCCAGGCGGGCACGGAGCCGACGACAAACTATCCACACAGTTCAAGACACTGGCCGAAATGCCGGTCGGACGCGTCTGGCCGGAGGTCTATCTCCTGCCCGACCCGCTTGCGCCGCACGAGGCGGCGCGACGCGCGGGCATCGCTCTCGACATGGCGAAGCTGCACATGCCGGATCGATGAGGGGCTGGTTGTCGTTGAGGGCGCCGGCGGCCTCATGGTCCCGATCACCGACGATGCCTACATGATCGACCTCGCAGCGGATCTCGATCTTCCCCATCATTCTCGTCGCCCGCTCGACGCTCGGCACCATCAACCACACGCTTCTATCCATCGAGGCGATCCGGCGGCGCGGGCTGCCGCTGGCCGGCGTGGTTCATGAGCGGTCCTGAGACAGCCGCATAATCGCGCCGCAATCGAGCGCTACGGCCAGATCGAAATCATCGCCGAGATTCCTTGGCTCGAAACCATCAATCGTTCCGTGCTGGAAGAGCAT
>CAVSJZ010000028.1:0-44660 GCA_963728105.1 uncultured Actinomycetota bacterium | reverse complement strand
TTAATGGTCTTGTTATGTGACCGCTGACGACGTATTGCTCCGGTTGCGCCGGCGCGCTGGTTGTCGTTGTCATCGGTGATGGCTTCGCCGGTGCCGTCGCAGTTCGGGCAGATGCCCGTCTGGTCGCACACCGTGCAGTTCTGGCCGTCGTGGGCGTTGGGGTAGGAGTCCGGGAAGGTCCCGTATCCCTGGCAGGGGTCGCATGCACCGGACCCGTTGCACAGATCGCACACCATGGGCATTCACCTGCTTGTCCGGTCCGCGGATGCGGGCATAGGGGTAGCCACGCCGCATTTCGCGGAAATGTGGGTGGGATTGCGGTGGGACCGAGATGCGGGTCCCGTCAGGGCTGCCGAACCGCGGTCGAGTCGGCGGCGGTCAGGCGGCCGGCTCCGTCGTCGCGGGGCCGCTGTTCTTCGTGCTGGCGTGGTGGTGGGCGTCCAGCTCGGCCAGCGCGGACTCGATCACCGCATGCAGGGCTCGCAGCTCGCGGCGCCGTGCGAACAGCACCACGGTCGCGCTGTTGGTGCCGTCCAGGCCGATCTCGGCGCGGTCGTCGCTCGGGCTGACCTGGGCGTCGATCGCGACTCCTTCGCGGAGGTGGACGTAGGCGGTCATGCGGAGCTGGCCGTTCACGATCGCTCACCGCCTCCCCGGCTCACCGGTGACGGCGACTCGGTGGCCGGGGCCAGGCCCATCGCCTTGTACGCGATCCCCGACACCGTGCGTCCGTCCGGGCTGTCGATCTGGTAGGCGTTGATGCGCGGCTGGATCAACGCGACCCGCATGTCCTCCACGAAGCCCTCGCCCGGGTCGGTCTCCAAGGTCACCTTGATCTCCTCGCCCTTCGGTGCCCGCTGGCCGGGTCCGGTGCGCTGCTTGGCGAACAGCGACACCACGAACTGCGCCACACCGTCGCGGTTGGTGACCGCCGAGCCGTCCTCCCGCAGCTTCGGTACGGGCGGCTCCACCACAGTCAGCCGGTAGCCCTCCAACATCACGGGGATGTCTCTCATCACTTCCTCCTCCGAGTGCTGTCCGCCCGGCCGGACGGATCAGACGAAGTACTGCCGTATCAGGCACAGTACACGACGAGTTCGTCAGTGTCTAGCCTGATACGTCATCACTCTGCCGGATGAGGCGTGGTTGCAGGAGACGGTTCCGTCTACGAACATGACTACATGGACTTCTCTGAGGTGATCAGGTCCCGGCGCACCGCGCTGGGCCTGTCACAGGCGCAGCTCGCGCAGCGAGCCGGCGTCAGCCCGCGCCAGCTGGCGCGCTACGAAGCAGGCGAACAACAACCCGTCCTGTCGGCCGCGGTGACCCTCGCCGACGCGCTGGGCATCTCCCTGACCCAGCTGGCCGGTCAGGTCAGCTACGAGCTCGACCTGTCGGGGGACTGGTGGGCGGCCTGGCAGACGTGGAAGGACGGCGAGCCGCGCGTCGACACCCACACGCTGGAGATCCGCCAGAACGGCGAAGTCCTCCAGCTGGCCGCCGACCGCGCCGCGCCTGTGGCCGAGGGCAGCTACCAGTGGCAGGGCGAGCTACGGCTGTGGGACAACGAGGCCTTGGTCGGCTGGTACCACTCCACCGACGCCGCGGTCCGCTCCAAGGGCACGCTCTACCTGTCGCTGAACCCGCACGGTGACTGCGCCTGGGGCCGATGGGTCGGCATGAGCTACGACGGGCCCGTCGTCACCGGCCTGGGCGCCATCGCCCGCACCGAGCAGCTCGCCGTCCAGGCCATCCACGACCACCTCGGCAGCCAGATGGTCACCCAGTGACCCACCGCAGCCGGCTGTGTCAGTTCGTCATCGACGTCGATGACCTCGACCAGGGCATGGCCTTCTGGTCCGCCGCCCTCGGCGCCACCGACGAACCCCTCGGCGACAGCAGCAGCCACATCTACCGCCGACTGCGTCTGCCGGACTCTGAGATCCGCGTCCTGCTCCAACGCACCGACGATCCGAAGGCGGGCAAGGAGCGAATGCACCTCGACCTGGAAACCGACGACGTCGAGGCCGAGGTCCGCCGGCTCGAAGCCCTCGGCGCCACCCGCTGGAACCACCAACAGGAGCGGGGCTACGACTTCTGGGTCCTGCACGATCCCTGGAGCAACGAGTTCTGCGTCCTGCAGCCCAACTTCCCCGACCTCCTTGCCCGGCGTTCGCCCTGGCCCGAGTAAGAACTGCTCGAGGATCGAGTCGGACCCGCGCCCCCAGCGCTACGCGAACCGGTCGATCATTCCGCGCCGGGATGGGGCGCGCTCCCAGTCCCTCGGCGCCCGGTCGATCAGATCGAGCGCCGCGGTACCGGTCGCCGCGATCGGCTGAGGCGAGACGAAGCGGCGCATCCCGCGAAAGGCGCCGACGATGACCAGGCTGCAGTCGTGCGTGTTCGTCGCGCCACTGATCCAGCAGCGCTCGGTCCCGCAACAATCGGCGGCGAGCGACGATCTCCCCGATGTGGTCCTGACAGGCGAACACCTGCCAGACCTCCGCCGGATGATCATGAGCGCGCTTGCGCAGCAGAAGTCCCGTCCACGTGACCGGTGCTGAACACACCCGCGGTTGACCAGCCGGACCAGTCGGCACGTAGGCGTGGCAGCCAGCGTGACCGAGGCCGTAGGTGTGGCTTCCGGGCCTCTATCGAACACTCGTTTGAGTCTAGAATCCCGGAGCCGCTCCGGGAACCCGCCAGCCGGCTCCCTCACGGCCGACACGCGACAGCGGCCCACGGGGTTCAACTCCTCCGTACCTGGTCAGGCGGCGCCCTGCGGGCGCCGCGCGGCGCTGTGCCCGATGCAGCCGCAAGCGCTCGCGCGGGGCGTGCGGCCTCCGGCCGGTCCCCGCACGGCGCGCGGCTGCCAGCCAAGAAACCGCAACAACGCCACTGCATCTCGAATAGAACCACCCCTGCGTCTTAGCGCCAGCCGAAACGTCGTCCACCGGGCAGTGTCTGATCGCACTCGGCCAGGAGTGCGGCGTGCTTAGCATGACCTGGTGGATACAACTCAATTGTATAATCGAAGCCGCTCGACGATTCGCGCGCCATAATCATAATGCTGCCGTCAGGAACCAGTTTTGCACTCCACCTACAAGCGTCATGCGGAAGTCATCGTTTGCACTCTTCCCGACGCTGTAAGTCCAGAGCTTCAAGCTATCATCTTCAACTCGGTCCAGAATAGTGCCGTCCTGGTTGTAAACGAGCACTTCGGCGGTTGGCGGCGGGTCTGGCTGAGGCTGACCGGGATTACCGGCTCGTTTCGGCTGTGTCTGCCCAAGAAACGGCCACCCGAAGAACGCCGGGTCCTCCAGTAGGACTCGTTTTGCGAGATAAATCTCAGTCTTGTTCCGCGGGTTCACGACGATTATTAGTGCGTCATGCAGCGGAGTGATATCTGACGAGTGCACGACTGGCGCTTGCGTTTCAATTGCTCGACCTCCGCCCGATGGCACTTTCTTGCTTCCCGAACTGGCAGCCCCTTTCAGTCGAGGTGGCTGGCTAGGCTGGACCGGCCCCGCAGGCAACGTCGGTCGGCTGCCGAGTGGTGGCGGGGGGATCAACTTGGCTGGCGCGAAGAGGCCGCTGAACGAACTCGCGCCAGTCTTCAAGCCGCCCAGGAAGGCCCGTGCACCGCGAGCGACTGCGTCTGCGCGGCGCATTGCGCGCTCGGTAGGCAACTCGCCGCTCTTGTACATCGCCCGTAAGGAGTCCTCATCAACTGCAGCAACCTCAGGTTGACTTGCGTCGGACCACCCCTTAAGTACGGCAAGCACCGACCGGAAGACGATATCATCTTGCGGGTTCGAAAGATGTAAGTGGGGCATTCCTCCAGTCCCGCCTCGTAATTGGAAAAGAGGCCGCCCAAGGTGAGGTTGCCTGAGCCTGCGAGTAGGGCTGCGGACTCCTCATTGAAAAAGAGCCAGGTCTTGGGATGAAACGTTGGACTCGGATTGCCGCCCGGATTGTGCAGAACAAAGAGGGAGTCCGCTCGTGGCTTCAGAAGAAGCCAAAGGTCCTGTAGACCTTCAAGGCTAGTGCCTTGCTGATCGAACCCCACTGGTAAGGTGCACATCAGTGGATGCGGGAAGCTCCGCAATTGGAGCCGCGAGCCTATCGACACCGCTTTTCTTCACGTATGCGATAGCTGCTCGAATATCGGTCCAGCCAGGATCTGCAAGGTGCACGAGCAGTCGGCTCCGAGGCGGGCACCTTCCTCCGGCCCTAAGAATCGAACTAGTGATGGCAGATGCGCAGCCTAGAGCAGACATGATCGTTCCGCTAGAGGGACCTGTGCTTCGCAGTTGCTACTTGGAGCTCAACCTCAACAAGGAGTTAGCGGTGATAGCGTTTCGCGCATGCCGCATATTCTCGCGTGTAACAGTTATTGGGATGCTCTCGATTAGTTCGAGGCCCTGGTGCTTACCAATTGCCGCCACCTCCTCCGTCGTAGGAATGTTCCACGTTTTCTTACTCACAGTCGTCCTACTGTCTCCCATAATCAGCCATGCGTCGCCTCCGCGCACAAGAGCCTTTGAAGCATTCTTTAGCACTCGACTCATCATCACAAAGTAGCGCGCAAGTACGGCTGGCGTTTGTTGCTTTCGGAACCCAGCGGTCTTGTCTGCCTCGACCGCTTCAGAGAGCGCCAGCAGGAAGGAGATCGTGCTACTTGGCAGCTTCGGCAGCTAGGGACCCGTCGGACAGGAGGGCATTCCATCGCTTACGTTCACTTATACCGATCTCCCGACTGCCCACCAGCTGGCTTTCCAAGTGGCTGCGATCTGCCTTACTATTGCCAAAAACGGCCGCCAAGCTGAGTCGATCGGTATCAATGTAGGGGAGCGCGGCGGCGTATGGGGGGCTCGTGATGATCGCATCAACAGGGAGAAAGTCACCGTCATCGGTCGCTGGCCAAGTCCGATGGTCTGTGCTGTCACCGCTTATCACGGCGCTTGAGGGAATCGAGCTACCAGCTACAACGCGCGCCCACGCGGCTCCTTCAACCGCCGCATCCACCTTTTCGTGAATAGGTCCTCGACAGGAGCGTCATTGAGCGGCTCCGCTCGCCTGCGGATCCGCAAATCTGATGGATCTTGGTCACTTACTTCACGAATTATGTCGCTAAGGCAAACACGTGCCACGCCAGCAAGAATACCGCCGAATTCTCCCGCTGATTCTAGCTCTGCGATAAGTTGCAGCACTGTTGACATGCGACATATCACTCGCGGGGCGAACCACGACTCAATCTCGGATCGAACGCTCGGCGCGAAATGACTCCAGTCGATACCGTCTGCGGTCTGCGGCCAAGCCGCGACTGAACGAGCCTGCTGGCATCAGCAAAACACGAACTCGGTACTGAAATTGCTTCTACCTTCATGCGAGCGGTGGCCGCTCCGACAGGATTTAGTTCGATTCCGTGGCTCCTGATCCCGCCAAGCGCCGCCTCGAGGAGTACGGTGCCAGAACCGGCAAACGGATCGATAAGATAGTTGGGCCGGCACTAATATTCATCAAGCAATGGCCGAGCTGTGGGTAGAACTTGCCTTTGTATCGATGAAGTCCATGCGTAGCGTAGGTGCTATTCTTCTTCCGGCTTTTGCTATGAGATTCCAGCACGCATTGTTGCGTTAGAATCGTCTGCTCTGACACGGTAACAGCCTTAGCAAAGGCTAGTCTCCGCCAAACAGATTTGTCTTCGTGGGCGGCACTTGCGAGCGCTATTGTTTCTTTCCGCCAAGATGCGTTCGTAATCAAACATTGGCCAACTGGGGTCATGGAACTCTAGCGCAAATGGCTTCCGCAGGAATACAAGTTGCTCGGAGGTCAATCTGCGGCCAGCGGTCGTCACGCTACGCCTGTTCGGCGGCAGGTTTCGCGTGACTGTGCCGATGTGATCGAAACCAGCCACCTTGCCGAGCCTTGCGATAGCCTCGCTAGTTGGGGTAGATCTCGCCCTTGTACTTGCCATCGCCGACTACAAAAACAGCCCAGGCTCCATCACGCGCTACTGTGAAGCAGGAATCGAGCACCGCTGCCATATCGCGTTCGTAGTCCGCGATCGGGTCGAGGACCGTCTGCTGCCTCAAGTGCGACCCGATCTCTACGCTCCTGAGAGCGCCTGGATCGAATCCGGTCCAAAAGAGCCGGAACCTGTGGTATAGGTGGTAGTCGTACGCGTTCGGATACGGTGGCGAGGTAACTATAAGAGCGACACTCGAGTCGGCGAGGGGTATGTCTGCCCGTCTCCTTGCATCGCCGACGATAGAAACAGCCTCGAATCTCGGGTGTTTAGATTCAAGGGTTAATGACCGCACCAAGCGACTCAGCTCTCGGAAGAACTTATCAAGCGCCTCGCCGGGCGAAACATTACGAGGAACACTGACATACCGCGTCTCAGATTCCTGAAAGGATACCTTGCTCGCGGTTTGACCTAGAGCAAGTAAACCAACGTGGCGCGCTTGTTCAGGCCAGAATTCAACGATCTCGCGTAAGTGACACAACTCATGAATAGAGGCCTCGGCGAACCACTTCGTTAGGTTCGGGATGTCAGGGTAGCAAGCGGTTGATAGCGCCACACTGCTTGATACCACACTCGTCAACTCTCTGCTGAAGCATCGCACTAGAGGCTATAAGGTCGCAAGCGACCTGGAGGTCCTGGCCGGTGGGGGGGTTCGCCTTGACGCGAGTAATCAGAGCAGCAATGGGATTGGCATCGACAGACATTGAGCGGCGCCCAAGACTGACAGCCTCCAAAGCCGGTAGTACCACTGCCGCCGAACGGGTCAAGAATGAGATCGTCCGACTGCGAAAGCTGTTCGATGATGCGGCGTGGAATTTGCGGCGGAAACTTGGCAGGGTACGGGTGAAGATCATGTCCGCCAACGGACGTGTCCTCGATCCGCAAAGTCCCAGTCGAGTCTCCGGAGCTCCCTGCCATGCGGCATTGGCCACGTCACAGGCGATCTTGCCACTGTCCACGACCCGGATCGTACGGTCGTGGACCGACAATCTCGTGCAGGCGGGGTCGCGCCGCGCCGCTTTGAACCATGCGTGTACGTGCGGGCAGGCGGTTGGTCGAAGCCGTGCGAAGGCTCGCCGTCAGAGCAGCTAGTTCCTCCCCTACAGGCGGGGTCAAGGACGCCGTGCCCTCGCCGGGCGGCAGGTCTCCGAGATGGCCGGGGTGCGGCATCCCGCGACCTCCCGAAGGGCTACCACGCGGCGGCCCGGGGGCAGAGCTTGGCGAGGACGGTTGCCTTGCGTCGAGGGCTGCCCCCGGGCCGCCGCGTGGTCGGGCGGTGCCAGGTCGACGAGACGCCGCACGAGCCCCGGCGTGCGTGGGCAGGGGGCTGGGTCGCCTCTCACGATCGTAGGGACAGTTTTCGGACATAAACCGCCGCAAAGACCACGACCGACACCCACTTAGCCGAGGCCGCCCGAGCCAACGCCGCAGCTTAGAGAAGGTTGACGCTAAGCGATGGCGAAAACGGCCCGGGAATCCGCGGGTTCGGGGTTCGATCCCCCGGGGGCCCACCGCGATCTAAGTGGGCAAAGCGCGAGCAGTGCTGGGACACGGTCCGTAGCAGTCGGCCATGCCCATGCCCGCGGTCTCCGAGGCGCGGGCGGTGACGTTCAGCGCCCGGGCGACGCCGACGGTGTGACCCGGCCCGCGGGACGGCGTGGAGGGGCGTTCCCCGTCCTGCGGGTGCGTGGCCGTGGGCAGGTCAGCCGTGTCCGGCGAAGATCTGGCGGGCTTCGCGCAGGGCGTAGTAGAGCAGCACGTAGCCGGCAAGCGGGTCGGCCCACCACCAGCCCAGCACCGCGTTGAGCACCAACCCGGCGAGCACGGCGACCGCGAGCAACCCGTCGACGGCCGTGACGCGGCCCTCGGTGCGCAGGACGGGGTTGTCCAGAGCACGTCCGGTGCGGGTCTTGCCGGCGGCCAGACCGAACATGACCACGGCAGTCAGTGCCGTCCACGCGATGCCCGGCACGCTGTGGTCGGGCCGCCAGCCGACGACCAGGCTGGCTGTGGACTGGACGGCCAGGTAGGCCGCGAGCGCGGCGAACGCTGCCCCGATCAGGCGCAGCGCGCGCCGGCGGCGCGTGGCGCGGATGTCGGCGAGCTCCCAGAGCACGACGACGCTGGCCCCGATCTCGATCAACGAGTCCAGGCCGAACCCGGCCAGGGCGACCGAGCGGGCGCGGACGGCGGCCACGGCCAGCACGAGGATGCCGACCACGTTCCAGACCAGCGTCACGATCTCAAGGCGTCGGCCCCGACACAGCAACCGGTCTGTGATGGCCGGCGGGGGCGCCGGGTCGTCGGTGCTCATGCCGTCCATCCTGTCGGCAAGAGGCAGCCGGGGAAGCGACGACACCGCAGCTCGGCCCCGGATGGGGGCTGGTCGTACCACGCGCGCAGGTCCGATGTCTCTGTGTGCTGCCGGGTCTGCGGACGCATGGTGGTGTCGCGGCCGACACGGGCGCGCGCGGCCGGAGTTGAAAGCACGGTGGTCACGGTGATGTGGGGATACGGAGCAGGCTGGGGCGGGGGAGCGTGGATCATGATGGGCCTGGCCATGATCGCGTTGTGGGGTCTGCTCATCGCCGGTGCGATCGCGCTGGTGCGCTACCTGGGCCGGGTCCGCCACCCGAACCCGCCGGTTGCCGGTGGCGATCACCCTGACGCGGAGCAGGTCCTGGCCGGCCGGTTCGCGCGCGGAGAGATCGATGAGGACGAGTACCGCGCACGACGTACGGCACTGCGCGAACGGGTTGAGCGCTGATGCCGCGACGACAGGTCGGGTTGCTCGCCGCGGCCGCGGGGGCCGCGGTCGTCCTCGGGGTGGCGTCCACCCTCGTGCTGGCTGCGCTCAGCGGGGTCTTCGCCGGCCCGGGCCTGAGCACCAGCGGCTACGGAGTGGCGGCGGCGTCCGGGCAGGCGGCGTGCCCGGCGCCGGCCCTGCCCGGCTCCGTGGTCGACGTCCGGTTGAGCGACATGGGCGCGATGATGGGGGGCGGCCCCGGCCCGGGGGCGATGGACGGGCCCTACCGCGGCGGGTTCGGGCCCGGCGGCGTCGACGACGTTCGGCCCGCGCGGGCGGGTGCCGGATGGATGGACATGACCGTCGGTCCCGCCCAGGTCGAGGCCGGTCAGGTGGCGCTGCGCGTGACGAACCTGGGTTGGCGCCCGCACGAGCTGGTCGTGCTGCCGCTGGCGGCGGGTCAGGGCATCGGGCAGCGCGTGGTCGGCGCCGACGGCAAGGTGGACGAGTCCGGCAGCCTCGGCGAGGCCTCGGCCAGCTGCGCGGCGGGCACGGGGGAGGGCATCGTGCCGGGCGCGACAGGCTGGACGACCGCGACCCTTGCTCCCGGCCGCTACGAGCTGGTCTGCAACTTCCCTGGCCACTACCGTGCCGGCATGTACGCCGAGCTCGACGTCACCTGACGGTTGCCGCTGACCTCGTCGTCGCCAGCCACCGGGCTGGGCGCAGGACCGGGCAAGGTGCCGGACGGGCGGGGCGAGTGACATTCCCGTTTGAGGTCGTCGGCCCGTGGTCGGCCGGCCGCGAGGCCACCGACACTGCGTCGGTGACCGAGAAGGACCCGGGCGGGTCGCGGGAGCGGCACTGGAGCCGGGTGTACGCGAGCTCGGACGAGCAGGCGGTGAGCTGGTTCGCCCCGACTCCTGCGGTGTCGCTGGAGCTGCTCGACGCCGTCGGCGTCGGCCCGGACCGGTCGGTGATCGACATCGGCGCCGGGGCGTCACGGCTGGTGGACGCGCTGCTCGAACGCGGGCACACCGACGTCGCCGCGCTCGACGTCACCGGCACCGGGCTCGCGGTCAGCCGGGCCCGGCTCGGTCCGGCCGCGGGCCGGGTCCGCTGGATCGTGGCCGACGTGCTGGACTGGCGGCCACCTCGGCGCTTCGACGTCTGGCACGACCGGGCGGTGTTCCATTTCCTGACCGATCCCGCCGACCGCGACCGCTACCGCGCGGTGCTCGACGACACCGTCGCCGCAGCCGGCGCGGCACTGGTCGGGACCTTCGCCGCGGACGGCCCGCAGGCGTGCTCGGGGCTGCCCACCGTCGGCTACACCGTCGACCAGCTCCACGAGGCGCTCGGCGGCCCGCGTCGGTGGCAGGTGCGAGCAGCCCGTCGCGAGTGCCACACGACACCCTGGGGTGCAAATCAGCCTTTCACCTGGATAGCTGTCACTCGCGCACCATGAGCCCGAGGACACCCGACCTGCGGACTCACCGTTCTCGGTGATCTCACTGGGCATGCGGTCCGCGGGGTGACGCCTCGGCTGCACGCAGTGGCGGCGGCCTGGCGAGCGCATCGGTCATCCCAGCCCGCGCCGTCAGCCGGTCGGCCGGGGAGCGAACATGATGACGGCGACGCCGAGCAGGCAGACCGCGGCGCCGATGAGGTCGAAGCGGTCGGGCCGGAAGCCGTCGATCAGCACGCCCCAGCTCAGCGAGCCGACCACGAAGATGCCGCCGTAGGCGGCCAGTATGCGGCCGAAGTGGGCATCGGGTTGCAGGGTGGCCACGAAGCCGTAGACCCCGAGCGCGACGATCCCGGCCCCGACCCAGGCCAGGCCGCGGTGCTCGCGCACGCCCTGCCACACCAGCCAGGCCCCGCCGATCTCGGCGATGGCGGCGAGCACGAACAGCCCGATCGAGCGCAGCACGGTCACCCCGCGACCCTAGGACGCGCGCATGCTGCCGGCGCGCACGTGGCATCGGGCCTGCCGTGGTCAGCAGCAGTCCTCGCCGCGCCAGGCCCGCCCGCGCCCTCGATCGGGGCCGTCGCCGTCACGGACCCGGACCTCGCCACGCACCTGCTGAGATGACCACGTGAGTGCCGAGTCACCGCTGTTCGCGTCGAAGCAGCACGCGTCGCCGTCGCTGTTGCGGCCGGAGAACCTCCTGCGCGAGGCGCGCCGGCAGCGGAGCCTCCCCGACGTCCCGGTCCCGGCGGTCACGCTGCTGGATCCGGACGGGGATGTGGTGGGCCACCTGCGCGAGTCGGGCCGGGGCCGGCTGCATCCCGGCTGGGCCTGCTACCACACGCGGATGTGGACCGTCGACCTCGGCGGGCTCGAGGTCGGCGTGGTGGGGATGGCGGTCGGGGCGCCGTTCGCGGTCCTGGTCGCCGAGCAGCTGGCCGTGTCGGGTGCCCGGCTGGTAATCAGCGTGACCTCGGCGGGGCAGGTGGGCGACCTGCCGCGCACGCCGTGCTGGGTTCTGATCGACCGGGCGCTGCGCGACGAGGGGACGAGCCTGCACTACCTGCCGCCCGGCCGGTGGAGCCGGCTCGCTCCGGCCCTGCGTGCGCGCCTCGACGGCGCGCTGACCACGCCCGCGTCGGGACCGGTCCTCACCGGTGGCTCGTGGACCACGGACGCGCCCTACCGCGAGACCGAGGCAGCGATCGCCGCCGCTCGCGATGCGGGAGCGCTGTGCGTGGAGATGGAGGCGGCGGCCCTGTACGCGTACGCCTCGGCCGGCGGCCGCGACGTCGTGTGCCTTGCGCACGTCACCAACGCGATGGCGGTCGACGGGGACGACTTCGAGAAGGGAGCCGACAGCGGCGTCGCCGCCACGCTCGCGGTGGTGCGGGCGGCGGCGGG
Source organism: uncultured Actinomycetota bacterium (assembly GCA_963728105.1). Lineage (GTDB taxonomy): Bacteria > Actinomycetota > Actinomycetes > Mycobacteriales > Pseudonocardiaceae > Pseudonocardia. The sequence goes on along the minus strand of CAVSJZ010000028.1, from coordinate 33,008 downwards.
GGCGATCCTGTCGGGCGGGGACGGTGGGCGCGTGACCGGGGATGAGTCTTACGGATGGATGTCGCCGCCGTCGACGCCACCGCCCTCGATGGGGACCAGGCCCTAACCTGAACCCGGACGTGCGAGCAGTGCCGTTCGCTCGGTGTCGTGGAGGAGTTGACTGCCGTGATGACGGCATCCAGCCGGTCAGATGCTCCGGTGGCGACCGCCCACGACCGTGTGTTCGTCCGGGCGTTCACCGCTCTGCGGATCTTCACCGGGCTCGTGTGGTTGTCCAACGGCCTGGCCAAGTTGCTCGACAAGGGCACCTTCGACTGGGGCTTCATCTCGTTCAACCTGATCACCCGCGGATCGGCGCGGTTCATCGCCGACGACGCATCGAAGAAGACCTACATCGCCCCCCTCGGGGCGTTCTACCAGCACGTCGTCCTGCCGAACTGGGGATTCTTCGGGGGGCTCCTGACCGTCGCCGAGCTCGCGGTCGGGCTCGGGCTGGTCTTCGGGGTGGCGACGCGGTTGGCCGCGGTCGGCGGGCTGCTGCTGATCGGCCCGATCTGGATCATGCTGCTGCACACCGGCGGCTACCTGTGGGAGTACCCGGCGGAGGACCTGTTCCCGCTGGTCCTGCTCGCGATCGTCCCGGCGGGCCGTGCCGGCGGCCTGGACGGTCGGCTGGCGGCCCGCTTCGGTCACCGCTGGCCCTTCTGAGACCCGGCGGCCCTGTCGGTCACGAGGCGATGCGCTCGGCGAGGACGGCGACGCCCGGGCCCGCCAGTTCGGTGGTGGTCGCGTGACGTCCGGCGACGGCCATGAGCAGGGCCTCCCCGGGTCCTTCCACGAGGGGCCCGTCGCCGGTCCTCCAGTCGAGATCGGTCGCCGACAGCGTGAGCCCCCGAATGCGGGCGGCGGCACGCAGCGTGGGGGCGGTGCGGGCGGTGTCGAGCGCGGCTGTGAGCCGGTCGGCGGGGATCGTCCGGGGAAGGTCCAGCGGCCGGCGGATGTCCTGCTGGTGGATCATGCCGTCGGTCAGGGCGATCCGGCCGCCCATGAGTGCGGTCAGGCCACGCGGCCTTTCATGGTCGCGGGCATAGGCGAGCAGGTCGGGTGGCTCCAGCGCGGCGAGCGCGGAGAGGGCGACCGCGTTCGCCCGCGCGTTGTCGAACCGGGTGCGGACCATGCGCAGCGCGACGCGGGCGAGGTTGAGCTCCTCGTAGCTGTAGACGTGGGCGACCACGTCGCGCACCCGCCAGAGGTGGCAAAGGGTCGCCGCCTCCCACTGCCGCGGGGTGAGTGTCGCGAGCAGCTCGGTGAGATCGCGGCGCTCGGCGCAGGCCAGGTCCATGGTCGTCGCGGAGGTGGTCACGGCTGCCCGCCCGCCGTGCCGGCGTACCCGGCAAGCAACTGCTTCCAGCCGCCACCGCCGTTGATCGCGTCGTGCACGCCATGGCCGGCGACGAGGCGTTCGAAGTAGCGGTGGACCACGTCGACGACGGTTCGCTCGGGACCCTCCGCCCGGAAACACGCCTCGATCTCGCTGGCGTGCTCGGGATCGGGGTCGAACTGCCAGCTGCCGTTGATCTGCCAGGTGAACACGACGCGGCGGGGCGGTTCCCAGGCCAGCACGCGGCCCCAGTCGCATTCACTGCCGTCGACCCCGCGTTCGAACCAGCGCCCTCCGACCACCGGTTCCAGGACGACGGCCGCGACCTCGGCCTGACCGATGTGGTACTCGTGCGGCCACCAGTCGTCGATCCCGACCGTGAAGATCTCGAACGCCCGCGCGACAGGCACGGAGACGGTCGTCGTTCCGGTGATCGGCGGGATCGGCGCACGGCTGGTCATGAGCTCTCCTGTCGGGGTTCGGGGTCGGGCGGAGGCGGGGAGACGACCGCCCGGGCGGCCTCGACATCGGCGCGCTTGCCGAAGCCGGCGAGGGCGTGGCTCCACACGCCGTCGAGCCACGCGCGCAGCGCGGCGACGCCGTCGGGGTTGAGCCGGTAGATCCGCCGCGTCCCCTCGGCGGTGCTGTCCACCAGCCCGCCTTCCCGCAGCACCTTGAGGTGATGCGACACGGCAGGTCGGCTGACCGGCAGCACGTCGGCCAGCTCCTGCACCGAGGACGGGCGGCGGGCGAGCATCTCGAAGATCGCGCGGCGGGTCGGGTCGCCCAGCAACCCGAGCCCGCCATCTCCGTCAATGCTCATTGACGGTAAACGTAGACGAACCAATGGGCGACGGCAAGGAAGAGCTCGGTACGGCCTCGCCTCCGTCGGCGGTCAGCCGCCCGATGACTGCGTCGATGTCGCCGACGGGGTGGACGACGGGACCGCCGCCGGGTTGCCGGGCGCCTGGAAGCCGGGGTAGAAGGTCGGCAGGATCGCCTTGAGCAGCGTCAGCGCCGAACCCTCTCCGGAGGGCACGGTGGCGAGGTTGGTGGCGATCGTGATGGTGAGGCCGGTCTTCGGATCCTGGCCGGCGAAGGTCATGAAGCCGGGGATCTGGCCGTCGTGGCCGATCAGCGGGCCGAACGACGCGATGCCGATGCCGTAGCCGGCAGCCTGCGGGTGAGCAGGGTCGGTCGGCCGGATGCTGTCCATGCGGACCTTCTGCGTCGCAGCATCGAGCAGGCCGCGCCCGCTCACGAGCGCTTTCACGTAGGTGGACAGGTCGGGCACGGTGGAGATCGCGCCGCCGGCGGCCCAGGCCCATGACGGGTTCGCGTTCGTCACGTCGTGCGGTTTCAGGCTGCCGGCGCGCGCCTGGGCCTGCTGGTCGGCGGGCAGCGCGTAGGTCTTGATCGAGGAGACGTTAGTGCCGAACGCGTATCCCTGGGGATGTGGGTCGGGGATGCTCGCGTCGGTCCGCACCGGCAACGACGTCTGCGTCATCCCGAGGGGGGTGAAGATCCGTTCGGCGAAGGCCTTCTCCAGCGGCTCGCCGGTCAGCTGCTCGATCACCAGCCCGAGCAGGACGATGTTGGTGTTGCTGTACTCGAACGTCGTGTCGGGTGCAGCGTCGACGGGATGCGAGAAGGCGATCGCCAGCAGCTCGTCGGGTGTCCACGCCTTGGCGGGGTCGTTGTCGAGGGTCGCGTTGAAGCCCGGGTCGAAGGTGTAGCTGTAGAGGCCGCTCCGCATCTCGGCCAGGTTCGCGATCGTGATCCTCTCGCCACCGGGGACGCCCGGGCGGTACTTGGAGATCGGGTCGTCGAGGGCGAGCTTGCCCTCCTGCACGAGCTGCAGGATCACCGTCGACGTCATGGTCTTCGTGACGCTGCCCACGCGGAAGTGGTCCTCGATCGTGGGCGGGTCGTTCGCGCCGATCGTCGTGGTGCCGAAGGTGCCCGACCAGTCGCCCCGGGTGGGCGAGGAGATCGCCACGACGGCGCCCGGGATGACGTCGGCCTGCATGGCCGCGGTGATCGCGTGACTCACGGTGGCCGCGTAGGCGGGCTGCGCCGGTGCGGAGCTGCCCGCGCCGGGCGGGGCCGACGGCGCTTCGCGCGACGCACTGCATCCGGTGAGCGTCGCCAGCGCGACAGTCGTGATGACCACGCCCGTCCTGGTCCACTGTCGCATGGGTCAACCTCTCGTTGGTGCTTGTCTGCGGCTGGGCTCAGCCGCTGGTCGGCCCGGCGGCGGTCGTGACGTCGACCGGGGCGAGCCTGCGGACCTCGGCACGACCCCACGCCGTCGGCAGGTCGTCGAGCACGACCCGCCGCCACGTCGCGACGAGGACGACCGGGACCAGCAGCAGCGACGTGCGGCCGATGAACACCGTCACCGGGTCGGTCTCCTCCAGCGCCGGGATGGCGAAGTAGCCGAACAGCATCGCCGAGGCGGCGACGAGGACGAGCGCTCGGGCGGCCCGCAGGTCGCCGAAACCGCAGAAGCCGAGTACGCGGGGCAGGACGCTGCGGTACATGTCGACGACCGCCCACAGGACCAGCGGCGTCCCTATCGCGTAGATCCACCACCGGTCGATGTGGGAGCCCTCGACGAAGTGTGTGACGTCGCCGTCGCCGGTGAACACCCTGGTCGGCACGTAGTCGTAGAGGTTCGCCACGCCGAAGAACAGGTACCAGAACAGGACATAGAGCCAGACCGGCCGGGAGCCGGCGAAGGTCCCTCTGAACATCAGGCTGCGGACGACCAGGTAGGGGACCGCGTTGCCGATCACCAGGCCGGCCGCCGCGGCCACCGCGACCTGCCAGTACCGACCGGCGGCGAGCGCCGCCTGGTAGTCGACGTTCTCGTCGACGTGGGCCAGCAGGGTGATGTTCCACAGGCTGGTCCCGCCCCAGATGATGTTGCCGGGCACGGGCTTGATGCCGACGATCCACGCGACCACCGAGTGGGAGAACTCGTGGGGGAGGACGGCGAGGTAGTGGGTCAGCAACATGATCACCGGGGTGAGGCCGACCAGCCCCCGGACAATCGTGGTGGAGCGCTGCATCCGGTCCCCCCTCCGCGGTCCACGGTTCGGCCGTCCGGCACGGCCACGGGATCGGACCAACCAGCCCTTCGTGGCCCGCTACTCGCCTGATACCCCGAGCGGCGTAATGCTGTACTGCTAATGCGCCCGCGCGCAACCCCCTTGACGGCCTACCCAGGGCATGCGATCCCGCCGACCTCGCAGCGGCGTGGCCCGTCCGAGGTCGCTGCGGAGACCGCCGACGGCCAAGGGGGAGAGCCGGGCCAGCGCCCACCTCAAGGCGGTGATCGTCCGGGTCACGATCGACGGAAGGGAGGTCGTGACCCACGCCGTCGGCGACTCGATGGCCGGGGTGCCCGCGACGACGGACATGCACTTCCGGAACGGGGCGGTCGCCATCTCCTACGTCGCCACCCTGCTGCTGAAGCTCGTCGACGAGAAGCAGGTCAGCCTCGACGACAAGGTGTCGACGTGGCTGCCCGACATCCCGCACAGCGGTCAGGTCACCCTGGGGCAGCTCGCGCAGATGACCTCGGGCTACGTCGACTACGTGACCACCCCCGAGCTGACGGCCGAGCAGTACGCCGACCCGTTCCGGAACTTCACGCCCGAGGAGCTCGTCGCCATCGGCGCCAAGCACCCACTGCTGTACCAGCCGGGCACGAACTGGAACTACTCCCACACCAACTACGTCATCCTGGGCCTGGCCCTGGAAAAGATCACCGGCCGGCCGATGGCGGCCCTGCTGCAGGACGAGGTCCTCGGACCGCTCGGGCTCACCCACACCACCGACCCCGGCACCCCCGCGATCCCCGACCCGGCGCTGCACGCCTACACCTCGGAACGTCGCCAGTTCCTGGGCGTCCCCGCCGGCACGCCCTTCTCCGAGGACTCCACCTACTGGAACCCGTCGTGGACGATCACCCGCGGCGCCATCGAGAGCACCACCATCGCGGACCTCGACACGACCGCCGTGGGCATCGGCAGCGGGAAACTGCTGTCCCCGCAGTCCTACCAGGCGATGCTCACGAAAGACCTGATCGGCAAGACCACCGCCCTGCCCGGCTGCACCACCTGCTTCCCGCAGTCCGTCGGCTACGCCTACGGGCTCGGCATCGTCTCGACCGGAGACTGGGTCATGCAGAACCCGCTGTTCGCCGGCGAAGCCGGGGCGTTCGCCTACCTGCCTTCTCGGAGAGTGGCCGTCGCCGTCGCGGTCACGTTCGACCCAGACGCCTTCGACCCCACCACGGGCGCCTACAAGAACGCGGCAGACCTGCTCGCCCGCAGGATCGGGGGCGTGCTCGTCCCCGACGACGCCCCTCCGGTCCCACCGGGTTCGTGACCCGCTGCTTCCAGCGAGACACGCCCGGCGATCTGGTGACCTGCTGCCGGGCCGGCCGGGCCTTGCGGCCTTATCGGCCGGGTCGCCGGGCGGCTTGCCTATGTGCATCGCTCACAGGCAGGAGAACAGGACATGACCTACGTGCCCCCCGGACGGCCGGGCAGCCTCGTCACGGTCCAGCCGCAGTACGACAACTTCATCGGCGGCAAATGGCAGCCGCCGGTCGACCGGAAGTACCGCGTCGATCTCAGTCCGGCCACAGCGCTCCCGATCACCGAGGTGTCGCAGTCGACGCCGGCGGACATCGAGCTGGCCCTGGATGCCGCGCACTCGGCCCAGCGGGAGTGGGGCGAGACGTCGGCGACCGAGCGGGCCGCGGTCCTCAACCGCATCGCCGATCTGGTCGACCAGCACCGCGAGCTGCTCGCGGTCGCCGAGACCTGGGAGAACGGCAAGCCGATCCGCGAGACCCTGGCCGCGGACATCCCGCTCGTGGCCGACCACTTCCGCTACTTCGCCAGCGCGGCCCGCGCGGAGGAGGGCCGTACCACCGAGATCGACAAGGACCTGGTCGCCTACCACTTCCGCGAGCCGCTGGGTGTCGTCGGGCAGATCATCCCGTTCAACTTCCCGCTGCTCATGGCCGCATGGAAGCTGGCTCCAGCGCTGGCAGCCGGCAACAGTGTCGTGCTCAAGCCGGCCTCGCCGACACCGTGGTCGATCCTCAAGCTGATGGAGGTCATCCAGGACGCGCTGCCCCCGGGCGTCATCAACGTCGTGAACGGGCCGGGTGGGGAGATCGGGAAGGCGCTGGCCACCAACCCGCGCATCGCGAAGATCGCGTTCACCGGTGAGACCGTGACCGGCCGGTTGATCATGCAGTACGCGGCGCAGAACATCATCCCGTCGACCACCGAGCTGGGCGGGAAGTCACCGAACATCTTCTTCGACGACGTGATGGCGCACGACGACGACTTCCTCGACAAGGCGGTCGAGGGCCTGGTGCTCTACGCGTTCAACAAGGGCGAGGTGTGCACCTGCCCGTCGCGTGCGTTGGTCCAGGAGGACATCTACGACGCGTTCATGGCCCGGGCGCTCGAACGGATCGCCGCGATCAAGCAGGGGGACCCGCTCGACCCGGCGACCCAGCTCGGGCCCCAGGTCTCGGCCCAGCAGCTGGAGAAGATCACCTCTTACGTCCAGATCGGCCGGGACGAGGGCGCCGAGGTGCTCATCGGCGGGCAGCGCGCACCGGTCGGCGGCGAGTTCGCCGACGGCTACTTCTTCCAGCCGACCGTGCTCAAGGGCCACAACAAGATGCGCGTGTTCCAGGAGGAGATCTTCGGTCCGGTGCTGGCCGTGACCACCTTCCGCGACGAGGCCGAGGCGCTGGCCATCGCCAACGACACCCTCTACGGCCTGGGCGCGGGGGTGTGGACCCGCGACGGCACGCGTGGCTACCGGATGGGCCGGGCGATCAAGGCCGGGCGGGTCTGGACGAACTGCTACCACCAGTACCCGGCGGGCGCCGCGTTCGGCGGCTACAAGATCTCCGGGGTCGGTCGGGAGAACCACCGGATGATGCTGGACCACTACTCGCAGACCAAGAACCTGCTGGTCTCCTACAGCTCCAAGCCGCTCGGGCTGTTCTGACCCGCGATGTCCGAGGCGACCGGCCCGGACCGGGTCACGGCGACCCCGGCCGCGCGCGAGGCGATCGCCCGCCTGCGCGCGGCCCGGGGGTTCTCCCTCGCCGCCGGACCCGACGAGCATTTCGTCACGCGGGCCTCGGGCGAGTGTCCCGTGACGCGCCCGGCGGGTACCGGGCCGTGACCGGTCAGCGGCCGAGCCGGAACCGGGCCGCGCTGACACCGCAGGCGTCGGTGAGCACGTGCCCCAGCAGCACGTGGCGCACCCCGCCCGTGCGCCAGGCGACCGCCGTCGACACCGCCCCGACGGCCGCGGCGCCCACCAGGAACCTCGCACGCCCACGCTGCGACGGCAGGACGATCTGCGGGGCCAGGTGCCACGCGGTGAAGCCGGCCAGCGGCCACACCGCACCCCGCAGTACGTCCCGCGGAAACTGGGCGAGGAACGTGGCACGCCACAGCAGCTCCTCGCCGACGGCGTTGACCACCGCTGTGCCGACCATCACCGCCAGGACCCGGCGATCGGCGAGGCGCCGGTGCGGGACGAGCTCGGCCCCGACGGCACCGGCCACCGGGAGGGCCAGCAGCGCGATCCCGCCCGGGCCGGGCCGGCGGCCGGCCCCCAGCGCCCGCACGGCGCCCGTCGGCCCGAGCACCCACACCGGGAAACCGAGACACCAGCCGGCCCAGTAGACCGCGAACCCGGTGGCGTAGGCCGCGCGGGGCGGCAGCAGGTGGCCCAGTGCGGCAAACACCGCCGCCATCGTCAGCGGCACGGCCACCGGTACGGCCAGCGTCGCCCGCCGGCGCGAAGCTGCGCCGGCGCCGGCCGGGCGACCGCGGCGATCGGACCTGGTCACGGCCCGACCGAGGCGGCGAACCCGCCCGTCAGCAGCACCGCGAGCACCGCCGCGCCGACGGCCAACCGGCCCGCGCGCACGGTGTCAGGCTCCCGCGTCCGGCATGGCCGCCGGCCTCATCCGGTACGACTCGATCAGCCGCCAGACGTCGCCGAGACGGACCTCGTTCGTCCAGACCGGTCGGGCCGGGTCGGACGCGTCCCAGGTCAGCCGCAGGCGGGCGGGACGGTCGTCGAACGTCTCATAGACCAGCCGGTCCCCGTCGATGCGCCCGTCCATGACGTCGGCGTGGCCGTAGTTGTCGTTGAGCGTGGCGCGGTACCGGCCGGCGTCGGTGTCCCAGCCGGTGACCCAGTGCAGCCGCCAGGTCAGCACGAACGTGCCGTCGAGCAGGAACTGGTCCTGGCGGTAGTCCCCGACGATCCACAGCCCGTCGTGCAGCCGGGTGTGCACGCCCTCGCCGCGGGCGGTCATCATCGGGCTGCCCGGTCCCATCCCGTCCGGCTCGATGGTCCCGGTCCAGGTGCAGTCGCGGTAGAAGCGCTCCAGCGCCGCCGTCTCCGGCCCGGCCGTGCGCGGCCGGGGCACGGTCGGCGGTCGGGTCTCGGTCATCGTCGTCCCCCTGTCAGCGGGAGGTCGGCGCGGCCGCGGCTGCGCGCCGGCGTTCATGACGGCTGGCGAGCACGATCACGACGACGATGACGACGAGCACGTCCCCGAAGCCCAGGATCGACGCCCACGACAGCGAGATGTCGCCCGCTCGCAGGTTGGCGAAGAACGAGCCGAGCGGGGTCAGCACCCCACACCGATCTGGCCCTGGTGCGCCGCGGCGCTCGTCAGGACGTCCTCCCCGGTCGCCGGGGCGAGGAACGGCTGGCTGAGCAGGTTGGCCGCCGTGGCCAGGATCAGCAGCACGCCGGCCGCGACGGCATTTCCCCTGGTCGCCCGATCCCCCCGCGCGGGCGGAACTCGCGGGTCCGAACCCGTCCGTGCACCGTCCCCGCCCACGTCCGGGCGGTCGTACAAGGCCGGCATTGCGCACTCCCTTCGGAGGTTTCGCCCCGACGTCGAAGCCGAAGATCGCGCGCGGTAGCGGCCGGTGGCCGGGATCGCGCGACACGCCCGGGTCGAGCGGACCGGTCACCCGGACCGGACGGGCCATCTCCGCCATGCCGCCACCATCGACGCCCCCAGCGGGGGCGTTCAGGGCCCTGCGCCCCCATCGCCGGTGTCCGGAGGACCTGACTGCGGTGGGCTCAGGCGGCCGGTCAGGGGCACATCCGCCGCTCCGGTCCTGCGCCAGGCGAGCCGGCGGGGTCCGGGCGTGACCCGGTCGTGCGGGGACGGGTCGTGGTGGCCGAGCAGTGCCGCGGCCGTGGTGAGGCGGTCCGTGAGCACGAAGGCCGAGTGCGCCGGCAGCACTGCTCTTGTTGACGCGACACTGTCCTTGCCGACGCGCCGGCCTCAGGGCATCATCGGCCACTCTCACGGTTCGGGTCGGGTCAGAAGCAGGCGGTGATGGCGCGGCACCATCGGCCACCGGTCGCCGTGGCGCGCCGTCCGCACCCGGCGGTGTCCGCCCATGGCGTGATCACGGCCGTCGGGGGCGCGAGCCTGCTCGGCTACGCCGGGTTCCTGCTGGTTCCGCCCGGGGCGCCGATCCGGGTCGTTCCCGACGTGTACCTGTCCACGGCGGTGTTCGCTGCCGCTGCGCTGCTGTGCTGGCGCGCGCGGGCGTCCCGGCGGGGCGAGCGATGGGCGTGGCGGCTGATCGCGGTGGCGCTGACGCTGACGACCGTCGGCAACCTCCTCGGCGATGTCGCGCCCCCCGCGGGGGGCACGCCGGGTCCGGCCGATGCGCTGTACCTGACGTTCTACCCGTTCGCCGGTCTTGCGCTGGTGCTGTTGCTGCGGGCCAGGTTCCCGCGCCTGCCCACGGCGGTCTGGTTGGACGGGATCATCGTCGGACTCGGCACCGCAGCCGTGGCGTCCGCGCTGGTGCTGCCGTCACTGGTGCGTGCCCACCCGGGTCCCCTCGCCGCCTTGATCACGCCGCTGGCGTACCCGTTGGCCGACCTGACCCTGCTGATCGTGCTGGCCGGACTGGCCGGCGCCACGGGGTTGCGGCTCGACCGGGGGCTGCGGTGGCTCGCCGGCGCGTTGCTGCTCACCCTGCTCGCCGACACCGGCTACCTCGTGCTCACCCTGAACCATCACTATCGCGCCGGGGATCCGCTGGACCTGCTGTGGCTGCTCGCCGCCGCCACCGCGGCCCTCGCCGCCCGCGCCGCCCCCGATCCGCGCACCGGCCGGCACGCCACCAGCGTCCCGGACCCGGTGCCGGTCGGCGGGTTGCGCGCGGTCGCCCTGCCCACGCTCGCCCAGCTGGCTGCGGTCAGCGTCCTGCTGACCGGCCTCGGCTCGTTCCTCTCGGCCGGGCGCGGGAGTTCTCGCCGCGGGCTGCATCATCGCCGCCAGCGCCCGCACCGCCCTGACCGTCCGACAGCTGCGGGGGCTGGCCGAAGCCCGCCAGCACGCCCGCACCGACCCGCTGACCGGCCTGGCCAACCGCCGTGGCCTGCTCGAGGAGGCCACCACCATCCTCACCGATCCCGCTTGCCAGCCCCTGGCCGTCCTCGTCCTCGATCTCGACGGGTTCAAGCACGTCAACGACACCCTCGGGCACGACGCCGGCGACGCCCTCCTGATCGAGATCGCCCGTCGGCTCCGGACCCTGACCCGCCGCAACGACGTCCTGGTCCGCCTCGGCGGCGACGAGTTCGCCCTCCTGCTTCCCACGACCGCCCTGCACGCGGCGGCCCGGCTCGCCCACCGCCTGCACCGCGACCTCGCCCAACCCGTGCCGCATGGTCGCGGACCCCAACACTGCGTACGCGCCAGCATCGGTGTGGCCTGGACGACCCACGCGACCAGCCCGCACGCCGTGCTGCACGTCGCCGACCAGGCCATGTACCAGGCCAAGCGCGCCGGGTCCGGGGTCGTCGTCGACAGCCGCCCCGCCACGGCGCGGCACCCCGCCCTGGACGCCGGTGCTGACTCGGCCTGATCGCGCCGACCCCGGGGAACTCGATGCCACCGGCGCCAGGGACCCGTCAGCTGGGCGCTGCGAGGACGTCCAGCCTGTCCAGCAGCCCGAGCGCCTGGAACACACGTCGCGCCGGACCGCTGCCCAGCCGGACGGCGACGCGGCGGTCCCCGACACGGGCCCGTTCCTGGGCGAGCAGCACGAGGCGCACACCGGAGGAGTCGATGAACTCCAGCCGGGACAGGTCGATCACCAGCAGGTCGGGGCCGGTGGTCTCGGCCTGCTCGATCTGCCGGGCCGCGTCGCCTGCGGTGGCCATGTCGAGCTCACCGACGAGCACCACCTCGACGGTGCCCCCGCCGATCCTGCCGCCCGGGGTGGTGGTCATGCCGGCACCGCCTCGACCACGAGCACGGCCACGTCGTCGCGCAACGAGCCGTGCTGGAACGCCACGACGTCGTCGAGCAGCGCGTCGGCGACGGCGTCCGCGCAGCGGTGGCGGGGATCGGCCACCACCTGCAGGAGGCGCTGCGTGCCGTAGAAGCCGTCCACGCCGCGCGCCTCGGTCACCCCGTCGGTGTAGAGCACGATCATGTCTCCCGGCCCCAGCGCGATCGTCGTGGAGGTCAGGGCCACCTCGGCGAAGACGCCCAGCACGGTGCCCGACGGCGCCACGATCTCCACGTCCTTGCCGGGGCGACGGACGAGCGGGGGCGGGTGCCCGGCCAGTGCGAGCGTGACGGCGGCCTGCCCCCCGTCGCCGACGACGATGTGCGCGTGCGCGACGCTCGCGAACCGGGCCGCGCCCCCCGCCTCCCGCAGCATCGCCTGGTTGAGCCGCTGGAGTGCATCGAGCGGGCCGAGCCCGTGCGCCACCTCGGCGCGGAGCGTGTGCCGGATCAGCGCGGTCAGCGTCGCCGCGTCGGGTCCCTTGCCGCAGACGTCGGCGACGACCACCGCCCACTGCCCCGGCCACGGGGCCGCCACCACGTCGTAGAGATCACCGCCGACCAGCACCTCCTGCCCGTCGGTGGACTGCGGGCGGAACCGGGCCGCCAGCCGCAACCCCGGCGCGGCCGGCAGACCGGTGGGCAGCAACGCCGCCTGCAGCGTGTCCGCGATGCGCTGCTGTTGCTGGTAGAGGCGGGCGTTGTCCAGAGCGACGGCCGCGGTGGCCGCGATCTGCCCGGCGAAGGCCAGGTCGAGCTCGTCGAAACGCTGCTCGGACTCGGCGTGCACCAGCGTGAGCGCGCCGAGGCTGCGCCCACGCACCACCAACGGCACCACCATCGCCGAGCGCATCCCGATGGAGCGGATCAGCTCCAGGTGTTCGGCATCGACCGCCGAGTCGATCAGCAGCTGTTCCGGGATGTCGGGGACGAACGCCGGCTCGCCGCTGCGGGTGACCTGCAGGGCACCTCCGGGCGCGTTCGGGTCGGGCGGATAGCGCTCCTGCAGCCGCAGCACGAAGTCGATCTTCGCGGGGTCGTCGTGCGCGACGGCGACCTGCTCCACCTCGTCGGCCCGGACCAGGTGCACGGCGCACCAGTCGGCCAGCTCGGGAACCACCAGGTCGGCCAACCGCTGCAGCCGTTCCTCGACCGACAGCGGGGCCTCCATCAGCCGCGCGGTGCGAGCGAGGAACTCCATGCGGTCGCGCTGGCGTTCGGCCGCCACGCGTGCGGAGTGCTCCACCACCAGCAGCCGGGCGCGGTCGAGCGCTTGCGCGCACAGCGCCGCCACCGCGTGCAGGTGCGCGCGCTCGTCGGCACGGAACAGGTGCGGGGTGTCGAAGCTGAGCACGATCGCACCGAGGTCGCGATCCTCCACCCGCAGCGGCAGGCAGGCGGTGGCCTCGCGGGCGCCGGCCGTGCCGAGCGGTGCCATGTCCGGGTAGCGCGCACGCCACTGCCCGGCGTCCTCGATCCACACCGCCGCGCCGTCGAGCACCGCATCCGAGAGCGGCCGGCCCCGGCGCAGCTCCACCCGGCGGAACCGCGCCCGGGTCTCGGGTGGCCACCCGGTGCTGAACAACGCGCCGAGAGTGGTGGGGCCGATGCGGGAGTACATCGCCGCGGCGTCCGCCCCCAGCAGGGCGGCCGACGTGGTGACCGCGACCCGACCGATCGCCTCGGGCGTGGCCGTGCCCAGCAGCGCGCCGGCGAGCTGCTGCAGCGCCGCTGAGCGCGCCCGCGTTCTGGCGGTGAGTGCCCCGACCGGCACCGCGTGCAGCAACACGCCCCCGGCCGTCGGGACGCAGCCGATCGTCATCTCCGGCGTGACCAGGTCGACCGCTCCCGCCGCGCCCTGGTGCAGCGCACGGTCCAGGGCGGCGAGCAGGTCCGGCTCGGGCAGCGCCTCCGTCACCGGGCGCCCCTCGACCAGGCCGGGCAGCGCCCGCCGCGCGGCCGGGTTGACCAGCTCGATCACGTGGTCCGGCCCGGTGGTGAGCACGAGGGCGACGGGAAGCTCCACCGCAGCGCCCAACACGCCGCCCTCACCCCCCGGCATCCGGTGCCGGCCGTCCGCCGGCCGATGCGAGCACATCGGCGGCGGTGCCGGCAGCGCGGCCGCAGGTTCCCGGTCCACCATCGCCACCGCCACCACCTGAACCCGATTACGAGCGCCGGTCGTCGGGAGGTCGCGGTCACCTCGGGGTCGCCGCGACGTACACCGTCCTCAATGGCGAAATCATGGCCGCAGCACCACGGCGCGTCCACTCCCTACCGGGGCCGCGCGCCCGCCCGCGCCCGATGAGCGCACCGCGCCCCGTACCCGGCGCCGGTTGACCGGGCGCTGGGCCGCGCCGTCGAGGGTCTGGCCGACGTCATCGCGAGCCGACCTGCCGCCCAGGTCGGTGATGCCACTCCACAGATGCGGCCCGGGCGGGCAGCATCAGGAAGGGCCGCCGCCCGATGAGGAGTCCGATCATGCAGAAGATGTCTCTCGACGCGCTGGCCCGCGAGCAGCTCGACGACGCTCGGAGGTCGCGGTCGGGCCGCGCCGCGCGCACCGTGTACGGCGGCCACGAGCGCTGCCTGCGCCAGACGCTGATCGCGCTGCGGGCGGGCTGTTCGTTGCAGGAGCATGACAGTCCGGGCGAGGCGACCCTGCTCGTGCTCCAGGGGCGGGTGAACCTGACTGCCGCGGAGACCGGATGGGACGGCCGTCGCGGAGACATGCTGATCGTGCCGGCCAGCCGTCACGGGCTCACCGCGGTCGAGGACTCCGTCGTCCTGCTGACCGTCGCCAAGACCGGCGCCTGACTCCGCTTGCCCGGTGCTGCGGTAGGCACGACGGGTGCCCGACCGGCCTGGGTCGTGCGGCCCGGGCGGCGGTCAAGGCAGCGGCAGCGGCCGGCGCTGGAGCAGACCACCGGGCCCGTCTTCATGGCCGCCACCCGCAACAACAAGCTCATGTACGTCGTCCTCGTCGCCGCCATCTTCGCCGGCCTGGCCACCACCCTGATCGGCGTGCGGGGCCGCCGTCCCGCGACACGGGTCTGCAACGCACCGGTTCGGCCCGGCTCAGGCGAGTGGCCGGAGTCGTGGAGTCCCGAGGACCGGGCGGCGGCAGGTCGACGGTGTCATCGGGGGACTGCACCGTCCTCAGGCGGTCCTCGCGTACCGCAGGCAGACGGTGCCGTCGCGGAAGGTGCGCTGCTCGACCAGGCGCAGCCGCAGGTCGGCGCCGGGCGGGAAGTACGGCTTGCCGCCGCCGAGGAAGGCCGGCACCACCCTCGGGCGGAACTCGTCGACCAGGTCCAGCAGCGACGCGGCCAGGCCGGCGCCACCCACGGCCAGGTCCCCGTCGGTCTCCTGCTTGAGCCGGACGACCTCGTCGATCGCGTCGGCGCGGCGTACGAGCCGGCACCCGGGCGCCACCGACGTCAGCGAGTCGGAGAACACGATCCGCGGCGTCGCGACGTACTCGCGGGCGAACTCGGCCTCCACCTCGGACCGTCGGCCCGCTCCGGCGCCGTCCGGAACTCCTCCATGACGTCGTAGAGGGCGCGGCCGAACAGGAACGCCGCCGTCTCGCGGGCCTGCTGGTCGGCGAAGCTGTGCACCTCGTCGTCCGGTGCGGAGAAGGCGATGCTGCCGGTCCCGTCCTCGATGTAGCCGTCGAGGGAGATCGGCATCGGGTCGCTGAGAATGCCCATGACACCTAGACCTGACGGCCGGCCCGAACTCACTGCCGGTCGGTCCGGCGAGCACCGCGGTCCCGGCGCGTCAGCGGCTCCGGCCGTCGTCCGCGGGCGTGTGCTGGCCCCGCGCCTGGTCCGCCAGCACGTAGAGCGGGCAGGGCCACGCCACGGCGGGGATCCCGGTGCCTCCGCGCGTGCACCGTCGACACCTCCCCGCCTCGTCGGGCTGGTGCTCGGCCAAGAGGGTGCCCCACACCTGGACCATCGGCGCGAGCTCCCGGACAACCCCCCACATGTCGCAACCTCCCGGCCTGCGCCCGCACTCTGCTTACGCTGCGTCATCATGGTCCGGCGAACGGGACGATGCAAGCACATCTGCACGTGCACCTTCACGTGAGGCCGCGGCCTACTCCGGGAGGCGCGCCGGGACGAGATCGGGATGATGGCGGGCGGCGACGTCCGGATGGGCCCGCAGCCGCGCCTTGAGCAGGTTGTCGCCGAAGGTGCCGGAGATGACGTTCTCCGGGTCCTGGCTGACGCCACGCGCGCTGGCGGCGAGCGCGGGCGGCAGGGTGATCCGGGGCATCGCGGAGTCGAGCGCGGGATTGAAGAAGAACGGGATGGACAGGCGCGTCTCGCCCGGCGGTGGCGAGACGACCCGGTGGACGGTCGCCTTGAGGTACCCGTCGGTCGCGAACTCCAAGAGCTCGCCGATGTTGACGACGAACGCGCCGGGCAGGGCGGGGGCGTCGAGCCACCCGCCCGCGCTGTCCACCTGCAGGCCGCCCTGGCCGCGCCCGATCATCAGCAGGGTGAGGACGCCGGGGTCCTTGTGCGCGCCGACGCCCTGCCCGCGGTCCTCCCGGCCGGGGTAGCGGACGAGCTTGATCAGGGTGGAGGGCCGCTCGCCGAACGCGCCGTCGAAGACGTCGGCCGGGCTGCCCAGCGCCAGCGCCCAGGACCGGAGGAGCCGCCGCGCGACCGCGGTGCAACGCCGCTCCCAGTCGGTGAGGACCCCGCGCAGGGCGGGCTGCGCGTCGGGCCAGAGGTTGGGGCCCTCGAGGCGCATGTAGGCGGGTGCGTCGGGGTCGTCGCACGGGGCGCGTTCGGCGGCGACGTCGATCTGGTCCCGCCAGTCGACCCGGCCCTGCGTGAGCTCGCCGCCCGTGCGCGTGTAGCCGCGGAAGTGGGGGCTCTCCAGCATCTCGACGCGCTGCTTGTCCGCGAGCGGGAGCGCGAAGAAGCGCGTCGCCTCGGCGAACGCCCGCGCCGTGACGTCCTCGGGGATGCCGTGCCCGACGAGGTAGAAGAAGCCGAGGTCGTGGGTCGCCGCGCGCAACGCGGCCCGGAAGTCCGCCGCGTCGGCCTCGCCCCGGTCGAGCTGGGACAGGTCGAGGACGGGGAGGTGCGTCGCGGTCGCTGCCGTCACGTCGTCGAGCCTAGTGTCGTGAGTCGGAAGTTCTTTGCCGGTATCGGTGGTCCAGGCGGTCGCCGGCAAGGCGCCGGTCCGAGCCTCGTACCGGGCGTACCCGGCCGGACCGGCAACGCCGCCGGCGGGCGTCCGGGCCGCCGAGAGCGGTGAAGGAACTTTCGACTCGCGACACTCGGTGCCCGACGTCTCGCCGACAGCCCGCTTTCGCGCCCTCCGGGTGTCGGGAAGGATCGTCGAGGTGCGGTCGACCCGCCACCGACCGATCGGGGGACGACGATGTTCGAGATCGCCGAGCTGCTGGCCGAGTACGACCGGGCCCGCACCTACACCGACGAGCTGTGGCGGGACCTGAGCGTCGAGGAGCTGCACTGGCGTCCGCAGGAGGAGTTCAGCCCGATCGGCTGGCATCTCGGTCATCAGGCGCACGTCGCGCACTTCATGGTCCGCAACCTCACGGCCGCGGAGCCGAGCCCGATGCCCGACCTGGACGGCGTCATGGACTCGGCGAACCCCGAGCGGCTGCGGCTCCCGTTGCCGACGCCTGCCCGGCTGGGTGAGTTCCGGGACACGGTCGCCGGGCGCGTGCACGCGCGGCTGGAGGCGATCGGTGCCGGTGACGTCGGTGCGCCGGCGCAGCTGCGGATCATCGGGCAGACCCTGCTGGTCGCGATCATCAACCACGAGTACCAGCACGACAGGTGGATCGGCGAGGTGCGCGGCGGCGACCTCGGGCGTCCCCTGCCGGACGGCCCGGTCTCGGACCGGCTGCGCACCGTCGACGGCTACGTCGTCTGCGGCGAGGGCTGACGCGCCGCGGCGGCGCGGCCCACCCGTCGCCACTCGGCGGGGGTGACGCCGTGGGCCGAGCGGAACCGGCGGCTGAAGTAGCGGCTGTCGGTGAAGCCGGTCCGGACGGCGATCTCGCCCGTGGTGAGGTCGGTGCCGGCGAGCAGGCGGCGGGCCTCGGTCATGCGCCGCTCGTCGATCCACTGCCCGACCGTCCGTCCGGTGCGACGGCCGACGACGGTCGTGAGATGCCCTGGCGAGAGCCCGACGGACGCGGCCACGTCGCGCAGCGACAGCGGCCGGCGGAAGCCCTGCTCGATGGTGTCGAACACGGCGGCGAGCAGCGCGTCGTCGCGCAGGGCCACCGGACCCGGCGTCGTGGCCGCCAGCCGGGACACGGCGACCAGTAGCAGCGTGAGGTGGGCCAGCACCGCCTCGGCGTAGCCGTCGCGGCGCAGGCTCAGCTCGTGCTCCACCGCGGCGATCCGCTCGGCCAGCTCGGCGCGCCGCCCCTCGGGCACGTGCAGCTGGCCCACCCCGCCGGCGATGCCGCGGACGAAGGGGGACAGGAGCGGGTGCGACCGCCAGGACGGCAGGCTCTCCGCCGCGACGACGTCGGCCGGGAAGTGCACGGCGGTGAAGTGCGCGTCGCGCATCAGCGCGGGATCGGGCGTGATCTCCTCGCCGGGACCGATGACGAGCAGGTCGCCGGCCTCGACGGTCCGGTCGGCGCCCTCCCGCCGCAGCGTGCCGTGGCCCCGCTCGACCAGCACGAGGACGAGGAAGTCGTGGGCGTGGGGATGCAGGGGGATCGCCGGACCCGGATGCCCCTGGTGACCGCGGACGCGCAGCACCCCGACCGGCGGGACGCCGGGCACCCGGCGATGGGCGTAGAGGGGCACGCCTGCGCGGCGACCGGTCAGGACCGGGCCACCGGAAGAAAGTCCACCTGTCGCCACGCATCGACCCTTGGTCGCAGCTCCACCGCCTGTGAGGCTTCCAGCCGTACCGCAGCATCGTCACACATTCCTCGGAGGACGGACATGGCCGGCCACCAGCACAGCTACCTCCCGGCGATGGGCCACGACGCCCTGCTGCCGCTCTACGACCCGTTCACGCGCCTGATGGGGGTGCCGCGCATCCACCGGACGCTGCTGGAGCAGGCCGAGCTCGCCGACGGCCAGGACGTGCTGGAGATCGGATGCGGGACCGGAGAGCTGGCCCTGCTGGCCGCCCGCTCGTACCGGTCCGCACGGGTGGTCGGGGTCGATCCCGACCCGCTGGCCTTGCAGCGGGCCCGCCGGAAGGCCGCGCGCGCCGGCGTGGGCGTCCGGTGGGAGCAGGCGAGCGCGGCGAGCCTGCCGTTGCCCGACGGCAGCGTCGACCGGGTGCTGTCCTCGCTCATGCTCCACCACCTCGACGACGCCGACACCGCGCGGGCCCTCGCCGAGGCGCGCCGGGTGCTGCGCCCCGGCGGCCGGCTGCACCTGGTCGACATGGCCGAGCACGGCCATGGACCCGGTGCGCACCTCGGGCGCCTGCTGCGTCGTCGGGCACCCGAGCCGGAGCGGTTCGGCCGCGCCGTCCTCGACCTGCTGCGCGCGGCCGGGTTCGGCGCGGTCGCCGAGACCGGCACCGGGCGGCTGGGCACGCGCTACGTCCGGGCCACGGCCTGACCGGGCGGACCGGCGGCGGTGGACGGCGCGGCATCCGGGTGGACGCGCGGCCGCGCGGTGAGCAGGGTACGGATGTGGCGACGGACCGGGGAGCACACCCTGCGCGTGACGACCCGGTGACCGGGACCGACGCGAGCGCGGTCGAGCGGATCGAGGCCGACGGGGAAGCCCGTGCGGCGCTGCAGCGCCGCGTGCTCCTCGTCGTGATGGCCGGCCAGTTCCTCGGCGGCGCCGGGCTGGCAGCCGGCGTCACGGTCGGGGCGCTCCTGGCCCAGCAGATGCTGGGTTCCGACGCGCTGTCGGGGTTGCTGGTGGCCCTGTTCACGCTGGGCTCGGCACTGGCGGCGTTCCTGATCGGGCGGGTCACCCAGCGGTACGGGCGGAGGCCCGGTGTCGGGCTGGGGTTCGCGGCGGGCGGGATCGGCGCCATCGGCGTGGTCGTCGCGGCGGTCACCGGGAGCGTCCCGCTGCTGCTGGTGTCGGCGCTGGTGTACGGGTCGGGAACCGCGACGAACCTGCAGGCGCGCTACGCCGGCACCGATCTCGCGGCCCCGACCCGGCGCGGGGCGGCGATCAGCCTGGCGATGGTCGCCACGACGCTCGGGGCCGTCGCCGGCCCGAACCTGGTCGAGCCGCTTGGCCGGTTCGCGGCCGCGCTGGGGCTGCCGCCGCTGACGGGCCCGTTCCTGCTGGCGGCGGTGGCGTACCTGGCGGCGGGGGCGGTGCTGTTCGCCCTGCTGCGTCCCGACCCGTTCCTGGTCGCGCGGCAGCTGGACCGGCGGGCCGCCGTCCGCGCGGAGACGGGTGCGCGGGCGGCGGTCGGCCCGCTGTTCGGGCCGGGCGTCGTCGTCGGCGCGACGGTGATGGTGCTGACCCAGATCGCGATGGTCGCGATCATGACGATGACCCCGGTGCACATGCGCGCCCACGGGCACGGCCTGGGCGAGGTCGGGCTGGTCATCGGCATCCACGTCGCCGCGATGTACCTGCCCTCGCTCGTCACGGGCCCGCTCGTGGACCGCGTCGGGCGGGTGCCGATGGCGGTCGCGGCGGGGGTGACCCTGCTGGCGGCGGGCGTGACGGCGGCGGTGGCGCCGGCGGACTCGCTGGGCCTGCTGATACTGGCGCTGGCCCTGCTGGGGTTGGGCTGGAACCTCGGCCTGATCTCGGGGACGGCGCTGCTGGTCGACGGGACCGTCACCGCGAACCGGGCGCGGGTCCAGGGCGCGGTCGACGTCCTGATCGCGCTCGCGGGGGCGGGCGGCGGCGCGGTGTCGGGGGTCGTCATGGCCGACGCCGGGTTCCCGGCGCTGTCGCTGGCCGGCGGCCTGCTGGCGATGCTGCTGCTCCCGACCCTGTTCCGGCTGCGGGCGTCCGGGAGGTCCGGGCAGGTCGGCGGGCCGTGAGCGGGCCCGCCGGGCCCTGCCGCGCTCCGTGCCCCGCCCGGGCCCACCGACCGGCTTACGGGTTGCCCATGTCGCCCGTGTAGTAGTGCCCCGCGGGGCCGCCGGCGTAGTGGGCGCTCCCGCGTGGTTCAGGCTGCAGTTGAGGATGATGTTGCGGTGGCCCCAGGCGGACCCGGCGTCGTCCTGCATCCAGGCGCGGACCGCCGCCGCGGAGGTGGCGTAGCCGTCGGCGACGATCTCCGCGCGTGCGCTGTTGAAGCCGGCTGCCGCGATGTGCCCGTTGTTCTCCCAGGCCAGGGCGCCGTTGGGGTCGCGGTGCATGTGGTCGGAGGTGTTGACCCAGGCGAGTGGCTGGCCGGCGAGGTACTTGTCGTGGTCCGAGGCGCCGCGGTAGAGCGCGGCGGAGTAGCCGAACGGGGCGGGCAGGCCGTCATCTTCGCTCCCGCGGTGTTGCCGTGGGGAGGGTACTTCTCGGGGTGCAGGCGGGCGTCGTTGATCGCGGTGAGCAGCGCGTTGGTGGTGGCCGCGGCCGCTGTCGCGCTGGTGCCGGCGTTCCCCGCCGGGCTCGCTGCGAAGGCGGCGGAGGGGAGCGCGGTGCCCGCGCCGAGCAGGCCGACGGTGGCGGCGGCTGTGAGCGCGAGGCGGCGGGCGGATCTGGTGCGCATCGTGGTGGTCCTCTCGGTGTCGGTCGTCGCGCGACCTGGGTGGCACCCCGACCGGGGTGCAGCAAGACTGGAAGAGGCCGGTCCGCGGCGGCAGTTGCGCGAGCGGGGGAGAAGGGTTGCCAACGGTCACGGTGTGCGTTTCCGGGCGGCCAGGAGAAGTCGGCCGGAACCGGTCAGGTCGGCGGGCCGGCCGAGCGGTAGAGGTGGCTGGGCCGGCCGGGCGAGCCGTACTCCAGGACCAGCTCGACGGCCTGGCGCCGCTCCAGCTCGGACAGGTAGCGCTGGGCGGTGGGGCGGCTGATGCCCAGCTCGGCCGCGACGTCGGCCGCGGACAGGGGGCGGGCGGCCTCGCGCACGCAGCCCAGGACCTTGCGCATCGTGGGCGGCAGCCGCCGGCCCGGCGGGGGCGGGGCGGTGCGCAGCGCGCGGTAGAGCTGGTCCACGGTGGCCTGGTCGGCGCGGGTCGCGGCGTCGAGCTGGGCGTGCCAGCGGCGGTAGGCCTCCAGCTGCTCGCGCAGCTGGGTGAACGTGAACGGCTTGACCAGGTAGTACACGGCGCCGGCGCGCATCGCCGAGCGCACGGTCTCGACGTCCTGGGCGGCGGTGATCACCAGCGCGTCCGGGACGGGCTCGGGGCCGGCGTGGAGGGACCGCAGCAGGGTCAGCCCGTCCTCGTCGGGCAGGTAGATGTCGAGCAGCAGCAGCTGGGGGCGGTGCTGCGCGGCCAGGCGGCGGGCGTCGGCGGCGGTGTGGGCGGTTGCGACGCAGCGGAAGCCGGGGACCCGGTCGACGGCGGCGGCGTGCACCCGCGCGACGCGGAAGTCGTCGTCGACGACGAGGGTGGCGATCCCGGGCGTGGTCACGGCGGGGCCATCGCGGGAGAGGTCGGGACGCGCGCGGGCGGGAGCCGGACCTCGAAGCGGGCGCCGGCGCCCGGACGGGCCTCGATCGTGCCGCCGGAGCGGCGGACGATGCGGTGGACGAGAGCGAGGCCGAGGCCGCGGCGCAGCCCGTCGCGTTCCGGCTTGGTCGACCAGCCGTCGGTGAACACGACCGACGGGTCGTCGGCGGCGATGCCCGGCCCGCTGTCGGTGACGACGAGCCGCACGCCGTCGGCGTCGTCGGCGAGCTCGACGGTGACCGTGCGCGGCTCGGGCCGTCCCGCCACGGCGTCGAGCGCGTTGTCGATCAGGTTGCCCAGGATCGTCATGAGGTCGGCGGCGCGGGCGCGGGGCTGGTCGAGCCGCGAGGTCGGGCTGACGACGAGCGTGACGGCGTGCTCGGCGGCGACGGCCATCTTCGCGGTGACGAGCGCAGCGACCGCGGGCGGGTGGATCCGCGCCCGCAGGTCCTCGGCGCGCCCGAGCGAGCCCGTCGCCAGCTCCGCGAGGTACTCGCGAGCCTCGCCGATCTCGCCCATGTCCAGCAGCACGCTCATCGTGTGCAGGCGGTTGGCGTACTCGTGCTCCTGCGCGCGCAGGGTCGACGTGAGCCCCGACAGCGCGCGCAGCTCGCGGAGCAGGGACACGGCCTCGGTCCGGTCCCGCAGCGTCACGACCGAACCGACGGACCGCCCGCCGAGGGCGACCGGGCGGCGGTTGACGACCAGCAGCGCGTCGTCGGTCAGCACCTCCAGGTCGTTGCCCTGGACGCGCCCGACCAGCACGTCGGGCAGCCGCCCGCCCGGGAAGAGGGTGTCGACCCGGCGGCCGACCGCGTCGGGGCCCAGCCCCAGCAGGCGCTCCGCCTCGCCGTTGACGACGGTGACCCGCTCGCGGTCGTCGAGGCAGACGACGCCCTCCCGGATGCCGTGCAGCATGGCCTCGCGCTCCTGCAGCAGCGCGGCGAACTCGTGCAGCTCCAGCCCGAACGTCAGCCGCTTGACCGACCGGGCGAGCAGCCACGACGCGGCCACCCCGATCGCGAGTACGAGCAGCGCGTAGAGCGCGATGGCCAGCGCCTCGGACCGGTACTGGTCCGCGACGTCGGACTCCAGTATGCCGACCGAGACCTGCCCGACGACGGTGCCGCCCGAGTCCCGCACCGGCGCCTTGCCGTTCGCCGAGCGGCCGAGGCTGCCCGGGTCGATACCGGTGTGGGGCCGCCCGTCGAGCACCGCGACCGGCTCCTCGAGGCGCTGCCCGATCAGGGCCGGGTTCGGGTGGGAGAACCGGACGCCCTCCCGGTCGGTGATGACGACGTACGCGGCCCCGGAGGCGGCGGCGACCCGGGCCGCGAGCGCGTTGAGCACGTGGTCGCGGTCGCGGGCGAGCACGGCCGTCGCGACCTCGGGGTCCTGGGCGACGGTCTCGGCGATGCCGACCGCGCGCTGCTCGTAGTCCTGGTCGAGGGCCTGGCCGTCGTCGCGCAGGACGAGCACGACGCCGAGCCCGACGGTGATGACGAGGATCGCGAGCACGGCGACGAGGATCCGCGACGCCAGCGTCTGCGAGCGTCGCATGGCCGGCGTCGCCCCCTCCGGTCACCGGTGAACACGGGTGCCGGAGAGCACAGCACCTGCGCCCGCCGATGACAAGGACAGCTGAGCAGAACGAGCGAAACGGTCGCTATCGCGGGGTTCGCCGCCAACCCGCAGAAGTCCTGACAGCGCCGTGCGCCCTCCCTACCGTCCCCGGACATATCGGCACGGCAGCACGGCACCAGGCGTCAGGGAGGACGGTCGGCATGCCCGCAAGCCCCACCCGCCACGGGGGGACCCCGGCCATCGAGCTGGTCGGCGCCACCAAGCGCTTCCGCACCCCGACCGGGGGCACGTACACGGCCCTGCGCGGGCTGGACCTGTCGGTGGCGCCGGGGGAGTTCTGCGCCGTGGTCGGCCCGACCGGCTGCGGGAAGTCCACGACGCTCACGCTGGTCGCCGGGCTGGAGACGGCGTCGGCCGGGCAGGTGCTCGTCGACGGGCAGCCGGTCTCCGGGATCACCCCGCACGCGGCGTTCATGTTCCAGAACGACGCGGTCCTGCCGTGGAAGACCGCGCTGGACAACGTCGCGGCCGGCCCGCGGTTCCACGGCGTCCCGAAGGCCGACGCCCTGCGCGCGGCCAGGGACTGGCTGCGCCGCGTCGGGCTCGCCGGCTTCGAGGACCGCTACCCCCACCAGCTCTCCGGCGGCATGCGCAAGCGCGTCGCGCTGGCCCAGTGCCTGATCACCGAGCCGCGCATCCTGCTCATGGACGAGCCGTTCAGCGCGCTGGACGTCCAGACGCGGGCGAAGATGTCGACCGAGCTGCTGTCCCTGTGGGACCTGACCCGCCCGACGGTCGTCTTCGTCACCCACGACCTGGAGGAGGCGATCGCGCTCGCCGACACCGTGGTCGTCCTGACGGCGGGCCCGGCGGCGACGGTCAAGGCCTCCTTCCGCGTCGACCTGCCCCGTCCCCGGGTGGTGCAGGAGATCCGGTTCGAGCCGGCCTTCGTCGACCTCTACCACCGCATCTGGGACACCCTGCGCGCCGAGGTCGACGCCGCGTACGCGCAGACCACGGGCTCGGCGGTGGCCTCGTGAACGCCTTCACCACCGCGTCCCCGACGGAGCAGGGCACGGGGACGCGACCCGAAGACGAGACCGTGACCCCCGACGGCGGTCGCGGCGCCCGCGCCCGCCACCGCCTGCTCGTGCACGGCATGCAGGCGCTGGTCCTCGTCGTCCTGCTCGGCGGATGGCAGCTGCTGTCGGCCACCGGCGTACTGGACCCCGTCCTGTTCGGCGAGCCGAGCGGCATCGTCGGCCGGCTCGTCGACTGGGTCACCCAGGGCACGGCCATCGGCTCGCTCGGCGCGCAGATCGCCGTCACGCTGGAGGAGGCGGTGATCGGCTTCGTGATCGGCACCGTCCTCGGCGTCGTCTGCGGGATCGCGCTGGGCCGCGTCCCCGTGCTCGCCGAGGTCTTCGGGCCGTTCATCAAGGTGCTCAACTCGATCCCGCGCATCGTGCTCGGCTCGGTCTTCGTGATCATGTTCGGGCTCGGCCTGGAGTCGAAGGTGCTCCTGGTCATCGTGCTCGTCTTCTTCGGGGTGTTCTTCAACGCGTTCCAGGGCACCCGCGAGGTCGACCGCAACCTGATCGCCAACTGCGCCGTGCTGGGCGCCTCGCGCTGGCAGATCACCCGCCAGGTCGTGCTGCCCTCGGCGTTCACCTGGATCGTCGCCAGCCTGCACGTCGCGTTCGGCTTCGCCCTGATCGGCGCGATCGTCGGCGAGTTCATCGGCGCCGAGCAGGGGCTCGGCCAGCTCATCCGCAACGCCCAGGGCACCTTCGACGCGAACGGCGTCTGGGCCGCCATGGTGATCATGGCGATCGTCGCCCTGCTCGCCGAGTGGCTCATCACGCGCCTGGAGCGCCGGCTCCTGCGCTGGCGCCCGACCCAGCTGTCCGGACCGGACCTCTAGACCCACCCGATCCCACCGAGGAGGACCCATGATCGCCCGACGACTGGCCGTCGCGGCCGCCGCCTGCCTGGCCGTGGCCGTCGCCGGATGTGCCGACAACGCCAGCGGCAAGCCCACCACGCAGCAGGCGGGCGCCGCGGGAGGGGCCAAGGTCAGCATCATGGTCGGCGGCCTGAACAAGCAGATCTACCTGCCGTTCATGCTGGCCCAGCAGCTGGGCTACTACGCGAAGGAGGGCCTGGACGTCTCGCTGAGCGACGAGCCCGCCGGCGTCGACGCCACCACCGACATGCTCGCCGGCAAGGTCGACGGGGTGGGCGGGTTCTACGACCACACCATCGCACTGCAGGGCATCGGCAAGTCAGCGGAGTCGGTCGTGTCGATGCTGCAGGTGCCCGGCGAGGTCGAGCTGTGCCGCACCGACCTCAAGGGCCAGGTCAGCTCGGCCGCCGACTGGAAGGGCCGCAACCTCGGCATCACCGACACCGGCTCCTCGACCGACTTCCTCACCCAGTTCCTGGCCCAGAAGAACGGCGTCGACCCGGCCAGCACCCACCGCATCGGCGTGCAGGCCGGCGCCACCTTCATCGGCGCGATGGAGCACAAGAACATCGACTGCGGGATGACGACCGAGCCGACCGTCTCCCAGCTGCTGCAGAAGAACGACGCCTACATCATCTACGACGCGCGCACCGCGGCCGGCGCGACGCAGGCCTTCGGGGGTCCGTACCCGGCGACGTCGCTGTACATGTCGACCGCCTACGTCCAGGGCCACCCGGACGTCGTGCAGAAGCTCGTCAACGCCTACGTCATGACGCTGACGTGGATCCAGCAGCACTCCGCCGCCGAGATCGCCGACAAGATGCCGGCCGACTACTACGCCGGCGTCGGCAAGGCCGCCTACGTGCAGGCCCTCAACAGCGAGAAGGGCATCTACAACCCCAACGGGCTCATGCCGGCCGGCGGCCCGCAGACCTGCCTGACGGTCCTGTCGTCGTTCAACCCCGACGTCAAGGGCAAGAGCATCACGCTCGACGCGACCTACACCGACCAGTTCGTCAAGTCCGCGTCCACCTCGTAGGGGCGGGAAGCCGACCCGCTGCCGGGCGCGACAGCCCGGCAGCGGGTCGGCGACGTCTTCTGCCGGTGATCCATCCGCTGTTACGTTAGGTCCGGCGCCGGTCGGTCGGGGAGGTGACGCGGTGGGCGGCACCGCACTGTTCCTGGCGGTCTTCCTGGCCTGCGCGGTCGAGGCCGTCGAGGCGTTGACGATCGTGCTGGCCGCGGGGACCAGCCGCGACTGGCGGTCGGCGCTGACCGGCGTGCTCGCGGGCGTCGCGCTGCTGGCCGTGGTCGTGGCGGTGCTCGGGCCCGCGGTCACCGCGATCCCGCTGTCCTGGCTGCGCCTGGTCGTCGGCGGCCTGCTGCTCGTGTTCGGCCTGCAGTGGCTGCGCAAGGCCGTGCTGCGGGCGAGCGGGCTCAAGGCGCTGCACGACGAGGACGCGATCTACGCCGCCGAGGCGGCCGCGGCCAGGGCCGCCCCCGCGGAGGGTCGCGGGATGGTCGCCGACTGGTACGCGTTCACGCTGTCGTTCAAGGGCGTCGTGCTGGAGGGGCTGGAAGTCGTGTTCATCGCGCTGACGTTCGGGGCGAACCAGCACGACGTGCCGCTGGCCGCGCTCGCCGCCGTCCTCGCCGTCGTGGCCGTCGCCGCCGCCGGGGTCGCGGTGCGCGCGCCGCTGGCGCGGGTGCCGGAGAACACGCTGAAGTTCGTCGTCGGGGTCATGCTCACCGCGTTCGGCGTCTTCTGGGGCGCCGAGGGCGCGGGCGCGGAGTGGCCTGGGTCGGACGCGGCGCTGCTGGTGATCGTGCCGGCCGTCGCGCTGTTCGCCCTGGGTCTGACGGCGCTGCTGCGGCGGGCCGGGCGCGCGGCGGTGGCCGGGTGACCGCTCGGCTGCGCGCCTTCGGGCGGTTCTGGTACGACTTCGTCGTCGGTGACGACTGGCGGGTCGCCGTCGCCGTGGTCGTCGCGCTCGGGCTCACCGGAGTGCTCGCCGCCGTCGGGGTGCCGGCGTGGTGGGTGCTGCCGGTCGCCGTGGCGCTCGTCCTGCCGGCCAGCCTGTGGCGGGAGGTGCGCGGCCGCCGGCCGGCGCGGTGAGGATCGCGCAGGGTCGAGTCGGGCGCTGAGCCAGACCGCGAGTCGGGGTGTGGGCCGGGCCGAGTTGGGCGCTGAGCCAGGCCGCGAGTCGGGGTGTGGGCCGGGCGGAGTTGGGCGCTGAGCCAGGCCGCGAGTCGGGTCTGGGCGGGTTCGGGTCGCCGGGCGCGAGCGGGGCCGGCCGCCGGGAAGGGAGTAGGGCGCCGCACCGTCCGGTCCTGCCGGAGACCGGGTGCAGCGCCCGCCGGGAAACGCGGGGGCGATCACCGGCGGGCGCTGCCGGGTGCGGCAGGTGGACGGGGCCGCACCCGCCGACACGTTCGGGACGCGACCCGCAGGCGTTACCGGCACGCGTGTCTCGCGCCGGACGGACCCGCCGACGTCACGTGCTGTTCGCCCGGGTCCGCGACAGTGGCGTGCAGGGGTTCGCGCGGCTGTGCGCGGCGGTCGCGGGCCGGCTGCCGTGGGGTCTGTCCCGGGTCGTCGGGCCGAGCGCCGTCGGGTTCGCTGTCATCAACGGGTTCACCTTCGCCGTCGACCTGGGCGTGCTGAGCCTGCTGCACGGGGCCTGCGCTGGCCGGTCCCGACCGCGATCACGGTGGCGTACGCGGTCGCGTTCGGGCTGAGCTTCGTGCTCAACCGCGTGCTCAACTTCCGCTCGCACGGCCGGCTCGGCCGCCAGACGGCCGTGTACGTCGTCGTGATGGTCGTGAACTTCGTCGGCATCCTGCTGGGCGTCGGTGTGCGCCTCGCGCGCGCCGGCGTCGACTACCGGGTGGCGCGGATCGTCGCCGGCGCCTGCGAGGGCGTGTTCCTGTACTGCGCGATGCGTTGGGTCGTGTTCGGCCGGCCCGCGCCCCGGGCCGGGGAGGGTCGGTGAAGTGGGCCCGGGCCTTCGATGATCGCGGCGACCCCGGCGACGACGAACCCGGCCGCGACCGTGAGAGCGGTCGGGGCGAACGGTCCCGGGAGGACGGCGTGCCCGCGCAGGACGCAGCCGACACCCGCGAGGACGAGCGGCGCGGGCGCGGGCGGGAAGATCCGGACGAAGACGCGGTTGGACAGCAGGAACTCGTCGTCGCGGCGGTCCGGTCGCCGACGCGACGGCCATCGGCACCATTGCCAGGAACGCGGCCTCGACGCAGACCACGGCCAGCAGCAGCGCGCTCCCAACCACGGTGGCCAGGCCGGCCAGCTCGCTCTGCGCCCCGGCCAGCCTGACGAGGGTCAGGAACAGCACCACGCTCGCGAGCGGTCCGGTGACCTGCAGCCACCCGCTCACGTAGAACGACGTCGCGTGGTCGGCGGCGTGGGCGGTGATCGCGGCGGGCGTCGTGGCGGGACCTGACCAGCCCGCGAAGGCGGGATCGTGACGAGCAGGGCCCGGCCCGCGAGGCCGCCTGCCCGTCGCATTCACTCGGTCGCCGGCCGTCGATGCGCGCTCGGTGACGCCTTCATTTCCCGCGACGCCACGGGCGGCGGGGATCCGGGCGAGCCGGCAGGGAGCGACCCGGCTGTTCGGCGCGTGCTGGCCGAGCTGCGCGCCCTCTCACTGGCCCAGGACCGGCTCGACCAGTTCGCCGCGGAGTGCCTGTCCCTCAACCGGACCGACCAGCGGGAGCTCGACGTCGTCGGCCGCGCCAGGGAGATCG
This sequence comes from uncultured Actinomycetota bacterium, assembly GCA_963728105.1. GTDB lineage: Bacteria > Actinomycetota > Actinomycetes > Mycobacteriales > Pseudonocardiaceae > Pseudonocardia. Next base: position 3,346 of record CAVSJZ010000028.1, on the reverse strand, counting down.
CGCCCCCCGGTTGGCCGAGGCGCTCGGAAGTCCACCGGAGCGACGAGCACGGTGATCGACCGGCTCGAGTCCGCCGGCTACGTCCGCCGGCTACGTCCGCCGCGACGCCGATCCGCAGCGCCGGTGGGGACGCTGATCCGCATGACCGAGGACACCGCCGGGCGCTGCGCGCCGATCTCCCCAGCCGCTCATCGCGGCCACGGCTGCGCACCCGGCCGGATCGCCCGATCGCGATCTGGCGGCGATCGCCGAATTCCTCGCCGCGGACTGCGCGACGGTGAACGGCTCACTCGACGCCGGACGGCCGGGCACGCCGCACTGAAGCCGTCGGTGCCGCCGAGACGTGCGGCGTTCGCGGCCGGACCGCCGTGCCCGCACCGGCCGGGGCCGGGCTGCGGCCGGGACGAGAACGCCGATCAGGGCTTCAGGCGAGCTGCGCGTCGCCGGTGGGCGACGAGCCGGAGCCGAGGGTCGCCGGCGATCTCGATCCGCGCAGCCGACCAGGCCCCGGCACGGGCCGCTCGGCCACCCGACCGGTCGCCGGCTCGTGATCGTCGCTGCATGATGCCGGTGCTCGGGTGGAGCGCCGAAAGTGTCGGTCCCCGCCGCTACCGTAGAACGCATGATCGCAATCAGCCCCACCAACAGCCCCGGACCCTGGCCCGACACCACCGGCACCGACCCACCACCCACCCCGGCCAACACCCTGCCCACCGGCCTGCTCGCCCTCGAACTCGACCACGCCACCGCCATCCCCGACCACCTGCGCGCCGCCGACCTCCTCGACGCTGTGATCGGCTACCAACACCTGATCGCCTGGGCCACCGCCCGCCAGTACGCGCTGATGGCCACCTTCCACACCCGCCCCGCCGACGGCACCGTGCGCCCCGCCGCCCACGCGACCGACCCCACCGGCCAGTCCCCGGCCCAACGCGCATGGGCCGCCGACGAGATCGGCCTCGCCCTGACCCTGGCCCCCGGCGCCGCCGACACCCTCACCACCCGCGCCGACCGCCTCGCCGACGCCCTACGCCCCACCCGCGACCTGCTCGAGACCGGCCGGATCTGCCCCGACCGGGCCCGCCTGATCACCGACCTGCTCGCCCCCTACGACGACCCCACCGCCACCGCCGTCCAAACCCGCGTCCTGCCCAAGGCACCCGGCCAGACCCGCGGACAACTCCGCGCGGCGATCACCCGCGCCCTGCACGCCGTGGTCCCCGACCCGCAGCAGCGCCACCAGAAAGCCCGCCGACAACGGCGAGTGGAGCTCTACCCCGGCCCCGACGGCATGGCCACCCTCTCGGCCTACCTCACCGCCGCCGAAGCCACCGCCTCCTTCGAATGGGTCACCCGCCTCGCCCGCGGCCTACACCCCGACACCGGCCACAGCGACGGCGGCGACAGCAGCACCAACGGCAGCGGCGGCAGCGGCGCGGGCGGGTCGGGGCGCGGGCGGGGCTCGATGGACCGCCGCCGCGCCGACGTCCTGGCCGCCCTGCTCACCGGACGCCTCACCACCACCACCGACACCGCCACAGCCGCAGCCGCCATCGACGCCGACCCGACCGGCGCCAGCCCCCCGACCACCGGCCAGCCACAGCGGGTCGCGGCCGCCCCGGTCTCCGCGCACCGACCACTGATCCACGTCACCGTCCCCATCACCACCCTCATGGGCCTCGACGACGAACCCGCACACCTCACCGGCCACGGACCCCTGCCCGCCCCCGTCGCCCGCGAGATCGCCGCCGACCCCACCAGCACCTGGCGACGCCTGCTCACCGACCCCGCCACCGGCCAACTCCTCGACCTCGGACACCACCGCTACCGCCCACCCACCGCACTGGCCGGGTTCGTCCGCGCCCGCGACGGACACTGCCGCTACCCCGGCTGCTCCCGACCCGCCACCGCCTGCGAACTCGACCACGTCATCGCCCGCCAACACCACGGCACCACCAGCGAGGACAACCTCTGCTCACTGTGCGAACGCCACCACGACCTCAAACACAGCGGCTGGCACGTCCTGCTCCGACCCGACCGCACCTGCGTCTGGACCACCCCCACCGGACACCGCTACACCAGCCACCCCGTCGACCACCGCGCCGATCGCCCGCAGCACCCCCCACCACCTGACAACCCCCAGCCGACGAACTCGCCGCAGCGAACACCCGTCCCCGCCACCTCGACGGCCACGACGAGTCCCGACCCCGATCCGCCACCGTTCTGACCGAGCCCGATCCCCGAACCCGATCCCGAGTCGGCACCCGCCACCGGCACCCGGGCTCGGCTCCTCCCATGAGTCGCGGTCGCCCCGGAGTCCGAGTCCGCGCCCGAGATGGCCTCCGCTTCCGCGCCCCGAGGTGCTCGGGATCGAGGACGCCGAGATCGCCGGGACAGGCGACGGCGACGGCGGCGCGCCAGCGGAGGCGTAAGCGGCAGGGCCCACGGGGTACCGACCACGTACTCGTCGACCGGGTCGCTCGCGTACTCGCTGACGAGGCCGCGCATCAGACCGCGCCGGGCAGCGGGGGAGCCCGCCCGCCGGCACCGGTGCCCGCCGCGGCCTGGCTGGTCGCGCGCGGCATCCAGGAGCCGAGTCGGCTGCGCCGCCGCCTTGCACCGCGGCGCGGGGCCGATCGGCGCACCGGGGAACGATCGCGGGGTGTGACCGCCGTGCGGCCACCGGTCGGTGAGCGACGGCGGGCGCGATGCCCGGCGCCGTTGCCGGACCGATCGGATCAGCGGCACGCCGGGCGGTCGGGCGTTGCTCACGGCGCGTGCTCGGATCGGGCTGTCCGCCTGTCGTGCAACCGGCGAACGGGCGAAACCATCCGGCGCGATACGGCCTCATCGTGGATGTGCCGTTCGGTATACCGCTGGACGCCGTCCGCTGCCCGTCAGACGCACGCCGTAAGCGGCGGGCCGAGAGCTCGCCCCTCGGAGGGCTAGGTGGCTGGTGTCGAACGGCTGAAACGAGTGTGGCTCTGCCGGGTGGGTGGGCCATAGGGGCTCCCATGCGGGCCGGGCTGAGACGTGGAGCCGGTTCGGCTGAACCGTGTGGGCGCCTGGGTCGTCCGCTCCTGGGCGGGGTCGAGCCCGGGTTCGAGTTCTGTTGGTGCTGGTCAGGCCGCGACCGCCCATCCCTGGGTCGTTCCGCGCACCCCGAGCACGGCCATCCGCGCCAGGTTGGTCGCGGCGGCCAGCAGCCGGAAGTCGGCCTCGACGCGGGCGGTGCCGCGGTACCGGGGCCCGTCGCCCGCCGTGCTTGCGCCGCATGAGGTGCCCGAGCTTGCGTTCGACCTTCTTGGGTCAGCAATACGTAGTCGTCCAAAGCAACAGGAAAAAA
>CAVSJZ010000027.1:0-46965 GCA_963728105.1 uncultured Actinomycetota bacterium | reverse complement strand
GGGCTGCCGACAACAACCACCGTCGCCCTCCTGTCGGCGATCGACGAGGTCCCGTCGCCTCCACCGCGACCACGCTGTTCGTCGCGGGCCACATCCTCGGCGTCGTGCTCCTCGGCGTGGCACTGTGGCGGGTGATCCCGTGGTGGGCGGCGATCGCGCTGATCGTCTCGCAGCCCCAGCACTTCGTCGTCGCCATAATCGTGCCCAACCATCCACTCGACGTCCTGGCCTGGGGTGCTCACCGCGGTCGGGCACATGGCCAAGAGCACCGACTTGCTGTTCGGACAGCAGATTCATGCTCTTGGGCGGAGGCCACGACAAGCGCCCCGGGTCATCCTCCGACCCGGGGCGCTTGTTGATCTTCGGTGGAGGTGCCGGGAATCGAACCCGGGTCCTCCGTCGTGTCACAAGGGCTTCTCCGTGCGCAGTCCGCTCTGCCTCTGCTCGGATCCCCCGGTCACGCGGACGAGCCGGGGTGACGATCCCAGTCGCTGTGCGGTGTCCCCGTCCACCCCGCGACCGGGTGGACGGGTGAGCCCCCTAGCTGATGCCGGGTTCCGCGGCGGGAGCACCCGCGGTCCGACAGACTCGCACTCGCTCAGGCGGCGAGGGCGAAGTCAGCGCGACTGGAGTCGGCGCTTGTATTTTTTGCGACGGGTGGTTTGCGAGATCATCGTCGCCTTCCTCGGCACGCTTCACCTTGATCGACGTCCGGAGTCGAGACCGTTCACCCCCTTCGGGACGACTCGACCATGCTACTCCACCCGCAGCAGCCGGGCGGGCGTGTCGTGCAGCACGGCGTGCAGCCAGTCGGCGCCGAGGCGGTCGTCGGCCGCCGCCCAGCCCGCGACCGCGGCGACCTGCTCGGCGTAGGCGTAGGGGATGTTGGGGAAGTCGGTGCCCAGCACGACCCGGTCGGCGACGTCGACGAGGCGCGCGGGCCAGTCGCGCGGCAGCGGCGCGAACCGCTCGCTGAACGCCGTCCCGACCATCGTCGTGTCGATCCACACCCGCTCGTGCCGCCGGACGAGGTCCAGCGCGTCGGCGAAGTCCGGCATCCCGGCGTGGGCGAGCACGACGGGCAGCCGTGGATGGGCGGCCAGCACCTCGCCGAACACGTCGAGCCCGGTGTGGGCGCCGGGGCGGGGGCCGTGGCCGCAGTGGACGACGGCCGGAACGCCGGCCTCGGCGAGGAGCCCCCAGGCCGGGCGCAGCAGCTCGTCGCGCGGGTCGAACCCGCCCACCTGGACGTGCACCTTGACGACCCGGGCACCGGCCGCGACGGCGGCGCCGAGGTAGTCGACGACGTCCGGCTCCGGGAAGAGCGTGGCGGTCGGTACCGCGCCGGGCGTGCGCGCGGCGAACTCCGTCACCCACTCCGTCAGCCAGCGAGCCATCCCGGGCTTGTGCGGGTAGGTCAGCGGCGCGAACGCGCGCACCCCCAGCTTCGCGAGCGTCGCGACCCGCTCGGCCTCGGGCGTGCGGTAGTGGACGCGCCACGCCATGCCGTAGTTGGCCTGCGCGTCGTCGAAGTACGCCCAGACCTTGTCCAGCATCCGCTCGGGCAGGAAGTGCACGTGCACGTCGACGAGGCCGGGCAGGCCGAGGTCGGCGGCGAAGCGCGCGACGTCGTCGTCACCCGACGGCGGCGGTGGGATCACCGCAGCTCCCGGACCCGGCCCTTGACGGCCCGGCCGTACGCCCGCTGGATCTCCCGGTTCGCGTCGCGCTGCGCGAGGTCGTGCCGCTTGTCGTAGGACTTCTTGCCGCGCGCGAGCGCGATCTCGCACTTGACCTTGCCGTCGGTGAAGTACAGCGACAGCGGCACCAGCGTGAGCCCGCCCTCGCGGATCTTGCCGATCAGCCGCTCGATCTCGGCGCGGTGCAGCAGCAGCTTGCGGGTGCGGCGCGGCTCGTGGTTGGTCCAGCTGCCCTGGAGGTACTCGGGGATGTAGAGCCCGCGCAGGAACACCTCGCCGCCGTCGACCGTCGCGTAGGCGTCGACCAGCGACGCGCGGCCCATGCGCAGGCTCTTGACCTCGGTGCCCAGCAGGGCGACGCCGGCCTCGTAGGTGTCGAGGATCGTGTAGTCGTGCCGCGCCTTGCGGTTCTGCGCGATCACCTTCCGACCCTGCTCCCTCACCACCGGCCCAGCCTACGCGGCCCGCCGGACCGGGCCGCCGCGCCGCGGAGGTAAGGGAAATCTGACCGTACGGTGAGCGCGGCGGGCGGGTCCGGCCCCCGACCCTGGACGCGACGGCGCCGGTCCGGGCGCCGACGCCCCGGGAGGACCGCCGTGAAAGCTCACCCCCGCCTCGCCCTGCACCTGCGCCTGTTCGCCGTCATGGGCATCCCGTTCGGCGTCCTCGTCGCGGCCTGGGACGTGCTGCACGGCCCGACCACGGCGGCCCCGGTCGTCGTCGGCGGGACCGTCGCCGGGGTCCTGTTCGGCGCGGTCATGTCGGCCGTGCTGGGCACCCTGCAGTGGAACGCCGCCGTGGCCGACCGCGACCAGCGCCGGCACCGCGACCCGCAGGCGACGGTGGAGCTCAGCCCGGTCGTGTCGCGGACGGTGACCTTCGACGCCCCGAGCGCCGCCGTCCTGCGCCGGGCGGCCGAGGCGACCTCGATCTTCGGCGGGCGCGTCCTCGACGCGGACGAGCGGCGGGTCACCCTGACCGTCCCGACGGCGGTGCGGGTCTGGGGCGAGCGGGTGACGGTGGCGGCCGGGCCGGGGGACGCCGTCACCATCTCGAGCCGACCGACCCTGCGGACGGCCGTCGTGGACGGCGGGCGCAACGCGCGCAACGTCGAACAGCTGGCGGCGTGGCTGGGGGCCCGCCGCTGAAGGCTCGGCGACCACGGCACCCGGCTACAGGCGCACGTACATCCGCAGCGTCACGTAGCCAGTCACCGCGGCGATCCCGGCCCCGACCATGACCAGGATCGGCGAGACCCACAGCACGTCCGAGATCTGGATGGGCGGCACCACGTTGCTCGACACGATGCCCGACAGCAGCGAGTCGATGAACAGGAACTTGCCCGCGAACAGGCCCACCGACGCGAACACCGCGCCGACGACGCCGGTGACGACCGCCTCGATGAGGAACGGCAGCTGCGTGTACCAGCGCGTCGCCCCGACCAGGCGCATCACGCCGACCTCCGTGCGCCGGGTGAACGCGGAGACCTGGACGGTGTTCGAGATCAGCAGCAGCGCCGCGACCGCCTGCACCAGCGCGAGCGCGAACGTCACGTTGCGGATGCCGCCGAGGAAGTCGAACAGCTTCGCGACGACGTCCCGCTGGTCGATGACGCTGCGCACGCCGACCTGGTTGGCCATCGCCTGCTTGACCGCGGCCGCCCCGGCCACCTGGTCCTTCAGCTTGACCCGCAGCGTCGCCGGCAGCGATTGCGGCCGCACCACGTCGGCGAGCGACTGCCCGGCGAACAGCTGCTTGTAACGCTGGTAGGCCTGCTGCTGGCTCTCGAACATCACCGAGTCGACCAGCGGCGAGCTGGTCAGCATCTGCCGCAGGCCCGCGCACACGGCCTGGCTGCAGTCGGTGTCGTTGGCCGAGACGTCCGCGTTCAGCGCCACCTGGATCTCGACGCGGTCGGCGTAGAGCGCCTCGGTCCGGTCGATCGTGCGCACGGCCAGGAGCCCCGTGCCGACGAGGGCGAGCGAGATCGCCGTCGTCAGCACCATCGCCACGGTCATCGTGACGTTGCGGCGCAGGCCGGTCAGGACCTCCCGCGCGACGAAGTCGGTCCTCACGCCTAGCGCCCCACCCCGTACACCGCGCGGGCCTCGTCGCGGACGACCCGGCCCAGGTCGAGCTCGATCACGCGCCGGCGCATCGAGTCGACGATCGAGTGGTCGTGGGTCGCCATGAGCACGGTCGTGCCGGTGCGGTTGATCCGTTCCAGCAGCAGCATGATGTCCTGGCTCGTGTCCGGGTCGAGGTTGCCCGTCGGCTCGTCGGCCAGCAGCACCATCGGCCGGTTGACGAACGCCCGCGCGATCGCGACGCGCTGCTGCTCGCCGCCGGACAGCTCGTTCGGCATCCGGTCCGCCTTGCCGCCGAGCCCGACGAGGTCGAGCACCTCGGGCACGACCTTGCGGATCGTCGGCGCCGGCTTGCCGATGACCTCGAGGGCGAACGCCACGTTCCCGCCGACCGACTTGTTCGGCAGCAGCCGGAAGTCCTGGAAGACGCAGCCGATGCGCTGGCGCAGCCGGGGCACCCGCCGCCGCGGCAGCTTGGCGACGTTGAGGTCGGACACGAAGATCGTGCCGCGGGTGGGGAGGTCCTCGCGCAGGAGCAGCCGCAGGAACGTCGACTTGCCCGACCCGGACGGTCCGATGAGGAACACGAACTCGCCCTTGTCGATCGCGACCGAGACGCGGTCCAGTGCCGGGCGCGTGGAGGTCTTGTACGTCTTCGTGACGCGTTCGAGGCGGATCACGTCGCGGGACGCTACCGGCACCCCCGGCGCGTCGGCGGATCCGACGTGCCCCCTCGGCGCCCTACCGCTACCGCTCGGAGATCAGGCGTTGGAGGGCACGCTGTCGAGCAGGTTGACCATGGCGCGGAGATGCGCGACGACGAACTCGGCCACCGCCCGCCCGTACGGGTCGGCGTCCTCCTTGGCGGCGGCCTTGGCCGCGGCGCACGCCCGCTCCAGCCGCTCGCCGTAGGCCGCGCGGCTGGACGCGACGAGCGCGTCGCGCTCGTCCTCCGGCAGCTCCGAGGCGTGCCGCAGCCGCAGCACGAGCGGGCTGCGCAGCGCGTCGGCGCCGCCCGGTCCCGTCAGCCAGCGGCGGAACGCGCGCTTGCCGGCCGCCGTGATCCGGTACTGCTGCGAGGCCCTCGCCCCGACCTTGCCCGGCCGCAGCAGGCCCATCTCGACCAGCGCGGGCAGCTCGCGGTAGACCTGGCTGCGCGTCATGGAGAAGAACAGGCCGAACCGCTCGTCGGCCGTGGCCACGAGCTGACCACCGGACATGGGCCCCTCGTGCAGCAGGCCGAGCAGGGCCGCCGCGGTGGCGTTGACGGAGACCGCAGACGCTGGCGACATGCGACTCACGGTGCCACCGATCGGCGCAGTCCGCAGCGCGGGACGCGGAGGGGACACATCGGACTCGCGTCGCGGCCTGAGTGATCAACCCAGGACGTCGATCCACCCGCCCGAACGCCAGTACTCCCCGCGCTCGCGGCTGAGCAGCCCGTGATCGACGAGGTACCGCCGCAGCGCGGCGTGGTCGGTCGCCGAGCCCTCCGTCCACGCGCGCAGGACGGCATCCACCTCGCGCTCGGGGTAGCGCACGCCGGGCTCGAAGCTCTGCGCCACGTGTTCGAGGACGGCATGGCGCTTCGCCTCGTGCGCGGGCAGGCCCACGAGCCGCCCGTCGCGCACGAAGCGGTCGACGACGCCCCCGTCCGGCTCGGGCGGCCGGGCCGCGGCCCGAGCCCGGGCGAACAGCTCCTCGCGCACGGTTCCCGCCTCGTCGACGAGCCCGGCCGCCCGCAGCCGCGCCAGCGCGGTGGCGACCTCGCGGGCGCTCAGCCCGGTGGCCGCGGCCACCTCCGCGGGGCCCGACGCCCCGAGCACGAGCGCGGCGACGACCCGCAGCCGCTGCGGGGCGGCCAGCAGCCCCACGAGCCCGACGGCGTCCATCACGTCAGGGAACCACGTCCGTCTGCGACGGGCCCCGCCGCCGGCTCAGGCGTCGATCGTCAGCTCCGCGATGCGTGCGCGCTGGACGTCGCCGCCGCCGAGCTGCCCGGCGAGCCGCTTCGCCCGCTTGTAGAAGAAGTGCGCCTCGTGCTCCCAGGTGTACCCGATGCCGCCGTGGTACTGGATCATGGCACCGGTCGCGGCCAGCGCGGCGTCGGACGCCTTCGCCTTCGCGACGGCGACGGCGAGCGCCGCGTCGGGCAGGCCCGCGTCGACCGCGTGGGCGGCGTAGAGCGCGGCGTGCTCGGCCATCGTGACGTGGCAGTGCAGGTCGGCGAGCGCGTGCTTGATCGCCTGGAAGGACCCGACGGGGACGCCGAACTGCCGCCGGTCGCGGTCGTATGCGACCGTGCGGTCCAGCGCCGTGCGCGCGATCCCGACCAGGTCGGCGGCGACGAGCACGGTCGCCCGCGCCGTCACCTCCGCGACGACGGCCTCCGTCGCGCCGGGCAGCTCCTCCGCCTCGCCGCCGTCGAGGTCGGCGAGGCGGACCGTGCCGTCGTAGCTGCCCCGCGGCGTCGCACGCGCGCCGGTGACCAGCGCCAGCCCGTCCCCGGACGGCGCGACGACGACGTCCGCGATCGCCCCGTACTCGACGGCCGGCAGGGGGCCGGGCGCGGACCCCCTGGTCGCGAAGGCCCCCACGGCGCTGCCCGCCGCCAGCTTCGGCAGCCAGGCGGCCCGCTGCCCTTCCGATCCCGCGAGCCGGACGGCCTCGGCGGCCAGCACCGTCCCGCGCCACGGGCCCGGAGCCGTCCCCGCGCCCAGCGCCCTGGCGATCACCTGGGCCTCGACCAGGCCGAGGCCGAGGCCGTCGTGCCCGTCGGGCACGGTCACCGCGAGCCAGCCCTGCTCGCCGGCGGCCTGCCACAGCGACGACGGGTTGCCGTCGCCGCGGGGGTCCTCGACGACGGCGCGGACCGCGTCGAGGTCGAACCGCTCCGCGAGGTAGGAGCGCACGGCCGCGTCGAACTCCTGCTGGTCGTCGGTCAGCGCGAAGAACATGGCGGGCTCCTACCGGGGCAGGCCGAGCACGCGCTCGGCGGTGACGTTGCGCTGGACCTGGCTGGACCCGCCCCAGATCGTCACCGACCGGGACCACATCGCCTGGGCGTGCAGCGGGCGCAGGTCGAGCCCGGCGGCGGCGTCGAGCGTGGCGTCGTGGCCGAGGACCTCGTCGTAGACCTCCCACAGGTCCTGGAACGTCTCCGACCAGATCAGCTTCGTCATCGACGCCTCGAAGCCCAGGTCGCGGCCCTGCTCGACCTGGGTGAGCACGTGCATGGAGTGCAGCCGCAGGCACTCCAGGTCGGTGAGGACGCCGGCGAGGCGGTCGCGCAGGACGGGGTCGCGGTCGCGGCCGAGCGCCCGCGCGACGTCCACGATCTGGTCGTACTGCCGGCGGAACTCGGTGTACTGGCTGATCGCCGAAGCGCCGCGCTCGAACGAGAGCAGCAGCATCGCCGTGCGCCAGCCGTCGTCGACGGCCCCGAGCACCTCGGTCGCCGGCACCCGCGCGTCGGTGAAGAAGACCTCGCCGAACTCGCTCGCCCCGCTCATCTGCTTGAGCGGGCGCGCCTCGACCCCGGGCTGGTGCATGTCGATGAGCAGCATCGAGATGCCGCGGTGCTTCTCGCTGCCCGGCTGCGTGCGGACCATCGCGAAGATCTTGTCGCCGTGCACGGCGTTGGTCGTCCAGACCTTCTGGCCGTTGACGACGAAGTCGTCACCGTCGCGGACGCCGCGGGTCGACAGCGCCGCGAGGTCGGACCCGGCGCCGGGCTCCGAGAAGCCCTGGCACCAGATCACCTCGTTGCGCAGCATCGGCCCGATGATCTCCTTGCGCTGCGCGTCCGTCCCGATGGCCATGACGGTCGGCGCGAGGAACGTCAGGCCGAGCGGGTTGACCGTGCGGGGCGCGCCGGCGAGCACCATCTCCTCGTCGTAGATCGCCTTCATGCCGGGCGTGCCGCCGCGGCCGCCGAACTCGGTCGGCCACTGGATGCCGGCGAAGCCCGCGAGCGCCTTCTCGCGCTCCCAGTCCCGGCGGACCCGGAAGCTCTCGTCGTCGGGCAGGGACTCCCAGAACCCCGGCCGCCGCCACTCCTGCTCGATGTGCGCCGAGAGCCAGGAGCGCAGCTCGCGCCGGAACTCCTCCTCGGCGGCCGTGTAGCTCAGGTCCACCGGCCCACCTTGGCATACCCGCGGGTAACCCGCGCCCCCGACGGCGGGACACTCCCGGAGCCCGCGGCCGGTACCCTGCGTGGTATGCGCAGCGAGCGCGTCACCATCAGCCTGCCGGCGGAGATCCTGGACCAGGTCCGCTCCGACGTGCGCCGCGGGGTCGCCCCGAGCGTCTCGGCGTACGTCGCCGAGGCCGTCGCGGCCCGCCAGCGGCGCGAGCACTCGCTGGCCGCGCTCGCCGACCTCTACGGCGGGCCGCCTCCCGACGACCAGCTCGCCGAGGCGCGGCGGAGCCTGCGGCTCGTCCCGCCCACGGCGGTCTGACGGATGAGCGGTCTGACGGCGTGATCGGCGGACGCGTCCTCGACAGCACCGCGCTCGCCGCCTTCGCTGTCGGGCGCCCGGTGTATATGCGTGCGCTCGTGTGGGCGGCGGTCGAGGCGAACATCGTGCTGGCGGTGCCGAGCGCGGCGCTGGGTCGCGCGTGGGGAATGGTCGACCCCGAGCACCACGCCGCCCTCGCGGTGCTGCTCGGCCTCCCGAACACCGTGATCGACGACCTGAGCCCGGCGACGGCGCAGGAGTCCGGCCTGCTGCTCGCGGCGGCCGGGCAGGACGACATCGCGGCCGGCCAGGTCGCCGTGAGCGCGCGGCGGCGGGGCTGGCCCGCGGTCACCGGCGACCCGGGCGGCCTGCGCAAGCTCGACGCGTCGGTGATCATCGAAGAGCTGCCGTGAGGCGCCCCTGCCCACCTAACGAACGGCACTCTCGTCACATAGGTGCTCACGAAAGTGCCGTTCGTTAGGTCGGCGACCGGGCTCCGCCGCGGGTCATACGGCCCCGTCCGTCAGGCGGGTGCGCAGCCGGGCGAGCACGTCGGCCGGCAGCCCGTTCGTGCGCAGCCAGTCCGCCGCGCCGCCGTGGTCGGCGTCCAGCCCGCCGAGGAACTCCGTCATCACCGCGACGCGCGGCTTGTGGACCTCGACGTCCAGCGGCATCGGCTCGCCGGACGCCGCCGTCCAGCGCCGGAACATCGCCTCGACCCGTTCCGCTGACAGCGCGTAGTCGGCGACGACCGCCTCCCGCTCGACGCCGACCGCGTCCAGCATGAGGGCGACGATCACTCCGGTCCGGTCCTTGCCCGCCGCGCAGTGCACGAGCGCGGCGCCGGAGTCCAGCTCGGCGATCCGGCGCACGGCCTCGACGACGTTGGCCGGATGGTCGGCCAGGTAGCCCCGGTAGGCGCGCAGCATGGGGTCGGTGTCGTCGCCGGCCTCGGGCAGCGCGTCACGGCTGGAGCCGATGAGCGTCAGCTCGACGGTCGGCACGCCCGCGGCCGCGACCGTCGCGGACGGGCGCAGCTCGATCTCCCGCGGAGTGCGCAGGTCGAGCACCACCCGCACGCCGTGCGCGTCGAGCAGCTGCCGGGCCGCGGCGGGCGGGACCGCCTCGAGCGACTCGCTGCGCAGGAGCACGCCGGTCCGCGTCTGCCCGCCGCCTCGCAGCGGCAGCCCGCCGGCGTCGCGGAGGTTCGCGAGGCCCTCGATCGTCAGCCAGCGGGTCACCGGACAGGGCCCGTCCGTGCCGCGCCCGGTCCGGCCTGCCGTAACTCGTCGATCACGACCTGATCGTAGGTCCGTTCGGCGGCACCCCGTAGGCTGCGGCCACCGCGACCACCCCTCCCGCCCGGATCGTCTCCTCACGGAGAGTGGCCCCGACCCGAGGAACACGATGACGGACCCCCGAACCAGCCTGATCCGCCAGCAGCTCTCCGAGCTGGGCCGGCGGCACGCGGCCCGGGCCAACGCCGAAGCCGTGACCCCCCGCCCCACGCGCGTGCTGGTCATCGGCAACTTCGGCAACGGCAACACCGGTGACGAGGCGATGCTCGCCCGGGCCCTGCAGGAGCTGCCCGCCGAGCGCGACGTGCGGGTCGTCTCCCGCAACCCGCGGATGGTCGAGGCGCTGCACCGCGTGCCGGCCGTGCCGATGGACGGCGTGGCTTTCACGAAGGCGCTGCACTGGTGCGACGGCATCGCGATCGTCGGTGGCGGACTCTTCGGGACGGGGTCGTCCCCGCTGGTCAAGGCGCTGCCGGCCGTCGTGTGGGCCGCGACGGCGCGTAAGCGCGACATCGCCTACGTCGCCATCGGCGTCTACCCGGGCACGCCCGACCGCGTCCTGGACCTGCTGCGCCGCTCCGTGCGCAAGCCGGGGCGCATCACGGTGCGTGACGAGGTGTCGGCGGCGACGCTCGGCGACGCGATCGTGGCGCCGGTGGTCGGCGACCTCGCGATGGGCCTGGCCCCGGCGTCGGCCGCCGAGGCACGCCGCGCCCTCGCCGGCGCGGGCGTAGACCCGGGCGTCCCGCTGCTGCTCGTGGCGCCCAAGGCGCTGCCCAACCCGATCCTCGTCGACGCGCTGCAGCAGGCGGCCGAGAAGCTCGCCCGGCGGTGGGTCGAGCGCGGCGGGACCGTCGCCGGCCTGGCGATCGGCACCCACGCCGACTACGGCCTCGGGCTGGCCCGCCGCGACGAGGTGCTCATCACCGAGCTCGGCGAACGGCTCGGCCGCCCGCTGCCGGTGCTGGGCCCGCAGCTGCCGCCCGCGCTCGCGAAGGCGATCGTCGGCGAGGCCGACGCCCTGTTCGGCCTCCGGCTGCACTCGTTGATCTTCGCGGTGTCCACCGGCGTGCCGTGCCTCGGAGTCGGCTGGGAGGAGCGCACGACCGCGTTCCTCGCCGAGCACGAGCAGTCGGCGATCAGCACCCGGCCCCCGGACGAGGAGCTCAACGCCTGGGTCGACCGGACGCTGCCGGCGCGCTGGTCGGCGCGCCCGCGCCTGCTCAGCTCCTGAGCCGGGGCCGGGGCGCCCGCCGGCGCCGCGGCACGGCACGGCACCGCCCGGACGCAACGAACGGCACTTTCGTTCAACTAGGTTTGAACGAAAGTGCCGTTCGTTGCGTCCGGGGAGGGCGTCCGGGGGTCCCGTCAGTTGCCCGCGTCCGCCGGGCCGCGGCGCAGCAGCGCCGGCAGGAAGCGCGCGCCGCTGCCGGCCTTGGCGGCGACGTCGTCCGGGTTGGACAGCCGGCAGCGGCCCAGTGACAGACAGCCGCAACCGATGCACGAGTCCAGGCCGTCGCGCAACGCCTCGAGCGCGGCGATCTGCTCGTCGAGGCGCGACCGCCAGGACCGGGACAGCCGGGCCCAGTCGGCCTTGGTCGGCGTCCGGCCGGCCGGCAACCGGTCGAGCGCCTCGCGCACCTCGTCCAGCCCGACGCCGATCGTGCGCGCCGCCCGGATGAAGGCCAGCCGCCGCAGGGTCGAGCGCGGGTAGCGGCGCTGCCCACCCGACGTCCGGGTCGTCGTCAGCAGGCCCTCGCGCTCGTAGAAGCGCAGCGCCGAGGCCGGGAAGCCGCTGCGATCGACCACCTCGCCGATCGTGAGCAGGTCGCGCGTGTCCATGAGCTCCCCTTGACCTCAACCTGACTTCAACTGCCAACATTGTGCCATGACCACCGCCATCGTCACCGGAGCCGGAACCGGCCTCGGACTCGAACTGACCCGCGGACTCGCCGAGCGCGGCGTCCACGTCGTCGCGTGTGCCCGCGACGCCGACCGGCTGCGCGTCGCCGTCGCCGGGCTGCCCGGGGTAGACGCCGTGCCGGGCGACGTCACCGTCGCGGCGGACCGCGCTCGCCTCGTCGACGCCGCCGGGGGCCGCCTCGACGTGCTGGTGCACAACGCCGGCGAGCTCGGGCCGTCGCCGCTGCCGCACCTGTCCGCCTACCCCGTCGACGCCCTGCGCGCGGTCCTGGAGACCACCGTGCTGGGCCCGCTCGCCCTCACCCAGCTCGCGCTGCCGCTGCTCCGCGCCGCACCTGCCCCCGCCGTGATCACGCTGAGCTCGGACGCCGCGGTCGAGGCGTACGAGGGCTGGGGCGGCTACGGGGCCGCGAAGGCCGCGCTCGACCACCTCGCTGCCGTGCTCGCCGTCGAGGAGCCCGGGCTGCGGGTGTGGGCGGTCGACCCCGGCGACCTGCGCACCGCCATGCACCAGCGCGCCTTCCCCGGCGAGGACATCTCCGACCGGCCCGAGCCGGCCACGGCCGTGCCGGCGTTCCTGCGTCTGCTGGACGAGCGCCCGGCCAGCGGCCGCTACCGGGCGGCGGCGATCCCGGCATGACCGCAGCCCTCCCGCCCGCGCCGCCTGCCGGCTCCGCGCCCGAGCCTGCTCACCGGCCAGGGGCAGCGCATGCCGCCACGCCGCCACCCGCCTCGCGCGGGACCGCCGCGCACCAGCGGGGGCGGGGGGCACTCGCCGGCTCGCCCGAGGTGCCGCGGGCAACCGGACCGTCCGTGGCGCCGCCCGCTGCGGCGTCGCCCACAACGCCCTCGCCCACTGCGCAGGCGGTTCGTGCGTCGGCACCGGCGACGCGGGCCCGGACCGCGCCGCCACCCAGCGCACCATCCACTGCAGGCGCACCCACCGGGCAGGCGTTCGCCACACAGGCACGCCCTGTGCCCGCACACCCTGCGCAGGCGTTCCCGACGCAGGCACATCGTGCCTCGGTAGCCCGTGCGCTGGCACCCACCGCACCGGCACCCACCGGGCCGGCACGGACCGCGGCGGCACCCACGCCGACACCGGGCGTCGCACCGCCCGAGGCCAGGGGGCTGTCCAGGGACGGCGTGCGGTTGCTCGTCGCCGAGGCCGGCCGGCAGCCGCGCATCGGTCGCTTCACCGACCTGCCGGCAGCGCTCGAGCCCGGTGACCTCGTCGTCGTCAACACCTCGGCGACCGAGCCCGCCGCGCTGGATGCCACCCGGGCCGGCGGGCGCCCCGTCGTGGTCCACGTGTCCGGCCCGCTGCGGCGCGAGGGCGCCGACGCCGGGCGCGCCTGGGTCGTGGAGCTGCGCAGCCCGGAGGGCACCCGCGTCCACGACGGACAGGCAGGCGAGGTGCTGCGCGCTGCCGCTCGGGGGGCGGGCGGTGCTCACGGCCGGCTACCCGGACGCCGACCGCGCGGCGGGCGGGCGGCTCTGGCGGGCGGCGCTGTACGTGCCCGACGCCGTCCCGGCCTACCTGGCCGCGGCCGGCCGCCCGATCGTCTACCCGTACGTGCGCGGCCGACCGCCGATCGGCGCCTACCAGACGGTCTTCGCACGGCGCACCGACGCCGACTTCGCCAGCGCCGAGATGCCGAGCGCCGCGCGGCCGTTCTCCGCGGACGTGCTGAGGGGACTCCGGCGACGCGGCGTCGGCGTCGCGCCGCTGCAGCTGCACACCGGCGTCGCCTCGCTGGAGGCCGGGGAGGAGCCCCTTCCCGAGCGTTACGCCGTACCGCCCGCCACGGCGGCCGCCGTGAACGCGACCCGGGCGGCCGGCGGGCGGGTGGTCGCCGTCGGCACGACCGTCACCCGGGCTCTCGAGACGGTCGCGGACACCGCGGGCGCCGTCCGGGCCGGACGGGGGTGGACGACGCTCGTCGTGACCCCCCGACGGCCGGCGCGGGTCGTCGACGGCCTCGTGACCGGCTGGCACGAGCCCGACGCGTCGCACCTGCTGCTGCTGCGCGCGGTGGCCGGCTCCGAGCTCGTCGCGCAGGCCTACTCGGCGGCGTACGACGTGGGACTCCTCTGGCACGAGTTCGGCGACTCCTGCCTGCTCCTACCAGCGCGAACGCCCGCTCACCCGCCTGTCCGACCACACGCCGCAACCGTCATAGGACCCCCACTGAGCTGAACGGGGTCCGGCGTGCGGCGACCGGCGGCCCGGCGCCTTGCCGGGCCGTCGGAGCGCCCCGTAGGTTGCTCGGCACGCGTCACGATCCGATCACGCAGCACCGGCCGGGGACTCCCCAACCCGGCCGACCGGACCCCCGACCGGCAGCGCGTGATCGGCTCGCTCCCCCGCGCCGAAAGGTTGGTACGTGGCAGGACACCGCTCCCCGCGTGGTCGACACGCGCCGGGCACCACGACGGTGCTCGCACGCGATCTCATCGCCAACGGCACGGCCACGCCTCGCCCGACCCGATCCGCTGTGGGCGTCGGCCCGGTCCGCCGCCCGGCGGTCCGCACAGGCTTCGACGGCCGCCCGACCGGGGGCGGCCCGACCGGGGGCGGCCCGACCGCGGCCACCCCGGCCGCTGCCGGCCCGCCCGCTGCCCGTCAGACCGCTCCCCGTCAGACCGCTGCCCGTCAGACCGCTGCCGGCCTGCCCGCTGCCCTCAGGACCGCTGCCGTCCCGACGACGCCCGGCCCGACCGGCGGCCGTTCGTTCGGCCGCCCCTGGGACGACGACCCCACGGTCCTGCAGGACGGCGTCGGCCGCGGGGACCCCACCCGTCCGCAGCCCGTCGTCGTCGCACCTCCGCTCCCGGCCCGGCGCGGTCCGGCCGCCGCTCCGCAGCCCCGCTCCCGGCCGCGGACGGCTCCGGAGCCGCTCGCGCCGCCGGAGCCGTCCGTCCTGGTCCGCTCCCGGAAGGCCGCGCACCAGCAGCCGACCAAGCCGGTGCTGCGCCACACCATGATCGCTTCGGCGGCCGCCGTCGGTGCCGTCGCCACCGGCTCGCTCGCGACACTGCTCCCAGCCTCGGCCCACGGCGCGTCGGTCGCCGCCGCGGCCGACGAGACGCCCACGCGCGGCACCCTGTCGGCCGCCACGACGGCGCTGCTGCGCGACCCCGACACGACCGCGATCGGCACCCTGGCCCCCGTCGCGCCCCGAACCGACGGCTTCGACGCGGCCAACGCCCACCTCAGCGCGTTGGGCAAGGGCGCAGACATCGCGAAGAAGATCGCGGACGACGCCGCCAAGGCGCAGGCCGCGGCCGCCGAGAAGGCCCGCCTCGACCGGATCGTCGCGCACGGCGGGGTCGACGGGTGGATCGCCGAGGCCCTGCGGATCCTCCACCTCCCGCAGAGCTACGCCCCGGGCGTCAAGAAGATCATCATGGCCGAGTCGGGCGGCAACCCCTACGCCATCAACCTGACCGACAGCAACGCCGCGCGCGGCACGCCGTCCCAGGGCCTGATGCAGACGATCCCCGTCACGTTCCGGCACTACGTGGCGCCGTCGCTCGCCGGGCGGCCGATCACCGACCCGGTCGCCAACATCACCGCGGGCGTCAACTACATGGTCGCCAACTACGGGAGCGGCACCCTGGCCGCCGGCGGTCGCACGAACGCCGCGGGCGCCTACATCGGGTACTGACCGGGCGCGGGCGGCCTCTCATCCGCCGCGCTCGAGCACCTGCAGGTAGTGCGCGTTGTGCATGACCCCGAGCACGTTGCCGAACGGATCGACGACCGCTGCCGTCGTGAACCCGTCCCCGCGCGGCGTGAGCGGCTCGTAGGCCGACGCGCCGGCCGCGAGCAGCCGCTCGAGGGTCGACTCCAGCTCGTCGACGTGCCAGTACATCAGCGCACCGCCCGGTCCCCGCGCGCTGCCCGGCGGCGCGAACCGGCGGTCGACCAGACCGAGCTCGGCCTGGTGGTCGCCGAGGCGGAACTCGACGTACGCCGGTCGGCCGTCGGGCCCAGGGCGCTCGAAGTACGGGCGCACGCCGAGCACGTCGGTGTACCAGGCAGCGGCCGCGGCGACGTCATCGGCCCAGTAGTTGATCGTGGCGAACCCTCGGAAGCTCATGCCGGCACGGTAGCGAGGGGCACCGACGGTTCCGGGCCCGAAGACGTCCGGCGCCGGTCGCCGTCGGACGCAGCGGCCAGGACTCGGCGAGCAACGACTCCGCCGCCGTCAGGTTCGCCGCCACCCGCCGGCTCCGGCCGACCGGAGCGGGAAGTGGATCGCGCACCTTCCCAGAGTCGCGGCCCCGCGCGGCCCCCGGCCACCGCAAACGACGAAACGGCCCTCCGGATGATCTCCGGAGGGCCGTTTCGGCTGGTAGCGGGGGTAGGATTCGAACCTACGACCTCTGGGTTATGAGCCCAGCGAGCTACCGAGCTGCTCCACCCCGCGTTGCTGTTGTGACTACGACTGTACACCTGCGCGCCAGCCGGCCGCGCCGGGGGGTGGCCCGGCGCGGCGTCATCCGCCGCCCTGGCCGTTGAGCGCCTGGTACGCCTTCACGGCCTTGTCGAGGTTGTCCAGCGCCGTGCCGAGCTGACCCAGGTCACCCGACGTCTGGGCCGCCCTGACCCCCGCTATCGCGTTCTGGATCGCGGCCGCTGCCGCCGCCAGCTGGGCCTGGCTCCCGTTGCCCGCCGGCGCGGACGGGGCCGTCGGGGCCGAAGGGGACTGTCCGGCGTCCGGCGCGTTCTGCCCGGCGCCCTGGCCGAACACCTGGTCCAGCGCGCCCTGCAGGTTCGACGCGTAGCCGATCTTGTTGTTGACGTTGCTGTAGACGAGGACCTTGGCCAGCTGCGGGTAGGACGACGCCTGGCCGGCCCGTTCGACGTACAACGGCTCCACGTAGAGCAGTCCCCCGGCGACCGGCAGCGTGAGCAGGTTGCCGTAGTCGATCGTGCTCTGGCCGTTGCGGTTGAGCAGGGACACGCTGGAGCTGACGTTCGGCGAGCTGATGAACTGGGCCTGCACCTGCTGTGGACCCAGTGTCTGGGTGTTGCTCGGCAGCTGCAGCACGGTGATCTTCCCGTAGCTGCCGGGGTCGGAGCTCGCCGACATGTACGACGCGAGGATGTCCCGGTTCTTGAACGTCAGCGCGCTGGTGAGCTGGAACGTCGGCGTCGTCACGTTCTGCTGCGCCGGCGGCCCGGCGAGCACGTAGTACGGCGGCTGCGCGCCCGTCGTCCCGCCGGCCTGCACGGTCGGGTCGGACGGCACGTCCCAGAACGAGGAGCCCAGGTAGAACTGCGTCGGGCTGTCCACGTGGTAGCGCGTGAGCAGCATCCGCTGGATCTTGAACTGGTCCTCGGGGTAGCGGAAGTGCGACCGCAGGTCGGGGCTGATGTCCGAGCTGGGCTTCACCGTGCCCGGGAACGCCTTCTCCCACGTCCGCAGCACCGGGTCGCTCTCGTCGAAGGCGTAGAGCGTGACCGCGCCGGTGTAGGCGTCCACCGTCGCCTTCACCGAGTTGCGCAGGTAGCTGATGGACTGGTTCTGGCCGGGTGGCGCGGTCTCGGACGCGTCGGACGTCGCCGCGCCCATCGACACCGGCGTGGCGTAGGGGTAGTCCGGCAGCGTCGTGTAGCCGTCGACGATCCAGGTCAGCTTGCCGTCGACGACGGCGGGGTACGGGTCCGAGTCGGTCGTCAGCCACGGCGCGGCCAGCTGCACGCGCGTCTCGGGGTTGCGGTTGTAGAGGATCTTCGAGTCGGGGTTGATCGAGCTGTTGAACAGGATGTTCCGCTCCTGGTACTTCAGGGCGAACACGACCTTGTTGACCAGGTTCCCGATCGGTACCCCGCCGGAGCCGGTGTAGGTGTAGCTCTGGTTGTCGCCGTCGTACTCACGCGGGGTGCTGCCGCTCTGGCCGCCCACGATCGAGTAGTCGTTGACGCCCGGGTACAGCTCGCCGAAGTAGATGCGCGGCTGCGCCATCTTCATGCTGTTGGGGATCGCAGGCGAGTTGAGGTCGCTCGTGTCGATGCTGGTGAACACGGGCAGGCCGGCCTGGCCGTTGGTCGTGTCCTCCAGCGGCGCGTTGATCTTGTTGGCCGGCGCGACGACGAGGCCGTTGCCGTGGGTGTAGACGAGGTGCTGGTTGATCCAGTCCGTCTGGTTGCCGGTCAGCCCGGCCGAGTTCAGCTCACGGGCCGCGACGATGTAGTCCTGCACGCCACCGCCGTTGTTGGCGTACCTGTCGATGTCGAGCTTCGACTCGAACCCGTAGAACGCCCGGCCCTGCTGGAGCTGGGTGAACGTCTCGGAGATCTTGGACGGGTCGAGCAGGCGGATGTTGGGGATCGTCGCCTTGTCCGCGGCGACCTGTTGCGGCGTCGAGGTCGAGGTGCCCGAGTAGTTGATCGTCTGCACCTTGTCCGGCCCGATGCCGAACGCGACCCGGGTGGCGTCGATGTTGCGCTGGATCGGCGTCTGCTCGCGGTCGATCGCGTTCGGCGCGACGACGAACTGCTGCAGCACCTGCGGCCACGCGGCGCCGATGAGCACGCTCGAGAGGATCAGCAGCACGGTCGCGATCGCGGGCAGCTGCAGGTTGCGCCGGAAGACCGCGGCGAAGAACGCGGCTGCGCAGATGATCGAGATGAAGACCAGGATCAGCTTGGCCGGCATCACCGCGTTGAGGTCGGTGTAGGTGGCGCCGTAGAAGATGTCGCGGTTGCGGTCCGAGAACAGCAGCTCGTAGCGGTCGAACCAGTACGCGACGGCCTTGAGCAGCACGAACAGCCCGGCCAGGATCGCCAGCTGGGCCCGCGCCGCGACGCTGACCTGCCCGGAGCGGCCGGAGAGCCGGATGCCGCCGAACACGTAGTGCGTGATCAGCGAGAAGACGAAGCCCAGCGCGACCGCGGAGAACAGCCAACCCAGGAGCCACCGGTAGAAGGGCAGCTGGAAGACGTAGAAGGAGATGTCGAGGTTGAAGACCGGGTCGGTCTGGCCGAACGGCGTGGAGTTGAGGAACAGCTGCACCGTCTGCCAGTCGCCCTGGGCGGCCAGGCCGGCGATGATCCCGACGATGAGCGGGATCCCGATGCCGAACACCCGCAGCCGCTGGATGATCGCCGTGCGGTACCGAGCGATCGGGTCCTCCGGCCCGCTGACCGGCACGAACACCGGGCGCGAGCGGTAGGCGATCCACAGCGACAGCGCGACCGTCCCGCCGATGAGCAGGGCGCCGATGAGGAACAGCAGGATGTTGGTGAACAGCTTGGTGGAGAAGACCTCGCGGTAGCCGACCTCCCCGAACCACAGCCAGTCGACGTAGAGGTTCAGCAGGCGCGAACCCCCGAGCAGCGCCACGACGAGCACCGCCGCGACGGCGAGCAGGATCCGGGTACGGCGGGACAGTGCCGGCACTCCCGCCGGGGGCCGCATGGCCACGGGCAACTCCAGTCGTCGGGGACGGGCGCGTCAGGGACTGCGGCAGACGGCACGCCCTGCCCGTCCAACTCTACGGACGGGCCGTTGGGTTCCCGTGCGGGACCGGATACCGCGGCGCGGCGGCTATCCGCACGTGGCCGGGGTCCGCCTGGCCGCGAGGTCGTCGAGCGCGGTGACGGCGTCGTTGAGCGTCGCGACGCGGACGAGCTGCAGGCCGTCGGGGCGGACAGCGGCGGCGTCGGCGCAGTTGCCGTCCGGCACGAGGAAGACGGTGGCCCCCGCCTCGCGCGCGGCCCGCATCTTGAACTGGATGCCGCCGATCTTGGACACGTTGCCGACCGTGTCGATCTCCCCCGTGCCGGCGACGAACCGGTCGCCCGCCAGCTGGCCCGGCGTCAGCTTGTCGACGAGCGCGAGGGCGAACATCAGGCCGGCCGAGGGGCCGCCGACGCCCGTCAGGCCGATGTGGAACGTGCCGGTCTTCGGCAGGCCGCCGACGACGATGCCGAGCTCGCCGTGCGTGCCGTCCTGGCTGGGCCGCAGCGTCACCTGGACGTCCTTGGTCGCGTCACCGCGCAGGACGGCGAGGTCGACCCGGTCGCCCGCCTTCGAGGCGCGGAAGAAGTCCGTCACCTCGGCCGGCGAGGTGACGGCACGCCCGTCGATGGCCGTGATGCGGTCGCCAAGCGCCAGCACGCCGTCGGCGGCCGAGCCGGCAACCACGTCCGCGACGACGGGCACCGCGGGCAGCCCGATCTCGCGCACGGCCGCGGACTCGGCGTCGATCTCCGAGCGCGTGAAGTCGTCCGCGTTCTGCTGCTCGACCTGCTGGGAGCTCTTGCCCGGCGGGTAGATCGTGCTGCGCGGCAGCACCTGGTAGGCCGGTGAGCCCCAGAAGCCCAGCGCCTGGAACAGCGTGATGTCGTCGGTGACCGACACGGTCGTCATGTTCAGGTGACCCGACGTCGGGTACGTCGGCAGCCCGGAGATCTCGACCACCGGGGCCCCGTTGGCGGACCCGAGCGTGTCGAAGGTCGGCCCGGGGCCCAGCGCGACGAGCGGCACCGGCGCTGCGGCGGCCAGGACCAGGAGCACGAGGGCCAGGGCGCCGGCCAGCACCAGCGTCCGGGTCCGAGTGCGCACTCACTCGATCTTAGAGGGGCCGGAGGCGCTCACCGCACCCGCGGCTCGCCGGGACGCCCCCGCGTACGGTGGTGCCATGAGTGACGTGCCGTTCGGGTTCGGGCCCTCCGACCGGGGTGACGACCGGGACCGCCCGGAGCGCCGCGACGGGCCGGAGGACCCGTTCGGCCTCGGCAACCTGCCGGGTGGCATGGGCGGCCCCGGCGGGCCGGCCGGCTTCGACGTGAGCCAGCTCGGGCAGATGTTCACGCAGCTCGGGCAGATGCTCAGCCAGGCGCAGGCCGGTGGCAGCGGCCCCGTCAACTACGACCTGGCCGCGCAGCTGGCGCACCAGCAGCTCGCCGCGACCACGTCGTCGCTGACGGGTGCGCAGCGCGCTGCGGTCAGCGACTCCGTCAAGCTGGCCGAGCTGTGGCTGGACCCCGCCACCGACTTCCCCGCCGGCGCGACCGAGGCCAAGGGCTGGTCGGCGACCGAGTGGGTGGACGCGAGCCTGCCGACCTGGAAGCGGCTCGTCGAGCCGGTCGCGCAGCGGATGGCCACGGCATGGGTCGACGGCCTACCAGACGAGGTGCGCTCGGCGGCCGGCCCGATGGTCGCCATGCTGGGCCAGATGGGCGGCCTCGCGTTCGGCAGCCAGCTCGGCCAGGGCCTCGCGCAGCTGGCCGCCGAGGTGCTGACCTCCACCGACATCGGCATCCCCGTCGGACCCGACCACGTCGCGGCGCTGCTGCCGGAGAACATCGACAAGCTGACGGCGGGGCTCGACCGGCCCGCCAGCGAGGTCATGATCTTCCTGGCCGCCCGCGAGGCGGCCCACCACCGCCTCTTCGCCCACGTGCCGTGGCTGAAGGAGCGGCTGCTCGCCACCGTGGAGCAGTACGCCCGCGGCATCCGGGTCGACACGTCCCGGATCGAGGAGCTGGCGCGCGGGATCGACCCGTCCAACCCGGCCGCGATCCAGGAGGCCATGTCCTCGGGCATGTTCGAGCCCGAGACGACACCAGAGCAGCAGGTCGCGCTGGCCCGGCTGGAGACGTTGCTCGCGCTGGTCGAGGGCTGGGTGGACGCCGTCGTCGCCGACGCCGTCGGGAACCGGCTTCCCGGCGCGGACGCGCTGCGCGAGGCGCTGCGCCGCCGCCGGGCGTCCGGCGGGCCCGCCGAGCAGACGTTCGCGACCGTCGTAGGGCTGGAGCTGCGCCCGCGCCGGCTGCGGGCCGCATCGGACCTGTGGCGGCTGCTCGCCGAGCAGCGGGGAGTCGCCGGCCGCGACGCGCTGTGGGCCCATCCCGACCTCGTGCCGACCGCCGAGGACCTCGACGACCCGGCCGCGTTCGTCGCCGGTTCCGACGCGAGCGACCCGATCGCCGAGCTGGAGAAGCTCGCCAACGAGCGCGCGCCGGAGGACCCGGACGAGCAGTCGGACGACGACGGGAAGGCCGAGGGCTGAGGCCGGCCGGGTCGGACGGCGGCCGGGTCGGACGGCGGCGGGCCGCCCGGGGCGGCTCCGTACGCGGCGGTCGACCGACGGCCCGCAGCTGATCGCCGTACGAGGCGGATCGGGGCCGCATCTGGCCCGAACCCTCCCCTTACGACGATCACGGCGCGGCGGCCCGGAGCATGATCGCCGCGCGGGGAGCGGGGACTAGGCCGTGTCCCGCGGCCTAGGCCGACTAGGCCGTGTCCCGCGGCCTAGGCCGACTCCTCGTCGGCCAGCTCGCCTGCCATCCCGCCGTCCGCCAGGTCGCCTGCCATCTCTCCGTCGGCAAGCTCGTCGCCGGGGACGCCGGAGGCCGGGTCCTCGCCGTCGACACCCGACAGCCCGAGGCCAGCGGCGGCCGCGAGACCCTCGAGGTAGCCCATCGCCCGCTCGGCGCGTGGGTAGCGGTGCACCCACGCCCAGAACCGGGCGTCGTGGCCTGGCTCCAGCAGGTGGGTCAGCTCGTGGATCAGCACGTAGTCGACCACCCAGCCGGGCACGTCACGCAAGCGCTCGCTGATCCGGATCGTGCCGTCGGCCGGCGTGCACGACGCCCAGCGCGTCCGCATGGGTGGGACCCAGCGCACCGACGTCGGCTCGGCGCGGCCCTTCAGGTAGCGGCGGGCGAGCTCGACGCTGCGGCGGTGCAGCGCGTCGTTCCCGGCGCGGGCGGGCGACCGGCGCTTTGCCTCGCTGCGCTCCAGGCGGCGCACCATCTCGTCCACCCAGCGGCTCTCCTCCGAGTCGCTCATCCACCCCGGAATGAAGACGATCACGGTGTCACCCTCGCGCCGCGCACTCACCATGCGCCTGCGGCGATCACTCCGTCGGACCTCGACCACCGAGGGCTGCGCCATCGCTCCAGCCTAGACCCCCGCTGCGGCCGACGGCGGTTGTCCACAGCGGGCGGGCACCTGTGGACAACGTCCGCGACCGCCGGGCCGCGGCGGGCACGCTCGGGGTCATGGAGCTCCCCACGACCGTGCAGTTGGCGCACCACACCACCGTGCTGGCGCCACGCCGCGACGTCCGCGTGCTCGGCGTGCATCCCGCGTCGGGGCTGGTCGTCGAGGACCTGGCCGCGCCGCTGGCCGGCCTCCTTGACGGCCTCGTGCGGCCGGCGGTGACGGCCGAGCTGGTCGCGACGGCGGCCGCCGCGGCCGTGCCGGCCACGGTGACGGCCGCCCTGCTCGACCGGCTGGTCCGGGCCGGGATCGTGGTCGACGCGGAGTCGGCGGCGACCGCGGTGCGCGCCCGCCGCAGCGGCGTCGTGGCCGTGCACGGGGACGGCCCGCTGGCCGCCGGCCTGGTGGCCGCGCTGCGCCGCACCGGCGTCGGCTCGGTGCGCAGCGCCGTCCCCCGACGCCCGCCGCCGGACCTCGTGCTCCTGGCCGACGGGGCGCCGGGAGCGGCCGTGGTCGCGGAGCTGCACGACCGCGGCACGGCGCACCTGCCCGTCGTGCTGTGCGACGGGCGCGGTCTGGTCGGTCCGCTGGTGCTGCCCGGGCGCAGCGCGTGCCTGGGCTGTGTCGAGCGCCACCGGGCCGACGCCGACCCGCTCTGGCCGACGCTGTCGGCCCGGCTGGTCGGGCAGGCCGGCCGGGGTGATCCGGCCTGCCTCGACGCCACCGTCGGGTTCGGGGCGGCGCAGGCCCTTGCCGCGCTGGTCGGCACGGTCGCGCCCGGTCCTGCTCCCGCAGCGCTCGGGGCCACGCTGGACCTCGACGCCACGGCCGGCACCGTCACCCGCTGGGAGTGGTCCCCGCATCCCGGATGCGCATGCGGGGCGCCGCCGAACGGCCCGGCCGGACGACGAGGACGGGGCGCGACGAGCGCCGAGGACCGTGGAGGGGAGACAATCATGAGGTGACAGACATCCCGCGACGCACCGCGGCCCGCACCGCGAAGCTCGCGAGCCTGCCGCTCGGTGTCGCCGGCAGGGCCGTCGGCGGCTGGGGCCGCCGGCTCGTCGGCGGCGACGGCGACGAGATCTCCGCCCAGCTGATGGCCCGCAGCGCGGAGCAGCTCTTCGCGGTGCTCGGCGAGCTCAAGGGCGGCGCGATGAAGTTCGGGCAGGCCCTGTCGGTGTTCGAGGCGGCCGTACCGGAGGAGTACGCGGCACCCTTTCGCGAGTCGCTGGTCAGGCTGCAGACCGCCGCCCCACCGATGCCGGCCCGCGACGTCCACCGGATGCTCGCCGAGCAGTTCGGCCGGGGCTGGCGGGAGCGGTTCCGCGACTTCGACGAGACGCCGGCGGCCGCGGCGAGCATCGGCCAGGTCCACCGGGCGGTGTGGGGCGACGGGCGCGAGGTCGCCGTCAAGGTCCAGTACCCCGGCGCGGAGGAGGCGCTGCGGTCTGACCTGCGGCAGCTCACCCGCATGAGCCGGCTCATCCAGCCGCTCGCGCCCGGGCTGGAGATCAAGCCGCTCATCGCGGAGCTGCGCGAGCGCATGGAGGAGGAGCTCGACTACCGCGACGAGGCCGACAACCAGCGCGCGTTCGCCGCGGCCTTCGACGGAGACGCGCAGGTGTGCGTGCCGCGGGTGGTCGCGTCGTCGCCCAAGGCGCTGGTCACCGAGTGGGTGACCGGCCGCAAGCTGTCCGACGTCATCCGACACGGCACGGAGGACGAGCGCAACGCCGCTGCCGTCCTGCTCGCGGAGCTGCACTACAGCTCGCCGGCCCGCGTCGGCCTGCTGCACTCCGACCCGCATCCCGGCAACTTCCAGATCCTGCCGGACGGCCGGTTGCTCGTGCTCGACTTCGGCGCGGTCGCCCGGCTGCCCGACGGGCTACCGCGACCGTTGTCGATCATGGTGCGGCTGGCGCTGGAGAACCGGCCCGACGACCTGCTCCAGCTGTTGCAGTCGGAGGGGTTCGTTCGCCGCGGCGCGCGGCTGTCGGCCGAGCAGGCCGTCACCTACCTCGCGCCCTTCACCGAGCCCCTGCGCACCGAGACGTTCCGGTTCAACCGCCGGTGGCTGCGCCGGCAGGCCGAGCGGGTCGGGGACCTGCGCAGCCCCGACTTCTCCACCGGGCGTGAGCTCAACCTGCCCCCGCAGTACCTCCTGGTCCACCGCGTGACGATGGGGACGCTCGGCGTCCTGTGCCAGCTGGACGCCGTGGTGCCGCTGCGGTCGATCGTCAGGCGCTGGCAGCCGTGGATCTTCGACGGTTCGGACGAGCCGGTGGGCCGCCCGCCGCGCTGACCCGCGCGACGACGGCTCCGGCTCCCCGTCAGAGGAACCGGAGCCGTCACCCCGCAGCGCGGATCCGGGATCCGGACGCCCGGCCCGCGGAGGGGCCCGGGCGTCGCGCGTCAGGCGCGGAGCGTCACCAAGCGTGCCGAACGAGCGCGTTCGGCACGCCGCTGCGCGAACCGGGCCACACGGTTCCAGTTCCGTCCCGCGGTCAGGCTGCGGGCGGTCCGGTAGGCGCGTGCGGCCTGTTCGGCCTCGGACATTCGGGATCGGGCCAGCGCTTCGTGGATGAGCAACATCGTGGTTCCCGTCTGGTCGGCGTCGGTGCGGGCGAGCTCCGGCGTGCAGGTCGCGGTCTCGGTCATCGCGGTCTGGGTCATCGCGGTCTGGGTCATCGCGGTCTGGGTCATCCCTCTTCTCCGGTCGGTCAAGGGGGGTCCTCGCGGGACCCACGGGTCGGGTCAGGCGGACAGCGCGGCCGCAGCCGCTTCGGCGAAGGCCCGGTCCCGGGCCAGGTCGGCCTTGCTCGGGCGGCCACGCGGCTTCTTGCGCGGGACGACGGCCCCGCGCTCGAAGATCTGGCCGCCCCACACGCCCCAGGGCTCGCCGCGCTCCAGCGCCCCGGCCAGGCACTCGGCCTGGATCGGGCAGCCGCCGCACAGCGCCTTCGCCTGCTCGAGCTGCGCCGGTGACTCCGCGAACCACAGGTCCGCGTCGCCGTCCCGGCACGGCAGGCCCAGCTCGGCCTGCGGGGCTGCGTCGAGCAGGGCCCCCAGGGCGCCGCCGGCGCCCTGGTCCTCGGTGATCGCCCCGCCGTCCATCGGGGCGGATCTCACTAACACTTCGACCTCCTGAGTGTGGTGATCAGGACAAACAAAAAGGCCGCGAACCCGGTGGGGTCCGCGGCCTGCTCTCTGGCCAGAGGCGTCGCCTATCGACGGTGATACCTCCGTGCGGACACACTGATGCTGTTGTCATCGATGACGACGCCCACCATGACGACGCCGGAGAACGCCGGACGCGCCCACGGGAGGGCCGGGAGGCCGGCTCCGCGCAGACGGGTGCCGATGAACTCGGTGTGCTTCGTGCTGCTGGCCATCGGGCACCTCCTCGGCGGCATCGGTGAACGGGACGCTCCAGTCCCGACAGTCACGGTAGGGATCCCCCGGGCCGGCACAAGGCATTTACCGGATCCTTCGCGCAGCAATCACCGCGGTGTCGCGCGTCG
The DNA here is from genome assembly GCA_963728105.1 of uncultured Actinomycetota bacterium. Taxonomy (GTDB): domain Bacteria; phylum Actinomycetota; class Actinomycetes; order Mycobacteriales; family Pseudonocardiaceae; genus Pseudonocardia. The sequence continues at coordinate 21,006 of CAVSJZ010000027.1, read as the reverse complement.
GCCGGCCGGCCGTCGATCACCGGACAGCGCCGGTGGTCGAAGCCGGTGTCGATCAGCCGGCGTCGATCAGTCGGCGTCGGCGACCAGCGCGAGCACGGCCGGCCCGTAGCGGTCGAGCTTGCGCGCGCCGATGCCGGGGATGCGCACGAGCGCGGCGCGGTCGGCCGGGCGCTGCTCGGCGATCGCGGTCAGCGTGGCGTCGGTGAACACGACGTAGGTCGGGACCTGCTGCTCGCGCGCCGCCTCGCCGCGCCAGGCCCGCAGCCGGTCGAGCAGGTCGGTGTCGACGTCGGCCGGGCAGTCGCCGCAGCGGCGCAGGTTCAGCGCGTCCACGCCGATCAGCGGCGCCCCGCAGACCCGGCAGCGCGGCTTCCGGTCGTCGCCGGTGCGCCCGCCGCGCACCCGCGAGGCCGGGTGCTCGTCGGGCACCAGGCCGTGCAGGAAGCGGCTGCGCCGCCTCCGGCGCGGGGCGCCCGGATGGCGCGCCAGCGCCCAGGACAGCAGCACCCGGCGCCGGGCGCGGGTGACCCCGACGTAGAGCAGCCGCCGCTCCTCCTCGACCGCCGCCGGATCGCCGTCGGCGTGCTGGATCGGCAGCATGCCGTCGACGAGGCCCACGAGGAACACCACGTCCCACTCCAGGCCCTTCGCCGCGTGCAGGGACGCGAGCGTGACGCCCTGGACGACCGGCGGGTGCGCGGCGTCGGCCCGGGCGTCGAGCTCGGCCGCGAACCGGCGCAGGTCGGCGTCGGCCTCGACCGCGACGAGCTCCTCGGCCAGCTCGACGAGGGCCAAGAGCGACTCCCACTGGGCGCGGGCAGCCGCGCCGGCCGGCGGCTCGGCGGAGAGCCCCACCGGCCCGAGGACCGCTCGCACGACGTCCACGAGCGGAGCGTCGGGCGGGGCCCCGGCCGCGCCCCGCACCGTGACCATCGCCCGGCGCACCTCCGGCCGCGCGAAGAACCGCTCGCCGCCCCGGACCTGGTAGGGCACCCCGGCCTCGGTGAGGGCCTGCTCGTATGCCTCGGACTGGGCGTTGATCCGGAACAGCACCGCGATCTCGCTCGGCGGGACCCCGTCGGCGATCATCCGGCGGATCCGGGTCGCTACCGCGACGGCCTCGGCCGGCTCGTCGTCGTGCTCGGTGAAGTCCGGTTCGGGGCCGGGCGGCCGGGCACCGACCAGCCGCAGTCGGGTGCCGGCCGGGCGGTCGCGGGCGGCGCCGATCAGCAGGTTGGCCAGGGAGACGACCTGGGGTGTCGAGCGGTAGTCGCGCGTCAGCCGGACGACGACCGCCTCGGGGAAGCGGCGGGTGAACTCCAGCAGCGGCCGCGGGGACGCCCCGGCGAACGTGTAGATCGTCTGGTTGGCGTCGCCGACGACCGTGAGGTCGTCCCGCTCGCCGAGCCAGGCGTCGAGGACGCGCTGCTGCAGCGGCGTCACGTCCTGGTACTCGTCGACGACGAAGCAGCGGTAGCGGTCGCGGAACTCGGCGGCGACGTCGGGGTGCCCCTCGAGCGCGGCGGCGACGTGCAGCAGGAGATCGTCGAAGTCCAGGCGCTCCGCACCCGCCTTGAGCTGCTCGTAGCCGGCGTAGACGGCGGCGACCTGCTCGGCGGGCCCGGGCACCGCGCGGTGGCGCCTGCCGACCTCCGCGACGTAGCGCTCCGGGGTGACCAGCGACGCCTTGGCCCATTCGATCTCGCCGGCGAGGTCGCGCAGGGACTCGGCGTCGGTGCCCGCCCCGGCCCGGTTCGCGGCCGCGGCGACGGCCCGCAGCTTGCCCTCGATCAGCGGCCATGGCGCCCCGCCGACGACGCGCGGCCAGAAGTAGCGCAGCTGGCGCAGCGCGGCGGCGTGGAACGTCCGGGCCTGGACGCCGCTCACGCCGAGGGTGCGCAGCCGGGTGCGCATCTCGCCCGCGGCGCGCGCGGTGAACGTGACCGCCAGCACCTGGCCGGGCGCGACATGGCCGGTCGTGACGAGGTGGCCGATGCGCCGGGTGATCGTGCGCGTCTTGCCGGTGCCGGCACCGGCGAGCACGCACACGGGGCCGCGCGGGGCGACGACGGCGGCGAGCTGCTCCTCGTCGAGGCCGTCGAACGTCACACCGCCATAGTGGCAGGGCGGGATGACGGTTCCGGTCACCGCTGTTGAGCTGGGCGTGGCTGACGTGACCGTGTACACGACGTCCTGGTGCGGCTTCTGCCGGCGCCTCAAGCTCCAGCTCGACCGGGCCGGCGTCCCGTTCGAGGAGGTCGACATCGAGCGCGACCCGGCCGCCGCGGCGTTCGTGGAGGGCGTGAACGGCGGCAACCAGACGGTCCCGACCGTGGTGCTGCCGGACGGGTCGACGCTGACGAACCCGTCGCTGGCACAGGTGCAGGCGGCGCTGCCGGCCGCCTGACGGCCTGGCCCAGCGCGCGACTCGGGCCGGCGCAGACCCCGACTCGCGGTCAGTCCGCCGCGGCCCAGGACTCCAGCATGCTGCGGGCGATGCTGACCTTGCCGGGCAGCAGCAGCGGGGCGCTCGGCGCGCCGTCGCCCGACCAGTCGCCCGCCCGCAGCGCCTCCCGCAGCTCCCCGCGGGTGATCCACATTGCTTCGGCGATCTCCCCATCGGCCGGGCTCAGCGGGACGTCCGGGTCGGCGAGGGCGTGGAAGGCGACCATCAGGCTGCGCGGGAACGGCCACGCCTGGCTGCCCAGGTAGGTGACGTCCCGGACGCGCACGCCGACCTCCTCGTGCACCTCCCGCTCGACGCACGCCTCCAGCGACTCCCCCGCCTCGACGAACCCGGCCAGCACGGTGAACCGGCCGACCGGCCAGACCGGCTGGCGCGCGAGCAGGATGCGGGCGTCCTCGCCGCTGCCGCCGTCGTGCACGAGGCAGATGACGGCGGGATCGGTGCGCGGGTACTCCTCGTGGCCTGACGCCTCGCAGACCCGGTGCCAGCCGGCCGCCTCGACGCGGGTCGGCGAGCCGTCGCGCGGACAGTAGCGGGCCGCGTCGTGCCAGTTCAGGGTGGCGACGGCGGTCGTGAACAGCCCGGCGCCCATCGCATCGAGGACGGCGCCGGTCATCCGCAGGTCGGCCCACTCCGCCGGGTCGTCGCCCGCGGCGAGGTCGGGCTTGCCGCGCATCGCCCAGTACGCGACGCCGTCCCGCTCGCCGAGCAGGACGGCCCCCTCGACCGGGGTGTCGCCGGTGGTGGGGCGGGTGGCCAGGCGCGCGGACCCACCCCGGTCCCAGCTGCCGGCGTCCCCCACCTCGAACCCGCCCGTCGGGGCGTCGTCCCAGGCGATGGGCGTGCGGCCGTCCGGGTCGACGATCACGAGCCGGGCCGACGGCCAGCCAGAGTGCTGGCGCTCGACGTCGGTGCGCAGCATCTCGTCGCGGTCGACGGCGGCGCGCGACAGGACGGCCGACGTCGTGAGCGTGAAGCCACCCTGCGCCGACGGCTCGCTCACGACACGCCGCCCAGCGCCCGCAGGCCCGGTCCGACGACGTCGGCGTCACCGACGACGACGCCGGTGAACACCGCGGGCGCGAACCAGCGCAGCGCGGCCTGCGCGACCTCCTCGGCCGACACCGCGGCGAGGCGCGCCGGCTGCTCGCGCACCCAGTCGATCGTCAGCCCCTCGGCGGCCAGGCCGGCGACCGTCGAGGCGAGCCCCGACTGGCTGTCCAGCGAGATCGACAGCGACCCGATCGCGTACGCCCTGGCGGCGTCGATCTCGCTCTGCTTCGGGGGCACCGCGCCGAGCCGGCCCAGCTCGTAGCGGGTCTCCAGGAGAGCGGCGGCCGTGACGTCGGAGGCCACGTCGGTCTCGACGTCCAGCACGGCCCCGCCGGGCACCAGCTCCAGGCCGGAGTGCGCGCCGTAGGTGTAGCCCTTGTCCTCGCGGACGTTCTCCATCCAGCGCGAGGAGAAGTAGCCGCCGAAGACGAGGTTGGCCAGCTGCAGCGCGGCGTAGTCGGGATGGCCGCGCGGGACGGCGGGCGCGGTCAGCCGCAGCTGCGACTGGACCGACCCCGCCCGGTGCACCAGCTCGAGGTCGCCCGCGACGGGGACGGGCGGCGCCGACAGCTCGCGCGCGGCCCGGTCGCTGCGCCATCCGGCCAGCCGCTGCGCGATCTCGGCGTGCGCGGCGTCCGGGTCGACGTCGCCGACGAGGGCGAGCAGCGACCCGCGCGGCACGACGCCCGCGGCGTGCAGGGCGCGGACGCTGTCGGCACCGACCGCCGCGACCTCGTCGGGCGTCGGCATCTCCCGCACGATCGGGTGGTCGCCGAACCGCTTGCGCTGCAGCGCCTCCCGCGCGATCGTGCGCGGCTGGGCGCGGGCGACGGCGAGCCGCTCGACGAGCCGGTCGCGCTCGCGGGCGACCTCGGCGTCGGGATGGGTGGCGCCGGTCAGGACGTCGGCCAGCACGTCCAGCACCTCGGGCAGGCCGGAGGCGAGCCCGTTGCCCGAGACGAGCAGCCGCTCCGGGTCGACGACGACGCCGAGCTCGGCGCCGACGGCGGCCAGCGCGTCGTCGGTCGCGAACCGGTCGCGGGTGGCGGTGCCGGCCAGCAGCGTGCCGCCGAGCACCTCGGCGACGGCGGGATGGTCGGGTGCGTCCCCGGCGAACGGGATGCGCAGCCGCAGCTCGACCATCGGGACGCCGGGCCGGCGGGCGACGAGCACCCGCAGGCCGCCCTCGTGGGTCCGGTCGTCGACGTCGGGCAGCGGCACCTCGCGGGTCGCGCCCAGCGCCGGCAGCGGGCGCGGCCCGGTGGCGGTGCGGCCGATCTCCTCGGCGGTGCGGGTCATGCCGCCGCCCCCGCGCTCGCGACCGGCTCGACGAGCAGGACGCCCCGGCCGCCGCCGCGCAGCGTCGCCGCGGCCGCCTGCACGTCGGCGGAGGTCACCTCGGCGAGCAGGTCCGGCAGCTCCACCGCCAGCTCGGCGCGGCCGTAGAGCAGCTCCCGCGCACCGAGGGCCAGCATGCGCTGCCAGACCCGGTCGTTCTCCCCGAAGATCGCCGACGACCAGCGTGCGACCTGCCGGGCCAGCTCGTCCGCGTCCGGGCCCTGGGCGGCGAGCTTGTCCAGCTCCTCGTCGAACGCGGCCAGCACCCGGTCCGCCTCGACCGCGGCGGGGTGCACGGCCGTCACCGTGAACGTGTCGGGGTCGCGCGCGTCGAGCGGGCCCATCAGCCCCGCGCTCGCCGAGACGTCGGTGACCAGCCCGTCGGCGTGCACCAGGCGGCGCTGCAGCCGCGAGGCGTCCCCGTCGCCCAGCACCGAGGCGAGCAGCGCGTGGCCGAGGTAGGCCGGCAGGTCCGCGTTCGGGTCGGGCAGCCGGTAGCCGATGGCCAGCGCCGGCAGCGGGGCGTGCGCGTCCGGGACCGACTCGCGGCGCTCGCCGTCGGGCGGTGGCTCGGCGAAGGAGGGCCGCGCGGGCGTCGGCCGGGCGGGGATGTCGCCGAAGTGCGTCTCGACGAGCCCGAGTGCGGTCTCGACGTCGAGGTGCCCGGCGACGGTGACCTGGGCGTTCCCCGGCGCGTAGTAGGTGTCGAAGAACGCCGCGGCGTCGTCGAGGCTCGCCTGCTCCAGCTCGGAGAAGTCGCCGTAGCCGTTGTGGGCGTTGGGGAAGGTCGAGTAGAGGACCGGCGGGAGCGTGATCCACGGGAACCCGCCGTACGGCCGGTTCAGCACGTTGAGCCGGATTTCCTCCTTCACGACGTCGACCTGGTTGCGCAGGCTCTCCACCGTCAGCCGGGGGGCGCGCAGCCGGTCGGCCTCCAGGAACAGCGCCCGCTCCAGAGCGGCGGCCGGCAGCACCTCGAAGTAGTCGGTGTAGTCCTGGTGCGTCGAGCCGTTGAAGACCCCGCCCGAGCCCTGGACGTGGCGGAAGTGCGCGAGCTTCTCCAGGCTCTCGCTGCCCTGGAACATCAGGTGCTCGAAGAGGTGGGCGAAACCCGTCCGGCCCTGCGGCTCGGAGCGGAACCCGACGTCGACGTGCACGGCGACGCCGACGACGGGGGTCGCGGGATCGGGCGCGACCAGCACGCGCAGGCCGTTGCTCAGGGTCGCGCGATGCAGTGGGGGGACGGGCACGGACCGAATCTAACCCGGACGCGCCGGTGGGCTCACCTCGGCGAGCCGGCCATGGTCTCGCCGGCGGCGGTCGAGGCGGTGACCGGCGCGTTCCCGGAGCCGAGCCGGACGAGGGCGCGGGCGAGCAGCAGGCAGCCGGCGCCGAGCAGGACGCCGTGGGCGATCCGCAGTGGCGCGTCGGCGAAGAACTGGGGCAGGAACAGGACCATGCCGGCGGCGAACGCGGTGCCGGACAGGCGGCCGAGCCCCGCCCGGGCCGTGGTGACCGCGGCGAGCACGGCCGAGAGGGCCAGCAGGCCGAGCCCGATGCAGAACGCGGTCAACGCCACCGTCCCCATGCGGACGTCCTGGGCGAGCCCCGCGACGTCCGGCACGTTCGCGGCGGCGAGGCCGTGCAGCGCGTAGGCCTCGGAGCCGTAGTAGGGAAGGACGAGCGCGGCGCCGGCGACCCAGGTGCCGAGCGCGGCCGCGGCGGCCCGCGTGCCGCGACCGGGCCCGGCCGTGGTCGCCCCGGTCGCGGTCGTACCGGTCGCGGTCGGCCCGGTCGCGGTCGGCCCAGTCGCGGTCGGCCCAGTCGCGGTCGGCCCGGTCGCGGTCGCCCCGGTCGCGGTCGCCCCGGTCGCGCCGGTGCGGAGCCCGGCGTGCAGCGCGGCCAGGCCGACGCCGGCGAGCACGAATGCGGCGACCGCGGCGAGGTGGGCGACCAGCCAGGCGGGCGAGGCGAAGGCGGCGGCGGAGCCCGCCGGTGTGGAGTCGCCCCACGGTCGGGCGGCGGGGTACACGACGAACAGGACGCCGGCGGCGGCGAAGGCGAGCGGGCCGGCAGCAGTGAGCCTCATGAGAACCTCTGATCGTTGACGAGAACGGTGCTCTCGCGAGAGTGCCAGAGCGTGTGCGCCGCCGTCAAGAGCACTGCTCTCGTCTATGATCGCCGATTACCCGGCGGGGAGGACCACGAACTGGCGCAGGCTGAGGTCGGGGTACGTGACGGGCCCGCGCGGGCCGGGCGTGTGGTCGACGTTGATGCCGGTCTCGGGCAGGCCGAGCAGCTTGTAGCCGTCGAGCAGGCGGGTCGTGGTGTTCCAGAACGCGCCCGTGCCGGTGTAGGCGTCGAGGAAGGCGTGCGCGGCGGCGGCGTCGGACGCGCAGACGCACGCGGCCAGGCCCGAGGTCTCCCGGACGGCCAGCGCGGCGGCCGCGACCGGCCCGCCGACGGGCGCGACGGTCACGTGCGCCTCGGCGCCGGAGTCGAGGGCCCACTCGTGGCCGAGTGCGTGCGCGTGCGGAGGCAGCGACGGCTCGATCCCCCGGGCCGCCATGGCGCGCTGCGCGACCGGCCACAGCCGGTCCCAGGCGGGCTCGTCGACGAGCAGCAGGTTGAGCCGGTTGCAGACGCCGAGGCGGTCGGTCGACTCGGTGACCAGCCGCGTCACGTCGTCCTCGGCCGCGGAGGCGTCGAGGTAGAGGACGCCGCCGCCGTCGGCGTGGGCCAGGACGCGGGTCCCGGCGGCCGCCCCGAGCGCCGCGAGCCGCCGCGTCACCTCGCCGCTGCCGCGCACGACGACGAGCGGGACGAGGTCGGGCAGGCCGACGAGGGCGTCGGCGCCGGCGTGGCCGGGCGTGGGGACGAGCTGGACGGCCTCCGCGGGCACGCCGTGGGCGTCGAGCGCGGGGGCGATGACGAGCTCGACGAGGGCACGGGCGCTGCCCAGCGCGGCGGCGCCGGTGCGCAGGACCGCGGCGCTGCGGGCCTTGAGCACCTGCGAGGCGACGTCGACCGTGACGTTGGGGCGGGCCTCGAACACCGCGCCGATCACCCCGACGGGCACCCGCCGCTCGTAGACGCGCTCGCCCGTCGGCAGGGCCCGGACGAACCGCTCGGTCTCCGGCTCGGGCGTGGCGGCGAGCACCTCGAGCTGGGTCGCCATGTCGGCGAGGCGCCCGGACGTCAGGCGGAGGCGGTCGAGCAGGCCGGGGGCCACGCCGCCGGCCTCGGCCGCGGTGACGTCGGCGGCGTTGGCCGCGAGCAGCTCCGTGGCGCGCTCGCGCAGGAGCCCGGCCGCGGCGCGCAGGGCCGCGTCGACGGCGGCGCCGCCCGCGGACCGGACACCGGGAGCCGCGGCGGCCGCGCGCTGCGCGGCGGCGGTGACGGCGGCGGCCTCCGGGGAGGGGGACGGCGCACTGCCGGTCGACGCGGAGGTGAGGGGCGCGGGGCCGGTGTGCGCTGCGGTGCTCATCCCGCCAGGGTGCCACTCGCGCTCCTGATGCCAACGAACGGCACTTTCGTTCAATAGGATTGAACGAAAGTGCCGTTCGTTGCGCCCGGCCGGGTGGGGCAATCGGCTTGACCTGCACCCGCGTGCAGGTTGCACGATTTCCCGGTGACCGACGCCGCCGTCTCCACCCGGGCTGAGCTGTTCGGCCGTGAGCGGCGCGCCACCACGGTCGGCCTCGTGCTGCTGATCAGCCTCATCGCGTTCGAGGCGATGGGCGTGGGGACGGCCATGCCGGCGCTGGTCGCCGACCTCGGAGCGGTCGCGCTGTACGCCTGGCCGTTCGTGGCGTTCCTCGCGGCGAACGTCGCCGGCACGGTGCTCGGCGGCCGCTGGGCGGACCGCGCCGGCCCCCGGGGGCCGCTCGTCACCGGGCCGCTGCTCTTCGGCGGTGGCCTGCTCGTGGCGGGCACGTCGGCGACGATGGCGCAGCTGCTGGCCGGCCGCGTCCTGCAGGGCCTCGGCGCGGGGTCGGCGACGGTCGCCGTCTTCGTCCTGATCGCGGCGGTGTACCCCGAGCGGCTGCGGCCCGCGGTGTTCGGGCTCATGTCCTCGGCGTGGGTGCTGCCGGCGCTGCTGGGGCCGCCGGTGGCCGGCTTCGTCACGCAGACCTGGTCGTGGCACTGGGTGTTCCTCGGGCTCCTCCCGCTGGTGCTCGTCGCGGCCTCGCTGGTGGTGCCGGCCGTCCGGGAGCTCGCCGGGCCGCCGTCCGGCACGGTGGCCCGGCGGGGCACCGTGCCCGCCGCGGCCGGCGCCGCCGTCGGCGTCGCCGCGCTGAGCTGGGCGGCGCAGCAGGGACCGGCCGTGGCCGCCGCGGTGGCGGCCGCGGCGCTCGCGATGCTGGTGCCGTCCTTGCGCGTGCTGCTGCCGCGCGGGGTGTTCGGGGCCCGGCGTGGCATCCCGGCGGTCGTCGCCGCCCGCGGCCTGCTGTCGGGCACGTTCTTCGCGGTCAACTCCTACCTGCCGCTGATGCTGACCGCGACCCACCGCTGGACCCTGACCGCGGCCGGCATCCCGTTGCTGACGGGCTCGCTGGCGTGGTCGGCCGCCTCCGCATGGCAGGGTCGCCGGCCCGACCTGCCCCGGCCGCGGCTGCTGCGGGCCGGCCTCGCGCTCGTGACGGTCGGGACGGCGGGGATGCTGCTGGTCGCGCCCGCCTGGGGCCTCGCCTGGCTCGCCGTGCCGTGCTGGATCGTGGCCGGCCTCGGGATGGGCCTGGGCTTCTCGTCGATCTCCTACCTGCTGCTGGCGCTCTCGCCGGACGGGACCGTCGGCTTCCACACCGCCGCCGCGCAGATGGCCGACCAGCTGTCGGTGGCGGTGCTGGTCGGCGCCGGCGGGGCGGTGCTCGCGGCCGTGGGCAGCCCGGCGGGGGCGATGCCGGTGCTGCTCGTCGTCCTGGCCGTGCTCGGTGCGCTGGGCGTCGCGATCGCCGGCCGGACCCGGGCCGGGTCGGCGCGGGCGGACGGGTAGCCGGCGCGGTCGGCACCCCCTGCCGCGAGTCGGGGCCTGAGCCAGCGCGAGTCGGCGTCCGAGCCGCCGCGAGTCGGGGCCTGAGCCAGCGCGAGTCGGGGCCTGAGCCGGCACGGGTTGCGTCCTCTCCGGCACGGCGGACAGCCCGCTCCACGTCTGCCGGCCAGCTCCTCGCGCGACGCAGACGGCGCCGACCACACGGTGGCGACGCTCCCCGCGTCCCCCGGCTGTCAGCGCACGGGGTTGGACGGCGGCGGGACGACGGGCCCGATGTCGCCGTCGGGCGCGGTGTCGAGATCGACGATCACCGGCGCGTGGTCGCTCGGACCGCTCCCCTTGCGGGCCTTACGGTCGACCCAGACCGCGGCGACCCGCCCGGCCGGGTCCGCGCCCGCCAGGACGAGGTCGATGCGCATGCCCTTGTCCTGGTGGAAGCGTCCGGCGCGGTAATCCCAGTACGTGAAGATCCGCTCGTCGGGCCAGCGATCGCGCACGACGTCGCGCAGGCCCGTCCCGAGCAGCTCGGCCAGCGCCTTGCGCTCCTGCGGCGTGACGTGCGTCGACTCGGTGAAGAGCGACGGGTCCCAGACGTCGGCGTCGGTAGGGGCGATGTTCATGTCGCCGGCGACGACCGCCGTCACCGGCGTCGCGACCGACTCCCGCAGCGCGGCGAGCCACTCCAGCTTGTAGGCGTAGTGGGGGTCGTCGGGTGTGCGGCCGTTGGGGACGTAGACGGACGTGACGCGCAGGCCACCGCACGTCGCGGTCACCGCCCGCGCCTCGACGACGTCCCCGAACGCGGGCGCGCCCGGCAGCGCCTTCTCGACGTCGTCCAACCCGACCCGGGACAGGAGCGCGACACCGTTCCACCGCCCCTCGCCGACGTGGGCGACGGCGTAGCCGCGCTCGGCGAGCGGCCCGTCGAACGCCTCCGCGAACGCCTCGTCGGAGAGCTTGGTCTCCTGGAGGCACACGACGTCGGGCGCCCGCTCGTCGAGCCAGGGCAGGAGCCGCGGCAGCCGGGACAGGGCGGAGTTGACGTTCCACGTCGCAAGGCGCACGGTCTGGACGCTACCCACACACACCGACGGAGAGGACGCGCGATGCTCGTGGCCGGGGTCGACTCGTCGACACAGTCGTGCACGGTCGTGATCAGGGACGGCGAGACGGGCGCGCCGGTCCGGTCGGGCCGGGCGCCCCACCCCCCGGGCACCGAGGTGGACCCCGCGGCCTGGTGGGACGCGCTGCAGACGGCGCTCAAGGAGGCCGGCGGCCTGGAGGGCGTCGACGCGATCGCGGTCGCCGGGCAGCAGCACGGGATGGTGTGCCTCGACGCGTCCGCGGAGGTCGTCCGCCCGGCGCTGCTGTGGAACGACACGCGCTCCGCCGGAGCGGCAGACGCGCTGGTTGCGGAGCTGGGCGCGCAGGAGTGGGCGGACGCGACCGGCACGCTGCCCGTCGCGTCGATCACCGCGACGAAGCTGCGCTGGCTCGCCGAGCGGGAGCCGGACAACGCGGCGCGGACGGCGGCGGTGTGCCTGCCGCACGACTGGCTCACCTGGAAGCTGCGCGGCACCGGGCGGCTGGAGGATCTCGTCACCGACCGCGGCGACGCGTCGGGCACCGGCTACTTCGCGACCACCGGCGAGTACCGCCGCGACCTGCTGGCCCGCGCGTTCGGCCGCGACAACCTCGTGCTCCCCCGCGTGCTGGGGCCCAGCGAGCGGGCCGGGACCACGCCGGACGGGGTCGTGCTCGGACCAGGCACCGGCGACAACGCCGGCGCGGCGCTCGGCCTGGGCGCGGGGCCGGGAGACGTCGTGCTGTCCCTGGGGACGTCCGGCGTCGTGTCGGTGGTGAGCCCGACGCCGACGGCCGACCCGACCGGGATCATCGCCGGGTTCGCGTCGGCGAGCGGGGAGTACCTGCCGCTGGTGTGCACGCTGAACGCCGCCCGCGTGCTCGACGCGGCGACCCGCATCGTCGGGACCGACCACGCCGGGCTGGCCGCGCTCGCGCTGGACGCCCCGGCGGGGGCGGGCGGGCTCGTGCTCGTGCCGTACCTGGAGGGTGAGCGGACGCCGAACAAGCCGGACGCGACCGGTTCGCTGCTCGGGCTGACGCTGACGACCTCGACGCCGGGGAACCTGGCGCGCGCGGCGGTCGAAGGGCTGCTCTGCGGGTTGGCGGACGCGGTGGACGCGCTGCTCGCGGCGGGCGTCACGGTGGAGCGGGCGTTCCTCATCGGCGGGGCGGCGCGGTCGGACGCTGTGGCGCGCATCGCCCCGGCGGTGCTCTACGACCCGGAGTTCACCGACGAGGCGACGCGCTTGCAGGCGGACGTGGATTGCGAGACGTGGGTCCCCTGGGATAGCGCCGGCGGCCCTTCACCATTCGAAGACATCGTCGCTCGTGGCCGTAGCGTCGCCGACATCGACCACGAACGCGGATCAGATCCGTTCATCGTCGTCTACACGGGGGGTTCCAGCGGCGTCTCGAAGGGTGCCGTACATACGCACGACACCGCCGTGGGGGCGATGACGAACAACACGGTCGGTGAGGGGATCACCGGCGACGACAAGTTTCTCCTGATGGGTCAGATGTTCCACAGTCCGGTGCTCCTTGCGATCAACTATCTGACTCATGGCTGCCCTGTGGTAATGATCAACTTCAAGGCGCAGTTGGCGCTCCAGGCGATCGAGGACGAACGGATCACAGCCTCCATGGGTATCCCGACCATGTTCCAGAACATGCTCAGCGAGATGCGCAGTCGAGGCTGGAACGTGGGGACTGTCTTTCCTGCGTCACGTCCAGTACGGCGGCAGCCCAACTGCTCAGAGCGTCACGCTCGAGCTCATGGAAGCACTTGGATGCTCGCTGCTGCAATGCTACGGTCGCACTGAGGAGCTCGCCATAACGTTCCTCTCGCCCCAGGATCATGTGGACGCTGCCGCCGGGGTGAACCCGCACCGACCTGCAATCGTGCGGGCGAGAGGCATGGCTCACCAGAGTGAGGCTTCTCGACGCCAACGGATCCGTCATTCCTCGCGGCAGCTCGGATGCGGGCGAGATCATCGCCAAGTCGCCCGGGAGCATGGTGGGATACCTGGGCCGACCGGACCTCACGCTCGAGGCGACCTGGGGTGACGGCTGGCTGCGCACCGGCGATATCGGGCGGTTCGACTCCGACGGCTACCTGTACATCGTCGGACGCGCCAACGACATGATCATCTCGGGCGGGGAGAATATCTACGCCGCCCAGGTCGAGCTGGCCATCCAGCGACACCCGGCTGTGCTGGAGACAGCCGTCGGGAGTTCCGACGAGCTTTGGGGCGAGTCCGTGATGGCGTTTGTTGCGCTCAAGCCGGGCGCGACCGCCTCCGATGACGAAATCGCACGGACGGTCTCCGCACACCTTGGCTCGTACCAGAAGCCGAAGTACGTGAGGTTCTTGGACGAGCTGCCCAAGACCTCAGCGGGCAAGATCGCCAAGCCGCTGCTCCGGCGCATGGCTGACGGTGAGTGAGTACGTGGATGGCGAAGCAGCCGATCCCGCGGTGACCTATGACGCGATTCTCATCGGTGGTGGCGTTGGCTCGCTAGCGGCTGCGATCAGGCTGTCCGAACACGGCCTTCGTCCCCTGATCGTCGAAGCGACCGATACGGTCGGCGGCGCAACCGCTTACTCCGGCGGGATCGTCTGGGCGCCTGATAACCACCGCATGCGCGCGAAGGGGCTGCGTGACTCGGTCTCCGAAGCAATGACGTATCTCGAGTCCGTATCGATGGGGCGCTGGGATCCGCTCGTCGCGCGTGCCTACGTAGGGTCAATCCCTTCGATCGTTGCCTGGCTCGAGCGGGCAACGGAGCTCCGCTGGCTCAGCTACCACGAGTTGCCCGACTATTACGCCGAACGCCCAGGTGGCAAGCTCGCGGGGCGGTGCGTGCTGCCCCACCCGCGACATGCTGCAGCGTTTCTGGAGCACGCCAGCGAGCGCCAGCCCGACCTGAGGCGCGTACGTGAGTCGGTGCACTTCCCGGGCGAGCTCTCGCCATGGTCCGCGGGGCGCGCGCTCGTGGGGTTCCTGTGGTCTCGGGTGCTCGACCTACAGACGCCCTACGAACTTGAATCGAGGGCGGTGGAGACTGATACGCGATGCGGATGCCGTCGCCGGGGTCGAGTTGGACGGAGCGGAGGGCCGAGTCGCGGTGCGGACACGGCTTGGCGTCTTGCTCAACACCGGCGGCTTCGAGTGGAATGAACGTCTGACGAAGGCGTGGGTCCCCGGGGTGTCTGCGCAACCGCAGACGCCCCCGACGGCCAATGGCGACGGTCACATCATGGCGGCCGAGCTCGGAGCTGGCCTTGCGCTGATGGATCAAACCACTCTGATCCCGGCGATCGGAGTACCGGGCGAGGACAACGACGGTCACCAGCTCTATCGTCTGTTCTTCCAAGAGCTCGCACGGCCTCACTCGCTCGTGGTCAATGAAGCCGGCAAGCGCTTCGCCAACGAGACGTTCTTCTCCGACGTTGCGCGCGGCTGGAGCCGCTACGACGATGATCGAGCGGATTGGCCGAACGTACCCATGTACTTCATCTTTGACGACCAATACCGACGCTCACGCGGCCTCCCGGGCTCGCTCGAGGTAGGGGCTTGCCTGACCAGCCACCCCGACATCACGTCGCTCGCACGGTCACGCAAGATCGACGCGCGGGGCCTCACGTCAGATCCGGCGCCTCAACGAGGATGCTGCTCTCCGGCGTCGACCGTGAGTTCCACCGTGGCGTGACCGCGTATCAGCGCGCTTTCGCCGCCAAACCGGGTGCCATCGGAAATCCCACCATCGGCTCCGTCGCAGTTGCCCCCTATTACTGCCTGGAGCTGTTTCCGTCAACCTCTGGTCATCGTGGTGGTCTGATCACGGACGGCGCCGCCCGAGTGCTCGACGTCAGGGGCGCCGTGATGCCAGGCCTGTACGCGTGTGGAAGTGCGCGGCAGCGGGCCTCGTGACCGGCGGCAGCTGCCTCTTCGGGTGCATCGCTCTCTGGAGCGGCGATCGCTTTCGGCGTGCTGGCGGCCGACGCCATGGCCGACAGTGCTTCCATTGCGGTAGATTCGCCGAGCGACGCGTCCTAACGAGATATGTCCGCCCAGCCGTCCAACCGGCAGGAGGCAGAGCGCCGGCAGCAGCGCGAGAAGATTACGAGGATGCCATAGCGACTTTCAACAAGAAGGGCTACGAGGCGACCTCGCTTTCTGAGATCGCCGAATGAGTGTGGCTCTTGAAGGGGAGCTCTACTACTACATCGAGTCAAAGGAAGATCTGCTCGCCGAAATCTTCGCCCAGAGCTCGGCACGAGAAGTTCCTGGCTCTGATCGACGACGCGTTAGCGCTCGAGATGTCGGAGATTGACCGGCTCCGGAGCTTCGCGCGCGCGTGGTGTCTGTGGTACATCAAGAACATCGGGCGGTCACGTGTTTACGTGAACGACTGGACGCACCTAACCGGCGCGCGTCGCAAACGCCAGGCGGAGATGCGCAGGGTCTATGGCCGGAAGGTTCAGGAACTGATTGACCGCGCCATGGACGAACTCGCCCTCGAACCTCGATTTGATCCTGAAATCACCCGCCGGTATATCTTCTCGGCCATCAATGGGCTGCCGCTGTGGTGTCGGGCGAACGGTCCAGCGAAGCCGGCGGACATAGCCGATGCCTACGGCGAACTCGGTCGGTTGGGACGCATTCTGAGTGGCTAAGCGAGCCCAGCGCAGCAGGACGGAACCGATCAGAAGCGCGCCCGCGGCGAGCTGAAGCCGCGACGCACTGGTGGGACCAGGACAGGCGCGGTCCGGCTGATCCCGCTCACGCCAAAATACGGCGGGTGGGATTCGAACTCGCCGAAGTGGGTGGCGAACAGTTCGGTCTGCAGGGATTTCGTGTCCGGAGTTCGACTGAGTTAGGCCGAATTTCTCTCAGATTGGTACCCGAATTGGTACTCCGGCGGCGGGTGGGTTCCGCGTTGGGCAAACGCACCGTTGACGAGATCGACCTCATGCTCGCCAGGCGCGTAATCCGCGTAGATGAGCGTCGTCCTCAGATCTCGATGCCCCATCCACTCCTGGAGCGTCCGCATCGGCACCGCCGCGGCAGCCATCCGGGTACCGAACGTATGTCGCGGATCGTACTTGTGCCGACGTCGGCACAAGTACGAATATGCCGATGTTCGCGTTATGCCGACGTCGGGTAGGGATGCCTTGCTGACCGGGTTGATCGCCGCGTAGATGTCGGCATAACGCCGGTGGTTTCGGTGATCGTGGTCCTTCTTGTTCTCGGAGAAGGAGGAGACGATGGGCCTGGTTTGCGTCTGAGCTTGCGATAGAGCTCACGCCTGTTTTTCAACCCAATCCTGGGAGGCTTCCGGGGCCTCGACTCAGGAGGACGTGATGATGGAGAACGGCAAGCCGCGCAAGCGGCGGCAGCTGTCGCCGGAGGAGAAGTGGGAGATCTTTCTGGAGGTCACCTCGCAGGAGATCTCGCAGGCCGACGCGGCCCGCAAGTACGGGCGTCGACGTGTAGCGGTGATCATCCGCTTGCGGGCGTTGGCGAAGGACGCCGCGCTGGCGGCGTTCGCCTCGGCGAAGCCGGGACGGCCGGCGTCGGCGCAGGACGTCGAGCTGGAGCTGCTCCGGCGGAGAACGATCGGCTCTCGGAGGCGCTCAAGGAGCTGGCGGTCGAGCTGACGCTTGCACCGGGGAAGGCAGCGCTCGGGCTTTTCGGCCCGGTCCCCGCGCGCGTGAGCGCGCAGACCAAGCTCGAGCTGCTGGGGCTGATCGACGGCGCGGTCGCCGACGGGTGGGCGCACACGCGCGCGTGCCGGGTGCTTGACCTCGCCGATGTCCGCGCGCACCGCTGGCGTGCGCGGCTGCGCGAGACCGGGATCGCTGGAGGACCGGCCGGCCGGTCGGCGACGCGGTCCACCGGCTGCTGGACTGGGAGGAGCAGGCGATCCTCGATCTGATCGAGACAGTGGGGCTGGGTGGACCGTTCGCATCGCAAGCTCGCGCACCGCGGCTCGCTACACCGGCACGGTGTTCGTGTCGCCCTCGACGCTGCTGCGGGTCGCGCTCAAGCACCAGGTGGCGCTGCCGGGCGAGCCGTTCCGCCCACGGCCGGCATTGCCCGCATTTCCTGAGGTTCCGTGGGAGAAGAACCGGATCTGGATCTGGGACTGCTCGCACTTCACGCGCGCGCAAGCGGGTCGCGTACGCGATCGTCGACGTCGTCACCCGCTACTGGATCGGCTACCTGCTCACGAGCGAGCAGACGCGCACCCAGGTGCAGCTGCTGTTCGCCCGCGCGCTGGAGGACCAGGGGCTGCTCGGCCCGGACGGGCTCCCGCCCGACCACGCCCCCGAGGATCCGCCGATCCTGGTCGCGTGGTCGGACAACGGGTCGGAGATGACCGCGATCGACACCCGCCAGTTCATGGCGCTGATGGCGATCGCCCAGCATCACGGCCGGCCCGGCACCCCGACCGACCAGGCGCACGTCGAATCGTTCTTCAGCCACCTGAAGGGCGACTGGCCGCACCTGACCGGCATCACCGACCCGGCCGCGCTCGACACCGAGCTCGCCCGGATCCGCACCGAGTACAACACGGTCCGCTTGCACGCCTCGATCGGCTACGTCACCCCCGATGACGAGCATCACGGCCGCGGGCCCGCGATCCGCCGCGCCCGCGCCGCCGGGATGCGCCGAGCACGCGCCGAGCGGATCAAGCAGAATCGAGCCACCAAGCCATGACCAGACCCGCGGACACCAATCGCGCCCGCTCCCTCTGGGGGACGAGGCGCGCTTTTGAGGGGGTCGCCCGCCGGCACGGACGCCGGCGGAACCCGGCACGGACGACGCCTCGGAGCTCGCTCCGAACACCCACCAACCAGCCCCGCCACAGCCCTCAGCGTTGGGTTGAAAAATGCGGCCGCTCTATCAAAGGCTCAGACACACCGCACACCGCCGCGATGCGATTGCTGCTCGCCGGCAACGACATCACCGTGATCGCCCTCTGGCTCGGCCACGAACAGATCACGACCACCCAGATCTACCTGCACGCCGACACGACCCACAAACAACAAGCGATCGACCGCACCAAACCGATCAACACCAAACCAGGCCGCTACCAGCCCACCGACACGCTCCTCGCCTTCCTCCAAGCGCTCTGATTATGCCGACCTCTCAACCCCAGAAAACGCCTCTGAGCAGCCCCTTCTAAACGATGTCGGCATAACGACCACGTCGGCATATTCATGGAACTGGACCTGGCGCACGCCGGCGGTCCGAAGCGCGCGCTGGAACGTCCGCGTCAGCGTGTGCCCGTTCATCGGCGTCCGGTGTGCGGGTTGCAGAACACGAGATCGTCGTCCTCTTGGAACGCGCTGATGCGGTGCAGTTGGTCGAGCTCGCCCCCGAGCCGATCGGCCAGCGGGATACTCCGCGATCCGCGTCGGGACTTCGGCGTGCCGAACTGGCCGCGCACGTAGTTTCGGTTGACGCGTACCCGCCGCGCACTCCAGTCGACGTCGCGCCAACGAAGCGCCAACAACTCGCCCTACCGCATGCCGGTCATCACCGCCGCGAGGTAGAGCACCCGCTGCACGCGGCCGTGGTCGCCATCGGGTACCGCGCCGAGAAGCGCCTCGATCTCGGCGTGATCAAGGAACCGTATCGCGGTGTCGACCTCGAGGCCCTTGGGGGCCTCGACGTACCGGCATGGATTGACCACCGCCAGTTCTTGTCGGACCGCATGCTCGCAGACCGAGTGCAGCAGCCCGAGAATGTTGGACACGACTTGGGCGACAGCCCGTCGCGAAGCGAGTCCGACACCAGCGCCTCGACGTCGCCACGACTCAGCGCCGCGATCGGGCGCGAGCCGATCCTCGGCGTGATCTGCGCGTCGAGCTTGCACGGTACGCGCGCAACGTCGACGGCTTCCGACCTCTCGCCGCGACGTACGCGAGCAGATGCTCTGCCGCCTCACTGACGGTGACGCGCTTCCCGACCGCCGGGGCTGCGACTTCGGCCATCCTCTTTCGCAACAGTGCCTCGGCCTGGCTCTTCGTCAGACCCTCGCGAGCGCCAGGGATGCGTACCGGCCCGAGCCTACGCATCACCTGACGATCGTTGATGCGCCACTTGCCGAAGTAGACGCCGTTGCTGATGATCAGCCCGCCGCTCCCATATGCGCGCTTTGGCACGCCGTCACGCGGCATCTTGACCTCCGTCGGGCACTGGATGTCCTGTCTACCGCCGTGCTGATCCGAGCGGGGAGCCACGCGACTATGTTGCCAGCCATCCAGGACAGGCTCAACCTCACGCTGCGGGGACGTGGATGAGCGTCTCCCGGCTTCGGGGGTCCGCTCGCTGTGGATCTCGAGTACAATGTACTCGGTACACCCCCTGTCGCGAACGACCAACCACCAGCCTCGGCAGGAACGTGCTCGCACTGCGCGGTGGCGCGTTCCGGGTCCTGGGAATGACTGAGGGGCCGCGGGGGTCCGGCAGCTCGAGACCTTCGTCTGACCCGCCTGAGTCGGAGAACCCGGACACCTTCCCCTCACCGAAAGCCGTGAGCTTTGAGCAGGTCGTCACGCACCGATGCCACTGGTCGAGTGCTTCTATGGCCGAAAAAGTGGCGCTCGGAAACGGTCATTATGTAGTCTTGCCCGTAAGACAGCACTTACTCATACGGATCCGCCACCCCGCTGTTTGGACGCGACCTCCTCCAGCGCTCGAACAGCTCTGACCGAACCTGACGAGGATTTCTGGAGCGTCGACCGGGGCGGGACACTGGTACCGCTAACCCAGAAATGAGAAGTGCAATCCAATCAAGTTTCGCCCGATAGAACGCCGAACTGGAGGACCCGCTTCCCGGTCCGGGTCCGGCTCGCGCTGGCAGCCGCAATCCCCACCGTGATCGCGCTCGAACACCGCAATCTCGCCGCCCAAGATCCCGAGCAGAACTTCGACCGGAATCATCAACTCACACCAGGTGATGGTGGACGCGCCGCAGTATAAGACGGCGACGAAGTCGTCGCGGCGTTGACCGTCCAGTTCGACTTCACCCAGCGCGTGCCTGAGTCCGATCCGGGGTCGGCCTGACGCGAGCGCGTTTGGGTCGTGCGGCGGCCTTGGCCCGGCGCCGGCCAGTTGTCGACTGAGGTTGGGACGAGTCCAAGCGACGGAATCGGCGTTCGCGGGAGTTGCCGTCGTTGCCTTGCACCGGCGTCGCGTGACTGCTAACGTTACGAAAGTAAACGTTCGTTTCACTAGGTAAAATGCCATGCAAATCACTGACGTCGAGACCTTCACGCTGCACGTACCTACGCCGCGTTACGTAGAGGATTCCTTCTAACTCCGGCGACCATTGGGGCCTGACCGGGGTCCTACTCCACACCGACGAGGGGTTGACCGGCACTGGGTACACGAGACCCTGACGCACGGTGACTCGGCGATCAAGGAGATTCTGGACCGGGATCGATACACCGTTGCTGCTTGGCGAGGACCCCACCCTGCACCAGCGGTTATGGAATCGCCTCGATTGCCGGTCTAACGCCCATTGGGTCGGGCGGACCGGTGTCATCAGTATGGCTCTCGCGGCCGTCGATATAGCCGTGTGGGACATCAAGGCCCAGGCCGCGCAGGTGCCGCTGTACAAGCTTGTCGGTGGCCACAAAGACGGTGTCGTCAAGTCATACAACACCGACGCCGGCTGGCTGAACTTCGAACCCGAACGGCTGATCCGCGAGATGACGGCGGTTGTCGAGGCTGGCTGGACGGCAGTCAAGATGAAGGTCGGCAAGCCCGACCCACGCGAGGACTACGAACGCGTTGCCGCTGTACGGCGCGCCATGGGCGACCAGGTCGAGTTGATGATCGATGCCAATCAGAAATGGGACTTGACTACTGCGCAATCTCGGTGCCCGCGCTTGGAAGAGTTTCACGCTCGCGTGGTTCGAGGAGCCGCTGAACCCCGATGATGTTGACTCGCACGCGATACTGGCGCGCGCCACCTCGATTCCGATCGCGCTCGGGGAGCATGTGTACTCGCGCACCGCAATACGTAACGTCAGCGGCGCCCGCAGCGCACA
>CAVSJZ010000026.1:0-117309 GCA_963728105.1 uncultured Actinomycetota bacterium | reverse complement strand
CTTGTGACGCTCAAGGTAACCGGCCGGCTCGACCTCGGGGCGCAGTGAGATCGCCTTGCCAAGGGCAGGGTCGCCCCGCTATATCGTGGCGTCCGCGCTTGAAACGAGCGCGCCGCCGCGGCTCCCTTCGTCTAGCGGTCCAGGACGTCGCCCTCTCACGGCGAAAACAGGAGTTCGAGTCCCCTAGGGAGCGCCAAATTAACCCAATAATTACAACATCTTATGGCGCAAGCTCCGTGGAGGCTGAGACGCTCGGCAAAAATCCGGCAAAATTAAAGGCGCCTCGCGTGTGGCCGGTGATGGCCAGTTTGCTTCCCTGGCGGGCCTGCTGGTGTCGCTGGGCGACTCCGTGGCGGGCTTTGCGGTCCGCGGGGCGGGGGCAGCGGCGGCAAGCCCCGGTGCTGCCGCCCTGCGGCGACGCGCAGGCCGGCCGGCGTTGCCCGGCGCACGGCGGCGCAGGCCTTGTGGCCCGGCACTGCCGCCGGGTCGGAACGCGGCGACCTCTTGTATGGCATTCAAGAGGTCGTCGGTTCGATTCCGTCTGGCTCCACCATCCTTCCCCGTAGCGATCAACCGAGGGTAGAGTAGCGCTCAGGCTAGCTGGGGAGGCGCGACGGCCATGCAGCTCATCCAACTGGAACGCATCAACAAGCTCGGGCGGGTCGGCGAGCTGCTCTCGGCGGAACGGCTCAGGGAACACGGTTTACCACGTCGAGGACTTGAACCAGCGCCGCGCGAACTACCCGTTCGCAGACCTCTTGGCCGTAAGGACGGCACGCGCTACCTGATCGGCGTGAAGACGCGAAACGAGATGCGTTAGGGCGAGGTCGGGCTGAACGAGGCCTACAACCTCGTGAAGATACCGGACGCGACGAACGCCGAGCTGAAGCGTCAAGGCAAGACGGCCTCACAGATAACGAGCATGGTGCTGGCCGAGGTCGCGGACTTGGAGCAGGCACGAAGCGACGCCCGCGTGGATCACCGTCGCGGTAACGCCAAGAAGGGAACCTATTCGGCCTACTTCGGCCTCGTGTCGGACTTAGGGAACAAGCGATCGGTGCCGATGACGCCGAGCGCGGGCCACGTATCTGTGTCTCGCCGATGCCCTTCCGATCCGCGGATCACGGCCGATTTGCTGAACGTGTAGGGAAGACATGGCCGAGGAACGCACCGCCGCACAGGCCAAAGCCGACAACGTCGCGAAGATGGGGAAGGAGCTCGGCGAGGTCTACTCCGCCCTGTGGCAGGAGACCGCGCTTCTTAGCATTCGGTGGTTCGAGTTCCTCGAACTGTTCGCAACGAAGCCGTCGAGCGGATTGACCTGTTCAGTTGCGCCGCACCGAGGTTCTTTCGCACCGTGCAGGACGTGCTCTTTGAGGCCGTCGTTCTCCACGTGGCTCGCGTGGTCGACCCGCCCAAGTCCGCGGGAAAGGAAAACCTGTCTCTTCAAGCGGTGGTGGAACTTGAGAAGGACCCGGCCATCCACAAGCTTGTTGACGATGCCATCGCTAAATCCGAGATTGCCCAAAATGGCGCCACCGGCTGCTCGCCCATCGTGACCGCAAGCACGCCCTAGATGCGGCCTCCTACCCGGTGCCGGAAATCCCGCCGCGAGGGGATACAAGCTGCGATCGATTGGATAATTGCAGTGTTGAATGGTCTTTCTGCCAAGCATCTCGATAGCACCACGGCGTTCGACATCCGAGGCGGACCGGGCGGCGCAATAGCGCTTCTCTACACGATCGACGACGGCCTGCGGGCCGAGGAGCTTCGCCAGAAACGCCTCAAGCAAGGCGTACTCGAAGAGGACGATCTGAAGCCGGCGAAACTTGTGAACTTCGGCAACTGCAGGCGCCGAAATCTGCTCAATTTTCGCGTGAACGTTCAACGATACTACATTCCTTAGCGTGTAGACAAACCACCAAGGAGAATCGCCGTGAACGCGATCGAGAAGTCGCATTCCCAAGGCAGCGGAGAGCGCCTCGTCAACTTTGACGAGGTCATCCGCCTCACCACCCTCTCCCGATCGAGGATCATCCAGCTTTATCTTACTGGCACACGGCGCGGCTTGCGCGGACGAAGGGCAATGCCCGCCATGCGCCGAGGGTCGATGGTGGTGCGGTTCACTTTGTCCAGCGCGCGCCGCTCGTCGGGGGTGAGCAGCACCACGCGCTGTAGCTGCGCTTGATGAAGGCGGCGACTGCTCTGTCGCTCGCCCCACGATCGATCGTTTCTATCACCAGCTTGGTGAAGGCGCGCAGCGGCAGCACGTGCTCCATCTGCACGGGCTGCCCACGCCGGTGAGCGTGCCACGCGGCAACGCTGAACTCTGCATCTGGCGAGTGGCGCAGGTTGTTTATGTGCGAGACGCCGGGGTAGCGCAGACGCAGGGCCAGCAGCTCGACCAAACGCGTGGCGCTGTGGATCGCACCCGTGTTGTCGTTGCCTCCGGCCAGCAGCATCTCGTTGCGGAAGGTCGCGGCCATGCGCAGCCACGCGAGAAGCTGGGGCACGGTGAACCTGTGTTTCTTGGGCGGCGCCACCGGCCGCTGAACTACGGGGCATGCGCAATCCACATCGTAACTGACCCTGCGGGAGCGGGGATTAGGCGCTCGACCCTGACGGGGGCCGTCCGCCCAAGCCCTTCAGAGGTCACAGCCGCGCCCTCCGCCAGCCAGCAGCGCGCGCGGCGTATCGGGCAGAACCATCGCTCGCCGTTCCACAAGTCGATGCTCGTTGCAGCGTAATACTTCTGACCAGGCACATGATAGATGCGCTCTCCCGTCGTCATGCTGATGTTGCCCTTCACCGAGCAGCCGACCAATGGCGGGCCCCATTCGACAGCAACGGAAAGCCAAACAAAGAAGGCCAAGAGCAGCACACCCGCGACCGTGGGCCAGCGTGGCGGTGTTGCCTGCGCCTTTTGTCGTCTCGACCGTTGGCCCTGAACGATCTGGAGCATTCTTTCCGTCGCGTAAGTTTGCCGGCGGCAATCAAAATGCGTAAAGGTTGCGATGCTGCTAAGTCATTTGATCCAATGCCACAAAGTCGACGTTGGGCGCAGCTATCTGACCCTAACCGGCTGCCCTTGCCATGAGCGGTACCGCGCCAACATCCCCACAATCAATCTGGATTGAACTGAGCGGCGCCGTAGGAAATGTCATGCGTTGGCTCCTGGACGCTGCGTTGTTTCGCATGCCGCGGTGTACTCTCTTGGTCGTGGACGCCCGTCGTCGTGGTTGTCGTCGTTGTGGGCGGGTTGTCACGACATTGATTTGGCAGCACCGCGCCTGGAAGCGAGGTTGGTTGTCCCAAGTCATTGCAACTCGGCTGGCGGAGGCCACCGCAAAACGGAAGCCGAAGAAGTCGCGGCGTCCGGTGGGCTGGCGCGGTCCGTTCCGTGGATGGCGTCTGTGGATACTCGAACGGTGGGATGCGATCCTCGGTTACTTTACGCGCTCCTTCTCGGAGGATTTCAAACTCCACATGTGCCGTCGCTCACTTCATTCGTGATGATCGCATGTGTCGTGGCGCTGTTCTTCGTCGTGCCACGTCCGCCGTCCGTTTCCACCGCTTGGCAGTCTACGTGGCACGATTGGTGGGTTGGTCTGACGACCGATCTGGCTAGCGAAGGCAAAATCGGCGATGCGATCACAGGTGCGTTGACCGGGCTGGTTGTGGTGGTGATCGCCCTGATCGTGTTCATGAGCTAAATCAATCCGCGACGACAACGACTATGAGCGGAAACGTCAGCTGGTCAAAATCAGCTGGCTGTGGCCCCTCGGTGTCGCCGCCACGCTGATGCCGTTTGGTTTTTTGTGGTCGGCGGCCAGAGGATTCACGGTGCTGCTCGAGGTTTTGGTCGCGGGCCTGACGATCCTCGCCCTCGGTTCGGTATTGCGATCCCTTCTCGACCCAGAAACACGCGCTAGGAACCGGTTCAGCTTGCTGCGGAGCAGAGTGCGGCGCACCGTCATCGACTCTACCCGCGAGCGCGTCGGCAACACGGTCCTGTTAGGGCAATTGGGGCCCGGCAATCGGATCGACACGTTTCAGTACCTCACGTCCCGCTCTCTGATTGAGAACTATGAGCAAGGATACACGTTTGTCGATGCGCCCAGAATGCACTGGGTTTCGGACATCCAGCTCGATGAGCTTGCGAAGTTCGGGGAACGGCTAGATTTCTATGCCCGCGAGAGGCTTAACTTTGCTCTCCGCGAGGCCAGCGCTGCTGGTGCCGCTGGAGTGGCCGGCGGCATGCCCGGCAGTCGGGGTGTGCGCTCCATGGCGGTGCGCAACGTCTACCTGTTGAAGCGCTATCGCGAGGAAATACCGTCCGATACGACGTTTTATGGCAAGCAACGGTCCATTCTGGCTCTGCCCGCGGATTTGGCCAAGACCCGGCGCTGCTTGCCGAAATCCGCACGACACTATCAGCATATCTTTCGCTTCACTCTGGAAGAGCCGTCATCGGCGGTGGTCCGGCGCGAAATGCAAGGAACCAAGGATCAATTAGGGCATGCAATCCGGGATCACGCACTCGGCACCATCGAAGAGCTACGCCAGACCTATCTGCAGATAGCCGAGGAATTCTTGACTTTGCTTGTCGAATTGGGCGGCGGCTACACGGCCGAGCAAGCGCAGAAGGAACGCAGCAGCTTCGGCAGTTGGTCGGATCTGCAGTGCACGTAGCAGACCGATCTCCGAGAGCTGATTGTCATCGCTGTGGAAGCCGGCAACACAGATGTGGTGGGCACGATCGGGTTTTTGCCGTTCGCCATCGCCATTAGGGCCATCCAAGTCTGCGATCATTTCCTGTTTCAGACAGACTCCTGCAATTTGCCACGTTCTTCTATTTTCTCGCGGCGGATCAGTTACCGGATTCACGCCTGCGTGGATTTTTGACCGACAGGTCGTGGCGGTGGCCGAAGGAGATTGTGGACATCTATGTGACGCCTGATCTGAGCTCGAAAGCTGCGTCTCGCGATGACCTGCTGGCGACGCGTGACTTCGCGACCAACACGCAACGTGTCTTTCAGGACGTCCTAAAGTCGATGGCGGACAAGCGCGATGTTGCAGCGTTCACGAGTGTCGCTAATGAATTCAAGCGACTTTTTCGAGGCTTCCTCGAGCGCAACGATCCCCACAATGCCGCTTTGATCCAAATCCAGTTGGAACATGTGGTGGATGCAACGCAGCGCGCGGATTTGGAGGCACGGGTGGCCGTTGAAACGGTGGCAAAAAAAACTGGCGACCGGCGCTACACACGATTTACAGCATGATCTTCCTAGCGTTGTATAGCCGGGTGTTCGCGCAACACCTTGAGAATCCGCTCGATCAAGCTCTACAGCAGCTTCTGCAGCAAATCCGTTCGGGCTTACCGAGCACAACCGAGGACCCCACTGCGGCATATGCCGAGGCAAGCAACGGGCGAACGGCTGACCTGTGGGGATGGGATGAGTGGGACCTCGTAGCCGATGGCGAAGCGCATTTCATAGACAGCCATACCAAGCTGAACCAATCCTTTGCCGTTCTAGCACTCGAGAAGATGGCTGCTTTACCACCTGCCGGACGGAACCAAGTTGTGCTGCCCTCAAGTCACTCATTGGCCGATATGGTGCGTGAGGGCAACCAGCAAGGACTTCTGGCAACGTTTGTCACGGATGGAAGAAGATCCTCCAGCGCTTCGAAGCCGTGCTCAGCGAGGACGCGCGCGCGTGTATTGGTGTCTTTCGCGAGCGTCTCGTTGACATTCGCATGCGAGAGCAAGAGCGAGATGAAGAGCGCACTCGCAACGCCGCGCTTGACAATGACAAGCTGACCCAGTTCCGGGAAGGGGTCCAGCGGCACTTCGCGGAGAGCAGGAAGCTCCATGCGATCCTTTCAGAAGCGGGTGCTGTGGAGGAACGCCTGACGGAGAATCCGGGCGCAGCCATACCGGCGATGGGCTACAATCAACTCGACAACAAAGGTGCCTTCATCGCGCAAGAAAATACGAGTTATCTTGATTGGGACCGTGCTTACGGAGAGGGATTGGCCCAATCAGAAGACGAGGCTGCATTCCAGACTATCATCGGCGGAGCGGGCCAAACTCAAGATGTTGTACCAGGTCGCTTGATAGAGGCGGTTTCGGCGGCCACCGATGGGCTCGATGAACCAATCATGCTGCAGAGCCTCGAATTTGAGGCTGAATATGCCGAACTCCATCAAAGTCCCGCATTTATGGCTAGGCACACCGGCGAGCGACGACGCCTCGGAGGTGACGCCCTCCTCGATGTCCCCGTCGGACGCGATCACGAAGATGTGGTGGTCGAAGGGGCTCGCGCCCGGCGCGGCGTCGGGGTCGAAGAGACCGCGCTCGCGGCGTGCGGCCATGGCCATGCCGACGGCGGAGGCCAGGCCCTGGCCCAGCGGGCCGGTGGTGATCTCGACCCCGCGGGTGTGCCCGTGCTCGGGGTGGCCGGGCGTCTTCGAGCCCCAGGTGCGCAGCTTCTCCAGGTCGGAGAGCTGCAGGCCGTAGCCCGAGAGGAACAGCTGGATGTAGAGCGTGATCGAGCTGTGCCCGCAGGAGAGGACGAAGCGGTCGCGCCCGATCCAGTCGGCGTCGTTCGGGTCGTGCCGCATCACGCGCTGGAACAGCGTGTAGGCCAGCGGAGCCAGGCTCATCGCCGTACCGGGGTGGCCGTTGCCGACCTTCTGCACGGAGTCGGCCGCCAGCACCCGGATGGTGTCGACCGCACGCTTGTCCAGATCGCTCCAGTCGTCGGGGACGGTCGCCCGGGTCAGGGCTTCGATGTCGATGTCGGCCACAACACTCCCTCGAGTTCCGATCGGACTTCTGCCGGGCGGGCGCCCCTGGTCGCGGCCAGCGTAGCCAGGTCGGGGCCTCGTGTGTGATCTCCGCCCGGATGTGCAACCACCGGCTACCCGGGAGGCCGGTGGGCCATGCGTGCCGTTAGGATCGACAAGCCGTAGAAGGAGGTTGCCGGTGCCTGTGCCCGTGCCGGTTCCGGCGACGTCGACGCCGGGGACGCTGCGGCGTCTGCGCGACACCGCGCACGCCTACCTCGGGCTCACCAAGACGCGGATCATCGAGCAGCTGCTCGTCGTCACCGTGCCGGCGATGTTCCTCGCGGCGCGGGGCGTCCCGCCGATCGGCCTGATCGCCGCGACGCTCGTGGGCGGCGCGGCGGCCGCGGCCAGTGCCCACGCGCTCAACTGCGTGGCCGACGCCGACATCGACGTGAAGATGCGCCGCACCGCCCGCCGCCCGCTCGCGAGGGGCGAGGTCCCGCCGCGCAACGCGCTGGTGTTCGGGCTGGTGCTGGGCGTCGCCAGCGTGGTCTGGATGGGCCTGGCGACGAACTGGCTCGCCGGCGGCCTCACCGCCGCGGCCATCGCGTTCTACGTGCTCGTCTACACGCTGCTGCTGAAGCGGCGGACCGCCCAGAACATCGTGTGGGGCGGCGCAGCGGGCTGTATGCCCGTCGTCATCGGCTGGGCGGCGGTGACCGGCTCGGTCGCCTGGCCCGCGCTGGTCATGTTCGGCGTGATCTTCTTCTGGACGCCGCCGCACTTCTGGGCGCTGGCCATGCGCTACCGCGAGGACTACGCCGCGGCCGGGGTGCCGATGCTCCCGGTGGTGGCGACGCCGGTGCAGGTCTCCCGGCGCATCCTCACCTACGCCTGGGTCATGGCAGCCTGGACGCTGCTGCTGGTCCCCTTCACGTCCTGGATCTACGCGGCGGCCGCGGTGGTGGGCGGGGCCGGGTTCGTGCTGCGCGCGCACCGGCTGCACGCCGACGTGGTCGCGGGCCGGGAGGCCCGGACGATGGCGCTGTTCCACCTGTCGAACGCCTACCTGTCGGGCCTGTTCGTGGCGATCGCGGTCGACGCCGCGGTCGGGCTGCCCGTGCTGGGCTGGCCCCCGTTCTGACGTCCCCCTCCAGGCTCCCCGCGATGTCAGCAAGGCCACCTTCAGGTCGGCAGACGTCCGGAAGGTGGCTTTGCTGACATCGGCGACCGGGGCTCAGCGCAGCAGCTCGGGCGGGGTCCAGTCCGCGCCGAGGACGTGGTGGTCGAGGAACGCGAGCACCGTCTCGTACCAGAGGACGGCGTGCTGCGGGGTCAGCACCCAGTGGTTCTCGTCGGGGAAGTACAAGAAGCGGTGCGGTACGTCTGCCGGGTCGCCGGGGTGGTGTTCGAGCAGGTCGGTCCAGAGCGCGAGCGCCTCGCCGACCGGGACGCGGTAGTCCTTGTCCCCGTGGATCACCAGCATCGGCGTCGTGATCGCGTCGGCGTGGGCGTCCGGGCTGTGCGCCGCGGCCATCGCGGCGGTCATCTCGCGGCGCCAGTACTGCGTCTCGTCCGTCATGCGGGCGAACGAGGACAGCGACCAGAGGCTGGCGTGGGTGACGATCGCGCGGAAGCGGCCGGTGTGGCCGGCGATCCAGTTCGCCAGGTAGCCGCCGAAGGAGCCGCCCATCGCCGCCGTCCGGTCGGCGTCGATCCCGGGTAGCTCCAGTGCCGCGTCCGTCAGCGCCATGACGTCGGTGTACGGCGCGCCGCCCCACGCGCCCCAGCCGCGCCCGACGAACGTGCGCCCGTAGCCCGTCGACAGCGCCGGGTCGGGCAGCAGCACGGCCCAGCCACGGGCGGCCATCAACCACGGGTTCCACCGCCATTGCCAGGCGTTCCAGCTGCCCAGCGGGCCGCCGTGGACCCAGAGCAGCAGCGGAGCGGGCGCGGCGCCCGCCGGGCGGACCAGCCAGGCGCGCAGCGGCGTGCCGTCCGCGGCGGTGGCCGTGACGTCCTCCAGCGTGCCCGGCAGCTCGGGTGGGGGCGCGGGAGCCGGCAGGAAGGTCGGGCGCTGGTCGGGGGCGCGCGGGTCGAGCCGCACCGGAGCCGGCGGTGCATCGACGGCGCTGCGCAGCGCGTACACCGCGTCGGTGCCGACCGCGAGGTCGGTGTAAGCGCCGTCGTCGCCGGTCAGGCGCGTCACCGAGCCGTCGAGACCGAGCCGGAAGACGGGCGCGCGGCCGCGGTCGTCGGCCACGGCGAGCAGCGCCTCGCCGTCCGGGGCCCACCGGTGGCCGGACGGCCAGCGGTCCCAGCCGGGCGCCACGGAGACGGGCTCGCCGCCGGCGAGGTCCACGACGACGAGCGTGACGTCCGGCGGCTCGTGCGGCGTCGACCAGGTCTCGCGCAGGGCGGCGATGCGCCGGCCGTCGGGGCTGACGACCGGCGCGGTGTGGTCGGCCCCCTCCTCGTCGAGCAGGGTGCGCCGCTCGCCCGACGCGACGTCGATCGCGACGACCGTCTGCCGGGACTCGCCGCGGGGCAGCGGCACCCGCCACTGCGCGACGGCCGTGCGCCCGTCCGGAGCGACGTCAACCGGGCCGAGGGCGCGACCGGGCGCCGGGGTCAGGTCGGCCAGCACGGGCGGGTCGCCGCCGCCCGCCAGCAGGTGCGGCTCGTCGGGGCCCAGGTCGTGGTCCCAGAACCGGACCGGCGTCCCGGCGTGCAGGATCGCGGTGACCTTCTTCTCGTCGCGGGCCTTGCGTCGCGCCGCATCGTCCTCCGCCGAGGCCGACCCCGGCAGCGTCGCCGCCGTGACCAGCACGGTCCCCGCCTCCCGCGCGACGACCGGTCCGGAGAGCGCTCCCGGCCGCGACGCCGCCACGTGGGCCTCCCCGGTGGGCGGGAGCCGCCACAGCGCGGCCGGCGCGTCGTCGTCCGGGTCCTCGGCGTCGGGATCCGGCCGGGCCGCGGTGAACAGTAGGTCGCCGTCCGGGGTGAACACCGGCGAGGACGCGGACGGGCCGCGCGTGAGCTGGCGTGCGGGCCGCCGCCCGTCGGGGTCGATCTCCCACAGCGCCGACCGGAAGCGGGTGCCGGCGGGGTCCGGCGTCGACACGGTGGTGACGAGCCGGCTGCCGTCGACCGAGAGCGCGAGCCCGGCCAGTCGGGGGAGTCGCTGGTAGTCCTGCAGGTCCCCGATCGCCGTCGCGCCGAGGGCCGTCACGGCGTGAGGACCAGCTTCCCGGTGGTCCGACGGCCCTGCAGGTCCTCGTGGGCGGTGCGCGCCTGCGCCAGCGCGTACCGGTGGCCGACCCGCACCGTCAGGCTGCCGTCGACGACCGCCGCGAACACGGCGGCGGCGGTCGCCCGCAGGTCGGCGGGGTCGAGGATGTAGTGGAACAGGGTCGGCCGGGTGAGGTAGAGCGAGCCGCCCGTGTTGAGCCGCTGGGGGTCGAACGGCGGCACGGGCCCGCTCGCCGCCCCGAACAGCACGAGCATGCCGCGGCGGCGCAGCGAGGCCAGGCTGGCGTCGAACGTGGCCGCGCCGACCCCGTCGTAGGCGACGGCGACACCCGTGCCGCCGGTCAGCGCGCGGACGCGCTCGGCCAGGTCGTCGCCGTAGCGCAGCACGTCGGCCGCGCCGGCCCCGCGGGCGAGCTCATCCTTCTCGTCGGTCGACACGGTGGCGATCACCCGTCCACCCCGAGCGGTGACGACCTGGGTCAGCAGCAGGCCCACCCCGCCGGCCGCGGCATGCAGCAGCACGTCGTCGCCGGGCTGCACCGCGTAGGTCTGCGTGGCCAGGATCCAGGCCGTCATGCCCTGCAGCAGGACCGCGGCGGCGTCCTCGTCCGACACGCCGTCGGGGATCGGGACGGCGCGGGCCGCCGGCACCGCGACCCGCTCCGCGTAGCTGCCGGGCGTGTCGCACCAGGCGACCCGGTCTCCCGGTGCCACGTCGGCCACGCCGTCGCCGACGGCGACGACCCGCCCCGCGCCCTCCAACCCGATGCCGAAGGGGAACGACACCGGGTAGACGCCGGAGCGGTGGTAGGTGTCGATGTAGTTGACGCCCGCCGCGGCGACCTCGACGAGCAGCTCGCCCGCGGCCGGCTCCGGCTCGGGCACGTCGACGACGGTCAGGACCTCGGGTCCGCCGGTCTCGGTGATCTGGACGGCACGCATGCGCCGATCATGCCCCGATCCGGGTCAGCCCCGCCGGGTCGGGGCCCGCCGCGGCCGCGCCCGGATCGGACGCCGGACCCGGCCCGGCCGGCCCCGGGGTGACCGCGCGGCCCGTCACCCCCGTCCAGAGCGCGGCCGCGGCCACGGTGACCAGCGTCGCCCCGAGCACGTGCAGCGAGACGAGCGTCTCCGGCACGCCCAGCGCGTACTGGGCGCCACCCAGCGCGCCCTGCGCCACCACGGCGGCGACGAGCCACCGGAACCGGTGCAGCACGCCGACCGGCGCATGCACGGCGTGCAGTGCGAAACCCGCCCCGACCAGCAGACCGAGGTAGAGGAAGAGCAGGTCGGCGTGCAGCTGGGCGAGAGCGGGCACCGGCAGGTCCAGCCGCGGGGTGGCGGCGTCGCCTGCGTGCGGGCCGGCCGCCGTGACGAGCGTGCCGGCGGCGAGCAGCGCGGCGAGCACCCCGGAGGAGGTCGCCACCAGGCGGCGAACGGGGCCGGGGACGGGCGGGTGCCCGCGGCCGGTGGCTGCCGGCCCGGTCTCGGCGACCAGCAGCACCGTCAGCCAGATCAGGACGGCCGAGGCGAGGAAGTGCACCGCCACGGACCACCAGACCAGGCCCAGCAGGACGGTGAGGCCGCCGATGACGGCCTGGGCGACGATGCCGAGCGGTTGCGCGGCCGCGAGCCAGACGAGGCGGCGGCGCCGCGGTCGGGTGCCGAGGGCGGCGAGGAAGCACAGCGCGCCGACGACGACGACGGCCACCCCGACGAGGCGGTTGCCGAACTCGATCCACTGGTGCAAGGGCGCGATGTCGGCACGCGGCGCCGGGACGAGGCTGCCCGGCACGCACTCCGGCCAGGTCGGGCAGCCCAGCCCCGAGCCGGTGACGCGGACGACGCCGCCGCCGGTGCCGACCGCGACCTGCGCGACGACCGCGGCGATCGCCAGGCCGCGCAGGACCCGGGGCGAGGTGGTCGGGAGGCGGTGCAGCAGGCCCACCGGCCGATCGTAGGTCGTGCCGGTGGCGGGCCGGGTGGCCACCCGGCCCGCCGGGGCGGGCCGGTGGTCGGTGCCGTCCGGCCGCGGGCGGCGCGATCCGGGTGCTGGGCGCATCCGTGGGGCGGATCAGGCGCGGGCGCCGTGGGACGGGTCCGCACCGCCGGTGTGGGGTCGCCACCGCCGTCCGGGCGGCGGTGCGGGTGCGGCGGTGACGGTGCGGGTGTGGTGGACCGACGGTTCAGACCGCCGGTGTGGTGGGCCGACGGGTTCATACCGCCGGTGTGGGGTCGACACCGCCGTCCGGGCGGCGGTGCGGGTCCGGCGGTGGCGGTGCGGCGGCCCGTGAGGTGCGAGCGCGGAAGCGCGACCGCAGCGTATGCGCGGCCGGGCGAGCCGTGGGCGGACGGGCCTGCGCACAGCCGGTGTGGGGTCGCCACCGCCGTCCCGGCGGCGGTGCAGGTGCGGCGGTGACTGTGCGAGCGCGGATGGCGGTCACCACGGGCGGCTCGGCGGGGTGGCGCCCGACCTTGGCCGGTGCTGCCGTCGTCGTCCGAGTGGGCGTGCGGGCCCGGCAGTGACGGTGCGGGCGAGGTGCCGGCCTTCGCACCGGCGGTGTCGCGCCGCCACCGCCGTCCGGGCGGCGGTGTGGGCCGTGAGGTGGCGGTGTAAGGGCGAGGTGGTAGTGCGAGGTGGCCGGTGCCGCGCGGCCCCAGCCGCTCAGCCCAGCGCACCGGCGGACCTCAGCCGAGCGCGCCGGCGGACCTCAGCGCCAGCGTACGAAGCGGACCGCGAGGGCGGCCGCGCCCGCGGCCCAGACCACCAGCACGAGGATCGGGCCGGCGCCCGGCCCCTGCCCGCCGGCGAGCGCCGTGCGCAGCCCCTCGGCCAGCGCGCCGCTCGGCAACGCGGCGGCGACCGGGCCCAGCAGCCCTGGCAGGTCCGCGACGGGGACGACGATCCCGCCCGCGAGCAGCAGCACGAACCAGACGAGGTTCGCCACGGCCAGCGTGACCTCGGCGCGCAGGACGCCGCCGACCAGCAGCCCGAGCGCGCCGAACGCTGCGCAGCCGAGCAGGACGAGCAGCACCGCCCAGCCGACGCCGGCCGCGGCGGGGCGCCAACCGAGGCCGAGCGCGACGGCCGCGAGCACCACCATCTGGATCGCGACCATCCCGAGCACCGCGCCCAGCCGGCCCGCGACGAGCAGCCAGCGCGGCAGGGCGGTCGCGGCGAGCCGGTGGATCACGCCGTAGCGTCGGTCGAATCCCAGCGAGATCGCCTGGCTGGTGAACGCCGTGGACATCACGGCCAGCGCCAGCACCGAGGGCGCGACGGTCGCGATGCGGGGGCTGGGGAGCTCGACCAGCGGCACGAGCGTCAACCCGACCAGCAGCGCCAAGGGGATGAGCAGGGTCAGCAGGACCTGCTCGCCGCCGCGCAGCGCGAGGCGCAGCTCGACGCCGGTCTGGGCCGCCAGCATGGCGACGCGCCGGCCCGGGCCGGGGTCGGCCCGGAAGGTCCCCGGCGGGAACGGGTTCGTCCGCGGCTCGGTCATGATCGCAGCTCCCGCCCCGTGAGCTCCAGGAACACGTCCTCCAGGCTGCGCCGGTCGATCTGCACGTCGTTGGCCAGCGCGCCCTGCTCGGCGCACCACGCGGTGATCGTGGACAGCACCGCAGGGTCGATGCGGCCCTGCACGAGGTAGCGCCCCGCGGCCGTCTCGCAGGCCCGGTACCCGGCCGGCAGCGCCGCGTCCAGGCCGGTCAGCGTCATGCCCGGGCGCGCCCGGAAGCGCAGCTCCTGCTGGCGGCCCGCGGTGAGCGCCGCGGGGCTGCCGTGCGCCACGACCCGGCCGTTGTCGATGATCACGACCTCGTCGGCGAGCTCCTCGGCCTCGTCCATGAGGTGCGTGGTCAGCAGCACCGCCACCCCGTCCCTGCGCAGCGCCGCGACGAGGTCCCAGACCAGCCGCCGCGCCTGCGGGTCCATGCCGGCCGTCGGCTCGTCGAGGAAGACCAGCTCGGGCCGACCGACGACCGCGCAGGCCAGCGCCAGCCGCTGGCGCTGGCCGCCGGAGAGGCGCTTGTAGGGGGTGCGGGCGGCGGAGTCGAGACCGAGCACGCCGAGCAGCCATCCGACGTCGAGCGGCCGGGCGGAGCAGGTCGCGACCAGCCGCAGCATCTCCCCGGCCCGCACGCCCGGGTACGCGCCGCCCCCCTGGGGCATGACGCCGATCCGGGCCCGCAGCGCGTCCGGCGCCCCGGCCGGGTCCATCCCCAGCACCCTGACCTCGCCGGCGTCCGCGGTCAGGAACCCCTCGCAGACCTCGACGGTGGTCGTCTTGCCCGCGCCGTTGGGTCCGAGCAGCGCGAGCACCGCGCCGCGGTCCAGTGCGAGGTCCACGCCGTCGACGGCGGTGACCGACCCGAAGCGTTTGACGAGTCCCCGGACGCTCAAGGCCACGGCCGAAATGCTAGTCGCCGGGCTCCTCGGGCATCGGGACGGGAGCGTGCCCCGGCAGCGCGTCGATGTCGGGGCCGGTCGCGCCGACGACCATCCGCCGCTGCACCGCGAGCACCAGCACCAGCAGGACCAGCGCCGCCACCAGTGCCATCGGCAGCTGGTAGGGACGGAAGTTGAAGTCCGAGCCGGTCGGCGGCACGACCACGGCGAGGACCGCGGACGCGGCCAGCAGCGCGCGCCGGTAGCGCGGCAGCGCCCGGGTCGCGGCGAGCGGGATCAGCCCCCACAGCACGTACCAGGGATGGACGACCGGCCCGAGCAGCACGACCGCCCCCAGCCCGGTGGCCATCGCCGTGATCGGCTCCAGGCTCCCGCGCAGCACCTTCCACAGGAGTGCGACGCACAACACACCCGCGATGGCCAGCCCGACGCCGCGGAACAGCGACAGCACGGCGTCCGTGTGGTCGCCGAGGCCGCCGAGGATGCCGACCTGGCCGCCGATGAGACCGAGGTCGGTCGTGGTCGACATCCAGGACAGGATGAGAGTCGGGACGGCGAGCGTCGTCGCCCAGCCGATGCCGGTCCCGGTGATCAGCGACAACGGCACGTAGACGAGGACGGCGATCGCGGTGCACACGCCGGTCGCCACGGCGACGTCGCGCGGGCGCCCGCCGCGGCGGCGGGCCCAGTCCAGCCCGAGGAAGCCCAGCACGAGGATCGCCGGCAGCTTGACCGCGGACCCGCACACGATGAGGAACGCGCCGAAGAGGAGGTTCCGGTCCAGGATCCGCGTCCCGGACCGCAGCCCGATCTCCATCCCGGCCAGGTACAGCCCGATCATCATCGACTCGTTGTGGGTGCCGCTGATCAGGTGGAACAGGACCAGCGGGTTGCCGACGCCCAGCCACAGCGCGAGCCCGGCGTCGACGTGGCAGCGGCGGGCCAGCCGCGGCAGCGCCCAGACGATCAGCGCGAGGCCGAACAGGGCCAGCACCCGGTAGGCGAAGATGCCCAGCACGACGTCGTCGCCGGTCAGCGCCGTGATGCCGCGCCCAACCGACAGGAAGAGCGGGCCGTACGGCGCGGGCGTGTCGCGCCAGATCGTCGGGATCGACCGGGTGAGCGGGTCGTCGACGCCGAGCGCCTCGGCCGGCCCGAGCACGTAGGGGTCGATGCCGCGGGCCAGCGTCGCGCTCTGCGCGAGGTAGCTGTAGACGTCGCGGGAGAACAGCGGCGGCGCGATCGCCAGCGGCACGGCCCACGTGATGGTGGTCCTGGCCAGCTGGGCCAGGTTCGGCGCGGGTGGCACGGCACCGCGGCTGCGCAGCATCTTCGCGACCCACAGCCACGACAGCACGAGCAGCATCAGCCCCGTGTAGGTGACCGCGATGGCCAGCGTGACGTTGCGGCTGGGCAGCCCGATGAGGCGCTGGCCGAACAGCGGGTTCGGCACGGGCAGCGCGCCGGCGCCGAGCGCGCCGATCCCCATCAGCAGCGTCGCCACGAGACCCAGGCGCCGGGCGCGGCGGCTGGGGTCCGGCGGCGTCTCCGCGAGCACCGCCGGTGGCGAGCCGTCGAGCCCGGGAGCCACCATGCGAGTGAGGGTAGCGACGAGGCCCGACGTGGCGTCGCTCACCTCAGGGGCGGGATCGGCACCCCCGCCTTTGCCCGCCGGGCCGATATACGCAACACTGGTGTTGTGAAAAGCGAGGTGGGCACGCGGGAGGCGGTGGCACGCCTCCTGCTGGAGCAGGGGCCGGTCACGGCCGCCGCGGTGGCCGCCGGGCTCGCGCTGTCCGCGCCAGCCGTCCGCCGCCACCTCGACGCGCTCATCGCCGACGGCGAGGCGCAGGTGCGGGAGGCCTCGCGGCGGGTGCGCCGGGGCCGCGGGCGGCCCGCCAAGCTCTACCTGCTCACCGACGCCGGGCGCGCCCGGTTCGGCCACGGCTACGACGACCTGGCCGTCTCGGCCCTGCGCTACCTCGCCGAGCACGTCGGGCCGCAGGCCGTCACCGACTTCGCCCGGCACCGGGTGGAGGAGCTGCTCGGCAGCGACGGCGCGGCGAAGGTGGCCGCCGCCGGGCGCCCGGACGCCCGCGCCGACGTGCTGGCCGGCGTCCTGTCCGCACGCGGGTACGCCGCGCAGGCCCGTGAGGCGGGGTCGGGCGTGCAGCTGTGCCAGCATCACTGCCCGGTTGCCCACGTCGCGGCCGAGTTCCCGGCGCTGTGCGAGGCGGAGACGCACGCGTTCGCCGAGCTGCTCGGCACGCACGTGCAGCGGCTCGCCACGATCGCGCGCGGCGACTCCGCGTGCACGACCCACATCCCCGCCGGTACCCCCGTTCTTCCCGCTAGTCCGCACGAGATCCCGAAAGGGAGGCAGTCCGTATGACGACAACTCCTGAGGCGCTCACCCAGGAGGAGACGCTCGCGTCGCTCGGCCGATACGCCTTCGGCTGGAGCGACTCGGACGCAGCCGGGTCCAGCGCGCGCCGTGGCCTGTCCTCCGAGGTCGTGGCCGACATCTCCCGGCTGAAGAGCGAGCCCGAGTGGATGTTGCAGTTCCGGCTCAAGGCGCTGGGCATCTTCGAGAAGAAGCCGATGCCGCGCTGGGGCGCCGACCTGTCGGGGATCGACTTCGACAACATCAAGTACTTCGTGCGCTCCACCGAGAAGCAGGCCGCCACCTGGGACGACCTGCCCGCGGACATCAAGAGCACCTACGACCGGCTCGGCATCCCGGAGGCGGAGAAGGCCCGGCTGGTCTCGGGCGTCGCCGCGCAGTACGAGTCCGAGGTCGTCTACCACCAGATCCGCGAGGACCTCGAGGCCCAGGGCGTGATCTTCCTGGACACCGACACCGGCCTGCGCGAGCAGCCGGAGCTGTTCCGGGAGTACTTCGGCTCGGTCATCCCGGCCGGCGACAACAAGTTCTCCGCGCTCAACTCGGCCGTGTGGTCGGGCGGGTCGTTCATCTACGTGCCTCCAGGCGTGCACGTCGACATCCCGCTGCAGGCCTACTTCCGGATCAACACCGAGAACATGGGCCAGTTCGAGCGGACGCTGATCATCGTCGACGAGGGTGCGTACGTGCACTACGTCGAGGGCTGCACGGCGCCGATCTACAAGTCGGACTCGCTGCACTCGGCCGTCGTCGAGATCGTCGTGAAGAAGGGCGGCCGCTGCCGCTACACGACGATCCAGAACTGGTCGAACAACGTCTACAACCTGGTGACGAAGCGGGCCAAGGCCGAAGAGGGCGCCACCATGGAGTGGGTCGACGGCAACCTCGGCTCCAAGGTGACGATGAAGTACCCGGCCGTGTGGCTGGTCGGCGAGCACGCCAAGGGCGAGGTGCTCTCGATCGCGTTCGCCGGCGAGGGCCAGCACCAGGACGCGGGCGCGAAGATGGTGCACCTGGCGCCCAACACGTCCTCGACGATCATCTCCAAGTCGGTGGCGCGCGGCGGGGGCCGCACGTCCTACCGCGGGCTGGTGCAGGTCAACCCGAAGGCGCACAACGCCCGCTCGACGGTCAAGTGCGACGCGCTGCTGGTCGACACGATCAGCCGCTCCGACACCTACCCCTACGTCGACGTGCGCACCGACGACGTCACGATGGGCCACGAGGCCACGGTCTCGAAGGTCAGCGACGACCAGCTCTTCTACCTGATGAGCAGGGGCCTGACCGAGGACGAGGCCATGGCGATGGTCGTGCGCGGGTTCGTCGAGCCCATCGCGCGCGAGTTGCCCATGGAGTACGCGCTGGAGCTGAACCGGCTGATCGAGCTGCAGATGGAGGGCAGCGTTGGTTAGCGGTACGGGTCGGACGGGCGCGGGATCTGCGGAGCTGGCGGAGAAGGATCACGGCATGGGTGCAGCCCAGGAAGTCGCCGGGCTCGCGCCCGAGCTGGCGGGCGCGAAGCAGGGCCAGGGCGAGACCCCCGTCCTGTCGGCGCGTGAGCGCTTCACGTCCTACGACGTCGAGGCGTTCGAGGTGCCGGGCGGGCGCGAGGAGAACTGGCGGTTCACGCCGATGCGGCGCCTGCACGGGCTGCACGACGGGGGTGCCGCACTCGACGGGACGGCGCCGGTCGCCGTCGCCGGGCCGGACGGGGCCGCCCCGGGGAGCGGCGTGACGGTGGAGACCGTCGGGCGCGGCGACGCCCGGCTGGGCGCCGGCGGCGTGCCGGCCGACCGCGTCGCGGCCGCCGCATGGTCGGCGTTCCGCGCGGCCACCGTCGTCACCCTGGACGGCACGCCGGCGCCCGTCGCGGTCACCGTGACCGGGCCCGGCGAGGGCGCGAGCGCCGCGGCGCACCTGCAGCTGCGCACGACGCCGCACGCCGAGGCCACGGTCGTGCTGACCTACACCGGCAGCGGAACCCTCGCCGACAACCTCGAAGTCGTCCTGGGTGACGGTTCCCGGCTGGCGCTGGTCGTCACCGAGGAGTCCGACGACGGCGCGGTCCATGTCGGCGCGCAGCACCTGTCCGTCGGCCGCGACGCGACGCTGCGCGCGGTCGCGGTCACGCTGGGCGGGGACCTCGTGCGGACCAGCCCGACGGTCACCTTCCGCGGGCCCGGCGGCGACGCCGAGCTCGCCGGCCTCGGGTACGCCGATGCGGGCCAGCACCTGGAGCAGCGCCTGCTCGTCGACCACGCGGAGCCGCACTGCCGCTCCAACGTCGTCTACAAGAACGCGCTGCAGGGCGCGTCGGCCCGCACGGTGTGGATCGGTGACGTGCTCATCCAGGCCGCGGCCGAGGGCACCGAGACGTTCGAGCTCAACCGCAACCTGGTGCTCACCCCGGGGGCCCGCGCCGACTCGGTGCCCAACCTGGAGATCGAGACCGGTGAGATCGCCGGTGCGGGGCACGCCAGCGCGACCGGAAGGTTCGACGACGAGCAGCTGTTCTACCTGCAGAGCCGGGGGATCCCGGAGGACATGGCGCGCCGCCTCGTCGTCCGCGGCTTCTTCGGCGAGATCCTGTCCAAGATCACCCTTCCCGACCTGCGGGCGCGGTTGGAGGCGGCCGTCGAGGCCGAGCTCGCCGTGACCGGCGCCTGACCCACTGGAGTTCTCGCACATGTCCACGCTGCAGATCAGCGGCCTGCACGTCGCCGTCGCCACCGACGACGGCGCCAAGGAGATCCTCAAGGGCGTCGACCTCACGGTCGAGTCCGGCCAGACCCACGCGATCATGGGTCCGAACGGCTCGGGCAAGTCGACGCTCGCCTACGCGATCGCGGGCCACCCCAAGTACCAGGTGACCGCGGGCACCGTCACCCTCGACGGCGCCGACGTGCTGTCCATGACCGTCGACGAGCGGGCCCGCGCCGGGCTGTTCCTCGCCATGCAGTACCCCGTCGAGGTCCCTGGCGTCTCGATGGCCAACTTCCTGCGCACCGCCGCCACCGCCGTCCGCGGCGAGGCGCCGAAGCTGCGGACGTGGGTCAAGGAGGTCAAGGGCGCGATGTCCGACCTCGACATCGCCGAGGACTTCGCCGAGCGCAGCGTCAACGAGGGCTTCTCCGGCGGCGAGAAGAAGCGCCACGAGGTGTTGCAGCTCGCGCTGCTCAAGCCGCGCTTCGCGATCCTCGACGAGACCGACTCCGGGCTCGACGTCGACGCGCTGCGGGTCGTGTCCCAGGGCGTCAACCGCTTCCGGGAGTCCGGTGAGGTCGGCGTGCTGCTGATCACCCACTACACGCGGATCCTCCAGTACATCCGGCCCGACGCCGTGCACGTGTTCGCGGGCGGCCGCGTCGTCGAGTCCGGCGGCCCGGAGCTGGCGGACGAGCTGGAGCGCGACGGGTACGAGCGGTTCGTGACCGCGTCCACGTCTGCGTGATGGACGTCCAGAAGATCAGGGCGGACTTCCCGATCCTGTCCCGCACCGTCCGCGGGCACCCGCTCGTCTACCTCGACTCGGGTGCCACCTCGCAGCATCCGCGGCAGGTGATCGAGGCGGAGCGGGCGTTCCTGGAGCAGCACAACGCGGCCGTGCACCGCGGTGCGCACCAGCTCTCGGAGGAGGCGACCGACGCCTACGAGTCCGCCCGCGGCCCGGATCGCGGCGTTCGTCGGGGCGCGGCGCCGACGAGGTCGTGTTCACCAAGAACGCGACCGAGGCGATCAACCTGGTGGCCTACGCGATGAGCAACGCCGCGACCGCGGGCCCGGAGGCGCAGCGGTTCGCGCTCGGCCCTGGCGACGAGATCGTCATCACCGAGCTGGAGCACCACGCGAACCTCGTGCCGTGGCAGGAGCTGTGCAAGCGCACCGGGGCGACGCTGCGCTGGTACTCCGTGACCGGGGACGGCCGGGTCGACCTCGACTCGCTGCAGCTCACGGAGCGGACGAAGCTCGTCGC
Organism: uncultured Actinomycetota bacterium; assembly: GCA_963728105.1. Taxonomy (GTDB): domain Bacteria; phylum Actinomycetota; class Actinomycetes; order Mycobacteriales; family Pseudonocardiaceae; genus Pseudonocardia. The sequence continues at coordinate 96,477 of CAVSJZ010000026.1, read as the reverse complement.
GTTCGCCCACCAGTCCAACGTCCTTGGCACGATCCTGCCGGTCGCCGACCTCGTGGCCCGGGCCCGCGCGGTCGGGGCGCTCGTCCTGCTCGACGCCTGCCAGTCGGTTCCGCACATGCCGGTCGACCTGGCCGCGCTCGACGTCGACTTCGCGGCGTTCTCCGGGCACAAGATGCTCGGCCCGACCGGGATCGGCGTGCTCTACGGGCGCTCGGAGCTGCTGGCCGCGCTGCCCCCCTTCCTCACCGGCGGCTCGATGATCGAGATGGTGCGGATGGAGGGGACGACCTTCGCGCCGCCGCCGCAGCGGTTCGAGGCGGGCACGCCCAACGCGTCGCAGGCCATCGGCCTCGCCGCGGCGGTCGACTACCTCACCGACATCGGCATGGACGCGGTCCTCGCCCACGAGCAGGAGCTCGTCGCGGCGGCGCTGGCCGGGCTGGCGGAGATCCCGGGCGTGCGCATCGTCGGACCGCGGACCACGCAGGCCCGCGGGGGAGCGGTGTCCTTCCTCGTCGACGGCATCCACGCCCATGACGTCGGCCAGGTGCTCGACGACCGCGGGGTCGAGATCAGGGTCGGCCACCACTGCGCGTGGCCGCTGCACCGGCGGTTCGGCGTGGCCGCCACCGCGCGGGCCACCTTCCACGTCTACTCCACGCTCGAGGAGGTCGACGCGCTGGTGGCAGGCGTGCAGGCGGCCAAGGACTTCTTCGGGAAGACGTGACATGCAGCTCGAACAGATGTACCAGGAGATCATCCTCGACCACTACCGGTCGCCGCACCGGGCGGGCCTGCGCGAGCCGTTCGACGCGGAGTCGTTCCAGATCAACCCCACGTGCGGCGACGAGATCACGCTGCGGGTGAAGCTCGACGGTGAGACGGTGGCCGACGTGTCCTACGAGACGCTCGGGTGCTCGATCAGCCAGGCGTCCGCGTCGGTGCTCACCGACCTGGTCGTCGGCCGCTCCGTCGCCGACTCGCTGCGGATCCTCGGGGCGTTCCAGGAGATGGCCCAGGGGCGCGGTCAGGTCGAGCCCGACGAGGACGTGCTCGGCGACGGCGTCGCATTCGCGGGCGTCGCGCGGTACCCGGCGCGCGTGAAGTGCGCCCTGCTGGGCTGGATGGCGTTCAAGGACGCGCTGGTCCGATCGGAGGAGACGGCATGAGCGAGACCGAGCAGACGACGCCGACCGACGAGACCGTCGTGCGCGGTGCGGCCGGGATGCCGGAGCCACCCGCGGCCCCGGCGTCCGGCGAGCCCTCGATCGAGGACCTCGAGGAGGCGATGCGCGACGTCGTCGACCCGGAGCTGGGCATCAACGTCGTCGATCTCGGGCTGGTCTACGGCATCAGCCACGACGCCGGCGTCGCCACGATCGACATGACCCTGACCAGCGCTGCCTGCCCGCTCACCGACGTGATCGAGGACCAGGCCCGCGCCGCGCTCGTCGGCAGCGGGCCCGGCAGCGGCCTCGTCGACGACATCCGGATCAACTGGGTCTGGATGCCGCCGTGGGGTCCCGACAAGATCACCGAGGACGGCCGGGAGCAGCTGCGGGCGCTGGGCTTCCGGGTCTGAGGCCAGGTCCGGGGGTCGGGTCCCCGCTGGAGCCGAAGACCGTGACCGTGCGATGTCCGGTTCACGCACCGATGACCGGATCGCGGCCATCGCCGCCCGGGCCGCGGTCGAGCAGCCAGGGATGGAGGTGGCGGTAGCCGCGCACGGTGAGCGCCTTGAGCGGCCGCACGGTGTAGCGCCCGTCGCCGGCGAGCGCCTCGGCGACGACCCGGTCGACCAGCACGCTGTCCGGTCGGGCGTGGCCGGTCAGCCGGGAGGCGATGTTGACGACCTCCCCGTACACGTCGCCGAAGCGCACGAGCACCGGGCCGGCGGCGAGGCCGATCCGCAGCTGGGTGAGCACCGGCTCCCGGCGCACCCGCTCGCGCAGGGCGAGGGCGATCTCGGCCCCGTCGGCCACGGCGTCGGCGACGAACAGCACCTCGTCCCCGACCGTCTTGACGATGCGCCCGTTGCCCTCGGCGATGACGTCGGTCGTGCTCGCGCCGAACCGTTCGATCATCTCCGACAGCTCGGCGACCGAGCGGCGCCGGGTCGTGCGGGTGAAGCCGACCATGTCCGCGAACCCGACGACGAGCGTCTCGGTGCCGTCGGTGCCCTGGCCGCCCGTCCCGGTGCCGCCCGCGGCGGCGTCGGGCGGCCCGGGGTCGACCGGCGCGGCGTCGCCGGGCGGTCGCGACGCCACCAGCAGGCGCCCGATCGCGGCGACGAGGTGCCGGCGCCACACGTAGTCCTGCAGCTCCTCCAACGCGGGCAGCACGGCCCCAGCGACCTGCAGCGACTCCTGCTCGGTCAGCGGCTCGCCGCCGGACTCGACCAGCCTGCGCAGCATGCCCACCTGCCACTCCGCCAGCCGGGACATCGCCTGCGCGGTGGCCCGGGCGACGGCCTCGCGGACGTCGGGCGGCAGGACGCCGGCGTCCGTGAGGCTGCCCATGAGCCGGATGGCCGCCACGTCGCGGTCGTTGAACAGCACGGCGTCCTCGGGGACCTCGGCGAAGCCGAGTGCGCGGCGCAGCCGCCTGCCCTCCTCGCCGTCCAGCCCCGCGGCGTCGACGAGCTGCTGGCGCGTGTAGCGGCGGGGCGCGCCGAGCACGACCTCCTCCAGCGCCTCCTCGAGCGGCCGGTCGGCGCGCTCACCGACCCCGCCGGCGCCGCTCTCGTCGGCCCCGTCCGCGCCGGTCGTGCCGGCGGCGGCCCCGGCGTGCTCGTCGGTCCCACCGGCGGCGGTCCCGGTGCCGCTCCCGTCCCGGTCCGTGGCGGTCGCCTCGGCCGTCGCGCTGGCCGTCGGGTCCGTGGCCCGGTCGGCGGTCGGGCTTCCGCCGGCCGCCGGAGCGGTCGGTGCCCCGGCGGCCGCGGGCGCCGGGGCAGCGGTGGCGGCCGGGGCGGTCGGCCGGCCCGGGTGGGCGGTGGCCGCGACGAGCCGGCCGAGCCCGGCCAGCCACCCGTTCCCGCCGCCGGCGGGTGTCACGTGGTGTGGACGATCAGCACGTCGACGCCGGACCGGCGCGCGACGTCGGACGGCACCGACCCCAGGATCCGGCCGGACAGGCTGTTCAGGCCCTTGTTGCCGACGACGAGCAGCCCCGCGCCGGACTCCAGGACGGCGGTGCGCAGGACGTCGGCGGGCGGGCCGTCGACGGCGGAGGTCCGAACCTTCCGGGCCCCGGCGGCGGCGGCGCGCTCCTCCGCCGTGCGCAGCGTCTCTTCGGCCGGGGTCCAGCCGACCACCAGGTACGCCTCGTCCTTGAGCGCATCCTCGGCGCCGGCCGTGTCCTCCCGGCTGGCGGGCGTGTACGCGCACACGATGACCAGCTCGGCGTCGCTGTCGGCGGCGACCTCCGCGGCGCGGTCGACGGCCGCCAGCGAGGTCTCGGAGCCGTCGGTGCCGACGACGATCGTGCGGTAGGCGGGCATGGAGGCCTCCAGCGACGGGAAACGGTGGCGCGATGTTACCGCCAGTAGAGCGGCCGTTCGGCCGCTGCTCCATCATCCGATCGGTGCAGCCAGCTCGACGTCCGGACGGGCCGGCGCGGCCGGGAGGACGGCCGGCCCCACGAGCCGTCCGCGCAGCCGCCAGTCGGCGTGCGCGAACAGCGCGGCCAGCACCGCTGCCGTGCCGGGCAGGTCCTCGCGCCCGCCGAGGTAGGCCCACCGGTGGCGGCGGGGCAGCGTGAAGAACGTCTCGAAGAAGTCGGGCACCTCCGGTGGGGGCATCCGCAGCAGCGCCTCCAGCCCGACCCGGCGCAGGCTGTGCACGGCGCGGGCGCTCGCCGGCCACAGCACGCGCTGCGCCGCGGGCCGCCCGCCGCGGGCGATCGCCGCGGCCACCTCCGGCGCGAGCCGGAGGGCGTCGGCGAGGCTGAAGCCGGTGGCGGGATGGACGAGGGGAGCGGCGGCGCCGAAGCCGAGCGCGCCGGGCGTGCGGTGCCGGGGCACGTCCACGGCGAACCGGACCCGCTCCACGGGCGCGCCCGCCGGCACCTGCACGCCGTGCCGGGCGAGGCGGGCGGCCAGCCGCCTGCGCAGCACCGGGATCGGCAGGCCGGGGCGGCGGGCGAGCGAGGTCTCCTCCAGCAGCACCCGGCCGCGGCCCCGCGGGACGGCGTAGAGGAACGTCGGCCAGCCGAGCTCGCCGTGGTCGGGTCGCCAGTCCATGAACAGCGCGGAGCCGGGCTCGACGAGCGGGGCGGCCGTCGCGGCGTCGACCACCACCCCGTACGCGGTCTGCTCGGCGAGGATCCCGGGCGGGCGCTGGCGGCGCAGCGGCGCCTGCCCGCCCCCGGCGTCGACGACCGTGCCGGCCAGCAGCCGCGTCCCGTCGCGCAGGACGACGGCCCCGCGGTCGAGGCCGAGCACGCGCCCGGTGACGACCCGCGTGAGCCCCGCGTCGAGGTGTGCGCGCAGGGCGCGGACGTCCAGCACCGCGTACGCGCGCTCGAGGTCGTGCGCGGTGCGGGCGATCGCCCGGCCGGCGGCGGTGGCCGCGACGACGTCCTGCGGCAGGCCGGGCGGCAGCTCGTCGTGCCACAGCCCGTACGTCGCCCGCCACGGCGCGGTCGGGGCACGGTCGACCAGCAGCGTGTCCAGCCCGCGGGCAACGCACGCCGCGGCCAGCGCGCGCCCGGCCGGCCCACCCCCGACCACGAGCACGTCGGTCATCCCACCCCCGAACCTCGCCCGACGCCCGTCTCGTGGGGACAACGGACGGTGCCAGCGTCCGTCACGGCAGCCTTCCGTGTCCATGCGGCGCGACAGGCCGCGCGCGTCGCGCCCCGATAGCCTGCGCGCGTGGTCGAAGCCCCGGCACGGGAGCGGCGCCGGACGGCCGTCGCGGAGTCGGGCGTCGGCCTGGCCGCGAGCCCGTTCCGGGTCGACCGGGACCGCGTCGCCGCCTCGCCGTTCTTCGCCCGCCTCGCCGGGGTCACCCAGGTCGTCAGCCCCGCGGGGGCCGGGCTGCTGGTGCACAACCGGCTCACCCACAGCCTGCAGGTCGCCCAGGTCGGGCGCGCGATCGCCGAGCGGCTGGCGGCCGACCCGGTCGTGGCCGCGCTCGGCGGGGCCGACCCCGACGTCGTGGAGGCGGCCGCGCTCGCCCACGACCTCGGACATCCGCCCTTCGGTCACCTCGGCGAGCAGGTGCTGGACCGGGTCGCCCGCGAGCGGCTCGGGCTGGCCGACGGCTTCGAGGGCAACGCGCAGAGCTTCCGCATCGTGACGACGATCGACCTGCACGGCCCGAGCGGCACGGGGCTGGACCTGACCGCTGCCGTCCGGGCGGCCGTGCTGAAGTACCCGTGGACCCGCAGCAGCTTCCCGGACCCCCATCCGGTGTCGGCCACGCTCCCGCCCCGCGGCGGCGGCCCGCTGCCCGGAGCGCCCGACGCCGGCTCGGCCAAGTTCTCCTGCTACGGGACCGAGCTGGCGGACCTGCTCGACGCGCGCTCGGCGTTCCCCGTCGGGGCGTGGCAGCAGACGGTCGATGCGGCGATCATGGACACCGCCGACGACATCGCCTACGCGATCCACGACCTGGAGGACTTCCACCGTGTCGGCGTGCTCCAGCAGGCCGGCGTCGCCGCCGAGCTGCGCGGATGGCGCCCGGGTGCGACCGGGCCCGGTGCCGACCTGGACCGGCTGCGCCGCCGCTTGCGCGACAAGGACGCCTGGGCGTACGACGACGGAGCCTTCGCCGCGGCGGTCGAGCGGGTCCGCGAGGACCTCGTCGAAGGGCTGCTCGCCGTCCCCTTCGACGGGTCGATGGCCGCCGAGCGGGCGGTCGCGGAGTTCTCGGCCCGCTGGACGGCCCGGCTGGCGGGAGGCCTGCGGGTCGACCCGGACCCGCCGGTGCGCTCGTCCCACGTCACGTTGGCGACCGGGCAGTGGCACGAGGTGGCCGTGCTGAAGTTCGTCCACCAGCGGTTCGTCCTGCGCCGTGCGGACCTGGCCTCCCACCAGCGCGGGCAGGCGACCGTGCTGGTGGGGCTCGTCGAGGCGCTGCACGCCTGGCTCGACGAGGACGGCGACGCGCCCCGGCTGCCGGCCCGGCTGCACGATCTCGTCGAGCTCTCGCGGGCCCAGCTCGGGAGCCTCGCCGGCGCCAGGGCCCGTGCGGTGATCGACTACGTGGCGTCGTTGACGGACGGACAGGCGAGCGCGCTGCTCGACGTCCTGACCGGCCGGTCGGGCCGGCTCTGGACGGACGCGGCCGTCCTGTAGGCCGATGCGCGCGGTCGGTCGTCGCCGACGGGGCGGCCGGGTGGGCGGGGACTGCCGGTCCCGCAGGTCCGCGTGCTCGGGCCGGCCGTGATCGCCGCGGCTCGGGCTCGGATGGTCGGCGGGGTAGGGGTTCGGATGTCGGATGGTCGGCGGGGGTTGGGGTTCGGATGTCGGAGTGGTCGGCGGGGTCGGGGGTCCGGGCGGCCGGCTGGGTGATCCCCACGGGCCGGGGCTCGGGTGTTCAGCAGGCCGGGGTCGGGCGGACTGCCGGATGACCAGCGGAGGCCGGGTCGGGCGGCCAGTCACGTGATCGCCGATCGGGGAGGGCTGGGGCCGGACGTGGCCCGGGTTCTCCCAGTCTGGTGATCGAGCGGCGCTCGGCAACCGGCGACCGGCGACCGGCGACCGGCGACCGGCGACCGGCGACCGGCGACCGGCGACCGGCAACCGGCGACCGGCGACGGGCGACGGGCGACGGGCCCGTCCGACGCCACAGGCGGCCCGGCACCCCGGTCAGCCCAGCGACCCCGTCGCCAGGATCCCGCCGTCGACCCGCACCGTCTCGCCGGTGATCCACGCCGCGTCGTCGGACGCGAGGAACCCGACGAGGCGCGCGACGTCCTCGGGGGTGCCGAGGCGCTTCATCGGGTAGGCGGCGGCGACCTTGTCCTCGCCCTCGGCGTACAGGGCGGTCGCGAAGCGCGTCTTGACGATGGCAGGCGCCACGGCGTTGACGCGGATCCCGGGCCCGAGCTGCCACGCCAGCTCCTCGGTGAGCCGGATCAGCGCCGCCTTCGACGCCCCGTACGCCGCGATCATGCCGGTCGACCGCAGCCCGGCGGTCGAGGCCACGTTGACGATCGCGCCACCGTGCTCGCCCATCCAGGCCTTGTGAGCGAGCTGGACGTAACCCAGTGCGGCCACGACGTTGACGTCGAAGATCTTGCGTACCGCGTCGAGGTCGGCGTCCACGAGCGGGCCGTAGACGGGGTTGATGCCGGTGTTGTTGACCAGCACGTCCAGCCGGCCGAACGCCGCGACCGTCCGGTCGACGGTCTCCGCCCGGGCGTCGGCCGACCCGGCGTTCGCCGGGACGGCCAGCACGCGGGCCGACTCGCCGCCCGCGGCGCCCTCGACGAGGGCCCCGGCCGCCGCGTCCAGCTCGTCCGGCTTGCGAGCGGTGATCGTCACCGAGGCCCCGCGGGCGAGCAGCTCGGCGGCGATGGCATGCCCGATGCCGCGGCTGGCGCCCGTGACGAGCGCGGCCCGGCCCGTGAGATCGGTCATGGCCGCGACCCTACGTCCCGAACCCGCTCGCGCCCGCCGGTATCCTGGTCTCGTGATCCGGATCGGGTAGGCCGCGTCGAACGCTCCGTCTCGACGCCGTGCGCCCGCCCCCTTCTCCCGGAGAAAAGCCTTGATCACCGCTACCGACCTCGAACTGCGCGCGGGAACCCGCATCCTGCTCGCGGGTGCCGTGTTGCGCGTCCAGCCGGGAGACCGGATCGGGCTCGTCGGGCGCAACGGGGCCGGCAAGACGACGACGATGCGCGTGCTGGCCGGCGAGGGCGAGCCCTACGCGGGTGCCGTGCTGCGGAACACGCCGGTCGGCTACCTGCCGCAGGACCCCCGCGAGGGCGACCTCTCGGTCACCGCGAAGGACCGCGTGCTCTCGGCCAAGGGCCTCGACGAGATGCTGCGCAGGATGGAGAAGGCCCAGTCCGCGATGGCGGAGCTCGTCGACGGGGCGGCGAACGAGCGGGCGGTGCGCGAGTACGGGCGGATCGAGGAGCGGTTCGCGGCCATGGGCGGCTACGCCGCCGAGAGCGACGCCGCGCGCATCTGCGCCCACCTCGGGTTGCCCGAGCGCGTCATGGGCCAGCGGATCGCGACGCTCTCGGGCGGCCAGCGCCGGCGCGTGGAGCTGGCCCGCATCCTCTTCGCGGCGTCCGACGGCGGCGCCACGAGCAACACGACCCTGCTCCTCGACGAGCCCACCAACCACCTCGACGCCGACTCGATCACCTGGCTGCGCTCGTTCCTCTCCGCGCACGACGGCGGCCTCGTGGTGATCAGCCACGACACGGACCTGCTCGCCGCCGTCGTCAACAAGGTGTGGTTCCTCGACGCCACGCGCAGCGAGGTCGACGTCTACAACATGGACTGGCACCGCTACCTCGAGGCGCGGGCCACCGACGAGAAGCGCCGTCGCCGCGAGCGGGCCAACGCCGAGAAGAAGGCCGCCGTCCTGCACACGCAGGCGGCGAAGATGGGCGCGAAGGCGACGAAGGCCGTCGCCGCCAAGAACATGGCCCGCCGCGCCGACGCCCTGCTCTCCGGGCTGGAGCCCGAGCGCAAGCAGGACCGGGTGGCGCGCATCCGCTTCCCGGACCCGGCGCCGTGCGGCCGCACCCCGCTCACGGCGGAGGGCCTGTCGAAGGCGTTCGGGTCGCTGGAGGTCTTCACCGGTGTCGACCTGGCCGTCGACCGCGGGGCCAAGGTCGTCGTGCTCGGGCTCAACGGCGCGGGCAAGACCACCCTGCTGCGGTTGCTGGCCGGCCAGGAGAGCGCCGACACGGGCCAGGTCCTGCCCGGCCACGGCCTGCGCACCGGGTACTTCGCCCAGGAGCACGACACCCTCGACATGGACGCGAGCGTCTGGGAGAACGTCCGGCACGCGTCCCCGGACACGCCCGAGCAGCAGCTGCGGACGCTCCTGGGCTCGTTCATGTTCTCGGGCGAGCAGCTCGACCAGCGAGCCGGCACGCTGTCCGGCGGCGAGCGGACCCGCCTCGCGCTCGCCGGCCTCGTGTCCAGCTCGGCCAACGTGCTCCTGCTCGACGAGCCGACGAACAACCTCGACCCGGCCAGCCGCGAGCAGGTGCTGGACGCCCTGCGCCGGTTCGCCGGCGCCGTCGTGCTCGTGACCCACGATCCCGGCGCCGTCGAGGCGCTCTCCCCGGACAAGGTGATCGTGCTGCCCGACGGCACCGAAGACCTGTGGTCGGCCGACTATCTCGATCTCGTGCAGTTGGCCTGAATGGGGTGTTTCCGCCGGTCCGGATAACACCCGAACGGTTCCGCCGCCAGCGGTGTGACGTGGCTCACGACCGTCTTGATCGACCCGCAGGGTGACGAATCGGTACCGCGGAGGTGACGATCAGGTGATCGATCCTGCGGAATGATCACCCGAGTGCGTGATCCGTTCGGCCCAACCGCTCACCGATCTTCGAGTGGATCATCTGGTCTCACCGCGTTCCCAGGGTCGATCATTGCCGGACGTTCGTGGCACGAGGACCGAGGAGGAGCAGGTGGCAGACCTGAAGAAGGGTGCCCGCATCACGGGAACGCAGCGGGACAAGCTGGCGACGGACCTGAAGAAGAAGTACGAGAAGGGGGCGAGCATCCGGGCCCTCGCCGAGCAGACCGGCCGGTCGTACGGCTTCGTGCACCGCGTCCTCTCCGAGACCGGCGTGACGCTCCGCGGCCGCGGCGGGGCCACGCGCACCAAGAAGAAGTAGGGCGGTCCGCCCGGCCGGCGCGGTAGCTGACCCGCCGCGGGAGGGCGGCGGACCGGACCCGGGCCGGCGTGGTCGGGGCGCCGCGCGGCGCGGGCGGGGCCCGCCTCGAACGCGGAGGCGGGCCTCCACCCGTCCGGCGTCGGTGCCGGTCCCGCGGGGAGTGCCTCTCGGTCGTCAGGAGGCCGGCGCCGCGCGGCTCGCGTTCCGCGGGATCGACAGCGCGGCCCTGCGCACGGACGCCTCCACGACGTCGAGGACCGGACCAAGGTCGTCTGCGGGCAGCCCCATCGCCAGGTGCGCGATCAGGCCCTCCAGCACGAGCTCGAGGTACTGCGCGAGCACGGTGACCGGCACGTCGTCGCGCAGCAGGCCCGCGGCGGCCTGCCGGTCGAGCCGCGCCCGCGTCGCGCGGGCCAGCTCGGCCGCGTGCACGCTCCAGCGTCGCCGGAACTCCGGGTCGGTCCGCAGGCGGCGGGACACCTCCAGGCGGGTCGCCAGCCAGCTCCGGTCGGCGGCCGGGTCGGCGACCAGGTCGCGCATCACCTGCACCAGCCCCTGCTCGGCGACGACGTCGGCCATCGCCCGCGCGTCCTGCTCGGCGAGCGCGAGGAACAGGGCGTCCTTGTCGGCGAAGTGGTGGAAGATCGCGCCGCGCGACAGCCCCGTGACCTGCTCGATGCGGCGGACGGTCGCGCCCTCGTAGCCGTGCTCGGCGAAGCACCGGCGGGCCCCGTCGAGGATCTGTTTCCGCCGCGCATCGAGCCGATCGCTGCTCACCCGGGGCACCCGCCCGATCCTAGTGTCGCGAGTCGAAAGTTCCTTCACCGCTCTCGGCGGCCCAGACGCCCGCCGGCGGCGTTGCCGGTCCGGCCGAGTACGCCCGGTACGAGGCTCGGACCGGCGCCTTGCCGGCGACCGCCTGGACCACCGATACCGGCAAAGAACTTCCGACTCACGACACTAGCGTCGCGAGTCGAAAGCTCCTTCACCGCTCTCGGCGGCCCGGAGGCCCGCCGGCGGCGTTGCCGGTCCGGCCGAGTACGCCCGGTACGAGGCTCGGACCGGCGCCTTGCCGGCGACCGCCTGGACCACCGATACCGGCAAAGAACTTCCGACTCACGACACTAGCCGGACGCCCGTACCGCTTACGGATCGTCGCGGTCGCCCTGAAATTGTCGGTGGGCGCAGGTAGCGTCTGGCTCCGTGTTCTCCGATCCGGTGATCGCCGCCCCGGAGGCCGGTCCGGCACTCCTGCGCGACCGCGCGCACGCCGAGGCCTACGTCGCGTCGGTCTGTTTCAAGCACGGTCCACCCACGTTGACGGGCGTCGAGCTCGAATGGCTCGTCGCCGATCCGTCGGCCGCCGCCCTCCGTGCGGCGCTCGGCCCCCACTGCCCTCCGTCCCTCGATCCCGATTCACCCGCACGCCCGCTGCCCGGTGGCTCCGCCGTGACCGTCGAGCCCGGTGGCCAGCTGGAGCTCGCCGGCCCCCCGCTCCCGTCGCTCCGGGCGCTGCTCGCCAGCACCCTCGCCGACGTCGACGCCCTGCTCGACCGCGCCGCCACCGCCGGCCTCGCCGTCCGGTCCCGGGCCGCCGACCCCGTCCGGGGCCCCACCCGCATCCTGGAGCTGCCGCGCTACCGGGCCATGGAGCAGGCCTTCGACCGCTTCGGCCCGCACGGGCGCAGCGCCATGTGCTCGACCGCGGCCGTCCAGGTGTGCGTGGACGCCGGCTTCGACGCGGCCGACGCCGCGCGGCGCTGGGCACTGGCCCACGCCGTCGGACCGGTCCTCCTCGCCGCGTTCGCCAACTCGCCGTGCCTGCACGGCCGGCGCACCGGCTGGAAGTCGTCGCGCTGGGCGGTGTGGGCCAACGCCGACCCGGCCCGGACCCGGCCGCCGCCGTGGGACGACGTCGACTGCGACGACCCGGCCGCCGCCTGGGCCCGGCGGGTCCTCGACACACCGCTGCTGTGCGTGCGCCGGGACGCCGACTGGTCCGTCAGGGCGGGGGTCAGCTTCGCCGACTGGCTGCTCGGCGCCCTGCCCGGCCGGCCCACCACCGACGACCTCGACTACCACGTCAGCACCATGTTCCCGCCGGTGCGCCCGCGCGGGCACCTGGAGATCCGCTACGTCGACATGCAGGCCGGCCGGCGCGGGTGGGCCCTCCCCGCGACCGTGCTCGCCGTCCTGCTGGCCGACCCCGTCGCCGCCGACCGGGCTCGCGAGGCGTGCGAGCCCGCACGGGAGCGCTGGTCGGCCGCCGCCCGGTACGGGCTCGAGGACGCCGTCCTCGCCCGTGCCGCGCGGCAGGTGTTCGCACTGGCGCTCGACCGACTGCCCGACCTCGACCCGCCCGGCTGGCTCACCGACGAGCTGACCGACTTCACCCAGCGCCAGGTGGAGCGGGGGCTGTGCCCCGCCGACCTGGCCGAAGGAGCCCCTGCGTGACCACCATTCCATCGACCACCACCCCCTCCGCGGAGGACGTCCCGACCGAGTCCCTGCGCACCCGGGTCGCCGGCCTGCTGACGGCGGCGCGGGCCCGCAGCACGGCGCTCACCGAGGCGGTCGACGAGACCGACCTCGTCGTTCAGCACTCGCCGCTCATGTCGCCGCTGGTGTGGGACCTCGCCCACGTCGGCAGCCAGGAGGAGCTGTGGCTCGTCCGCGACGTGGGTGGCCGCGCCCCGCTGCGCCCGGAGATCGACGGTCTCTACGACGCGTTCCGCCACTCGCGCGCGAGCCGCGTCGAGCTGCCGCTGCTCACCCCGGTCGAGACCCGCGCCTACGTGGCGCAGGTCCGCGACAAGGCCCTCGACGCGCTGGAGCGCAGCCCGCTGCGCGGCCGCAGGCTGGAACGCGACGGGTTCGCCTTCGGCATGATCGTCCAGCACGAGCAGCAGCACGACGAGACCATGCTCGCGACGCACCAGCTGCGCGCGGGGGAGCCGGTGCTCTCGGCCGGGCAGCCGCCGCCCGGCCGGCCGCTGGCCGCGGGCCCGGTGCTGGTGCCCGGCGGCCCGTTCACGATGGGGACCTCCACCGAGCCGTGGGCGCTCGACAACGAGCGCCCGGCCCACGTCGTCGACGTCCCGGCCTTCCGCATCGCCGCCGTGCCGGTGACCAACGCCGAGTACGCCGCATTCGTCGAGGCCGGCGGCTACGACGACCCCCGCTGGTGGACCGAAGCGGGCTGGCGGCACCGGTCCGACGCGGGCCTGGCCGCGCCCCAGTTCTGGGCGCGCGACGGCGGCGGCACCTGGTGGCGGCGGCGCTTCGGTGTCGTCGAGCCCGTTCCGGGCGACGAGCCGGTGGTGCACGTCTGTGCCCACGAGGCCGACGCGTACGCCTGCTGGGCCGGGGCCCGCCTGCCCACCGAGGCCGAGTGGGAGAAGGCCGCCCGCTTCGACCCGGTCACCGGCGGGAGCCGCCGGTGGCCGTGGGGCGACGACGACCCGACGCCCGCGCACGCCAACCTCGGCCAGCGGCACCTGCGGCCCGCGCCGGTCGGGGCGTACCCGGCCGGGGCGTCGCCGCTGGGTGTCGAGCAGCTGGTCGGCGACGTGTGGGAGTGGACGGCCTCGGGGTGGCACCCGTACCCGGGATTCACCGCGTGGCCGTACCGGGAGTACTCGGAGGTGTTCTTCGGCGGCGACTACCGCGTGCTGCGCGGGGGCTCCTTCGGCACCGACCCGGCCGCCCTCCGGGGGACGTTCCGCAACTGGGACCATCCCGTCCGGCGGCAGATCTTCTCCGGGTTCCGGCTGGCCTGGGACGTGCCGTAGCCCGTGTGCCGCCACCTGGCCTACCTCGGGCCGCCGACGACGCTGTCGGCGCTCGTCCTGGAACCCCCGCACGGCCTGCTGCGCCAGTCCTACGCCCCCGCCGACATGCGCGGCGGAGGCACGGTGAACGCCGACGGCTTCGGCGTCGGCTGGTACGGCGGCCGACCGGAGCCCGCGCGCTACCGGTCCGCCGCGCCGATCTGGTCCGACCCCGCCTTCGCCGACGTGGCCCGCGCGACGTGCGCGCCGGCCGTGCTGGCCGCGGTCCGCTCGGCGACGGTCGGCATGCCGGTCACCTCCGCCGCGGCCGCGCCCTTCGCCGAGGGCCCGTGGCTGTTCAGCCATAACGGCGTGGTCCGCGGCTGGCCCGCCTCGATGGCGGCCCCGGCGGCCGCCCTGCCGGTCACCGACCTGCTGACGCTCGACGCGCCGACCGACGCCGCGCTGCTGTGGGCGCTCGTCCGGCACCGCCTGCGCGCGGGCGCGGACCCGGCCGCGGCGCTGGCCGGCGTCGTCGCGGAGACCGCCGCGGCGGCGCCGGGCTCCCGGCTCAACCTCCTGCTCACCGACGGCACGACGGCCTGGGCCACGGCCTGGGGCCACGCGCTCTCCGCCCGGTCCGGGAGCGGCGCCGCGCTGCTCGCCTCCGAACCGCTCGACGACCACCCCGGCTGGGCGCCCGTGCCCGACCGGCATCTCGTGACCGCCCGCGCGGGCGCTCACCGCATCGAGGAGATCCGATGAGGACCGCCCAGCTCGACATCCACCTCACCGACGCCGACGCCGACGCCGCGCTGCGGGCCGACGTCCGCGCCGGCCTGGCGGCCCGGCCGAAGTCGCTGCCCCCGAAGTGGTTCTACGACGCCCGCGGCAGCGAGCTGTTCGAGCAGATCACGACGCTGCCCGAGTACTACCCCACCCGCACCGAGCGGGCCCTGCTCGACGGCGCGGTCGACCAGGTCGCGGCGCTGTCGGGCGCCCGTACGCTCGTCGAGCTCGGGTCGGGGTCCTCGGCCAAGACCCGGCTCCTCATCGACGCGTTCCGCCGGTCCGGCACGCTGCGCCGCTACGTGCCGCAGGACGTGTCGGAGGCGGCGCTGCGCGAGGCGCTCGACGCGCTGGCCGGGACCTACCCCGACCTCGAGCTGCACGGCGTCGTCGGGGACTTCACCCGCCACCTGGACCGGCTGCCGGGCGGGGACCGGCGGCTGGTCGCCTTCCTCGGCGGGACGATCGGCAACCTGCGCCCACCGGAGCGGGCGGCGTTCCTGACGGCGCTGCGGTCGATCCTCGCGCCGGGGGAGCAGCTGCTGCTCGGGACGGGCATGGTCGTCGACGAGGCGACGCTCGTCGCGGCCTACGACGACGCCGCTGGCGTGACCGCGGAGTTCAACCGGAACGTGCTGCACGTCCTCAACCGGGAGCTCTCCGCCGACTTCGAGCCGCAGGCCTTCGCCCACCGAGCCCTGTGGAACGCCGACCACGAGTGGATCGAGATGCGGCTGCGGGCCGAGCGGGCGATGACCGTGCACGTGCGCGACCTCGACCTCGTCGTGCCGTTCGCGGCCGGCGAGGAGCTGCTGACCGAGACCTCGGCCAAGTTCCGCCCCGGCGGCGTGCGCGGCTGGCTGGAGGCGACCGGCTGGGAGGTCACCCGCGCCTGGACCGACCCGCGGGAGCGGTTCGCCCTGACCCTGGCGACCGCCGTGTGACGGGAGCGGCGTGCCCCTGGGGTCAGTGCGCTCCCATGGCGGGCCCGCCCGGCGCCGGTCGCCCGCTGGGCAGGAAGAGCGCGAGCACCACGGCGACGGCGGTGAGCACGGTCGTCGCGAGCATGAGGTTCTGCAGCGCCGTGACGAAGACCTGCGTCTGCGTCAGCTGGTAGACCAGGTACTGGCGCACCTCGCCACCCGGCGGCGCGCCCCCTGCCCCGGCGGCGCCGTCCATCAGCGCGGTCCGGTCGGCCAGGCCCTGGGCCTGCAGCCCGGTCATCATCGCGGTCAGCGCCGCCAGGCCCATGGCCGACGACGTGCGCTGCACGACGGTGTTGAACGCGCTGCCGCCCGCCACGCGGTCGGGCGGGAGGGCGGAGATCCCGCCGGTCATCATCGGCATCATCGCCAGGCCCATGCCGACCGCCCGCAGCGTCAGGATCCACCCCAGCTTCGCGTGCGAGGTGTCGATCGTGACGTCGCGGAGCAGGTAGGTCCCGACGGTGAGGACGACGAGCCCCGCGACTGCGGGCCAGCGCGGCCCGAACAGGTCGTAGAGCCGCCCCGCCACCGGCATGATCACCGCCATGACCAGCGCCTGCGGCAGGAGCAGCAGGCCGGTGTCGAACGCCCCCAGCCCCTGGTAGCGCTGCAGGAACACCGGGACGAAGAACAGGACCGCGAACAGGCCGATCGAGACCACCGCGATGAGCACGAGTGAGTTGCTGAACGCCCAGGACGCGAACACCCGCACGTCCAGCAGCGGATGGTCGACCTCGAGCTCGATGACCACGAACAGGGCGAGGGCGAGCACGCCGACGGCGAGCAGGATGATCGTCGGGTAGGACGTCCAGCCCCAGTCCTGGCCCTTCGCCAGCGCCAGGAGCAGGGAGAACGCGCCGGTGGCCACGGCGAGGAAGCCGGGCAGGTCGAAGCGGTCCGCCGGCGCGGAGGAGAACTTCGGCAGCCAGATCAGCGCGGCGGCGGTGCCCAGTACGCCGATCGGCACGTTGATGAAGAAGATCAGCCGCCAGTCGACGTACTCGACGAGGTAGCCGCCGAGCGTCGGGCCCAGCGCCGGAGCGAACACGATGCCCAGCCCGTAGAGGCCCATCGCCGCGCCGATGCGGTCGCGGGGGACGATCGAGTAGAGCATCGAGAGCGCCACCACCGGGATGACGCCGCCGGGGATCGCCTGCAGGATCCGGAACGCGATCATGCTGTCGAGGTTCCAGGCGACCCCGCAGAGCGCCGAGCCGACGCTGAAGCCGATCATCGAGACGATGTAGGCCCGCCCGAGCCCCAGGCGCAGGCCCAACCACGCGCTCGCCGGCACGACGACGCCCTCGGCCAGCGAGTACGACGTCGAGACCCAGCCGATGTCGCCGGTCGTGACCCCGAAGTCGTTCTGCATGACCGGGATCGCGACGTTGACGATGCTGATGTCCAGCACCGACATGAACATGCCGGCCACGAGCACCAGCAGCGGGACGAGCCAGCCTCCCGACCCGGTGTCGACCTGGGCGGGACCGGCCGCGGCACCCGGCCGCGGGGCGGGGGCCGGGCCGGGCGGCGCCGTGGCCCGGCCGGGTGCGACCGGGGCCGGGCGGGTCGCGACCGCACCGGCCGCGTCCCGTGCTGTGTCGGTGCTCATCGAGCGCAGTCTCCCATCGCCCGCGGCCCGGGCCGTCGGTCCGCGGACCGGACGCGACGGACATCACGCGCAGGAAGCGACCCGGCCCGCTGGCCGCGGCCCTACCCCGGCACCTTGTCGAGGAAGCCCAGCACGGTGGTGATACGCCCGGAGTCGTCGAGCCGCACCACGTCGAAGCCGACCACCAGCTCGTCCGCGCCCGGCCCGAGCGCCCAGCCGAACCGCGCCTGGTCGTGGTGGCCGTCGACGGGGCCGGCCAGCCGGAACGTGCAGCCGGCGAACTGGTCCTGCACCGCCGCGATCGTGGCCGCGATCGCGTCGCGGCCGGCGACCTGCGCGAGCGGGTCCGTGTAGGTGGCGTCGGGGGCGAAGACCGCAGCCACCCGGTCCGGCCGCTCGGCCGCGCCGGCGTTCCACGCGGCGATGTAGTCGCGGGCCACCGTCTCGAAGTCGGTCATCGTGCTCTACCTCCTGCTGTCGTCGATCGGGACGCCACCGAGCCTGTCCGCGGCGGGTGCGGCGCGTCGATGACCTCCGAGGTAGTCGTCCCGCCCCCGGCGGGGCCCTACCGTCGGGGACGTGACGAGCGGATCGGCGGTGATGCGGGCGGGCGCCCACGGCGTGACGGTCGGGGAGCTGCTGCGGCACTGGCGGGCCAGTGCCCGGCGCAGCCAGCTCGACCTCGCGTCCGAGAGCGGGGTGTCGCCGCGCCACCTGAGCTTCGTCGAGACCGGCCGGGCGCAGCCCAGCCGCGCGCTGGTGCTGCACCTCGCCGAGCACCTGCGGGTCCCGCTGCGCGAGCGCAACGCGCTCCTGCTCGCGGCCGGGTACGCGCCCGCGTACACCGAGTCCGACCTGGGCGCGGACCACCTGCGGGCCGTCCGGGCCGCCGTACAGCGGCTGCTCGACGGCCACGAGCCCTACCCGGCGCTGGTGATGGACCGGTGGGGCGACGCCGTGCTCACCAACGCGGGCGTCGCCCCGCTGCTCGACGGCGTCGACCCCGCGCTGCTGGACGCGCCGAACGTCTACCGTCTCGGGTTGCACCCGCGCGGCCTGGTGCGCCGCCTCCGCGACCCCGGACCGTGGACGGCGCATCTCGGGCACCGGCTGGCCGACGCCGCCCGCGCGAGCGGCGACCGGCGGCTCGCGGCGCTGCTGGCCGAGGTCAGGACCTACCCCGGCGTCGCAGACGCCCTGGACGCCCGGACGGGCGGCCCGGGCCCCGACCTGCTGCTGACCGTCACGCTCGCGCATCCGGCCGGGGACCTCGCACTGCACAGCGCGGTGACGACGTTCGGCGGCCCGCACGACGTCACGATCGCGGAGCTGGCGATCGAGTCGTTCTTCCCGGCCGACGCGGCGACGCGCGAACGCCTGGGCCGGCTCGCGGTGACGGAGCAGGCCACGATGTGAGACGCTCGCGGCGGGACCGGAGGGAGCGCGATGGGCACCGACTGGCGCGACGACGGGGTCCGCGTGATCCCGCCGGGCGAGCTCGACGCGCGGACGCCCCAGACCCCGGGGATGCACCGTGCGGCCGCGATCACGCACGGCCGGGTCGGCGCCGAGCGGCTGTGGGCCGGCACGGTCTCCATCGAGCCGGGCGCCCGGACCGGCGCCCACCACCACGGCGAGCTGGAGAGCGTGATCTACGTCGTGCGCGGGCGCGCCCGGATGCGCTGGGGTGAGCGGCTTGAGTTCACCGCGGAGGCCGGACCGGGCGGCTTCATCTACGTGCCGCCTTGGGTGCCGCACCAGGAGATCAACGCGCTGGACGACGAGCCGCTGGAGTGCGTCCTCACGCGCAGCGGCCAGGACCCGGTGGTGGTGAACCTGGACGTCGAGGGGGTCGAGGAGCCCGAGACCGTGCGCTGGGTCGACCCGACGCACCCGGCCCCGGCGGGCTGACCGGGCGGCCCGGGGGGTCCCCGGCCCGGGCGCCGTCGCCGGCGCCGGAGACCCCGGACCGGAGCGTCCCGGCCGTGCCCGTCACCCCGCCATCGCGTAGTCCGGCAGGTCGATGCCCTCCGCCTTCGCGAACTGGCGCGCGAGGAGCGGGCGCACCGGCCAGCGCGTCATGGACGCCATCGACAGCGTGCGCAGGCGGATCATGAGAGCGCTGCGGGGCGCGTAGCCGCCGACGCCGCCCGGGGGGAGCTGCTGCGCCGCGGCGACGTACGAGCGGCAGGTCTCCTCGTAGCGGGTGAGCGCTGCGCGGTGGTCGGCCTGCCGGGCGAGCTCGCCGGCCAGGACGTAGGCCTGCACCAGCGCGACGCTCGTGCCCAGCCCGGTCAGCGGGCTCGGGCAGGCCGCCGCGTCGCCCAGCAGCACGACGCGGCCGCGCGACCAGGAGGGGAGCTTGACCTGCGTCACTGCGGTGAAGGCGAAGTCGGGTGCGGTCCGCATTGCCGCGACGAGCTCGGGCGACTTCCAGCCCACGCCGGCGAAGCTGCGGGCCAGCAGGTCCCGCTGGCCCGCCGCGTCGCGGGGCACCGGCGCGGCCGGGTCGACCCGCAGGCCGAGGCCGGCCTTCGCCTCGCCCGCGACCCGGCCCGGCCGCAGGGAGGCGACCCGCCCGCCCGGCGCGTTGTGCATGACGTACCAGTCGTCGAGGTCGCCGGGGTCGGGCGCGGTGAACCAGGCCATGACGGCGCCGAGCGGGACCGCTCCCGCCCCGCCGAACGCGAGCCTGCGCACCGCGGAGTACAGGCCGTCGGCCCCGACGACGAGGTCGAATCGGCGGGGAGCGGCGCTGGCGAACGTCACGTCCACGCCGTCGTCGTCCTGCCGCAAGGCCGTCACCTCGTCGTCGAACAGGTACTCGACCGGTGCCGCCTCGCACAGCAGCCGCACGAGGTCGCCCCGCAGGATCTCGATCTCCGAGACGATGCCCTCCCCGCCGAACGCGTCGACCGGCAGCCGGGCCGTGACGCGGCCGCGGGCGTCGACGGTCGCGAGGCCCCGCTGGTCGACCGAGACCGCGCGGACGGCGGGCATGAGTCCCATCCGCTCGACGACGGTCCGGCCAGCGCCCCGCAGGTCGACGGCCTGGCCGCCGGGCCGGGGCGAGGGCGCCCGCTCGACGACGGTGACGGCGTGCCCGGTGCGGGCGAGCCAGTACGCGGCGGTCGGCCCGGCGATGCCGGCGCCGCTGACGAGGATCTGTGCCATGCGCCGTAAAGTACGGTGTACGCGCAGCTTGGAGGGCACGTGTTCTACCCAAGCGTACTAGGACGGTGACCATGCACGCCGCGGAGCGGATCGCCACGGACCTGCGCGGCCGGATCGAGCGGGGCGAGCTGGCGCCCGGCGACCGGGTGCCTTCGGCGCGCCAGATCGTGCGGCAGTGGGGAGTGGCGATCGCGACCGCGACGAAGGCGCACGCCGCCCTGCGCGCCGCGGGGCTGGTGGAGGCCGTCCCCGGCGTGGGGACGGTCGTGCGCCGCCCGGCTGCCCGCGCGGCGGAGCCGGCCCCCCCGCGGTTGCGCCCCGACCGCATCACCGCGGTCGCCGTCGCCGTCGCGGACGCCGAGGGCCTGGACGGCGTATCGATGCGCCGGCTCGCGGCGGAGCTGGGTGTCGGGCCGATGTCGCTCTACCGGCACGTACGGGACAAGGACGATCTCGTGCTGCGGATGCTCGACGCGGTGCTGCGGGAGTGGCGGCCCCCGGCAGCCGACGGCGCGAGCTGGCGCGAGTGCGTCGAGGCGGAGGGGCGCGGCCTGTGGTCGCTGTGCCGCCGCCATCCCTGGCTCGCGCCGACGCTGTCGATGACCCGCCCGCAGGCCGTCGCGGGCGGGCTGGTGCACACCGAGTGGATGCTCGACGTCCTGTCCCGCCTCGGGCTGGACCCGCAGACGACGCTCGACGTCCACCTGACGCTGGTCAACTACGTGCGCGGGGTGGCGATCAACCTGGAGTCCGAGCAGGCCGCGGTCGCGGCCACCGGCCTGGACGCCGACGCGTGGGCCCTGACGACCCTGCCGGTCCTGCGGGAGATCACCGCCGGGGGCGGGTTCCCGCAGTTCGAACGGATCGTCGCCGACGGCTACGACTTCTCGCTCGACCGGCTCTTCGAACGCGGCCTGCGCCTGCTGCTGGACGGGCTCGAGCGGGAGCTCAGGCCGCCACCGGGCGCAGCGCCGCCGTCCGGCTGAGCGACAGGCCCGTCGTCTCCGGCGCCATCGCCTGCGAGACGCCGCCGCCGACCAGGCGGATCACGGCCGCGATCACCATGCACGGTCCGGCTTCCCATGCGGAGATGCCGACCGGCAGCAGGAACGTCCCGGTCGCGGCGCCGATGCGGCTGAACGCGGTGGTGAAACCGATGCCCGTGCTGCGCAGCTCGGTCGGGAACACCTCGGCCGGGTAGACCGCCGTGAGGTTGCCCTGCAGCGCGTTGGTGAACGCGAACGCCGCGAAGCACGCGACGATCACGCCGACGGGCGCCGTGGCCCCACAGGCCGACCACCAGCAGCGCCGCAGCCATGATCCAGAACGGCCCGATCAGCTGCTGGCGCCGACCGATGCGTTCGATCGTGAGCATGCCGGTCAGCGCGCCGAGCACCGCGATCGTGTTGGCCAGGATCGTGCTCAACGCCTCGTCGTGGACCTGCAGCGCGCCGAAGACCTGCGGGGCGAAGGTGAAGATCGCGAAGTAGGGCGCGACGTTGCAGGCGTAGAACGTGCACACGAGCAGCGTGCGCCCGCGCATCCCGGGCTCGAACAGCCGCTTGAGCCCGCCGGCTGCGAGCGTGGTGCTCTCGCCGTCGAGGTCCTCCTCGTGGAAGTACGCCTCGCCGCCGAGGTAGCGGTAGAGCAGCGTGCGCCGGCCGATGCGGTCGGACAGCCAGCCGACGATCGGCGAGCCGAAGAAGACGCCGACGAGTGTGGACGCCGCGACGAGGCCGCTCCCCACCGGGGTCAGTCCCAGGTCCTTCGTGATCAGCGGGAGGACCACGGCGATGATCCCGAGGTCGAAGCCGTCGAGACCCTTGCGCCGTGATCCGACGCCAGGACGGGGGTGACCAGGACCGCAGCGCGGAGGCGCGTCGGCAGTTGTAGCCTGCTAAACGTTATGGGTGTAGAACTTTCGCCGGGCCGGCGCAGGCTGGTGCTGGGCATCTGCTGCTCGAGCCTGTTCCTGGTGTCGATGGACAACACCATCGTGAACCTCGCGCTGCCCTCGATCCAGCGCGACCTCGGCGCGTCGGTGACGGCGCTGCAGTGGGTCGTCGACGCCTACACCCTGACGATCGCGTGCCTGCTCATGCTGGCCGGCTCGACGGGTGACCGCATCGGCCGCAGGCGGGTGTTCCAGACGGGGCTGGTGCTGTTCGGGACGGGGTCGCTGCTGTGCAGCATGGCGCCGTCCATCGGCTGGCTGATCGCGTTCCGGGCCGTCCAGGCCGTCGGGGGGTCGATGCTCAACCCCGTCGCGATGTCGATCATCACGAACACGTTCACGGAACCGCGCGAGCGGGCCAGGGCGATCGGCGTGTGGGGCGCCGTCGTCGGCGTCGCGATGGCGGCCGGCCCGGTGCTGGGCGGCCTGCTCGTCGACGGCGTGGGCTGGGCCTCGATCTTCTGGATCAACGTCCCCGTCGCGGCGGTCGCGGTCGTGATGGCCGCGCGGTACGTGCCGGAGTCCCGCGCGCCGCGGGCGCGGCGCCTCGACCCGGTCGGGCAGCTGCTCGTGATGGTCCTGCTCGGCGGCCTGACGTTCGGGATCATCGAGGGGCCCGCGCGCGGGTGGGGCTCCCCGGAGATCGTGGGTTGCTTCGTCGCGGCGGCCGTGGCGCTGGTCCTGCTGCTGGTGGTCGAGACGCGCCGTCGCGACCCGCTCGTCGACCCGCGCTTCTTCCGGAGCATGCCGTTCTCCGGTGCGACGCTGACGGCGGTCAGCGCGTTCGCGGCGATGGCCGGTTTCCTGTTCCTCGGGGCGCTCTACCTGCAGGTCGTCCGCGGCTACTCGGCGCTGCAGGCGGGCCTGCTCACCCTGCCGATGGCCGCGATGACCGCGCTGCTGCCGCCGCTGTCGGGCCGCCTGGTCGGCACCCGCGGCGCCCGGATCCCGCTGCTGTTCGGCGGCATCGGCATCGCGCTCGGCTCGCTGGTCCTGCTGCTCACCCTGCGCTCCGACACCTCGCTGGTCCTCGTGGTCACGGCGTTCGTCCTCTTCGGCGCCGGTTTCGGAATGATCAACGCGCCGATCACCAACGCGGCGGTTTCGGGCATGCCGCTCGCGCAGGCGGGCGTCGCGGCGGCCGTGGCGTCGACCAGCCGGCAGATCGGGTCGGCGCTGGGCGTGGCGGTGCTCGGCTCGCTCGTGACGTCGCGGATCGTCGGGCCCGTGGCGACCGGGTTCGTCGACGCGGCCCGGGTGGGCTGGGCCGTGATGCTCGGCTGTGGACTGGTGGTCCTCGTGCTCGCGGTGCTGGCGACCGGCGCCTGGGGCCGCGAGACGGCGGCGCGGACGGCGGCGACGTTCGAGCCGGTGGGGGCGACGCGATGAGCGGCCGGGTCGGCGACGACGTCCACGCGGACGGGGGCGCGCGGTCCGGGACGGCCGCCGAGCGCGTGTGGGCCGCGATGCGCAGCCTCGTGCTCGACCGGCACGACGTGCGCGCCGCCGCGTCGGCCGAGCTGGGCCTGAGCTTCTTCAAGATCAAGGTGCTGCGGCGGGTCGCGGCCGAGCCGTCGACGATGCGGGTGCTCGCCGAGCGGCTGGGCTCGGACCCGCCCTACGTCACGGTGGTGGTCGACGACCTGGTCGCCCGCGGGCTCGTCGAGCGGCGGTGCGACCCGGCCGACCGCCGCCGCCGGATCGTGACGCCGACGACGGACGGGGCGGCGCTGGCCGCGCGGGCGGAGGCGATCCTCGCCACCCCGCCGCCCGCGCTGGCCGCGCTCCCGGCCGCCGACCTCGCGACGCTGGACGACCTGCTGTCACGCCTCCTCTGACCTGACCGCGAGTCGGGGCCTGAGCCAGTCCGAGTCGCGCGCTGAGCCATGCCGCGAGTCGGGCGCTCCACCAGGGCGTGTCGCGCTCTGCACCAGATCAGCGAGCCGGGTCTGGGCCAGTGCCGTGTCGCGCTCGGCGCCAGAAAGCCGGTCGGGCTCCGGGTCCGCGGGTCCGGGGACTCGTCGGACCGACTCGCGGTCTGGCTCAGCCCGCGACTCGGACCGGCTCAGGCCCCGACTCGCGTCAGTGGTGACCGAGCATGCCGCGCAGCACGTACTGCATGATCCCGCCGTTGCGGTAGTAGTCGGCCTCCCCGGGCGTGTCGATCCGCACGACCGCGTCGAACTCCACCGTCTCGCCCGACTCCTTCGTCGCGGTCACGGCCACCGTGCGTGGCGTGCTGCCCTCGTTGAGCGCGGTGACGCCCACGACGTCGAACGTCTCCGTGC
This sequence comes from uncultured Actinomycetota bacterium, assembly GCA_963728105.1. GTDB lineage: Bacteria > Actinomycetota > Actinomycetes > Mycobacteriales > Pseudonocardiaceae > Pseudonocardia. The sequence goes on along the minus strand of CAVSJZ010000026.1, from coordinate 72,082 downwards.
CGTCCAGACCCAGGGAGGCGGCCGACTCGCCGGCCGGGAACTGCAGGGGCAGCACCCCCATGCCGATGAGGTTCGACCGGTGGATCCGCTCGTAGCTCTCGACGATGACGGCCCGCACGCCCAGCAGCGCGGTGCCCTTGGCCGCCCAGTCCCGCGACGAGCCCGAGCCGTACTCCTTGCCACCCAGCACGACGAGCGGCGTCCCGGCCTGCGCGTAGTGCTGCGCCGCGTCGTAGATGAACGCCTGCGGGCCGCCGTCGACGGTGAAGTCGCGGGTGTAGCCGCCGCTCACGCCCCGCCCTTCGTTCTCCTGGCTGAGCAGGAGGTTGCGCAGCCGGATGTTGGCGAAGGTGCCGCGGATCATCACCTCGTGGTTGCCGCGTCGCGACCCGTAGGAGTTGAAGTCCTTCTTGTCGACGCCGTGCCCGGTCAGGTACTGCCCGGCCGGGGTGTCGGGCTTGATCGACCCGGCGGGGGAGATGTGGTCGGTCGTGACCGAGTCGCCGAGCAGCGCGAGCACGCGCGCGCCCGCGATGTCGGCGACCGGCTCGGGCTCCGGCTCCATCCCGTCGAAGTACGGGGGCTTGCGGACGTAGGTCGAGTCCGGGTCCCACGCGAACGTCGACCCCTCGGGCGTCGGCAGCGAACGCCACCGCTCGTCGCCCGCGAAGACGTCCGAGTAGTCCTTGGTGAACATGTCCTCGCTGATCGCGGCGTCGATGACGCCCTGTACGTCGCTCGCCGACGGCCAGATGTCACGCAGGAACACGGGTTCCCCGTCGGTCCCCGTGCCCAGCGGCTGGGACTCGAAGTCGAAGTCCATCGTCCCGGCCAGCGCGTACGCGATGACCAGCGGCGGGGACGCCAGGTAGTTCATCTTGACGTCGGGGTTGATCCGGCCCTCGAAGTTGCGGTTGCCCGACAGGACGGACACGACGGCGAGATCGGCGGAGTTGACGACCGCCGAGATCTCGTCCGAAAGCGGCCCGGAGTTGCCGATGCACGTCGTGCAGCCGTAGCCGACGAGGTGGTAGCCCAGCTTCTCCAGGTACGGCCAGAGCCCGGCCTTCTCGTAGTAGTCGGTGACGACCTTGGAACCCGGCGCCATCGAGGTCTTGACCCACGGCTTGACCGTCAGGCCCTTCTCCACGGCGTTCCTCGCCAGCAGGGCGGCGCCCAGCATCACCGAGGGGTTCGACGTGTTCGTGCAGCTGGTGATCGAGGCGATGACGACCGCGCCGTGGTCGAGCGTGAACTCGCCGCGGCTCTCGGACGCGACGGGCGTCGGCTTCGACGGCCGGCCGGCGCAGCCGTCGGCGGCCGAGAAGACGACCGGGGCGGCCTCGCCGGCACCCGAACCGGGCGCGGGGGCGTCGCTGGCCGGGAACGACTCGCGCCCGGCCTCGTCGACCCCGTCCGACGATCCGTTCGGGTCGTCGGTGTAGTCGCGGATCGCCGTGCGGAACGCCGGCTTGGCGTCGGTCAGCGCGATGCGGTCCTGGGGGCGCTTCGGCCCCGCGATCGACGGCACGACCGTCGAGAGGTCCAGCTCGAGCGTCTCGGAGTAGACGGGCTCGCGCTCGGGGTCGTGCCAGAGCCCCTGCTCCTTGGCGTACGCCTCGATGAGCGCGATGTGCTCGGGGGAGCGGCCGGTCAGCTTGAGGTAGCGCACGGTTTCGTCGTCGATCGGGAAGATGGCCGCCGTCGAGCCGAACTCGGGGCTCATGTTGCCGATCGTCGCGCGGTTGGCCAGCGGCACCGCTCCGACGCCGGCGCCGTAGAACTCGACGAACTTCCCCACGACGCCTTGGCGGCGCAGCATCTCGGTGATCGTCAGGACGACGTCGGTCGCGGTGGCGCCCGCGGGGATCTCGCCGGTCAGCTTGAAGCCGACGACCTTGGGGATCAGCATCGAGACGGGCTGGCCCAGCATCGCCGCCTCGGCCTCGATGCCGCCGACCCCCCAGCCCAGCACGCCCAGCCCGTTGACCATCGTCGTGTGGGAGTCGGTGCCGACGAGCGTGTCCGGGTAGGCCTGACCGTTCCTGGTCATCACGACCCGGGCCAGGTGCTCGATGTTGACCTGGTGGACGATGCCGGTGCCCGGCGGGACGACCTTGAACTCGTCGAACGCGCCCTGGCCCCAGCGCAGGAACTGGTAGCGCTCCTTGTTGCGGCCGTACTCGAACTCGACGTTGCGCTCGAACGCGTCGGCGCGGCCGAACACGTCGATGATCACGGAGTGGTCGATGACGAGCTCGGCGGGCGCGAGCGGGTTGACGCGGGCCGGGTCGCCGCCCAGCTCGGTGACGGCCTCGCGCATCGTGGCGAGGTCGACGACGCAGGGGACTCCCGTGAAGTCCTGCATGATCACGCGGGCGGGCGTGAACTGTATCTCGGTGTCGGGCTGGGCTGCCGGGTCCCAGCCGGCCAGCGCGCGCACGTGGTCGGCCGTGACGTTCGCGCCGTCCTCGGTGCGCAGCAGGTTCTCGAGCAGGACCTTGAGGCTGAACGGGAGCCGCTCTGCGCCGGGCACGGCGGACAGCCGGAAGATCTCGTGCTCCGCGCCGCCCGCGGTGATCGTTCCTCGGGCGCCGAAGCTGTCGGTGCTGGCCACAACTACTCCTCGCATGCGTGGTGGACGCTCGGGTCGGAGTCTGGCGCACGTGTCTCTGGCGAGCCGCGCAGGACCCCTGCGCCCCAAACAGTACGCTTGTCCTGCTATGGCGGTCGAGCCCCTCGTTAGCCCGTGCGAGCGATGTTGGCCGGCGGCCTCGGGGTGGCACCACGGCGCAAGCCGCCATCCGTGTCAGAGTGCCGCCCGGATTGCTGATCTTGGGACGGCGGACGGGCGGAGGTGTCGTGCGGCGGACCGCTGCGGTGCTCGCGCTGGCGGCTCTCGTGTGCGCGCTGGCGGGAGCCTTGCCGTGCGGCGCTCCCGCCGCGTGGGCCGATCCGCCCCCGACGCCGCCGCCGAACCCGTCGGACAACCAGCTCGCGACGGGGCACGACGCCGTCACCCAGAGAACGGCCCAGGTCGCGGCCCTGACGGGGCAGCTGTCGGCCCTCGACGACCAGGCCGCCGCGCTGCAGATGCAGCTGGCCGCCCGGCAGGAGCAGGCGAACCGGGCCCAGGTCGACCTGCAGAACGCCCGGTCCGCGGCCGCAGCGGCCACGGCCGCCGCGGACCAGGCGCGCGCGGCGACGCAGGCGGCGTCGACGGCCGTCTCCGCCCTGCAGGGCCGCGTCGACGAGTTCGTCACCGTGCGCTACCAGCAGGGCCTCGACCTCGGCCCGCTGGGCCTGCTCACGGCGCCCGGCGGACCGCAGGCCGTGCTGGACAGGGCCGCGTTCGCCGACGTCGTGGCCGACGAGCAGCAGCAGGCCCTCGACGGGCTGCAGCGGGCGGTGATCGAGAAGGCGAACGCCGACTCGCTGGCCCGCCAGGCCCAGGACCGGGCGCGGGCGCAGGCGGCCGCTGCGCAGCGCGCCAGTGACGCCGCCGCGACGCTGGTCGCGCAGGTTCGCGATCAGGCGCAGCAGCAGGCGGCCGAGCTCGCGCAGGTCCAGGCGCGCCGCGACGAGGTGAACCGCGAGCTCGCCGCGGCCGTCGCGAACGACGCGACGCTGCGTGCCCAGCGCGCGCGCTACCTCGACTGGCAGGCCGCCCAGCAGGCGGCCGAGCAGGCCAGGGCGCTGGCGGCGCAGCGGGCGGCCGCGGCGCAGCTCGCCGGCGGGGCCGGGGTCGTGCGGGGGGCGGGTGCGGTGCGGACGGTCATCGACCGGGCCCTGTCCCAGCTGGGCGTCCAGTACTCCTGGGGCGGTGGCAACTCCGCCGGCCCGACCTTGGGCGTGCACGACGGCGGTGTCGCGGACGCGTTCGGCGACTACCACAAGGTCGGTTTCGACTGCTCCGGACTGATGATCTACGCGTTCGCCGGGGCCGGGGTGTCACTCCCGCACTACAGCGGCTACCAGTACACGGCGGGGCGGCAGGTGCCGCTCGCCGACCGGCGACCCGGCGACATGCTCTTCTACGACGAGGACGGCGAGATCGGCCACGTCGCCCTCTACGTCGGCGACGGGATGATGATCGAGGCGCCGTACTCGGGTGCGCGGGTCCGGCTCGTCCCGATGCGGTTCCCGGGCCTCATGCCCTACGTCACGCGGATGGTCTGAACCGGTGGCGGATCCGCGAGTCGGGGTCTGAGACAGTCCGAGTCGGGGCCTGAGACAGCGAGCCGCGAGTCGGGGTCTGAGACAGTCCGAGTTGCGTCCTCGGCCATGGCCGTCGCGGTCGCTGGTGAACCGCACCGCTCGGGGTGTCCTCGGCGTCCCTGCCCGATTCGTGGCCGGCACGATCCCCGTCCGTGCGGCTGCGGCTCGGGATGCGACGCCCGGCGTCAGGCGGCGGGAGGGCCGCGTGGCGCGTCGCTCGGCGGCCTCGCGGTGTCGGCTGTGCTCGAACACGCGACTCGGTCTGGTTCAGGCCCCGACTCGCGGTACAGGGGACCGCGACTCGCGCTGTCTCAGACCCCGACTCGTGCTGGTTCAGACCCCGACTCGCGGCGGCCCCGGGGCGAGGCTCACCGGCGGTTCACCGGCCGCCCTGTTGGATATCCGCGTGACCGCTGCGGATCCCGTGCCGACCCCGGCCAGCGAGGGCGAGCGCCTCGAGCGCGTCGTGTTCGAGATCAAGCGCGTCATCGTCGGTCAGGACCGGCTGGTCGAGCGGATGCTCGTCGGCCTGCTGGCCCGGGGCCACCTCCTGCTCGAGGGCGTGCCCGGAGTCGCCAAGACGCTGGCCGTCGAGACGATCGCGACCGTCGTCGGCGGCACGTTCGCGCGCCTGCAGTTCACGCCCGACCTGGTCCCGGCCGACATCCTGGGCACCCGCATCTACCGGCAGGGCCGCGAGGAGTTCGACGTCGAGCTCGGCCCGGTCGTCGCCAACTTCGTCCTCGCCGACGAGATCAACCGGGCTCCCGCGAAGGTGCAGTCGGCGCTGCTCGAGGTGATGGCCGAGCGGCACCTGTCGATCGGCGGCCGCACCTTCCCCATGCCCGACCCGTTCCTCGTGCTCGCCACCCAGAACCCCATCGAGAACGAGGGCGTCTACCCGCTGCCGGAGGCGCAACGCGACCGGTTCCTCTTCAAGATCATCGTCGAGTACCCCGACGTCGAGGAGGAGCGCGAGATCGTCTACCGGATGGGCGCCGAGCCCCCGGTCGCGACGCAGGTCATCGACCCTGCGGAGCTCGTGCGCCTGCAGCGGGTCGCGTCCGGCGTGTTCGTCCACCACGCGCTCGTGGACTACGTCGTCAGGATGGTCGTCGCGACGCGCAGGCCGGCCGACCACGGGCTCGCCGACGTCGCCGGCTGGGTCGCCTACGGCGCGTCGCCCCGCGCCACCCTCGGCATCGTCGGCGGTGCCCGCGCGCTCGCCCTCGTCCGCGGCCGGGACTACGTCCTGCCACAGGACGTGCTGGACGTCGCGCCGGACGTGCTGCGCCACCGGCTCGTCCTGTCCTACGACGCCGTCGCCGACCAGGTGCCCGTCGACCACATCATCTCCCGGGTGCTCGCGACGGTGCCCCTGCCGCAGGTCACCGCCCGCCCGGCCCCGGCCGGTGTCCCGACGTGACCCCGCCGCCGGTCCGGGACGGCCCCGCCGGTGCTGACACCACGCCGCCCCACCGCACCCCGGGCGCGCCGCCCAACCTGCGCGACGGGCGGTTGGAGGCCGCACTGCGGGCCCTGGAGATCTCCGTACGGGGCCGCCTCGACGGCCTCCTGCAGGGCAACCACCTGGGTCTCGTCCCGGGTCCGGGCACCGAGCCCGGCGAGTCGCGCGGCTACCAGCCCGGTGACGACGTCCGCCGCATGGACTGGGCCGTCACCGCGCGGACGACGGTGCCGCACGTCCGCGAGACGGTCGCCGACCGCGAACTCGAGAGCTGGGTGGCGCTCGACCTGTCGCCGAGCCTCGACTTCGGCACGGCCGCGTGCGACAAGCGGGAGCTCGCGATCGCGGCGCTGGCCGCCATCGCCCACCTGACGCGCGGTGGCGGCAACCGCATCGGCGCGATCGTCACGACGGGGGAGCGGACGGTCCGGCTGCCCGCCAGGGGCGGGCTCACCCACGCGCGGGCGCTGGTCCGGGAGGTCGCGCAGATCCCGCGAGCGCCCCGGGGCACCCGTGGCGACCTCACCGAGGTGATCGAGCAGCTGCGGCGGCCGCCGCGTCGGCGCGGGCTCGTCGCCGTGATCTCCGACTTCCTCGGCGAGCCGGAGTGGGAGCGCTCGCTGCGTGCGCTTTCGGGACGCCACGACCTGCTCGCCGTGGAGGTGCTCGACCCGCGCGAGCTGGAGCTCCCCGACGTCGGCACCGTGGTGCTCGCGGACCCGGAGACCGGGCGGCAGCGGGAGGTCGTCACGACGCCCCTGCTGCGCAAGGAGTTCGCGGCCGCGGCCGGCGAGCACCGGGACCGGGTCGCCGCGGCGCTGCGCCGGACCGGTGCGGCGCACCTGCGGCTGCGCACCGACTCGGACTGGATCGCCGACGTCGTCCGCTTCGTCTCGGCCCGCAAGCGGGCCTGGTCCGGGGGAGGGCGGTAGGTGTTCGCCCAGCCGTGGTGGCTGGCCGGACTGGTCGTCGTCGCCGCACTCGCCGCGGGGTACCTGCTGCTGCTGCGTCGCCGCCGCCGCGACACCGTCACGTTCACCAACCTCGAGCTGCTGGACCGGGTCGCCCCGCGCCGGCCCGGCTGGTACCGCCACCTGCCCGCGGCACTGCTGCTCGTCGCGCTCGTGGTGCTCACGATCGCGCTCGCGGGCCCGCAGGCGCAGGCCAAGGTGCCGCGCAACCGCGCCACCGTCGTCCTGGTGATCGACGTCTCGCTGTCGATGCAGGCGACCGACGTCGCCCCGAACCGGCTGGCCGCCGCGCAGGCCGCCGCGAAGGCCTTCGCCGACCAGCTGACGCCCGGCATCAACCTGGGGCTCGTCTCGTTCGCCGGCACCGCGGCCGTGCTCGTGTCGCCGACGACCGACCGCGAGCCGATCAAGCGGGCCATCGACGGGCTGAAGCTCGCCGAGTCGACGGCGACCGGCGAGGCCATCTTCGCGGCGATGCAGTCGGTCCAGTCCTTCTCGCAGGTGCTCGCCGGCGGGTCGCCGGACCAGACCCCACCCGCCCGGATCGTCCTGATGAGCGACGGGGGGCAGACCGTCCCGGGCGGCCCCGACGCGGAGGACCAGCCCCGAGGGGCCTTCACCGCGGCCAAGGCGGCGGCGTCCGCCCGCATCCCGGTGTCGACGATCTCGTTCGGCACCGAGTACGGCACGATCCAGCTGGAGCCCGACCGGCCGCCGGTGTCGGTCGCGGTCGACAACGACGCGCTGCGGCAGATCGCCCAGCTGTCCGGCGGCCAGTTCTTCACCGCGACGAGCGAGGCCGAGCTGCGGCAGGTGTACGGCGCACTCGGCGAGCAGATCGGCTACGAGACGCGGCTGGTCGACACGAGCAAGCCGTGGCTCGCCGGCGGTGCGCTGCTGCTGGCGGTCGGGCTCGGCACCGGCACGGCGCTGGGGCGGCGGCTGCCGTAGGGCGGCCGGCCCCGGCGGCGGTGAGGTTCGGGACAGCCACCTTCTCGCCCGCCGCGGGCATCAGGGCGGCTTTCCTGAACCGGGAAACCGCGGCGGCGATGATCCCGCCGCGCCCGGGGAGAATCCCGCCCGAGCGGTTAGGGTCCGCACGTGACTTCCGCAGGACCAGGCAGCTCCTCGGGCCGCAGCGTGCTCGTGACCGGCGGCAACCGCGGCATCGGGCTGGCCATCGCCACGGCGTTCGCCGCCCAGGGCGACCGCGTGGCTGTGACGCACCGCAGCCCGGTCGACGGGCTGCCCGGCGAGCTGCTCGCCGTCCCGTGCGACGTCACCGACGCCGACGCCGTCGACGCGGCCTTCACCGCCGTCGAGGAGAAGCACGGACCGGTACAGGTGCTGGTCTCCAACGCCGGCATCACCGACGACGGGTTGCTCATGCGCATGAGCGAGGAGTCGTTCACGCGTGTCGTCGACGCCAACCTGACCGCGGCCTACCGCGTCGCGAAGCGGGCCACCCGCGGCATGCTGAAGGCCAGGAGCGGGCGGATGGTGTTCGTCTCCTCGGTCGTCGGCCTGCTCGGCTCGGCGGGCCAGGTCAACTACGCGGCGTCCAAGGCCGGCCTGGTGGGACTCGCCCGCTCGATCGCCCGCGAGCTGGGCAGCCGGGGCATCACGGCCAATGTCGTCGCCCCCGGGTTCGTCGACACGGACATGACGCGCGCGCTTCCCGACGCCCGCCGCAAGGAGATCGTCGCCCAGGTGCCGTTGGGGCGGTACGCGACCGTCGAGGAGGTCGCCGGCGTCGTGACCTGGCTGGGCTCCGACGCCGCCGCCTACGTCACCGGTGCCGTGATTCCGGTCGACGGCGGCCTCGGCATGGGGCACTAGGGTCGGGCCGCATGGGACTTCTCGACGGCAAGCGCCTGCTCGTCACCGGTGTGATCACCGACGCCTCGCTCGCCTTCCACGCCGCCAAGATTGCCCAGGAGCAGGGCGCGCAGGTCGTGCTCACCGGCTTCGGCCGGATGCGCCTCGTCGAGCGGATCGCGCAGCGCCTGCCCCAGGGCGCGCCCGTCGTCGAGCTCGACGTGCAGGACCAGTCCCAGCTCGACAGCCTCGCCGAGCGCGTGACGCCCCACCTCGGCGACGACCCGGCCCTCGACGGCGTCCTGCACTCGATCGGCTTCGCTCCCGCCTCCTGCCTCGGCGAGGGCGCCTTCCTCACCGCGCCGTGGGCCGACGTGGCGACGACGCTGCAGGTCAGCGCGTACTCGCTGAAGTCGCTGGCCGTGGCGGCGCTGCCGCTGATGCGCCCGGGCGGGTCGATCGTCGGCATGGACTTCGACAACCGCCAGGCCTGGCCGGCCTACGACTGGATGGGCGTGGCCAAGGCCTCGCTCGAGTCGGTGACGCGCTACCTCGCCCGCGACCTGGGCCCGAAGGGCATCCGCGTCAACCTGTGCGCCGCCGGTCCCGTGCGCACCATGGCGGCCAAGTCGATCCCGGGCTTCGCCGCGTTCGAGGACGCCTGGGACGGGCGGGCGCCGCTGGGCTGGGACGTCGACGACCCGGTGCCCGTGGCACGGACGGTCTGCGCCCTGCTGTCGGACTGGCTGCCCGTGACGACCGGCTCGATGGTCTGGGCCGACGGCGGCTTCCACGCGATCGGGGTCTGACGCCGGGCATCTGGTGCAGGCCCCGACTCGGGCTGGTTCAGACCCCGACTCGCGCAGCAGTCCGCGAGTCGGGGTCTGAACCAGCCCGAGTTGCGGCCTGAGCCGGCTCAGCGTCGGTTCTGGTCGGCGAGCCAGGCGTCTGCCCGGCGCTTGGACGCGCGGCACAGCCATGCGTCCTGCACGACCTCCGCCAGCTGCGTGCGGGACAGCTCGCCGAGCCGGCTCGCGCGCACGAGTACCGACGGATGGCCGTCGAAGTGCGAGGTCGTGAAGAACGGTGTGGTCGGGTCCTGGACGAGCGCGAGCTTGTCCTGCTCGTCCGGCACCCAGAAGATGATCACGTCCGGCCAGCGCTCGCCGGTGTCCGGGTCGACCGCGTCCGGGCGGGGAGTGCGGAAGAACACGAACGACTTGCCACCGACCTGGTAGACGGCGTTGCCACGGGGCCCGCGCCAGACCGTGACGTGCGGCATCGCCGACGCCAGCGCGTGGACGTCCTCGACCGTCGCGCCGGCCCGACCACCCATGGCGCGCAGTATGCCCGTCCCGGTGGCAGGATCGCCCGGTGCGGACCGACGTCGACGCGCTGCTCGTCCTGTCCTTCGGCGGTCCCGAGGGGCCCGATGACGTGCGGCCCTTCCTGGAGAACGTCACGCGGGGCCGGGGCGTCCCGCCCGAGCGGCTCGACGCCGTCGCCGAGCACTACCGGCACTTCGGCGGCGTCAGCCCGCTGAACGCGCGCAACCGCGAGCTGGCGGACGCGATCCGCGCCCGCACCGAGCTGCCCGTCTACCTGGGCAACCGCAACTGGCACCCGATGGTCGAGGACACGGTCGCGCGCATGGCCGCCGATGGCGTGCGGCGCGCGCTGGTGTTCGCGACCAGCGCGTACGGCGGGTACTCGGCGTGCCGCCAGTACCACGAGGACATCGCCCGCGCGCGCAAGGCGGTAGGCGAGGGCGCGCCGGAGCTGGTCAAGCTGCGACACTTCTTCGACCACCCGCTCTTCGTGGCCGCGGGCGCCGACGCCGTGCGGGCCGCGGGGCTGGACGACGCTGCGCGGCTCGTCTTCACCGCCCACTCGGTGCCCACCTCGGCCGACGCGACCGCCGGGCCGCCCGGCGAGGGGCACCGGTACTCGCGGCAGGTCGCCGAGGCCGCCCGGCTCGTCGCGGCCGAGCTGGGCCGTGACGAGTTCGACGTGGTGTGGCAGTCGCGCTCGGGTCCGCCGCAGGTCCCCTGGCTGGAGCCGGACGTCCTCGACCATCTCGACGCGCTGGCCGCCGCCGGAACGCGGGCCGTCGTGCTGGCCCCGGTCGGGTTCGTCTCCGACCACGTCGAGGTCGTCTGGGACCTCGACACCGAGGCCAGGGAGCGGGCCGACGCGCTGGGCGTGCGGCTCGCCCGCGCCGCGACGGCGGGCCCTGATCCACGGTTCGCCGACATGGTCGTCGAGCTGGTCGCCGAGCACGTCGACGGCGTGCCCGCCCGGCGGCTGAGCACGGTCCCCGCGGGTGGGTGCGGTGTCAACGGGACGCTGTGCGCGCAGCGCTGCTGCGAGCCAGCGGCCCGTCCCCACCCGCGGAGCTGACGATCGGGAGCGGCGTCCCCCCTAGGACGTCGGGGCGGGGGCTCCCGTGTAGAACGCCGTGCAGCGGGCGGCCGCGGCGGCTGCGGCGGCCGGCGGTTCGCCCGCCGCGACCGACGCCGCGCGCCACGCCTCGCTCGACTCGGTGACGTACTGCACGCCCTGCGGCCCCGTGCTCCACTCGGCCGCCTCGGCCGGGTCGATCGTCACGCCCGACTCCACGTGCATCGCCAGGCCGAGCAGCATGAGGTCCCAGCCGATGCCGACCGCGCCCGGCCCGAACTGCGCCCACCGTTCGTCGTCGACGTGGGCCACGTGCTCCAGCGTCAGCCGGGTGCCGTCCCCATCGGGTTCCAGCCGCACGTCGATGACGCTCACCTCGCCGCCGAACTCCCAGGTCGCCGCGAAGCCGCGCGGTGGGTCGCACCGCTCGATCGTGCCGCAGGCGTTGCCCTCGATCTGGTAGCGGCCGCCGAGGCGCAGGTCGCCGGAGACCGGCAGGAACCAGCGCGCGATGCGCTCTGCGCGCGTGCAGGCGTCCCAGACCTCCTCGACCGGGCCCGCGAAGCGGCGGGCGAGTGTCACGACACGGGCCTGCCCGGCGGGCAGCGCGCGCGTGCCGATGGTGCGGGCGGCGTCGTCGATGCGATGGGTGACGTCCATCAGGAGCGGTCCTTCCGTCGGCCCCGGGCCAGCTCGGTGTCCAGGGCGTCGAAGTGGGGGGTCCAGAAGCGGCGGAAGCCCTCGAGCCAGGCGTCGATCTCCTGCAGCGGCTCGCTGCGCACGGCGTAGAGCCGGCGCGCGCCGTGCGGCCGGACCGAGGCGAAGCCCTGCTCGCGCAGGACCTTCAGGTGCTGGGACACGGCCGGCTGGCTGATCCCGAACTCCTCCCGGATGACGGCCGTGACGTCGCCGGAGCTGCGTTCGCCCGAGGCCAGCAGCTCGAGGATCCGCCGGCGCACGGGATCGCCCAGTACGTCGAAGGCGTGCACCCGGCTAATATAAGCGTGTCCTTCTATAAGTCAAGAGTGACGGGCAGGGCGTCGACGCCGAAGACGAACGAGAGCTTCCGGTACTCCAGCGCGTCGAGGTCGCCCGCCGGGGCGATCCCGGGGAAGCGTCGCAGGAGGGCGGGGTACGCCTTGCGCAGCTCCATGCGGGCGAGCTCGGCGCCGACGCAGCGGTGGATACCGTGGCCGAACGCCAGGTGCGGGCGGGCGGCCCGGCCGGGGTCGAAGCGTTCGAGGTCCCCGTCTCGGTTGGCGCCCGACAGCGAGCAGAACACCAGGTCACCCGCCCGGATGCGCTGGGCGCCGACGGTCGTGTCGACGCGGGCGATGCGCGGGAACGCGATCTGCACGACGGTGAGGTAGCGCAGCAGCTCGTCGACGAACGCGTCCACGTCAGCGTCCTCGGCGGCGAGCGCGGTCCGCGCGCCCGCGTCGCGCAGGAGGACGATCGCGCCCAGGGCCAGCATGCTGGCGGTCGTCTCCAGCCCCCCGGTGAGCAGGCCGTCGGCGAGCCCGGTGAGCTCGCGGTCCGACACCGCGTCGCCGTGCTCCTTCACGATCATGCCGAGCAGGCCGTCGCCCGGCTCGCAACGCTCGCGCTTGACTAGCTCCGCGAGGTACGTCATGGACTCCGAGATCGCGCCGAGAGACCCGTCGATGCCACCGAGGAAGTCGAAGCGGCTGGTCGACAGGCGCTGGAAGTCGGCCCGGTCCTCGTAGGGCACGCCCAGCAGCTCGCAGATCGTGAGCGACGGGATGGGCAGCGCGAAGTGCTCCACGAGGTCCACCCGACCGTCCCGCCCGGCGACGGCGGCCAGCTCGTCGAGCTGACCGGCGATGATCGCGTCGATACGCGCCCCGAGGCGGCGCAGGCGATGCCCGGTGAACTCCGGCGTGAGGATCTTGCGCAGCCGGGTGTGCGCGGGCGGGTCGGAGAAGCCGAGACCGCCGGGGTCCTGCTCCGCGGTGATGCCGGCCTTGCCGACCAGGTGGGCGAAGTCGCTGCTGAACGTGTCGGACGCCGCGAGCACGGCCCGCGTCTCCTCGTGGCCGCTGACCAGCCAGCCGCGGACCCCGAAGGGCAGTTTCAGCAGGTTGACCGGCTCGTGGTCGCGCAGCGCGGCCAGCTCCGGCACCGGGTCGAGCCCGGTGCGGCGCAGCGGCACGAGCGCCGTCTCGGGAAGCATCGTCAGCAGGGCCTCTGCCGACGATCCGCGCCCTCGCCGCAGGCGCAGCGCCAGCCGGGCCGCGAACTGGACGATCCGCGTTCGCATGGGCCAACACTATCCGCGGCCTGCCGGCGGTCCGGACGGGCCGGTCGGCCTCTTCGGCGGTGCCGGGCGTCCGGATGGTCCGGGCCCGGGCGGTCGGCCGGGGACGCGGGTAGCGTCCGGCACCGTGTTCGAGGGGTTCGCCCACGCCCGGATCGACGCCGGCGACGTCATGATCAACACCGTGCACGCGGGCTCGGGACCGCCCGTCCTGCTGCTGCACGGCTACCCGCAGACCCATGCCATGTGGCACCGGGTCGCCCCCGCGCTCGCGGAGGAGAACGCGGTCGTCGCCACCGACCTGCGCGGCTACGGCGACTCCGGGCGCCCGCCGGCCGGTGACGACCACAGCGGCTACGCGTTCCGGGCCATGGCCGCCGACCAGGTCGCCGTGATGCGCGCGTTGGGCCACGACCACTTCGCGGTGATCGGCCACGACCGCGGCGCGCGGGTCGCGCACCGGATGGCGCTGGACCATCCCGGGGCGGTCACCCGCCTCGCCCTGCTCGACATCATGCCGACGCTGCACGTCTACGAGACCGTCGACCGGGCCCTGGCCACCGCGTACTACCACTGGTTCTTCTACCTGCAGCCCGCGCCGGTGCCGGAGAACCTCATCGCCGGCGACCCCATCGGCTACCTGCACTCGCTGCTGGGCGGCTGGGGCAGCGGCCTGGACGCGTTCGCTCCCGAGGCGCTGGCCGAGTACGAGCGCTGCTTCGGTGACGCCGACACCCGCCACGCCATGCTGGAGGACTACCGGGCCGCCGCCTCGATCGACCTGGAGCACGACGCCGCCGACCGGGACCGCCTGCTCGCGATGCCGACGCTCGTGGCCTGGGGCGAGCGGGGCGTCGTCGGAAACCGGCCGGTCGACCCGGTCACGGTGTGGCGCGAGCGCGCCGTGGACGTCCGTGGCGCGGCGCTGCCGGGTGGACACTTCCTGGTCGAGGAGTGCCCGCAGGAGTCGATCGCGTTGCTGGCCGGGTTCCTGCGCGAGGCCCGGTAGCGAGCCGTCGCGAACGGGCGGCCCAGCATGGCGCCGGTCGGCCGCCGCCCCGGCTCAGCGCGCGACTCGGGCTGGTCCAGACCCCGACTCGCGGATGGTTGAGCGCGCGACTCGGGCTGGTCCAGACCCCGACTCGCGGTGGGGATTCAGCGCCGGGCGGCCGCCTGCTCGCGCAGGACCGCGAGGCACGCCGACACCGCCGGCCCGGGCGGCGGCCGGTGCAGCAGCCCGACCGGCCGCCAGACCGGGTCCGGCGCGACGGGATGGACGACGACGGGCGGCCCGCCCGGTGTCTCGGCGACCGAGCGCGCCACCAGCGCCACGCCCAGCCCGTTGGCCACCAGGTCGCGCAGGAGCGGCAGGTTGGCGGTCTCGAACGCCACGGTCACCGGGAGGTCGCCGGCCAGCCGGTCGAGCATCCGGCGCAGCCCGCTGCCGGCGGGCAGGCACACGAACGGGTCGCCCGCGAGCTCGGTGACCGGGAGCGGGCCGCGGCCGGCCGTCGGGTGGTCCGGGGCGGTGACCAGCACGAGCTCGTCGGTGAACAGCGGCTCAGCGACGACGCCGGAGGGGGGCGGCGCCGGCGTCGGCACGAGGGCGACGTCGACGCGGTCGTGGACGAGGTCGTCGAGCAGCGTGCGGGTGTCACCCGACCGCAGCCCGAGGGTCACCCCCGGGTGGCGGGCGTGGAACGCGGCCAGCGCGCCCGGCAGGTCGAACGGTCCCAGCGCCTGGATCACGCCCAGCCGGACGCGCCCGACCAGCACGTCCCGCAGCGCGCCCAGATCGGCGGGCATCGCGTCCAGCTCGGCGCGCGCGCGGCGCGCCCTGGCCAGCACCACCTCGCCGGCCTCGGTGAGCGCGACCCGCCGCGTCGTCCGCGAGAGCAACGTCGCACCCAGTTCCCGCTCGAGCTTGCGGATCTGGGTCGACACCGCCGGCTGCGCGACGTGCAGCGCGCGCGCCGCCCGGCCGAAGCCGCCGTGGCGGACGACCGCGTCCAGGTAGGCGAGCTGGCGCAGTTCCATCACGCCAGCTTATGAGTCTCAGCTCGATCATGTCTTGGACAGGTGCAATGCCCGCCGCCATCGTGGACGCATGACCTCTCATCGCTGGTTCATCACGGGTGCCTCCACCGGCTTCGGCCGCGCGATCGCGCTCGCCGCCCTCGACGCCGGCGACGCCGTCGTCGCCACCGCCCGCAGCGCCGAGGCCCTCGCCGAGCTGGCCGGCCGCGGCGCGCTGACCCTCGCGCTGGACGTCACCGACCCCGACCAGGTCGCCGCGGCCACTGCCGCGGCCGTCGCGAGCGGCGGCGTCGACGTCCTGGTCAACAACGCCGGGCACGGCCTCGTCGGCGCCTTCGAGGAGCTGACCGACGCCGAGCTCCGCCGGGTGCTGGAGACCAACCTGTTCGGCGTCGCGGCCGTCACCCGGGCCCTGCTGCCGCACCTGCGCGAGCGCGGCGCCGCGCACATCGTCCAGATGAGCTCCGTCGGCGGGGTCACGGCCAACCCGGGACACGCGGCCTACGCCACGTCGAAGTTCGCGCTGGAGGGCCTGTCCGAGGCGCTCGCCGGGGAGGTGGCCCCGTTCGGGATCCGGGTGACGATCGTGGAGCCGGGCCCGTTCCGGACC
Source organism: uncultured Actinomycetota bacterium (assembly GCA_963728105.1). Lineage (GTDB taxonomy): Bacteria > Actinomycetota > Actinomycetes > Mycobacteriales > Pseudonocardiaceae > Pseudonocardia. The sequence goes on along the minus strand of CAVSJZ010000026.1, from coordinate 56,282 downwards.
GACTACGCCGGCCGCTCGATGGCCATGTCGACGCCGCTCCCCGCGTATGCCGGCACGCCGGCCAGGGCGGCCAGGGACCGCTTCCGCGACCAGGACGGGGCGCAGGAGGGCGACCCGGCGAAGGCGGCGTCCGCGATCGTCGCGACCGTGCACGCCGCGTCAGCGCCCCTGCGCCTACCGCTGGGCAATGCGGCCGTCACGCGCATCCGAGCGAAGCTCGAAGGGCAGCTGGCCGACCTGGCCGCGGTCGAGGAGCTGGCGCGCTCGACGGTCTTCGCCTGACGACCGGGGTCCCGACCGTCAGACCAGCGGGCTCGCCGCGAGCACCCGCACGGCCTCGGCGACCGCAGCGCGGCGCGCGACCCGCACCGCGGTCTCGATCGGGCGCAGGGCCGCGCGCCGCGCCGCTGCGGCCGACGCGGAGAGCGCGCCGCCGGGCTCGTCGACCGACGCCGCAGCCAGTATCGCCTCCACCTCGTCGGCCTGCTGCAGGACGCGCAGCGGCTGGGCCGGCATCCTCGCCGGCCACAGCGTGGCCGGCCGCGCGCGCAGCGAGGCGGCGATCTCCTCGCGCACACCGGGCCGGTGGCGGGCGACGCCCAGGTCGGTGAGCACCGAAGCGGACCGGCGCACCTGCTCGCGCAGGTCCCGCTCGGCCTGCCCGATCGCGACGAACTCCGGGGTCGGTCCGGGCTCGGGGACCCGGTGGACCGTCCAGCGCAGGACGCCGTCCGCGACCCGGGTCGGGACCAGCCCCAGCCCGACGTCCGCGAAGAGCACGCCCTCGCCAGCCGCGATCGCCTCGCGGCTGAACACGCCGGGGCCGGGCAGCCCGCGGACGTCGCCGGGCGCGGGCAGCACCAGCCGGGCGGGGGAGCGGGGAGCGGCGCGCCGCAGAGCCGCCAGCAGGAACGTCAGGGAGCTGGCCGGGGCGCCGGGCAGGGGGAGCGTCGTGACCTCGGCGCCGGCGGGGTCGGCCGCGAGCACCTCGTGCGAACGGGCCCAGGGCGCGAGCGCGTCGAGGACGTCGTCGGGGGCGGCGACTCCGGCGAGCCAGGCCGAGCACCACACGGTGAACGTGGCGGAGGGGCGGGGCACGCCGTCAGGCTAGCCAGAACGATCGCCGCCAGCACTCCTGCCGGTCGGTGAGTTCTCGTTGCCGCTGGTCGCGGCGCCCGGGCGTGTCGGTCACGCACCGCACCCGGCGCGGCGGGTAGAACGTCGTGCCGTGCGAGGGCAGGACTACCGCGGCGTCTTCGGGGCCGACGGGACGCGCCGCGTGACGCGGCGGGCCGTGCCGGAGGTGGCGGCCGAGCCGGGGCTCGTGGTCGAGGACCCGGCGAGCGGCTTCTGCGGCGCGGTCACCAGGGTCGACGTCCGCGAGGTCACGCTGGAGGACCGGCGCGGCCGGTGCCGGGTCTTCCCGCTGCGCCCGGCGGCCTTCCTCGTCGAGGGCGTGCCGACGACGCTGGTGGTGCCGGCCAGGGCTCCCGCCGGGCCGGTCCGCTCGGCCTCCGGGTCGATCAAGGTCGAGGGTCGTCGCGCGCGCACCGCCCGCGCGGCCCGGATCTGGGTCGAGGGCATCCACGACGCCGCGCTCGTCGAGACGGTGTGGGGCCACGACCTGCGGGTGGAGGGCGTCGTCGTCGAACCGATGCACGGCATGGACGACCTGGCCGCCGCGGTCGCGGCCTTCGGGCCCGGGCCGGGGCGACGGCTCGGCGTGCTCGTCGACCACCTCGTCGCCGGGACCAAGGAGACGCGTGCCGCCGCGGCGGTCGCGGGCCCGGACGTGCTGGTGACCGGCCACCCGTACGTCGACGTGTGGCAGGCGGTCAAGCCGGGGGTCGTCGGCATCCGGGAGTGGCCGAGCGTGCCCCGCGGGACCGACTGGAAGACCGGTGTCTGCGCCGCGCTCCGCTGGGGCGAGCCCGCGGACGGCGCCCGGCGGGTCCTCGGCGCCGTGCGCAGCTTCCGCGACCTGGAGACACCGCTGATCGGGGCGGTCGAGGCGCTGATCGACTTCGTGACGGCCTGAGGATCTCCTCAGCGAGGGGCGTGGCAGGATCGTCAGGGTGTGGCCTGCCATCTGGCTGGTCGTTGCGTTGGTGCTGATCGCCGCCGAGGTGGCGTCCGGCCAGTTCGTGCTGCTCATGCTCGGGATCGGCGGCCTCGTCGCGGCAGGCGTCGCGGTGCTGGCCCCGGACTCGCCCGTCCCGGGCGGCGTGGCGTTCGCGCTGGCGTCGGTCGTGCTGCTGCTCGCCGCGCGACCGGCCCTCAAGCGCCGGCTGGATCGCGGGATGGGTGCGGCACCGCTGCACACGCAGGCATTGGTCGGACGGGGTGGCGTCGTGCTGCAGCGGGTGGACGCGCACGGCGGCCGGGTACGCATCGGGGGCGACGAGTGGTCCGCGCGGTCGCTCGTCGAGCACGACGTGATCGAGGCCGGAGCGGCCGTCACGGTCATGCAGATCAGCGGCGCGACGGCGCTCGTCGTCGCGGCCGGCTAGCGGGGGGAGCGGAAAGATGAGGAAGTGGTGGAAGCCAACACGCTGTTCTTGATCCTGGTGCTGGCGCTCGTGGCGCTGGTGGTGCTGACGGTCGTCCGAGCGGTGCAGATCATCCCGCAGGCGACCGCGGCCGTGGTCGAGCGGCTCGGCCGGTTCCGGGCGGTGGAGGAGCCGGGCCTGGTCTTCCTCGTGCCGTTCGTGGACAAGATCCGCGAGCGGATCGACCTGCGCGAGCAGGTGCGCTCGTTCCCGCCGCAGCCGGTGATCACCAAGGACAACCTGACCGTCAACATCGACACCGTCGTCTACTACCAGGTCACCGAGCCCAAGTCGGCCGTCTACGAGATCGCCGACTACATCAACGGCGTCGAGCAGACCACGACGACGACGCTGCGCAACGTCGTCGGCGGGATGAGCCTGGAGGAGACGCTCACGGCCCGGGACGAGATCAACTCGCAGCTGCGGGGGGAGCTCGACAAGGTCACCGGCAACTGGGGCATCCGGATCGCTCGGGTCGAGATCAAGGCGATCGAGCCGCCGGCGTCCATCCAGGACTCGATGGAGCGCCAGATGAAGGCCGACCGCGAGAAGCGGGCGATGATCCTCACCGCCGAGGGGCAGCGGGAGTCGGCGATCCGCAGCGCCGAGGGCCAGAAGCAGAGCCAGATCCTCACCGCCGAGGGCGCGAAGCAGGCCGCGATCCTCAATGCCGAGGCGGAGCGCCAGTCGCGCATCCTGCGCGCGCAGGGGGTGCGGGCCGCCCGGTACCTCGAGGCGCAGGGGCAGGCCAAGGCGATCGAGAAGGTGTTCGCGGCCATCAAGTCGGGACGCCCGACCCCGGAGCTGCTGGCCTACCAGTACCTGCAGACGCTGCCGCAGATGGCCCAGGGCGACGCGAACAAGGTGTGGATCGTCCCCTCGGACTTCGGCAAGGCGCTGGAGGGCTTCGCGAAGATGCTCGGGGCGCCCGGCGAGGACGGCGTGTTCCGGTTCCAGCCCTCGCCGGCCGACGAGCGGTCCGAGGCGCAGCGGCCAGAGGACGACGACGAGTCGATCAAGGACTGGTTCGACACGTCGAGCGACCCCGAGATCGCGAGGCTGGTCGCCGACGCCCAGGCCCAGGCCCGGGCGGCGGTCCCGCCACCCGGACTCGGCGAGGTGCCGCCCGTGCCGTCCGTCGCGCCGGTGCCGCCCCGCGGGGTCGCGCCGCCGGCCCGGCCGCAGGCGCTGCCGTCGCACCTGCCCCCGCCCGCGGACGGTCCCGGCACCGGGCGTGCGGGCCGACACGCCGGCGGGCCCGGCCGGCGCGGCCCTAGTGGAGCCGACCGGCCTGCGGCCGGCGGCGCCAGTGGTCCCGGCGCGGGCGCGGCAGGGGGCCGCCCGGGAGCAGGCGCGGCGCGCGAGCCGGAGAGCGCGGTGCCGACGCCGCCGCGCGGGTGGCCCGCGACCGGCGCCGGGCAGCAGCCGGGGACCTCCGACCCTGGCCGCGACGAGCCCGCCGGGGGAGGCCCCGGCGGCGGCGCCCGCGGGCAGGGTGGCCGCAGGGCGGGAGGCCGCCGTGACAGCGGCGGGGACGGCGGCCCGGACGGCGGCGGTGGGGACGACAGCGGCGGGAAGGACGGGCCACCGCGCCCGGGCTACCCGACTGCGCCGCCGCCGCTGTGACGCCCGTTTGCCGGGGCTGGCGGCGGCCGGCGGAACGGGGTTCCGTACGATCTGGTCCGTTCGGTCTATCAGCGTTGACCCGTTCGGCCTGGCTCCGAGAGTTGAGATGCGCCGCGTAACGTCGGTTGCTCGGGGAGAGATACACGGATGACGACAGGTGTCCCGGCAGCGAGGCCTGGCCCGGATGGAGCGCGGGTCCAAGCCCGAGACGCGCAACGCACCGCTGCGGCGGTGGGGGGGAGAACTGTGACGCAGCGCAACGGCAACCCACGGGTGTCCGTGGTGGTGCCGACCCGTAACGAGGCGCGCAACCTGGAGGTCGTGCTGCCGGCGATCGCGGCAGTGCGCCCGGCCGTGCACGAGGTCATCGTGGTGGATGGCAACTCGGTGGACGGCTCGATCGAGACCGCGCAGCGGGTGCTGCCCTGGGTGAGGGTGATCACGCAGACGCGGCGGGGCAAGGGCAACGCGATGGCGTGCGGCTTCGCCGCGGCGTCGGGGGACATCGTCGTGATGTTCGACGCCGACGGGTCGGCGGACCCCGCGGAGATCCCGGCGTTCGTGCGCGCACTGGTGGCGGGTGCCGACTTCGCGAAGGGCAGCCGGTTCGTCCGGGGTGGCGGCAGCGACGACATCACGCTGCTGCGCAAGTCGGGCAACGCGGGGCTCAACGGGGTGGCGAACGCGCTGTTCGGGACGTCGTACACCGACCTCTGCTACGGCTACAACGCCTTCTGGACCGACATCCTGCCCGTGCTCGACCTGCCAGCGACCGACCTGCCCTCGCCCCCGGAGGGCATGCTGTGGGGCGACGGGTTCGAGATCGAGACGGTGCTCAACTGCCGGGTCGCCGCGGCCGGGCTGAAGATCACCGAGGTGCCGTCGATGGAGCGGGAGCGGATCTTCGGCCAGACGAACCTGCGCACGTTCGCCGACGGGGCGCGGGTCCTGCGCACCCTCGCCGCCGAACGCCGCCGGGCCGTCCGCCGGTCCCTCGCGCGCCGCGAGCTGGAGGAGCAGTCGAGGGCCGCCACCCCGCTGCCGGGCTTCCCGGCCGTGACGCCGGTCCCGAGCCCGGTCCGGGACCTGCCGGTCGTCCTGCCGGCCACGGACACCCGTCCGGAACGGGACGGCGTGGGCATCGGGCGTAGGCTCGGCGAGGAGGCCTCCTGAGGGCCCAGCGGGGTTGATCGGAGCCGGGGATGACGTTCGCCACCAGCGAGCTGACGCGTGCGCGCGTCTCGCGCCGGCTCATCGCCCTGCTGCTCATCGTGTTCGGGGCGATCGCCTGCGCGATGAGCGTCTTCGGTATCGGCGGCGCGCTGAGCGACGCCCGCCTCGTCATCACCGTGGTCTTCCTCATCCTCGGCCCGGGCTGGTCCGCCGCCGGCTTCCTGCGCCGGGCCCCGGCCGCGCACGTGTGGCTGCTCGCCGTGGGCGTCGGCATCTCCGTCACGCTGCTGGTCGGCCAGGTCATGGTCAGCCTGCAGGCCTGGCGGCCGGCGATCGCCCTGTACGTCGTGGCGGGCCTGTGCGTCCCGTTCCTGCTCCGGCACGCGGTCGTCGCCCAGTAGCGCGCCGGCAGCGGCCGGCCCGGCGCGGCCCGGGCGCGCGGTCAGGCCGCCGAGCGCGGCACGCCGGCCATCCGTCGCAGCATCGCCCGGCCGGCGCGGCGCATGGTCGTGGCCGGCGCGCCGAGCCGGTCGGTCAGCCGCTTGCGGTAGGCGCCGGCCTCCGCCAGCTGCGCCACGTACGCGCGGCGCTGCCGGACGGTGTCGGTGACGTCCTCGGAGGGGTTGATCCGCACCCCGGTCAGCGGCTCGGGCAGGCCGAGGAAGTCGCCGTGGCGCAGCAGCCGCAGCCACAGGTCGAGGTCCATGACCGCGGGGTGCACGTCGGCCCACCGCCCGGCCGCCCGGAACGCGTCGAGGCGGAACAGGACGGTGCTGGCCGGCCCGACCGTGGTGGGCCCGTCGACCAGGACGCGGCGGCCGACCTGGGCCTCGGAGTGCAGCCCGGTGAGCCGGCTCAGCCCGCGGCGGGGCAGCCGGACCCGGCTCTCCTGGTCCAGCACGTGCCAGCGGGACGCCACCATCGCCACGCCCGGGTCGGTCTCGATCGCGTCGATCTGCAGCTCGAGGCTGCGCGGGTGCAGCAGGTCGCGCGGGTTCAACACCTTGACAAGCGACGTCCTGGCCAGCTGGACGGCGAGGTTGCGGCCGTCGGCGCCCGGACCGACCGCGGCCCGCTCGACGCGCACCCGGGGGTCGCCGAACGACCGGGCCAGCTCGACGCTGGCGTCGCCGACGACGATGAGCTCGAACGCGCGCAGGGTCTGGTCGAGGACGCTGCGGACCGCCTCGCCGAGCGCCCGCCCGCTGCGGCTGCCGGCCACGCACACCGACACCTCGGCGATCGGCACGCGCAGCCCCTCTCCTCCGCCGACTCGGGAACCCCCACCGTAGCGAGCCGGTGGGAGCCGGCAGGCGCCGGTGCTGCCGGGACGGGTCGTTCGCCGTGACGGCGACCGTGCGTGGCGTCCGTGTCCCGATAGACTTCTCCCGACCGCCGACCCGTCGAACGGAGTGTGCCGTGCCCGTGTGCTCGACCGATGTGGCGTCGGCGGCGCCCCGGTGACGACACACAGGGACGCCGACGTCGTCCGGTCCGGCCAGGACGTCGAGGCTCCGACCACGCTGATCCCGGTCGTCGCCGGGGGCGAGGCGCCCGCTGCGCCGCCGCCCCGGCCGCGGCCCCGCCCGCAACCGCCGCCCGCCCGCCCGCCCGTCGCGGCGCCGGTGCCGGGGGTCCGACGCTTCCTCTCCCCGCTGCTCGCGATCATGGCCGTGGCCCTGCTGCCGATAGCGGCGGCCACGACGAACCTCGCCGCGCTCGACGGCTGGGGCCTGGCGAAGGTGCTCAGCCCGGCGGGCTGGGTCGCGCTCCTCTGCGCGGTCGGCGCCTGCCTCGTCGAGCTGTGGGCGCGCCGGCCGAGGGTGCCCATGCTGGGCGTCGCGACGGCCGTGCTGATCCTCTGCTCGACCGGCATGCCCTCCGTGGTCGAGCCGGCCGCCCGGTTCGGCACCACGTACACGATCGCGGGTTTCGTCGACGCGATCTCGGTGCGCCACGGCGTGCCGCCGACCGGCGTCGACGCCCGCTTCTACTGGCCGGCGTTCTTCGCGCAGTGGGCCTGGTTCCGCGACGCCGCCGGGGTCGACCAGCTCGACGTGATCCTGCGCTGGTTCCCGCCCGTCATCGTCGCCGTGTGGGCGATCGGCATCTACGCGTTGGCCCGCTCGATGCTGGGCGGGACCCGCGCGCCGTGGGCCGCCGCGTGGCTGTTCGTCGGCCTGAACTGGATCGAGCAGGACTACTTCTCGCCGCAGGCGATCGGCATCGTGCTGCTGCTCACGGTGCTGACCTTCGCCCTCGGCCCGCTCGCGACCCGCCGGCTCGACCCGGCAGGCGTGCCGGGCTGGCCGCGACCACATCCCGGGGCCAAGCGCCTCTCGCTCCCTCGCCGTGCCCTGGCCGCGTTGATGACACCGCCCAACCGGCCGACGCTGCCGGCCAAGCAGGTGCTGCTCGTCTATTTCTGCGCGGTGCTGTGCATCATCGCGATCGTCCCGGCCCACCAGCTGACGCCGTTCGCGATCATCGGCCAGCTCGTGCTGCTGGCCGTCACCGGTCGGTTCCGCGGCCGCGGCATCGTGCTCGTCGGCATCCTGGCCGTGGTGACGTTCCTGCTCATCATGGGTCGCGACTTCTGGCAGAACCAGCTGTACCTGCTCATCGGCAGCGGCGGCAGCCAGGCGATCCAGAGCGGCGTCACGGGCCGGATCAGCGGCGACGTCGGCCAGATCGACGTGAAGTACCTGCGCATCATCGTGCCGGGGCTGACCTACGTGCTCGGCGGCATCGGCGCGCTGGCGTACTTCAAGCGCCGCCGCGACATCGTCCCGATCGGCCTCGCGATCATCCCGATGGCCTTCGCCCTGCAGGGGTACGGCGGCGAGGTCTTCCTGCGCATCGTGCTCTACGGGCTGCCGATCCTGGCCATCCTCGGCACGGAGGCGCTGCGCGCCCTCGTCCGCTGGCGACGGGGCTTCCAGTGGGTGCTGGCCGCCGGCATGGTGCTGCTGTTCCCGCTGCTCGTCCTCATCCGCGGCGGCAACGACGCGTACCAGGTCGTGTTCCCGCAGGAGATCGCGATGTACAAGCAGGCCGTCGCGCAGACGCCGCACGGCCAGAAGATCGTGCCGCTCAGCTCCGTCGGCCCGAACGGGATCGTCGGCGTCGGCTACTACGGCAACGGGGGCGGCGGCCCGGAGCAGTGCTCGGTCCTGCCGCTGGACCCCGTCAAGTGCCTCGAGCTCATCGACCCCGACGTGATCATCGACTTCACGTCGATCGAGAAGCAGGGCGAGACGCTCTACGATCTCCCACCCGGGTGGTCACTCCGGGCCATCAAGCAGCTTGTCGCTACGGGCCGTTACAAGGTGACGTACCAAGAGGGTTACAACGCGGTCCTCCGGCGCGCCAACTCACCCATCACCCATAACTGACAGCCCCGCGGATCCCGCCCGACGTGGTGCGATACCGTCCGCCGGACGAGCATCGACGTGGGAGGGACAGCCCCGATGTCCGACCCTGCTTGGGATTTCGTGATCGTCGGCGGCGGCGCCGCCGGCTCGGTGATGGCCAACCGGCTCAGCGCGGACCCGTCACGCCGCGTGCTGCTGCTGGAGGCCGGGCGTCCGGACTTCTGGTGGGACGTGATCATCCAGATGCCGGCAGCCATGGGCATGGCGATGAACAGCCGGGCCCTCAACTGGAACTACGTGTCGGAGCCCGAGCCGCACATGCGCGGCCGGCGCATGGTCCACCCGCGCGGCCGGGTGCTCGGCGGGTCCAGCTCGATCAACGCGATGACCTACGTGCGGGGCAACGCGGCCAACTTCGACCACTGGGCCGCGGTCACCGGGTCGGGGCGCTGGGACTACGCGCACTGCCTCCCCTACTTCCGCCGCGCGGAGGACTCCGCCATCCGCAGCCCGTACCACGGGATCGGCGGCCCGCAGGGCCTCGACGTCGCCCCGGCCGACAACCCCCTGTTCGACCGCTTCTTCCGCGCGGCCGAGCAGGCCGGCTACCGGCTCACCGACGACTTCAACGGCGCGCAGCAGGAGGGCTTCGGCCGCTTCGAGCGCTTCATCCGCGACGGCCGGCGCGTGTCGGCGTCGCGGGCCTACCTGCACCCCGTGCAGGGTCGCGCCAACCTGGAGGTCCGCTGCCACGCCACGACCACCCGCATCCTGTTCAACGGGCAGCGCGCGGTCGGCGTCGTCTACCACGACGACAAGGGCCACCAGCACGTGGTCGCGGCCGGTGAGGTGGTCGTCGCGGGCGGCACGTTCAACTCGCCGCAGCTCCTGCAGCTGTCCGGCGTCGGCGACGGCGGGCACCTGTCCGGCCTCGGCATCGAGACGATCGCGCACGTGCCGGCCGTCGGGCGCAACGTCGAGGACCACCTGGCGGTGCACGTCCAGCACGCCTGCCTGAAGCCGCTGTCGGTCGCCGCGATGAAGAGCAAGGTGCGCTGGCCGATGATGGGCGCGCAGTGGCTGCTGGGCCGCGGGCCCGCGACGAGCAACATCTTCGAGGCCGCCGGGTTCATCCGCAGCAACGACGACGTGGCCTACCCCGACGTGATCGTCGGGTTCGCGCCGATGGCCATGGCGTTCGACCCCGACCGGCTGCTCGCCGGCCACGGCTACCAGTGCCACGTCAGCACCATGGCGGCGCGGGCCAGGGGGAGCGTGCAGATCTCCTCTGCGGACCCGGGCCGCCACCCCCGGATCGTCCTCAACTACCTCGACAACGACCGCGACAGGGCGGACTGGGTCAAGGCCATCACCATCGCCCGCGACCTGCTCGCCCAGCCGGCGTTCGCGGACGTCGACGGCGGGGAGATCCTGCCCGGCCCCGACGTCCAGACCGACGAGGAGATCATCGACTGGGTGACCCGCCTCGCGCAGACGGGCCTGCACCCGACCGGCAGCTGCCGGATGGGTCCCTCGCCGGAGGCGGACGTGGTCGACCCCGATACCCTGCGGGTGCACGGCGTGGCCGGGCTGCGGGTGGTCGACGCGTCGGTGTTCCCTTCGGTGACCAACACCCAGACCTACGCGGCCGTGCTCATGGTCGCGGAGAAGGCCGCGGACATGATCCTGGGCCACACCCCGCTCGCGCCGGAGTATCCCGGCGGCGCCCCCGACACCGCCTCGGAGGTGCGCGCCGCGCCCGTGCGCTGACCAGGGTCCGAACGACGCCGGAGGAAACCGCGATGGAGCTGCCGTCGACCGCGCCCGTCTGGGTCGGCGAGTTCGAACGTCGCGAGCCGGCCGTCGACCTGGCCGTCGATCCCGCGTACGGCGCGGCGCGGCTGCTGGTCACCGCGTCCGGGATGCCGGTAGGGACGGTCGTGGTGCCGCTGACCTCCGGGCGCGCGACCGGCGTGGAGGTCGAGCGGGCCGTCGCCCAGCAGCTCGGCCCGGACCGGCCGACGGCACCTCCTCCGGTCAGCCACGTGCCGCTGACCGTCGTGATCGCCACCCGCAACCGGCCGGAGAGCCTGCGTCGCAGCATCCGCGGCGTGGTCGCGGGCGAGCACCCGGCCGTCACCGTCGTGGTCGTCGACAACGACCCGCCGGACGACGCCACCGCCGACGTCGTCGCCGAGTTCGCCGACCACGGCGTCCGGTACGTGCGGGAGCCGCGGCGCGGTCTCTCCGTCGGGCGCAACCGCGGGCTGCGCGAGGCCCGCACGGCACTGGTCGCCTTCACCGACGACGACACCGAGGCCGACCCCGGCTGGGCGGCCCGCATCGCCGGCGCGTTCGCCGCCGACCCGCAGCTCGCCTGCGTGAGCGGCCCGGTCTTCGGCGCGCGGCTCGACACCGAGCAGGAGCTCGCCGCCGAGCGCGCGCTGGTGTGGAGCCGCGGCTTCGAGCGGCGCCGCTACAGCCTCGACGACCCGCCGGCCGACTCGGCGATCTTCCCGTTCTCGCCGGGCCTGTTCGGGATCGGCGCGAACTTCGCGGTGCGGATCGCCGACGCCCGCGCCGTCGGCGGTTTCGACGAGGCGCTCGGCGCCGGCGCGCCGACGCGGGGCGGCGAGGACTGCGAGTTCATGGTCCGGCTCGTGCTGGCGGGCCGCGTGGTCGCCTACGACCCAGCGGCGTACGTCTGGCACCACCATCGCTCGTCGGCGGCGGAGCTGCAGGGGCAGATGCGCGGCTACGCGATGGGCCTCGGCGCGTTCCTCACGAAGGTCGCGCTCGACCGCAGGGCCGGGTTCATGGCGGCTCGGCGGCTGCCGGCGGCGGTCGCGCAGCTGCGCAGCATCGGCGAGCGCGAGGCCACCGCGGGCGAGGGCATGACCGCAGGTTCGGCCGGCGAACGCCTCGGCTGGATGCTCGGCGGCGGTTCCGCCTACGTCCGGGGCCGGCGGGCCGCGCGCCGGGCCGGCGGCATCGTGCCCCCGCTGACGGTCGGTCGTTGAGCCCTGCAGGACCGGCTGCCGCGGTCCACAGCCGCGTCACAGCACGGGATCGCTACCGTTGTCCGGTAGGTCTCGTTCTCGTCCCCCCGTCGTCCCCGTACGGAAGTGGAGCCCGTGTCCGATCTGCAGGAGCACCGTGAGACCGATCCCGGCCCGCCCCGCCGCGTCTCCGCGCGGACCGCGCTGGTCGCGGTCGGCGTGGTCGCCGTACTGGTCGCCGTCGTGGTGGTCGCGGTGAACCGGGCGGGATCGACCACCGCGGGCTCGCCGTCGCCCGCCGGGTCCCCGTCCGCGTCGAGCGCGCCGTCCGGGAGCGCCGGCATGGACGCGAGCGCCGCGCAGCTGCTCGGCTGGGGTCAGGCCAAGATCGACGAGGAGTTCGACCGTCCGCTGGGCAAGCAGTGGAACCTCTACGACGGGCCCGGGCACAACGACAACGGCCGGCGCTCGCCGTCGGCGATCTCGGTCGCGGACGGCCTGCTGACGATCAAGGGTGACGCGCAGGGCACGACCGGTGGCATGGCGCTGTACCCGGGCCACAAGTACGGGCGCTGGGAAGCCAGGGTGCGCGCGCCAGCCAGCGACGACACCTACAACGCCGTCATCCTGCTGTGGCCGGACAAGGAGGACTGGCCGGTCGGCGGCGAGGTGGACTTCATGGAGATGGACGACCCGACCCGCCAGTCGACGCAGATGTTCCTGCACTACGGCCGCGACAACCGGCAGGACAGGGGCGAGGTCCGCATCGACGGCACCCAGTGGCACAACTGGGCCGTGGAGTGGACCGCGGACCACATCACCTGCTACGTCGACGGCAAGCAGTGGTACACCACGACCGACCGCAAGATGTTCCCGCCGCGGTCGATGCACCTGGCGATCCAGCTCGACTGGTTCCCCGAGAACGGCAACCCCGGCGCCGTGAAGCCGTCCGAGATGCAGGTCGACTGGGTCAAGGGCTACCCGCCGCCCGGCTACTGACAGGCAGCAGAGGGGGGCCGGGCGCGACGCGCCCGGCCCCCTTCTGCTGTTCGTGCGACCCGCGGGTCCCGGACCGGCGGCTCAGCGCGCAGGTGCCGACACGGCCGGCAGCCCGGCCGGGGCGCCCACCGCGGTCGCCTGCGGCGCGCTCGTCGGCTCGAACCAGGCGGGGATCGGCGCCAGGATGCCCTCGGCGATCCGCTCGGGGCTGTTGAAGAAGTCGTCGCCGGCGCGGCCGCCGGGGCGCTGTACCGCGCGCTGCGCCATCCAGGCGGTCGTCTCGGCGATCGTCCTGGCGACGTCCCGCCTGCGGGGGATCACCGTCTCGGCCAGCGTCCGGTGGTACCAGGCGAGCTGCACGTCGATCGCCCGGTCGAGGCTGTAGTGGGCGGTCACGAGCTCCCGCGCGAAGGCGCCACCCTCGGCCCGGGCCCCGGCGTCGCCGAGCAGGCCGTCGAGGAGCGACACGAGCCGGTCCTCGCCCGTGCCGCCGTCCCCGATGCCGTAGAAGCCGTGCCAGCGGAACTTGCGGGCCGTGGTCGCGTCGAGCACCTCGAAGTAGCCGTTCTCGCCCTGCACGATGCACGGCTTGCCGAACGCCATCGCGCGCAGCAGCGAGCCACCCATGCCGAGCGCGACGTCGGCGGCTGTGTAGGCGGGCCGCGGGTCGACGAGCTCGCCGGTGAGGAGGACGACCTCGCGACCCGCTGCTGCGTTCGTCGCGGCGGCGAGCCGGCGCAGGTCCGGCATGGCCGGCCCGTCGCCGACGAGGACGAGGCGGGCACGGCGCCGCGGGTCGAGCCGGCCAGCCGCGCGGATCGCCGTCTCCAGGCCCTCCTGCTTGAGAGCCCGGGCGAACCGGCTGACCACCACCACGGCCAGCTCGTCGTCGCCGATGCCGAGCCCGGCCCGGAACTCGGCGCCGCCGGGGCGGCCCGGGTACTGGTCGACGGTGTCGGTGGGGATCTCCAGCACGCCGACCGACCCGGTCCGCGGGGCGGTGCGGTGGGCGATGACCGGGTTGCAGACCTGCAGCGGGACCGACCCCGGCATGAAGTCGGGCACCGACATGCTGTTGATCGTCATCGTCATGGGCACGCCGTCGAGCCGGTGGGCGCCCAGGTAGGTCAGGATCGACGGCGTGAGCTCGTAGCTGTGGATGAGGTCGGGGCGCACGCGACGGGTGAGCGCGAGCAGGCTGCGGAAGCCCGGGATCGCCCTGGCCACCGCCTTGCCCGGCTCGTCGTTCTCCAGCGGCTCGAACGGCACGCCGCCCTCGCGCAGCGCGTCGATGAGCACGCCGCCGCCGGGCGGCCCGGCGACGACGACGTCGTGCCCGCGGCGCTTGAGGCCGATCGAGAGGTCGACGGCGTTGCGCTGGCTGCCGCCGATCCGCAGGTTGTGGAGGACGACGAGGACCCGCAGGTGGTTCGGGTCGTACTCGCGGCAACGGGCTCGGGGGACGGTCACGTGCTCGGTCCTCTCGTGACGGCCGTCATCGGCCGGGTCTCGTCGGACGACGCCACCGCGATCGGCATCGTGGGGGAGGCCGTGTCGTCGGGGCTGGCGTCGGGAGTGGCATCGGGGCGGGTGCCGGGTGCGGCGCCCTGCGAGCCGCCGGGGGCGCGGCCCTCGCGCATCCACCGGACGACCGGGACGATCACCAGCGCGGCCGAGGCGGCCTCGGCGACCAGGTACGCCCAACCGGCGCCGTCGACGCCCACGCGCGGCAGCAGCACCACGGCCAGGCCGATCACGACGGCGGTCGTGAGGATCTGCAGCGCGACGATGCGGCCCATCTGGTTCCGCACGCGCGCCGAGTTGATGTACATCGTCTCGATGACGTTGAACGGGATCGCCAGCACCATGAGCCGCAGGACGCCCGAGCCCTCCGTCACGTAGCCGGAGCCAAGGAAGCCCAGCAGCCAGGGAGCGGCGATCAGGAGGAACGGGATGCCCAGTCCGCAGACGAGGGCGCTGAGGCGGAACGTCCGGCGCATGAGCGCCGCCTGCTCCGACCGGTCGTGCGCGGCCTCGACCATGTAGGAGGAGCTGATGTTCCAGTTGAGCAGCGACAGCGACTCGGCGATCAGCCACGGTAGGGCGTAGTAGGCGTTGGCGGTCGTCCCCAACATGCCCACGACGAGCAGCGGCAGCAGGAGCGGCGTGATCACCGACGTGGTGCCGGTCGCGTACTCGGCGAGGAAGATCTTCGCCAGCTCGCGGACGCTCGGCATCGGGCCCGCGCTCGCCGGCGGCGGCGGCCGGTTGGGCAGGATGCGCCAGATCAGGATCGGGTTGATGACGATGACCGTGAGCAGGCAGGGGATCGCCCAGGCCAGCACGATCCCGCCGGTGACGGCCTCGGCGGCGAACCACAGCAGCAGCCCGAGCTTGCCGATGGAGAACAGCAGCTGCTCGACGGGCACCCACGCCGACCCGCGCACGCCGATGAGCACCCAGTCCTGCAGCGCGAAGATGCCGAACAGGATGACGAGCACGGGGAACAGGCCCCGCTCCCACGGCGAGAGGAACAGCTGGTCGCCGGCGTAGAACAGGATGAACCCCAGGCCGAGCACCCCGCCGATCACCGTCGCCGACGCGTAGCCGGCCAGCACCACGGACCGCGACCGGCGGCCCGCCGAGGCGAGCACGCGGCCGAAGAGGACGCCGATGTTGGAGCTGGCCAGCTGGCTGAGCATCGTCGCGCTCGACAGGATCGCCGACGTCCGGCCGACCTCCGCGGGAGGGAGCCGGGCCGCGATCGCCCAGAACCCGAGGCCGACCAGCGCGGTGATGCCGGTCGAGGCCATCAGCGCGATCGCGTTGAGCTCGAGGGTGGCGATCCGCCACCGGCGACGGCCCGAGGACCCGTCGGGGTTGTCAGTGACGTGCTCTGCCACCCGCCGACCCTCCCCGTGTCGATGACCATCGGCCGAACGGCCGACATTCTCGATACCGCAACCGGAGCATTCCGGCATGTTACTGATCGCCGTCACCGCGCCGAGCCGTGTTCTGCCGTGCCCGATGGCCGATTCGGTCCTCGCCTCTCCCCGGGAAGGGGATTCGCGGGGACGCAACGGTCATCACGGTTCGGCCGCACATTCAGAGGACGTATGGCGGCGGCTACGGTTCCACCGTGCATCACATCACGGCAACGGATTCGCAGAGGGCGCAGGTCATGCCCCCGCCGGACGTGCGGGTTCACCCGAAAGGGTTATGCGAGAGTGCGGATGTCGGGCCAGGGACGCGGATCTGGGCGTTTGCGCACGTCCTGCCCGGAGCCCGCGTCGGACGCGACTGCAACATCTGCGACGGCGCGTACGTCGAGGGCGGGGCCGCATTGGGCGACAACGTGACCGTCAAGAACGGCACGCTGGTCTTCAGCGGCGTCACGTGCGAGGACGACGTCTTCCTCGGGCCGAACGTCCTGTTCACCAACGACCTGCGGCCTCGAGCGGCGATCAAGCGGACCGGTGACGCGCTCATGGCGACCCGGGTGCGGCGCGGGGCCACCCTCGGTGCGGGGGTCGTCGTCGTCTGCGGCACCGAGATCGGCGAGAACGCCTTCGCGGCGGCCGGTGCCGTCGTGGCGGCGTCGGTGCCCGCCCACGCCCTCGTCGCCGGCAACCCCGCCCGGCGGCGCGGGTGGGTGTGCGTCTGCGGGGAGCGGCTCGGGCCGGATCTGCGCTGCCCCGAGTGCGGGACGGCCCACGAGCCGGACGGCGACGGGTTGCGCGCGCTCACCCCCGACACGGCCTCCTGACCTGCCCGTTCTCCCCGACGAACCGGCCGGACCCCGCCTGCGCGCCGGCGGGTGAAGATCGACAAATCCGGGCAATACGATGGCGCGGTGTCGCAGCTGAACCTGCCCGCCACCTCCGCCGCCGGGAGCAGGGCGTGAGTGCCATCGGCACGGTCCGCGAGGCACTCGGCGCCTCGCCGGTGGCGCAGGCGGCCTACCGCGGTGTCGTCGCCGGTCGGCTGGGCGTCGAGCGGTGGGGCCTGGCGATGCGCGGCCCGACGGGGCCGGCCACCGGCAAGATCCTCGCCTACCACTCGGTCGGCACGCCGAGCTGGGGCGTCAACGACGTGCGCCCGGCCGACTTCGAGCGCCACCTGCAGGTCGCGGTCGACGAGGGCTGGAGCTTCGCCACGCCGGCCGACGTCATGGCGCACCCGGAGCTCAAGCAGCTCGCCGTCACGTTCGACGACGGCGTGACCAGCGTGCTCACCAACGCGGTGCCCGTGCTGCGCCACCACGGCGTGCCCGCGACGATGTTCGCCGTCACCGGTTGGGCCGACGGCGGCCGGCCGGACGGCCTCGCCGAGGTCCTCGACTGGAAGGGCCTCGCCGCGCTGCAGGCCGCCGGCCTGACCGTCGCCAGCCACTCCGTGAACCACCCCGACTTCGGGCTGGTCGACGCCGGCACGGCCGAGCGCGAGCTGGCCGGGTCGCGCGAGCGCATGGAGGCGATGCTCGGCGTCGAGGTGCGGGAGTTCGCCATCCCCTTCGGACAGTCCCGGAACTGGACGGCGGCGGCGGGCAGCGCCGCCGCGGCGGCGGGCTACACGACGGTCTACGCGCAGTCGGTCGACAACCGGCCCGCCGGCACCGTGGCCCGCACGTTCATCACGCGGATCGACCGGCCGAAGATCTTCCGCGCGGCCCTCGCGGGCGCGTACGACGGCTGGGAGGAGTGGTTCCTCGGGCCCCGCACGGGCCCGGACACCACGACGGGCTGAGGACCGACCACGCGCGGCGGGGCGACCCGCCCGACTCGACGGAGAGACCACCGCATGAACCGCACGACGAACGGCCTCTGCACGCTGCGCGACCTCGGGGGCGCGGCCTGGCTCGGCGGCGCGCTCATGGGCGCGACCGGGCTGAACGCCGCCGGTGACGCCGCCGGCGCCGACCGCGACGCGGTCGTCTCGGCGGGCTGGGCCCGCTGGACGCCCGTCCTGCGGGCGGCGGCACTCGCCCACCTCGCGGGCGGTGTCGGCTCGCTCGCGACCCGGCCCAGCCGCAGCGGGGCGGTCGGCCTCGGGCTGTCGGCGTCGGCCGCGGGTGCCGTCGCCGGCACCGCCGTGCTGGGCGCGCGCAAGGGCGCCGACCGGGCCGTGCATGCGCTCGAGTGGCTGATCCCGGCGCTGCTGGCCGGCGCGCTGGTGACGAACGCCCGCCGCTGAGGTCCACCCGGGCGCGGCCGCCGCCGGCGCACGGGCCTGCGCGCTGAGGGCCGCTCGCGTGCTCACGGGCTGCTCGCGAGCGGTCGACGACGCGCGAGCAGCCCGACCGCGCGCGAGCAGCCCGACCGCGCGCGAGCAGCCCGACCGCGCGCGAGCAGCCCGACCGCGCGCGACGTGGGCGGCCTCCGGGCCGCGGCCGCGTCCTACACGGCGGCCCGCAGCGCCGTCACCACCTGCTCCTGCTGCTCCGGGGTGATCTCCGGGTAGAGCGGCAGCGAGAGGATGCGGTCGGCCATCGCCTCGGCGACCGGGAAGTCGCCGGGCTTGCCGAGGTCGGAGAAGGCCCCGGTGAGGTGGATGGGCGTCGGGTAGTGGATGCCTGCTCCGATGCCGGCCTCGTGCAACCGGCCGAGGACGGTGTCGCGGTGCTCGACCTGCACGACGTACAGGTGCCAGACCGGGACGTTGCCCCCGGCGACGACGGGGCGCACGACCGGCAGGTCGGCCAGGAGGGTGTCGTAGCGGGCGGCGGCCGCGCGGCGTGCCTGGTTCCAGCCTTCGAGGCGGACGAGCTTCGCGGACAGCACGACGGCCTGCAGGGTGTCGAGGCGGCTGTTGAACCCGAGGACGCTGTGCTCGTACTTGCGCGGTGAGCCGTGCTCGCGCAGCAGCCGCACGCGCTCGGCCAGCTCCGCGGACGCCGTGAGCACGGCGCCGGCGTCGCCGTAGGCGCCCAGGTTCTTGCCGGGGTAGAAGCTGGTGGCGGCGATGTCGCCGAGGGCGCCGGCCGCGCCGGCGGCGTGCCGCGCGCCCTGGGCCTGGGCGGCGTCCTCCAGGATCGCCACGTGCTCGGGCAGGCCCGCGCGCAGCGCGGGGACGTCGGCGGTCTGCCCGTAGAGGTGCACCGGCAGGACCACGCGGGTGCGGTCGGTGACCGCGGCGAGCGCGGCGTCGACGTCGATGAGGGCGGTGTCGGGGTCGCAGTCGACCAGCACGGGCGTGACGCCGGCCCGCGCCACGGCCTCGGCGGTCGCGATGAAGGTGTTCGCGGGCACGATCGCCTCGTCGCCGGGACCCGCGCCCAGTGCCCGCAGCGCGAGCTCCAGAGCGTCGGTGCCGTTGGCGACCCCGACGGCGTGGGGGACGCCGATGTAGGCCGCGTAGGCCGTCTCGAACGCCGCGACCTGGGGCCCGTTGACGAACGCCGTTCGGGCCAGCACTGCCGACCAGCCTTCGGCGATCTCGTCGGCGACCTGCGCGTGCGAGGCGGCCAGGTCGACGAGGGGGACGGACATGGTTCTCCTAGCGGGGAACGAGGTGCAGGGCGGCAGCGAGGGCGTCGACGACCGTGCGCTGGTCGGACTCGGTCAGCTCGTGGTGGACCGGCAGGATCAGGGTGCGCCGGGTGAGGTGCTCGGTGACCGGCAGCGGGCCGTGCGGGTGGCCGGCGTATGCCGGTTCCAGGTGCGCGGCCATGATCCCGCGCCGGGCGGAGACACCCGCCGCGGCCAGCGCGGAGAGCACGTCGAGCACCGGCGGTGCGGCGTCGGGCAGCTCCACCCAGAACGACTGGACGTTGGACGTGCCGAACGCCGGGTCGGTGACGGCCCGCAGCCCGAGCGGGGCCAGCAGCTCGCGGTAGCGGTCGGCGATCTCGCGGCGGCGGGCGACGATGCCCGCCAGCCTGCGCAGCTGGACCAGGCCCATCGCGGCCTGCAGATCGGTCATCCGGTAGTTGAACCCGGTCTCGGCGTAGCCCTCGAGGACGACGCGGGTCCCGGCGGCGTGCCGGTCGGCGGCCGAGACCGTCATGCCGTGCTCGCGCAGCCGCCGCAGCCGCGCGGCCTGCTCCGCGTCGTCGAGGGTGAGCATGCCGCCCTCGCCGGTCGTCAGCAGCTTGCGCGGATGGAACGACCACGCCGCCCAGGTCGCGCCCCGCCCGACCGGGCCGCCGTGGGCCGTTGCGCCGGCCGCGCAGGCGGCGTCCTCGACGACCGGGACCGACCCGGCCGCGGCGCGCAGCGCCGGGATGTCGGCGGGCTGCCCGCCCTGGTGCACGGCGAGCACGGCCTTCGTGCGGTCGGTGAGCACCGCGGCGACGGTGTCGGGGGTGAGGTTGCCCGACTCGGGCGCCACGTCGGCGAACACCGGGGTCGCCCCGGTGTAGCGGATGGCGTTCGCCGTCGCGATGAACGAGAACGACGGGCAGACGACCTCGTCGCCCGGCCCGAGCCCGAGCACGTGCAGCCCCAGGTGCAGGGCCGTCGTGCAGTTGCTGGTCGCCACGGCGTGGGCCGCTCCGACGTGCTCCGCGAACGCCGCCTCGAACTCGGCGACCCGGGGCCCCTGCGCCACCCATCCGGACCGGACGACCTCGGCGACGGCGGCGGCCTCCTCGTCCCCGAGTAGGGGCTTCATGACGGGGATCACGCGGTGGGTCCCGCCGCCGTCGCAGCGGTCACGGTGTTGCTGGTCTCGGCTCGCCACCACGCCACCAGCTCGCGCAGGCCCTCGTCGAGCCCGATCCGCGGCTCCCAGCCCAGGTCCCTGCGCGCGGCGGAGATGTCGGCGAGCCGGCGCGTCACGCCGTTGACCGCGCGGGCCGGGCCGTGCTCGGGGGTCAGGTCCGAGCCCATCGCCCGCAGCAGCGCCGCCGCGAGCTCGGCGAGGCTGGTCTCGGTCGAGGTCGCGATGTTGTAGACGCTGTCGGTCGCCGCGGCCTGCGCGGCGAGCACGTTCGCCCGGGCGATGTCGTGGACGTGCACGAAGTCCATCGTCTGCGTGCCGTCGCCGAAGATCAGCGGACGCTCGCCCTTGGCGATGCGCTCCATCCAGCGGATCAGGACCTCGGTGTACACGCCGTAGGCGTCCATCCGCGGGCCGTACACGTTGAAGTAGCGCAGGGCCACGTAGTCGAGGCCCTTCATGGCGTGGAACGACCGGAGCATGCCCTCGTTGAACGCCTTGGCCGCGCCGTAGAACGTGTCGTTGTTGTACGGGTGGTGACGCTCCGTCGTCGGGAACGTCTCCGCCAGGCCGTACACCGACGCCGAGGACGACGCGATGACCTTCCCGACCCCGGCGTCGACGGCGGACTCGATCACGGTGAAGGTGCCGTCGACGAGGGACTCCAGCGCCAGGCGCGGGTCCTCGGCGCACTGGGTGATGCGCAGGGCCGCCAGGTGGAACACCAGGTCGCTACCGGCCGTGAGCTCGGCCATCAGCGCCCGGTCGGTGATGTCGCCCTCGACGACGTGCAGCCGCTCGCCCGCCGCCGCGGCGGCGTCGGCCAGGTTCTCCCGGCGGCCGCGCGCGAAGTTGTCCACGACGGTGACCTCGGCGGCGCCCGCCGCGACGAGCTGGTCGACCAGCGTCGACCCGATCGTCCCCGCCCCGCCGGTGACCAGGACGCGCTGGCCGGTGACCGGCTGGGCCGCCCCGCCGCTCGTGCCGGTGCCGCTCGTGCCGGTGCCGCTCGTACCCGTGCCGCTCATACCGTGACCTCCCCGCGGCCGCGCCGCGCCAGCTCCGTCGGTAGGGGTGCCATCGGACCCGGTGCGTGCGGGCCGACGACCGCGCGGATCGGCACGGGTGCGCCGTCCTTGGCGAGGCTCTCCGAGGCGGCCTCGAGGATCGCGAGCACCCGCAGCCCGGAACGACCGTCCGTCAGCGGCGCCCGGTTCTCGCTGATCGCGGCGGCGAACTCGAGCATCACCGACCGCAGCGCCTCCAGGTTGGGCAGCGCGGGCGCGACCGTGTCGCCCGTGCGGTAGGAGACCGTCGTCCGGCCGCGGACGTCCGGGTCGAGCGAGTCGGCCGCCACCCGGTCGACGCCCCGGTCGTGCACTGACAGCCGCTGCGTCGGGTTGGTGTCGTCCCACACGACGGTCCGGGCGGACCCGCCGACGACGAACGTGCGGATCTTCGTGGGCGACAGCCAGTTGACGTGGACGTGCGCCAGCGTGTCGTTCGACAGCCGCAGCGTGAGATGCGCCACGCAGGCGTGCCCGGCGCCCACCGGGTCGGAGCCGTGCGCCGCGACGGAGACCGGCACGACGTCGTCGGGCAGGATCGCGTCGAAGATCGACAGGTCGTGCGGCGCGAGGTCCCACAGCACGTCGACGTCGGGCTGGACCAGCCCCAGGTTGATGCGCACGGAGTCCAGGTACTGCAGGTCGCCCAGCGCGCCGCTGCGGACGAGGTCGCGGATGTAGCGGACCTCGCTCGTGTAGCAGAACGTGTGGTCGAGCATGAGGACGCGGCCATGGGCGTCGGCCGCCTCCACCAGGCGGCGGCCCTCCTCGAAGCTCGGCGCGAGCGGCTTCTCGACCAGGACGTGCTTGCCGGCCTCCAGCGCGGCCAGCGCCACCGCCGAGTGCGTCGCCGCCGGTGTGGCGATCGCCACGGCGTCGACCGCGGGGTCGGCCAGCACCTCGTCGAGCGATCCGCAGACCCGGACCGTCGAGTACCCGCCGAGGACGGTGCGCGCGCGCTCGGTGTCGAGGTCGCACAGGTACTCCAGGCGCAGGCCCGGCGTCTGCTGGGCGTTGCGGACGAGGTTCGGACCCCAGTACCCGGCACCGACGACGGCGATGCCGATCGGCCCGCGCGGTGCCGCGGGGGCCTGCGCCGGGGGATCCTGCGTCGGTCCGTTCTGCGTCAACTTCGTCACCTCTCGCCGGCGGGGTCCGTGCCAGTGGGCCGGTCACCGGCGGCGCCGCCCGCCCGGCCGGGGGAGCCGCAGACTCCGCCGGCTCCCGCGCAGCGGACCATACCGGGGGCCCTCGGGGGCCTTGTCGACGCAGGGTGACGGTCCCGCTGGACCGGCCCGGTGACCGGGGGTGACGCCCGGGAGGGCGACCTGCCGCCGTTACGGTGGTTCGGTGCAGACGAGGGCCGGAGCCGTGACGACGCGTGCCGTCCGCTCGTTCCGCCGTCCCGCCGTTCCCGGGTGACCCCGCTCGAACGCAACACGGGCCCGCTGCCGGTGGCGGGGACCCGGGTCGATCCGGGCACCGGCGCGGGAACCGGCGACCCCCGCGCCGGCGCGTCGAGCCGGTCCGCGCTGTCCGACGGCCTCGCGCTCTCGGTCAGCGGCGCGGTGGGCTCGCTGGCCGGGTTCGTCAGCTGGCTGCTGGCGGCACGGCTGATGCCTCAGGAGGCCGTCGGGTACGCCTCGGCCTTCGTCTCGGCGTTCCTGCTGGTGGCCGGCGTGGCGCAGCTCAACATGGACTCCGCGACGATGCTGTGGATGCCCCGCTCGGGCCGCGCGGCGCCCGCGCTGTTCCGGCGCAGCCACGCCGTCATCGTCCCGGCGTGCGGCCTCGTCGCGCTGCTGTACGTGTGGCTCTTCCCCTCGGTCGCCCGGGCCGGGACCTGGCCGGGCGGCCCGGCGTCCGCCGGCGTCGGGCTCTTCGTCGCCGCGGCGGTCGGGTGGGGCCTGTGGGGCGTGCACGACTACGCGCTGATCGCGGTGGGCCGGACCTGGTGGGCGCCGTACCGCAACATCGCGTTCGCCGTGGCGCGCATCGGGTTGCTGGTCGCGCTCGGCGCCGGGCTCGGCTCGTTGGGGATCGTGCTGTCGTGGGTCCTGCCGATCGCGGTCTGGGGCGTCGTCGGGGTGCTGGTCGGCTGGTGGGCCGTGCGGCGCTTCGCCGCCACGTCGCGCACGTCGTGGCTGCCGTCGACGTCGGAGGCGGTGCGGTTCCTCGGGCCGACGACCGTCGGACACTGGGGGACGGTGCTGCTGTTCAACCAGGTCACGGTGCTGGTGACCGGGCGCTTCGGGCCGGTGCCCGGCGCGGCGTTCTTCATCGCGTGGCAGGCCGTGATGGTGATCGACATCGCCGCCCAGCGGTTCATGCAGTCGCTGTCCGCGCAGATCGCGCGCGAACCCCGACGGGCGGACGCCCACGTCCGGGCGTCGCGCCGGCGGCTCTTCCTGATCTTCGTCCCGCTGGTGGCGGTGGGGATCGTCCTGGCCGGTCCTGGCCTGCAGCTCTTCGGGCCCGGGTACGCGCAGGCGGCGGACGTCCTGCGGGTCCTGCTGGTCGGCGCGGTCCCGCGGCTGTTGATCGCCCACGAGCTCGGCAGGCGGCAGGCGCTGAACGACGGGGTGGGTTTCGCCCGGCTGCAGCTGGGCAGCACGCTCCTGGTGATCGCGGCGGTACTGTTCGTACCGGTCGCGCGGGCCGGCGCGGGCCCGTTCCCGGTCACTGCGCTGATGCCGGTGGCCGTGGGGTACACCCTGACCCAGGCGGCCTGCGCGGCCGTCGTGGCGGCCATACTGATCAGGCGGAAGGTGGTGCAGCGATGATCATCAATCCCGCCTTGGACGTGTGGGTGTGGGTGGCGGCCGCCCTGTTCCTGGTGCTGATGGGGGCCCGGGCGTGGGCAGTCGAGACCGGCCGCGCCCGCATCGGCGGGACGCGCAGCCCGCGGGTGAGGATCCTCACCGCCGCCACCGGCCTCACGCTCGCGGCCTTCGTCGGGCTGCTGGCGATGCAGGGCGGCATCCAGCTCACGACGGCCATCATCAAGGCCAAGACGACCCCGGCCGGCGCCCAGCAGGGCGCGGGCGGCCAGCAGGGGGCCGGACAGCAAGGGGCGGCCCCGAAGCCGGCGGCCGGCCAGCAGGGCGCGGCCCAGCAGGGCGCCGGCCAGCAGGGCGCGGCCGCGAAGCCGGCGGCCGGCCAGCAGGGCGCGGCTCAGCAGGGGGCCGGGCAGCAGGGGGCAGGCCAGCAGGGAGCCGCGCAGCAGGGAGCCGCCCAGCAGCCGGCCGCCGGGCAGCAGGGAGCCGCGCAGCAGCCGGCCGCCGGCCAGCAAGGGGCGGGCGCGCAGGGCACCGGCCAGCAGGCGGGTGGCGCTGCCCAGCCGGCGGCAGGCGCCGGGCAGCCGGGGGCCGGGCAGCCGTAGGTGCGCGCGGCCCGTGCCGGGCGGCTCGTGGCGACCCGGTGGTGCTCGGCCGCCCGGTGCCGGGCGGTCGGTTCCGGGCCGGCTGTGAGGGGGCGGCCGTGATCCCGGCCATGACGGACGCGGGGGGCCGATTAACCACGCGCGTTCTGTCGGTCCTCATCCGTACGCTCGCTGCCAGGACCCCCACCAAGGAAGATCGTGACCGAACAGACCGCCGTAGAGCCCCTCGGGGCCGGCCCCGCTCCCGCCCTCGACGCCCGCGACCGGGTCGTCATCGGCGTCCTGCTCGTGGCCACGTTCGTCGTCATCCTCAACGAGACGATCATGGCCGTGGCCCTCCCGGTGCTGATGGCCGACCTCGGCGTTTCGCCGAGCACCGGGCAGTGGCTGACCGCCGGCTTCCTGCTCACGATGTCGGTGGTCATCCCGATCACCGGCTACCTCATCCGCCGGGTGCCGACGCGGCTGCTCTTCGGCACGGCGATGGGCCTGTTCAGCACGGGGACGCTGATCGCGGCGCTCGCCCCGGGCTTCCCCGTCCTGCTGCTGGCGCGATTCGTGCAGGCGAGCGGCACGGCAATCATGCTTCCGCTGCTCATGACCACCGTCATGACGCTCGTGCCGCCTGCGCGGCGGGGTGCCGTGATGGGCAACCTGTCGATCGTCATCTCCGTCGCGCCCGCGATCGGCCCGACCGTCTCCGGGATCGTGCTGAGCATCCTGGGCTGGCGCGGCATGTTCGCGGTGGTGCTGCCGATCGCCGTGCTCGTGCTGGTGCTCGGGCTGCGCCGGATGGTCGACGTGGGAGAACCCACCGACGCCCCGCTCGACGTGCCGTCGGTCGTGCTGTCCGCGGTCGGGTTCGGCGGGCTCGTGTACGGGCTGTCGACGGTCGGCCAGGACACCGGGACGGGCGTTCCGGCGTGGGCGCCGTTCGTCGCGGGCGGGCTCGGCCTGGCCGCCTTCGTCGGGCGGCAGCTCGTGCTGCAGCGCAGCGACCGCGCCCTGCTCGACCTGCGCACCTTCCGCTCGGGCACGTTCACGATCGCGTCGGTGCTGATGATGCTGATGATGGCGACGCTGCTGGGCGTCATCACCCTGCTGCCCATCTACCTGCAGAACGTCCTGCACTTCGCTCCGCTGTCCACCGGGCTGCTCCTGCTGCCGGGCGGCCTGCTGATGGGGCTG
Organism: uncultured Actinomycetota bacterium; assembly: GCA_963728105.1. Taxonomy (GTDB): domain Bacteria; phylum Actinomycetota; class Actinomycetes; order Mycobacteriales; family Pseudonocardiaceae; genus Pseudonocardia. The sequence goes on along the minus strand of CAVSJZ010000026.1, from coordinate 30,266 downwards.
CTGGGGCCGGTCGTCGGCCGGCTGTACGACCGGCTGGGCGCCCGTGCCCTGCTCGTGCCCGGCGCTGTCGTCACCAGCCTGGCGCTGTGGTCGGCCACCCTGTTCACGACCACGAGCTCGGCGTGGCTGGTGCTGGTCTTCCACCTGCTGCTGTCGGTCGGGCTCGCGTTCGTGTTCACCCCGCTCTTCACCGCGGGCCTTGGCGCCGTTCCGCCGCAGCTCTACTCGTACGGCAGCGCGATCTTCGGTTCCACGCAGCAGCTGGCGGGGGCCGCCGGGGTGGCCCTGCTGGTCAGCGTGCTGACGATCCGCTCGACGGCGCTGCAGGACGCCGGCTCCGCCACGGTCGCCGCCACTGCGGGCGGCATCCACACGGCGTTCCTGGTCGCGGCGATCATGTCGGTGGCGGGGGTCGGCATCGCGGCGCTGGTCCGGACACCCGCCACGGCGGACTCCGCTCCGGCGCCCGCGCCGGCCGGCTGACCGGCGCCCGGCCCGGCGGGTGCCCGGCCGCCAGGGATGGCGCAGGATGGTCCCCGTGACCTCGACGATCTCGCGGCTGCCCGAGCTGGTGCCACCCGCCGCGGACCTGCCGGATCGGGCGGCGGCGCTGCGCGCCGACGTGCGGGCGTTCCTCGCGCAGGAGCGGGCGGCGGGTGCGTGGGAGCCGCGCGCCGACGTCTGGCTGTCGGGCTGGGACGAGCGCTTCACCAGGGAGCTGGGCCGGCGCGGCTGGCTCGGCATGACCCTGCCGGCCGAGTACGGCGGCGCGGGTGCCTCGCCGCTGGACCGCTTCGTCGTCACCGAGGAGCTGCTCGCGGCCGGCGCGCCCGTCGCGGCGCACTGGGTCGCCGACCGCCAGATCGGGCCGTCCCTGCTGCGCTTCGGCACCGAGGAGCAGCGTCAGCGGTTCCTGCCCGGCATCGCGCGCGGCGAGGTGTACTTCGGGATCGGGATGAGCGAGCCGGACGCCGGCTCCGACCTCGCGGGGGTCCGCACGCGCGCCGACCGCGTGGCCGGCGGGTGGGTGCTGACCGGGACGAAGGTGTGGACGTCGGGCGGCCACCGCGCCCACGCGTTCTTCGCGCTCGCCCGGTCGTCGCCTCGGGACGAGCGGGACCGGCACGCCGGCCTCAGCCAGTTCATCGTCGACCTGCGGGGCGAGGGCGTGACCGTCCGGCCGATCCCGCTCCTCACCGGCGCCCACCACTTCAACGAGGTCGTCTTCGACCGGGCCTTCGTGCCGGACGCGATGGTGCTGGGCGAGATCGGGCAGGGCTGGCGCCAGGTGACCAGTGAGCTCGCCTTCGAGCGCAGCGGTCCCGAGCGCTACCTGTCGACGTACCCGCTGCTCGCGGCCCTGGTCGGCGAGCTGGGCAGTACCGCGGCGGCCGCGGAGGGAGCGCAGCGCGCGCTCGGTGCGCTCGTGTCCCGGCTCTGGGCCCTCCGGCGCATGTCGCTGGCGGTCGCGGCAGCGCTCGCGTCGGGCCAGGCGCCGGAGCTCGCGGCGGCCCTCGTCAAGGACCTGGGGACCCGGTTCGAGAACGAGGTGATCGAGGCGGCCCGGCTGCTGGTGGCCGTCCCGCCGGACGCGGGCGCCGAGCACGGGTTCGCCCGGCTGCTGGCGGACTCCGTCCTGCACGCGCCGGGGTTCACGCTCCGCGGCGGCACGAACGAGGTGCTGCGCGGCATCGTGGCGCGCGGGCTGGGCCTGCGATGACGGCAGTGCCGGCGATGAAGGCAGTGCCCGTACTGGGCCGGGACGAGGAGGAGGGGCGGCGATGACCGACGGGGGAGCGGCCGCCGAGCTGGCCGAGCTGGCGGAGAAGATCTTCGGTGAGGCCTCGGCCGACGGGTCCGGCTTCGACGAGCGGCTCTGGTCTGTGCTCACGGAGACGGGGCTCGCGCGCCTGACGCTGCCCGTCGAGGTCGGGGGGAGCGGCGCGTCGTTCGCCGACGCCGTCCCGGTGCTCATGGCGGCCGGCGCCCACGCGGCACGGGTACCGCTGGTCGAGACCGACCTGCAGGCCGGATGGCTGCTGCGCGCCGCGGAGATCGCGGTGCCCGACGGGCCGCTGACCGTCGCGGCGGGGGACCTCGACGTCGACCGCACCGGCCGCCGCGCGGCCGGCGTCCTGACCCGCGTGCCGTGGGCGCGGGCGGCGGCCGGCATCGTGGTCCTGACCGGTGACCACGTGCTGCTCGTGGATCCGGCCACGGTGAGCGTCACGGACGGGGCCAACCTCGCCGAGGAGCCGCGCGACCGGGTCGTCGTGGACGGGCCCGTCACCGGCGCCTCGGTCGACCAGCACGCCGGCGAGCAGCTGCGGCTGCGCGGCGCGCTCGGCCGGTCCCTCCTGCTCGCCGGCGCCGCGCGCGCCGCGCTGGCGGCCGCCGTGCAGTACGCGGGGGAGCGGGTGCAGTTCGGCCGGCCGATCGGCCGGTTCCAGGCCGTCCAGCAGCAGCTCGCCATGGCCGCTGCCGAGGTCGCCGCGGCCGGGGCCGCGGCGGAGGCCGCAGCCCGGGCGGCCGACGCGGACGGTGTGCGCGCGGCGGAGCTGCCGATCGCGATGGCCAAGGCCAGGGCGTCCGAGGCGGCCGGCGGCGTGGCCCGGATCGCGCATCAGGTCCACGGCGCCATCGGCTTCACCCGCGAGCACTCCCTGCGCCTGCTCACGACCCGGCTCTGGGCCTGGCGGGACGAGGACGGCAGCGAGGCGCAATGGTGGGACCTCGTCGGCGAGGCCGCGCTGGCCGCCGGCGCGGACGGCCTGTGGCCGCTGGTGACCGGCACGCCGTAACCTTCCGCGACGATGCATCCCCCATCCGAGCGGTTCGGCCGGTACCGCGTGGTCGGCCGCCTGGGTGACGGCACGCTCGCCCGGGTCCTGCTCGGCGAGGATCCGAACGGGCGGCGCGTCGCGATCACCATCGTCATCGGCGAGCCCCCGATCGACCCGGGGCTGCGCGAGCGGTTCCGGCAGGAGGTCCGGACGGCGGCGTCGGCACCCACGTGGTGCCTCGCACCCGTGCTGGACGCCGACACCGAAGCCGAGCTCCCGTGGCTCGTCACGGCCTTCGTGGGTGGGCCGTCGCTCGGCGCGTTCATCACGGCCAGCGGGCCGCTCGGCGACGCCGCGGTGGTGACGCTCGGCATCCAGCTCGCCGACGCCCTCGCCGCCCTGCACGGCGCCGGGGTGCCCCATCGCGACCTCACGCCATCGGCGGTGCTGCTGGCCGAGGACGGACCGCGGCTGATCGGCGCGGGGGCGGTCCTGGCCGCGGCCGGCCCCGACGTGCCGGTCGGCGACCCGCTGTTCCGGGCGCCGGAGGTCGCCGGTGGGAAGCCCGCCGATCCGGCCGGGGACGTGTTCGCGCTCGGCGCGCTGCTCGGGTTCGCCGGTTCCGGCCGCTCGCCGCTCGCCGGGGGACGAGGTCTCGAAGGTGTGACCGCCGTCGGCCCCGACCTCTCGCGCATCGCGGGCCCGGCGCGGGTCGTGATCGCGGCGTGCCTGGCCGCCGACCCGGGCCGTCGACCCACCGCGGCGCAGGTGGCGGGCCTGCTCCGGGCGTCGAGGTCGCAGATCCCGCCGGCCGCGCCCCCGCCGGCGCACGCTCCGCCCCCTCCCTACCGGGCCCCCGCCGATCCCCACCAGCGGCCCGACGCGGTGCCGAACGAGGTCGAGACGGCCGAACTGCCGGAACCCGGCAGAGCGGCGCCCGGCGCGGCCGGGCCGGACGGCGGGGAGGGTGCCGTGACGCCGCCCGGGTCGCCGGTCGTGGTCCCGCCCGTCCCGCCCGTTGTCGACGTCGCGGCCATCGCGGTGCTCGCTCTCGACGGCGGCGGCGCCCCGGTGCCGCCACCGGCCTCGGGCGCCGCCGGACCGCGCTCGGCGGATCCCGCGGCGACGGCCGTGCTCCCGCCCGTCGACCCCGACGGGCCGCCGGCCACCTCGGCCGCTCCGCCGTCGTCGGCGACGACGGCCGGGCCGGCGCCCGCGGCGCGATCCGACGTCGCGACCACGGCAGTGCTTCCGGTGGTCGACCCTGCCACGACCGCGATGCCCGCGCACGCGGATCGGGAGGAAGGCCCGGAGACGCCGCGCGCATCGCCGGTGGTCGGCCCGCCGGGTGCCGAGCCGGGGACGCCTCGTCGCCCCGGCCCGGCCGCCGCGGCGACCTCCGTCCCGGGAGCGGGTGAGCAGGCGCCGGCCGGGGTGCAGGCGCCGGGCGGACGGGCCCCCGCGGTGCCGCCTCCGAACCCGGCGGCTGCCGCGCCGCCGGCGGACGGCGAGGCGGCGACCGCCGTCCTGGCACCGGTGGACCGGGACGGACCACCGACCCCGCCCGCGTCGCCGGTGGCCGGCCCGCCGGATGCCGGCCCCCGGGCGCCGCGCCGCGCCGCGCCGGACGTCCCGGCGACGTCGCCGACCCCGCGGGCGCCCGCACCGGCGGCCGTGCCCCCGCCCCCCGCCGACCCTGCCACGGACCCCTCCGGGCACGTCGGGGCGCCGCCCGCGCCCGCACCGGCCGGCCCCGCCGGGAACGGACCCGCGGGCCTCGGCGCAGCGACGCCGGTCGATCGGCCGGCCGGGCCGCCGGTCGTGGACCAGCCCGGGACCGCAGGCTCCGGGCCCACCGGCCGGGACACGGCGCCGGCCGCCGCGGATGTCGCACCCCCGGCCGGCGACCCGACCGGGCCGGCAGCCGGCCGGGCGACCGGTCCGGACGCTCCTGCGTCGCTGCCGGTCGCCGGGTCGACGGCGGTGACGGCGGTGACGCAGCCTCCGGCCGACCCGGATGCCCCGGCGCCTCCGTCGCACGCCGGGCCTCCGGCCGCGGACCCGTCGTCGCCGGCGTCGAACGGCCTCGACACCGGCGCGCGCGGTCCAGCCGGCGCACAGCCACCGGCCGCCGGCCTGGCGGCGGCCGCGGTGCCCGGCGCCGTGCGCCCGGACGGCGATCCGACGCCACGTGCGGTGACGGCGGCGGCCGCGGAGGCCGGCGCCGCGCGCCCGGACGTCGATCCGACGCCACCGGCGGCGACGGCGGCGGTCCCGGCGGCGGCCGCGGTGCCCGGCGCCGCGCGGCCCGGACGTCGATCCGACGCCACGTGCGGTGACGGCGGCCGGTCCCGGGCGCGGCGGCCGCCGCGGACCCCACCGCCACCGTCGTGCTCCCCCCGGTGCCGCCCGGCCCCCGCGTGCCGTCCGCACCGCCCGGTGGCCGCCCCGGCACGCCGCCGGCAGCTGCGGGCGGGTGGCCGCCCGGCGGCCCGCATCCCGCCGGGCCGCATCCGCCGGCCTGGCCGGGCGACCCGGCCGGCGCGTCGCAGCCAGGCTCGGGCCGGCGCCGCGGGCCCGGCCGCTGGTCGCCGCTCGGGATGGCCGTGCTGGTCGCGGTGGTGCTGCTGGGCGGGATCGGGCTGCTGCTGGCCCGACCGGGGACGCCGCAGGCGCCGCCGTCGCCGACCGCCCGCACGACGCTCGCCGCGCCCACCGCCGCCCCGGCCGGTTCCCCGGCCGGTTCCCCGGCCGGTCCCGCCGCCGACCCGGCCGCCGGCACGACCCCGGTCGACCCGGCGACGCTCGGCGGGGCCGCACCGCAGTTCGCCTCACCCAGCCACAACATCGCGTGCGCGATGACCGCCGACGGCGCGCGCTGCGACGTCGTCAACCGGAGCTGGCGGCTGCCGCCGCGCGACCCGGCCTGCACGGCCGCGTGGGGCCGCGGCGCGCAGGTCACCGGAACCGGCGCCGGCACGCTCACGTGCGCGTCGGACACGGTCGCCGACCGGGGTCTCCCCGTCCTCGGCTACGGGCGGTCCGTGCGGCTGGCCGACGTCGTGTGCGTCAGCAAGGCGACCGGGGTCCGCTGCACGAACGCCGCCACCGGGCACGGCTTCGACGTGGCGCGCGGTGACTACGAGCTGTTCTGAGCGGCGGCGAGCTTGCGGAAGTCCCAGCTGGTGATCTTCTCCGGGACCAGGCGCAGCCACCCGTGGCGGCCGTCCCGCCGGATCGTCCCGCCCGTGTAGCGGTCGGCGAAGGCCTGCTCCGGCCCGTCGAGCTCGGGTACCGGCTCGCCCGTGCGCGGGACCTCGCCGACGATCTCGACGCTGCCGCGCAGCTCGACGCCGCGCAGCTCGCCGTAGTCCTCGCCCGCGTCCACGACGACGGCGACCCGCGGGTCCCGCTCGAGGTCGGCCCAGCGCTGGCTGCGCGACAGCGACGTCAGCCAGAGCGCGCCGCCCAGCCAGACGTACCAGAGCGGGGTGGCGTGCGGCCCGGTCGGCCCGGCCGTGGCCACCCGGCAGGTGCGCTGCTCGGCCAGGAACGCGTCGACCTCGTCCGGCGTCATGGCGATGGCACGCGCGCGGCGTTGGGCTCTCACGCGCCGACGGTAGCCGCTCCCGGTACGCCCAGCAGCTCCGGAATCCGTGCCACGCCGGCGAGCACGCGATCGGCCCCGGCGCCCCCCAGCTCGCCGGCGGTCTGGGATCCCGTGAGCACGCCCACGACGACGCCGGCGCCCGCGGCGCGCCCGGCCAGCACGTCCAGGACCGTGTCGCCGGCCACGAGCACCCGCGCCGGGTCGTCGACGCCGGTCAGCGCCATCGCCCGCTGGATCATGAACGGAGCGGGCCGGCCCGCGGCGACCTCGGGGGCGCACACGACCGCGTCGAGCTGCGGCCCGACCGCCCAGCCGACGGACGCGAGCAGCGGGTCGTTGACCGCGCGGTCGAAGCCGGTCGTCAGCGCGATCCGGACGCCGGCCGCCCGCAGCGCGGCCAGCGCCGCGTCGACGCCGGGGAACGGCTCGGGCGGCGTCGCGGCGTAGGCCCGCGCCAGCCGCGCGACGAACGCGTCGTGCACCCGCTCGACGGCGTCCGGCCGCGGGGCGGGCCCGCCCGCCGCGAGCAGGGCCGCGATGGCCTCCCGCTTGTCGGCGCCCATCCACTCCCGCACCTGCGCGTCCGTGATGGGTGCGCCCGCCTCGCGCGTGACCTCGGCGAGGACGCGGTACACGGCGCCGCCCTCGTCGACGGTGGTGCCGGCGACGTCCAGGACGGCCAGGTCGATGGGTGGGCGGGTCACAGGTCCTCCAGGTGGTGGTCGAACACGTCGGCGGCCAGGCCGAACGCGGTGGTCATGCCGATGCCGGACGTCACGGACACCGCCAGCGCGCCCGGGCAGAGCCGCGCGCGCAGGAACGGTTCGGGCGCGCTCGCGTAGACGCCCCGCCAGCGCTGGACGACGCGGACGGGGCGCCCGAGCAGCGCGCGGGTCTCGGCGAGCAGCAGGTCGTCGAGCTCCTCGGACGTCCACGGCGGCGGGGTGGCGGCGTAGGCGTGCGTGTCGCCGACGACGAGGTCGCCGCAGGGCAGCTGGGTGAGCATGTGGTTCACGCCGGCCGCGAGTAGCTCCGGCCGCTCGACCGTCCAGCGCTCGCGCAGCGCCCGCGCGCCCTTCGTGCCCGACAGCGCCGGGTAGCGCAGGATCGACGAGCCGGTCAGCACGGCGGGCGGGACGGCGAGCCGGGGCACGGCGACCTGCAGCATCTGCAGGACGCAGCGGCGCACGCCGGCCGGCTCGGTCGCCGCCGGTGCGAGCCGGTCGAGGTCGTGCCCGGCACAGACGACGGTCCGGTCGGCTTGGAGGTCGCCGCGCGACGTGTGCACGACGCCGGGCTCGACCCCCCTCACGGCCGTCGACCAGCACATCCGGACGCCCGGCCGGCTCGCGAGCCACGCCGCGATCGCCGCGGGGGCCGCGCGCTGGTCGACGCGCACGTCGCGGGGCAGGAAGGCGCCGCCGAGCAGCCCGTCGTCGGCGGCGGGGACCCGGCTGGTGGTCTGCGCGGCGTCGAGCAGGACGACGGCGTCGTCGCGCTCGCCCGCGAGCTCGGCCAGCGCGTCCAGCTCCTCGTCCGACCGGGCCACGACGACGGTCCCGCACTCGGCCGCCCAGAAGCCGGCATCGCGGGCGAGCCGCAGCCACGTCGACCGGCCGCGCTCGCCGAGCGCGAGGACCTCGCCGGTCTGGGCCGTGATGCAGCCGTGGCCGAAGTTGCGGACCGACGCGCCGACCGCCCGCTCGTCGCGCTCGACGACCGTCACCGACAGCCCCCGGCGGACGGCCTCGACCGCGTGGGCGAGCCCCACGATGCCCGCGCCCACCACGACGAGATCGGTCACGCCGCCGATGGTAGCCCAACTTGTCTGAACAAGCGATGAACACTGTACAGTCATGCGGTGACCTTGCACGCGGACCTCGCCGCCGAGCTGCGGCGCCGGATCGCCGATGGCGAGCTGCCGGTCGGGTCGTCGCTGCCCAGCGAGGCCCAGCTGTGCGCAGAGACCGGCGCCTCGCGTGGCACGGTCCGCCAGGCGCTCGCGACGCTGCGCAGCGACGGCGTGATCGGCGGCGGCCAGGGGCGCCCACCGGTCGTGCTGGACGTCGTGCCGGCCCAGCCGTTCGCGTCGTTCCTGTCCTTCTCGCTGTGGGCGCGCCGGATCGGCCGCGAGCCGGGCCAGCGCACGCACGAGCTGGGCCTGGGCGTGCCGGAGCCCGCCGTGGCCGCCGCCCTGCACCTGGACGCCGGCGTGCCGGCCGTCCGCCTGGTGCGGCTGCGCCTGCTCGACGGCGCCCCGGCCATGCTCGAGCGGACGACGTTCGCGCCCGAGACGGGCCGGCTGCTGCTGTCCGCCGACCCGGACGCGGGGTCGCTGCACGCGCTGTTCGAGGCGCGCGGGATCGACCTGCACGCCGCCCGCCACACCCTCGACGCCGTCGCCGCCGACGCGCTGGACGCGCAGCTGCTGGAGGTCCCCCTCGGCTCGCCGCTGCTGCGTGAGCGGCGGCTGGCGACCACGGCGACCGGGCGGCCGCTGGAGTGGTCCGACGACCGCTACCGGCCCGACGTCGCGACGGTCACGATCAGCAACACGCGCTCGACCCGGCCGGTCATGGCGCGGCTGGGGTCCTGAGCGGGGTCACGCCCAGAGCCGCTCGCTGGCGAGCTTCGCACCCGCCGCCAGCGCGCGGAACTTCTCCCACACGACGGTCGGGTGTACCTCCGGCTTGAACGACGCCCGCGAGGAGAAGCCGCAGTCGGCGCCCGCGATGACGTTCTCCCGCCCGACGATGCCGGCGTAAAGCTCGATCGTGTCGGCGATCAGCTCCGGGTGCTCGACGTAGTTGGTGGCGTGCCCCAACAGGCCCGGGATCAGGATCTTGCCGTCCGGCAGCGGGATGTCCTTCCAGATCTTCCACTCGTGCTGGTGGCGCGGGTTGGCGACCTCGAACGAGTACGCCCCGGCGTCGATCTTCAGCATGAGCGGCGCGATCTCGCGCAGGTCCAGGTCGTGGACGCGCGGCCCGTGGTTGAGCCCGTAGCAGGTGTGCAGCCGGATCTTCTCGGTCGGGATGCCGCGCAGCGCGTGGTTGAGGATCTCGATGTGCTGCTCGGCGTCGCGGCGGCGCTGCGCCGGTGTCGTCGCCGGGTTCTCCGACAGGTACTCGATCAGCCACGGGTCGTCGACCTGGAGCAGGAACCCGGCCTCGACGATCGCCAGGTACTCCTCACGCATGGCCTCGGCGACGGCGGACAGGTACTCGCCCTCCGAGGCGTAGTACTCGTTGCGGCCGAACCCGCTGGGGCTGGTCGAGGGCAGGAACGCCTCGGTCACCGCGCCGTCGGGCCGGCCGGCCAGCGCGGCCCGCAGGTTGGCGATGTCCGTCGCGAGCTGCTCGTGGCCGTCGTAGCTCACCGGGCCCGTGCACACCATCGTGGTCATCGGGCTGACCTGCTCGGTGTACTTGCCGAGGTAGTCGGCGTAGTAGCCGGGGAAGGCGTCGATCTCGACCTGCCACGACGGCGGCATCAGCCGCTCGCCGCCGCCCACGGCGAAGCCGGCCAGCCGGTCCTTGACGTAGGTCAGGAAGCTGACCTTGCTCATCTCCCCGTCGGTGACGACGTCCAGCCCGGCCCGGACCTGCTCGTCGACCATCTCGGCCACGGCCGCGGTGACGCGCTTGGCGAGCGCGTCGGGGTCGTAGGGCCGGCCGTGCTCGCGCTCCCGCATGATCTCCAGGAGGTCGCGGGGCCGGCCGAGGCTGCCGACATGGGTCGTGAGGATGCGGTCCACGCTGCGCTGCACGGTTCCGGGACGATAGGAGGTGGCGTGGCCCGGCGGCCACTGCCACGTTCGGCAGGAGGGAACACCTCCGGTAGCGTCCTGGCGTGCTCGCGCGCCGACGGTTCGGGTCGTGGTTCGCTGCCGTCGCCGCCGTGGCGGCCCTCGGGCTCGCCGTCGCCGCGCCCGCCGACGCCGGGCCGCTGTACGCGAGCTACGTCGCGCTGGGCGACTCCTACGCCTCCGGACCGCTGATCCCGCACCCGACCGGTGCCCCGGCCGGGTGCCTGCGGTCGACCGGGAACTACCCGGAGGTGACCGCGCGGGCGCTCGGCGTGCCCGCGCTCTCCGACGTGAGCTGCAGCGGGGCCAGCACGGCCGACCTGGCGGCCGCCCAGCACGTCCCGCTCGGCACGAACGCGCCGCAGCTGTCCGCACTGCGCGCCGACACCGCGCTGGTGACGTTGACGATCGGCGGCAACGACATCGGCTTCCTGCAGATCGTCGAGCGGTGCGCCACGCTGTCGCCGACGAAGCCGCTCGGCCACGCCTGCCGGGACAGCTACACGACCGGCGGCACGGACCAGCTCGCGGCCCGCGTCGCCGCGGCCGCGCCCGCGGTCGACGCCGGGCTGAGCGCGATCACCGCCCGTGCCCCGCACGCGCGGGTCGCACTGGTCGGCTACCCGTCGATCCTGCCGGACGCCGGCCCCGGCTGCTTCCCGGTCCTCCCGCTCAGCCCGGGCGACGTGGCCTACCTGCGGTCCACCGAGAAGGCGCTCAACGCGATGCTGGCCGGCCGCGCGGCCGCGGCGGGGGCGACGTTCGTCGACACCTACGCGCCGACCGTCGGGCACGACGCCTGCCAGCCCAAGGGCGTCAAGTGGGTCGAGGGCTTCGTGCCGACGTCGGTGGCGGCCCCGATCCACCCGAACGCGCTGGGGGAGCAGGCGATGGCGCAGGCCGTCGTCGCGGCCGTGGGGTCGCCGTCGCCGCTCTGACCAACCCGCGAGTCGGGGTCTGGACCGGCGCGAGTCGCGGTCTGGGCCGGCGGCGCGAGTCGGGGTCTGGACCGGCGCGAGTCGCGGTCTGGACCGGACCATCGGCGGGCGACGCTCATCCGCGGCTGCGGGGGAGCAGCCCGGCCAGCGGGCCGCGCTGGGGCGTCCCGCGGATCTCCTCCGGGCCCGCGCCCGCGGCGGCCAGCACGTCGTTGGCGGCCAGGACGCCGGTGACGGCGGCGCGCTCCATGAGCCCGCAGACGAACGGGGTGTCGACGAAGTCGCCCGCCACGCGGACGCCGGGCGCGCCCCCGGTCACGGTCGGCCGGGTGCCCGCGCTGCCGGGCGGGAACGTCGGGGCCGTCGCCTCGTGGCGTTCCTGCCGGTGCACGACGGCGGCGTCGGCCGTCTCCGGCCAGAGCCCGGCCAGCTCGGCGCGCATCCGCGCGGTGGCCGTCGGCGCGTCCGGGGCGTCGCAGGCGTAGGAGTGCAGCTCGACGACCGAGCCGCCGGTGCGGGCGGCCCACTCCGCGCTCGGCCCCTCGAGCCGGGAGTAGACGGTGACCGAGTCGAGCGTCGCCTCCCTGCTGACGGCGTTGAACGTCGCGCGGTCCGGCGCGACGTCGCGGCCGAGCCACAGCCGCGTCACCGCGAACGGCGGGGCGATCGCGCAGGCCGCGGCCGTGCACCGCAGTGGGTCGTCGACGTCGGGGGACGCGGCGACGAGGTTCCGCAGCCCGCCGGGGTCGAGGGCCAGGACGAGATGCGGCGCCGCGACGGGCGGTCCGTCCGTCTCGACCAGCCAGTCCGGGCCCCGCCGGACCAGCCGCCGAGCAGGGGTGGCGGTCCGGATCGTCGCGCCGCGGGCGTCCAGGTAGGACGCGAGCGGGCCCCAGATCGCCGTGAGGTAGTCGGTGGCCGGCGCGTCGAAGCCGATGCCTTCGGGGTTGCCCAGGAAGTAGTAGTGGAACATCGCGATCAGCTCGGCGGCCGAGAGCGCGCCGGGCCGGGCGAAGAACGAGCGGGCGAAGGCCTCGAACAGCATGGCCTGGGCGCGGTCGGAAAGGCGCAGCGACCGCAGGAAGTCCGCCGCGGGAACGGCGTCGAAGGCCGCGGTCGTCGCGTCCCGGTCGTAGGCGAGCAGCTGGGCGGCCAGCGCCTGGTCGGAACCGAGCAGGTCGGCCGCGCGCAGGCTGGGGGAGCGGGCGAACAGGGCGAGCAGGTTCAGCGGCGGCGCGGCCGGCAGGCCCGTCAGGTCCTCCGGCGGCCACGTGCGCGACAGGATGGGGTAGCCGTCGACGGGGCGCAGGAACCGCAGCTCCGGGTCGACCCTCCGCAGCAGTGACCGCCACGTGTAGTAGTGGCGGAAGAAGGCGTGGAAGCCGTGCTCGACGACCTGCCCCGTGCCGTCGGGCAGCGTGTGCGGCCAGGCCCCGAGCCGGCCGCCGAGCGTCGGCGCAGCCTCCAGCAGCGTCACGTCGACGCCCCGCTCGGCGAGCACGACCGCGGCGCTCACCCCGGCGATCCCGGCGCCGACGACGACGGCCGCGGTGCCGGGCGGGACGGTCCGGGGGCGGTGGGGGTCGGCGGGCACGAGCACCCGGGGCCGCATGCGCAGGGGGGCGGCGCGGGCCGTGAGGTCGCGGCTCATCGCCGTCGACCCTACGGGGCGGTGCGGGGAATGCGGCGGCGGCCGGGCGCGGTTGGGCCGGGCATGGACATCGCACTCGGCCGGTACGGCGTCTGGCGGCGCATGGACGGGCTCACCCCCGAGCTGGCGCGGACCGTGGAGGAGCTGGGCTTCGGGGCGATCTGGGTCGGCGGGTCGCCGCCCGCGGACCTGGCCGACGTCGAGGCGCTGCTCGCCGGGACGCAGCGGATCGCCGTGGCGACCGGCATCGTCAACATGTGGGCGAGCCCGGCCGACGAGGTCGCCGCGTCCTACCACCGGATCGCTGCGGCCCATCCCGGCCGGTTCCTGCTCGGCGTCGGCATCGGGCATCCGGAGGCCACGAAGGAGTACGCGAGCCCGTACCGGACGATCGTCGACTACCTGGACGCGCTCGACGCAGCGGGCGTGCCGGTCGCCGGCCGGGCGCTGGCGGCGCTCGGTCCGAAGGTGCTGGACGTCGCGGCGGCGCGGACCGCGGGCGCCCACCCGTACCTCACGACTCCCGAGCACACCCGGGGCGCCCGGGAGCGGATGGGGCCCGGCGCGCTGCTGGCGCCGGAGCAGACGGCCGTGGTCGATCCCGACCCCGAGCGGGCGCGGGCGGCCGGCCGGGCGATGGTGGGGCGCTACCTGCGGCTGCGCAACTACGCGAACAACCTGCGGTCGCTGGGCTTCGGTGACGACGACCTCGCCGGGGACGGCAGCGACCGCCTGGTGGACGCGCTGGTCGCGCACGGCGACGCCGCGGCCGTGGCCAGCCGGCTCGACGAGCAGCTCGCGGCCGGCGCAGACCACGTGTGCGTCCAGGTGCTGGGCGAGGACGTCGTCCCGGACCTGCGCGCGCTGGCGGCCGCCCTGCACCTCACCTGACACCGCACCTCACCTGACACGGCGAGTCGGGGTCTGAACCAGCCCGAGTTGCGCGCTGCCCCGTGCCGCGAGTCGGGGTGTGAACCAGCCCGAGTTGCGCAGTGACGACCAGCCCAGACCGCGACTCGGGCTGGCCCAGACCCCGACTCGCGGGCGTCAGTGCGTGGCCGGGTGGGCCTGCGGGGACGTGACGCCGCAGTGGGCGCAGTCCTCGATCCGCAGCCGTTCCGCTGCGGGCGGCGCCGGGCGGACCAGCGCGAAGGAGACGGCCGCCGCCGCGACCAGCAGGCCGGCCGCGATCATCATGGCCGTCCGGAACCCGGCCTCGAACGCGACCGGGTCGGTGTAGTCGCGGCCGGCGATCCCGGCGATGCCCGGTACGACCGCGACCGCGAGCAGCCCGGCCGCCCGCGCGACGGCGTTGTTGACCCCGGACGCCGACCCCGCGAAGCGGTCCGGCGCCGCGTCGAGCACGGTCGCGGTCAGCGGCGCGACGGTCAGCGCCAGCCCCGCCCCGAACACCAGCACGGCGGGGAGCACGTCGGCGAGCCACGTGGCGCCGACCCCGATCCGCAGGGCCAGCAGCAGCCCGCAGGCGCTGACCAGCGGACCGACCGTCATCGGCAGGCGCGGGCCGATCCGCCCGGCCAGCGCGCCCGCCCGCGCCGAGAACAGCAGCATGATGAGGGTGACCGGCAGCAGCGACGTCCCCGCCGCGAGCGGGCCGAAGCCCGCGACGATCTGCAGCTGCAGCACCAGCAGCAGGAAGACCACGCCCAGCGCCCCGTAGATCAGCAGGGTCGCCGCGTTGGCCGCGCTGAACACGCGGTTGCGGAACAGCGCAGGGGGTACGAGCGGGTGCGGCGACCGGCGCTCGACCAGCACGAACGCCGCCAGCGCCAGGACGCCGACCAGCCCGACCGGCGCCGAGGCCGCCGTCAGGCCCCAGGTCAGCGTGCCGAGCCCGACCGCTCCGAGCACGGTCCCGGCGACGTCCAGCCCGGGGGCGGACTCCGGGTCGCGGCTCTCCGGCACGTGGCGCAGCGCGATCACCACGACGACGAGCGCCAGCGGCAGGTTGATCAGGAAGACGGCCCGCCAGCTCCACTCCACCAGCCACCCGCCGAGGAACGGCCCGATCGCGCCGGCGATCCCGCCGAGGCCCGACCACGCCCCGACGGCGGCCGCCCGGTCCGGGCCGCGGAAGGACGCGGAGATCAGCGCCAGACTGCCGGGTGTGAGCAGCGCGCCGCCGATCCCCTGCAGCGCCCGGGCACCGACGAGCACCGCGAGGTTCGGCGCGAGGCCGCACAGCAGCGAGGCGAGGGCGAACCAGACGACGCCGACCAGGAACACCCGGCGCCGGCCCAGGTGATCGCCCAGCGAGCCGCCGAGCAGGATCAGTGACGCGAGCGCGAGCGTGTAGGCGTTCACCGTCCACTGCAGTCCCGCGAAGCCGGCGTGCAGGTCGCGCCCGATGCGGTCCAGCGCGACGTTGACGACCGTCCCGTCGATCATCACCAGGCCCGATCCCAGCACGGTCGTCGCGAGCACCCACCGCCCGCGCGCGGTCCCCAGCCGCAGGCCGGCTTCCGGATCGGAGCCGGCCGGCCCGCCGGGCGTCGCGTCGTCGGACACGAGCGCTGACGCTACGCCGCGGCGACGCCGCCCGCCCCGTCCCGCCCACCCAGGGCGCGCGATCCGGCCGGCCCACCCGTCACGCCCGCCGGGCGGGGTCGTTGACACGCCGTGACCGCACGCCAACGCCGCCACGGCCGCAGGCGCCGCCCCGCCGTCCTGACGGCGGTGCTCGCCGCCGGCGTCGTCACGGCCGCGGTGCTGGTCACCGGGGTCATCGGGCGCCCGACGCCGCTCGCGCCGCCGGGACGGGGGGCGCTGCAGGACGTCACGGCCCTGCCGGCTCGCGACGTCCCGGCCGCCCGTCCCGGTTCCGCACTCGGCGTCCCCGCCCCGGCCGGCGACCCGGCCGCCGCTCCGACGGAAGACACCGTCCCGGCCGGCGACCCGGCCGCCGTCCCGACGGGCGACGCCGTCCCGACGGACGACGCGGCTGCCGCCCACGCCGCCCCGGCGGACCGGCCGACCGCCGCCGCCCCGGCGGAGGGGCCGACCGCCGCCGCCCCGGCGACCCCCGCCCGGGCCGTCCGCCCGGGGAGCGCTGCCGCAGCCGGGCGGAGCACCGCCCCGTCGGCACCGGCCGGGAGCCGTTCCGTCGCGGGCACGCCGTGCACGAGCACCGCGAAGGCCTGCGTCGACGTCGACTCCCACCTGGCCTGGCTGATCCGCGACGGAGCGGTGATCCGCGGGCCGGTGGCCATGATGCCCGGCGACCCGGAGGACCCGACCCCGACCGGCACCTTCCACGTGCAGTGGAAGGCCGTGCAGTACACGAGCCGGGAGTACCTCGTCGAGATGCCCTACTCGGTCTTCTTCGCCGACGGCGGCATCGCCTTCCACGAGGGCGGCCAGGACACGTTCTCGGCCGGCTGCGTCAAGCTCGACCACGACGACGCGGTCGCGTTCTTCCAGTACCTGCAGGTGGGCGACGAGGTCCAGGTGACCTAGCTCTACGTGCAGTAGAATCGTGATGTGCGAACACTGGGCGAGCTGGAGCGTGCGGTGATGGAGACCCTCTGGTCGTCCATCGTGCCGGTGACGGCCCGCGACGTGCAGGAGGCGCTGGCCGGCCGCGACCTCGCCACGACGACGGTGCTCACCGTCCTCGGCCGGTTGGAGCGCAAGGGGCTCGTGACCCGGGAGCGGGACGGACGCGCCCACCGGTACCGCCCGGTGTCCAGCCGCGAGGACCACGTCGCCGAGCTCATGCGGGACGCTCTCGACGCCGCCCCGGACCGGGGAGCCGCACTGGCCCGGTTCCTCGGTTCGATCCCCGACGACGAGCGCGCCGCGCTCCGCGACCTGCTCCGTTAACCTGAGGCCGTGGAGCTGGTCGCTCTGGGCCTGCTCGTGTTCGGCGCCGTGCTGGCCGAACCGGTGAGCCGGGCGCTGGCCAGGGCCCACTGGCCGGAGCGTGACCCGGTCGGCGCCCTGCTGGTCTGGCAGGCGGTCGGGCTCGCGGGCGGCGTCGCACTCGTCGCGTCCGGCGTCGTATACGCCGTGGCGCCGCTTGGGCCCACGGTGCCCGACGGCTCGTCCGCACTGCTGCGCGCGGTCGGTGCCGGGCGCATGCCCGACCTCGGGGTGACCCGCGTCCTCACCCTGCTCGCCGCGGCCGCCCTCGCCGCCCGCCTGCTCGGCGTCCTCTTCGCGGTGACGCTGCGGACGCTGCGCGCGAGGTCCCGGCACCGGGACCTGCTCGACCTGCTCGGCACGCCCTGGCCGCAGGCCCCCGGTGCCCGCGTGCTCGACCACCCGACCCCGGTGGCCTACTGCCTGCCGGGGCTGCGCTCGCGCGTGGTGGTCTCCGCGGGCGTGCTCGACGCGCTGGATCCGGCGCAGGTCTGGTCCGTGCTCGTGCACGAGCGCACCCACCTGCGGGAACGGCACGATCTCGTCGTGCTGCCCTTCGTCGCCTGGGGCGCTACGGCGCCGTTCGTCCGGGGGATGGTGTGCGCCCAGATCGCCGTGGCCGCCCTGATCGAGATGCGCGCCGACGACGTCGCCGTGCACCGGTCCGACCCGCGGGACCTGTCCAAGGCGCTGGTCTGCCTCCGCGACGCGGCGCCCGCCGCCGCGCTGAGCTCCTTCACCACGGCGCTCGACCGGCGCCTGTGCCGGATCACCGACCCGCCCCGGCCGCTGTCGCCGGTGCTGCGCGTGCTCGTTCGGCTGGTGGCGGTCGCGCTCGTCGCGGTCCCGATCTCGGCTCTCCTGCTCTGACGGCGTCCGCGCATGTCCGGCCTGTTCGCGGCCCGGGCAGGGCCGAACTCGGGACTCTGGTCCCGTACCGGACGGCCCGTCCCGTGCGCCGAGCTGCTCGTCCACCTGCGGCCCTGCGGTGCCCTCTTCCACCTGGCTCGCCGCGGACGCCCGCGCCGGCTCGCGGCTGACCGTGCGCGGCCCGCAAGGGGGCGTTCGGGCTGCGCGACCACGGCGTGCGCCCGCGGTGGTTCGTCGCGGGCCGGATGGGGGTCCCAGCTGTCCGCCCGCGATGGTCGACGCGGCCGCCGAGGTCGCCCGCGACAGCGGCGTCGCCGACGAGCACATCATCCTCGAGCGTCACCTCCCGTCCGGTGTCTGACCAGGGCCGGGACGGCGCTGCTCTTCAGCCTCCTCACAGCGTCCGTCTGTCACCGTGACGCCATGACGGCGACCCTGCACACCGGCACCCGCACCGCGACCGTCGCGGCGGAGTTCTCGATGTGGGATCTCACCGGCCGGCTCGTCGTGAGCGACTTCCGCTCGCGGGCCGCCGCGCACGCCGTCGTGGAGGCCGAGCTGGCCGCGATCGACCGCCTCGCCCGGCCGCGCGGGCTCGCGTGGGTACTGCGGGGCATGCTCGGCGACCACGGCGGGCTGCCCGAGCCTGCGCCGCAGACCTGGCCGTACCCGTACGGGGCGGCGATCGCCCCGTCGGCCGGTCCCGTCCACCACCTCGCCACCGGGAGTGTGTCCCTGACCGGCCGGCGCACGCTGCGGCTGGAGTCCGGCCCGTCCCTGCTGGGCCGGGCCGTCCAGCGGTGTGCCGAGGCGGCGGCCGAGGCGACCCGCTGCGGCGTGCTCGTGTCGCTCGGCGGGGAGACGGCGACCTCCGGGCTGGCTCCCGCCGGGGGGTGGCGCGTGCAGCTGCCGGCCGCCGACGGCGCGGAGCGCACGGTGCTGGCGGTCGACGGCGGGGCCGTCGCTGTCCTCGGTGCCCCCGACGGGCGGCACCTCCGCCGCCTGCGCGCCGGGCACGCGACCTGGAGCCACGTCGTCGTGCTGGGGGCCAACGCGCCGGTCGCCGGGGCCGCGGCCCGCACGGCCGTGCTCGCCGGCCCGGCAGCGCCCGCATGGATCGTGGGGCGGGGCCTCGCCGCCCGCCTGGTCGACGCCGCGGGCGTGGCGTACGAGATCGGCCGCTGGCCCGCCTGAGCGAACCGGCCCGCCGCGGGCCTGCGCTACGGTGACGGCTCGCCGCCCGGCGGCGGGAGACGGAGACCGGCGTGCTCACGGTGAGCGGGGCCACGAAGGGCTACGGTGGCCAGCCGCTGTTCACCGACGTCTCGCTGAGCGTGCCGCCGGGGTCCGCGACGGCGGTCGTCGGGCCCAACGGCAGCGGGAAGTCCACGCTGCTGCGGTGCGTGCTGGGCATCGAGCCGTTCGACGCCGGCCGCGTCGAGCTGGACGGGCACCCGTTCGACGAGCGTGACCCGCGCACGCGCGCCGACGTCGCCGCCTCGCTCGACGAGCCCGCGGTGTTCGCCGACCTGTCCGTCCTGGAACACCTCGACCTGCTCGCCTGCGCCCACGGCGTCCTCGACCCCGCGGGCACGGTCGACGCCGTGCTGGCCGAGGTCGGCCTCGTCGAGGCCGCCGACCAGCTGCCCGTGACCCTGTCCAGCGGCCAGCGGCGGCGACTCGCGCTCGCCGCCTGCCTGGTCCGGCCCCGGCGGCTGGTCGTGCTGGACGAGCCCGAGCAACGGCTGGACGTCGCCGGGCGCCAGTGGCTGGCCGGGCGCCTGCTGCGGGAGAAGGCCGACGGGGTGGCGCTGCTGTTCGCCTCGCACGACGAGGAGCTCGTCGGGCAGGTCGCCGACGAGCGGCTCGTCATCGCCGGATGACCCGCCCGGCCACGCGCCGGCACCCACCGGGCCCGGGATGACCGGGCCCGCGGCGTCGGCGGCGCCTCCGGCGTGGCGGACCGTGCGGCGGCACCTGCGGGCCGTCCGGCGCAGCCACGCGAACACGACGGTGTGGGGCGCGCTCGCCACGCTCTACGAGTGGCTGCTCTACGCGGCCGTGCTCGGCGGCATCGTGGTCTCCGCCGGCCGGGACCTGACCGGCCGGCTCACGCTGCCGCCGAGCGAGTCGCGGGCGTGGCTCGCGGTCGCCGCGGCGGTCGCCGCCACCGCGGCGGGCGCGGCGGCGGCCCAGGCGCTGGGACCGCTCGTCGTCGGCCCGCCGCGCGTCGGGTGGCTGCTGTCCTCGCCGGTCGACCGGGCGCAGCTCCTGCGGGCCCGCTGCCTGTCCGTCGTCGCGCTCGGAGCGGCCGCCGGGGCAGCGACGGCCGCGCTGCTGACGGTCGCGGCGGGTGGCGGCGCGCTCGTCCGGTCGACGGCGGCGGGCGGCCTCGTCGGGGTGGTCGTCGTGGCGGCGGCGGTCGTCGCGCAGAGCCGGCCCGACCTGCGGGCGACGGTGTCCGGGGCAGCCGCCGTCCTGGTCGCGGTGGTCGTCGCGGGCCTCGCCGCGCTGGTCGGGTCCGTCCGGGCCGGCGCCGTCGTGGCGTTCCCCGCCGTGCCCGACGTCGCAGTCTCCGGAGGCGTCGCCGTGCTGGCAGCCGCGGCGCTGGTCACGCTCGCGGCCGGCCTGCGGTCGCTCGGCCGGCTGACGCGGTCCGCGCTGACCAGCGCCGCACCCGTGGTCGCGGCGCTGTCGGCCGGCATGTGGTCGATGGACACGTCGCTCCTGCCCGGGGTCGTCGCCGAGCGAGGGCTGGCGCGGCGGGCCGTCGTCCGGTCCCGGCGCCATCCGCCCGGCCGGTGGCGCGCCCTGCTGGCCGCGGAGCGGCACCGGGCGGCACGGGCCCGCGGCGCACAGGGCTGGGCGGCCGGCCTGCTCGTCGTGCCGTACGCGGTCGCCCTCGTCGGGCCGGTGCCGGTCGTCGCGGTCGTCCGGCTGGCGTGCTGCTGCCTGGTCGTCGGCCGCTTCGCCGGCGGCCTGCGCGCGGTCGGTTCCTCCGCCGCGCTGCGCCGCTCGCTCGGCGGCGCGGACCGCCCGTTGCTGGCCGTGCACCTCGTCGTGCCGGCCGCGGTCGCCACGGCCTGGGGGCTGGCGACGGCGGCGGCGGGCGGCGGCGCGGCCGCCGCGGCACTGGCGCCGGTCGGCGCGGTCGTGGTGGCGGCGCGCGCGGCGACCCGCCGGCCGCCCAGCGGGACGTCGACCCTGCTGGACACGCCGCTCGGGACGCTGCCGGTGGACTCGCTGCGCGAGCTCGCCAGGGGACCGGCCGTCTTCGCGATCTTCGCGGCGCTGACCCTCGTCCTCGCCTGAGCGCCACGCTACCGGCGGGGTCCGCCCTCCCGGGCCGGCCCGGCCAGGCCCGCGCGGAGGTGGGCGAGCAGGGCCCGGCTGGCCGGGCCGAGCGGTCGTGCGGCGGGCCAGGCCAGGTCGACGCGCCCGCGCACCTGCGGCTCGACGAGCGGCACGGCGGCGAGCCCGGCCACGTGCGGCACGACCGAGGCCGGCACGAGCGCCACGCCCAGGCCGCGGGCGGCGAGCTCGCCGAGCACGAGGGGCGTCGCGGCCTGGTAGGCGACCCGAGGTGCGAGGCCGGCCCTGGCGAAGGCGGCGTCGAGACCGGCGCGCAGACCGGTGCCCTCCGACAGCGCGATGAGGGGCCGTCGCGCGACCTCGGCCAGCGGGACGCCGGCCCGCCCGGCCCACGGGTCGTCGGCGGCGACCCCGACGACGACCGGCTCGTCGCGCAGCACCGTGCTCGCCACCCCCGGCGGGGGCTCGCCCACGAGCGCGACGACCGCGAGGTCGCTGCGCCCGTCGAGCAGCGCCGCCAGCCGGTCGCCGCCCGGCCCCTCGGTCAGCGTCAGCTCGACCGCGGGATGGGCCCGGGCGAACGAGGCCAGCAGGTCGGGCAGCTCGGGTGGCACGCCGGAGCCGATGACGCCGACCGGGACGCTGCCGGTCAGCAGCCCGGCGTGCTCGGCGACGGCGGCCCGGACGCGGTCCACCGCCGCGAGCGCGGCCCGCGCGTGCCCGAGGACGGACCGGCCCACCGGCGTCGGCACGACCCGGCGGCCCGACCGGTCGAGCAGGGTCTCGCCGAGCTCGGTCTCCAGCTTCTTGATCTGGGCGCTGATCCCCGGCTGGGCGACGTGCAGGCGCGCCGCGGCCCGGGTGAAGGAGGCGTCGTCGGCGACGGCGACCAGGTACTCGAGCTGGCGGAGCTCCATAACCAACGATGATAGAAGCAAGAACTTGCTGGTCTTGGACTTATCACCGCAGCTAGCACACCGTGGACGTCATGACCACCACCGAGATCGCAGTCCTTCGTCCCACCGACCCCGGCTACGGCAGCGCGCGGCTCGGTTTCCAGACCCACGCAGCCCAGCGTCCCGCCGCCGTCGTCCCGGCGCGGTCGCCGCGGGAGGTCGTGGCCGCCGTCCGGCTCGCGCGCGCCGAGGGCAGGCGCCTGGCCGTGCAGGCGACCGGGCACGGCGTCGGCGCCGTCGATCCCGAGGCGCTCCTCGTCAA
Source organism: uncultured Actinomycetota bacterium (assembly GCA_963728105.1). Lineage (GTDB taxonomy): Bacteria > Actinomycetota > Actinomycetes > Mycobacteriales > Pseudonocardiaceae > Pseudonocardia. The sequence goes on along the minus strand of CAVSJZ010000026.1, from coordinate 8,194 downwards.
CACCGGGGCCCTGCGGGGTGTCCACGTCGATCCGGCGACCCGGACCGCGCGCGTCGCCGCGGGGGAGCGCTGGGCGGACGTCGTCGCGGCCGCCGCGCCGTACGGTCTCGCACCGCTGTCGGGCAGCGCGCCCGGCGTCGGCGTGGTCGGCTACCTGCTGGCCGGCGGGCTGCCGATCCTCGGCCGCCGGCACGGCTGGGCCGCGGCGGGCCTCCGCGCCGCCGAGGTCGTGACGGCCGGCGGCGACACCCTGACGGTCACCGCCGACGACGACGGGCTGGGGTGGGCGCTGCGCGGCGGGGGTGGGTCGTTCGCCGTCGTCACGGAGGTGACGATCGCCCTCGTCCCGCTCCGGAGGGTCTACGGCGGCTCCGTGACGCTGCCCCTCGACGACGCCCCCTCCGTCCTGCGCGGCTGGCGCGACTGGGCCGCCGACCTGGCGGACCCCACCGCGACGTCGCTGGCCGTCGCGCCGTTCCCGGACGTCCCCGCGGTGCCGGCGCCGCTGCACGGCCGGACCGCCATCACCATCCGGCTGGCCCACGACGGCCCGGCGGCGGAGGGAGCCCGCGTGGCGGGCGGCCTGCGGGCTCTCGGCGAGCCGCTGGTCGACGACCTCGGCGAGCTGCCATGGACCGACAGCGCCCGCATCCACCGCGACCCGCCCGGCCCCGCCGCCAGCGTCGGGACCACGGTCGGGCTGACCGCATTGCCGGACACCGTGCTCGACGCCGCGCTGGAGACCGTCACCTGCACCGCAGCGGACGCCGGCGCGCGCCGCGTCGTGGAGCTGCGGCGCCTCGGCGGGGCGCTGGCCGCGCCGACCGGGCTGCCGCTGCGCACCGACCTCGCCTGGACGGCCGGCACCGTCGCCGTCCTCACCGGGCCCGGCCAGGCCGCACCGGCCGCGGCACGCGACGCCCGGTTCCGGGCGGCCGTCGGCGGGGCGGGCCGGGTTCCGAGCTTCCTGTTCGGCGAGGGCGCCGACCCCGGGGCGGTGCGCTCGGCCTACCGCCCGCCGGACTGGGCGCGGCTGCGGGCGGTCAAGGCCGACGTCGACCCCGACGACCTGATCCTGGCCGCAGCTCCCGTCCCGCCGGCTGCGTGAAGCACCCCCGAACCCCGGACGCAACGAACGGCACTTTCGTTCCATAGGTTCGAACGAAAGTGCCGTTCGTTGCCACGGCGGGCGGGCGGGGCGGCCCGGTCGGGCCGGCCTCGACCGCGCGCGACTCAGGGTGGCCGGGCGTAGCGTGGAATCCGTGCCTCACGATCTTCCGCGCACGCTCGGCGAGCTGCGGGCCTCCGGCCACCGCCAGCGCGGCGTCAAGGACGAGATCCGCGACAACCTCCTCTCCGCCCTCCGCGAGGGCCGCGACCCCTGGCCCGGCATCGTCGGGTTCGACACCACCGTGCTGCCCCAGCTGGAGCGCGCCCTGCTCGCCGGCCACGACGTCGTGCTGCTCGGCGAGCGCGGCCAGGGCAAGACCCGCCTCCTGCGCTCGCTCGTCGGCCTGCTCGACGAGTGGACGCCCGTCATCGCCGGCGCCGAGCTGGGCGAGCACCCCTACGAGCCGATCACCCCCGCCTCCCGCCGGCGGGCCGCCGAGCTGGGCGACGCGCTGCCGGTCGCCTGGCGGCACCGCGACGAGCGCTACACCGAGAAGCTCGCGACGCCCGACACGGCCGTCGCCGACCTAATCGGCGACGTCGACCCCGTCAAGGTCGCCGAGGGACGCTCGCTCGGCGACCCGGAGACCATCCACTACGGCCTCGTGCCGCGGGCCCACCGCGGTGTCGTCGCGATCAACGAGCTGCCGGACCTCGCCGAGCGCATCCAGGTGTCGCTGCTCAACGTCATGGAGGAGCGCGACATCCAGGTCCGCGGCTACACGCTGCGCCTGCCGCTGGACGTGCTGCTCGTGGCGAGCGCGAACCCGGAGGACTACACGAACCGGGGGCGGATCATCACCCCGCTCAAGGACCGGTTCGGCGCCGAGGTCCGCACGCACTACCCGCTGGAGCTGGCCGACGAGGTCGCGCTGGTCCGCCAGGAGGCGCAGCTCGTCGCGGACGTGCCGGCCCACCTCATCGAGGTCGTCGCCCGGTTCACCCGCTCGCTGCGCGAGTCAAGCGCGATCGACCAGGGCTCGGGCGTGTCCGCCCGGTTCGCCGTCGCCGCTGCGGAGACCGTGTCCGCTGCCGCGCTGCGGCGCGCCGCGCTCACGGGCGAGCCGCGGCCGTTCGCGCGCCCCGTCGACCTGGAGTCGGTGCCGGACGTGCTGCGCGGCAAGCTCGAGTTCGCCTCCGGCGAGGAGGGCCGGGAGGCCGAGCACCTGGAGCACCTGCTGCGCCGGGCGACCGCCGACACCGCCCGCGCCCGGCTGCGCGGGCTCGAGCTGACCCCGCTCGCCGAGGCCGTCTCCGCGAAGCCCGTGCGGACCGGCGAGCGCGTGCCGGCCGCCGAGGTCGTCGGGGCCCTGCCCCGGGTGGGCGTGCTGACCGAGATCGCCCGGCGGCTCGACGCCGCGGGCACGGAGGAGCCCGGACCGATGGCCAGCGCCGCCGAGCTGGCGCTGGAGCTGCTGTTCCTGACCCGGCGGCTGGCCAAGGACGTCAGCGACGACGACACGGTGAGCTACGGATGAGGGGGTGCCACGCGTGACCGGCCGCGCCCGCCGCTACGCCTACGGGCCCTACGCCGACGGTCCCGACCCGCTCGCGCCGCCCGTCGACCTGCGGGCCGCACTGGACGAGATCGGCCGCGACGTCATGGAGGGCAGCTCGCCGCGCTCGGCACTGCAGGAGCTGATGCGGCGCGGGCTGGAGGGCCGGCGCGGCCTGGACGACCTGACCCGCCAGGTGTGGCAGCGCCGTTCCCGGCTGCAGCGGGAGAACCGCCTCGACGGCACCGTCCAGGAGGTCCGCGAGCTGCTGCAGCGCGCGTTGGATGCGGAACGCGACGCGCTGGGCCGCGACGACAGCGACGACGCCCGGTTCCGCGAGATGCAGCTCGACGCGCTGCCGTCGGACACCGGTGGGGCCGTGCGGGAGCTGGCCGAGTACGACTGGCGCTCCCCCGAGGCGCGAGAGGCCTACGAGCAGATCCGCGACCTGCTCGGCCGGGAGCTGCTCGACCAGCGCTTCCAGGGCATGAAGGAGGCGATGCAGAACGCCACGCCGCAGGACGTCGAGCGCATCCGCCAGATGCTCGACGACCTCAATGCGCTGCTCGCGAACCACGCCGCGGGCCAGGACACGACGGCACAGTTCGACCAGTTCATGGCCCAGCACGGGGAGTTCTTCCCGGAGAACCCGCGCAACACCGAGGAGCTCGTCGACCTGCTCGCCCAGCGCGCCGCCGCCGCCCAGCGGATGCTCAACTCCATGAGCCAGGCACAGCGCCAAGAGCTCATGGAGCTGGCGCAGCAGGCGTTCGGCGACCCGCGCCTGGCCCAGTCGCTGGCCCAGCTGGACGCGCAGCTGCAGGGCCTGCGCCCCGGCGAGGACTGGGAGGGCCGCGGCCGCTTCCGCGGTGACAACCCGATGGGCATGGGCGAGGCCACGCGAGCGCTGGAGGAGCTGGGCCAGCTGGACGCGCTCGCCGAGCAGCTCGCCCAGAGCTACCCGGGCGCGCGACTGGAGGACATCGACCTGGACGCCGTGGGCCGCCACCTCGGCGACGAGGCGAGGGTCGACGCGCGCAGGCTCGCCGAGCTGCAGCGCGAGCTGGAACGGCAGGGGCTGTTCGAGCGGGCACCCGACGGGTCGCTGCTGCTGTCACCCAAGGCGCTGCGGCGGCTGGGGGAGTCGGCCCTGAGCGACGTCGCCGACCGCATCGCGAGCCGCCGCGGCGAGCGGGAGACGCGCCGGTCCGGCGTGGCGGGCGAGGCGACCGGCGCGACCCGGCCGTGGGCGTTCGGGGACACCGAGGCCTGGAGCGTGCCGCGGACGCTGCTCAACGCCCAGCTGCGCCACGCGGCGGGCGACGAGCGGCGGCTGGCCGTCACCGACGTCGAGGTCGTCGAGACCGAGCAGCGGACCAGGGCGGCGGTGGCGCTGTGCGTCGACACCTCGTGGTCGATGGTGCAGGACGGGCGGTGGGTGCCGATGAAGCGCACGGCGCTGGCGCTCCACCAGCTGATCTCCACGCGGTTCCGCGGCGACGACCTGAAGCTCGTCACGTTCGGGCGCACGGCCCGGGCGGTCGAGCTGGGGGAGCTGGTCGGGCTGGAGGGCGTCTGGGAGCAGGGCACCAACCTGCACCACGCGCTGGCGCTGGCCGGCCAGCACCTCCGCCGCAATCCGGACGCGCAGCCGGTCGTCCTCGTGGTCACCGACGGCGAGCCGACCGCGCACCTGGAGCCGGACGGGGAGGCCGTCTTCAGCTGGCCGACGGGCCCCGCCACGCTGCGGGCGACGGTGGCCGAGCTCGACCGGCTCACCGGGTTGCAGGCCGCGTTCACGTTCTTCGTGCTGGGTGAGGACCAGCGGCTGGCGGCGTTCATGGACGGGCTGGCCCGCCGCTGCGGGGGCCGGGTCGTCGCGCCGTCGCTGGACGGGCTGGGCGCCGAGGTGGTGGCGGAGTACACGCGGACGCGCACGCGATAGGGGCGCGGGCCGGGCGCCGGCAGGCGGGGCCGTGGGGCGCGCGCCGGTGAGTGGGCCTGCTGGCGGGCCGTGGGGCCGGCACCGGTAGGCGGGCCCCGGGGCCGGGCGCCGCGAGAGGGGTCGGCCGGGCCGGGGCACCTCGCCGGTCGGGCGACGACCGGGTGGGGCTGGGTGATCGCCGAACGGGGAGCGTCGCGGGCAGCCGGGCGATGATCGCCGCTCCGTCGGCGGGTGGGGCCGCCGGGCGATGGCTGCCGTCGCGGACGCGTCGGGCCGCCGGTGATCGCCGGGTTCGGACCGTCGCCGGCGATGGCGCAGCCGATGTCCCGGTCTCGGCGATCAGCGCTGCGGCCGGCCGGGCGGGGAGCGCGTGCGGGTGTGCGTGATGGCCGGACTGGGCCTCGGCCCTGTCGGCGCAGGGGCGTCCCGCTCCCCGCGATCGGGGCGGCCGGGTCGGCGTCGGGATGTCCGGGGTGTCTGATCGCCGGACCGAGGCCTGATCGCCGGATCGCCGGACCTGGACTGCGTTGACGCGGAGCATGTCCCGGTCCTGGTGATCGCCAACGCGGCCGGCTGCGACGCGCCCGGCTGCCCCAGACCACCCTGCCGGCCCCGGTACCGCCCGGTCCCCGGTCAGCGCACCCGGACGCCGGCGCGCCAGACCGCCTCGACGGCGAGGTCGGCCGTCAGGGCGACGGCGTCGGCGCGGCGCCCCGGTGCCAGCTCGCCGACGTCGGTCGCGCCCAGCGCCCGGGCGGGTGTCGTCGCGGTCATCGCCACCGCTCGGCGCAGGGCGGCGGACCGGGTCGTCGCGGCGTGCGCGACGACGTTGCGGAACAGGACGTCGGCCGTCGCGGTGCCCCCGGCGATCGCGCCGCCGCTCGCGAGCCGGGCCACGCGGTCGCGGACCTCGACGTCGAGGCCGCCGAGCCGGTACCGGCCGTCCGGCATGCCGGCCGCGGCCATGGCGTCGGTGATCGCCGCGACCCGCCCCGGCGCCGACCGCCAGACGTGCTCCCACAACGCGGGGTGTACGTGCAGGCCGTCGGTGACCAGCTCGACGGTCACCCGCTCGTCCTCCAGCAGCGCGACGGCCGGCCCCGGCTCGCGGTGGTGGATCGGCGCCATCGCGTTGAACAGGTGCGTGCCCTGCCGCGCCCCGGCCGCGATGGCAGCGCGGGTCTGGGCGTAGGTGGCATCGGTGTGGCCGACGGCGGCGACCGCGCCCGCGTCGGCGATCCGGCGGATCGCGTCCAGCGCACCCCCGCGCTCGGGCGCGAGCGTCACCATCGCCACGACCCCGGAGCCGAGGAGCGCGGCCAGTTCGGCGGGGTCCGGGTCGCGCAGCAGCGCCGGGTCGTGCGCCCCGCAGCGGGCGGTCGCCAGCCAGGGCCCCTCCAGGTGCACGCCCGCGAGCTCCCCGTCGGCGACGGGCCCGGCCAGCTCGGCGACGTCGCGGCGCAGGTCGTCGGGTGCGGCCGCGACGAGGCTGGCCAGCATCGTCGTCGTCCCGTGGGCCCGGTGGAACGCGACCGCGCGCAGGGCGTCGGCCGCCGTCCCGCCGGGGAACGCCGCACCGGCGCCGCCGTGCACGTGGACGTCGACGAAGCCGGGGACGAGCACCGCGTACGTCCGGTCGGCCGGTCGCGGCGCCGGACCGCATCCGACGGCCGCGATGCGGTCGCGCTCGACGGCGACCCAGCCGGACCCCTCGACACCGGGCGCCACCAGCTCGTCGGCGGCCAGAACGAGGGTCGCGCCGGTCACCGCCGCGGTTCCGGCCGGCTGGCCTGCCGGCTCGTCCCACGCACGACCCGCCGAGCCCGCGGCCGTTCCGTCCGCCGGCGCCCCGACCGTCCCCTCCGCCGCCGTCACAGCGTCTCCGTGACCTTGTTCAGCCCTCGCGGGGCGTCCGGGTCGCCGCCGCGGTCGACGGCGACGTGCAGCGCCAGCAGCTGGAACGGCAGGATCTCCAGCAGCGGCGAGAGCTCCTCCGGCGCGCCGGACGGCAGGACGAACGCCGCTCCCGCCGACGCCGCCCCGACGATGCACACGTCGGCGCCCCGCTCGGCCAGGCGCGGCAGCACGGGCGCCATGGCCCGCCCGCCGACGCCCTCCGCGACGACGGCGAGCACCGGCACCAGCGGGTCGACCATCGCCAGCGGCCCGTGCAGCAGGTCCGCCGCCGAGAACGCCTGCGCGGAGACGTACGCGGTCTCCATGAGCTTGAGCGCGGCCTCGCGCGCGGTCGGGTAGGAGTACCCGCGGCCCGTCGTGACCAGGCGCTGGGCGAACCGGTAGCGCCCGGCCAGCTCGGCGAGCTCGCCGCCGCGGGCCAGCACGACCTCGCCGAGGTCCGGCAGCGCCGTCGCGGCCTCGCCGGTGCCGCCCGCGACCCGGTCCAGGAGCTGGTGCAGCGCCAGCAGCTGGGCGGTGTAGGACTTCGTCGCGGCGACCGCGCGTTCGGGGCCGGCCAGCACGTCGACGTGGGCCTCGGCGGCGCGGGCCAGGTCGGAAGCCGCGTTGTTCGTGACCGCCACGGTCAGGGCCCCGCAGGAGCGCGCCACCTCGACCGACCGGACGAGGTCCGGCGACCCGCCGGACTGGCTGACCGCGAGCATCAGCACGCCGCGCAGGTCGGGCCGGGCGCCGTAGGCGGTCATCGTCGAGGGGGAGACCAGCCCCGCCGGGCGGCCGAGCCGGATCTCGACGAGGTACTTCGCGTAGAGCGCGGCGTGGTCGCTCGTGCCGCGGGCGACCAGCAGCACCGTGTGCGGGCCGTAGGCCCGGATCCGGGCGGACACGGCGTCGAGCTCGGCGCCCGCGTCGGCCAGGAACTGCCGCCACCGGCCGGGCTGCTCGGCGATCTCGGCCGCCATCCGGGCGCCGGGGGTCGTGGCCGTGAGGGTCATCGGGGTCGTCACTGCTGCTCCAGGAGTCGGTGGGCGAGCCGGACGGCGCCGGCCACGGGGTCACGGGGGATGACGCGGACGTCGGGCAGGGCCGCCTCGGCGAGGCGGTCCGCGACCGCCGCCCGCAGGCCCGGTTCGTGGACGGCGAAGCCGCCGCCCAGTACGACCGGGCCCTGGACCGCGAGACGGCGCCCGACCGTGGTCGCCAGTGCGGCGAGCGCGTCCGCGGCGCGGCCGAGTATCGCCGCGGCCACCGGGTCGCCGTCGGCGGCGAGCCGCGTGACGACCCCGGCGAAGCCGGCCCAGTACGCGCGCTCCGGCCGGGCGTAGAACAGGTCGAACAGGCCGACCGGGTCGACGGTCCCGCAGGCGGCGAGCAGGGCTCGGCCGAGCGCGTCCGGATCGGCGCCCGCGTCGGCGCGGTGCAGGACGTGCCGGACGGCCTCCCTGGCGGTCCACCAGCCGCTGCCCTCGTCGCCGAGCAGGTAGCCAAGGCCCCCCGCGCGGGCCTCGCTGCCGTCGGGGGTCCGGCCCCAGGCCGCGGAGCCGGTGCCGGCGATGACCGCGATCCCGCTGTCGAGGTCGGCCGCGGCGAGGATCAGCCGCGCGTCGTGGACGACCTCGACGGCAGCGGCCGGCAGCCGCTCGGCGAGCAGGGTCCGCAGCGCGTC
>CAVSJZ010000025.1:0-158674 GCA_963728105.1 uncultured Actinomycetota bacterium | reverse complement strand
ACGAATGTCACCGGCGAAGTTCACGGCGGGCAAGATCCTGCGGCTGCTGATCGGCTACCTTGGTGCGGCGCGTCCTGCTCGCCTGTGCGGGTCGGCTGCTCATCCCCATTACCGTCCCGCCGGCGAAGTGGGAGACTGGCCGCGTGGGCGGTGCTCAGCATCGCCTGGTGGCTGCCGTGGTGCGTCGCCCTCGGACGACACGCTCCGCGACGAGCGAAGGACGGTTTGACAGCCGAAGAGCGCCGGGCTGCCGCTGAGGATCCGCAGTCTGCGTCGTGAGCCGACCGGTCGAGCTGCTAGAGCAGCCGCCAGCTTTCCGGCCGCAGCCGCGTCTGGTCCGGCGCGGCCAATACGCGGTCCAGGGAAGCCAACATCTGCTGCTTGTCTTGCGGCAGCCTGCCGCCGACGGGCAGGTAGTTGGACGCGTGGTTGCTGCGGAACAGGCAGTTGGACACGTCGGTGGCGGCGACCATCGCACGCAGCTCGGCGAGCATGCCCAGGCTGTCCGGCAAAACGAGCTCGCCGGACTGCACCCGCCGCGTGATGGCGGTGCCGCGTTCGAGCATCAGGGTGAGCACGCCGATGTACTCGGGGTCGATGCGCGAGAAGGCCGACCCCGTGGCGCGGGCGTGCTCCAGTGAGCGGTCTACACCGGCCAGACCGAGGATCGCTGTCACGGAGAGTTGGATGCCGGCCTGCGAAGCACGCCGGCATCCCTCGACTTGCTCGGCCACGGTGATGCCCTTGTGGATGGCCGCCAGCGTCTGATCGTCGCCGGACTCGAGCCCCAGGTACAACAGCTCGAGTCCGGCCGCCCGGATCTGCCGCAGCTCTTCGACGGGCTTGGCAAGCAGATTGCGCGCGTTGGCGTAGCTGCTGACGCGCTGCCAGCCCCGGCAGTTCGTCGTGCAGCAGGGCCAGCACGTCCAGCATGCGGCGCGTGCCGAGCGCCAGGGCGTCGCCGTCGGCCAGGAACACGCGCCGCACCCTCTGCTTGACGGTGGCGTGCAGGCCGCGCACGTCTTCTTCGACTTCGCGGGGCGGCCGTACGGCGAACGGCTTGTCCAGGTAGGTACCGCAGAAGTCGCAGGTGTTATTGGAGCAGCCATAGGTGACCTGGACGATCAGGCTGTCGGCTTCGCTCGGGGGGCGGATGACGTTTCCGAAGTAGCGCATCGTCCGCAGTCTACCAAAGCCCTCGCGTCGCCGGCCGTGCGCGACCGCCAGCGCCGGGTAACGCCGGTAGTGCGAGGCCGATGCGCCGCCGACGGCCGCAGGCGGCGCGGGTCGGCGCGCAGTTGGTGCTCCAGTGGGACCGTCCGGGGGCGGTTGTCGCGATGTCGCGACGCAGAGGCGGCGTGCTTGGTCGAACCTTCTCACTCATTTGACTTGCAGGCGGGCGCTCTATCATCCTTGAGGTGACATGCCCGCCCCAAAGAACAAGCGCGACAAGCTCAAAGGCCGCAAGCTGCCGGTCCACGACCCTGCCGCCACGCTTCATCCCACGGCGCTGAAGATCCTGAAGGCCGCCGAGCGGCTGCTGGTCACACGAGGGTTCGAGGCCATCACGCTGGAGGCCATCGCCGAAGAGGCCGGCGTGAACAAGGCGGCGACCCGCTACTACTTCGGCAGCAAGGCCGGGCTGATGGGAGCGATCGTCGACGAGATCGTCCTCGACGAATGTGCCTCCATCGCCAGCGACGTTTCCGAGCGCATGTCCGAGTCGGAGCGCCTGGATAGCTTCGTCGCCAACATCGTCCGTCTGTCCACGGATGTGGAGGGATACAGCGGTTTCTTCGACATCCTGCCACATGCCCTGCGTGACCGGCATCTGCGTCAGCGGCTCATGTACCTCTACGACCTCTGGTACGACTGGAACATCGAGTGGCTCGGCCTGGACGGCCTGGAACCCGAACTGGACACGGAACTGCGCGCTCTCGGTCAGTTCACTGCGGCCGTGGCGGACGGGATCGCCATCCAGGCCGAGATCCACGGCAAGGCGTACGATCCCGCGCCGGCTCTCGCTCTGCTGCGCGAGTTCCTCACCAGCGTGCTAGCCCGTTTGAATGCGGCCGTGTCTGCCTCGCCGCGCGGCCACTGACCGTGTCTGCCTCGTCGTGCGGCCACTGACCGCGTCCGCCTCGTCGTGCGGCCACTGACCCGCGTCCGCCTCGCCGCGCGGCCGCCGACCTGTGTGCCCGGCGAGCGGCCCACATACTCCCTCGGTTCACTTGCCGCGTGGCTCGGCGCCGCCCTGCGCTGCTCGGCGACCAATGCCTGGTCCAGCGGGGACACCGGTGGCCGCGTTGGCGTACGGGCTGCAATCGGGGGAGCGCCGGGTGGCGCGCGCATCACCGGCGGGTGGCGCGGTTCGGCGACCCCGCACCATTGACTTGCGCGCCCTGCCTCGGTAATCCTTGTGCCGATGAGCGCTCCCCGCAACAGCAGGCGCGACGTGTTCAACGGCCGCGGAGTGGCCGTGCACGATCCGGCCGCCAGTCTGCACCCTACTGCCCTGAAGATCCTGCAAGCCGCCAAGCGCTTGCTGGTCGCTAGAGGCTTCGAGGCGATCACGCTGGAGGCCATCGCCGAAGAGGCCGGGGTGAACAAGGCAGCGACCCGTTACTACTTCGGGAACAAGGCTGGGCTGATGGGCGCGATCGTCGACGAGATCGTCCTCGACGGGTGTGCCGCTCTGGCGAGCGACGTGTCTGAGCGCCTGTCGGAGGCCGAGCGACTGGACAGCTTCATCGCCAATTGCGCGCGCATGGCGACAGACGCGGAGTTGTGCAGCAGCTACTTCGACATCCTGCCTCACGCCGTGCGTGACCGGCATCTGCGTCAGCGTCTCGTGTACCTCTACGATCTCTGGTATGACTGGAACATCGAGTGGCTCGGTCTCGACGACCTCCCGCCGGAGTCCGACGCCGAGCTGCGCGCGCTCGGCCAGTTCACGGCGGCGGTGGCCGACGGCGTTGCCGTCCAGGTCGAGATCCACGGCAAGGCGTACGATCCCACGCCGATCCTGCGCCTGCTGCGCCAGTTCCTGGCGGACGTGCGCTCGCGCATGATCGCCACCGCCGCCACCGCGACCGCCACCGCGCCCGCGCCAGCGGCAGCGCCGGCACGCGGCCGCGGCGGCATGCGTGGTCGCTGACCCACTGGCGCGGCCGGCCAGACCAACGACGTCGCGGCAGGAGGCCGCGAGCTCGATCGCCTGACGAATCCCTTGCACGCTGCGCGAACCGGTGTTAGGTTTTGCGCCAGCAACTCATCCATCCGGATGAGTAAGCGCCAGGTCAAGGCCGGGTGGGAGACCAACCGGCCGTTCACCGCGTTGAAAGGGGGCGCGCCAGGTGACGACCATCCTCACCCGCATGGGCGACGGCTACGCCGTGGAGATGACGCCGGAGGAGGTCCGCGAAGATCTTGCCGCCGGCTCGGCGGACGCCGCCAAGAAGGGCAAGATCCCGACCCTCGAGCCCGACGAGTTCGACTACCTCTTCGAGATGTTCGCCAACCCCATCCGCGTCTGGGGGGTGGAGCGTGGACACGAGGCGGTGCTCACCAAGGACGGCTCGACCAACAGCCTCTACTCGGCCCAGCTCTCCTCCGGTGTCGGCCTGCCCCTCTCCCGCGAGCAGGCGTTCCGCGTCTTCGAGCGCGCCTTCGCCTTCGACACCATGGAGGTGGGCCACACCGACTACTCGGTCAAGCCGGCCAAACCGATCGTAGTGCTGGAGCAAAACCACGTCGAGGCCGTGCTGGCCAACACCATCATCCCCGTCTTCTACGGCTTCATGCCCAACCTGGGCCTCTACTTCCAGCCCGACGGGCCCTATCCCAATCCGGCCGACCTGCTGCCACGGGGCGACATCGCCGGCGCCCGTGCGGCCACCGAGCAGGCGGCCGCGACCGTCGTCGAGGACCTCAATTGGTACACCGACAAGATGGCCGAGGTGGGCGCCGACGGGATCAACTTCGACACCACCGCCTCCACCGGCGATGGCGAGTTCCTGGCCACCCTGCAGGCGGTCGAGCACGCCGCAAAGACCACCGATCTGGCGATCGAGGTCGGCATGGCGGCCGAGTGCGTGCTCGGCTTCCACGGCCAGGTGGAGTACGACGGCCAGCGACTGGCCGGCATGTGGCCCCAGCAGCAGCTGCACGTCGTCGAGGCAGCCGGGGCCCACATCTTCGGGCCGGTGGTCAACACCAACTCGCGGCGCTCTACGCCCTGGAACCTGGCCCGAGCGGTCACCTTCGTCAAGGCGGTTTCCGCCGAGGCCACCATTCCGATCCATCCTAACGTCGGCATGGGCGTCGGCGGCGTGCCGATGTTCGAGGTGCCGCCGATCGACGTCGTCTCCCGCTGCAGCGCCGCGATGGTCATGATCGGCAAGGCAGACGGCTTGTAGGTGGGCACCGGCGACCCGAGCGGCATGAGCATCGCTCACTCGGTCGCCTCATCCATGGGTGGTATCCGCACCGCCGGAGATCTGGTAGCGCGGATGCAGCTCAGCAGGAAGATGAGGCTTCCGGAAGCGAAGCAGTACGTGGCCGACAGGCTCGGCATCAGCGTCCTCGAGCTCTGCGACTCGACGGTCATGCGCCGTCTGCGCGAAGAGCTCGACATCGGCGTGATCACGGCCGTGGCCGGCGCCGCCAAGGGTATCGAGGCCAAGGCACGCATCGCCGAGCTGCTCGGCGTGAAGATCAACTGCGTGGAGCTCATGAAGCGTCGTATCGGAGCACCGATCGGCGTCTGAGCCGCAACTGGCAGAGCCGCGGCGCCGGGGGGCGCCGCGGCTTCTCACACTGTCTGGGGGTTGCAATGGCAACGAAGGAAGAACAGCGAGCCGAGATGGAGGCCGAACTGGCCCAGCGGCTCATGATAGCCGAGGATCCAAGCTACGAGGGCGAGGTCCTCACCAAGGCGCAGCACTGGCTGCTGGCCACCGTCGGCCTCATCGTCCCGGTCATCCTGCTGATCATCGGGTGGGTGGCGCGATGAGTGATGGAGCACAGGGAACGATAGCGGCACCAGCAGGCAAGTCCGTCGAATCAGAGGCGCTTCACCAGGCAGCCGAGGGCAGCTGGCCCGTCCTGCCGCAGGAGCGCAACTGGGGCCTTGTCGGCATCTTCGGCGTTACGCTGAGCGCCGGCGTCGCCGCCTGGAGCTATAGCATCGGCGGCGCAGTCTCCTGGTATCTGAACGCCGGCATGGGCACGCTGGCGATGATCGCCGGCTCGCTGGTCGGCATGTACTTCGTCACCGTCGCCGCCATGCCGATCAGCGTGAAGTACGGCATCGACACCATCGCCGCCTGCAAGCCGCAGTACGGCAGCCGCGGCTCCGCCTTCGGCATCTTCGCACAGTACGCCTCGATCGTCGGATGGAACTGCATCCTGATCATTCTGCTAGGGCGGGCCACCGGCAACATCATGGAGGCTGCCGGCTGGATCGGCCCATCGTGGAAGTACAAGATCTCGGTCATCGTCACACTCGTGATCCTGGGCATCGTTTACTGGATGGTCGTCGGAGGGGCAGACTCTATCCGCAACAACTCGGTGTGGATCGCCGCTGCCGTCTCGGTCGCCGGCCTGATGGTGCTGGTCACCCTGCTCGTCAAGTTCGGCTTCCACGCCTTGGCCTCCGCGAAGCCCTCAGCCTCAACCGGAGATATCCACCTCGATTACACCCTGGGCTTCGAGATCCTGGTGGCCACAGTCTTGAGCTGGTGGCCGTACATGGGCGGCGTAATGCGCATGAGCCGCAGCTGCAAGCAGGCGATGTGGCCCTCGATGATCTGTCTGGGAATGGTCACCGGTGTGGTCGGCCTCATCGGGCTTTACGCGGGTCTGGTGCACGGCGACCCTGACCCATCGATCTTCTTCGTCAAGACCCTCGGCGTGTGGATGGGCATCGTGGCGCTCATCTTCATCGCCCTCGCCAACATCGGCACTGCCATCGTCGGCGTCTATGCCTCGGCCATCGGTCTGAAGCAGATTCCGGCCCTGCAGTACCGGTTGACCTACAAGTGGACGACCCTGCTCGTGCTCGCTCCCGTGATCATCGTCTGCGCCTTCCTGCAGGACCCGTTCATGAACCACGTCAACACGTTCATGTACTTCCTGGGCCTCATCTTCGCCCCCATCTGCGCCGTGCAGATCGTCGACTTCTACGCCTTCCGCAAGAACACCCTTCATCTGCCGTCGCTCTACGACTACTCGTCGAAGGGTCGCTACTACTTCTGGGCCGGTGTCAATCCGGCAGCCTTCCTGGCCACCGCGGCGGGCTTCTTCCTGTACTGGTACCTGCTGAATCCGCTGACCTACGCTCAGCACTTCCCGTTCAAGTGGGTCAGCGCGTCGATCCCGTGCGTCATCGTCTCCGGCGCCGTCTACTGGGTGCTCACCAAGTTCTGGGTCATGCGGGCCGGCAAGGGGGGCTACGAGAAGGCCTGATCTGAAGATGAATCCAGGCGGTGGGCGATGGCCTGGCGGCCATCGCCCACCGCCTGGATCGGTAGGGGCGGCGCTCGGAACTGCGCGCCGCAGAGGTTGCCCGAAAGGAGCAGAGCATGTCGACCACTGAAGTCCGGGCCGCGAGCCCGTATCCGACGCCGTACCCGGCACCGGCCGACGCACCGATGGACTACAAGATGTTCATCGGCGGCGAGTGGGTCGAGTCTGAGAGCGGCGAGCGCTTCGACGTCTTCTCGCCCGGCGACGGGAGCCTGATCGGCTCGGTGCCGAAGGGCACGGTCAAGGACGCGCAGAGGGCGGTCGAGGTGGCCAAGAAGGCGCAGAAGGAGATGGCCAAGCTTTCCATCCCGGCGCGCGCCAAGCTCATGGAGAGGGCCAGCGCCATCGCGACCCGGCGGCTGGAACACGACGCCCGGGTCCTGTGCCGCGAGTGCGGCAAGACCATCGTCGAGGCAATCAGCGAGCTGGCCGACTACTGCAACCCGCACTACATCGAGGCCGGCGAAGGCATCAAGCGCTACCGCGGCAGGATCAATCCTTCCATCCAGGAGGACACGCTCAACAAGCGCATCCTGGTGATGCACCAGCCGATGGGCGTCATCGGCGTCATCTCACCCTGGAACTGGCCGGCCGACATTCCGAACATCGCCATCACGCATGCCCTGGCGGCCGGCAACGCGGTCGTCATCAAGCCGGCGAGCACCACCCCGTACAGCGCCCTCATGCTGGCGGAGATCTACGAAGAGGCCGGCTTCCCCAAGGGCTCGGTCAACGTGGTCACCGGCCCAGGCGGCACGGTCGGCGAAGAGATCGTCCGCAATCCGGGCACCAACGCCATTCATTTCACCGGCGAGACGGTAACCGGTCAGCGTCTCACCGAGGTCGCCGGCATCAAGCGTCTGATGCTCGAGCTGGGGGGCAACGGCCCGCTGGTAGTGATGGACGACGCCAACCTCGACGAGGCCGTCGAGGCCACGATCACCGGCTGCTTCTATCTGGCCGGCCAGGTTTGCACCGCCTCTGAGCGCATCCTCGTGCACCAGGCGATCCACGACGAGTTCGTCGAGAAGCTGGTGGCGCGGGCCAAGAAGGTCAAGGTGGGCAATCCTCTCGACGAGGACACCGACATGGGTCCGCTCAACAACCTCTCCAACGTCGCCAAGGTGAAGTCGCATTACGACGACGCCCGCGAGCGCGGTGGCACGTTCCTCATGGGCGGGAACATCGAGGGCATGTATTCGGACGTCACCATCGTGGACGGCGTCACCTCGGACTTCCTGATGGCGCGCGACGAGACCTTCGGGCCGGTGGCGCCGATCATGACGTTCAAGGACCTGGACGAGTGCCTGCGGATCGCCAACGAGACGCCGTACGGCTTGCAGGGTGCCGCCTTCACGAGCAGCCTGCGCACAGCGTTCCTGCTCGGCGAGGGTATCGAGTGCGGCACCGTGCTCATCAATGAGACGAACAACTGCTGGGACCAGCTCTCGCCGTTCGGCGGCGTGAAGAAGAGCGGCCTGGGCCGTGAGCTGAGCGACTGGTGCTTCGACGAGGTGACTGAGATCAAGCAGCTCAACATCGACATCAGCAAGGTGAAGTGAGACTGGTCGCCGGTTCGGCTGGTCAGAGTGACGTTCGGGGGCGGGGCGCTTCGCGTCCCGCCCCCGAACTCATATGGGCACGGGCCGCGATGGCACCGCGCGAACTGCGTGTCCGAGGCACGGGTGTGAACTTCACGTCTAAGAGGGCGAGCTGCGCCTTTGGAGAAGAGCCAGCGAGGAAGATGCGATGCCCGGCTACGTGGCGGGCGTCAGGACGGGTCTGTGGCCTCGCTCGCCAGCGGCTTGTGGGGATGGCCGGTCGCTTCGCCGTGGCGCGGGTGTGTGCCCAGCAGCCCAAGCTTGCCGACCAGCAGCGGGATACTGGTGCCCTCGACCAGCAAAGAAGCCATGACCGTGCCCAGGACCAGGGCCTGCACGATGGCGAGATGCGGGAAGCCGACGGGCACGGTGAGCAGCAGTGCCACCGGCACCGTGCCCCGCAGGCCGCCCCACCAGAGGACGTGGTTCCAGCGACGTGGCACGAGTCCCAGTCGCACGATTCGAGCAAGGCTGTCCCACCCGTAGATGATGACGGCTCGCGCGATCAGCGTGAAGACGAAGGCGCCGATCACCAGCAGGATGTTGTGGCCCACCACTCGCCAGTCGACCACGAGCCCCACCAAGAGGAAGACAAGACCGTTGACAAAGAATGCGCCGTATTCCCAGAACTGCGTCAGCATGCCCCGCAATTCGTCATGGATCCTGCCGTGATGACCGTAGTTGCCCATGATGAAGCCGGCCATCATGGCCGCGAGCACTCCCGACGCCTGCAGATGCTCCGCCATCACGAATGAACCGTAGGCCAGCACCATCGACAGCGTGAGCACCACATGCCAGCTGTTCCACTCGTGGAAGACCCGCAGCAGTGCCAGTGTGCCAAAGGCGAACGCCGTTCCGATCCCCATGCCGGCGAGACACATCCACACAAGCTTGCCCGCTGCCCATCCGATGGTGGCATGGCCCCCCAGGAGGATGGCCAGGGTGACGGCAAAAGCGACGGCGCCCGTGCCGTCGTTCATGATGCTTTCTGCCTCGACGATCGTGCGCAGCCGAGGCGCCACCCCCAGATCGCGGAACAGGGCGACCACGCTCACCGGGTCCGTGGCCGCAATGATGGCGGCGAACAGGAACGCGACAGAGTACGGCTGCCCGAGGAGGTGCATGCCGTAGCCGACAAGGACGACCATCACCCCGACTCCGGGGAAGGCCATAAAGACGGTCCGCTGCCAGTCGGCAAAGAAATCGTGGGTCGTGAGATTGAAGGAGGCCTCGAAGATTACGACCGGCAGCAACACATAGAACACCAGATCGGGGTTCAGCGTGGCGTGCCAGATGCCGGTCATGTTCAGGAACAGCCCGACGAGCACCAGGCCGACCGTAGGTGGCAATTTGATCTTCGGCGCAGCGGCCACGACGAACGCGGTCAGCCCCAGAATCAGGATCAGGAAGACGTCCGTCTTTATCAGCGAAGTGGCGATGAGCATGAAAGCAGTGTATGGACGATATGCAATGGGACGCAACCTTGTACAAACGGGCGAGTGCACACCCGTTGGAGCCCGCTTGAGCCTATCTATATACTTCCCGCAGAGTGACCACTATACGTCGGGCGCGCGGTCGCGCGTCAGGACATGTCGATGATGAACCAGACATGAGGAGGAGACCGGCGCAATGACCGACGACCTGTTCACCCAAGCCGCAGCGTCCATCGTCGAGCAGGACCGCGAGGCGGCCGTTGCGATCGCCACGCAGGCCCTGGCCGCCGGCATCGCCCCGGCCGAGATCATGCAGCAGGGCTTCGTCCGCGGCATCGCCGAGGTCGGCGAGCTGTTCGAGTCGGGCGAGCTCTTCCTGCCCGAGCTGATGATGGCCGCCCAGGCCATGGAAGGCGCCATGTCGATCACCAACGCCGCCCTGGGCGAGGGCGCCGGCGGCAAGGGCGTGATCGTCCTTGGCACCGTGCAGGGCGATGTGCACGACATCGGCAAGGCGATCGTGATCGCCTACTTGAAAGCCAACTCCTACGAGGTCTACGACCTGGGCCGCGACTGCGCCCTGGAGACCTTCCTCAGCAAGGCCGAGGAGCATCACGCCGACGTGATCGGCATGAGCGCCCTGCTGACGACGACGATGGAGGAGCAGAAGAAGCTCGTCGCCGCCCTCAAGGAGCGCGACCTGCGCGGCCAGTACAAGGTCGTCGTCGGCGGCGCGCCCTGCACCCAGCGCTGGGCCGACCAGATCGGCGCCGATGCCTACGCCGAGGATGCCTCCGACGGCGTCAAGAAGATCGACGCGTTGCTGGGGCACTAGCAGCCGGCGTAGCCGGGCGTCGCTAGAGCCGGGCGGCCGCAGGCGAACCAGGCACTGAACGTACGCCAAGGCCTGGCGCGGACCCTTGGTCCACGGCGGCGAAAGTGGGCGGTGGGGCGCCGGCAGAGCCAGGAGCAGACCGGCAGCCGAAGCGGCTGCTGTCTCTGGGCTGCGGGAGATGCCGGGCGGCTGGGTGAAGATCCGCCGCTCGAGACAGGAGCAGAAAGGGGGGGCGGCGCGCCTTCGCGCCCCCCTTTCCTCTTTGCTGCTAAAGGTGCAGCCGCACGCCGTCCAGGTAGCTGAGGCTGCGGGCGACGCGCTCGATGTTCTGATGCGCGTCGCGCGCTAGCAGGAGCCGCTCCAGGCCAAAGCCCAGGCCGACCCACGTCTCGGTGATGCCCCAGGCATCGTCGAGCGGATGCGGCCCCATGGCCGTGGAACACACCTCGATACCGTCGACCAGCACGTCGACGGTATCGCCGTACACTCCTGATTCGACCGTTTGCAGTTCGAAGCGATCGATGCCCGCCGCCGTGAGCACCAGCCGTGCCAATTCTTCCAGACGCGAGCGGCGCTCCTCCGAAGGCGTCCCGACCTCGACCGCATTCAGCATGGTGAACTCGTTCAGGTGCTGGCTGCCGTGCGAATCGCGTCGAAAGCAGGTGCCGACCTCGAAGATGCCGAACGGGCGGGTCCAGGTGCGCCCGAGCCGCCGCCACACTGTGTACAGGTTTGGGGCGAGCATGGGTCGCAGACAGTGCGCGCCGTCCAGCCAGAAGATCTGCTCGGTCAGCGGGTCGTTCGCCGGTATGCCCATCTTCAGCAGCGCGTCGGACGAGACGATGTGCGGCGTGACCACTTCGACAAAGCCGGCGCCGGTGAGAGCCGCTCGCAGCGTGTCGGACAGACGACACATGGCCGGTGTACGGGTGCCGTCGCGCAGCTCCTGAAGGTGCCGTCGGCCGCGTGCCGTCAGGCGTCGCTCAAGCTCCTTGAACCCAAGGTCGCGGGCGGCCGCGTCGGCGAAGGTGGCGTCGGTGTCCGTTCCGCCCAGCTCGCGCAGTCGCTGGCGCTGCGTAACCGTGAAGGTGACCGGCTGCGTGCTCATCGAACGGCTTCGACGGCGTTGCCGGAGCGCAGAAGGTAGTCGCTGAGCCCGGCCAGCAGCGAACCCGCAATGCGGTCTGGATGGTCTGACCTGAGAGCCAGGTCCTCGTCGGCTGGGTGGCTGACGAAGAGAGGCTCGACAACCACGGCGATGGCGCGCGGCTCGCGCAGCAGGGCGTAGTTGCGCCCCATCGGCGGCGCCGTACGCAGTCCCAGCACGGCGAGGCGAGAGCACAGGCAGCCCGCAAGACGCAGGCCATGCTCCGAAAAATAGTGGTTGCGCTCGAAGAAGTAGCAGGCGGCGCCGTGGGCCTCCGGCGAGGCGTCTGAGGCCAGGTGCAGCGAGATGAAGAAATCGGCGCGCGCCGCGTCAGCCGCCTCGGCGCGCGCATAGGTGCCCACTCGCTCGTCGCGCTCTCGCGTGAGCCGCACGCGGCAGCCCTCAGCGCGCAGCAGCTGGGCCAGCCGCAGGCCCAAGGCCAGCGTGTAGTCCTTCTCCTTCAGCCCGCGGGCGCCGGTCACGCCGTGGTCGGCGCCCCCGTGGCCGGGGTCTATCACGACCGTTTGTCCGGTCAGTGTGCGAGCCGCGACAAAGCCTTCGTCGCGATCCGGGATCTTCTTGCCCTCGCAGCCGCTCTCCGCCTTGCGCACGGCGTCCAGCATGGCCAGCGTGGCCTCGCCGACCACCCCGTCCGGCTGCAGGCCGGCGTTGCGCTGGAACTCCTTGACCGCGTGGTCGACGGCCTGATCGAAGATGCCCCGCTCCGGCCCTGCGTTGAAGCCGAGCAGATTGAGCTTTACCTGAAGACCGAGCACGTCGTCGCCGCGGAACGGAGGCACGCGCAGGTACAGCAGGCGCTCACCGGGCTCGTAGCCGGCCTCGACCAGTTCGCGCCACGTATTGGCCCCTACGGCGCCGTCGACGATCAGGCCGCGCCGCTGCTGGAAGGCGCGCAGCGCCGCCTGCGTGCGCCTGCCGAGGAATCCGTCCAGACCTTCGCCACCGAGATCGAAGCCCAATGCGTACAGCCGCTGCTGGACGTCGATGACCTCTTTGCCGCGATCCCCGAGCGACAGTGTGCGCACGTGCAGGCTCCAGAACACGAGATGGCGACGGGACAGGTCACGAGTATAGCAAAGGGCGCCGCGCTGCCAGGGGCGCCGCCTGTGCGGCTCAGGTGCCGCTGGCGGCGCGCAGGCCCGTGGCGATGATGATCAGGATCGCCGCAGCAGCCAGGATGCGGTAGATGACGAAGGGCGCGAAGTTGTGCCGACGCAGGTACGCCAGGAGGAACCATACGGCGGCAAAGCCGCTGATGGCCGCCGTGGCCATGCCGACGACGAACGGCAAGGCGGCGCCGGCCGGCAGGCCGTTCTGGGCTACCTGGAGGGCTTTGTAGACGGCCGCGCCGCCGATGACCGGGACGGTCAACAGGAACGAGTAGCGTGCGGCCGCCTCACGTGTGAACCCGCGCGCCATGCCCATGACCATCGTGATGCCGGAGCGGGACACTCCTGGGGCCAGGGCGAGTGCTTGAGCGAAGCCGATGAGCAGGGCATCGGCCAGGCCGGCCTTGTGGATCTCCCGCTCCAGGCGAGCGTGCATGTCGACGTACCACATGACCAGCGCGAAGACGAACATCAGGATGGCGATGAGGTACGGCTTGCCCAGGCGGGTTTCCACGAACGACTCGAAGGCCACCCCTATGACGCCGGCCGGGATGGTGCTGACGAGCAGCATCCACACCAGGCGCTCCTGCGGCGAGCGGATGCTGCGTCGCGCAATAGATCCGCCCCAGGCGCGAAGGAGCTCGACGATGTCGCGCCAGAAGTAGACGAGCACGGCGAGGAACGTGCCGGCGTGCAGGGCGACGTCGAAGGTCTTGTTGAAGTCCGGGTGGTCGAGGAGGTAGTGCCAGTTGAACAGCCACGGGATGATGATCAGATGCGCCGAGCTGGAGATCGGCAGGAACTCGGTGAGTCCCTGGGTGAGGCCGAGTATGAACGCTTGGAAGACACTCATGCGCGAAACCCTATGCGCCGGGTATACGCTTCGGCAACCGTTAGGCGAGCGCCGGCCGGTCAAGGGCGGTGAGGAGGTGTGCAGTGGCGACCAGGTCGGTCGAGGTGCGTTGGACTGGAGAGGGCCTGCGCTGCGAAGGGCTCACCGAGCACGGTTCCATCGAGATCTCGGGTGGCGGCGCCGACGCCGCTTCTGGCCCTACGCCCATGCTCCTCCTCCTGCTCGCGGCCGGCGCCTGCACGGCTATGGACGTGGTCGACGTGCTGCGCAAGATGAGGCAGCCGCTGGAAGCGCTGAGCGTCGAGGTCGTCGGTCAGAAGGCCGAAGAGTACCCGCAGGAATACACGTCCATCGAGGTCGTCTACCACGTCAAAGGCGACGTCAGCGAGGCCAAGCTGCAGCGTGCGATCGCGCTCTCGGAGACCAGGTACTGCAGCGTTGAGGCCACCCTCCGCGCGGGAGTGCCCATCGCCTCCCGCTATGTGATGGAGGCATAGAGGCGGCGGCTGCCGCTGTGACGCACTGTAGCCAACGTGTTTACGCAGTACGGCGCGAGCGGTAGCATCCCCGGTAGGCAAGGCGGGCTGCCGGTTCGCGACGGGCGGAAGGGGAACTGTGGAACGTGAGCATTTGGCGAGCGCAGTGCTCGCGGACGATACCCGTTTCGGCATCTACCGCCATATCGCGGAGCGTCCGGGCGCTCAGGTGACCGTCGTAGACGTCGCGGAGCAGTTCGGTCTGCACCCAAACGTGGCCCGTATGCACCTTGGCAAGCTGGAGCAGGCCGGCTTTCTGGTGGCCTCTCAAAGGCGCAGTCCTGGAGGTGGGCGGCCGGCAAAGCTTTACGGCCTGGCCACCGGCGTACAGGTTTTCGCCATACCGCCACGGCGCTACGAGCTGCTTGCCGAGCTCGCTCTGGAAGTCGTTGCCGCCACGGCCACGCAGGAGGCCGCCGAGGCGGTCTGCCGCGAGGCCGGGCAGGCAGAGGGCCGCCGCTATCTGGCCGATCTGGGCGCACAACCGGGACGGGCGGCCGACCTGGCCGATGCGGTGCGGGCTGTGGCCGAAGGCCAGGGCCTGTTGCCACGTGTCTGGCTGGCCGATGACGGCCTGCACGTTGACGTGCGCAACTGCGTCTTTCGCGAGACCGGCGGCCGGCATCCGGACCTTGCCTGTGGTATGCATCGCGCCTACTTGGAGGGTGTCGTACAGGCCCTTGGAGGTACGCCGAGCGGGCCCCTCGGAGCCGATGGCGAGTCGATCCGCTGCGGTGGCGACTGCTGCCATCTGGTCTGCTCGCTTCGCGTTCATACAACGGCCTGAGCCGCACTATGCCCGTGATAGAGTGGCCCCGTTCTTGCCGGAGGCCCTGACAGGTGACGACCTCGCATTCATCCCTGCACACAGTGCTGGACACAGTCCTCAGCTCGTTCCCGGACGTGGTGGCGCTCGCCGTCATAGAGGCCGACGGCGCTCTGCACGCCGCCGGCGTACCGGTGTCCGCCCAGGCGGCCCGACGCTCCGTCGACGGCCTGTTCGCCGCCGCCGACGAAGCGGCCGCGAGCCTCCGTGAAGGCGGCGTCGAGCAAGTCGTCGTAGACACGCCAGACGGCGCCGTGGCCGCGCTCCGAGACCACGGTCGCCGCGCCGTGATCGTGACGCGGGCGCGCCCGTCGTCTCTCGGCCTGCTTCTCTACGAGCTGCGGCGCGCACTCGGTGCGAAGGTCGATGAGGTCGGAGCCGGCCTGTGAGCGGCGCCGCCCGTCTCACTCTGCTGACCGCGGCTGCCGCCATCGCCCTTCGGCGCCGACGCTCGCGCCGGGCGCGCGTCGGGCTCTACTTCTCCGATGGCCTCCTCCTCGCCTTGCCGCCGGCCGCGCCGGCGGCGCTGCAGCTGCGTGCCGCCGCCGGCGAGGTCCTGCGGGCGTTCTCGCCCGCTGCCGCAGCACCGGCAGAAGAGCCATGAACCCCGGCGGCCTCAGCATCGACCTTCTGCAGGCCACGCTGCGCCGCGCCCTGCTGCGCGGCGGCGACTTCGCAGAGGTCTTCGTGGAGGATCGCGACAGTCTCGGCATGCGACTGGACGACGGCCGCATCGACCAGGTAACGGGCGGCCGCGAGCTCGGTTTCGGCGTGCGTTTGTGCGACGGCGAGCGCACGTACTACGCCCATTCCGACGAAATGGGAGAGGCGGCCTTGTTCGCGGCCGCCGATTCTGTGGCCGTTGCGGCGGCCGCGCGGCCGCGCGCCGAAGTCACGGATCTGGGCCCCGTGCGCAGCAGTCCGGGGCTGCATCCCGTCCAGATCCCGCCGGAGACGGTCGGTGTGGAACGCAAGGCGGCCCTGTTGCACGTCGGCAACGAAGAGTCACGCGCGTTGAGCGACCTCGTGGTGCAGTGCACCGTCACGTACGGCGAGACGCGTCAGCGCATCCTCATTGTCAACTCACTCGGCGAAGCGGTGCGGGACGACCGCACGCGCCTGCGGTACGTGGTCAGTGTGGTCGCGCGCCGCGACGGCATCATCCAGACAGGCTTTGAGGCGCTCGGGCAGAGCGCCGGTTTCGAGATCGTCGACGAGCGGGCGGCGGCGAGCGTCGCCAGGACCGCCGCCGAAAAGGCCGTCACCATGCTGGACGCCAAGCCCACGCCGGCC
Source organism: uncultured Actinomycetota bacterium (assembly GCA_963728105.1). Lineage (GTDB taxonomy): Bacteria > Actinomycetota > Actinomycetes > Mycobacteriales > Pseudonocardiaceae > Pseudonocardia. Next base: position 142,492 of record CAVSJZ010000025.1, on the reverse strand, counting down.
GGGGCCATGCCTGTTGTGCTGGCCAACGGCTTCGGAGGCGTCCTGTTCCACGAGGCTTGCGGCCACGGACTAGAAGCTGACGCCGTGAGCAAGGGCGCCAGCATCTACGCCGGCAAGCTCGGCGACGTGATCGCGGCGTCCATCGTCAGCGCCTACGACGACGGCGGTCTGCCTAATGGCTGGGGCTCGGCCGCTTTCGACGACGAGGGCGTGCCTACGCAGCGCACCCTGGTCATAGACAAGGGGCGTCTGACCGGCTATCTGTATGATCGTCTGCATGCCCGCCGCGATGGGGTCAGATCCACGGGCAACGGCCGCCGGCAGTCGTTCCGCCATATCCCCATCCCGCGCATGACCACCACGTACATAGCTAGCGGCTCGTCCACGCCGGGCGACGTCATCGAGGCCACCGACCACGGGTTCTACGCTGCCAGCCTGGCCGGCGGCCAGGTAGAGCCGGCCAGCGGAGCCTTCGTCTTCGGCGTCGCCGAGGGCTATCTCATCGAGCACGGGCGCCTCACCACGCCGCTGCGCGGGGCCACGCTGATCGGCAGCGGCATCGATATTCTGCAGCGCATCGACATGATCGCCGACGATCTGGATGTCAGGTCCGGCATCTGCGGCAAGGACGGGCAGGGTGTGCCGGTGGGCAGCGGGCAGGCCACCCTTCGCGTCAGCGAGATGACGGTGGGAGGTACGGCGTGATTGAGGCCGTCCACGATGCTTCCGGTGGCTCGGGTGGGGCGCAAGCCCCGCCGCTGCAGAAGACCGTCGACACGCTGCTCGAACTGGCCGCCGCCCGCAACGTCACGGGCGCCGAGGTCTACGGCGAGCGCTCCCTGAGCCGGCGCATCAAGGTCTACCAGGGCGGCGTAGAGCAGCTCACTGAGGCGCGCCGCACCGGCGTCGGCCTGCGCGTGCTGAGCAACGGATCCATGGGGTATGCATATAGCTCGGACACCGGCCACCAGACGCTCGCCCAGCTGGTCGACAGGGCCGTGGCGCACGCCTCGGTGACGCAGCCGGACGAGCATTCGGTGCTGCCGCAGCCGCAGGAAGGCGCTGTGAAGGATCTCGTCCTTTTCAACGAGAACCTGGGGCGCGTGTCACAGGCGGAGAAGATCGACCTGGCCATCCGCTGCGAGCGGGCAGCGCTGGACTACGACGGCCGCGTCAAGCTGGTCGAAGACACCATCTACGTGGACGAGGACGCCGAGGTGGTCATCGCCAGCACCACCGGCATCCGCGGGACGTACCGGGTCAATCACAGTTATCTGTTCCTGTACGTGCTGGCCGAGCAGGACGGCGGGGTAGAGACCGGCGTCGCCTACGACGTGGGCCGGGACCCCGCTCTCCTGGATCCCGTGAAATGTGGCCGCGAGGCGGCCGAGCGGGCCTGCCGTCTGCTGGGCGCACGACCGTGCCCCAGCTTCAAGGGCACGGTCGTGCTGGAACCGTTCACGGCGGCGTCTGTCATCGGTGTGCTGGGCTCGGCTCTCACTGCCGACGCCGTGCAGAAGGGCCGCTCGCTGTTCGCCTCGCTGGAAGGCAAAGCCGTGGCCGCCGAGCTGCTGGATCTGGCCGATGACGGCATCCACCCGGAGGGCCTCGCCAGCGCCCCGTTCGACGGCGAGGGAGTGCCGTGCCGCCGTACACCGATTATCTCCGGCGGCACGCTCCAGGGCTTTCTCTACGACACGTACACGGCCCACAAGGCGGGCCGCGCCTCCACCGGCAACGGCGGGCGCGGCTCCTACCAGTCGGGACCTTCCGTGCGGCCCACCAACATGGTGCTCGGGGGCCGCACGTCGCCGGTGGCGGACGTCATCGCCGGCATCGAGCACGGAGTCGTAGTCACCGACGTGGTCGGCGTGCACTCCGGCGCCAATCCGGTCTCGGGCGAGTTCTCGGTCGGAATCAGCGGCGTCCTCATCGAGAGCGGACGGCTGGGCCGGCCGCTGCGCGAGGTCACGCTGGCGGGCGACATACCCGGCATGCTGCGCGGCGTCGTGGCTCTCGGCGACGACGCTCGCTGGGTCCCCAGCGGCAGCGTGCTCACGCCTTCTGTGGCCATCGAGGGCATGTCGGTCGCCGGCAGCTGAGCCGCCGCGTCACCGGTAGCTGCTGCTCACCGGGCGACAGGCAAAGGCCGCCGGACCGCGGCGCGGTTGCTGCGATCGGGCCGGATCATCCTTGGGGAGGACGACAGTGAGCGAGCTCGGCGAGCGCCTGATGAAGGCAAGCTTCCTGGAGGGCGACTTCCTGCTGCGCTCCGGCAGACGCAGCCGCTTCTATCTCGACAAGTACCTGTTCGAGACGCAGCCGGACCTGTTGCGCGATATCGCCGCCGGGCTGGCCGCCAAGCTGGCTGCCTACGAGCCCTTTGACGTGCTGGCCGGGCCCGAGCTGGGGGCGGTTGCCCTGGTCGCCGCGCTCTCGCTGCAGTGCGGCAAGCCCTTCGTGATCGTCCGCAAGGAAGAGAAAGAGTACGGCACCAGGAAGCTCTTCGAGGGTCGCGCTGAGGCCGGCCAGGCGGTCGTCGTCGTGGAGGATGTAGTGACTTCGGGCGGCGCGGCGCTCTCCGCCGTGCGCCGCCTGCGCGAGGCCGGCCTGCCGGTGAAGGGCGTGCTCTGCGTGGTGGACCGCGAGCAGGGGGGTCGCGCCGCCTTCGAGGCCGAAGGCGTGACGCTCGATCCGCTCTTCACGGCCTCGGGCTTGGGCATCGTCGTGGACTGACCCCTGCGGAGCGCCGTGGGCGGCGCAGTCGGCGGACGCATCGTGCGCCGCCTGACGGCTGAACGAGGACGGGGCGGGCGGCTCCTGCAGGAGCCGCCCGCCCCGTTTGCCTCCGGGAGTGCCGAAGGCCGGCTTACTGAGCGGCCTTGAAGCTGTCCATGGCGCTCTTGAACACCGGCTCCATCGTCGCCCACTTATCCTGCGCCGCCTGCGTGGTCACCTGATACTCGAGGTTGCCGTTGATCAGGAAGTACAGCGTGGCTTTGAATGGGATCTTGTCCAGGGTGAAGGTGGCATCGGCCGAGAACCCCTTGATGCCGGCGAGGTCGACGGCCGTGAGCGAGCCGATCTTGGCGTCTGAGCCCAAGGCCGCCTCCAGCTGGGGCAAGATGCCTTCCAGCTCGGTCTTGACCGCCGGCAGCATGGCGTCGGTGACCGTCTGGGTGAGCTTGTAGACACTGACGATGAGGCCGTCGCGGTACTCGCCACTACTCTTGGTGCCCTTGGGATTCACGAACCCGACATCGAAGACGCTCGTGCCGCCGGCTGCGCCGGCAGACGACAGGGACGTGCTCTGTGTCAGCATGCTGCCGTCGTAGGTGACCTGGAACCTGTAGTCCTTGCTGGTGTAGGTGGTGGGGCCGCCTCCGCTGCCGCATGCGGCAGCGAGGACGGTCATGGTGGCCACGACCACGACGGCCGTGGCGACAGAAAAGCGGGAACGCATCGTACTCCCTCCTCCGGTGTGACCGGCCACGGTGTGCGTGTCAGTCCACCACTCGCAGCGTGGTGAGTGTGCCGTCTTCCGGACCATGGACGGTCAGTCGTCGGGCGGCGGCTTCTTCCAGGTATTCGACGGTGAGGGGGCCGATTTCCTCCCCGGGGCCGAGCACCGGGATGCCCGGCGGGTAGGGAGTGACGATCTCGGCGCTGACGCGACCCAGACACTGTTCGAGCGGCAGCGCCACAGAGTGAGAGAAGAATGCGTCCCGCGGGCTGAGCACCTGGCGCGTGAACGGAGGCAGCTTGATCAGCAGTTGTTCGTGCCCGCAGGCGGCCGCTTCGCCGGCGCGCTCGCGGTTGCGAGCAGCGAAGTCCGCGAGCGCGCTCACCAGACGCTCGACGTCCTCGCGGGAGTCGCCGAACGTCACGTTGAGGACGATGTTCAGCGGGTCGGCCGCCTCGACGGCGACGCGGTACTGGTCGCGCAGCACGGACTCCAGCTGCCAGCCGCTGTGGCCCAGGTCGCAGGCAGTGACCGTGAGCCGGGTGGCGTCGAAGGCAGCCACACCCGGCTCACGCAGGCACTCATCGCCCAGGCAGTGCAGACCCTCGATCTGGTTGATGCGCGCCCGGGCCCAATCTGCCAGTTCCAGGGCGCGGCTCCACAGCGCCTCGCCCTGGGTGGCCATCTGGGCCCGGGCGGCGTCGATGGAGACGTACATCAGGGTCTGCGGGCTGGTGCTCTGTGTCATCTTCACGATGCCCGCCAGGCGGGCGAGGTTGATGCGGCTTCGGTTGGCCATCACCACCGACGATTGGGTCAGCCCGCTGATGAGCTTATGGGTGCTGGCTACGGCGGCGTCCGCCCCGGCGCTCATGGCGTCGTCCGGCAGGAGGGAGCAGAAGCGAAAGTGCGGACCCCATGCCTGATCGACGACGAAGGGCATGCCGGCCTCGTGGACGAGCGTGGCGATGCGGCGCAGATGAGCGCCGAAGCCGTTGTAGGTGGGAGAGGTGACGAACAGGGCGCTGGCCTCGGGCACCGCCCGCAGGGCCGCCTCGATGTCGTCGGGGCGCACGTTGAGCGGGATGCCCCACAGGGGATCGATGGGCGGCTCGATGTAGTAGGGCATGGCGCCCGAGAAGATAATGCCAGCGAGCAGGCTCTTGTGGGAGTTGCGTGGGACGATCACAGTGTCGCCCGGTCCCGCGAGCGTCATCACCAGCGACTGCACGCCGCTGGTCGATCCGTTGACCAGGAAGTGGCAGTCGTCCGCCCCATAGGCCTCGGCCGCCAGCCGCTCGGCCAAGCGCAGCAGATGGGTGCTCTCGCGCGTGTCTTCTATGCCGCCGGCCATGGGGATGTCGACCTGCAGCAGCCGTAGGCCGAGGGCCGCGATGAGGCTGTGCGGCGCCCCCTTGCCGAGCTTGTGGCCCGGCGTGCTGAAGGGAGTGAACTGCGCGTCCCGGTAGCGGAGCATCGCGTCCAGGTACGGAGTGCTGCTCTGGTCGTGCCGGCCGTCCGCCACTGCGGTCATCGCGTCTCCTCGCCGTTCGTGCCCTGCCGGCGCCAGACCCCGGCGGCCAGCCCCGGCGGGCAGGTGCCGCCTGGCATCGCTCCAAGGACACGTTATCGGAGGCCCCGCGCGGGGACAACTTTCCGGTGGGGCCTCACACGTATTGAGTGTTAGCCCGCTCGCGTCGGCCGGCGGGAGCCTTCGCCCCGAGCGGGTCGTAACACGAGGCGTACTATTGGTGCCGGCACAGCTTGCCGCCGTTGCGGGCGGCGGCTAAGACTACCTCGGGTTTTGCAGCAACTTTTGCCAGCGAGGGGGCCGTCATCAGCGCAGCGTCACAGGTCCGCGTCCGCCTTCGCACCGAGCCCCACCGGTTCACTTCACATCGGCTCGGCGCGCACGGCGCTCTTCAACTATCTCTTCGCCCGTCACTACGGCGGGTCCTTTGCGCTGCGCATCGAGGACACCGATGTGGCTCGCTCGGAGGTCCGTCACGAGGAGTCCATCCTGCGCGATCTGTCCTGGCTCGGCCTGCGCTGGGACGAAGGTCCAGACGTGGGCGGCCCGTTCGGGCCGTACCGGCAGAGCGAACGGGCCCCAGGCCACGCGCAGGCTGGGGCCGAGCTGCTCACCGCCGGCATCGCCTGACTACTGCTTCTGCTCGCAGGAGCGGCTGGAGGAGCTGCGTGCCCGCCAGATGGCCGAGGGCCGCACGCCGCGCTACGACCGCCGCTGCGCCGCCCTCTCGCCTGCCGCGTCGCTGGCCCGCGTGCGAGCCGGCGAGCCGGCGGCCCTGCGGCTGCACGTGCCAGACCGCGAAGTGATAGTCAACGATCTCATTCGCGGTCCGGTACTCTTCGGCCCAGAGGCGATGGGCGACTTCATCCTCGTCCGCTCCAACGGTGGCGCCGGGTATAACTTCGCCGCCGCCGTCGACGACCGGGACATGCACATCACGCACGTCATCCGCGGCGACGACCACCTCACCAACACGGCCCGCCAACTCCTGGTGCTGGACGCCCTCGGCGCCGAGCCGCCGCAGTACGCGCACCACTCACTGGTGCTCGGTCCGGACGGCGGCAAGCTCTCCAAACGGCACGGCGCTACGGCGGTCGGCGACTACCGCGCGCTCGGTTACCTGCCGCAGGCGGTAGATAACTATCTGGCGCTGCTCTCATGGTCGCACGGAGAGCAGGAAGTGCTGACGCTGCCGTCGATGGAACAGGAGTTCGAGATAGAAGCACTGTCCGCAAGCCCCGCCATCTTCGACCAGCCCAAGCTGGACTGGCTGGGGCACCAGCACGTGATGCTCCTGGACGACGAGGTGCATCGGCGGCTGGTGGCCGAGCGCCTGCCCGCCGACACGCCGGCGCCGGCCACGGTCGCGCTGGCGGCGGCGCTGAAGCCCAGCATCTCCTACTACGGGCAGGTACCGGGACTGACGTCGCAGGTGCTCGTGGCGCCGGCCCCCGAGACGTTACGGCCGGCGCTCCACGGCGCGGCTTTTGCGGACGTCCCCCTGGACGAGTTCCTGCGCCTGCGGGCGGCAGGCCCGGAGTGGCTGCCGCCCGAGTCCGCCCGCCAGCTGCTGACCGCCTATCGCGCTATCGCCGCCGAGCGCGGCCTCGGCGCCCGTCGGGCCTTGCCGCCGCTTCGCCTGCTGCTCACCGGCCGCGAGCACGGCCCCGAGCTTCACTACGTGCTGGCCGCCATCGCCCGCGACGACGCGCTGGGGCGCGTGCGCCGCGGACTCGACCTGCTGCAGGGCGACACCCCGTGAGCGGCGCGTGCGGCGCGTCGCCTTTCTCGTTCGTTCATCTCTTCAGCGGAGGGCCCACGTGATCCGACTCTTCAACTCGATGACCCAGGGCAAAGAAGACTTCGTGCCGCGCAGCACGGGGCAGGTCGGCATCTACTGTTGTGGGCCTACCGTGTACGGCCTGGTGCACATCGGCAACGCTCGGCCTTACATCACCTTCGCCGTCCTGCGCAGCTGGCTGCGCCACCGCGGCCTGAGTGTAACGCTGGTCGAGAACATCACCGACGTGGACGACAAGATCATCGCCCGCGCCCAGAAGGAGCATCGCCGGCCACACGACGTGGCGGACGAGTTCACGCGTGCCTACCACGAGGACGTGGGGCGTCTGGGCGCCGAGCTGGCGCCGGACGTCGAGCCGAAGGCGACCGAGACGATCGCCGAGATCATCGATCTCTGCTGCAGTCTGATCGAGAAGGAGCACGCCTACGAGGCGCACGGTAGCGTCTACTTCAGCGTGCGCAGCTTCGTCGCCTACGGCAAGCTCTCGGGCCAGCGTATCGAGGAGCTCGAGGAAGGCGTTCGTATCGTCAACGAGCCCGGCAAGCGAGACCCCTTGGACTTCGCGATATGGAAGGCCGCCAAAGAGGGCGAGCCGTCCTGGGACAGCCCCTGGGGCCAGGGCCGGCCCGGCTGGCACATCGAATGTTCGGCGATGGGACTGCGCTTTCTCGGCCCCGGCTTCGACATCCACGGTGGTGGGCGCGACCTCATCTTCCCGCATCACGAGAACGAGATCGCGCAGTCTGAAGCCGCCGGCCTGCCTTTCGCGCGCCTCTGGATGCACAACGGCATGATCCGCAGCGACGGCCAGAAGATGGCCAAGAGCGTCGGCAACATTTTCCTGCTGCGCGAGGTGCTGGACCGCTACGCCGATGCGGCCCACGGCGACGCGCCGGTGGTGCTCATGTACTTTCTCACGACCCACTATCGCAGCCCGCTTGAGTTCTCGACGGACAAGCTGGATGAGGCAAGAGCGCAGTACGATCGCCTCGCCGGTTTCATCCGCGACGTCGACTTCCGTACCTCGCACGCCGGTCTGGCCGGTGAGGCCGGCCACGCGGCAGACGTGCGGGCGCGAATCACCGAGACGCGGCAGAGGTTCGCCGAGCACATGGACGACGATCTGAACACGGCCGGCGCCCTGGGAGAGCTGTTCTCGCTCGTCGGCGAGCTGTACCGGTACATGACCCGCATCGACGCGGGCCAAGCGCCGCTCGACGCCACCGCGTTGCGCACCGCACGAGCCGAGATCGCAGAGCTTGCCAGCGTCCTTCTGATTCGCCTGCCGCAGCCCGAGGAGACCGACGAGACGGCCGCCGAGGACGGCGCTGCCTGCGCCACCGGCGAGCTGGCGCTGCCGTCTGCCCGCCGGCTGGCCGAAGAGGATCGCTGGGACGACGTGGCGCTGCTCTACCGGGAACGCCTGCAGTGCAGCGATCCCACCTACGCCGTCGTGCTGCGTGACCACTACCGGGCGGAGAGGGATTGGGCCAAATCGGACGAGCTGCGCGACGAACTGCAGTCGGCCGGCTTCGAGGTCCGCGACACCAAGCTCGGCACTCAGGTCGTGCCGCGCGGCTGAGCGGCCGCCGGCCAGAGGACTCCCAGGCCGTGAAGGGCGAGTGGATCTACGGGCGGCAGGTCGCCCGGCTGGCCCTGGCGCCGGGTGCCCTGCGCCGGCCGACCAGGCTGGCCGGCACGCCGGCGGCCCTGTCGGCCCTCGGCTTGGGCGCACGGCCCGGCGGACTCGTGCCGGAAGAGGTCGACGCCTTCGAGCTGGAGAGACTGACCGGCAGCCGGGACCATCAGGGCGTCGCCCTGATGGTCCCGGCCTATCCATACGCCGAGGTCGCCGATCTGCTGGCCGGCGACCTGGTGATCGCCCTCGATGAGGTCAGCGACCCGCACGATCTGGGCGCCGTGGCGCGCACGGCCCTCGTCTGCGGCGCAAACGGCCTTGTCGTCCCGCGCCACCGCTCGGCTCGAGTCACGCCCGCTGCGGTAAAGGCATCGGCCGGCGCGACGGAACACCTCCCGGTGGCCGAGGTCACGAACCTCACGCATTTTCTGCACGAGGCGCAGAAGGCTGGCTTCTGGGTGTACGGCGCGGCCGGCGAGAGCGCAGGGTCATACCTCAACCTTGACTTGAAGGTTAATGTGGTCCTCGTCTTTCGGGTCGAAGGCCGCGGTCTGCGCCGCCTGGTGGCGGAGACCTGCGATCAGTTGGCCGCGCTGCCCATGAGCGGCCCGGTAGAGAGCTTGAACGTCAGCGTGGCGGCTGCGGTATTCCTCTATGAGCTCCGCCGCCAGCGCGAGGCGACCTCTCCTCGGCCTGCTCCCGACGTGGCGCGTGCCTCCAGCCAGCCTCGACCGGGCAAGAAGTCACTGTGAGCGAGCGCTTCCTCTATATCGTCGACGGTTACAACGTCCTCCACGCGCTCTTTCCGGTCATCGAGGCCGGCGAGCTTGCGGATCGGCGAGAGTGGCTTGTCGAGCGCCTCATCGGTTTCGCCGCCCTCAAGGGCGCGCGTGTGCACGTCGTGTTCGACGTGCACACGCAACGCGGTGTGAACACAGAACCCGTCAAAGGCACGGCGGTCGAAGTCAGCTTCGCCGGGGGGCGTCTGGGCGCCGATGCGCTGATCGCCCGCCGCATCGCCGAGCAGCCTGCGGATGTGACCGTTTTCGTTGTCTCCGCCGACCAGGAGGTGCAGCGTACGGCGGCGCGAGCCGGCGTGCACCGCGTGACGCCGCGCGAGCTGGCCGGCGAACTCTCGCAACAGTCTCAGGCTCTTGCAAACCCCGAGAAAAGGGGTAAACTGCGCTCACAGCTTGAAGATAAAGTTGACGTTGAGACTTTGGCCAAGCTGGAACGGATGAGGACCGACACAGAGTAGGGGGGCCTCATCCTGGGGATTCGGACCTGAGGGAGGGGCATGGCACCGCAACGGCGCATGGGCAGCGGACGCGCAGCCCGCTCTCACGACCCGTTTCTCCGCCTCGAAGTCTCCGACATCGCCTTGGTAAACGAGTTCCGCCGCGGCAATCGGGCCGCCCTCGATGCCCTCATGCTTCGCTACCATCAGTTCGTGCGGCTCAAGGCCAGTTCGTACTTCATCGCCGGCGGCGATTCAGAAGATCTCATCCAGGAGGGTCTCGTCGGCCTGTACAAGGCTGTGCGCGACTTCCGGGAGGACAGAGAAGCTTCCTTCCGCAGCTTCGCCGAGCTGTGCATCACCCGCCAGATCATCACGGCCATCAAGACGGCCACGCGGCAGAAGCACCAGGCACTGAACGGCTACGTTTCCCTCAGCCAGTCGCCGGGCGGCGACAACTCAGACGACGGCGACTGCTGCTTCGCCGACCTGTTGCCCGGCCCCGCCGTTCAGGACCCGGTCAATCAGGTCATCTCCTCCGAAGAGCTGCAAAGCCTCAAGGTGTGCCTCATCGATCAGCTCTCCGGTCTGGAAAGCAACGTCCTGCGCTTCTACATGCAGGGCCTGTCCTACGAGCGTATAGCCTGGTCGATAGGCTGCGACTGCAAGACGGTCGACAACGCGCTGCAGCGCATCAAGCGCAAGATCGACCTTCACATGGAGAGTCGCCGCGTCGTCTACTGATCGGCATCAGGCACCGGACGGGCGCCGCCGATAGGTAGCACGGGCTTCAGGCCGACGCGTCCGGGGCCCACATCGAGGATGCGTCCCGGGGCTCACATCGGCGACGCGAATCCAGAGCGACCAGCAGACTCTCGCAGTCCTCTACACTTCAGCCTCGTGGCGGCGTGCGATCTTAGAGCGAGCCGAGGGCGCCGCTGCACTCTGCGGCGGCGCCGTCGGCTCGTCTCGCCAGTTCGAGCTCTGTCAACGGCGGCGGGTCATCCCGTTGCCGCTCAAAGACCCGCCGATCAATAGGCGACGAGGTTGACGTCATGGCCGGCCTGCTGCACGAGCAGCTTGAAGTCGTGCGGGTTCGCGGCTACCTGGGCCGCGTCGCTGAGGCTGATCATGCCTTCCTCATAGAGCTTCAGCAGCGACTGGTCGAACGTCTGCATGCCGTAGTACTCACCCTCCTTTATGGCGTCGTGGATGAGGTGGGCCTGCTCGGGGTCCAGGACGAAGTCGCGGATGCGGTTCGTCAGTACCATGATCTCCACTGCCGGCACGCGGCCGCTACCGCTGACATGGGGTAGCAGCCGCTGCGAGATGATCCCTCTCAGCGTGCCGGCGAGCATGATGCGGACCTGCTTCTGCTGGTGCAGGGGGAAGAAGTCGATGATGCGGTTGATCGTCTCGGTCGCATCGATGGTGTGCAGTGTGCTCATCACGAGATGACCCGTCTGCGCCGCCGTGAGGCGGCTGACCGTCTCCGCGTCGCGCATCTCGCCGATGAGGATCACGTCCGGGTCCTGCCGCAGCACGTCTTTCAGGGCCGTCCCGTAGTGTCGGTGTCCAGACCTATCTCGCGCTGGTTGATGACCGATTTGTTGTCGCGATACAGCACCTCGATCGGGTCCTCGACGGTGATGACGTGGCGGCGCAGGTTCTGGTTGATGTGGTCGATCATGGCGGCCAGCGTGGTCGACTTGCCGCTGCCGGTGGTCCCGGTGACAAGGACCATGCCGCGCGGCGCGACCGAGAGCTGCTGGACAATCTGCGGCAGGTGGAGATCCTCAAAGGTGGGGATCTTGGTAGCCACCCGGCGCATGGCGATGCTGATGCTGCCGCGCTGCCGGTAGACGTTGACGCGATAGCGTCCCAAGCCCCGGCAGCGAGTACGCGAAGTCGACCTCGCTGTGCTCGGAGAAGCGGCGGATCTGGCGTGTCGCTCATGATGGCCGCGGCGTACTCTTTCGTGTCGTCTGGCACGAGTGAGGCATCGTCTACGACGCCCAGCTCGCCGTCTACACGGATCACGGGCGGGCTGCCCGATTTCAGATGAAGGTCGGACGCATTGCGTTCGATCATGATCTTCAGCAGCTCGTCTATGGGTTTCAAGCGTGCCTCCCGCCTCGACGGCGCCGCAGAGTGCATCGTCGCCTGCTTCGGTTACAGGCTTCTTATCGGCGCAGGCAGGGAGAAGTTGAGGGAGAAGACTTCGCACCCCGCTCGCTTCCGGCGCCCGGATGCCCCGGCACACGTTGGGCATGAAGCGATGCTGAATCCTTGTACAGGATCGTGCTCGTGTGGATGAGACTCAAGTTGTGCGGAACCTCAGAGTCGGCAGAACGGCAATCGGGATCTAGCTGCCAACGTCACCGGCCGGCGAAGGCTGCGGTTCGCGGACTGCGCGGAGAGGGTGCCGTAGAGGTGTGCGGGCGGCGCTGGGAGGCGGCGGCTGCTACGGGAGACGGACGGCGCTGTCCCAGCCGCTGACCGACTCGTAGGAGACCACGGCGCCGGTGTGGGGCGAGTGGATGACCATGCCGCTGCCGACATAGATGCCAACGTGGTAGGCCGGATAGCCGCGGAAGACCAGGTCGCCGGGCTGCAGAGCGTTCATGGGCACCGGCGTGCCCATCTGCTGCTGCGCCCCCGAGTAGTGCGGCAGCCCGATGCCGATCTGTGCGTAGACATACATGACGAAACCCGAACAGTCGAAACCGGTGGACGGGCTGGCGCCGGCATAGAGGTACGGGATTCCGAGATATTTGGCGGCGATGGCGCAGACCTCGGGATGGCCGGGTCCGCCGGCGCCCGGGATGATCGCTTGCTGCTTGGGGCCCTGCGCCTGCCGCGCGGCGACCCGTGCCCTGGCGTGAGCCGCGGCGGCCGCTTCCATCTGCTTGATCTGGGCCTCGACGCCGCGCAGCATGCGCCGCCGCTGGGCGAGCGTGTTCTGGATGCTGTGCTTCTTGGTGGAGATGTCGGCCAGCAGCTTGGCAGCCGCGGCGCGATCGACCATCAAGCTGGCGCGCCGCGTGGCGATGGTCTGCTTGAACTGCCTGACCGACGAGATGATGTCGACGTCGTGCTGGCCGAGCTTGTTCATGAGGTCTAGCTGCGTGGTGAGCTCCTCGAAGCTGCCAGACTGGAAGATGACGTCCAGAAGGTCTACCGGCTGCTGCTTGTAGAGGGCGACCGCGCGGTCTCTGAGGTTACGGTTGGCGATCGACAGGTTGTAGCGGGCGAGCTGTACCTGCTGCGTGTTCTGGCGGATCTGGCCGCGCAGCTTGGCCATCTGCAGGTTGGCCTCGTTGTACTGCTCGACGATCTTCTCGAAACGCACGTCCAGGTCGGCCACCTGGCGGCGTATCTGCTCCGCGCGAGCTTTGGTAGCGGTGGGGGCTGCGAATGCCGGGGATGCGGCCATTACTGCGAGCAAACCGGCCGCAGCAACAGCTATGAGCACATGGAGGGTTCGGCGGGCCGTCACGGGTGCCGGCCTCCTTGCAGGTGGTGTGCGTATGAGCGCAAGCCCTGAAGGGGTATCGTCACGCGCCGGACCCTAACACACGCTGCCGTCTGAGTCCACGCTGCGCGGCTTGGGCAGCTTGGGCGCTTTGGGCAGGTGCAGGCGCTTGAGCGACTGGAGGTAGTCCCTGTTGCGCTCGTCCTTACGCCAGGCGCGCATGATGCTCTGTCCCCATGTCTGGAACACGAGGCTGGCGAAGCGGAACGTGAACAGGTACTTCAGCCAAACGCGCAGCGAGTAGAAGCGCATATAGCCGGCGATGGCCTCACGCTGCAGCTCGTACGGCGTCATGTTCTTCGGCGTGTACACGACGTGCAGCGCATCGTAGAGCTGCCAGCGCTTGTCGAAGATGCGGCCCTCCGGTCCATCTCGTCGAACATGCGGCGTGCCGGGCAGCGGCGTGAGGATGTTGAGCATCACGGTGTCGATCTTGTGCTTGAGGGCGAAGTCCACGGTGTCGCGCACGATGCCCTGCTGTCGCCGTCGGCGCCGAGAACGAACATGCCGTGGGACTTGATGCCGTGCTCGTGCAGCGTCTTCATCGCGAACACGATGTCGTCGACGCTCTGAGACTTGTCGAAGGAGTCGAGAGTGGCCTGGTCGACAGACTCCAGGCCCAGGTACACCATCCAGCAGCCCGCCCGGCGCATCAGATCCAGCAGTTCCGGGTCGCGAGCGACGTCCGTGCGCACCTGCGCCGACCAGCCGAATCTAGAGCCCTCGTCGATCATCATCCGCAGCAGAGTCTTGAGCCGCTTGCGGTTGGCGGCGAAGTTGTCGTCGTAGAAGAAGACGCGCCGCGGCTTCTTCTGCTTCAGTTCGGCGATCACGTTCTGCGGGCTGCGGAAGCGGTACTTCTTGCCGAACATGGCCGTGACCGAGCAGAAGTTGCAGTCGAACGGGCAGCCCCAGCTGGTCATGATCGGCGTCTGGCAATGCGTCCGCTGGCCCCTGATGAGCGTGAGGTCGGGGAAGGGGAGCGTGTCCAGGTCGGCTCCTCGGTGCCCGTAGGGGTTGTGGCGCACGGTCGCCGTCGCCGGTAGGACAGCCCCAGGATGGAGTCGAAGCGAGCGCTCGCCCTGGAGGGCGTCGATGAGCTCGAGCATGAGCTCCTCGCCGCCTTCGCCGCGGGCCACGTAGTCGGCGTGCTGCAGGCCTTCGTCGGCCATGAAGGTGACGTGCGGCCCGCCGATGATGGTCGGTATGCCACGTGCTCTGAGGTCGTCGGCGAACTCGTAGGCCTGGGTGACGGTGGAGGTGGTGGTGGAGAAGCCGACGACGTCGGCGGAATAACGTCGTCCCAGTCGATGGGATCGAGGTCGGCGACGTAGATGGCCACATCGTGGCCGCTCCGCCACGCAGGGCGGCCCCGATGGTGGGGAGACCCAGGCGAGGCAGGCGCACCTTGCTGTAGACGTGCATGCCGGGCGGCGCCGGCTCTATGAGGCGAACTTTCACGGCAGCCCCTGTGTTTACGCGGTGTCGCCAGGTAGATCGCCGGCGCCGTTGCAGTGCGCCGATCCCTCAGACCCCCGGCCGTTTGGGTTAGTAGTCTAGCCCATGAGGGGCGACAGGAATACCTCGCGCTGACGGACTGCCTGTCACGACACGAGCGAGATGATGCCGTAAACGCCGGCCGCGACGAGGCCGGCCGCGGGCAGCGTGAAGATCCAGGCGGTCATCATATCGCCTGCCACACCCCAGCGGACCGCCGAGAGTCGCTGCGTTGAGCCGGCACCCATGATGGCTGCAGAGATGGCATGCGTGGTGCTGATTGGAAAGCCGAACAAACCGGTGTTCAGGATGACCGCCGCTGCGCTCGCCTCGGCCGCGAAGCCGTGGATGGGATCAAGCTTGATGACCTTGGAGCCGAGCGTATGGATGATGCGCCAGCCGCCACTATAGGTGCCGAGCGCCATCGCCGTGGCGGCTGCCACGATGACCCACCACGGGATGCTCGTGCCGGGAATACTTGCCGGCTGCGACAAGGGCCAGGGTGATCACTCCCATGGTCTTCTGGGCGTCGTTGAAGCCGTGGGACAAGGCCATGGCCGCGGCGGAGAAGATCTGCAGGATACGAAAGGTGCGGTTCACGGGGCCCGGAGCCTTGTTGCGCACGATCCAGATGAGGGCTGTCATGACGGCGAATGCGATGAAGAAGGCGACCAGCGGCGAGAGGATCATCGGCAACACGACCTTCTCGACTACGCCGGTCCACAGCACTGCACTCAGACCGCCGGCCGCGATCGCCGCGCCGGCGAGCCCCCCGATCAGCGCGTGCGACGAGCTGGACGGGATGCCCCAGTACCAGGTGATGAGGTTCCAGGCGATGGCGCCGACCAATGCGGCCAGCACGACGTTCTGCGTGCCGTGGGAAGTCTCGACGATCCCCTTGTAGACGGTCTTCGCCACGTGCTGACCGAGGAAGGCGCCCGCCATGTTGAGAACGGCCGCCATGACGACCGCCACGCGCGGCGGCAAGGCCCGCGTGGAGACGGAGGTGGCGATGGCGTTGGCAGTGTCGTGAAAACCGTTGGTGAAGTCGAAGGCAAGGGCAATGACGATGATCGTGACGAGGAGGACCATCAGTTGTGCTTGAGAACGATGCCCTCGACGATGTTGGCTACGTGCTCACACTCGTCTATCGCAGACTCGAGTGTCTCGTAGATGTCTTTCCATTTGATGATGTCGGTGCACTTCATGTCGCCGTCGAACAGGCTGGCGACCGCGTCGCGATGGGTGCGGTCGCCGTCGTTCTCCAGCCGGTTGATCTCGATGACCTTCTCGTGCAGGCCGTCGCGCTTCTCCAGGCCGTCGATGCTCTCGAGCAGAACGCGGGCGGCCGTGGCGATGATCTCGGACTGGCGCACCGCCTGCGGCGTCGGTGCCTCTACCCGGTAGAGGATCATCGCGTTGGCGGCCGCCTCGATGTTGTCGAGGATCTCGTCCATCGTGGTGACGAGCTCGTAGATATCTTCGCGGTCGATGGGCGTTATGAACGAGTTGTTGAGGCGGTGCACCACGTCGTGGACCAGCTTGTCGCCCACGTGCTCGTGTTCGAGGATCTCACGAGCGATGGTCTTCGCTTCGCCGAACTCCGTCATGAGGCGGTGCAGCAGAGCGGCCGCGGCCTCGAGGTTGGCGGCGATCTCGGAGAAGGCCTTGAAGTAGTCGTGTCCCTTTGGGACAAGGCGTAGCTTCACGTGATTGTTCCTATCCGTGAGAAAGGCCGTGAGTCTGCGGAGCGCCCCTGCCCGAGCGACCCGCCACATCCTACCGGACGGTTTGGGCGGTGCAACCCTCTCGCCCGGCCCTGCTGGAGCGTGGCAGGGAGGCGCCGCGAACTTGCATCAGCGCCGCCCGTTCCGGTAGCCTCAACCGGCGTACGATGGGCCGGCGAGGCTGTCTTGCCTGCCGCCGGCACGTTCGTTACCCGCACTCTTCTTGACGTCGCGCACGCGCGCGTCGTGCACGAAGGCACCGCTGGCGGAATGTGGTTTCTCGAGGGAGGTTAGCCGTGTCTGACGAGTTGTTCGCCAAGATGGCGCAGGCCATCATCGATGGAGAGGCAGAAGACGCCGCCGCCCTGGCCCAGGAGGGCCTGGATAGCGGCCTCGCCCCCGGCGACATCCTCGACAAAGGTTTCGTGAAGGGCATCGAGGAGGTCGGCGACCTGTTCGCCAAGGGCGAGTTCTTCCTGCCCGAGCTGGTGCAGGGCGCCGAGGCCATGAAGGCCGCCGTGGCCGTCCTGCAGCCGGCCATCGACGCCGCCGGCGGCGCCAGCCGTTCCCTGGGCAGCGCCGTTGCCGGCACCGTGGCCGGCGACATCCACGAGATCGGCAAGACCATCGTCTGCTCGATGATGAGCGCCGCCGGCTTTGCCGTCACCGACATCGGCTGCGACGTGCCGATCGAGGCCTTCGTCGCCAAGGTGCGCGAGCTCAAGCCCGACCTGCTGCTGCTCTCCGCCCTGCTGACCACCACCATGCCCAACCAGCAGAAGACCATCGAGGCCCTCAAGGAGGCCGGCCTGCGGGAGGGCGTCAAGGTCATGATCGGCGGCGCCCCCACGACCCGCGCCTGGGCCGATGAGATCGGCGCCGACGGCTACTCCGAGGATGCCATCGAGGCGGTCACCACCGCCAAGGCGCTGCTCGGCGCGGGCTGATCCTCTGCACCGACGTCGTAGCGCGACGGGGCGGGCAGCCTGGGAGGGCTGCCCGCCCCGTCGCTTTTCCTGGTCTGCTTCACGGCACGTCGTGCAGTGCCGCATGCGGGCCGCGACGGTCGCCTTCGGCAGGCGTGGCGGCGACGGTATACTTCGCGCGATGACGGACAGCCTGCAGGAGTACTTCACCGAGGTCGAGCACCGCTTCGCTTCCTCCACCGACTTCACCGTGGGGATGGAAGAGGAGTTTCAGCTCATCGACCCCACCCATCACCATCTGATCAATCGCTTCGAAGAGCTCCAGGGCGCCGCCGGCGGCGACCTGGCGGCGGCCATCGCCGGCGAGCTCATCAGCTCCGAGATCGAGGTTCGCACGCCCCGCTCGGAGACGTTCATCGAGGCGGCCACCAGGCTCGCCGAGCTGCGCGATGCGCTCTCACGGCTCACCCACTTGCACGGCGTCGCTCTGGGCGCTACCGGCACCCATCCCTTCAGCAGCTGGAAAGACCAGCGCATCATCGATACGCCCCACTACCGGGCCGTCGAGGACGCGCTCAAGTACGTCGCCTGGCGCAACAACACCTGGAGCTGCCACCTGCACGTGGGAGTGCGTGGCACGGACCGCGCCGTCGCACTCTGCGACGCCTTGCGCGGCTACCTGCCGCAGCTGCTGGCGCTGTCGGCCAACTCACCGTTCATTGAGGACGTCAATACCGAGCTCCACTCGGCCCGCACACAGACCTTCATCCGCATGTTCCCACGCTGCGGGGTGCCGGACGTGCTCGGAAGCTGGGCTGAGCACCGGCGGTACTACGAGGCCCTGGTAGAGACCAATTGCATCCGCGAGTTCACACAGGTGTGGTGGTCGGTACGTCCGCACCACGCTTACGGCACCGTCGAGATCCGCATCTGCGATGCCCAGTCGGAGCTCTGGCAGACCCTGGCCGTGCTCAGTCTGGCCATGGCACTGCTGGCCGAGCTCGCCTGGCAGTACGACGAGGGTCGCCTGCTGCCCGTGCTGGAGACGCGCTATATCGAGGAGAACCTGTGGCGCGCCATCCGCCACGGGCTGGACGGCAACCTGGTCGACTTCCGCAAGCTGCGCGAAGTACCGGCGGCCGACGCGGTGCGAGAGATAGTGGAGTTCAGCGCGCCGGCCGCCGAGCGGCTAGGGTTGCGCCCGTTCGTGGCCAACGTGGAGAACATGCTGCGCGCCGGCAACGGCGCCCAGCGCCAGCTGCGCGCAGTGCGCGAGGGCCGGAACATGCACGAGGTGTACGCAGGCACCGTGCAGAAGCTGCGCGACGAGGTCCGTCTGCCGCTGCGCCGCTGCATATCGGGGGGAGGTCAGCAATGACGGCAGAAGACGAATTGAACGAGGAAGCACCGCAGACGGACGTCGCCGCAGAGGATGAGTGGCGGGTGCAGAACGACGCCGACGAAGACAAGCGGCGCATGAGTGACGAAGAGCGCGCAGCGCTGTTGCGCGAACAGCTCAAGGCGCTGCGCGTAGTGGACGTCGCCCACGACATGATGCTCAGCCTGGTCACTCTTGGGTACCAGAAGCTCGGGCTTACCGACGAGACCAGGGAATTGCGCAACCTCGAGGACGCGCGCCTGGCAATAGAGCTGCTGCGCGGCGTGATGGACGTGGTCGGCGCCGCTACCAGTGAGCAGATGGTGGCGCCGTTCCGGTCCACGCTGGCGACGATGCAACTGAACTTCGCGCGGGTGGCGGCGCCGCCGGCAACGGCGGACGAGGCGCCGGCGGTCACAGCAAGCGACGAGGCGCCGGCGACCACAGCAAGCGAGGAGGCGCCGGCGACCGGAGCGAGCGAGGAGGCGCCGGCGACCGAAGCGAGCGAAGCGGCGCGTGCGAATCGGCCCCAGACCGGCGAGGCGACGCCGGCGAATCGGCCCCAGACCGGCGAGGCGGCGCCTGCGACCGAGCCTGGCCAGCCGAAGCCTGCCGCGGGATCGAGCCGTCAGAGGCGAGCCACAGGAGGCGCCGTGGAGGACCGGGCGGACGTCGCCGACGGCGGCTCACGGCCCGCCGACGACGGCCCCGACGCTTCAGACCAGGGCGCCTGAGCTCAGCGCGCCGGGCAGGCCGGGCATTCGGCGGGGCACTCGGCCGGCTCGGAGGGCAGCGCCCAGAAGAGCGCTTCATCCAGGACGCCGCCGGGCTCGACGACGACGAACTCGGCATCGTGCGGCCCGCGGACGAGCTTCTCGAACAGACGCAGCGAGCCTCTCAGCATGTGCTTGGGCAGGCCGTAGAAGGCGGCGACCGTGTCCACGTACGGCTCGTAGTCCCGCAGCGGATAGGTGCCCGTGTCCACCAGCGCTACACGTGAGTAGTTGGCCAGTATGAGATGGGCGATACGCCTGGCCTTCTCTTCGCCGTAGCGCGGGATCATCTTCAGGTACTCCTGGTAGGGGTCGTCGATGTAGTCGACCCAGCCTCGCGTGTAGTAGTAGGTGCCAGGGAACGCTTTGAATTCCTCCATGTAGCGACGGCGCGAGCCCAGGAGCAGGGAAATACAGTCGTCGACGGCCGGCAGCACGAGCCGGTGGGGCCCGGCCTGCAGGCCGGCCGTGCCGTTGGAGCAGCGACCGTAGCCGAGCAGGATGGTGCGCCGGCCGGGAGTGGCCGCGATGCGCGCGTTGAGCTCGGCGCGCAGCTTGTCCGGATAGTCGTGCAGCAGCCCCTGCAGGAACTCGACCTCGACACTCGGAGCCACCCGGGTGTACTCGTCGCGCAGCGTCTCGCAGGCGATGATCTTGGGGGCGAAGTCCGGAGTGGCACTCATGCTGTGACCATCGTAGCAGGCGACGCGCGCAGCCGCAGCCGGGTGCCGTGCCGCCGCAGGCAGGGAACCGGCGTCACCGGCCCGACACCGACGGGGATCTGTTGCGCCCCGCTGTGGCAGCTGCCCTGGGGCAACCGCAGCCGGCGGCCGCAGCGCCGGGACCGCGGAGCGCGCGGCCAGATCCAGGCGGCCGCGCCGCTGGGACAGCGGACCGTGCGGCACGAACCGGTGGCCACGCCGTCGCAGGCCCCGCAGCCGCCGCTGGGCCTGGTATAGCATTACGCACGCACGCTCAGCGAGGGCGGGGCGGCCGGACAGGCTACGTGCGCCGGCCGCCCGCTCCCTAGCCGCTATTCCCCAAGGAGGGCTCCCGTGGAGATCAGGAAAGTTCTGGTGGCCGGCGCCGGTCAGATGGGCAACGGCATCGCCCAGGTGACTGCCCTGGCGGGCTACGACGTGGTCATGACCGACATCGCCGACGAGTTCGTCCAGAAGGGCATGGCGACCATCAAGAAGAACCTGGATCGCGCCGTGGACAGGGGCCGGCTGGCCGGCGATGCTCGCGACGCCGCCCTGGCGCGTATCTCCACCGGGCTCACGTACGAGGCCGGCAAGGACGCCGATCTGTTCATCGAGGCCGCCCCTGAGATCCCCGAGCTCAAGAAGCAGGTTTTCGAGCAGGCCGTGGCTATCCTGGGCGAGGGCGCGATCATCGCCACCAACACATCGAGCCTGAGCGTCACGCAGCTCGCCAACGTCGCCGGCTGCCCGGACCGCTTTGTCGGCATCCACTTTTTCAATCCAGTGCCGGCGATGGCGCTTGTGGAGGTGGTCAAGGGCCTGCTCACCAGCGACGAGACAGCGGCGGCCGCCAGGGCCTTCGTGGAGAAGGTCGGCAAGACGCCAGTCATGGTCAACGATTCGCCCGGATTCGTCGTCAACCGCATCCTCTTCCCGATGATCAACGAAGCCGTCTACACGCTCATGGAAGGCGTGAGCACGGCCGAGGACATCGACGCTGCCCTGAAGGCCGGCGCCAACCATCCGATGGGCCCGCTGGCCCTGGCCGATCTGATCGGCTTGGACACCACGCTGGCCGTGCTTGAGGTGCTGCAGCGCGACATCGGCGATCCCAAGTACCGGCCTTGCCCGCTGCTGCGCCGCTACGTGGCCGCCGGCAGGCTGGGTCGCAAGAGCGGCGCCGGGTTCTTCACCTACGCATGAGGCCTCCCAAGGACACGGCGACGCTGGCGGCCGAGGCCAACGCCGGCTACGTACAGATCTATACCGGCGACGGGAAAGGAAAGACCACGGCGGCCCTGGGCCTCGTCCTGCGTGCCTGGGGTCACGACAAGCGCGTCATTGTCGTACAGTTCATGAAGGCCGATCCCACGTGGGGTGAGATCGTGGCCCTGCATCGCATCGGCATCGATGTGCTGCAGGCTGGCTTGGACCACTGGCTGCGCAAGGGCCAGGCCACCGCCGAGGACCTGGCGGCTGCGGCTGCCGGTTTTGCCAAGGCGCGGGAGATAGTCAACAGCGGGCTGTTCGATGTGGTCGTCCTGGACGAGATCTGGACGGCAGTGTTCTTCGATCTGGTTCCGCTCCCCGAGGTTCTGGCGCTGATGCACGACAAGCCGGCGCCCGTAGAGCTGGTCATGACGGGCCGCCGGGCGCCGCAGGAAGCGATAGAGGCGGCCGACCTGGTCACCGACATGCGGCCGCTGAAACACTATTTCGATGCCGGAGTGCCGGCGCGGGCCGGCATCGAGTTCTAGGAAGTGGAGCGCGTGGGAGGCAGGCGAGCATGGCAGACGGCAAGAAACGTATCGGCATCCTGACCGGCGGCGGCGACGTGCCGGGCCTCAATCCGGCGATCCGCGGCGTGGTGTACCGGGCCGAGCAGGAGGGCTACGAAGTGCTAGGCTTCCGGCGCGGCTGGGCCGGACTCATCGAGATCGTGCGCGACAAGTCGGCCGACAACAGCGCCGCCGTGATGCCGGTGGACCGTCGGCTGGCCGACCGCTACGCGCGAACGGGCGGCACCTTCCTGCACACGTCTCGCACGCGGCCCAGCTCGGTACCGGCCAAGGACGTGCCGGATCACCTCAAGCACACGTACACGGCCGAAAAGAACGACCTGACGCCGGAGGTACTGGCCAACCTCGAGTTCCTCGGCATCGACGCTCTGATCCCCATCGGTGGGGACGACACGCTCAGTTACGCGGTCGAACTGGGCCGGCGCGGCGTGCCGGTGGTGGCCATCCCGAAGACGATGGACAACGACGTGCCGGGTACCGACTACTGCATCGGATTCTCCACGACGTTGACGCGCACCATCGCCTTGGCCAATCAGCTCCGCACCCCCGCCGCGAGTCACGAGCGCATCGTGGTCCTCGAGGTCTTCGGGCGCTACGCGGGCTTCACCGCACTGGTGCCGACCTGGGCCGGGGCGGCGCATCGCTGCGTGATCCCCGAGTACCAGTTCGACCCGGAGCTGCTCACCCGTCTGCTGGTGGAGGACCGCAACGCTCATCCGGACAAGTACTCCATCTGCCTCGTCTCGGAGGGCGCCACGCCGGCAGGCGGCGAGATGAGCTTCGTCGGCGCCGACAAGGACATGTTCGGACACGCCAAACTGGGCGGCATCGGCCAGCAGGTCTCAAAGGCCGTGAAGGACCTGTCTCCGAGCTTCAACGCCGGCAAGCGCATCGACATGATCACGCTGAGCCTCGGCTACCTCGTGCGCAGCGGCGACCCCGACCCCGTCGACAGCATCGTGCCGATGGCCTGGGGCAACCTGGCGGTGCAGCTGCTAGCCAAGGGTCAGAGCGGCAAGCTGGTGGCCTTGCGCAACGGCCGCTATGAGTCGGTCGACCTGAACACGGTCACGGCCTACAAGCGGGTCGTGGATGTAGACCGCTACTACGACACCGAGCGCTACCGGCCGAGGTACGACAGCTTCGAGCTGCAACCGATGTTCGGCATCGGGGTCGCGGACTGATCGGCGCCGGCGGCGCAGTGGAGTGAGCCGCGCGAGCCAGACGAGTACGCCGGCCGCACTGATGCGGTGAATGCTGGGCGGGCCGAAGACCGGCCGCCTGCCTTCAGCCGCCCCGCCGAGGCCGCCGCCGCTCGCGCCGGCGAGCGATCCGCCAGTTTTCTGCGCAGCCGGTCTGGCCGCGTCCTGATGCCGAGCAGAGAGGACCGAGACATGGAGAGAATCGGAGTCGGACTGCTGGGATACGGCACTGTCGGATCGGGCGTCGGCAAGCTGCTGCGCGAGAGCGCCGGCGAGATCCAGCTGGCCACCGGCAAGGACGTGTAT
Organism: uncultured Actinomycetota bacterium; assembly: GCA_963728105.1. Classification (GTDB taxonomy): domain Bacteria; phylum Actinomycetota; class Actinomycetes; order Mycobacteriales; family Pseudonocardiaceae; genus Pseudonocardia. Next base: position 118,974 of record CAVSJZ010000025.1, on the reverse strand, counting down.
CTGCGCAGGGTCTGCGAGGTGCCGGGCTTCAGCCATCCCGACCTTGGATCCGCCCTGGTCACCTCGAGCTTCGACGATATCGTCAACGATCCCGACATCCACATCGTCGTGGAGCTCATCGGCGGCATCCACCCGGCGCTCGAGTTCCAGACGGCGGCACTCAAAGCCGGCAAGAGCGTGGTCACGGCCAACAAGCAGCTGATATCCCAGCACGGCCACGAGTTGTTCGACGCCGCCGAGCTCACCCGCACGCACCTGCGCTTCGAGGCCAGTGCGGTGGGAGCGGTACCGGTCATCAAGGTGCTGCGTGAGTCGCTGGCGGCCGCCCAGGTGCAGCGCATCTTCGGCATCGTCAACGGCACCACCAACTACGTGCTGAGCGCCATGACAGACACCGGCGCCGCCTACGACGACGTGGTCGGGCAGGCACAGCAGCTGGGCTTTGCCGAGGCCGACCCCACAGAAGACGTCGGCGGCAAGGACGCGGCCGCCAAGATGGCGATCCTCGCCAGTATCGCCTTCCACAGCCGCGTCACGCTGGCCGACGTCTCGTATGAGGGCATCACCGCCGTCACCGCCACCGACATCGCGCACGCCGGGTCCTTCGGCTATGTGATCAAGCTGCTTGGCGTGGCCAAGCTGATCGACGGGCGCATGAACGTGCGCGTGTATCCGGCCTTCCTGCCCAAAGACCACCCGCTGGCCGGCGTCAAGGGTGCCTACAACGCAGTCTTCCTGGAGAGCGGTTCGTTCGACAAGATCATGCTGTTCGGCCCCGGAGCCGGCAGCGTGCCGACCGCCTCTGCCGTGGTCGGCGACATCATCAGCATCGTCAACACGGCGCCCGGCGGCTTTGTGCGCAACTGCACCTGCTACAAAGACCTCGCCTTTTACCCCAGCGAACGAGTGGAGTCGAGTTTCTACCTACGGCTTCAGGTGGAAGACAGACCAGGCGTGCTCGGAAAGATAACGGCGATATTCGGGGAGGAGGGAGTGAGCATCAGATCGGTGGTGCAGACAGGACGCAGCGACTCCGCCGAGCTGGTGATGGTGCTCCATCCCGCTCCCGAAGCGGCGGTGATCCAGGCACTGGCCCGGGTGGACGAACTGCCCGACGTGCAGAGCTCGCCCAGCCTCATCCGGGTGGAGGGTGAGGATGGCGTCTGACCACGCCGGTCGTCCACATGTAGTGCTCGTGCCGGACGGTATGGCCGACGAGCCGCTCGCCGAGCTCGGCGGACGCACGCCGCTGCAGGCCGCCCGCACGCCGCACCTGGACGAGATGGCGCGCGCCGGCGTGGTCGGCATGGTCCGCACCATCCCGGTCGGCATGGCGCCCGGCAGCGACGTAGCCAATCTCAGCGTGCTGGGCTACGACCCCGCCGACGTGTACTCAGGCCGTTCGCCGCTGGAGGCCGCCAGCATCGGCGTCGCTTTGGGACCCTCCGACGTGTGCGTACCGCTGCAACTTCGTCACCATTGCCGACGGGACGATGCGCGACAACACCGCCGGGCACATCACGACGGAGCAGGCGCGACGTCCTGGTGCAGGCACTCGAGCGCGGCCTTCGCCGGCAGCGCCTTCGAGTTCCACACGGGCGTCAGCTATCGCAGCCTCATGGTCTGGCGCGGCGGCGAGCTGGTGGTCTGCACGCCGCCGCACGACATCCTCGATGAGCCGATCGCTGGCTATCTGCCCGACGGCGCCGGCGGAGCGATGCTGCGCGATGTGATGCGGGGTGCGCACGACCTCCTTGGCCCGTTGCGCCCGGGCACCGACATCTGGTTCTGGGGCGAGGGCACAGGCGCCGCGCATGCCCCAGCTTCGCCGGCGTGCGAGGCTTGAACGGCGCCGTGGTGGCGGCCGTCGACCTCATCCGCGGCATCGGCGTGTTCGCCGGCCTCGATGTGCTCGAGGTGCCGGGCGCCACCGGCGACCTGGACACCGATTACGCGGCCAAGGGCCGCGCCGCCGTAGGGGCCCTGGACACATACGATTTCGTCTTCGTCCACGTCGAGGCCCCCGACGAGGCGGCGCACCAAGGCAGCGCCACTGAGAAAGTGAGCGCAATCGAGCGCGTCGACGCAGAAGTTCTGGGGCCGCTGCTGGCGGCGCCGCAGCGGCCGATCGTCATGGTGCTGCCGGACCATCCGACGCTGGTGCGCACGCGCACCCATGCCGGCGACCCGGTGCCGTTCGTCTTCGCGGCACCGGGCCTGGCCGTCGGCCGGACCGGCGGCGGCGGCGTTCGACGAGGCGTCGGCCGCCGCCACGGGACTGGCGCTGGAAAGCGGCGTCGCGCTCATGGACCTCTTCCTGGCGGAGACCACGTGAAGCGCCCCGGCCCTCCGCCGGAGGAGGGCGCCGAGCGTCCGGCCGTGATCGTCGGCGGCATTCGCTACCAGGTCTCCGCCGCCGAACCTCGCGGAGCGTCGGGCGCCGAACGCGTGGTAATGAGCGAGTCGCGCAAGTCGCGGTTGACGATCAAGGAGAACGAACTCTTCCTGAGCATGGATCTGGTCGGCGACGTGCCGGACGGCGGCGCCGCCGGCCTCGGACTGTACTTTCGCGACACGCGCTACCTGAACCGCCTGGAGATGAAGCTGGGTGGCCGTCCGCCGGTGTTGCTCGCCTGGACGGCCGAGCGAGGCTACGCGGCCGGCTGGGAGTACACGAACCTGCAGCTGCGAGGGGCCGACGGCGAGCGCATACCGCAAGCGAGCATCCACATGCGGCGCACGCGCTTCGTTGCCGGCCGCCTGTACGACCGGCTGCGCTTCCGCAACTACGGCCACTCGACCGTGCAGCTGCCGGTCGAGCTGAGCTTCGGGTCGGACTATGCAGACATGTTCGAGGTGCGCGGCCTGCGCCTGCGCGACCGCGGCACGTTGCTCGAACCCCAGCTGGACGGCAAACGTCTCACGCTGGCCTATATGGGCCGTGACGGGGCCCTGCGCACCACGGTGGTCGAGTTCGACCGCGAGCCGGAGAGCGTGGCAGACGGCGTGGCGCGCTTCACCCTGCGGCTCGCGCCACGCGAGCGGGCGGTGCTGCGCTACACCGTCGATGTCACAGCTCCGGACACGTCGCCGGACGTGCAGGGCGAGTTCAACCTCAAGCTGGGCGGCGTGCGCCGCTCGCGCGACCGCTGGGCGGCCGAGTGCACCGAAGTCTTCACCGACAACGAGCAGTTCACCGCCATGCTGCGGCGGGGCCAGGAAGACCTGGCCATGCTGCTCTCCGACACGCCCTGGGGCCGGGTGCCGTTGTCGGGCGCGCCCTGGTTTGTGGCGCCCTTTGGCCGCGACCTGGCCCTGGCCGGCCTGCAGACGCTGGCGCTCGACCAGCGGCTCGCCGTCAGCGCCGTGAGGGCGCTCACGCGGCTGCAGGCGACCGACACCGACGAGGAGCGCGGGGCCGCCCCGGGCAAGATCGTGCACGAGATGCGCCGCGGCGAGCTTGCCGCCCTACGGCGCATCCCGCACTGGCCGTCCTATCTTTCGGTAGATTCCACGCCGCTCTACCTGCTGCTGATCTGCGAGACGGTCATGTGGAGCGGCGACCTGGAGTTCTTCGAGCTGCTGCGCGAGCCCATCCTGGCGGCCCTTTCCTGGATCGATCACTTCGGCGACCTGGACGGGGACGGCTTCGTCGAGTACCCGGAGCGGATCGCCGGGCAGATCGTGCACCAGGGCTGGCGCAACGGCAGAGACGCCGTGGTGCACGCCGACGGGAGTATCGCAGAAGGACCCATCGCGCTGGCCGAGGTGCAGGCCTACGTGTACCACGCCAAGCGCAGGCTGGCGCGCCTGTTCGGCCAGCTGGGCGATGTGGACCGCTCGGAGCAGCTGCAGACCGAGGCCGAGACGCTCAAACGGCGCTTCAACGACCGGTTCTGGATGGAGGACGAGCAGTTCGTTGCCATGGCCCTGGACGGGCACAAGCGCCAGGTGAAGACGCCCAGCTCCACGGCCGGCCACTGCCTGAACACGCGCATCATCGACGACGAGCTGGTGCCCCTCGTCGTCCGTCGCCTGCTCTCCTCCGACATGTTCAGCGGCTGGGGCGTGCGCACTATGAGCCGCAATGCCCACGCCTACAATCCGGTCAGCTTCTCCAACGGCAGCGTGTGGCCGGCCGACAACTCCGTCATCGCCTATGGCCTCAAGAAGCTGGGGTATGCCGAAGAGGCGAATCGCATCATCAGTGGCATCTTCGAGGCGGCACGCAACTACAGCGACATGCGTCTGCCGGAGTTGTTCTGCGGGTTCACGCGCCGGTCCATGGCGCGCCCGGTGAGCTTTCCCATGGCGTGTTCGCCCTCGGCCACGGCGGCCGCTTCCGTCTTCCTCATGCTGCAGGGCATGCTGGGGCTCTATCCGGCCGCCGAGGACAACATCCTCTACGTGCACAGCCCCGCGCTGCCCAAGTGGCTGACCGACGTCAACGTCAGCAACCTGCGCATAGGCCGCTCCAGCGTGAACCTGCGGTTTCGCCGCAAGGGCAATCAGACGGTGCTGGCGGTGCGCGACAAGCAGGGGCCGGTGCGCATGGTTGTCGTCGAGTAACAGCCCGCGCACGGGACGGCATCGCATACCTCACGGCGGCGAGCCGGTGTAGCATGACATGGCCGAGGCTCGCACCTTCACGCTGGCGCACCTCTCCGACCTGCACGCGGGGTCGCCGTACTTCGTGCCGAACCTCATGGACCGGGCGATTGTGGAGATCAATGAGCTGCCCCGGACGCCATCCTCTGTACGGGCGACCTCACCGAGATGGGTTTTCGTCAGGAATACCTGCTGGCCAAGAGTTACATGGACCGGCTGGACTGCCCAAGGAAGCTCGTCATCCCGGGCAACCACGACTCGCGCCACGTGGGCTACGTGCACTTCGAGGAGCTCTTCGGTCCGCGCAGCTGCGTGTGGCACGAGGACGGGCTGAGCGTCGTCGGGGTGGACTCCACCGAGCCGGACCTGGACCACGGCCACATCGGCCGTGCCCGCTACGAGTGGTTGGAGCAGCAGTTCGCACACCCGGCGCGCTTCCGGGTGCTCATGCTGCACCACCATCTGCTGCCGGTGCCGGGCACGGGACGCGAGCGCAATACCGTCTACGACGCCGGCGACGTGCTCGAGGTACTGCAGCGCTGCGGCGTGAACATGGTCCTCAGCGGCCACAAGCACGTGCCCTACGCCTGGCGTCTGGAAGACCTTTTCGTGGTCAACACCGGCACCGCGTGCTCGCTGCGGCTGCGGGGCAACATCAAGCCGTGCTACACGATCCTCAGCATCCGGCCGGACCGTGTGACCGTGACTCGCAAGTATCCGTTCCATGGGACCGAGGACATCCTGGACTTCTCGCCGGCGACGCTTTCCTACGTCAAGCGTTTGAACGGTCCGACGGCAGAGGCAGGCACGTAGCCCGAGAGTCAGGGGGCTGCCGTGAGGGGGGATACCGAGAAGCGAGACCCGGCCACCGGCCGGAGTCTCACCATCTGCTCTCGCCGGGCTCGGCGACAACCGCCCGGCAGCTTCCGGCCGCCCTGGCGCTGATCGACGGCGAGCACTACCCGCCGGTCGTCCGCGCCGCCCTGCAGCGCCTCGCCGGGGAGCATCGTGTGGTCGCGGCACTGTTTCTGGGCGGCGCCGAGAAGCTGCGCGGCGAGGCGGTGCGGGGCGTCGCGCAGGCCGCCGAGGCGGGCGGGCCGAACGGCGACGGCGAGTCGGGGGGGATCGATGGGCCGGACGGCGCCGCTCGCGGCGTCCTGCAAGACGCAGCCCGCGTACGCCTGGCCGGCGACTACGGTCTGCCACTCCTCTTCCCGGACGAGCTGGCGGGCGTCGTGGCTGTGCGTGGGCCACGGGCGGGCTCCCGGGCGGCGCCGCCGAGTCGATCCTGCCTGCCGCGCTCCTGGAGGCGCTGCGGCGCAGCGGCGCGACCGAGGTGATCGACCTTTCGGACGAGCCGGTCGTGGGCTACCGCGAGCGCTTCCTGCTGATGAGCGCGGCCGCAGCGGCCGGGGCGGCATACATCGGCGCCGACTTCGAGCTGCGGCCGCAGGCCAGGACCGGCGTGTCGGCGCCGTCGCTGGCCGTCGTCGGCACCGGCAAGAGGGTCGGCAAGACTGCTGTCAGCGGCGCCTGGCGCGCTCGCTGGCAGCCGCCGGCGAGCGCGTGGTGGTGGTCACCATGGGCCGTGGCGGCCCTCCGGAGCCCGAGGTGGTGCTCGGCGTCGACGGCGTCGGCCCGGCCGAACTGCTCGCCGCCTCGCGCCGGGGCCGCCACGCCGCCTCCGATCATTTCGAGGACGCCGCCCTGGCGGGTGTGACGACGATCGGCTGCCGCCGCTGCGGCGCCGGCTTGGCCGGCGCCGCCTTCGATTCGACCGTGCCGCAGGCGCTGGCCCTGCTGGACGGCCTGGCGCCCAGCGTGGTCCTGTTCGAGGGCAGCGGATCGGTGGCGCCGCCTGTGCAAGCCGGCGCCACCGTCTGCGTGGCCTCGGCGGCCCAGCCGGCTGACTACATCACCGGCTACCTCGGCACCTATCGCCTGCTGGCCAGCCGATCTGCTGGTACTGACGATGTGCGAGCCGCCCTTTGCCTCGGCGGCTCGCCTGCGCCGGCTCCTTGCGGGCATCGCGCGGACGCGGCCGGACCTGCCGGTGGTGCCCACGGTCTTCCGGCCGCGGCCGCTGACCAACGTGCGCGGCCGTCGGGTCGCCTACTTCACGACGGCCTCGCCGCGCGCCCTGCCGGCGCTGTCAGCTCACCTCTCCGAGGCCTGACGGCGCCGACGTGGTGCTGGTCTGCGCCGATCTGGCCCGCCGGCCGGCGCTCCGCAGGCGGTCGCCCGGGCGCAGGACGAGGCCGACGTGTTCCTCACGGAGATCAAGGCGGCGGCCATCGACGTGGTCGCCGAGGCCGCCGCAGCCGCCGGTATCCCGCTGGCGTTCTGCGACAACGAGGCGCTGCCGCTGCCGGGTCACGACCTGGCGGCAGCGCTGGACGACCTGGTCGAGCTGGCCAAGATCCGGCACACGGTATCCGCTGCACGACACCCAGAAAGGAGGCCGCGCCATGGGGTCTGACTCGGAGCTCGGCATCGGCGAGCGCGATGCGGCGCTCCCGTACTCGAAGGGCCTCATGGCCCAGTCGCTGATGGCCACCGGCCTGCCGCCGGAGCGCGCCTACGACCTGGCGGCGGCGGTCGAGCGCCACCTGCAGCAGACCGGCACCGAGTCGATCAGCGTGAAGGACCTGCGGCCGCTGGCGGAGCAGACGCTCGGCCCCGAGGCCGGCGAGGCGCTGATGGCCCGCCTGGAGCAGTGGCGCCGGCTGCGCCTCCTCAACCGGCCGATCATCATCCTCATCGGCGGCACTACCGGCGTCGGTAAGAGCACTCTGGCCGCGCAGCTGGCCAACCGGCTGGGCATAGTCCGTGTGGCCTCCACCGACACGGTGCGGCAGGTCATGCGCGCCTTCTTCTCCGCCGAGCTCATGCCGGCGATCCACTTCTCGTCGTTCGACTGCGCCGGCGCGGTGCGCTTCCCTGTGCCGGAGCAGACAGACCTCAGCCGGGCCGGCTTCATCGAGCAGGCAAAGGCGGTCGCCGTCGGTGTGGAGGCAGTGGTCACCCGGGCCGTGCAGGAGAAGCAGAGCACGATCATCGAGGGTGTGCACCTGGTGCCGGGCTTCCTCGATCGGCGCCGCTGGAACCAAGCTGTGGTGATCGAGCTGGTGATGGCCGTGTCCGGCACACGCCGCCACCGCAGCCACTTCACGGCGCGCGACTGGCAGACGGGGGGTGTGCGACCACTGCGCAAGTACGTCGACCACTTCCGCCAGATCCGCCGCATCCAGGATTACATCCTCACCAAGGCACGCGAGTCGGGCGTCCTGATCATCGACAACGACAGCATCGATGACGCCGTCAACGAAGCGATGACCGAGGTGCTCCACGCAGTGAGCGAGCTGGGAGAGTGACCACAGGCCTCCAGATTTCCGCCGAACTGCCGATACCGCAACGTGTGAGGGAGTGACTGGCGCTTGCCTTGTTGGGTATACTGTCGCTGCGCACCGATCGCGTGCTCCATCTCTACCATCCGATTCAGCTCCGGGGATCCGGATACCGTGGCGAGCGTCCATTCGCACCGCGCCCTTCCCGCACGCACACACCTCCCCAGAGCAAACCAGGCCGCAGGCGCCCGTGGGCGCGAGCAGGCACAACTCAAGCCACGACACCGAGGGCAATGAGCACCACAGAAGAACAGACGACACCGCAGGTCCAGCAGGATGGCCCGGTCGCCGAGGCCCCTACGGCTGTGGCAGACGCACCGCCGGCCGCTGCGGCCGTCACCGATGCCGTGCCGGCCCAGGTCGAAACGCTGCCCGCCCGACAGGCGTCACCCGCTCCTGTGGCCGAGCCTCAAGCGGCCGACGGCGCAAGCCCCGCCGCCGAGAGCGCCGTCGTGGTGGCTTCACCCCCGGAGGCCGGCATAGCGGCCCCCGAAACGCCGGCCGCAGCGCCCGACCACCCGCCCCGCAGCCCGAGCGCGAGCAGGGCGGCGGCAGCCGCGAGAATCGCGGCCGGGATGGCCGCCGCGGACGCCGCGACCGGGGTCGCGGCGGCGGCGATCGCGAGCAGCGCGGGGCGGCGAGCCGCGCGAGCCGCGCGAAGAGCGCCCGCCGGTCAAGTGCGAGGGTCTGCTGGACATCCTGCCCGAGGGCTACGGCTTCCTCCGCACGCAGCGGCTACCTGCCTCGGGACCCCGACGTCTACGTCTCGATGTCCCAGGTCCGCCGTTACGGGCTGCGCCGCGGCGACCTGCTCGAGGGGCAGGTCCGCGCGCCCAAGGACACCGAGAAGTACCCCGCCCTGCAGCTCGACACGGTCAACGGCGTCGACCCGGAGCTGAGTCGCGCGCAACCGCCCCTCTTCGAGCACGCTCACGCCGGTGTACCCGGACGAGCGTCTGAGGCAGGAGAACGGCAGAGCATGACACGGCGGCGCGCATCATCGACCTGGTCGCCCCCATCGGCAAGGGCCAGCGCGGGCTGATCGTCTCGCCGCCAAAGGCGGGCAAGACGACGGTGCTCAAGGATCATCGCCAACTCGATCACCGCGAACAACCCGGAGGTCACCTCATGTGCCTGCTCGTCGACGAGCGGCCCGAGGAAGTCACCGACATGGAGCGCTCGATCAGACGGCGAGGTCGTGTCCTCCACGTTCGACATGCCGAGCGAGCAGCACATCGCGGTCGCCGAGCTGGTGATGGAGCGCGCCAAGCGGCTCGTCGAGAGGGGCAAGACGTGGTCATCCTGCTCGACTCGATCACCCGCCTGGCACGCGCCTACAACCTCGCGCGCCGGCGTCCGGCCGCATCCTGTCCGGCGGCGTCGACTCCAAGGCGCTCTACCCGCCCAAGAAGTTCTTCGGCGCCGCCCGCAACATCGAGTTCGGCGGCTCGCTCACGATCCTCGCCACGGCGCTCGTCGACACCGGCTCGAGGATGGACGAGGTCATCTTCGAGGAGTTCAAGGGCACCGGCAACATGGAGTTCCGCCTCGACCGCAGGCTGGCCGACAGCGCATCTTCCCCGCCATCGACATCGACACCTCCGGCACCCGCAAGGAGGAGCTGCTCATGGACCCGGCCGAGGCGGCCATGGTGTGGAAGCTCCGCGCCGTGCTGCACGCCCTGGAGCCGGCGGCGGCCATCGAGCTGCTCATCAACAAGGTGCGCGAGACGAAGTCCAACGCCGAGTTCCTGGTACGCCATCCAGAGGAACTCGCGCTAACGCTTTCGTTCGCAGTCCGTTCGTCGCAGCTACAGGCGCCTCGTGGCGCTGTCACGGAGCCCGGCCGCCCAGGGCACAGCCGTGCGCGCGCGCCGCCCGGCAGCCGGTAATCATCGCTTTGCCATTCGAGGAGGCCTGATGCGTCATTGGTCCGTCATCGGCACGGTAGTGGCCGTGCTGGCGATCCTGCTGATCGCGACCGGTTGCGGGGTGACCGGCGCTCTGGCCGACGACCGGCTCGGCCAAAGTCACCGCCGCAGACAACCTGCTGGCCGGCAAGTATGCGGGGGCCTGGTGGTCGGACCTCTTCTCGAGCGGCAAGAACGAAGCCAAGGTGGTGGCGAGTCTGCAGAACACCATCGAGCAGAACTACCCGGCCACCATGTCGAGCACCGAGAAGACGGCAGCTCTGGGCCGGCTGGCCATCGCACAGACAACGGCCAACCAGCTGCGCTCGGACAAGGTGCTCTCGCAGGCGGACAGCGACAAGGTGCTGGCCGCCATCGCCGACATCCGCAAGAGCGTCACCAGCACACCGTAGATCGATCGTCCGGCTTCGGCTGGGCCTGCGGCCGGAGGATCGCTGGTCCAGGCGGTTGACGGCGCCATGGCCGGGCTACTACCATCGGTGGCGCTTGGGGGTGCCCGCGAGGGCTCCAAGGGAAGCCGGTGAGATCCCGGCGCGGACCCGCCGCTGTGACCGGGGACGAACGCCGCATGCAGTCACTGTCAGCGTCGCTGACGGGAAGACGCGGCAAGTAGGACGATCCGGGAGCCAGAAGACCTGTCCCCAAGGTGTGTCGATCGTGCCTTGCGTGGTACACAAGGCGGGGCGACACGCGCGGTGGATTCGAACACGGGAATCCCGGGCCGACCGGAGGTCGGCTCGGGCTTTTTGTTGGTCGAGTCCGAAAGGCGGCGCATGCAGACAAGCCCGGCAGGCCTGGCCCAGGCGGGCGCCGTTGCGCCGTCGGCGTCCGCAACGATGGCGATGCGGCCGGCCGATGTGCGCCAGAAGGGCGCCGGCCGCCTGACTTCGGTGCTTGTTTTTCTCGCCGTCTTCGCCGCTATCACCGGCCTCACCGAGCTGATCGTGCGCCTCAGTCACGTCGCCGTGTGGGAGTTCCCGGCTCCCTCTGCCGTGCTCCGGGAGCTCGCGGCCGAGCCCGGCCTGTTCGCGCGCAACGCGCTGGTCACCCTCTACGAAGCCGGTGCCGGGCTCGTCATCGGCGCCGTCGTCGCCCTCGTCTTTGCAGCCTCGGCTCTCCACTCCCGCCTTCTCGACCGGCTGCTGACGCCGCTGGTCGTCGTCTCGCAGACCATCCCGGTGATCGCGCTGGCGCCGCTGCTGGTTCTCTGGATCGGATATGGCGCCCTCCCACGCGTCGCCGTCTGCGCGCTGATCGCCTTCTTCCCGATGGCGGTGACGGCACTGGAGGGCTTCCGGGCTACCGACTCGCAGTTGCTGCTGCTGCTGCGCTCCGTGGGTGCTCGCCGCTGGGACGTCTTCTGGCGAGTACACGTACCGGGCGCGACGCCGTTTCTGGCCGCCGGCCTGCGCACGGGAGTCACTCTGAGTCTTGTGGGGGCCGTGGTCGCCGAATGGACCGGCACCGACCACGGTCTCGGTTTCCTGGTGCTGAGCGCGAGCTCCCGCCTGGCGACCACGCAGGAGTTCGCGGCCATCTTTGTCATCACACTGCTCGGGCTGGCGGCCTACGGCGCAGTCGTGCTGCTGGAGCGCCGGCTTTGCTGGTGGAGCGAGCCGGCCCGAGCGGACCGGCGCTGGAGAAAGGGACACGCATGAGGCTCGAGACGGTGATGCCCAGCTCGTCCAGAGGGCGGATCGCCGCTGCGGCCGGGGCCGCTATCGCGGCGCTGGTCCTGGCGGCCGCGGCGGGCTGCGGTGGCACGGCCACGGCGACCATCGCCGGCCCGTCGACCGTCACATCTCCCGCCGCCTTGGGCACGTCGCGAGCCGCCGGCGCGCGGCCCGAGGTGGCCAAGGTGGACCTGATGATGGACTGGGTCCCCTGGGTGCTCGATATCCCGATCGACGTCGCCCAAGCCGAGGGCTTTTACGGGGACGCCGGGCTGCAGGTCTCCCAGACGGTGCCGGCCGGGGCGACCGATGTGGTCAAGTTCGTCTCCACCGGCAGGGCCCAGTTCGGTCTCTACTATGCGCCCGACATCCTCACCGCCGTTTCCGAGGGCGCGCCGCTGGTCTCCGTCGCCGGTCTCATGAGTCACGCGCCGGTCGGCTTGGCCCTGGCCCCCGGCGTCACTGCCAGCTCACCGGAAGATCTCGCCGGCAAGGTGGTCGGCGTGCCGCTCATCCCGTCCACGCGGGCGTCGTTCGACAGCCTGCTGCAGGCGGCGGGCATGAAAGCCGGTGACGTGCGGGTAGCCGACCCCGGATTCGACCTGGTAGCACCGCTGCTGGCCGGCAAGTACGCGGCCGTGGCCGTGACCGCCTTCGGTGAGCTCGTGCAGGCCGAGGCGCAGGGCCAGAAGCTGAGCTATATGGACTTCCGGAAATGGGGCACGCCGGACTACGCCTTTCTCAACGTGGTGGCCAACAGCCGGTTCGCGAAGCAGAACCCGAACACGGTGCGGGCCTTCGTAAAGGCCACCCTGGCGGGTCTGGACTATGCCGCCCAGCACCCGGAGGAGGCGGTGGACCTGTACGTCGCACGACATCCGGAGCTTGAGAAGGACCTGTTGCTGGCCCAGTGGGAGGCCGCTCTGCCTTCGATGGCGACGGCGGGCGCGCACCCGGCCGGCTGGCAGGACCCGACGGCCTGGAGCGCGCTCGACGACTGGCTGGTGCGCGTGAAACTGCTCACGCACCGGGTCGACCTGACGAGCTCTGTGGACGACGGCTACCTGCCGGCGCCGTGAGCGGACCGCCGACAAGACAGGCTGAAGGGACGTCCGGGCCGGCGAGCGCGGCCGAGGCAGTGTCCGCGACGGCGACGGCGACGCTTGGCCTCGCCGCCGCCTCGGTGACGGTCCGCGACCTGTGGGCCGGCTACGGCGGCCGCCGGGGACCGGCGGTGGTGCTGGCCGGCCTGGACTTCTCGCTCGCACCCGGCGAGTGTCTCGCCGTGGTAGGGCAGAGCGGCTGCGGCAAGAGCACGCTGCTGCACGTGCTTGCCGGGCTGCTGCCGGCTCTGGAAGGCGAGGCTCTGGTCGACGGCAGCCCGGTGGCGGCGGCCGACTTCGAAGCGTCCGGCCGGCCCGGCTGCCGTTCCGGACATGCCGCCTATATGTTCCAGCGCGACCTGCTGCTGCCGTGGAAGACCGTGCTCGGCAATGCGGTGTTCGCGGCCAGTGTGGCTCCGGGCCGGCGCCCGCGGGGCCATCTGGGGAGGATCCGCGACGACGCCGGAAGGGCGTTGCTCGAGGCGACCGCGAGCGCGATCCTCGGCGAGTTCGGGCTGGTCGATGAGCTCGAAGCCATGCCTGCGCAGCTCTCGGGCGGCATGCGACAGCGGGTCGCTCTGGCGCGGACGCTCGTCCTGGGCCGTGGGCTGGTGCTGCTCGACGAGCCGTTCGGCAGTCTGGACGCGCTGACGCGGGCGGAGATGCAGAGCTGGCTGCTCGACGTGATGAAGGCGCATCCGGCCACTTGGGTGCTGGTGACTCACGACGTGCGCGAGGCGCTCTTGCTCGGCGATCGGGTGGCCGTTCTGGCCGGCAAGCCGGCGCGACTCCAGGGATGGCTGCCGGTGCCGCTGAGCGCAGGCGAACGCCGGCGCCTCGCCGGCCTGGAGGCCGGCTTTGGAGCCGGCGTCGGGGCCGCAGAGGGCGGCCTGGAGTCCGAAGGGGCGACCGGCTCTGAGACGGGCGACACCGGCCTGGGGTCGGCGGCCGCCACGATGCGAGACCTGGCGGCACAGGTGCACGGCCTGCTGCGCGAGAGGAGGACGGTATGAACGGCAGCGGTGTGCGGGCCGCCGTGCGTACCGTCGTCGCGTGCGGGACGGCCGCGCCGGCGTGCGCAGCGGCCGCGGGCGTGTCGCGTCCGGCCGGCCGGGCCCCGAGCGCGGCCCGGCTCGATTGACGGCTTTCGCGGACGCGGCGTAGCCTTGAGAAGCGATCCCTTCGGCGTGCGCCGCTCGCCGGCATCGGCTGCTCTCTTCGGGTGAGGTGACCCCGTGAATCACACAGAAGACCAAGGTCTCATCCTGGTGCTCGGTGGGGCGCGCAGCGGCAAGAGCTCGTTCGCGGAGCGGCTGGCGGCGCACCTTGCCGCTCCGCGCGGCGACCGGGTCACCTACCTGGCCACTTCCGAGATGCTCGACGAGGAGATGGCAGCCCGCGTGGCCCGCCACCGTGCCGCCCGCTCTTCGTCCTGGACGACCGTCGAGTGCCCGCTGGCCGTGCCGGCGGCCGTCCGCGAGCACGCCGCCGGCACCGGCGTCTTCCTGCTCGACTGCGTCACCTTCTGGGTGACCAACCTGCTGTTCGCAGGCGGCGCGCTGGGCGGCAGCCGGCCGCCCCAGGAAGGGTTCAACTACGACGATTCGTTGCTGCCTGCCGACCAGGAGTACGCCGCCTCGGCACGCGTGCAGAGCGGCGTTGACGATCTGCTCGCCGCCGTCGCCCAGACAGGCGCCACCGTGATCGCCGTCTCGAACGAAGTGGGCCTGAGCGTTGTGCCCGAGTACCCGCTGGCGCGCCTCTACCGTGACGAACTGGGCCGCGCCAACCAGCGCCTGGCGGCTGCCGCTGTACAGGTCTACTTCCTGGTCGCCGGTCACCCGCTCGACGTCAAGGCCCTCGCCGTGGATCCGATCTCTCCGAAGGAGCTCTAACCGTGACCGATCAGCTCGATCGCACTATCGCGGCCATTGGGCCGCTCGACACAGACGCCATGCGCGCCGCCGAGGCGCGCCAGATGCAGCTCACCAAGCCGCCGAAATCATTGGGTCGCCTGGAGGCGATCTCCATCCGGCTGGCCGGTATCCAGGGCAGGGCGCAGCCGCGCATCGAGCACAAGGTGATCGCCGTGATGGCCGCAGATCACGGCGTGACAGCCGAGGGCGTCAGCGCCTTCCCGGCCGAGGTGACGCCGGCCATGGTGCTCAACTTCGCGGCCGGCGGGGCCGCCATCAACGTCATCGGCCGTCACGTGGGTGCTCGCGTGGTGGTCACCGACGTGGGCGTCAACGCCGACCTGAGCGCAGCCGCCGGCGTGCGGCAGCGCAAGGTGCGCATGGGCACGGCCAACATGGCCGTGGGGCCGGCGATGAGCCGCGAGGAGTGTCTGCAGGCCATCGCTGCCGGTATCGAGGTGGTCGAAGAGGAGCTCGCCAAGGGTCTCGACATCATCGCCACCGGCGACATGGGCATCGGCAACACGACCGCCAGCTCGGCGATCATCGCGGTGCTCACCGGGCAGCCGGTCGGGCGGGTCACCGGTCGTGGCACCGGCATCACCAAGGAGGCGCTGCCCGGCAAGATCGCCGTCATCGAGAAGGCGCTGGCCGTCAACAAGCCGGACGCCGCCGACGCGATAGACGTGCTGGCCAAGGTCGGCGGCCTGGAGATCGCCGCCCTCACCGGCGTGTTCCTGGGCGGCGCCGCCCATCGCGTGCCGGTGGTCATGGACGGCTTCATCTCGGCGGCCGCGGCGCTGGCCGCAGTGCGTCTGTGCCACGAGTGCGTGGACTACATCCTGCCGAGCCACGTTTCCATCGAGATCGGCCATCAGGTGGTCCTCGAGGAACTCGGGCTTGTCCCGCTGTTCGACCTCGAAATGCGCCTGGGTGAGGGCACCGGCGCGGCCCTGTCGATGAGCATCATCGAGGTGGCGGCCCGCATCCTCTCCGAGATGGCGACCTTCGAGAGCGCCGGTATCGCCGGCGACCCAAACGAGGCGGACGCCGAGCTGCGTCGCTAGCGATCGAAGTGCGGGTGACGACCACGAGCGACCAGACGACTGGCGCCCCGACTGCGGGCACTGAAGCCGCCACGCGCGGATGGCTGGCGACGCGCCTGCGCCGGCTGGCGCTGGCGGTGACGTTCCTCACAGGGCTGCCGGTGCCGGTGCGCGGCGAAGTAGGTGAGGCCGATCTGTGGGCCAGCATGGGCTGGTACCCGCTCGTCGGCCTCAGCCTGGGCGCCGCGGGGTGGGGCGCGTTCGCCGGCCTCACGGCGGTGCTGCCGCAGCTGGTCGCCGCCGCCCTTCTGGTCCTGCTGCTCGAGCTCGCCACGCGGGGTCTGCACATGGACGGCCTCATGGACACGTGCGACGGCTACTTCAGCGGGGCGCCGCCCGAGCGCGCCCTAGAGATCATGAAGGACAGCCGCGCCGGCGCCATGGGCGTGCTGGGCGCGGTGCTGGTGCTGATCGTCAAGGTCGCGGCCCTGGGCGCGCTGGCGCGCGCCGATGCGGCCGCGCCGCTGCTGGCCGGATGGGCGGCGGCGCGCGCGCTGCCGCCCATCGACATCCGTCTGTTCGCCTACGCTCGCGCCGAAGGCACGGGTGCGGCCTTCGTTCGCCAGCGCACCTTGGGTCCGGTCGCGCTGGCGAGTGTCTTGCTCGCGGCGGCGATCCTGATCGCCGCACTGGTCAACCCGGGCGCCGGCGGCTGGTGGGCGGCTCTGGTCGTGGCCGCGATCGCCATGAGCGTCGCGCTCCTGGCTCAGGCCGCCGTGGGCAAGCGGCTCGGCGGTCTCACAGGCGATGTCTACGGCATGGGCATCGAACTGGCCGAGACGGCGGCCCTCGTCGTCGGCGCCGCCCTGGTCCACTAGGAGTTCTCGTGAAGCTTTATCTCGTCCGTCACGGCGCTTCCACCGGCAACACGCCGGGCAACCTGATAGGTCAGAGCGATCATCCGCTCTCTCCGCTGGGCGAGGCCCAGGCACGTGCCGTGGCGGCGCGCCTGGCGCCGCTCGGGCCGATGGCCGTCTATGCCAGCGACCTGCCGCGCGCGATGGCCACGGCACGATTCATCGCCGTTACGTGGACTCGCGACGGCGGACCGGCGGGCGCGGGGGCCGACCCGGCGAGCATCGAGCCGGCTGACGGCGCGGCGCGAGCCGATGGCGTCGAGCCACCCGTGATCCCCGATGCACGCCTGCGCGAGATCCACCTCGGCGATCTGGAAGGCGGCTCCTGGGAGGCGTTCACCAGCAACCTCGAGCTGACCGCCGCCATGGAGACCGACCCGTTCAATGCCCCGCTGCCGGGCGGCGAGTCGCTGGCGCTGGTGCGCGATCGCGTTGTGGCCGCCGTCGGGGACATCGTCGCGGCGGCCCGAATCGATGCCGTCTGCGTCGTCTCTCACGACGGGCCCATCAGAGCCATCGTCAATCACTATCTCGGCGTGCCGCCCGAGAAGTGGTGGGTGATGACCACCACGCACGGCGGGCTCTCGCTGCTCGAGCTCAGCGACGCCTGGGTCGACCTGCGCTTCCTCAACGACACGGCTCACCTGGCCGCCGTCGACTATGAGCTGTGACCGGTTGACGATGCGCTCCATGAGCAGGGCTGCGACCAGCGCGCGACGCGGCACCATGCGGCTCCGGTGAGCGCCTGGCTTTTTGCTTTGGCGACCGTCCTGCTTGCCGGCTTGCTCGACGCAGCCTTCGGCGAGCCGCCCAACGCGCTGCATCCAGTCGCCTGGCTGGGCCGTCTGATCGGCGCAATGGAACGCCGCCGGCCCCATGGGCGGCCGCGGGTGGAGCTTGCCTACGGGGTGCTGATAGTCGTGGTCACCTGCGGCGTCGCCGGCGCCGCCGGAGTGGGGCTCATGCTGGCCGTCGCCGCGCTGCCGCTCTGGGCGGCGTTGCCGATCGCCGCGCTGGCCCTGAAGGTGGCTTTCTCGCTGCGCGGCCTGGCCGCGGCCGGTCGCGCGGTACAGCACAGCCTCGGCACCGACATCGCCGCAGCGCGCGCCAGTGTGACCGCGCTGGTGAGCCGCGATCCCCAGATGGAGCCGCCGCAGATCGTCTCGGCGACCGTCGAGTCCCTGGCCGAGAACCTCACCGACAGCGTCGTCGCGCCTCTCTTCTACTTCGCACTCTGCGGTCTGCCCGGGGCGTTCGTTTACCGTGCCATCAACACGATGGACGCGATGATCGCTTACCACGGCGAGCTGGAGTACGCCGGCAAGGCATCGGCCCGCCTGGACGACCTCGCCAACTGGCTGCCGGCGCGCCTCTCGGGGCTGCTGCTGGTGGCCGTGTCCGCGATCAGGCGGGCGGCCCCGGCGGCGTGGGCGGCGCTGCGCACGCAGCGCCGCCCATCCCCGGGGCCCAACAAACTCTGGACGATCGCGCCTATGGCCGGGGCCCTCGGTGTGCGACTCGAGAAGCGCGGCTTCTACGCCGTTGGGCCCGGCGTGCGGCCGCTGTTGCCGGCCGTGATCGGCGAGGCCATCGTCGTCCTCTGGGCAGCCGGCGCGGTCGCCCTGGCGGCGGCCGCCGGCCTGGCGGCGCTGACGGCGTGGGGGGTCTGGCGATGAGCTCGCCGCCCTCGCCGTGGATCGGCGCGGCCGGCAACGAGGCCGGCAGAGCCGACACCGAGTCGGGTGGGCACGGCGCCGAGCCCGGCCGCCGCCCCGGGCGGGTTCTCATGGTGCAGGGCACCGCCTCGCATGCGGGGAAGAGCGTGCTGGCGGCGGCGCTCTGCCGCATCTACGCGCGCCGCGGCCTCTCGGTCGCACCCTTCAAGGCCCAGAACATGTCGCTCAACTCGTTCGTCACTGCCGATGGCGGCGAGATGGGGCGAGCCCAGGTCTTTCAGGCCTGGGCCGCAGGTATCGAGCCGCAGGTCGATATGAATCCGGTGCTTCTGAAGCCGTCGTCGGACGCCGCCAGCCAGGTGATAGTGCTCGGTCGCGCGGTGGGCCACATGACGGTCGCCACCTATCACGCCTATCAGGCGGAGGTCTGGCCGGTGGTGACAGAGGCCCTGGCGCGGCTGCGGACGGTACACGACCTGATCGTCGTGGAGGGCGCCGGCAGCTCGGCCGAGGTGAACCTGCGGAGTCAGGACATCGTCAACATGCGGCTCGCCGTCCACGCCGGCTCACCCGTGCTGCTGGTTGGCGACATAGACCGCGGTGGCGTGTTCGCGGCTCTGCTCGGGCACATGGGATCTTCACGGGACAGGAGCGTGCTCTGGTGGCCGGCTTTGTCATCAACAAGTTCAGGGGCGACGCAGGCCTGTTGGGGCCGGGCATCGACTTCCTGAAAGAACGCACCGGCGTGCCCACGCTCGGAGTGGTCCCATATCTCGGTGGACTGGCGCGGTGACGAAGAAGACTCGGTCGGCCTCGACGAGCGCGGCGGCGGGCGCCCGGGAGCGCCGCTGCGCATCGCCGTGCTGCGCCTGCCGTTCATCTCCAACCACACGGACTTCGAGGCGCTCGCCGGCGAGCCCGACGTCGATCTTCGCTTCGTCACCTTGCCGCGCGAGCTCGCGGATGCGGCGGCGATCGTGCTGCCGGGCACCAAGAGCACGATCGCCGACCTGGCCTGGCTGCGCGAGCGCGGGCTCGCGCCCGCGCTCGCGCAGGCCGCAGCGGCCGGCACGGCGGTCATCGGTATCTGCGGCGGCTATCAGATGCTGGGCCGCCGCATCCTCGATCCCGGCTGCGTCGAGTCGGCCGAGCGGGAGGTTGCCGGGCTCGGCTTGCTGGACGCAGAGACCGTCTTCAGCGACGAGAAACGCACCGTCCGTGTCGAGGGCGAGACGACCGGCGTGGCGCTGGCGCCGGCGGGCACCGCCGTGCTCGGCTACGAGATCCACATGGGCCGCACGACCGCTGCGCACGGCACGCGGCCGCTGCTCCATCTCCGTGGGCTGCGGGACGCGGATCGGCCCGGCTCAGTGCCGTCTCACCCGGACGGTGCCGTATCCCAGGACGGCACGGTCTGCGGCACCTACGTCCACGGACTCTTCGATCATCCGGCTCTGCGCGGCGCGTTTCTCGACCGTCTGCGAGCCGCGGCCGGGCCGCCGGTTCCCGGCGGCCGGTCATCGGGTCCCAAAGCGATCGTCGGCAGGTCGTCGGCCGGGCTGCGCGATGCGGCCGGCATCGACCGCCTTGCCGATCACGTCGAGGCCAATCTGGACATGGCCCGCCTCGACGCCATGGTCGGGTGGCCGCGTGAGTGAGCGCGCATGAGTGGACCGGTCGACCTGACGATCCCAGGCATCGCTGTGACTGTCGACGCCGCCGCCGTGCAGGTGACGAGTCGAACGCCGCTTACCGTCCTCAGCTCGGCAGTGGTCGGCGGCGGCCTGTGCCGCGGGCGGCACATCCTCAACGTGCACGTCGCCGACGACTACGACGGCACCGATCCTGGCGCCGACCTGCGCGCCTTTGCGGCGCTCCGGGGCGTGGGCGAGTCGTTCGTCGGTCTGATGACCGCGACCTTGACTCAGTACGCCCGGGTCGCGACTCAGGCGCGCGACGGGCTCACCGTCGCCGCGATCGTCTCCGTCGGGCTCGCCAACCCTGAGTGCGCCGGCATCACGCCGCCGATGCTAGCCCGGGCAGGCACCATCAACACTATCGTGCTCATCGACGCCGCCCTCACGCCGGCGGCCATGGTCAACGCCGTCATCACGGCCACGGAGGCGAAGACCATGACGCTCGCGCATTGGGACGTGCGCGCCCCGGACGATGAGCCGGCCAGCGGCACGACGACCGACTCGGTCGTCATCGCCTGCACGGAGCGCGGCGAGATGCTGCAGTACGCCGGGCCGGCGACCCCGGTCGGCTGGCTGCTTTCCCGAGCCGTGCGGGCGGCGATGACGCTGGTCGGCCGCGAGAAGATCGCGCGTGACGGCGGCCGCATCGGCTGGTGAGGCGTAAGCAGTAGCGACCTCTGGCGGCGGTAAGGGGCGCCGCATTTGGCCGGGCCTGCGCCTGCCGCTGAGCCGCCGGCGCAGGCCCGGCCGGATCGCTCGTGGCCGTTGTCCGGGTCGCCCTCGCTCCCCTGCTCACATCGTCCCTCGGCCCCGGGTCGACGGTCGCCGGGTTGACGGTACCACGGGACGATTGATAGTTTTTCGCAAGCATGGCTGCGAATACTTCTCAACCGTCTGATTCTTCAGGCGTGTCTGGCTCCGTGCCTGGCTCCGCACCGGGCTCAGTACCGGACGTCGCACCGGGCTCAGCGCCTGGCGACCCGGTGCCGCACGATATCGAGACCGTCTTTCGCCAGAAGGGCATCCCTCTGACGCGCCAGCGGGCCATCATCTGGGAGTTCTTCGCCGGTGCCGACCGCGCCGCTACCATCGCCGAAGCGACCACGGCCCTGCGGGACCAGCAGGTCGCCCAGGCGACCGTCTATCGTGCCGTCACCCTGCTGACCGAGCTCGGGCTGCTCTGCCGGGTCCAGTCACGGGAGGGCGAGCTCTGTTACACCGCTCCGCCGATCGGTCATAGTCATCCGCTGATCTGCGGCGTCTGCCGCCGGGTCGTGCGCTTCGAGGGCGACGGCGACCTGCGCGAGCTCGAGGAGCGTCTCACTGCCGAGACCGGCTTCTCGATCTACGGCCATCACCTGGAGGTCTACGGGGTCTGCGCCGAGTGTCGCAAGGCGGGGATGGGCTGATGGTCCGAAGCAAGGAGGATCCGATGGTCTCATCCGGCCTGGAGGGTGTCGTCGGCCGGCGGCTCTTCTGCTCGTGGAGTGGCGGCAAGGACGCCTATCTCTCTCTGCAGCGCGTCGTGGCCGCCGGCGGCAAGCCGGAGGTCCTGCTCTGCATGGCGCACGAGGACGGCCTGTGCAGCCGCGGTCACGGCCTGCCGCTGCCGCTGCTGGAGCGCCAGGCCGCCGCGCTCGGCCTGCGCCTCGTCACGCGGGCGACCACCTGGGACGACTACGAGGAGACCTACGTCGCCGCCCTGCATGAGCTGCGGACGGCGGGCCTGGAAGGCGGCGTGTTCGGCGATATCGACCTGGAGCCGCATCGCGAGTGGGTCGAGCGTGTGTGCGCGCTCGCCGGCATGTCATGTCACCTCCCGCTGTGGCTCGAGCCGCGCCGGCCGCTTATCGAGGAGCTGCTCGCGGCCGGCGTGCGGGCCACCATCGTCGCCGTTGATGCCCGCCGGCTCGGCGAGCACTTCCTCGGTCAGGTGCTCACAGGCGACCTGGTCTCGGAGCTCGAGGGCCTTGGAATCGACGCCTGCGGCGAAGAGGGCGAGTACCACACGTTCGTCACCGCAGCACCGCTGTTCTCCGCGCCGGTGCCGCTGCACTGGAGCGGCAGCGAATCACGTGACGGCCACTGGCTGCTCGACCTACACGTGAGGCCGGCAACCGGATGACAGCCACGAGAGACGATCGACACGAAGGGACACGGTAAGCATGGTCTTCAGGGGTTCACGTGGCGGCAGTCTGGCCGCCATCATCACGCTTTCGCTGGCCGGCCTGGCCCTCGCGGCCGCGTTTCTGGTCGCCTGCGGCTCGGTAGACAGGACGGGAGCTCGTCGCCGGCGGCCACCACCACCGCCCGCGTGATCACGCTCAAGGACGACACCGGCAAGCCCGTGACCCTGAAGAAGGCCGCGAAGAAGGTCGTGAGCCTCGCCCCGGCCAACACGGAGATAGCCTATGCCGTGGGCGGCGGCAGCAGGATGGTCGCCGGTACGTCGTACGATGACTACCCGACCGCCGCCAAGGCGCTGCCCAAGATCGGCGACTTCTCCAATCCGAGCGTCGAGAAGATCGTCTCCATGCAGCCCGACCTCGTGCTGGCCGCCGGCGGCATACAGGCTGGCCTGCGGAGCAAGCTTGAGAACCTGGGCGTGCAGGTCTACGTGGTCGATCCCACGTCTCTGATCAGACGATGAAGGACCTGCACAACCTCGGTGTCCTCATGGGCACCAGTGCCACAGCCGACGCCCTGGTGGCGAAGATGACGACCGACATCAAGGCAGTGACCGACAAAGTCGCGACGCTGCCCAAGCCAACGGTCTTCTTCGAGGTGTATCCCAAACCGCTGATGACGACCGGCACGAACACCTTCATTGACGACCTCATCACGCTGGCCGGCGGCACCAACATCGCTGCTACGGCGGGTGCGGGCTACCTCAACTTCTCCAACGAGGTGCTCTTCAAGGACGACCCGGACGTGTACATCGCACCCATCGGCAGTCAGGCCGACCCCGGCCAGATCTCCAGGCGGCCCGGCTACGACCAGCTCAAGGCCGTCGTCGACAAGCGCGTCTTCACCATCGCCGACGACGTGGTCGTGCGGCCCGGGCCGCGCCTGGTACAGGGCCTGGAGCAACTGGCGAAGATGTTCCACCCAGACGCCTTCCCTGCCCAGTGACGCCGGCGGCGTTACCCGCCCGATGACGACCCTGGCGCGCACGAAGAGCTGGCTGGGGCTCAGCCTCGCCGTCGGCGTCTTCGTCGCGTGTCTGCTCGTCTCTCTCGCCTTCGGAGCGGCCTCGCTGTCGCTACACGACCTGGTGCACTACGTGACGACGGGGCCGGTCCACGGCGACCCAGGCAATACGATCTTCTGGCAGATCCGCCTGCCGCGCGTGCTGCTGGCCTTCATCGTCGGCGCGTCGCTCTCGGTGGCCGGCGTGATCCTGCAGGACCTGTTCCTCAACCCGCTCACCGATCCCTACGTCACCGGGGTGTCGTCCGGAGCCGCGCTCGGGGCGACCATCGGCATCGTGCTCCACCTGTCCGAACTGCCCTGGATGGCCGTGCTCGCCCTCGTCGGGGGGTTCGCGACCCTGGGCACAGTCTGGGTCGTCGCCCGCCGGCGCAGCCGGATCGACGTCTTCGTGCTGCTCCTGGCCGGGGTGACCATCTCCTATCTGGTGACGGCCGTGATCTCGGTCGTCATGATTCGCGCCGGACAAGACATGGACGCCATAGTCTACTGGCTGCTGGGCAGCTTCTCGGGGCGCGGCTGGCCGGAGGTCAAGGTGGCGCTGTTCGCGGTGCCGTTCATGATCGTGCCGCTATTCTTCACCAAGGAGATGAACATCCTGCTGCAGGGAGAGAAACGGGCCCTGCAGCTGGGGGTCGAGGTGGAGACGGCCAAGCGCGTACTCCTGGTGGCGGCCGGCGCGCTGACCGCGATCGCCGTGTCGGTGTCGGGCATCGTCGGCTTCGTCGGTCTGGTGGTGCCGCACATCGTCCGCCTGCTGGTGGGCCCAGGCCACCGCCGCCTGCTGCCTATGGCGCTGCTGGGCGGCGCTGCCATGATGGGCATCGCCGATCTGCTTTCCCGCACCATGCTGGCGCCGACGGAGATCCCGGTCGGCGTGGTGACGACCTTCGTCGGGGCGCCGCTGTTCGTCTACCTGCTGCGGCGAGGGCGCAAGACGGCATGAGGGGCACGGCGCAAGACGGCGTGGGGACGAGGGCGCAGAACGACATGAGCGGCTGGGGGCAGACGGCGCCGACGGCGGCGGGGACGACGGTGTGATCAGCGTGGAGAAGACGGCAGTGAGCGGCGGCGGGACCTCGCGGAGACATGTATGAGCGGCGGCACAGACGCTCTGAGTATCCTCACGCTGCGCGACGTCGACTTCGCCTACGAAGAGCGGCCCGTGCTGAGGCACGTCTCGTTCTCCCTGCAGTCCGGCGACTTCGTCGGCGTCGTGGGCCCCAACGGCAGCGGCAAGAGCACCCTGGTCGACCTGGTCGACGGCATGCTGCGGCCCGGCGCCGGCGAGGTGCTGGTGCGGGGCCGGGCCGCGCATCGCTACCGGCGGCGGGAGATGGCCCGGGAGGTGGCGCTGGTGCCCCAGCAGTTCGCTCTGGACTTCGATCTCTCCGTGCGAGAGGTCGTGGAGATGGGCGAGTACTGCCGCACCAAATCGCACGAGCAGGACGGCGATGCCGAGAGCACGCTGGCGCGGCTCGGCATCGCCGGTCTGGCGCAGCGGCGCTTCACCGAGCTCTCCGGCGGCGAGAAGCAGCTCGTGGTGCTGGCCCAGGCCCTGCGGCAAGGGGCCGGCCTGCTGCTGCTCGACGAGCCGGCCTCGGCGCTCGATGTAGCCCATCAGCTGGAGTTGTTCGACCTTCTCAGGATGCTCAACGGCGATGGCCTGACGGTGCTCTGCATCCTGCACGACCTCAATCTGGCCATGCACTACTTCGACAAGCTCCTTGTTCTCTCGCAGGGTGGGGTAGCGGCTTTCGGACGGCCGCAGGAGGTCCTCACTCCCGAGCTGCTTGAGGAGGTCTACGGCGTCCACGCCTACGTGCACCACCACGCCGGCCGCACGTTCTTGACCTTCTCCCCGCGCCGCCGGCGGGAGTGCCGCGGGCGCGTGCATCTGGTCTGCGGCGGCGGCACCGGCTCGCACCTGATGCGCGAGCTGGTCGACGACGGCTACGACGTAAGCGCCGGGGTGCTGAACGCCCTCGACGGCGACGAGGCCGTCGGCCGCGAGCTCGGGCTGCCCATGGCGGTCGAGGCGCCCTTCTCACCGGTGGGCGAACGGGCTCACGCCGAGAACGTCGAGCTGATGGCCCTGGCCGATCTGGTCGTGCTCACCAACGTGCCCATCGGCCACGGCAATGCCCGCAACGTCGAGGGAGTCGGCGGCGTACTGGCCGCCGGTAAGCGGGTCTGGGCGGCGGCCGGCGTGCTCGAGAACGACTTCACAGGCAGCGTCGCGCAGCTCTCCGGCGCCGGCCTGCGGTTCTTCGACGACGAGGCGCACTTGCTGGCCGAGCTGCGCCGCAAGGGGCGGCTCTAGCCTTTCTGCCTTCTCTCTCGCGGCCGCCTGCCGATTCGCGGTGTTTGGCCCCGGGGAAACTTCTTCTGGAGTTTGTGAGCGCGTAGGTCGCATTGGGTGACCGTCGCGGAGGAGCGAAGGCCGCACGAGTGCGTCGTCCTTCGCCGGAAGAGCGGGAGGGTGCGCCGTGAACGCCTACGATGTGGCCGTTGTGGGTGGCGGGCCAGGTGGCTTGGCCGCGGCGACGTACGCCCGGATGCGGGGTCTCACAGCGGTGCTCTTCGAGGCCGAGGCTTTCGGCGGCCAGTTGATCAATCTGTATCCGACCAAGCCGGTCGACAACTTCCCCGCGACCGAAGAGGTGCCCTCGGGCGAGCTGGCGCGTCGTCTGGCCCACCAGGCCGAGACGTTCGGCGCTCAGCTGGCGCCCTACGAATCCGTCGAGTTCGTCGGCCGTCGGGACGGGCACTTCGAGGTGCGCACAGACCAGCGAGAGGTGCTTTCCAAGACACTGATCCTGGCCTTGGGTCTGGGCCGCTTCCGGCCGCGGAAGCTCGGCCTTCAGGGTGAGGAGCGTTTCGAAGGCAAGGGCCTCGTGTACCGGCTGCCGCCGGTCGACGGCCTGGTCGGCAACGTCGTCGTGATCGGCGGCGGCGACACGGCCGTCGACACGGGCCTGATGCTCGAGTGCCATACGAAGGCCAGGGTGACCCTCGTGCACCGGCGTCCGCTGCGGGCCTTCGGCAGGTCGCTGGAGCGGCTGGCGGCCTCCTGCGTGCAGGTCATCGACGACGCCGAGGTGATCGAGCTGCACGGCACCGATCGCCTGGAAGGGGTCGTCGTGGAGCTCGGCGACCAGAGCAGCATGGAGCTTCCGGTGGACCTGCTGGTCGTCAGCATCGGGCAGGTGCCCGATCTCAGTGGCATCGCCGGCTGGGAGCTGGAGTCCATCTGCGGCCCGCTGCCGGTGACGTCTTCCATGGAGACGGCGATCCCCGGCGTGTTTGCGGTCGGCGACTTCGCCTCCTACGAAGGCAAGGTGAAGATGATCGCCACCGCCGTCGCCGAGGGGTCCACCGCGGCTGCCTCGGTGCAGCGCTACCTGAAAGACGGAGCACGTTCGCGGTCGGTCGCCGAGCTGGTGCCGGCGGAATGCGTGTGAGTCCCGCGAACGGCTCGGTCAGGCCTTCGCAATGGCTGCAGCCCCACCGGCGCTGCGAGGCCGCCTGGGCCGCTTGCGTGAGAGACGGACGCGGTCCAGGCCGCGCCGGGAATGCCGGCGTGGTACCATAACGAGCTTGCCGGCCCCGCGCCGGTGCAGACGCACAGCCACCGGACGGCCGACGCCACGCTGGTCGCCCGTCCGAAGACGAAGGGACCACTTCCATGAAGAAAGACATCCACCCCGACTACGTCGAAGCCACGGTGCACTGCTCCTGCGGCAACACGTTCGTCACGCGTTCCACCAAGAAGGAGCTGCACGTAGAGCTGTGCTCGCAGTGCCATCCGTTCTACACCGGCAAGCAGAAGCTGGTCGACTCGGGCGGTCGCGTGGAGCGCTTCCAGCGCCGCTACGGCAAGAAGGCCGAGACCAAGAGCTGATCACAACGTGAGCGCCATGGGGGCTTCTCTGCGGCTCACCCTGCTGCAGCACACGCCAGACCCAGACAGGGCGGTGGCTGTGGCCGGCCGCCTCTGCTACGCGCCGGTCTCGGCCGCCGATCTCAAAGACGAGATGAGCGATCAGGATGTGGCCAAGCTGGTGCGCGTCCTGGTACGCTCGGGCCATCACAGCGCGCTCGAGCACGCCTCGTTCACCTTCGCCATCGACGGGGTCTCGCGCGCCTGCACCCATCAGCTCGTGCGCCACCGCGTGGCCAGCTACAACCAGCAGAGCCAGCGCTACGTGCGCTTCGGCGAGGCGGACAGCTTCATCGTGCCGCCGAGCATCAGCGCCAATGCGGCGGCGCTGCAGGTGTTCCTGAGCGCCATGGAGCAGGCCCGGGTGGCCTACGACCGGTGGGCGGAACAGGGAAAACAGTCGTCATTGTGGCGACGGCCGAGGCGGGCGCGGCGGCCCTCTGACGCCACGCACCCGCAAGGACCCGGGCCGAGCCGCCACCGCGGGTGCGCATGGCACGCCGACGCCCCGGTGCGGTCGGTGCACGGACCGTCGAGGCCCGCCGCGCCTCCGGCGGTCCCGCCGGATCCGGACCTCTGTCCTCTGGTGGCCGACCGTCCGCAGCCGGAGGGTGGGGCACGCCGCTGGAGGAAGGGGTACGCCGATGCACGCACGGACCGGATCGCGGATCGTCGTCGAGAGTCGGGTGATCGACGGGCACCGCCGCTTCGGCGAGGTGCTCGAGGTCCTCGACGCGGGCGGCGAGGAGCACTACCGCGTCCGCTGGGAGGACGACGGCCACGAGTCGATCTTCTATCCCGGGCCGGACGCCCACGTCACCGTCGCCGAGGGCTAGGCTGGGTTAGGCCGGGTTAGGCCGCGTCCCGTGGATCAGCGGACGCGGTATCCGCGCCCAGATGGCCGCTCGCTGCGTTGTCGGACGGCTCGAGTACGCCCGGTACGAGAGCCGCCCTCCGCCTTGCGAGCAGCCATCTGGATCACGAATCCCGTCGCCCGTGATCCACGGGACACGGCCTAGGCCGTGTCCCGTGGATCAGCGAACGCGGTATCGGCCATGATCCGCAGGACGCGGCCTAGTTCAGCTGGTCGGGAAGGGGCGCCCGCGCCGCGACCGCAGGGTCACGACCGGCGCGGGCTCTCCGACCCATGCCCACGCGCACCGGCCGTTCGTCTCGTCGGCGGGCCTTCGTCACCGCGACCGGCTGGTGCCGGTGCCCGCCGCACGGGACCTATCGGGAGCTCGCGGGCGTGGGCCGCGCCGCGGCGGCGAGCTCGGACAACCCGTCGGCGATGCCGGCGGCCAGTACGTCGACGTCGGCAGCGGTGACCGCGTCGCCGGTCACCCCGAAGGTGAGGCGGTCGCAGTAGGTGAAGATCGAGACCCCGGTGCGGAGCGTCGACCCGATGGGGACGTACGGGATGATCTCGCGCAGGCGGCGGCCGAGCGCGTACAGCGGCGTCCGGGGACCGGGGACGTTGGTGGCGACGGAGACGACCGCGCGCTGCGCCAGCCGCGCGGCCGTCCGCACCGGGAGCGCGCTGGTGGGGAAGGGCCCGACCCCCGCCAGTGCCACCAGCGCCGCACCGGCCTCTGCCTCGTGTGCGGCCTTCAGCTCCTCGAGATGGCGGGCGACCGCGCCGAGCCGCTCGACGGGGTCGGCGATGTGGACCGGCAGCATGGCCAGCATGAGCGACACCCGGTTGTCCGGCGTGCCCTCCGCGCCGACGACCCGGACCGACACCGGTACCAGCGTGCGGACCAGGTCCGGGTGCGGCGTCTCCCCGCGGGCCTCGAGCAGGCTGCGGAAGCCGGCCGTGACCGCTGCCAGCGCCACGTCGTTGAACGTCCCGCCGAACGCCCTCCGGACCGCGGTGACGTCGGCGACCCGGCCCCGGGCGAACGCGAAGCGACGCTCCGCGGTCAGGGGACCGGCCAGCGAGGACGACCGGGCGGGCCACATCGCCGCGGCGAGGGCGGCGGCACCGCGCGTCACCGCCACGGCACGCTCGCGCAGCGCCGCGGGATGGCGCAGGAGGTGCGACACGGCGCGGGCCTGCGCCCACGGGTTGAGGGCGAGACCCCGCAGGGCCGCCGTGGCCAGCGCGAGGTCCGACGGCACCCCCGCCGGCTTCCAGTGGTCGGGTGCGGGCGGCCGCGGCTCCGGCGTCGGATCCAGGATCACCTGGTAGAGCGCGGTTCCCGAGACCCCGTCGGCGAGGCAGTGGTGGATCTTCGACAGCAGTGCCCACCGGCGCCGGGCCAGGCCGTCGATGATCGTGTAGTCCCACAGCGGCCGGTCGCGGTCGAGCCGGGTCGACATGATCTTCGCGACGACCGCGGCCAGCTCGGCGTCGCCGCCCGGTGCCGGCGCGGTGACCCGGTGGAGGTGGCGGCGCAGGTCGAAGTCGGGATCGTCGACCCAGACCGGTGGCCCGAGGTCGAGCGGGACCTGCCGGGCCCGCTGCCGGTAGCGGGGGATCAGCGGCAGCCGCCCCGCGAGCAGCTCGGCGAACTCGGCGGTGCTCGGCGCCGGGCCGTCGAAGACGGCCGCGGAGGCGATCGCCATCGATGCGTACGGCTCGGAGTCCTCGATCTGCAGGAACGCCGCGTCGAGCGGGCTCATCCGGTCCACGGTGGTCAGAGCTCCCGCTTGAGGATCTTGTTGGCGGCGTTCTTCGGCAGCGCGTCGCGGAACTCCACCGACCGCGGGTACTTGTAGGACGCGAGCCGCTCCCGGACGTGCTCGATGATCTCCTCAGCGGTCGCGTGCCGCCCCGGCCGCAGCGCGACGTAGGCCTTCACCTCCTGGCCGAGTCGGGCGTCCGGCACTCCGACCACCGCGGCCTCGGCCACCGCCGGATGCGTGTACAGGGCGTCCTCGACCTCGCGCGGGTACACGTTGTAGCCGCCCCGGATGATCAGCTCCTTCTTGCGGTCGACGACGAACACGAAGCCGTCCTCGTCGACGTAGCCGAGGTCGCCGGTGTGGAACCAGCCGTCGACGATCGCCGCCGCGGTGGCGGCCGGGTCGCCGTGGTAGCCGCGCATCACGTTGACCCCGCGCACGACGATCTCGCCGACGTGGTCGCGGCCGGCCGGCAACGGGCGGTACTGGGCGTCACGGATCTCCACCTCGACGCCCCAGATCGGCTTGCCGACGCTGTAGACGCGCCGCTCGTGCGCGCTCGGGTTGAACGTCGTCGTCGACGCCGTCTCCGACAGCCCGTAGCCCTCCAGGATGACGACGCCGAAGGTGCGCTCGAACTCGTCGAGCACCTCGGCCGGGATCGGGGCGCCGCCGGAGATCGCGACGCGCAGCGAGCTCAGGTCGCGCCGGGCGAGGTCGGGTTGGTCGAGCAGGGCGACGTACATGGTCGGGACGCCCTCGAAGACGGTGACGCGGTCGCGTTCGACCGTGTCGAGGACCGTGGCGGCGTCGAACCGCGGCACGAGCGTCATCGTGGCGCCGAACCGCACGCACACGTCGAGGATGCTGGAGAGCGCGAACACGTGGAACAGGGGCAGGACCACGAGGACGATGTCGTCGTCGCGGATGCCGAACAGCCGGCCCGGCGTGTCGGCGTTCATGTAGAGCTGGAAGTGGGTGAGCTCCGCACCCTTGGGACGGCCGGTCGTCCCCGCGGTGTACACGATCACGGCGACGTCGCCGGGGTCGGTCTGGTGCAGCGGGGCGCGCTCGGCCGGCACCGCGAGCAGCCGCTCGAAGGGCTGGCCGAGCGGCGGCTGCGGCACTCCCGGGGTCGTCAGCACGACCAGGTCGCCGAGCCCGACGTCGGCGGCGGCCTTGGCCGCCTCCTCGGCCGCACCTGCCCAGGTGATGAGCAGCCGTGCGTCGGAGTCGCGCAGCACGTGCGCCGCCTCGCCCGCCTTCAGCAGCACGTTCATCGGCACGGCGACGCACCCGGCCTTGAGGATCCCGAAGTAGGCCACGACGAACTGCGGCACGTTGGGCAGCTGCAGGCCGACGGCGTCGCCCGGCCGGAGCCCGCGGTGACGCAGCCCGGTGGCCAGCCGGTCGGACGCGGCGTCCAGCTCGGCGTAGGTCATCCGGTGCGTGCCGCTGATCAGGGCGGTCCTGCCGGGCTGGGCCCGCGCGGACTCGCGGAGGATGGTCGCGAGGTTGAACGGCATGTCCTCAGCTCCTCGTGGAGGTGGTGGTGGATGCGAGCTCGGCGTCCAGCGCGGCGAGGAGCCGGTCGGGATCGCCGATGACGGCGCGGTCGGTGCCGAAGCCGAACGTGACGGAGCCCGCGTAGGAGACGACGCAGACGGTCAGCGCCTGCCGGCCGCTGCACGGCGCCCAGGCGACCATGCCCTCGACCGGTGCCCCGACCAGCGTCATCCGCGCCCGCGGCCCCGGCACGTTGGTCAGCACCCCGGTGGCCTTCGCCGCCAGCACGTCACCGAGCCGGCGAGCGAGTGGCGGCGGGGCGAGTGCGATGCCGCGGGAGAGGGCGAAGGTGATCGTCGGCTCGTACGAGTCGCGGATGTCGGCCATCCGGCGGTGGACGTCCGCGATGCGCTCGCGCATCGGCATGGGGCCGTGCGGGAGGACCGCCAGTACGAGCGCGAAGTGGTTGCCGAGGGACTCCGGCAGCCGCTCGTCGACCGGCACGAGGTTGACCGGCACCATCCAGGCGAGGTCGACGTCGCGGGCGGCGCCGTGCTCGGCGAGGTAGCGCCCGACGGCGCCGGCCACCAGCGCGGTGCAGACGTCCGCGACGGTCGCGTGGGCCTCGGCCGCGATCGCCCGCAACCGGTCCAGCGGGACGGGATCGGACCAGACCGCGGCCTTCTCCACGCCGGGCTCGCCCGCGAGCGCCGTGCGCGGGTTCGCCCAGGTGCTGATCTTCCTCCCCGGGCCGTAGCCGGACAGCACGTGCACGCTCCACAGCGGGTGGCGCCGGTCCAGCGGGGTGGAGCGCAGCCGCGCGACGAAGTCCTGCAGGGCCGCGCGGTCGCCGGCGCCGGGCAGCCGGTGCGCGAGGACGTGGCGGTCGATGTCGAAGTCGGGGTCGTCCTCCCACCACGCGGTCCCGGTCAGCGGCTCCGTGACCACCCGGCGACGGAACACGGGGTAGCGCCCGAGCAGCCGCTCGGCGACGAGCGCGCGCACCGCCGCCGGGCTGACCGGCGTGGCGGTCCACAGCACTGCGACGATCGTCATGAGGTTGGTCGGGCGGTCGAGCTCCAACCAGAGCAGGTCCTGCGACGGGATGCGGCACCGTGCCATCGACGACCCCCTGCGGCTGCTCGTGGCCCCGACATTGCCGCCGGTGCCGCTGCGTGCCTAGGTCGATGTGGCGGATGAAGAGGAGGCGAACGGCCCCTGTGTCGCGGAACCCGGTCGGGTCACGCGTGACAGGTGAGCGGGCGCCCGCCGTTGTAGGCGACCATGTCCGCCAGCGCGGCGAAGACGTCGACGGGTCCGCCCCGCTCGGTGCCCGCCAGCTCGGCGTACGCGCGGTGCAGGTTCCCGACGATCCGTTCGGCGTCGGGCCAGTCGGCGAACCGGCCGAGGTCGGTCTCTCGCGCCGCCTCGAGCGGGAGGACACCGGCCTGCCGGCCCCGCTCGGCGACGTCGAGGACGAACCGCAGGTAGTCCAGCGTCTCCCGGATGGGCCCGTCCCCCGAGAACACCGGCCCGTGCCCGGGCACGACGACGGCGGGCGCCAGCGGAGTCACGACGTCCTCCAGCACCTCGATGGCCCCCGTGACCGATCCCATGAGCAGGAACGGGGTGCCGCCGCTGAAGACCAGGTCGCCGCAGAACAGCACCGACTGCTCGGGGATCCAGGCGAGCACGTCGTTCGTCGTGTGCGCGGGCATGCCGGCGTAGCGCAGCTGCGCCCGCACGTCGCCGGCGTGCACGGTGAGGGAGTCGGTGAAGGTGACGAACGGCGGGTCGAGGGTGAGATCGCCCCAGTCGCCGTGGTCCCAGAAGGGCAGTGGCCGCGGCGGGCCGAACGCGATGGCCTCCTCGCGCGCCCGCTCGTGACCGATGATCGTCGCCCCGGGGAACAGGCAGTTGCCGAAGGTGTGGTCGCCGTGGTGGTGGGTGTTGACGACGGTGCGGACGGGCGCCGCCGTCACGTCCGCGACGGCCTGCCGGAAGGCGCGCGTGCGCCGCTCGGTCGAGCACGTGTCGATGCAGACGACGCCCTGCGGCCCGACGAGGAAGCCGGTGTTGTTGATCCACCACGTGCCGTCGGGCTGGACATAGGCGTACACGCCGTCGGCGACCTCCTGCACCTGCGGCCGGCCGGGTTCGGTGATCTCGTCGGCGAGGCGGTGTCCGATGCTCATGCCGGTGTCTCCGTCCGGTCGCGCAACGGCACGGGCGGCCGGGCGGGCAGCACCGCCGCATCGATCGCGCCGAGCAGGTCGGCCTCGAGGTGCACGCGGTCGCCCGCACGCAGGTAGGGGTACGCGTCGGCGCCGTGCACCCGAGAGAGCTCCAGGATGCAGCCGCTCCCGACCGTCCCGCTGCCGATCACGTCGCCGGCGCGGACGCGGGTGCCGCGGGACGCGTAGGCGATCATCTCGCCGAACGACCAGTACAGGTCGGCGAGGTTGCCGCTGCTGTAGCCCACGCCGTTGACCGCCGCGGACAGGGCGACGTCGTAGCCGTTGCCCGCGGCGCGCCCGGCCAGCTCGTCGCTGGTCACCAGCCAGGGCCCGAAGCCGTTGGCGCTGTCCTTGCCCTTGGCGGGGCCGAGGTGCAGCGTCATCTCGGCGGCCTGCAGGTCCCGGGCGCTCCAGTCGCAGAAGAGCATGAAGCCCGCGATGTGGTCGAGCGCCCTGGCGGGCGTGAGGTCGGCGCCGTCGCGGCCGATGACCGCGGCGACCTCCAGCTCGTAGTCGAAGGCCGAGCTGCCCGGCGCGATCGCGACGTCGGCGTGCGGCCCGACGACGGCCGCCGGGTTGGTGAAGTAGAAGACGGGCTGGCGGTACCAGAGCGGGTCGACGGTGTGCCCGATCGCCGCGCTCGCCGTGACCACGTGTTCCTCGAACGCCATGAAGTCCCTGATCGAGGGCGGCTCGGGGACCGGCGCGAGCAGCTCGACGGTCGCCGGGTCGACGGCGGCGGACCCGCGGACGGCCGCGTCGCCCGCGGCCCGCAGGCTGCCGTCGTCGCCCAGCAGGTCCACGAGCCGCGCTGCTCCCGGGACGGGGAACAGCTCGCCGGCGCGCCAGACGCCGACCTGCTGCGGCCCGCCCTGCGTCCTGAAGGTGCTCCAGCGCACGTGTCGCCCCCGTCGCGAGCCGGTACCCGGCGATCTCCTTCGAGCTGCTGCCGGCACCGAGCTTGCCGGGAACGGGTCCGACCCCGCAAGGCGTGCCCTGGCCGGCGCCGGCCGCGTCAGGCGAACACGTCCGCGACGTACCGGGCGTGGTCGCGCTGCATCGCGGTGAGCCAGTCCTCGGCCTGCTGCGCGTCGACGCCGGTCACCCCGGCGTAGATGCGGGCGCAGGTGTCGAAGACGGCCGGTGCCATGCGCTTGCCGTCACCGCAGACGTAGAACGTCGCTCCCTGCATGACGAGCTGGACGACACGGGCGCGGTCGGCCCACAGCCGGTCCTGCACGTACGGGACGCCGTCGTCGACCGCGGAGAAGGCGGGATGCACCTCGACGATCCCCTCCTCGGCCCACGCGGCGAGCTCGTCGCGGTAGAGGTAGTCGACGTCGGGGTCGTCGCAGCCGAAGAACAGCAGGGCCGGGGCGGGGGTGGTGCCCTCGGCCTGCGCGCGCAGCGCCCGGTCCTGCAGGAACCCGCGGAAGGGTGCGATGCCGGTGCCCGCGCACGCCATGACGATCGGCGTGGACTGCGACTCCGGCGGGTGGAACGCGACGTTCGAGGGGCGCACCGTCACCGCGACGCGGCTGCCGGGCCGGCTGCGCGCCAGGTACGTCGAGGCGGCGCCCTCGTAGAGGCCCGAGCCCGACAGCGCGGGCGCGGAGAGGACGGCCACCGTGAGCGTCACGTGGTCGGGGCTGAACCGCGGCGAGGAGGAGATGGAGTACTGGCGGGGGGTGAGCGGGGCGAGCATCTGCAGGAACGTCGCGAACGGCGGGCGGCACGCGGGGTAGCGCTCCAGCAGGTCGAGCGCGCTGACCCGCCTGGCGACGATCTCGGCGGCGTGCCCGTCGGCGTCGTCGGCCAGCGCCTGCAGGGCCTTCCGGTCCGGTGGGCAGGAGGTGGCGTCGGCGAGCTGGGCGATCTGGCGGCGGGTGGCCGGCTGGGCCAGCTCGACGTAGCTGGACAGCAGCTCGCCCGCGGTCACCGGGGTGTCGACCGGCAGGAACGTGCGCCCGCCCCGGCCGATGCGGATCACGGTGGTGGCGTCGTAGGCGAGCTCGAAGCGGTTCAGTGCGCGGTCGACGAGCGCGGCCGGGTTGAGCGGCAGGACCGCGAGGTAGTCGCCGGCGCGGTAGGTCATCCCCTCGGGCAGGGCGATCTCCAGGTGCCGCTTGGACCGTGCGCCGGGAGCCGACATGTCGACCAGCTCCCGGTTGGCGACGACCGTGCCCAGCTGCAGCTCGTTGCTGCGCAGGATCGGGTCGCGCACCGCGCCGACGAACTCGACGGAGAGCAGGGGAGCGGCGGCTGGCTCGGCCCCCTCCAACCCGAACGCGGCGCCGACCGGCGCCCAGAAGCCCGCGTACCAGTCCTCGAAGTCGCCGAAGAAGTCGCCGCGCGCGTTGGCCTCGCCGCGGGGGACGAGCCGCGTCGCGCCCGCGCGGGCCAGGTGCTCGTCGATGGCGGTCGGCACCGCCTGGTAGGTCCGGGCCCAGTCGCGGTTGCCGTTGCCGAACACCGCGAACTGCACGCCGGACAGCGCGCCGTCGGGCAGGTCGCGCAGCCACGTCACGAACGCGCGGGCGTTGTCGGGCGGCTGGCCCTCGTAGGACGAGCAGACGACCACCACCGCGCCCTCCGCGGGCAGGTGGCCCGCGACGCTGTCGAGCGTGTCGACGGTCGTGGTGTAGCCGCGCAGCCTGCCGTCGTTCGCGATGCGCTGGGCGAACGCCTCCGACGTGCCCGCGTTCGACCCGTACAGCACGCGCAGGGGCACGCCGTTCGCCGTCGCGGTGACCGCCTGTCGCGCGGCCCGCTCGGGCGCCTGGCCGTCCGTCGCGGCCACGATCGTCGTCGGGCGGCGGCGGACGGTGACGAACAGCCCGTCCGGCTTGATCGTCAGCGTCTGCTTGATCCTGAGCTGGTAGTCGGGGTCGGCGGCGCTGACGTCGAAGCGCTGCAGCAGCATCGCGAGGAACAGCGTGGCCTCCTGCAGGGCGAACCCGCGGCCGATGCACGAGCGCTGGCCGTTGCCGAAGGGCTTCCAGGCGTTGGGCGGCAGCGCCTGCGCGCGGTCGAAGGCGAACCGGTCGGGGTCGAACGCCTCCGGGTCGGGGCCCCACACCGCCGGGTCGCGGTGCAGCTGCGGGGTGAGCACCAGCAGCGTGCGCCCGGCCGGCACCGGGTAGCGGCCGCCGAGGACCGTGTCCTCGTACGGCCGCACCGCGAACGCGGGCGCGGTCGGCCACAGCCGCAGGGTCTCCTTGAGGATCTGGTCGAGGTAACCCAGCCGGGCGAGGTCGGGGAACGTGGGGGCGCGGTTGCCGAGCACGTCGTCGACGTGGGCACGGGCCCGCTCGAGGATCTCGGGGTGGCGCAGCAGCTCGTAGAGCGTGAACGTGAGCAGGCCGCTGGTGGTCTCGTGGCCGGCGATGAGGAACGTCACGAGCTGGTAGCGCACGTTCTCGTCGGACAGGCGCTCCCCGGTCTGCGGGTCGGTCGCGGTGAGCATCGTGTCGAGGATGTCGTGCTCGCCAGCGGGCAGCGGGTGGCGGCGGCGGTCGGCGATGAGCTGGTCGGCGATCTCGTCCATCAGGCGCTTGTCCTCGTCGTACTGGTGGCGCTTGCGCAGCAGCAGCCGGTTCTGGATCGGCAGCCGCCGCCCGCGCTCACCCGACTCCACGAGCGACCGGACCATCGCGCCGACGAACGGGTGCATCTCGTCGGAGTACATGCTGTTGAAGCGGTAGCTGAACGAGCAGAGCGCGATCGTGTCGAGGGTCAGCCGCGTCGTGTTGTCGGCGACGTCGACCCGGTGCGCCGGGCCCTGCCGTTCCCACTTCAGCAGGAGCTGCTCGGCGATGTCGACCATGCCGTCGAACATCCGCTGGAGCGCCGCCGGACCGAACGCGGGCATCAGGATCCGGTGCGCGGCGCCCCAGTCGGGCTCCTGGGTCTCGGCGGTGAAGAGGCCGTCGCCGGCGAAGTCGCGCACGTTCTGCAGCGCGCGGTGCAGGGCCTTGTCGAACCGCGCCTCGTCGCACAGCTCGTCGACGAGCTCCCGCGAGCTGACGATGACCAGCTCGTTGCCGAGCATCTCCAGCCGGTAGATCGGCCCGTAGGTCTCGGCCAGCTCCATCAGGCCGAAGATGCCCTTCTCCGGGTCGACGTCGGGCAGGTTGCCCAGGAGCGGCCGGGGCCGGGGCTGGGGAATCGGGTCGGGGGACATCGCTTGGGTGGACACGGAACCTCCTGTGGTGCGTCGCAGACGAGTCTGCCCCGGGCGGAGCACGCCGACTTAACTCTGCACGACAGCTTGTTACCCTCGGGCGACATGAACCCGATCGTGCGCGCCGCGACCCTGCGCGGGTTCCCGGCGGTGGTCGCGGAGCTCGGCGGCGACACCGCGGCGCTCCTCGAGCGCTTCCGCATATCGCCCGACGCCGCCGACAGTGACACCGCGACGATGCCGGCCGTGACGCTGGCCCGCGTGCTCGAGACCGCAGCGGCCGACCTGGCGTGCCCCGATCTGGGGCTGCGGCTCGCCGAGCGGCAGGACACGGGCGTGCTCGGACCGCTCGCGATCGCGCTGGAGAACGCGGCGAGCCTGGACGACGCGCGCCGGATCGCGGAGCGGTACCTCTTCGCGCGGAGCGCGGGCCTGGGCCTGCGGCGGGTTCCCGACCCGCTCGGCCAGCCCGGCACCGAGACTGTCCTGTTCGACGCCGCGGTGCCGGGGTCGCGCGCGCCGCAGCTGGTCGACTACGGCCTCGGGCTGCTGCACCGGATCGTGCTGCTCCTGCACGGCGGCTGGTACGGGCTGCGCTCGGTGCTGTTGCCGCATCCCGCCCTGGCGCCGGTGGCGCGCTACGTCGGCTACTTCGGCGCCGACGTCCGCCTCGACGCCGCGGCCGCGGGCCTGCGCGTGCCGCTGCGCCTGCTCGACGCCCCGTTGCCGGGCCGCAACCCGGTGCTGGGGGAGATGGCCGTGGACTACCTCGAGCGCCACACCGCAGGGGAAGGCCGCTCGGTCGCCGCCCAGGTGCACGTCGTGCTCGACCGCGCGCTGGGCTCCGCGGTGCCGACCCTGGGGGCGGCGGCCCGGCTCCTCGACCTGCACCCCCGCACCTTGCAGCGCCGGCTGGCCGCCGAGGACACGAGCTTCGACGAGATCCTCGACGGCGTCCGCCGCGACGCCGCGCTGCGGCTCATCACGACGACCGACCTCCCGTTCACCCAGGTCGCGGCGATGATCGGGCTGGCGGGCGCGCCGTCGCTGACGAGGGCGGCCCGGCGCTGGTTCGGCGGCGCCCCTCGGGAGCTGCGGCGGGCCGCCGCGACGGCGAGCCGCTGACCCCGCACCGGGAGCGCCGAGGCCGCCGCCGAGCGGGCCACGGCCTGCACGCAGGACGGCGGGGAGCGGTGGTCGGAACGCGCCTGGCTACAGGTGTGTCAGCCCCGCGACAGGCGCCGCCGGTTGGCCACCACGCGCCGGTGCACCGGGCGCACGACCGCGGCGGCCACCCGCGCGGTGTCCTGCGGGGGAGTCGTCATCGCCGCGACGTAGGCGCGCCCGAACGACTCGGCCTTCTCCTGCCACATGCGCACGTACTCGCGGCGGTCGCGGGCGCTCGGCGGCCATCCGCCCAGCAGCATCCGGCCGGTGCGGTAGCCGATCACCATCGGCGCGGACCACGAGATCTCGACGAGCTGCGTCCACGCCCGCAGCCAGTCGGCCCCGGCACGGGTGTTCGGGTGTCGTGTCGTCGCCACCCGGCCGACGGTACGTGGTGAGCCGGGCCCGGCGGAGTCGCCTCGCACACATCGACAACGGCATCGGCCCGTGCCTGACGATCCCCTGACGGGAGGGATGCCACCGGGCGGTACCGGGAACGCACAGGTGTCGCCGCCCCGACGAGCGCGCGGACCCGCGGTCCGGCCACCTCAGGAGATGATCGTGTTCGACCCCCGGCTGGCCACGGCCAGCGACCGGCACGCCCGCGTCTACGGCCGGTACCAGAAGATCTACACGGCCGTGGAGTTCGCGGCGGCCGTCGCGTTCGTCATCGGCAGCGCCTTCTTCTTCAGCGACGCGCTGACCCCGGCCGCCGACTGGCTGTTCCTCGTCGGCTCCGTCCTGTTCGCCGCCCGCCCCACCGTCCGGGTGCTGCGGGAGAACCACCTGGCGCGGATCCCGATGCCGGGTGACGACAAGCGCCACGCCCACGCCGCCTGACCGGGCTCAGCTCCCGTCCGCGGGCCGCGGCTTCGTCGGGTCGAAGCCGGTCTGCGCGTCGGTGAAGACCGCGGTGCCGTGGGCGACGGGGGTGACGATCCGGACGACGGCCGCCACGAGGTCGGGCTGGATGCCGCCGCCTGCTGCCCAGCCCGGGATCTTCTCGAGGATCTCCCCGGACTCGTCGCGCTGGCTCGCCGCTGGCTTGCCCTGCAGGTCCAGCATGCAGTTGAGCACGAAGTGCGCGTTGGGTCCGCCCGGGGCCGGGTTGGGCGAGAGATCCGCGATGACGTCCGCCGGCGTGTCGAGCTTCGTGAGGGGCGTGACCGCCGTGGTGGCGGCGCGGGCGTACTCCGGCGTCAGGCGGCCCTTCGTCGCCAGCGTCAGTACCCGCACGGCGTGCTGTCGCCGGGTCTCGGCGGCGCTGGACGCGACCGCGGCGAGCTCGTCACGCAGGACCGTTCCGTCCGCGCCTGCGGCGGCCGGTTGGCGGGTGACGTCGGCCAGCAGGCCGGGCACGGTCGTCGGGGGCGCCGGCTTGGGCGGTGGCGTCGCCGTGATCGGGGCCGGCGCAGCCGCAGGTGCCGGCCTGGGCGTCGAGTGGAACCAGATCGCGGCGCCGACGGTGCCGAGGACCAGCAGGTTCAGCGCGGCGACCAGCGCGACGACCGCGGTGCGGCGACGCGGGCGTCCGTCTCCCTGTGTCCGCACGGTCTCGCCCTCGAGGCGTTCCTGGATCGCCACCCAGTCGGTCGGGCCGTCGTCGGCGGCCGCCGGAGCGCCCCACGACGACGCGGACGCGGCCGGCTCGTGATGGACGAAGGCGGCGCCGTCCCAGGTCCGGCCCCACCCGCCGACGTCCGACCGCAGGCCGTCCGAGGTCTGCTCGCCGCGGACGCTGCGGCACTCGGTGGTCATGATCGTGTACAGCGCGTAGACCGGTCCGATGTCGTCGGACGAGGCGGGGCCGTCGACCGGGATCGGGACGAGCAGTGCGCGGTCCTCCGCTTCGAGGAGCACGGTGTTCGGGTCGATGGCCGCCGGTCCCGGGCTGCCATGGGCGCGGAGGCTGCGCCGTGCCGCGAGCAGGCAGAGCGCGACTTGGGCCGCGGCGCTGGTGGGGAGGGGGCCCCGGCGGAGGCGCTCGCCGAGCAGCTCCCCCTCGCACGGCGCGAGGACGAGGACGACGAGGTCCCCGTCCTCGACGACGTCGAGCACCTCGGCCAGGCCCTCGCCACCCGGGCCGGACCGACCTGCGGCCCGGTCGTGGGCGAGGGCGAGGGAGGACGGCGTCGCCGGGACCGCGAGGACCGTCACGGGCTGCTGAAGCGCGGTGTCGGTCCCTGCCAGCGGGGTGTGTGGGTGCAGCCGGACGTCGCCGGGGACGGCGTAGCGGCCCGCCAGCATCATCGACGCGGTGGTGGTCACGGCATCCTCCAGAACGCGGCCGGCTCGACATGCCCGAAGCGTCCTGATGGTCGCCGGTGTGCGACGCCCACCGCGATCCCCGGAGGGTGAGGCGACGGGGCCGACCCGGTCAGGGTTGTCTTACCGTCCGGCAACCCCGTGGCCGTCCGGCCCCGCCGGTCGGGGCTTACCTGCCGGGCAGGAGTTGCTGTCGGAGGTCAACACGTTCCTGGTCGCGGCGATGAGTCCGCGCGGCGTCGGCGGTCTGCAGACTGAACGTGACACGGACCACAGACGGCCACCGACCCACGGAGAACGCCATGACCGCCACCAGCACCCTCAGCGCCCGCGACCGAGCGATCCTGCGCGCTGTGGCGGCCGGCGGGGCGGAGCTGCAGCTGGGTGCCGAGCCGGACCTGTTCCTCGACGGCCGTTGCTGCTGCGACCAGGCCGCCACCCACCAGCTCGTCCGCTCGGGCCTGATCGCCGCGCTGACCCTGGGTGCGGTCGGCCAGCGCGTCGCCGCCGGCCTGACCCCGGCCGGACACGACGCGCTCGGCAGCTACGCGCTCGCCGCCTGACCCACGGCGACCATGGTCCGTCGGGCCGCAGGGGGCCCGGGCCGGGTCGTCACGGTGGCGCCTGCCTCGCCGACCCGACGAGGTCCGGGAGCAGGCTCTCTGCAGCGGCGATGTCGGTGGACAGCGGGCGGTCGGCCGTCGCGGCGTCGAGCCGGGCGGCGGCTGCGCCGACGTGGCCGGCGAGCGGATGGCCGGCCGGCAGCCCGCCGTCCATGCGGATCGCCCGGACCGCGGCCACGAGCTCGACGGCGAGGACCGTGCGCAGCGCGGGCACGCAGGCCGTCGCCAGACGCGCGGCGTGCGTCGAGTAGCTCGCGTGGTCCTCCAGCCCGCGCGAGATCACGGCGCTGCCGAGGGTGGCCGGCAGCGTGGTGTGCCGCAGCGAGGCCACCCCGTCCTGGGCGACGTACTCGAGACCCATGATCCCGGAGCTGCCGGGCGGTCCGTCGGCGAGGAAGGAGCGCAACCCCGTGAAGTCGGGGTCGACCAGGTCCCCCAGCCGGGCCGCCGAGAGCTCGGCGACGGGGTAGACGGCGGCGCGGGCGGAGTCCAGCGCGTGGGCCAGGTATCCGGTGTGGAAGTTCGCGTTGTGCCACGCGTCTTCGGTCGCGGCGTCGAGGAGGGGGTTCTCGGCGCGTGCGTTGATCTCGACGTCGAGCACCGAGCCGAGCCGCTGGACGGCGTCCACCGCGGTCCCGTGGACCTGCGGCACCGCGCGGAGGCTGAACGGGTCCTGCAACCGCCGGCCGGCGCGGGACAGCTCGCGCAGGCCCAGCAGCCTTCGCATCCGCGTCGCGACGAGCAGCTGCCCGGGATGCCCCCTGGCCGACTGCACCGGCGACCCGTACGCCTCCGCCGCACCGCCCAGCGCGACGAACGACAGTGCCGCCACGACCTCCGCCGCCCGCAGCAGCAGGTCCAGGTCGTGCTGGGCGAGCACCGCCTCACCGATCGTCGCGGCGTTGCTGGAAATGAGGGCCAACGCGTCGGACCCGGTCAGGGTGACGAGGGGAGGGGTGGCGACCGACCAGCCGCGCTCGCCCGCCAGCGCGAGTGCGAGATCGGCCAGCGCGCACAGGTCGCCCGTGCCGATCGCCCCGACCTGGTGCACGAGGGGGAGGGCGCCCGCATCGAGCGCGGCGGCGAGTGCGTCGAGGACCGCGGGCTGGACACCGGAGCCGCCCGCCGCGAGCTGGTTGAGGCGCACCACCATCATCGCCCGCACCCGTTCCGCGGGCTCGATCGGACCAGCACCGCTGGCGTGGCTGCGCAGCAGCCGCATGCCGTGGCCACCGGACGTCCCGTCGCCGTCGACGGCCGGATCGGTCTCGATGACGTCGACGCGGTTGGCTCCGACACCGGTCGAGCGCCCGTAGAGGGGGCGCCGCGCCGCGATGCGGTCCGACAGCTCACAGGCTGCCGCCGCGCGCGCCCGGCCGTCCGGCGCGAGCTGCACCGGCGGCCGCCCGCGGGCGACGGCCACGACGTCGGCACGACCGAGGTGGCGTCCGTCGACGACCACCGGATCACGGAGCAGGTCGGTCTCCACGCCGTGATTCTGACTGGCACCGCGACCCTGCCCCGCGGGGCTTACCAGGTCGGCAGGTGTCCCTGTCGGAGGTCAACACGTTCCTGGTCGCGGCGATGAGTCCGCGCGGCGTCGGCGGTCTGCAGACTGAACGTGACACGGACCACAGACGGCCACCGACCCACGGAGAACGCCATGACCGCCACCAGCACCCTCAGCGCCCGCGACCGAGCGATCCTGCGCGCTGTGGCGGCCGGCGGGGCGGAGCTGCAGCTGGGTGCCGAGCCGGACCTGTTCCTCGACGGCCGTTGCTGCTGCGACCAGGCCGCCACCCACCAGCTCGTCCGCTCGGGCCTGATCGCCGCGCTGACCCTGGGTGCGGTCGGCCAGCGCGTCGCCGCCGGCCTGACCCCGGCCG
Organism: uncultured Actinomycetota bacterium; assembly: GCA_963728105.1. Taxonomy (GTDB): domain Bacteria; phylum Actinomycetota; class Actinomycetes; order Mycobacteriales; family Pseudonocardiaceae; genus Pseudonocardia. The sequence continues at coordinate 75,353 of CAVSJZ010000025.1, read as the reverse complement.
GACACGACGCGCTCGGCAGCTACGCGCTCGCCGCCTGACAGTTCCTCGACGGCACGGCCTCGACCGCGCGGCCTCGACCGCACGCCGACCCGCGCCGCCCGGTCTGGTGGAGAACGCGACTCGGTCTGGTTCAGACCCCGACTCGCGGCGCTACTTCTTCTTGGGCAGGTACAGGTCGGTGATGGTGCCTTCGAAGGCTTCGGCGGCCATGGCGACGGTCTCGGACAGGGTGGGGTGGGGGTGGATGGTCAGCCCGATGTCGGCGGCGTCGGCGCCGGTCTCGATGGCGAGGGCGGCCTCGGCGATGAGGTCGCCGGCGTTGGGGCCGACGATGCCGCAGCCGATGATGCGGTTGGACTCGGTGTCGAACAGGACCTTGGTCATGCCCTCGTCGCGGCCCAGCGACAGTGACCGGCCGGACGCCGCCCAGGGGAAGCTGCCCTTGCCGTAGTTGACGCCGGCGGCCTTGGCCTCGTTCTCGGTGACCCCGACCCAGGCGACCTCGGGGTCGGTGTAGGCGACCGAGGGGATGACGGTGGCGTCGAAGTAGCTCGGATGGCCGGCGGTGTTCTCGGCGGCGACCTTGCCCTCGTGGGTCGCCTTGTGCGCCAGCATGGGCTGCCCGACGACGTCGCCGATCGCGAAGATGTGCGCGAGGTTGGTGCGCTGCTGCTTGTCGACGGGGACGAACCCGCGCTCGTCGACGAGCACGCCCGCCGCCTCCGCACCGATCGCGTGTCCGTTGGGGCGGCGGCCGACCGCGACGAGCACCGCGTCGAACGTCGCGGTCTCCGGTGCCTTCTTGCGGTCCTTGCTGGCACCGGCGTCGAAGGTGACGGTGAGCCCGTCGGGGCCCGCCTCGACGGCGGTGACCTTGGTGCCCAGCCAGATCGCCTCGTACTGCTTGGCGATGCGCCGCTGGAGGGGCCGGACGATGTCGGCGTCGGCGCCCGGGATGAGCTGGTCCATCAGCTCGACCACGCTGACCTGCGAACCGAGCTCGTGGTAGACGGTGGCCATCTCCAGCCCGATGATCCCGCCGCCGAGGACCAGCAGCCGCCGCGGGATGTCCTCCAGGGCGAGCGCTCCGGTGGAGTCGAGCACGCGCGGGTCGTCGTGCGGCACGAACGGCAGCGCCACCGGCTCCGAGCCCGCCGCGATGATCGCGCAGTCGAACGAGACCGTGCTCGTGGCGCCGTCCGGGCCGGTGACGGTCAGCATGTGCGGCCCGGTGAACCGGCCGGTGCCGACGATCGTGGTGACCTTGCGCTGCGTGGCCAGCCCGCCCAGGCCCCCGGTCAGGCGCCCGACGACCTGGTCCTTCCAGCCGCGCAGGGCGTCGAGATCGATCGTGGGAGCGCCGAAGGCCAGGCCGTGGGCGGCCATCTCCTTGGTCTCGGCGATGACCTTCGCGGCGTGCAGCAGCGCCTTGGACGGGATGCAGCCGACGTTGAGGCACACCCCGCCCAGCGGGCCGCGGGAGTCGACGAGCACGACGCTGCGGCCCAGGTCGGCGGCCCGGAAGGCGGCGGTGTAGCCGCCGGGGCCCGCGCCGAGCACGAGGACCTCGGCGTGCACGTCGCCGTGCGGGCCGGTGTAGGGGGCGATCGCCGCGGGCCGGGCGCCGGTCTGGGGCGTGGGCGGGGCCGCGGAGCTCCCGTAGCCGGCGGGGGCGGTGAGCTCCGGTGAGCGTCCCCCGTCGGATGCGTCCGCGGCCGCGTCGGCGGGAGCGCTGGTGAGCCGCTCGGTCGAGGGCCCGCCGGCCGGTGCCGCGGCGTCCGCGACGTCCACCGTGGCGATGACCGTGCCCTGCGACACGTGGTCGCCCACCGCGATCGACACGGCGGTGACGGTGCCGGCGACGGGGGAGGGGACGTCCATCGTCGCCTTGTCCGACTCCAGCATGACCAGCGGGTCCTCGGCGGCGACCGTGGCGCCGGGCGCGACGTAGATCTCGACGACCGGGACGTCGTGGAAGTCGCCGATGTCGGGGATGCGGATCTCCTGCGATGCCATGGCGGTGTGGTCTCTCCGGTCAGAGAAGGAGGCGGCGGTCGTCTTCGAGCAGGTAGCACAGATGCCGGGCGAACCGGGCGGCCAGTGCCCCGTCGATGACGCGGTGGTCGTAGGACAGCGACAGCGGCAGCATCAGCCGCGGGGCGAACGCGCTGCCGTCCCAGACCGGGGCCATCTTCGAGCGCACCACGCCCAGGATCGCGACCTCGGGCGCGTTGATGATCGGGGTGAAGCCGGTGCCGCCGATCCCGCCGAGGCTGGAGATGGTGAACGTGCCGCCCTGCATGTCGGCGGGGGAGAGCTTGCCCGCCCGCGCCTTCGCGGAGACCTCCCCGAACTCGCGGGACAGCTCGACGATGCCCTTGCTGTCGGCGTCGCGCACCACGGGCACGACCAGCCCGTCGGGGGTGTCGACCGCGATACCGATGTGGTAGTAGCCCTTGACGATCAGCGCGTCCTTCTCCGGGGTGAGCGAGCTGTTGAACTCCGGGAACTTCTTCAGCGCCGCCACGGCGGCCTTGACCAGGAACGCCAGCAGCGTCACCCGGTACGGGTCGGGGTCGGCCTTGGCGGCTGTGTCCAGCTGCTTGCGGTAGGCGTCGAGGTCGGTGATGTCGGCCTCGTCGTGCTGCGTCACGTGCGGCACGTTCAACCACGAGCGGTGCAGGAACGGCCCGGAGATCCGCTTGATCCGCGACAGCGGCCGGGTCTCGACCGGCCCGAACACGCTGAAGTCCTGCGCCGGGATCTCCGGGATCCCCGAACCCGCCGGGGCGGCCGCCGCCGGCGCCGCGGGGCTGGCCGGGCCCTGCAGGAACGCCAGCAGGTCGTCCTTGGTGATGCGGCCCTTCGGGCCGGTCGCGGTGATGCCGGACAGGTCGATCCCCAGCTCGCGCGCCATCCGCCGTACGGCGGGGCCGGCGTGCGCCCCGGCCGGCGCCCGGTTGTCCGACGGGGTGCTCACCGCGGGCGCGGCGGTGGCGGGCGCGGCCACCGTCTCCGCCACCCGCTCGCCGGCCGCGGGGGCGGGTTCCTGCTGCTCCACCAGCGACGGCGGCGCGGTCACCGCCCCCTCGCCGGGGGTCAGGTACAGGATCGGCGAGCCGAGGCTGACCGTGTCGCCCACCTTCACCACGACCTCGGTGACCGTGCCCGCGCTCGGCGCGGGGACGTCCATCGTCGCCTTGTCCGACTCCAACATGACCAACGGGTCCTCTGCGGCCACGGTGGCGCCGGGCGCGACGTAGATCTCGACGACCGGGACGTCGTGGAAGTCGCCGATGTCGGGGACGGTGACCTCGACACCCCTGGCGGTTGCCGTCATCTGTGGATCAGTCCCTTCGCTGTCTGACGTTCGCTCCGCACGCTGCGCTCAGGCCCGGGCGGGGTTGGGCTTGGTGGTGTCGATGCCGTACCGGCTGATCGCCTCGGCGACGACCGAGGCGGGCACCGCGTGGGCCGTCGACCGGTCGGCGGCCAGTGCCGACAGCGCGGCGACAACGACGTGGTGACGGTCGACCTCGAAGTGGCTGCGCAGCGCCCGCCGGTAGTCGGAGCGACCGAACCCGTCCGTGCCGAGCACGACGTAGCGCCGGTCGGCGGGCACCCACGGGCGGATCTGCTCGGCGAACGCGCGCATGTAGTCCGTGGCGGCCACGACCGCCCCGGCCGGGCGCTCACCGAGCCGGTCGGCGACCCAGCTCGTGCGCGGGGTCTCGCCGGGGTGCAGCAGGTTCCACCGGTCGACGTCCTGCCCGTCGCGGGCCAGCTCGGTGAAGCTCGGGCAGCTGAACACGTCCGCCGCCACGCCCCAGTCGGACGCGAGCAGCTCCGCGGCCGCCTCCACCTCCCGCAGGATCGTCCCCGAGCCCAGCAGCTGCACCCGCGGGCCCGACCCGTCCGGTCCGGTGGAGCGCAGCAGGTACATCCCCCGCTTGATCCCCTCGACCACCGCCTCGCGACGGGCCGGGTCGTCGTCGCCGGGCAGGCCGGGGTGGACGTAGTTCTCGTTCATCACCGTGAGGTAGTAGAAGACGTCCTCCTGCTCGGTGAACATCCGCCGCAGCCCGTCCTGGATGATCACCGCGACCTCATGGGCGTAGGTGGGGTCATACGACACGCAGTTGGGGATGGTGGCCGCCAACAGGTGGGAGTGCCCGTCCTCGTGCTGCAGACCCTCGCCGTTGAGCGTGGTGCGCCCCGCCGTGCCGCCCAACAGGAACCCCCGCGCGCGGGAGTCGCCCGCGGCCCAGGCCAGGTCGCCCACCCGCTGGAACCCGAACATCGAGTAGTAGACGTAGAACGGGATCATCGGACAGTCCGAGACGCTGTAGGAAGTCGCCGCCGCGATCCACGACGACATCGCCCCGGCCTCGTTGATGCCCTCCTGCAGCATCTGCCCGGACTTGTCCTCCTTGTAGTACATGAGCTGGTTGGCGTCCTCGGGCCGGTAGAGCTGCCCGACCTGGGAGAAGATCCCGAACTGCCGGAACAGGCCCTCCATCCCGAACGTGCGGGACTCGTCCGGCACGATCGGCACCACCCGGCGGCCGATCTGCTTGTCCCGCAGCAGCGTCGTCAGGATCCGCACGAACGCCATCGTCGTGGAGATCGTCCGCTCGCCGGTCGGCTTGAGCTGGGCGTCGAACGCCGACAGCTCCGGCACCGGCAGCGTCTGGCTCGACCGGGTCCGGCGCACCGGCATCGACCCACCCAGCGCCTCCCGCCGCGCCCGCAGGTAGGCCAGCTCCGCGCTGCCCGCCTGAAGCGGCAGGAACGGCACCTCCGGGATCCGCTCGTCGGGCAGGTCCACGATCCCGAACCGGTCCCGGAACGCGCGCAGCACGTTCTCGCCCATCTTCTTCTGCTGGTGGGTGATGTTCTGGCCCTCGCCGGCCTCGCCCATCCCGTAGCCCTTGACCGTCTTGGCCAGGATCACCGTCGGCTGCTGCTCGTGGTCCACCGCCGCCCGGTAGGCGGTGTAGACCTTCAGCGGGTCGTGCCCGCCCCGCGACAGCGCCCAGATCTCGTCGTCGGACATGTCGCGCACCAGGTCCAGCAGCTCCGGGTACTTGCCGAAGAAGTGCTGGCGGACGTAGGCGCCGTTCTTGGACTTGAAGTCCTGGTACTCCCCGTCGACGCACTCCTCCATGCGCTGCAGCAGCAGCCCGGACTTGTCGGCGGCCAGCAGCGGGTCCCAGCCCGACCCCCAGATCACCTTGATCACGTTCCAGCCGGCGCCCCGGAAGACGCCCTCCAACTCCTGGATGATCTTCCCGTTGCCGCGGACCGGGCCGTCGAGGCGCTGCAGGTTGCAGTTCACCACGAAGATCAGGTTGTCGAGCTTCTCCCGCGCCGCCATCGAGATCGCCCCGAGCGACTCGGGCTCGTCCATCTCCCCGTCACCCAGGAACGCCCACACGTGCCGGTTCGTCGTGTCCGCCAGCCCGCGCGCGTCGAGGTACTTGAGGAACCGGGCCTGGTAGATCGCCATCAACGGGCCCAGCCCCATCGAGACCGTCGGGAACTGCCAGTACTCCGGCATCAGCCACGGATGCGGGTACGACGACAACCCGCCCCCGCCCACCTCCTGCCGGAACCGCAGCAGCTGCTCCTCGCTGATCCGCCCCTCCAGGAACGACCGCGCGTAGATCCCCGGCGACGAGTGCCCCTGCACGAGCAGCAGGTCACCGCCGTGCCCCTCGTGCGGCGCGTGCCAGAAGTGGTTGAAACCCGTGTCGTACAACGTCGCCGACGACTGGAACGACGCAATGTGCCCACCCAGCTCCGAGGACTCCTTGTTCGCCCGCAGCACCGTCGCCACCGCGTTCCACCGGTTCAACGCACGCACCCGGTGCTCGACGTCCAGGTCGCCCGGGAACGGCGGCTGCGCGTCGACCGGGATCGTGTTGACGTACGGCGTGGTCGCCGACACCGGCACCGGCACCGCCCGCCTGCGGGCCTCCTCGTGCAGGGCGCCGAGCAGCTGACCGGCCCGCTCGGTCCCGTCGAACTCGACCACCGACGCCAGCGCCTCGCGCCACTCCTGGGTCTCCAGCTGGTCCGGATCGTCGGGCATGGTCTTCTCCTCCTCGGTCCAGTGGATCACGTTCGAGCTCGCGGAACTGTCACGACCTGCCCCGGCGCAGGGTGTCCGAGGGCAGCTCGCCGAACCGGGCCTGATACTGCCGGGCGAACCTGCTCGGGTGGAAGAACCCCCACCGCATCGCGACGTCGCCGATGCGCGTGTCGCCCGGTCCGTGGCGCAGGTCGTCGTGGACGCGTTCGAGGCGGATCCGGCGCAGGTACGCCATCGGCGAGATGCCGAGGTCGCGCCGGAAGCTCGCGTGGAGCGCGCGCACGCTCATGCAGCCCACTCCGGCCAGGTCGTTCGGCGTCAGGGGCTGGTCGGCGTGCGCCTGCATGTAGCTCAGCACCGGTCGCAGGCGAGCGGCCCGCGGCGCGTGGGTCTGCCCGTCGAGCACGTCGCTGTAGGTGTTGGGCACCGCCAGCAGGACCTGGGTCATCACGTAGGCCTCCAGCTGCTCGCGGGCGAGCGGCGTCTCGGCGATGCCGCCCGGTCGGTCGAGCTCCCTGGCCAGGAACTCCACCGCGGCCAGCAGGCTGCGACCCCGGGGCGCGGCCGTGCTGAAGCCGAACGTGAAGTCGATCGGTCCGGTCACGGGCCGGTGGACGAGGTCGGCGAGATGGGTCTCGAGGCGGCTGCGGGGGATCTTGAGGATCAGCTGCTCGGCGTCGGACGTCCACCGCACGGTGTTCAGATGGTCGGGCAGGAGCACGACGCCGCTGGCCCGGGCCTCGGTGACGGCACGGGTCCCGTCGTCCCGCTCGGCGTACGTCCGGCCGGCCGTCGTCAGGTTGACGTGGTAGGTGGTCTCGGTGGCCGGCATGCTCAGCTCGGCCGTGGCGCCGTAGGACAGGAAACCCAGCGTGAACCGCTTCTGCCGCGCGGCGTTGAGCTGCATGGCCAGCCCGCCGTTCCCGGCCTGCACCGCGTGCGGCAGGTAGACGTCGGTCACGGCCTCCCGTGCCTCCTCGACGCTGGACGTCGCCATGACGGGGAAGCGGCGGAGCGTGTGGCGCCGGTCGGCCACCGGCGTGTCCCCGGTCCGGCCGGTCATGCCGGGGCGACGCGGCTCATCGCCGTGTAGCGGGCGGCCAGGATGTGGCTGCTCATGGCGGAGGTGGCCAGGTCGTCGTCGCCGTTCTCGATGGCCGTGATGATGTCGCGGTGCTGGAGGATGCTGCGGCGCCGGTCGTCGTCGCCGTAGCCCTGCAGGACCCGGCGGACGAGTGGGGCGCTGGACACCGTCGTCAGCAGCGTCGAGAGTCGGGCACTGCCGGAGGCCTCGAGGACGGCGGCGTGGAAGTCGTCGTTGCACTGCGCCGACGTCGCGTCGCCCGGCGCATCCCCGGCGACCGCCGCCTCGTAGCGCTCCTGGAGCGCGCGGAGCTGCCGCACGCACTCCGCGTCGGCCCGGCGGGCCGCGAGGCCCGCGCCGTACCCCTCGATCAGTGCACGGAGCCGGTAGGCCTCGTCGATGTCCTCGGAGCTCCAGTCGCAGACCCGGGCGCCGCGGTTGTGGACCAGCTCGACCACGCCCTCGGCCGCGAGGAGCCGCAGCGCCTCCCTGACCGGCGTGCGGCTGAGACCCAGCGAGGCGGCGACGGTGTGCTCCCGCAACCAGGTGCCGGGGGGGACGGCGCCGGACGCGACGCGTTCGCGCAGGGCGTCGTAGGCACGCCGCGTCGTTGCGGACGGCGCGGCGTCCGGATGCGCCCCGTTGGCGCCGGCCGTGGTCGACGCGGGCATGTGCACCTCCGACGCCAGATGGCGAGGATCGTATGCGATTGCGCGAGAAGTCCGCGCAGGACCGCTACGTTAGCGCTCCGTCGCGGGGAATTGCATACGATTCCCGGTCGTCCACCCGATCGGCGGCACGGGTCGACGGCCTCCCGGTGGCGGCAGGCGTCGTCGCAGTCGCCCGCTACGCCTCGTCCTCCAGGCGGAAGCCGATCTTGACGGTGACCTGCCAGTCGGCGACCTGGCCGTCGGCGAGGTGTCCGCGGATCTCGGTCATCTCGAACCAGTCGATGTTGCGCAGCGTCCGGTTGGCCCGGCTCACCGCGTTGCGGATGGCGTCGTCGACGCCGTCGGGCGACGTGCCCACGATCTCGGCGATGCGGTAGATGTGGTCGGACATCGGGGTTCCTCTCGGTCGGGGCTCAGGGTGTGGTCAGGCGGGGTCGCCCGCCCGCGCGGATGTGGGCGAGCAGGCCGCCGGCGGCCAGAACGGCCCGTTCGCCGGCGGACAGCCGCAGCGCCAGCGCGACGTCGCGGTCGCCGTCGACCCGTGCGGTCACGGCGGCAGCGCCCGAGCGGACGGCCTCGCCGATGCCGAGCAGCTCCCAGCGTTGGCCGGTGGCGGCCGCGGCGCGGTCGTCGTCGTCGATCTCCAGCGGCAGGACGCCGACGGCGATCAGGTTGCGCCGGTGGATGCGCGCGTAGCTGCCGGCGACGACGGCACGGACGCCGAGGTGGACGGGGATGAGGGCGGCGTGCTCCCGCGAGGAGCCCTGCCCGTAGTTGTGGCCCGCGACGATCAGACCGCCGCCCCACTGCCGGGCCCGGGCGGGGAAGTCCGGGTCCAGCCTCCGGAACATGAACTCCGCGCAGGCCCCGATGTTCGACCAGACGGACATGGCGATGACCCCGTCGGGGGCCATGTCGCCGGTGGAGATGTCGTCCGGCACGACGATGAGCACGCGCGCGTCGAGGTCGTCGGGCAGCGGGCCGGGCGGGGCCGGCGGGACCAGGTTGTCGCCGCGCTCGATCTCGACGTGGACCCGCTCGTCGGGGGGCGGCGGGGTGAGGATGTGGCGGTCGTGGATCGTCGGGTCCGGCGGCGCGGAAGGGCGGCGCGCCGGCACGGCAACGGCACGGGGGTCGGTGATGACGCCGGTCAGCGCGCTGGCCGCGGCGGTCGCGGGTGAGCACAGGTACACCGCGTCGTCGGTGGTGCCGCTGCGGCCCGGGAAGTTGCGGTTGAAGGTGCGCAGGGACGGCCGGGCCCTGACCGGGGCCTGTCCGATGCCGACGCACGGCCCGCAGACCGGTTCCAGCATCCGGGCGCCGGCGTCGAACAGGTCCTTGTGGACGCCCGACCGGAGGATCGTGTCGAGGATCTGGCGCGAGCCGGGCGTCACCGTCAGCGCGACGCCCGGCGCGACGCTGGTGCCGCGCAGCGCGGCCGCGACCGTGGCGAGGTCCTCGTAGGAGCTGTTGACCGAGGACCCGACGCAGATCTGCACGACCGGCGTGCCGGCGACCTGCGTGACCGGCACGACGTCCCCCGGCGAGGGCGGCAGCGCGACCAGGGGCGTAAGCGCCGCCAGGTCGATCCGCTCCACCTCGTCGTAGACCGCGCCCGGGTCGGCCGAGAGCTCGACGAACTCCCCGGCCCGGTGCTGGGCCTCCAGCCAGCGGAGGGTCTGCCCGTCTGCGGGGAACACGCCCGCGGTGGCGCCGGTCTCCACGACCATGTTGCAGATCGTGGCCCGGCCCGTCGTGGGGATCGTGGCCACGCCGTCGCCGGAGAACTCGAACACGGCGCCGCGCCCGCCGCGCACCCCGTGCCTCCGCAGCAGCTCCAGGACCACGTCCTTCGCCTCGACGCCCTCCGGGAGCCGCCCGGTGAGCTCGACGCCGACGACCCGCGGGCAGGGCAGGTCGAACCCGTAGCCGGCCATCGCGACGGCGACCTCCAGGCCGCCCGCGCCCGTCGCGAACATCCCCACGGCGCCGGCCATCGTGCTGTGCGAGTCGGCGCCGAGCAGGAGGTCGCCGGGCCGGGCGAAGCGCTCGAGGTGCACGTAGTGGGAGATCCCGTGTCCCGGCGGGGAGTACCGGAGGCCGAACCGGCGGGCGAACGACCGCAGGTAGCGGTGGTCCTGCATGTTGCGGTCGTCGATCTGCAGCACGTTGTGGTCGACGTAGACGACGGCGAGCGGGACGGCGACGGCGTCCGCGCTCGAGCATCTCGAACTGCATCGCGCACATCGTCCCGGTGGCGTCCTCGACGAGGACCTGGTCGACGGACACGGTGATGTCGGCGCCTGCGGTCAGCGCGCCCGCGCGCAGGTGCCGTCGCAGGAGCTTGTGCGTGAGGGTGTCGGGCATCAGGGGAAGATCCCGGCCCTGGGCAGCAGTGCGGGCACCTCGCGGCCGAGCTGCTCGGCGAGGAACCCGGCGGTCGGCAGGAGGGTCGCGAGGTCGATCCCCGTGGGCCGGCCCATCCGTTCGAGCATGTAGACGAGGTCGTCGGTGGCGATGTTGCCGGTCGCCTTCGGCGCGAAGGGGCAGCCGCCGATGCCGCCCGCGCTCGCGTCGAGGACGTCGACCCCTTCCGCGACAGCGGTGGCGGCGTTGGCGAAGCCGGTGTTGCGGGTGTTGTGGAAGTGGAAGCGCAGGGCCACGCGGTCGCCGACCCGGTCCCGGACGCGCGCGGTCAGGTCGCTGACCTGGTTCGGCGCGCCGACCCCCACCGTGTCGGCCAGGCAGAGCTCCTGCGCTCCCGCGTCGGCGCAACGGCGGGCGAACGCGGTGACCCGCGCCGGGTCGACCTCGCCCTCGAACGGGCAGCCGAACGCGGTCGCCAGCGTGATCGTGGTGAAGAGGCCACGGCCGCGGGCGGTGTCGACGACGTCCTCCGCCATCCGCATGGCCTCGTCGGCGGTGACGTTCTGGTTGCGCCCGCTGAACGTGTCGCTGACGCACACGACGACGTTCACCTCGTCGACGCCCGCCCCGGCGGCCCGGTCGAGCCCGCGTCGGTTCAGGATCAGGCCGGCGTAGGACACGCCGGGCCGGCGCGGGACCGCGGCCATGACGTCCTCGGCGTCGGCCATGGCGGGCACCAGCCGGGGATGCGCGAAGGACACGGCCTCGACCCGCCGCGCGCCGGCGTCGACCAGGCGCGTGACCAGCTCGACCTTGGCGGCCGTCGACAGGACCGTCTGCTCGTTCTGCAGCCCGTCCCGCGGGCTGACCTCGACGATCGTGACACCGTCCATGCGGACACCTCCTAGACCAGCGGCCGGAGCTCGCGCAGCCACGTCGACCCGCGCACGGCGCCTGCCAGCTCGACGAGTGCCCGCCCGTGCAGGTGTGCGAGCTGCCACGGCTCGTCGAGCAGCGCACTGCCCTGCTCGTCGAAGGCGGCGGCGGGGAGGTAGAGACCGGGGGAGAGCAGCTGGGCGCCGAAGAAGCCGCCCAGCACGCCGCGGACGTTCTCGATCGCCAGGAAGTGGTGGTCGCTCGCCCCGGTCAGTTTCACGGCGCCCAGCGCGAGCGCCGCGCCCAGCGGCGCCGTGTTCGGCGTCAGTTAGTCCACCGTCAGCCGCCGCTGGGACCTGCTGCGGCCGCTGATCGGCGACGCCCTCGCCGAGGTCGTACCCGACCCACGCGAGGTCGTCGGCCGCGGAACGGTGCTGGTCGACGGCACGGTGTGCCCGACCTGGGACTGGCGCCACGTGTCGGACCTGTTCTCCGCCAAGACCGGATACCCCGGCATGAACCTGCAGATCGCGGCCACCCTCGACGGCCGGCTCGCCGCGGTCGGCCCGGTCCCCGGTGCACGGCGCCCGCCACGATGCGTACGCCTTCGCCGCGTCCGGGCTGGCCGAGGTTCTCACCGACCACCCCACGGTGGCCGATCTGGGCTACGTCGGCGTCGCGGGCATCGACACCGTCCCGTACAAGCGATTCCCCGGCACCGATCTCAACACCGGCCAGGTCGAGTTCAACACCTCGCTGAGCAAGATCCGCGCCGCCGTCGAGCATGCCATCGCGCACCTCAAGACATGGCGAATGCTCAGTGAAGAAGGCGGCCGTTACCGAGCTCCGCTGGAGAAGTACCCAAGCATGATCAAAGCAGTCGTCGGACTATTCTTCTTCGAGGCCTATGAATAAGCCTCCGGCGGGTGAAGCAGAAGTAGTTCGGCTTGTCGGTCGGGATGACCCGGCCCTCGATCTTGTCGGCGTGCCCGGCGTAGTACGTGTACCAGGCCCCGAGCCCCTGCAGCTGGCCGATCATCTCCCGGTACAGCTTGCCGTTGTCGCGGACCTCGACCCTCGCCAGCCGCTCCGCGTTCTCCGTGATCAGGTCGGCGAGCCTGCGCATGAGGGCGCCGCGCTGGAAGCCGGTCATGCGGCCCCACTCGCCGTCGAGCGCGCTGCGCGCGGCGGCGACGGCGTGGTCGATGTCCGCGGTCGTCCCTTCGGGAATGGTCGCCCACGCCGCGCCGGCGTAGGGGTCGAGGGAGTCGAACGTCCCTCCTTCCGAGGCGTCGACGAACTTGCCGCCGATGTAGTTCTGGAACCGCTCGAGCCGTTCTGCTGTGCTCATGTCACCCGTCCCGTGCTAGAGGGCTCCGCCGGCCCGTTCGATGAGGCCGCGGACGAGGCCGCGCACCTGTTCGGTGTGCTCGCGGATCAGCTGCTTGGCGCGTTCGAGGTCCCCGTCGCGGCAGGCCTGGGTGAGCGCGGCGTGATAGGTGATGTCGAAGCGGGTGCGCCAGTCCTGCTCGGCGAGTGCCCGGCGCCAGAGCACCGAGATGCCCAGCGCGGCGTACGTGTCGCGCAGCTGCGGGCTGCCGCCCAGTCCGACGAAGTGGAGGTGGTAGCTGTGGCTCGCGTCGAGGAACTCCGCCAGGTCCGGCGTCTCCTGCGCCACGATGGCCGCCAGCTGCCGCGCAATGCCGTCGAGCACGGCGATGTCGGCGTCGGCGATGCGCCCGACGCACGTCTCGGCGACGCCCAGCTCGATGACGCAGCGGGCCCCGAACAGCTCGCCGGCGAGCCCGGTGGTCAGGGGCGTCGGCACGTAGCCGCCGTCGTCGGCCCGGGTCACGACTCCTTCGCCGGTCAGCCGGACGAGGGCGTAGGCGATATGGCTCGGGTCGAGGCCGAGCGACTCGGCGAGTGGCACCGGTTCCAGCGGCTGGGCGAGCTGCACCCGCCGGCCCAGCACCCACGCCCTGACGGCGGCGTACGCCTCGGCCTCGCGCGCGCTCTCGAGCCTCCCGAACCGTCCCCGGAAGTAGGTCAGCGGTGACCGCTCGTGTCCGGCGGCGACCGCCACGTGCGCCAGGAACACCGTGTGCGTCCCGCCGGTGACGGTCTCCACGACCCGGCACTCGAGATGCGCGAGGGTCCCGCCGAGCACCGGCACGCCGTCGATGCCGCGCGCGTAGGTGGTGTTGGCGAACTTGTCGCCCTTGCGGGCGAACTGGTAGGCCAGCTCCTGCTGGCCCTCGGCCAGGATGTTGACCGCGAACGTGCCGGCCTTCAGGATCGCCGCCTGCGTCTCGCTGGTCTTGTTGAGACATACCAGCACCATCGGCGGTTCCATCGACAGCGAGCTCACCGCGCTGGCCGTCGTGCCGAACGGGGCGCCGTCGACCGTCGTCGTGATGATCGTGACCCCGCTGGCGAACCGGCCGATGACGTCCCGGAAGACCTGCTGGTCGGCCAGGGCCTGGTCGGGACGCGTGACGGCCACGCCGGCGTCGCCGCTGTTGCTCATGAGGTCACCCGCTCTCCTACGACGCCGTGTTTGCGCAGCTCGTCGACCTCGTCGGCGGTCAGCCCCAGCAGCTCCTCGAGTACGGAGTCGGTGTCCGCTCCGAGGGCCCTGCCGGCCCAGCGGATCGTTCCGGGCGTGTCGCTCAGCCGGGGGACGACACCCTGCATGGTCAGCTCGCCGTGCCGCTCGTCGCGCACGGTCTGCAGCGACCCGCGCTCGGCGAAGTGCGGGTCGTCGAGCATGTCCTTCGGTTCGTAGACCCCGCCGGCGGGCACCCCTGCCTCGTGCAGCCTGGCGAGCAGGTCGGCGACCTCGAACCGCTGGGTCCAGCCCGCGATGATCGTGTCGATCTCCGTCATGTGCCGCCCGCGCGCCCGGTGGTCGAGGAACCGGGGGTCGGCGACCAGCTCGGGCATCCCCATGACCTCGGCCAGCCTGCGGAAGACCGAGTCCTGGTTGGCCGCGATGAGGATCTGGCCGTCGCTGGTCGGGTACACGTTGCTCGGCGCGATCCCCGGGAGCGTCGGACCGGTCCGCTCACGGACGGTCCCGTGCGCGCACCACTCGACGACCAGCGACTCGGTCACCGCCAGCACGGACTCGAAGATGCTGGCGTCGACGACCTGGCCGCGACCGGTCCGGTGCCTGGTCTCGAGCGCGGCGAGAGCGCCGATCGCCCCGAACATCCCGGTCAGCGAGTCGCCGATGCTGATCCCGATCCGGATCGGCGGCAGGTCCGGGTAGCCGGTGAGCGCCCGCAGGCCACCCATCGCCTCCCCGATGGAGGCGTAGCCGGCCCGCCGGGCGTAGGGCCCGGTCTGGCCGAAGCCGCTGATCCGCACCATGATCAGCTCTGGGCGGAGGGCCGACAGCTGGTCCCAGCCCAGTCCCCACTTCTCCAGCGTCCCCGGGCGGAAGTTCTCGACGATGATGTCGGCGTGGCCGACGAGGTCGCGGACCAGCTGCTGGCCCTCGGCGCCACGCAGGTCGACGGTGACGCTGCGCTTGTTCCGGGCGGCGACGCTCCACCACAGGGAGTCACCGCTCACGTCCGCGTGGCCCCACTGGCGCAGCACGTCGCCCTGGCCCGGCGGCTCGATCTTGATGACCTCGGCGCCGAGGTCACCCAGCAGCTGCCCGCAGAACGGGCCGGCGATGACCTGGCCGAGCTCGATCACGCGCAGACCGGAAAGCGGTCCAGCCATGCCGACACCTCCCGGCCGACGTCCGACGCCGGGGGCACCCGGCTCGGCCCCCGATGGCTGGGACGAGTCTGTGTCGCCTGGATCACACCTGGCTAGCCGCTGGCGGCACGCCCGCAGCCGCGGAGTGCACGAAACGGCGGTCAGGCCGCTGAGGTGCGGGTGACCAACTGCCACATCGGGGTGACGAGCGCCGCCGGAGAAGCACGACGCGCACCACCGGTTCGAGAAGCCCCTCTGCTGACCGCGCGCTCCCCGAGCGCGGCCGGCCTGGGATGCTGTGCGGCCATGTCCCCCGGTGACCGGCGCCACCTGGTTGCAGGTGCGGTCGCGGCCGGTCACCCGGCCTCGGCGAGCGCCGGCGCGCGGATACTGCGCGCGGGCGGCAACGCCGTCGACGCCGCGGTCGCCGCCGTCCTGACCTCGTTCGTCGCCGAGCCCCTGCTCACGGGGTTCGGCGCGGGCGGCTACCTGATGGTCGCGCCGCCCGGTGGGACACCGGTGCTGCTCGACTTCTTCGTCGAGGCGCCCGGCCGCGGCCTCGATCCCGCCGCGCGTGCACCGCTGCGGGCGGTCACCATCGACTTCGGCGACGCGACGCAGGTCTTCCACGTCGGCGCGGCCTCCTGCGGCACGTACGGCAACCCGGTCGGGCTCGCCGCGGCGGTGGAGCGGTTCGGCCGGGCCCCGCTGGCCGAGCTCTGCGCCCCGGCGGCGCGGCTGGCCCGCGAGGGCGTGCGGGTCACCCGGATGCAGGCCTACCTCTACGCGCTGCTCGCCGAGATCAACGCCGCCACGCCGGCGGGACGGGCCCGCCACCTGCCCGCAGGGGCGCCACCCCTGCAAGGGGAGACCGTCACCGACCCGGAGCTGGCCGACGCGCTCGACCGGTTCGGCGCCGACGGGCCCGCGCCGTTCTACACCGGCGACGTCGCCGCGGCCGTCGTCGACGAGGTGCGGGCGCAGGGTGGGCTGCTCGGCGCGGACGACCTCGCGGCCTACCGGCCGTTCGACCGGGTCCCCCTGGCCGTGCCGTACCACGACACGGTCGTCCACCTGAACCCGCCGCCGAGCGCGGGCGGTCTGCTCCTGGCGGAGGCGCTGGCCGACCTGGGCCGTGCCTCCGGGCCGCCCGGCGTGGCCGCGCTGGTCGGCGCCATGGCCGCCGCCGAGCGGCACCGCACCCCGCAGTTCCTCGCCGGACTCGGAGCCACGGACGTCGCGCGGGCGGGGCGCCTCGGCTCCACCACGCACGTCTCCGTGCTCGACGCCGACGGCTGGGCGTGCGCGGTGACGACGTCGAACGGAGAGGGCTCCGGTGTCGTCGTTCCGGGCACCGGCGTGCACCTCAACAACGTCCTCGGCGAGGAGGACCTGTCCCCGCTGGGCTTCCACCGGCTGCCCCCCGGCGCGCGGCTGCCGTCGATGATGGCGCCGACGATGGTGGTGCGCGACGGCGTCACCCGGATCGCGCTGGGGTCGGCGGGGTCGAACCGGATCCGCAGCGCCGTCCTGCAGGTGATCGTCAACATGCTCGACCGCGGCATGGACGCGCAGGCGGCGGTCGACGCGCCGCGCCTGCACAGCGACGGTGAGCGGCTCTACGCGGAGCCCGGGCTGCCGACGGCCGAGCTCGCCGCCACCGGCCTGCCCGTCTCGGCCTTCCGGGCGCCGAACCTCTTCTTCGGGGGCTGCCAGGTCGCCGCGCGCGACCCGCGCAGCGGCGTCGTCAGCGGTGGGGCCGACGCGCGGCGCGGGGGAGCCGTGGCCGGGGTCGGCGCGGGCGAAGGGTAGCCCCACCCGGTGCGCGAGCGGGTCCGGCCGGTCGGGAGGCGGCCGGCAGTGGGGGGTGATCGCCGGAACGGGCGGACGGAGGCCACATCCGGCCCAGGATCTCCAAGGCCGGCGATCACGGCCGGCCGACGGAGCGACGGCGCGCCCGCGGCCGCCAGCTGGATCGGCACCCGCCGTGGGAACCGGCTCGGCAGGTCGACGACGTCCAGGGCCTGCGGACCGTCCGTGCGGGTCACACGCGCTGCGCGCACGTGTCGGTCTCCCCGCTGCGTCTCAGGCCGGGGCGGCCAGGTACCTCGGGTTGGTGAGGACGACCCGCGCCGTCACCGAGGCCCGGACGGCCGCGACGACGTCGGGCCGGTCGGCGGGCAGCCGGCCTCCGCGGATCGCGGCGGCGAGGTCGGCGTCGTCGCCGCAGCCCAGCGCGCGCAGGCGGACGCGCTGCGCGGCGCGCTGCCCCGGCCCGACCCGCAGCTCGCGGCGGCTGATCGCCAGCGCGTTGGCGGCGACCCGCGCCAGGTAGTCCTCGCGCGCGTCGCGCGGCCGCAGCTCGCCGCGCAGGTGGCCCGCGACGGCGGCGAGCAGCTCGTCGACGCTCGGGCGGCTGTCGAGCACGCCCTCCGGCGGCGGCTCTGGCCGCTCCAGGGGATCGACGACGGCGGCGGGCTCGGCGAGGCCGAGGGCCAGCAGCGCGTCGTACTCGGCCTCGGCCGAGCGCCGGCCCAGCACCGCCATCTCGACGGACGGCTCGGCGCCGCCGAGGTGCCGCTGCGCTTGCGTCCGGCAGATGACCGCCCACTGCGCGCAGGCGAACACCTCCCACCAGCGCACGGCGTCCGGATCGGGCCGGCTGCCGGTCGCCGCCGCGTACCCGGCGAACAGGTCCTCCCGGGGGCCGAAGCCGCCGACGGCACCGGCGGCCCCGAACCGCCACGCCCTGGCGCACACCCAGCCCAGGTCCTCGCGCGGGTCCCCGAGGTGGGCGAGCTCCCAGTCCAGGACGGCGGCCACGCCCGACCCGTCGACGAGCAGGTTGCCGTTGCGGAAGTCGCCGTGGACGAGGGCGGCCGGCACCGGCGCGGGGCGGTGCGCGGCGAGCCAGCGGAAGACCAGCTCCATGGCGGGGCGCTCCTCGCCGAACGCCGCGTGCCGGTCGCGCAGGCCTGCGAGCCGGTCCGGCTCGTGCCCGAGCGAGGGCACCCCGGCGGGGTCGACGCCGTGGATGCGGCCGAGGACCTCGCCGAACTGCCGGGGCAGCAGCGGCCGTACCGCCGCCCACCGCTCGTCGCGGAGCAGCCGCTGGGGAAGTGCCTCGCCGTCCAGCCGCTCCATCAGCAGGTACGGGCTGCCGACGCCGTCGCTGCCGTCGCCCGACGCGAGCAGCGGCGGGACCGGGACGCCCGCGGCGGCCGCGGCCAGGAAGCACTCGGCCTCGCGGGCCATGCCCACCGGGTCGGGCGCGGACGGCGGGTCGCGGCGGAGCACGAGGCCGCGGCCTCCGGCGTCGAACGACCAGGTCTCCCGGCTGGCGCCGCCCGTGAGCCGGCGCAGCCCGGTGACCGGCCCCACCAGCTCGGCGAGGGCGTCCGCGAGCGTCATCGGCGGTACCGGACGGCGTCGAGCGCGATCTCCTGGTGGTGGGCCACGATCGCGTCCGGCCCCAGCGGGCCGCCGGGCCGGTACCAGGCCGCGACGGACGTGCAGGCCGCGGTGACGAAGCGGGCCGCGTCCTGCGGGTGCGGCGTGCCGAACACGCCGCGCCGCACCCCGTCGCGCACGACCCGATCGAAGATCCGTTGCTGGACGTCCCGCTTGGCGACGACGACCCGCAGCGCCCCCGCCTCCAGCGCCCGCAGCTCGCTGTTGCCGAGCAGGCTCTCCCGCTGCGACTCCAGGTGCACCCGCACGTGCGCCTCGACGATCGCCCGCAACCGGTCGGCCGGGTCGTCGCCGGCGAGGTCGAGGGCCTGCTCCGTGGCCTCGACGAGCACGTCCAGCCCGCGGTCGAGCATCGTCGCGAGCAGCGCCTGCTTCGAGCCGAAGTGGTGGTAGAGGACGGCCGGGCTGGTGCCGGCGGCCGCCGCGATGTCGCGGACCGAGGTGCCGTGGTAGCCGTGCACCGCCATGACCTCGACCGCGGCCGCGATCAGCGCCGCCGCGGTGGGCTCGTCGGCGGGCAGCGCCAGCGTGGTGGCTGGCAGCCCCGCGCCGGGACGCGGCTTCTCGGCGCTCACCATGGCCGCCACCGTAACTGCTCCGAACGCTCGTTCAAAGCACCGTTGACGACACTGTTCGCTCGCCCTACGGTGCGTTGAACGGTCGTTCGACGAGGACGCGGACGGAGGCACGGGCATGGCCGGTCCCTACGCCGGGCTCCGCGTGTTCGACCTGAGCCACGTGATCGCCGGCCCGTTCTGCACCCGGATGCTCGCCGACCTCGGGGCCGACGTCGTGCGCGTCGAGCAGCCCGCTGGCGACCTCATGCGGGGGCTGCCCGTGCCCGTCGGCGACCCGGCCGACCGGCTCTCCAGCGCGTACGCCCAGTACAACAACGGCAAGCGCTCCGTCGGGCTGAACCTCAAGGACCCGCGCGGGCTCGACCTGGCGCTGCGCCTCGCGGACTGGGCCGACGTCGTCGTCGAGAACTTCGCGCCCGGCGTGCTCGTGGCGCTCGGGCTGGCCTGGGACGTCCTGCACGCCCGCGACGCGCGCACGATCCTGTGCTCGCTGTCGACGTTCGGGGCCGTGGGGCCCTACTCGCACCTGTCGGGGTTCGGGCTGGTCGCCGAGGCCTACTCCGGGCTCATGTCGCTGACCGGCGCAGAGGGCGGGCCGCCGATGCACTTCGGCACCGCGCTCGCCGACGTCAACTCCGCGGTGCACGCGCTGGCGGCGATCGGTGCGGCGCTGCACCACCGCGGGAATACCGGTGAGGGCACCCACGTGGACATCTCGGCGTTCGACTCGCTGTTCGCGATGATCGACCAGCAGCCGGCGGCCGGCGCGTTCACCGGCGGCGAGGCGGTCCGCGGCCGGTACGGCAACCGGCACACCACCAGCGTCCCGTCCGGCGTCGCGACCTGCGCGGACGGCAGCCACCTCGCGTACGGGATGACCGGCGACGTCTTCTTCGACCGGCTGTGCACGGCGATGGACGCCCCGGACCTGCGGGCGGCCTACCCGGACGGGGCCGCCCGCGTCGCCGACCCCGGCCCGCTCTACGACCGGATCGAGGCGTGGGCCGCGACCTGGCCGACGGCCGACGCGCTGGTCGAGCACCTCGTCGGGCACGGGCTGTCGGCGGCGAGGGTCCGCGGGGTCCGCGAGAACCTCACCGACCCGCATCTCGTCACGCGCGGCACGCTCAGCCCGGTCACCTACCCCGGGCACGGCGAGGTGCTCATGCCGACCGCGCCGTTCCGCTTCTCGGGCGCCGAGGTCCGGCCGGGGAGGCCGGCGGGTCCCGTCGCCGCGGACACCGCGGCGGTCCTGTCCGACGTGCTCGGCCTCGACGACGCCGCGGTGGCCGCGCTGTACGCCGACGGCGTCGTCCACGGAGGCACGCCGTGACCGTCACGCTCGACCGCTCGCCCGACGGGCAGATCGCGACCCTGCGGTTCGCGGGCGACCACCCGCTCAACGTCCTCGACACCGGGACGCTCGAACGGCTGCGGGAGGAGGTCGCGGCGGTCCGGGCGGACCGCGCGGTCCGGGTCCTGCTGCTGACCGGCCGCGACACCGTGTTCTCCGGCGGCGCCGACCTGGGCTACCTCGGCGGCCTCGACGACGACGCCTACCGGCACTACCTCGCCACGGAGTACGCCCTGTTCGCCGACGTCGAGACGCTGCCGCTGGTCACCGTGGCGGTGCTGGCCGGGCCGTGCGTCGGCAACGCGACCGAGCTCGCGCTGGCCTGCGACTTCCGGATCTGCGCGACGGACGTGCGGATCGGGCTGCCGGAGATGCGGGTCGGGTTCGTCGCGCCCGCCCAGCGGCTGTCCGCCTACGTCGGCATCGGGAAGGCGAAGGAGCTGCTCTACGGCGGCCGGTTGCTGCCAGCCGCGGAGGCCCACGCGCTGGGCCTGGTGACCACCGTGACCGACGACCTCGCCGCAGAGGCCGACCGGACGGCCCGGCGCTACGCCGGATGCTCGCCCTACGCGCTGCCGTACACCAAGGCCGGCATCGCCCGCTGCTACGGGCGCCGCTTCGACGCCGAGGAGCAGGCCGCCGCGTTCGCGACGTTCCGCGGGCCCGACCACGCCGAGGGCGCCGCCGCGGCGCTGGAGGGCCGCCGGCCCGTCTTCACCGGGCAGCGGCCCGCCGAGCGGGACCTGCCGGTGGTCCGGTGATCGTCGACCTGCTCGCGGGCGCCGTCCCGGACGTCGAGGCGTTCGCTCTCGCCGAGGCCGTCACGAACGGCCGCCTGCGCGGCTACGCCGAGCATTTCGGCGGCACGCTCGCCCCGGCCCGCACCCACGCCGAGGTCACCGAGCGCTGGACGGCCGCGCGGGAGGCGGCTCGCGGGCGGGCCCCGTCGGAGGCGGAGTTCCTCGCCATGCTCGACGCCGGCGGCATCGACCTGGCCGGCGTCTACACCGAGGCGTTCGGCTCCCGCCTCGGTGTCCCCACGGCCGGGAACGACGTCGTGGCGGCGTTCGTGCGCCGCCACCGCGACCGGGTCGTCGGGTTCGGCGGGATCGACCCCTGGGAGGCCGACGCGGCGGCCGCCGTGGACGCGGCGGTCGACGCCGGGCTCTCCGGTGTCGTGCTGTCGCCGTTCAAGCAGCAGCTGCTGCCGGGCGACCCGCGGATGGCCAGGGTCTTCGGCCGCTGCGAGGCGCGCGGCGTGCCCGTGCTGCTGCACACCGGGATCAACTGGTCGCTCGACGCCGCATACGACGTCGGGCACCCGCGCCACGTCGACGCCGTCGCCACGGCGTTCCCGGACCTGAAGCTGGTGGCGCTGCACGCCGCGTGGCCGTGGGTGCTGGACATGATGATGGTCGCCTGGCGGCACCCGAACGTCTACGTCGACCTGTCCGCGCACCGCCCGCGCACGTTCACCCGCCCCGACTCGGGCTGGGCCCCGCTCCTGCAGTTCGGCAACCGCCAGCTCGCCGACAAGGTCCTGTTCGCCTCCACCTGGACGCTGCTGGGCGTGCCGCCAGCCGACCTGGTCGCCGAGGTGCGCGGGCTGCCCCTGAAGGACGACGTCGCGGACAGGTGGCTGGGCGGCAACGCGCTGCGCCTGCTCGGGAGGGAGTGAGCCGTGCTCGTCTCGGACATCGTGGCCAACAACGCCCGCGCCCGCGGGGGCTCCGCGGCGCTCGTCGTCGGGGACCGCACCTTCACCTACGCGGACCTGCAGGAGCTCGTCGGCGCGACGGCGGGCGCGCTGGCCGCGCGGGGGATCGGGTACGGCGACCGGGTGGCGGTGCTCGCGAAGAACAGCCTGGAGTACGTCCAGCTCTACTTCGCGACGGCGGCGATCGGCGCGGTGCTGGTGCCGCTGAACTTCTGGCACCGCCCCGGCGAGCACGCGTTCACCGTCGGCGACGCCGAGCCGGCGCTGTGGTTCGTCGAGGC
Source organism: uncultured Actinomycetota bacterium (assembly GCA_963728105.1). Classification (GTDB taxonomy): domain Bacteria; phylum Actinomycetota; class Actinomycetes; order Mycobacteriales; family Pseudonocardiaceae; genus Pseudonocardia. The sequence goes on along the minus strand of CAVSJZ010000025.1, from coordinate 53,146 downwards.
GGGCTACGACGAGGTCGCGGCGCAGGCGCGCGCGGAGCATCCGGCGTTGCCGGTGCTGCGCATCCCCGGACCGGAGGGCGACCGCGCGGACTGGGACGCGTTCCTCGCGGCGGGCGGGCCGGTCCCGCCGGTCGAGGTCGACGAGGGCGACCCGCACATGATCCTCTACACCTCCGGGACGACCGGGCGGCCCAAGGGCGCCATGCTCACGCACCGCCGGACGGTCGACGACGCGCTGGCGATGGCCACCGTCCTGAAGGCGGGCGACCGGGACGTCTTCATGAACTACTTCCCGCCCTTCCACGTGGGCAACTGGGACCACATGAAGCCGTTCCTGCTGGTCGGCGGCACGGTGATCCTGCTGCGCGAGTTCGACCCCGCGGTCGTGCTCGACCTGGTGCCGCGCCACCGCGTCTCGGTCGTCCTCGGGGTGCCGACGATGCTGCACGCGCTGATCACGCACGAGCGGTTCGCCGCCACCGACACCTCCTCGGTCCGGCTGCTCTACTACGGCGCCTACGACCCGAGCGGGATCATGGACCGCACGGCCGAGGCGTTCGGCGCCCGCGAGGGCAAGGTCCGGTTCGCGCACACCTACGGGCTCACGGAGGCCGGTCCGTTCGTCACCTGGTGCCCGCCGGAGGACGTCTTCGACCGCTGGGGCTCGATCGGGCGGGCCATGCCCGGCGTCGACGTCGCCCTGCTCGACGACGGCGGCCGGGAGGTGGCGCAGGGGGAGCCGGGCGAGATCTGCGTGCGCGGCCCGCGGATGAGCGGGTACTGGCGCAACCCCGAGGCGACGGCGGCGGCGCTCGCCGGGGGCCGGCTGCACACCGGCGACATCGCCGTGGCCGACGAGGACGGCTTCCTGACGATCGTCGACCGCAAGAAGGACATGATCCGCTCCGGTGGCCAGAACGTCTGGTCCAAGGAGGTCGAGGACTGTCTCGCGCGGCATCCCGGCGTGGCCGACGCCGCCGTGATCGGCCTGCCCGACCCCGTCTACGAGGAGCAGGTGGTCGCGATCGTCGTGCCCGCAGGGACCGGGTCGCCGGCGCTGGCCGAGGAGCTGACCGCGTTCGTCAAGGCCCACCTGGCCGGCTACAACACGCCCAAGCAGGTCCACTTCGTCGACGAGTTCCCGCGCACCGCCGTCGGCAAGATCCAGAAGCACGTGCTGCGCGAGAGGTTCGGGTCGTGAAGGAGCTGCTCGCCGAGCTCGACGCGTTCGTCGAGGCCGAGATCGTCCCGCTGCAGGAGCAGGACGACAACCAGCGCTTCTTCGACCACCGGCGGGAGTGGGCGCGCACCGACTTCGAGAACGGCGGGGTGCCCCGCCCGGAGTGGGAGGCGCTGCTGGCGGAGGCGCGGCGGCGCGCGGACGCCGCGGGCTTCTACCGCTACTCGCTGCCGCCCGAGCTGGGCGGGCGCGGCGGTTCGAACGTCGCCATGGCGGCCATCCGCGAGCATCTCGCCCACCGCGGTCTCGGCCTGCACAACGACCTGCAGAACGAGCACTCGGTCGTCGGCAACCTGGTGTTCCCGCACCTGCTGCACCTGTTCGGCACGCCGCAGCAGCGGGCAGAGCTCGTCGAGGCGGTGATCACGGGGGAGCGCGGGATCGCGTTCGGCCTCACCGAGCCCGAGCACGGCAGCGACGCCACCTGGTTGGAGACGAGGGCCGTCCGGGACGGCGAGGGCTGGGTCCTCGACGGCGCCAAGCGGTGGAACAGCGGCGTGCACGCCGCCAGCCACGACCTGATCTTCGCCCGCACGTCGGGCGAGCCCGGGTCCGCGCGCGGGATCACGGCGTTCCTGGTGCCGACGGACACGCCCGGCTTCGAGGTCCCGTTCTACTGGTGGACGTTGAACATGCCGACCGACCACGGCGAGGTCGTGCTCCGCGACGTCCGGGTGCCGTCGACGGCGGTCTTCGGCCAGGAGGGCGCGGCACTGGACGTCGCGCAGGCGTTCGTGCACGAGAACCGGATCCGCCAGGCCGCGTCCAGCCTCGGTGCGGCGCAGTACTGCATCGACCGCGCCGTCGCCCGTGCCGGGGAACGGCACACGTTCGGCCAGCCGCTCGCCCGGCGGCAGGCCGTGCAGTGGCCGCTGGTGGAACTGCACACGGAGGCCGCCATGCTGCGCGCGCTGATCAGGGAGACGGCGGCCGAGCTGGACGAGTGCGTCGCCGCGGGCCGGCCCATGGTGTCCGTGGGGCACCGGGTCTCGATGTGCAACTACCGCGGCAACCGGCTGGTCTGCGAGGCCGCCGACCGGGCCATGCAGGTCTTCGGCGGGCTCGGCTACTCGCGGCACGAGCCGTTCGAGCACATCTACCGCCACCACCGCCGCTACCGGATCACCGAAGGCGCAGAGGAGGTCCAGATCCGCCGGGTGGCGGGGCAGCTGTTCGGGTTCCTCTGACACGGCTGTGGCCGCCATCCGCGGCCGGTCAGCCCGGCGGTGTGCTCTGCCTGTCGCGCACGGTGACCCACTGCCACTGGGTGAACTGTTCGAGGTTGGACAGGGACCCGAACCGCCCCGTGCTGCCGGAGTCGCCGGTCCCGCCGAAGGGGGCGACGGTCCCGTCGTTTGAGGGTCTGGTCGTTGATGTGCACCATTCCCCGCCCGCAGCTGTCCACCGACGTCGCGGGCGCGCTGCGTCGAGCCCGAGACACGTCGGCGAACAGGCCGTCCGGGGTCCCGTTGGCCAGCCTGACCGCCTCGTCGTCACCCTTGACGGCGGTCACCGGCGCGACCGGGCCGAAGATCTCCTCGGCGAACGCGGCCATGTCGGGGGTCACCCCAGCGGGCACCGTCGGGCGCAGGAACGGGCCCTCCCGCTCACCGCCTGCGACGAGACGCGCGCCCGCGTCCACGCTGCGGGACGCGACGTCCGCGATGGCGTCGGCCTGGGAGTCGTTGATCACCGGTCCGAGGTCGGCCTCGTCGAGCGGGTTCCCGACGGTCAGCCCGTCCGCGATCGTGGCGAGCCGGTCGGGGAACGGCTCGACGACCGCGTCGTCGACCAGGACCCTGCCGGTCGCCATGCAGACCTGGCCCTGGTGGGTGAACGCCCCGTAGGCCGCTGCTGCGGCGGCCCGCTCGACGTCGGCGTCGGCGAGGACGAGGAAGGCGTTGTTGCCGCCCAGCTCGGCGACCATCGATTTGACGGCGCGACCGAGCGCATCGCCAGGTTCAGCGGGAAGTTCCACGGAGCGATCACCCCGACCACGCGAGCGGTACCCGCCGGGCGACGCTGACCAGCCCGGGCTGGTCGGTCGGGAGGAGCTCTCCCCACGGCCGCGAGGTGAGCGCCGCCGCCTCCCACCGCTCGTCCAGGGTCAGGTCGATTTCGAGGCGCGCGGCCGCGGCGACCTTGCCCGCCTCCCGCTGGACCCACCGGGCGACCGCCCCGAGCACGTCGCCGGTGGCGGGCTCGACGCTGTCCGTGGTCCGGCCGGCCCTGCGCCACTCGCCGGTGAAGATCGCACCGGTCCAGGTGTCGGGCGCCAGAAGGTCATGGGCCGTTGGTACCCGGCCGGCGGCGACCTGTTCCGGTGTGGAACCCGCCTCCGGTGTGGAACCCGCCTCCGGTGAGGACAGCCCCCGTGCGGGCCTTCATGACCGCGGACGGGTGACCGTCCCGCCACGGCCGGCCGCGTCCACCCGGCGACCGCCGACGCGCGCGCCTAGCGTCGGGCAGATGGAATACCGCGGACTCGGACGCACCGGCATGCAGGTCAGCCCCCTCTGCCTGGGAGCGATGATGTTCGGTGCCTGGGGCGAACCCGACCACGACACCTCGATCTCGATCATTCATCGGGCGCTCGACGCCGGGATCAACTTCATCGACACCGCTGACGTCTACAGCCAGGGCGAGTCGGAGGTGATCGTCGGGAAGGCGTTGGCAGGCGGCAGGCGTGACGACGTGATCCTGGCGACGAAGTTCCACGGGCCGATGGACGTGGTGATGGGGCAGCCGGGTGGGGACCCGAACCGGCGTGGCAACTCGCGGCGCTGGATCGTGCGCGAGGTGGAGGACAGCCTGCGGCGGCTGCAGACCGACTGGATCGACCTCTACCAGGTCCACCGCCCCGAGCCGGGGACCGCGGTGGAGGAGACGTTGGGCGCGCTGACCGACCTGCAGCGCCAAGGCAAGATCCGCGCGTTCGGCTCGTCGACGTTCCCGGCCCACGAGGTGGTCGAGGCGCAGTGGGTCGCCGAGCGGCGGGCCCTCGGCCGGTTCGTCACCGAGCAGCCGCCGTACTCGATGCTGGTGCGCGGGGTCGAGGCCGACCTGCTGCCGGTGGCGCAGCGGCACGGGATGGGCGTGCTGCCCTGGAGCCCGCTGGCGGGCGGTTGGTTGACCGGCCGCTACCGGAAGGGCCATGACGCGCCGGAGTCGCGCCGGGCGCAGCGCATGCCTGCCCGATACGACCTGTCCGACCCGGCCAACCAGCGCAAGCTCGACGCCGCCGACGCACTGGCGGAGCTGGCGGACAAGGCTGGGTTGTCGCTGATCCACATGGCTCTGGCGTTCACGCTCGCCCACCCGGCGGTGACCGCGCCGATCATCGGACCGCGCACGGCCGAGCACCTGGACTCGCAGCTCGGCGCGGCCGACGTCGCGCTGTCCGCGGACGTGCTCGACGAGATCGACCGCATCGTGCCGCCGGGGACGACGCTGTCGGCGTCCGACGCGGGCTACGTGGCTCCGGCGGTCGGCGACCCGGCGCTGCGCCGCCGTCGGCGCTGACGCCCGGGGCTGGTGGCCATGGCCGCGTCGACCACGCAGGTGGTGATCGATCCGGACAACGCGCAGGTCTGCCGCCGGTCCGAGCTGGGAGTGGCCGACAACCATGAGAGGCCGGCGGCTCGGGCGACGACCTGCGGCAGAGGTGGCGGTGAACCGCTGACCCCGCACGCACGATCACGGAGGTCCGCCCGGCGGCTGAGCTGGGGCAGCCGGGTCAGAACGGCGGTGGATCCTCGTCGGGCTCGGGTGGCCCGGTCGTGGCCGGTGGGCACCCGGACCATCGCGCTGCCGGCGATGTCGGCGGGTGCGGGGTCGTGGGGCGGTGGTCGACGGGGCGGCTGGTGTAGCGGTGCCCGGTCGGGGTGGTCCAGTCACAGCTGCGGTCGGGGTGTAGGACCACCCGCCAGCCGCTGTGCTTCAGATCATGGTGGCGCTCACACAACGCGCACAAGTTCGCCTCGCTGGTCGGGCCGCCGTGCTGGCGGGCCACCACATGATCCAACTCGCACGCGACCGCCGGGCGGGAGCAACCCGGGTAGCGGCAGTGCCCGTCGCGGGCGCGGACGAACCCGGCCAACCCCGCCGGGGGCCGGTAGCAGCGGCGACCGAGGTCCAGGAGTCGTCCGGAGGCCGGGTCGGTGAGCAGCCGGCGCCAGGTGCTGGTCGGGTCGGTGGCGATCTCCCGGGCCACGGGTGCGGGGATGGGGCCGTAGCCGGCCAGCTCGGCGGGTTCCTCGTCCAGCCCCAGCAGCGTCGAGGTGGGCACGGTGACGTGGATCAGGGGACGGTGCGCCGACACCGGCGCGGCCACCACCCAGCCCGGTCCCTCACTCTCGACCACGCCGCTGCCGCAATCGCGGGAACCGCCACCTGCGTCGCTGCCGTCGTCTGCGCCGCCGCCGCCGTCGCCGGCGCCGGCGACGGCCGCGGTGGCGACGAGGCGTCCGGTGAGCAGGGCGACCAGGACGTCGGCGCGGCGGCGGTCCATCGACCCCCGACCCCGCTCCGCCTCGGGGCCCCGCTCGACACCGCGGGCCAGGCGGGTGACCCACTCGAAGGAAGCGGTGGCCTCGGCCGCGGTCAGCAACGCCGACAGCGTCGCCATCCCGTCCTCGCCCGGGTACAGGTCGACCCGGCGTTCGCGGCGGGCCCGGCGGTGGCGCTGGTCGGGGTCGGACACCTCGGCCATCAGGGCCCGCGTCAACGCCGCCCGCAGCTGCCCCCACGTCTGGCCCGGCGCCTTCGGCAGCACGCGGGCCTGGACGGCTGCGGCGACCGGGTCGTCGTAGCCGGCGAGCATGTCGGCGACCAGCCGGGCCCGACTCGGGCAGATCCGCCCCGCCCGGAGCAGATCCCGGGTCGGGCGCAGCACCCCGTACAGCCGATCCGCGCGGGCCATCAGCCGGTCGGCCGCGCCCGGAGCCAGGGTCAGGGCGAGGCCGATCTCGTCGGCCGCCCACGCCCGCCGCCCCACCGACTCCTGCGCAGGCTCCTCCACGTCGGCGGCGGGGCGGACCGTGCCATCACCGGGGCGGGCGTGGAACGCGGCGATCAGCTCGTGCTGGCGCGCGCTGGCCCAGGCGATCACCCGCTCGAACCCCACCACCCCGTCCACCAACTCGGCTGCGGACAACAGGTCGGGCAGACGGGTGGCCTCGTCCAGCTCCCACACGAACGACCCACTCGGGGTCACGTTGGCCAACGTCGGCGGAGGGGGCAGCTCGACCGGTGCACCGTCGCACCCCGGGTCGGCGACCGACTCCAATGGGATCATGCGTTCGACGGTAGACCCGGGGTCCGACATTTTCGGCGCTCTCACTCAGCGTAGTCGGCCACGCCCCGGTGCTGACCGCGCCGGCGACGGCCGATCTGGACGCCGCCGGCGTCCAGGCCCACGGTCGGCCGGCACAAGGGCGTGGCCGAGATGCCGGCGTCGACCTCGGCGTCGACCTCGGCGGTGACCTCGGCGGTGACGCTGCGCGCCGGTGGGCCCAGCGCACGGCGATCGCCGTCTTCCCGACGCCGGGCGCGGGGGAGCTCGGCCGGCACACCGGTGCGACGCCAGCGTCAGCACGCCGCGCAGGCGCTGGTCGGGGGGTGCACGGCGACGAGGCCCGCCAACGGTTCCACACAGCCCACATGGTCGCCTGCGTCGGGCCGCGAGCGGCGGGCGACGCCGGGGCGCCCGACGGCCACAGCAGCTCCTCGACGCGGGCGACCGGGACGAACCGGCCCGCCTCCAACGCCGGTATCGCCGGCAGGCCCCGCTCCCCGCCGCCGCCGGACCGGCACAGGTCGGAGGTCGACGAGCAGCTCGACCGGGCCGAGGGCACGCACCTCGACGTCGGTGTGGCGGGCCGTTCCGACCGTCGTGTGCCCTTCTCGTCCGGCGCACCCCCCGCCGGGTCCGGATCCGGGCCGTCCCGGTCCCTGCTGCGCCGTCGTGACCGGGACAGGTGCGTTGGATGCCGGCGGGGTTCACCGTGGCGGATTCCGCCCGGCCGAGGGCGACCGGCTCAGTACGCGGCGTCGAGCGCGGCGGCCAGCTCGCCGCGGCCGGTCACGCCCAGCTTGCGGTAGGCGTTGCCGAGGTGGTTCTCGACCGTCTTCGGGCTGACGAAGAGGGCCTGGGCGATGTCGCGGTTGGACGCGCCCCGTGCGGCCCGTTCGGCGATGCGGCGCTCGGTGGGCGTGAGCGCGGCCGGGCCGGTGACGGCCGGCCGGCGGGGGTGCACGCCGGACGCCGCGAGCTCGGTGGTGGCGCGGCGGCCACCGCCCGCGCGTGCGCGGCCCGTTCCAGAGTTGTAGGTGCGCTCCATCTGGGCGAACAGCGCCAGCAGCACCACCGCCAGCTGCGCCATCGGATCCTCGGGGCTGGCCGAGTCAACGCGGATCGGTTCGGTTCTGGGACACCACTGGCGGGCGCCGTAGAAGGGGTCGCCGCAGTACTCGGGAATAATCGGCCGGACATGCCTGACCGGCGACGATGCAGTTAGGTGGTTAGCTCGGTCACGTGAGTTACACGTCAGTCGCCGTGAGTGCCGGACGTCGCTCTCGGCGAACGGCGGTCTCTGGCATGCCTCGTCGAGGAGCGTCTCCGCCACGCTCACCCTTGACGCCGGGATGCTCACCATGGCGGCTCCGTCCGGCACTGGCGGCACTCCGGCTGCCGTAACGGACGGTGGCGGCGCGGTCGACGTGCGGCGCGCGAGTAACCGCCGTTCGGTGCGGCTGCGCCTACCAGACGGCATTGTCGCTCGGGCGCACCGAACCAGTGTTCTGCAGCGGGTGCCGGTAGCGGGAGGCTGGTCACCAGGGCCGGGCCGGCCTGGTCCACATGGCCGCAGCATGCTCGGCCTGGCTCGACGGCCGGCGCCTGGGATGGTCGCGGGCTGACAGTATCCATGCGGTGAATGCCTGGATGCCGTCGATCACCTGCTCGAAGCGGATGGAATGGAACACGTCGAAGGAGTGCTGGGCGGCGGGCAGCTGCGCGTAGATGACCGGGCTGGCTGAGGCCCTGCGCAGCGTGTCCGCGAAGCTCGCGGCCGAGGAGGCGGGCAGCAGCGGGTCGCTGGCGCCGTGCACGACGAGGAACGGGGGCGCGTCGGCGCGGGCATATGCGCGCGGCGATGACGGGCGTGGCCCGGCGGGCTCGCGGTCGCCGTAGTAGCCGTATAGGCAGACGGCGGCGCTGACCGAGGTGTCGGCCTGCTCGAAGCCGGGCTGGAACGCCGGGTCGCCGGGTGTGAGGGCGGCTATTGCCGCCAGATGCGCGCCCGCGGAGCTTCCTGCCACGATGAGTACCGACGGGTCGGCGCCGTAGGCGGCGCCGTGCTGGCGCACCCAGGCGATCACCTTCTTGGCGTCGGTCAGCGAGTGCGGGAACTGGCCGGCCCTGCCGAGCCGGTAGCTGGCGCTGATGCAGACCCAGCCCTGGCTGGCCAGGCGGTGCAGCAGGGGCAGGGCGTTGCGGCTCTTGGCGCCGATCCGGAAGCCGCCGCCGTGGAAGTGGATCAGCACCGGGGCGCCGGCGGGACGGGAGGGGTGGCGGTACAGGTCGAGCCGGTTATGCCGCCCGGCGTCGCCGTAGCGGATGTTCGCGATCCGCTGCACGTGCCGGGGCCATAGCGGCAGCGGCGCGAGCACGATCCGGGCCAGCGCGCGCCAGCGCGGCAGCCGGCCGGAGGCCAGCCGGGCCGTCGTCGGAGGCGAGCCGGTGCCGAGTTCGCGGTCGAGCGCGTCCGCGACCGCCGGGCCGGCCGTCGGCGCCCGTCGGGCGATGACCGCTAGGCCGCCAGCGGTCAGCACGGCAAGGCCGAGGGCCGCCAGCCCGCCCGGCGAGCCGAGCCTGCCCTGGGCGGCCGCCACCAGGGTCGCGGCCAGCAGCCAGGCGATGGCCACAAACGGGAGCTCGCTGACGAACCAGCCGAGCATGTGGCCGGCGGCCGAGGCCAGCGCCGGGCGGCGCGGCGGCATCAAGGCCGCCAGCGTCTCTACCGCGATCACCGCCACGAACCAGGCGTAGCCGGCCGTCAGCGCCTCCAGCGTCTGCACCGCGATCAGCGCCACCACCGGCAGGTAGCCGGCCGGTATTTTGTACCTCATGCCGTCTCCCTTCGGCCGGAGCCTGGCGGGCCGATGCTGGCAGCGTGGTCGAACAGGTCGGCCAGCTCGCGGGCCCAGGCGGCCAGGTCGAGGCCGGGCTCGCCGGCCAGCCGGTAGCCAACCGCGTCGATTGCCGCCCTGATGGTCTGGGCCATCACGTCCGGCTGAAACCGGCGCAGCTGCCCGATGGCCTGGCCTTCGCGCAGGTATCCCGCCAGCTGCTCAAGGCCGCGCGCGTGCAGCGGGGCGTACGCGGCCGCCTGGCCCTCGCTGTGGCGCGGCAGCGCGTTCAGGACCTCCGCCACAGCGGTTATCTGCGCCCGGTGGCCGGCCATGAACGCCAGGTTGGACTCGATGTAGGCCCGCAGCCGGGCCCGCCCGGGCGCCGCGGCCTCGATCACCGGCACCATGAACGCCTGCCCGGCGGCGACGACGGCGGCGACGACCTCGCCGACGAGCTCGCCCTTGGAGGCGAAATGGTAGGAGATCAGCCCCGTGCTGGACAGCCCCGCATGCTCGGCGATCCGGGCGTAGGACGCGCGCGCGTAGCCCACCTCGGCGATCGTCTCGATCGCCGCCTGCACGATCTGCGCGCGCCGGGCCGACTCGGTGAACGTCCGCGGCGCAGTGCCGTCCGGCCCGTGTTTTGCTTGCATGAGCTAAATATAGCATACTCAAGCAAGCAAGCTTACGGACCTGAGCACGGTGATACTCCACCGTGCGACCATCCCACTCGTAAAACCCCAGGTCAGAGGCCGCAACGCCCACCTGGCGGGCGACATAGGCCACCGCCTCATCCGGCAACTCGCCGCGACCGCGCGGGAACCGGCCCATCCCGCTGAAGAACTTCAGCAGCAGCGCAAAGCCCAAGCGGGTCGCCCCCCGCTTGCCAGCCACCTGCCCAAGCTCATCACCAACCAGCGTCCAATGCTCGATCAGCTCATCCTCATCGACCTTCACGACCATGCGCGGACGCTACTCGCGCACCCTGAGGCTTATTCACGGCTTCCGACTTAGCCGATTCGCCTCTAATTCCATCGGCGCGCCTACATGAGAGACGGCCCGTTATGCGAAAAGATGGGTTTCCCGACTCATCATCACGCAAACGGACCGTCACTTCTATCATACCACCGGGCTGCGCCACGGCGAGATCGTCGAACTCTGCAATAAGATCACCACGGAAATTCCGTCCGCGGAACACACGTGGCCGCCGATTCTGGGCTTGCACCTGTCCGTGGTGGTGACGTTGGCCTACACGCGGCGCAACCGCGTGCAAGAGGAACTGGCCGAGACCTGCGGAGTCTCGCAGCCGACGATCAGTCGGGCGATCACGACTGTCACCCCGCTGATCGAGCGGGTGCTCCGCCCGTTCGTGCCGACCGCCGACGAACTCGACCCGGCCGAGCAGTACGTCGTCGACGGCACGCTGCTGCCGTGCTGGTCATGGGCCGGCCACCGGGAACTCTACTCGGGCAAGCACAAGACCACCGGACTGAGCATCCAGGTCTGTTGCACCCTGCGCGGCCGCCTGGCATGGATCTCCGACCCGATCGACGGCTGCCGCCACGACACCCACAGCCTGCGCGAGTCCGGCGCGCTGACCCCGGCAACCGCATCGAACTGGACGGGCGACAAAGCCTACGTCGGCAACGGCATGGACACTCCGTTCAAGAAGCCGATCTACCGCGACCTGCTCGACTGGGAGAAGGACTACAACACCTCGGTCAACAAGAGCCGTTGGGTCATCGAGCAGGTCATCGCGAACTTCAAGACCTGGCGGATCCTGCACACCGACTACCGCCGCCCACTCAAGACATTCGCGACAACAATCTCGGCCGTCGTAGGCCTACATCTCTACCTACGTTCGTGAATAAGCCTCCCTATAACCAGGAGAGCGGATACTCGTTTGCGGCTGGTGACAGCTTCATTACCGACACGCCGAATAACCCGAGCAGCCTCGCCCAGTACCGCAGCGACGGCACGACCGCCATATCTACCGGCGCCTCGACAGAGGAAACCTCGGTCGTCATCAAGGCCACGGTCACCGACCCCGACAGTTCCGACACGGACTCGCTCTGTGTCGAGATGCAGCCGTGTTGCCGTCGGCGCACGCGGCGAGGAACGCGGGCGTGGCCTCGCCCAGCACCTCGCGGGCCAGGCGGTCGCAGGCGGCACGGGTCAACGGACCCGGCCGGAGCACGACCGCCCCCTCGTCATCCCCGATCGGGTCGGGCACCGCGGCGCCGAGGTCCGACCGCATCGCCAGGAGGATCGCGACGGGCAGCTCCTCGACCCGGCGCGCCAGGTAGTCGAGCGCCTGCAGGGACGGCTCGTCGGCCCAGTGCGCGTCGTCGACGACCAGCGGCACGGGCGACTCGTCGGCCAGCGCGATCGTCAGCCAGTACAGGCCGTGCAGCCGCTCCGCGGTGACGGCGGCGCGCTCGTCCGGCCCGACGAGGGTGACCACCGGTGCCGCCAGCCGAGCCGGTCCGTCGGCCAGCAGGTCGGGACGGGCGACGACGGCTGGCTCGAACAGTCCCCGCACCACGCCGAAGGCGAAGCCGCGCTCGAGCGGTCCGGGCCGCGTCCGCAGCACGCGCAGGCCGCGACGGCTCGCGTACCCCCTCGCCGCCTGGAGCAGGCTCGTCTTGCCGATCCCGGCGGGACCCTCGACGCGCAGGACGCCGCCGCGGCCCGCCACCGCCGCATCGACCGCCGGTCGGACGGCCGCCAGCTCCGGCTCGCGCTCCACCAGCGCGGAGTCGGCCGCCGTGTCCCGGACCACGCCCTGCACCCTCCCGACAACGGGACGGGCGCACCAGGGGCCGCACGACCGAACTTGGGGGGTCGCCCCGCATGCCGCCGCGCCGCCGACCGGAGACGCTGGCCGCGGACGTCGGCAGGAGGGACCCATGATCATCGATTCCGGACGGCGGACCCGCCACGCCGTCGTCGTCGGCGCGGGCATGGCGGGCCTGCTCGCCGGGCGGGTGCTCGCCGAGACCTACCCGCGGGTGACGGTGCTCGACCGGGACAGCCTGCCCGGCGTGCCCGCGCACCGCCGGGGCGTGCCGCAGGGCCGGCACGTGCACGCCCTGCAGCCACGCGGGCAGCGGCTGCTCGAACGGCTCTTCCCCGGCCTGCGGGACGAGCTCGTCGACGCGGGTGCCGTGCTGGGGCCGATGCGGTTCCACCTGAGCGGCCACCGGCTGGCCGCCCCCGCCGGGGCAACGCCGGGCCTGTTCGCGACCCGGCCGCTGCTCGAGCACCGGGTCCGGGAGCGGGTCGCGGGCCTTCCGGGGGTGGCCATCGTCGGGGGCCACCCCGTCGACGGGCTGCTCGTCGACGCCGGGCGGGTCGCCGGCGTGCGCTCCATGGGGAGTCCGGTCGAGGCCGACCTGGTCGTCGACGCGGCCGGGCGCGGCACGCGGACCCCGGTGTGGCTCGCCGAGCTCGGCCTGCCGGGCCCGCCCGTCGAGCGCGTCGAGGTGGGCCTGCGCTACGTCACGCGGACCTACCGCCTGCGACCGGACGCGCTGGGTGGCGACGCGGCGGTGCTCACGGCGCCAACCCGGCGGTCCGGCGGGGCGCCTTGCTCGCCGCGATCGAGGGCGGACGCCACATCGTGACGGCGGCCGGCCTCGCCGGGCACCCGCCGCCGTCCGACCCCGCCGGGTTCGAGCGGTTCCTGTCCGGGCTGGTCGCCCCGGACGTCACCGCGGCGCTCGAGGGTGCCGAGCCGCTCGACGACCCCGTCGGCTTCCGGTTCCCCGCCGGCGTCCGCCGCCGGTACGAGCGGCTGCGGCACCTCCCGCCCGGGCTACTCGTCGTCGGCGACGGCGTGTGCTCGTTCAACCCGATCTACGGGCAGGGCATGACGGCGGCGGCGCTGCAGGCGTTCGCGCTGCGCGCCGAGCTCGCCCGGCACGACCCGCCGCGATCCGCGCGCTACTTCCGCGCCGTCGCGCGGGTCGTCGACGCGCCGTGGCTCCTCGCGACCGGCGCCGACCTCGCGCACCCGGGCGTGACGGGGCGGCGGGTCCCCGCGGTGCGGCTGTTCAACCGCTACCTGCCGCGCGTCCACGCCGCGGCGGCGCACGACCCGGTCGTCGCCACCGCGGTCCTGCGGGTGACCGGCCTGCTCGACCCCCCGACGGCGCTGCTGCGCCCGGACCGGGTCGCACGGGTGCTGGCCGGTGGCGCCGGTGGGTCGTCCCCGGTGCCGGAGGCGGCGACCGGCCGCGGGCGGGCCCTGCCGCGGCGACCCGCGCAGGTGTGAGGACCGGCCCGGGCGCTACGGTCGGGTCCGCCTGGCCGCTCGGTCGTCGGAGGTTGCTCATGTCGCAGGTCGTCGACTTCCAGCACGTGTCCACCTCGGGCCTGGAGTCCTCGCCGGTCGCGGAGGCGCTGGCCGGCCTGCGGGCCAACGAGGCGCGGTACATCAGGAACAAGTACGACCACGTGTTCACGGTGGACGCCGCGGCCGACGCGACCGAGACCATCGACTGGGTGAACCGGATCCTCGAGAAGGAGCGCGACCTCGTCATCGCCTCGCCTCCGCTCGAGGCGACCTCGTTCGTCGCCGGCGGGATCCGGTTCGCGTACGTGTTCTACGAGTCGGGACTCTCGATCAACGTGATGTACACCCTGGACGACGCGGCCAAGCGCGCCGTCGGGTTCAAGCTCTCGGAGGGCATGCCGGTCCCCGACGAGCTGGCGTCGCGGTTCAGGTTCGCATCCCAGCGATCGAAGCTGGCCGGCCGGATCCGGGGCTCCTACTTCGTCATCAAGGGCGAGTACTGAGGATTCCTCCGGCCGACCTGCCAGCTCCGCGCCGACGGACCACGGACGTCACCCTGGTCCCGCCGGTCCGTCGGCGTCCGCGTCGGCCAGCGCCGCGGCGATGCGCTCGACGTTGCGCGCGTTGCGGCCGAAGTCGATGGCGGGGCCGCGGAACGCGGGTCTGCTGGTGACCGTCACGGCGGTCCGCCCGGCCTCCTCGGCACCGACGGCGAGCACGACGCGGTCGCCCCAGCTCCACCCGGACACCGGGGTCGACAAGGTGAGCGTGCCCGCGGTCTCGTCGACGGCCTCGAGCCGCCCGCGGTCCAGGACCCGTGCCCATTCCTCGCCGCGGTGGAGGATCTCGGTGCGCGGGCGGGGCGCACGCACCGTCCGGGCGACCCGCACGCCCGGGTCGACGGTCGCCGGGGCGTCCGGGTCCGCGGCGAGCCTGCGGTCGCGCGCCGCCGCCGCGGCGCGCCACTGCGGGATGCCGACGACCACCGACACGACGACGCCGACCAGCAGGCCGACCTGGAAGCCGCCCTGGAGCGCGGCGACCCGGTCGGCAGAGGGTGACAGGAGGAACTGGACCAGGCCCAGCACCACCCCGAACCACAGCGCGTACCGGACGGCGAGGTTGAGGTGCATCTGCAGCCGCACGAGGCCGTCGGGAACGGGTGCCGACATCGCCGCCTCCTCGGGTGCGCCCTGCTGGTCCGGCGACAGGATGGTGCATCGCCCCGGGGCCGGCCACGGCACCTACGGCGTCACTTCGCGCCCTGTCCCGCGTCGACCCGCAGCACGTGCCCGGTGATCTGGTCGGCGTTGTCGGACGCGAGGAACAGCACGGCGTCGGTGATGTCGTGCATCTCGGTGCGCCACTTGGGCCCCGGCATGTTCCCCGCCACGGAGAACATCTCGTAGGCCTCGTCCGGCGTCATGTCGACCTCAGCGGCGAGGCCGAGCACCATGCCCGATCCCTGCCCCTCGCCGGGACGGATGGTGGCCGGGGCCACGGCGTTGACGTTGATGCCGAACTCGGCGAGCTCGAACGCCCAGGCCGAGGTGAGCCCCTGGATGGCGTGCTTGGCCGCGACGTAGTGCGAGAGCATGGCGTGGCCGGAGCCGGTGACTCCCGACGAGATGTTGACGATCTTGCCGGAGCGGCGCTCGATCATGTTCGGCACGACGTACTTGGCGACGTACATGTGGCCCTTGACGATCGTGTCGATGACCGCGTCGAGCACGTGCGAACGCATGTCCTGGATGGTGTCCAGCGCGGCGACGCCCGCGTTGCACACCAGGATGTCGATCCGGCCGTCGAAGAAGTCGAGCGCCTTGGCGACGGCCGACTGCACCTGCGTCTCGTCGCGGATGTCGCAGGGCAGCGGGATCACCCGCCGGTCGCGGTCCTCGATGGCCGTGACCGTGTCGGCGAGCATCTGCGCGGTGGCGAGCGGGTAGATGTCGGTGATCGGCTCGGTGATGTCGAGCGCGGCGATGTCCGCGCCGGCGTCGGCGAAGGCCTTGGCGTGGCTGAGGCCCTGGCCCTTCGCCGCCCCGGTGATCAGGACGTTCTTGCCGTCGAGACCGCGCAGCGTCGCCGTCACGCCTGGCTCCCGGCCGGCGTGGCGGACCCGGCCGCGGCGTGCCGCCGCGCCGCGGCGCCCGGGCCGCCGTGCTCGGCCGCCCACCGGACCGAGTCGACGATCATGTCGTAGCCGGTGCAGCGGCACAGGTTGCCCTCGATGCCCTCGCGGATGGCGAGCTCGTCCGGCGCCGGGTCGTCGAGCAGGAGCCCGGTCGCGGCCATGACCATGCCCGGCGTGCAGTAGCCGCACTGCAGGCCGTGGCACTGGCGGAAGCCCTCCTGCACGGGGGACAGCTCGCCGTCCTCGGCGAGGCCCTCGACGGTGAGCACGTCCGCGCCGTCGGCGGCGACGGCGAGGACGTTGCAGGACTTGACGGTCAGCCCGTCGAGCAGGACGGTGCAGGCGCCGCAGTTGGCGGTGTCGCAGCCGACGTGGGTGCCGGTCAGGACGCGGGTGTCGCGCAGGTAGTGCACCAGCAGCAGCCGCGCGTCGACGTCGTCGGTCGACGGCACGCCGTTGACGGTGACCGTGATCTCGTGGTGGGACACGGGTCAGCTCCCGTTCTCGTGCGCCGACAGGATGCGCCAGACCTTCTCCGGCGTGCAGGGCATCGGGACGTCGCGGACGCCGAGGTGGGCCAGCGCGTCGACGACCGCGTTCACGACGGCCTGCGGCGCGGCCGTGGCACCGGACTCGCCGAGCCCCTTCGCGCCGAGCGGGTTGAAGCTGGTCGGCGTCACCTGGTGGTCGGTCTCGTAGTGCGGCAGGTCGGGCGCGGCGGGGATCGTGTAGTCCACCAGCGTGCCCGTGGCCGGCTGGCCGTCCGCGCCGAAGGCGACCTCCTCGTACAGGGCCTGCGCGATGCCCTGGGCGACCCCGCCGTGGATCTGCCCCTTCGCCAGCAGCGGGTTGATCACGACGCCGCAGTCGTCGACGGCGACGTAGCGCGCGACGGTGACCCGCCCGGTGTCGCGGTCGACCTCGACGACGCAGCAGTGCGCTCCCGAGGGGTAGGACAGGTTGCTCGGCTCGTGGAACGCGGTCTCGTCGAGGCCCAGCTCGAAGCCCTCCGGCAGGAGGTGGGGCTTGAAGGCGCGCAGCGCCACCTCGCCCATCGTGACGCTGCGGCCCGGCGCGCCCTTCACGCCGAACTGGCCGTCGACGAGCTCGACGTCGTCCTCGTCGGCCTCCAGCATGTGGGCGGCGATCCGCAGCGCCTTGGCCCGGACCTTGCCGGCGGCCTTGAACACCGCGGAGCCGCCGACCGGCGCGCCGCGGCTACCCATCGTGCCGATGCCCTCCTGCACCGTCGCGGTGTCGCCGTGGACGAGGCTGATCCGCTCGAAGGGGATCTGCAGCTGGTCGGCGACGATCTGGGCGAACGCCGTCTGGTGGCCCTGGCCGTGCGGGCTGGTGCCCACGGCGACCACGGCCGACCCGTCGACGGTGAGCCGGACGTTCGCCGACTCCCAGCCGCCGACGTACCCGAACTGCTCGAACAACGGGGTCGGGCCGAAGCCGCCCATCTCGACGAACGTGGAGAAGCCGATCCCGAGCAGCGGGGCCGACGGGTCGGCGCGGCGCTCGGCCTGGTCCTTGCGCAGCGCCTCGACGTCGACGTGGCGCAGCAGCGTCTCCAGCGCGCCCGGGAAGTTCGCCTCGTCGTACACGATGCCCTCGAACTGGGTGGCGAAGGGCATCTCGCCGGGCTGGACGAAGTTGCGGCGGCGGACCTCGAGTGGGTCCATGCCCAGCTCCGCGGCGACGTGGTCGATCACGCGCTCGATGAGGAAGGACGCCTCCGGCCGGCCGGCGCCCCGGTAGGCCGCGGTGGGGGTGGTGTGGGTGGCCACCGACCGGAACCGCGGCGCGATCTTCGGGATCTTGTAGCAGCCGCCGGACATGAACGCGGTCAGCGTGGGCAGCCCGACGCCGCCCGGGTCGGGCCACGCGCCGCAGTCCAGCGTGATGGCGACCCGCAGCGCGAGCAGGTGGCCCTCGTCGTCGAAGCCGACCTCGATGTCCTGCTCCTGGGCCCGCCCGTGGACCATCGACGTCATGTTCTCGCTGCGCGTCTCCACGTACTTGACGGGACGGCGCAGCCGCCGCGACAGCTCGGCGGTGAGCAGGAACTCCGGGTAGAACGACGCCTTCGCCCCGAAGCCACCCCCGACGTCCGGGGCGACGACCCGCACCTCCTGCTGGGCGAGCCCGAACATCCGGGCGAGCTCGTTGCGCTGGTGGTGGGGGGTCTGGGTGGTCGCGTAGAGGGTCAGCGCGCCGGGCTGCCAGTCGGCGAGGCAGACGGTGGGCTCCATCGGCACGGCGGCGCAGCGCTGGTTGCGCAGGTGGATCGCGAGCCGGTGGGGTGCCGCGGCCAGCTCGGCCTCGGCGTCGTCGGCGGCGAAGTTCTGCTCCAGCACGACGTTGGACGGCAGGCCGGGCAGGATCGGTTCGGCGCCCTCCGCGGTCGCGGCCGCGACCGACGCCAGCACCGGCAGGTCCTCGTACTCGACGACGACGGCCGCGGCGGCGTCGGCCGCGAGGTAGGCGTCGGTCGCCACCACGGCCGCGACGCACTCCCCGACGAACCGCACGGTGCCGGTGGCCAGGCACGGTCGCTCGATGCCCGGCACCGAGCGGCTCGGCGGCAGGCCGGGCAGGTCGTCGTGGGTCCACACGCCGAGCACCCCCGGCATCGCCGCGGCCGCCGACGTGTCGACGGAGACGAGGCGCGCGTGGGCGTGGTAGCTGCGGACGTAGGCCATGTGCACCGTGCCGGGCAGCTGCAGGTCATCGACGTAGCGGCCGCGCCCGGTCAACAGGGCCGGGTCCTCCTTGCGCATCACGGCGGCGCCGACCATCGAACCCATGTCCGGACCTCCTCGTCGCGGTGACCACGGCGGCCCCGTCGCCGTCCCGTGGGGACGGCGGCGGGCCATGATCGACGTTAGGAACCTAACGTCGGTGTCCGGGTGCGGGCAAGAGCCCGAGTGGCCCAGGGTGGCGCGGGATCAGCCTCGGCCGAAGACGATCGGGTAGCGGCCGAAGTGGTGGCGCGCAGAGTGCGGGTCCGGCTCGGCCGGGTCGTCCGGGTCGGGCCGCCCGCCGGCCTCGACGAGGGCGGCCAGCATGAGCGTGACCGTGCCGAGCACCTGGTCGCCCTCACCGCCGTCCGCCCCGCCCCCGTCCGTCCTGCCGCCGTCCGCGCCGCCGGCGGGTACGCCGCCCGCGAGCTCGGTGCCGATGCAGGCGTGCATCCCGCCGCCGAAGGCGTGGCCCCAGCGCGGGACGTCCTCGGGCACCAACCGCAGCGGGTCGAACTCCAGCGGGCGGTCGAACACCGTGGCGTCGCGGTTGGCCTGCTCCAGGTCCATGACGACGACGGCGCCCTCCGGGATCTCGGTGCCCCCGCGCAGGCGCACCGGCGCGAGCGCCCGCCGCCGCGCCACGGGGCTCGCCGGGTGCAGCCGCAGTGACTCGTAGACACAGGCCTGCAGCAGGGTGGGATCCGCGGCCGTGCCGGGGTGGGCCGCGGACCACGCGAAGTACTCGTGCGCGGCGTGGGTGAAGGCGTCGGCGGTGCTGTGCGATCCGGCCTGCAGGTAGAAGGCGCACTCGCGGCGCAGGACGTCCCCGTCGATGCCGAGCTCGTCCTCGTTGCGCAGCAGGGCCGTCAGCACGTCGCGGGGGAGCGCGCCCTCGTCGACGTCGCCCGCGGCGACGGCCCGCAGCAGGGCGCGCCTGCGCGCGACCGAGGGCTGCAGGAAGGTCGCGTCGAACTCGTCGAGCGCCGCCTGGACCTCCGCCCGGACCTGGGCGGGGTCGCGGGTGGTGTGGACGAGGGTCGCGCCCTCGCTGAACTTCTTGGCCAGCCGGTAGAGCGCGTCGGTCTCGGCCGGGCTCCCGGTGGGGCGGTCGACCCCGGCGACCATGGCGGTCAGGCTCATGATCGTGCGGTAGCCGATCTCGACGAGGTCGCCGCGGCCCGCGGCCACGAACGGCTCGAGCGTGTCCGCGACGACGTCGCGCAGGAAGGCGCGCTCCCAGTGCCGGAACGTCCCCCGGCGGAAGAGCCGGTTCTCCACGCGGCGCCGGGCCCGGTGCTCCGCCCCGTGCAGGACGAGCAGGCAGTCGGCCATGACGATGCCGCCCGCGTCGTAGAGATCCTGGCGGAGGTCGTGCTGGCGGAAGGCGTCACGCACGTCCGCGTAGCCGTCGAGGGTGATCGTCGTCATGGTCCGCCTCGTTGCGCCGGATTGGGCGTGGTGGTCCTAGCGACGCTACCGGCAGCCCGTCGAACACGTCCAGGGAGCGGCACCGTCGTCAGTGTCTTGACGCCGCATCGTCCGGCGGGCAGTGTCGTGCTCCGTCAGCGTGGCCCAGCTCACCGGGAGGATGCCCATGCCGGACCGGAGCGCCGGGGCCGGCTCCGGTGTCAGCGCCGACGTGGTCGTCGTGGGCACCGGACCCGCCGGGATGGCCGCCGTGGCGGCCGCCGCCGCCGAGGGCGCCGAGGTCGTCGCGGTCGAGCCGATGCGCCACATCGGCGGCAACGCCGTCTGGTCCACCGGCTACCTCGCGTTCGTCGGCTCCGGCATGCAGGCCGACCACGGCATCGCCGACGACGTCGAGGTGTTCGTCCGCGACGCCCGGCACATGGCCGAGCAGGCCCAGGACAGCTACGGCCTGACCTGGGACGAGGACATCGTGCGGCTGTTCGCCGCGGAGAGCGCGGAGACCTACCGCATCCTGACCGGGCGCGGCGTGCGCTTCACCCGGTTCATCCCGCGGCCGCGCCAGCACACGGTCGACCGGATGGCGGCGGTCGAGGACACCTGGATGCTCGCGCGCGCGTTCCAGCCGGACTTCGCGCTCCCGAACGTGACCACGCTGTACGGCCACCTCGGCCGGCGGCTGGTCACCGACGACGGCGGGCGGGTCACGGGCGTCGTGGTGCGGCCCCTGGCCGGCGACGGGGCCAGCGACGGGGCCAGCGACGGGGACGGGGACGGGGACGGGGACGGGGCCTTCGTGGTCGAGGCCCGCCGGGGCGTCGTGCTCGCCGCCGGCGGCTACCAGTCCAACCCCGAGCTGCGCAGGCGCTACCAGCCCGCGTACGCCGCGCGCGGACCCTACCTGGGGATCGACACCTGCCGCGGCGACGGGCACCTGATGGGCCAGGCCGTCGGCGGCGACCTGGTCAACATGACGTTCGTGCCGCCCCTGGTGATCGTCTCCTCGTCCGTCGTGGAGGGCGCGATCGCGGTGAACGCCGCGGGGGAGCGGTTCCACGACGAGGCGGGACCGTACGAGGAGCGGGTCGAGCGCATGCACGCCCAGCCCGGCCGGCGCGCCCACTACGTCCTCGACGACGTGGTCGCCAGGGAGAAGGCCACGCTCATCGGGCAGATGCCCGAGCCCGCCGTGGCGGCCGACAGCCTGCCCGAGCTGGCCGGGCTGATCGGCGTGCCCGCCGAGGCGCTCGTCGCCACCGTGGAGCGGTGGAACGCCTTCCTCGCCACCGACGCGGACGTCGACCCGGACTTCGGCCGGGTCGTGCTGCCGCCCGGCAGGCGCCGCTGCGCGAGCCCGCCGTTCACCGCCGTGCCGATGGTCGAGGGCATCAACTTCTGCTGCGGGGGGTTCACGACGACGACCGACATGCAGGTCGTCGACGTGTTCGGGGCCGCGATCCCGGGCCTGTTCGCCGCGGGCGACTGCGCAGGCGGGCTCAACCTCACCTCCGACCTGGGCGGCATCCACATCTGCGGCGGCCTCACGCTCGGGCGGGTCGCCGGCCGGGCCGCCGCCCGCGGCGTGGACGACCGGACGCGGCGCCCCGGCGTCCAGGGCGCGGGGCTGCCCAGCATGCTCGACACGCGCATCGCGCTGGTCCCGCTCGAGACCGCCACCTGATCCCCAGCCTCCCGATCGGAGCACGCGATGAGCGACATCGGAGTCCTGTTCACCCAGGGCGTCGTCACCGGCGACCCGCACACGACCCTCGGCGAGATCCTCGAACAGGCCGAGGCGGCCGACCGGCTCGGGTTCGACTTCGCGCTCACCACCGAGCACAAGTACTCCGAGGAGTACTTCGGCTCCCCGCTGCACCTGTCGTTCGCGATCGCGGCGCGCACGCGGCGGGTGCGGGTCGGCACGGCCATCGCGATCGCGCCGCTGTACAACCCGGTCGAGCTGGCCCAGGACGCGGCGACGCTGGACCAGCTCTCCGGCGGGCGGGCGTGGCTCGGGCTGGGCGTCGGGTACCTGCCCGTCGACTACGCGACCCTCGCCGTCCCATGGGACGACCGCGCGCAGCGCTTCGACGAGACCGTGCGGATCCTGCGGGAGGC
The DNA here is from genome assembly GCA_963728105.1 of uncultured Actinomycetota bacterium. Lineage (GTDB taxonomy): Bacteria > Actinomycetota > Actinomycetes > Mycobacteriales > Pseudonocardiaceae > Pseudonocardia. Next base: position 31,043 of record CAVSJZ010000025.1, on the reverse strand, counting down.
CTTCACCAGGGAGCGGTTCTCCTTCGCCGACGCCTGCTACCGCTTCGAGGACGTCAGCGTCATCCCCAGGCCCGTCCAGGCCGGCGGGGTGCCGCTGCACCTCGCGGCGTGGACCCCAGGGGGCCTGCGCCGGGCCGGCCGGCTCGGCGACGGGTGGATCACCAACGCGCTGATGTCGCTCGACACCATGGCGGCCATGGCGCAGCAGTACCGCGCCGCCGCCGAGGCGGCCGGGCGCACCCCGCACGTCACGTCGATCCGGTTCTGCTGGCCCTACACCTCCCGCGAGGAGGCGCTGGCGCAGTTCGGCGACACCGCGCTCGCCATGGCGCGCACGCTCTACGACTACGGCGCGATCACCGACCTGCCGGGGGTCTCGTCCGCGGCCGAGATCACGCTGGAGGAGTTCGTCCGCGACCGGTTCGTCTTCGGCACGCCGCAGGAGTGCGCCGACACCATCGGCCGGTTCCGCGAGCACGCCGGCGTCGACGACTTCCTGATGATCTTCCGGTACCCGACCGGCCCGGACCACGACGCCGTACTGGCCGCGATGGAGCTGTTCGGGACGCAGGTCCGGCCGCTGCTGGCCCGGCCGGCGCCGGCGGCGGTATGAGCCTGCGGGTCGGGGTCGTCGGGGCCGCCTACGCCGCCGGAACGCACCTGCCGGTGTACGCGCAGCTGCCCGGCGTGGAGCTGGTCGCCGTCGCGACCGCGCACGCCGGGACGGCCCGCGACGTCGCCGGCCGGTTCGGGACCCGCCCGTACGTCGGCTACGCGGACCTGTGCGCCGACCCCGACGTGGATCTCGTCGACGTGGCCACGCGGCCGAGCCGGCACCGCGAGATGGTGGAGGCCGCGCTCGCCGCCGGCAAGGACGTCCTGTGCGAGGCGCCGCTGGCGGCGACCGCCGCCGACGGCGAGGCGATGGCCGCCGCCGCGGTCGCCGCGGGCCGCCGCGCGTGGGTCGACATGCAGTCGCGGTTCTGGCCGGGCCTGCAGGAGCTGCGCCGGCTGGTGGCCGAGGGGTACCTCGGCACCGTCGAGAACGTCGTCGCGACCGCGTTCTACCCCACGTTCACCCGGCCCGAGGCCGCCGCGGCGTCGGGCTGGTGCGCCGAGGCGGCCCACGGCGCCAGCTCGTTGCGGGTGCACGGCCTGCACACGGCCGACCTCGTCCGCTGGGTGTTCGGCGGCCTCGACGTCGCGGGCGGGGTGCTCGCGACCCGCCGCGCCGCCTGGCCCGGCCCGGTCGCGGCCAGCAGCGCCGACAGCGTCGCGTTCACCGCGCTCCTCCCCGACGGCGCGGTCTGCTCGGTCCACACTTCGTGGGTGGCGCGCCACGGCGAGGGCTGGCGGCTCGCGGCCCACGGCAGCGACGGCACGCTCGTCGCGACCGCCGCGGGCCACACCGGCCACTTCCCCGTGCGGTTGCGCGGCGCCCGGGCCGGGGACGACGCCCTGCGCGACCTGGTCGTCCCGGCCGGTGAGCCGCCGACCTACGCGTTCGCCGAACTGGTGCGCCGGCTCACGGCCGACGCGCACGACGTCCCGACGTTCGCCGACGGCGTCGCCGCGCTGCGCGTCGCCGAGGAGGTGGAGAGATCGTGAGCAGCCAGGCTGGCACCGCCGCCGAGACGGTCGTCCTGACCACGTTCGCGGACGCCAAGGACGCCTACCGCAGCCGCGACCTGCGCCAGTCCCTCTACGACGAGGGCGAGGTCGTCATGGCCGACGTGCTGGTCAACCTGCACGGCGACGAGCACCGCGCCCGCCGGCGCGTGGAGAACCGCCTGTTCCGGCGGGACACGTTCGAGCTCTACGAGCGCGACCTGTTCCCGGACGTGGTGGCCGCGACCCTGCGACCGTACGTCGCCGAGGGCCGCGCCGACCTCGTGCCGGTGGGCCACGAGCTGATGCTCAACCTGGCGGCCGTCACCGCGGGCGTCGACCGGCCGGCGGGCAGCGCCGAGGAGACGCGCCGGCTCTACGCCTACATGATGCGGTTCATCGAGGGCGCGACGCTCGCGCACTCGACCCGCGACAAGACCGCGCAGCGGGCCGTCATCGCGCAGGCGCTGCGGGACTGGGACGCCGAGTTCCTGGCGCCCTCGATCGCCCGCCGCGAGGCGCTCGGGCCCGACGCGGCCCCCCGCGACGTCCTCGCCTGCCTGCTCCGCCACCGGGCCGAGCTGGGGCTCGGGCACGAGGCGCTGCGCCGGGAGGTGGCGTTCTTCCTGCTCGCCGCCGCCCACACCAGCGCGACCGCGTTCGTGCGCTGCGTGGACCACATCCTGGGCTGGGTCCAGGCGCATCCCGGTGACGCGCGGAAGGTCGCCGACGACCCCTTCTTCGTGCAGCGCTGCGTGCACGAGACGGTCCGCCTCAACCCGTCGAGCCCGACCGGGCGGCGGCGCGCGCTGGCGCCCGTGCGGCTGCGGTCGGGCACCGAGATCCCGCAGGGCGCCACCGTGGTGATCGACCTGCTGGCGGTCAACCGCGACCCGGAGGTCTTCGGGCCCGACGCCACCGCGTTCGACCCCCACCGGGAGGTGCCGGCGGGCGTGGCACCCTTCGGCCTGTCGTTCGCGGCGGGCATGCACGTGTGCATCGGGCAGGACCTGGCGGCCGGCGTCGTGCCCGGGACGGGCGCGACGCCGGAGGACCACCTGTTCGGCCTGGTCACCGGGGCGGTGCAGCAGCTGTTCGGGTGGGGCGTTCGCCGCGACCCCGACGACCCGCCCGAGCGCGACGCCAACACCGCGCGGCCGTACTGGGGCCGCTACCCCGTCCTGCTGGGAGGCAGTACATGAGCTACCGCGCCAGCGTCGACAAGGCCGCGTGCCTGAGCTCCGGCCGCTGCGTCGCCGACGCCCCCGCCGCGTTCGTCTTCGACGACGACGAGCTCGCCGAGGCGGTGCCCGGCCACCCCGGCCTCTCCGACGCCGCCCTCGTCGAGCAGGCCAGGGCGTGCCCCTCCGGCGCGATCGTCGTCCACGACGACACCGGCGCCGAGGTCGAGGTCGGCTGAGGGGACGAGATGGACCTGGGCATCGCCGGGCGGCGGGCCGCCGTGGCGGCCGCGACCGCCGGGTTGGGCCGGGCGGTCGCGGCCGCGCTGGTCGCGGAGGGCGTCGAGGTGACGATCTGCGGCTCCGACGCCGACCGGGCGCAGGCCGCGGCCGCGCAGCTGGGCACCCGGTGGTCCGTTGCCGACCTCACCGACCCCGACGCCGCCGCCCGCTTCGTCGAGGAGGCGGCCGCCGGCATGGGCGGCCTCGACATCCTCGTCGTCAACGGCCCGGGGCCGCCGGCGGGGACCGTGGCGGAGGTGCCGCCGCAGGCCTACCAGGCGGCGCTGGACCGCAGCCTGCTCGCGCCGGTGCGGATGTGCCTGGCCGCCGTGCCGGTCATGCGCGCGGGCGGCTGGGGCCGGATCGTGGCGGTGACGTCGCTCGGCGTCCGCCAGCCCTACCCGAACCTCGCGCTCTCCAACACCGCGCGCAGCGGCGCCACGGGGTTCCTCAAGACCCTCGCCCGCGAGGTCGCCGCCGACGGGATCACCGTGAACTCCGTGCAGCCCGGCCTGCACGCGACGGCCAGGGTGACCTCCGTGTACGGCGACGACCCGCCGCTCGCGGGCATCCCGGCCGGCCGGCTGGGGTCGCCAGAGGACTTCGGTGCGGTCGTCGCCTTCCTCTGCTCGGCGAGCACGGGCTACCTCACCGGCGCGGCGATCCCCGTGGACGGCGGCGCCTACCAGGCACTCCTGTGAGCGGTGGCGGCGGCGGGTGCGACGATGGCACGCCAGGCCGGGGTGCGGAGGGCGGGGAGATGTCCCAGCAGAGCGTGATCGAGGAGCTGCAGCGCCTCGGCATGTCGGGGTACGAGGCGAAGGCCTACGTCGCGCTCGTCGCCGCGGGCACCCCGCTCAACGGCTACGAGGTGGCCAAGCGGTCGGGCGTGCCCCGCAGCACCGTGTACGAGACGCTCGGCAAGCTCGTCGGCCGCGGCGCCGCCTACGAGGTGCGGGCCGGGGAGGCGAGCGTCGGCTACATCTCGCTGCCGCCGAGCGCCCTGCTGGACCGGATGCGCCGCGAGTTCGACCGGTCGATCGACACGCTGCGCTCGGCGTTGCCGCAGGTGGCCTCGCCGCCGCAGGTCCGCCTCGTGCACAGCCTCGCCGACCGCTCGTCGCTGCTGGCCAGGGCCGAGGACGTCGTGGTCGCCGCCAGCAGCGACCTGTTCCTCTCGGGATGGCCGCAGGAGATCGAGCCGCTCAAGCCGCTGGTCCGGCGGGCCGCCGACGAGGGCGTCGACGTGTCGGTGGTGTCGTTCGGCGAGGACCCCGAGCCGGTCGGCACCACGATCGCCCACCGTTTCTCCAAGCCCGAGGTCGTGCTGGAGAACCTGGGCTGCCGGCTGCTGGTCGTCTCGGCCGACCGCGAGCAGGCGGTGATCGGGGGCGTCGTCAACGGGGACGCCTGGGGCGTGTACACCGACGACCCCGCCGTCGTGCTGGTCGCCGTGGAGTACGTGCGCCACGACATCGCCATGCACCTCATCGCCGAGAAGTTCGACCTGGCCGACTTCGAGCAGTTCTGGACGTCGGACCCGGCCCTGCTCCGGCTGCGGGCCGACCACGGCGCGCCGGCCGCGCTGCTGCGGCGCCACGCCGGCGGCGCGCAGGCGGGACGGCCAGGGCGCAGGCCACGCCGGCGGCCCGCGACCTGAGGCGACCGGCGACGGACACGGCCCGGCCACCGACCTCCTCACGCGTTCGTGACGCCCAGCGAGAGCCCGCCGTCGATCGTCAGGACGGCGCCGGTCGCCCACTCGGCCCCGGCGAGGTACTCGACGGCCTCGGCCACCTCGTCGGGCGTCCCGCTACGGCCCAGCGCGTGCGCGGCGCCCAGGCCCCGCATCCGCTCCGCGGCCTCGGCGTCGTCGAAGAGGCCGGCCCGCTGGTTGATCTCGGTCAGCACCCCGCCGGGCCGCACGCAGCTCACCCGGACGCCCTGCGGTCCCAGCTCCGCCGCGAGCACGCCCGTGAGGGCCTCGAGCGCGCCCTTGGTCGCCGCGTATGGCGACGCGCCGGGGAACGCCCGCTGGGTGTGCACCGAGCCGAAGAACACGACGGCCCCCCGCCGTTGCCGCAGGTGGGGGAGGGCGAGGCCGGTCAGCAGGAGCGGGGCGATCGTGTTCGAGGTGAAGACCTCGACGAGCCCCTGCTCCGTCAGCTCCTCGACCGGCCCGCGGTACATGTTCCCGGCCGCGTGCACGAGCAGCTCCAGCCCGCCGCCGTGCCGGACGGCGGCCTCGACCATGCGCTCCCGGTCCGCCGCGTCGGTGACGTCGCCGGGCACCGCGAGCGCCGACGGCCCGGCCGCGGCGGCCACCGCCTCGATCTTCTCAGCCCGCCGCCCGGTCAGCGTCACCCGGGCACCGGCGGCGGCGAGCCGGGCCGCGACGGCGGCGCCGATGCCCGACCCGCCGCCCGTGACCAGCACGGACATGCCCGTGATCGACCGCGTCACGCGCCGGCTCCTTCCGGGTCGGGCCCGGCCGCCCAGCGTATCGCCCGCCGCACGATCTCCCGGTGCTCCGGCACCGCGTAGGAGGGCGGGTGATGGCCCAGCGCGTCGTACACGACGCGTCCGCCGCCGTGGCGGCGGGCCCACAGCAGCGGCTGCCCGTCGGCGACCAGCAGCGGCCGGCCGGGGCCCGGGCCCGCGGCGGGCACCAGGTCGCTGTAGCGCTCGTCGACGACGGTGAAGTCGGCCAGGCCCGCCACCAGCGGATGGTCGGGCGCGGCGACCGTGACGGCCAGCTCGCCCAGCGGCGGGTGGGATGACCGGCCCCACTCCCACGCCGCGCCGAGCGCGTCGGCCCAGCCGGGCCAGTCGTCGAAGCAGATGCTGGCGGTGTGCATCGCCAGCAGGCCGCCGCCGGCCCGCAGGTGGTCCGCCAGCGCGGCGCGGGCCGCCGGGCAGGGGCTCGTGCCCTCGGCCGCGGCGCGGCTGCGGTAGCGCTCCGGCGTGCCGTGCGCCAGCATCGTCCAGCGCAGCGCGTTGACGACGAGGAGCCCGGCCCCGGGGAGGGCCAGCAGGCCCTCGTCGACGTCCTCGTGGACGTCCGCCGCGATGCCCTCCCCGCGCAGGAGGTCCGCGAGGCAGCCCGTGGTCGCCGGGAAGTCGTGGGTCGGGCCGCCGCTGAGGACGACGGCGCGGGTGACGACGGCGCGGGCGGGCGGCATGGGCGACCTTCCTGGGCGGGCCGGGCCGGGCGGCGAATCGACGTTAGGAATCTAACGTCGCTCTCTGGTCAGAGCAACCACGGCCCAGTAGCGTCGTTACCCGGACGACGACGTGGGGGCGGCAGGCGTGACGAGGGGCCAGGCATGACGGGGGAGCGACCGTGACGCAGTGGGCCGTGGTCACCGGGGCCGGCAACGGGATCGGGAGCGTCATCGCGCGGCAGGCCGTGAAGGCGGGCTACCGCCTCGCCGCCTGGGACGTGGACGAGGCGGCCCTCGCCGCCCTCGTCGCCGACCTGGGCGAGGACTGCCGGCCCACCGTGGTCGACGTCAGCGACGAGGAGGCGGTGGACGCGGCCGTCGCCGGGCTGCCGCAGGCGCCCGCGCTGCTGGTCAACAACGCGGGCGTGGTCCGGTTCGGGCCCCTGCTGGAGCTGTCGGCGCGGGACTGGCGGCGCGCGGTCGACGTCAACCTGACCGGCACGTTCCTCGTCGGGCGCGCGGTGGCCGCCCGCATGGTCGAGGCGGGTGGCGGGGCCATCGTCAACATCGCCTCCATCAACGGCATCGCCGCCGCCCCGAACGCGGGCGCCTACACCGCGTCGAAGGCCGCCGTGATCAAGCTGACCGAGCAGATGGCCCTCGAGTGGGGCGAGGCGGGCGTGCGGGTCAACGCCGTGGCGCCCGGCCTGATCAACGCGGGCATGTCAGAGGCCATCAACGCCGATCCCGAGGCGCGGCGGCTTCGCCAGGGCCGGGTGCCGCTCGGCCGGCTGGGCACCGCCGACGACGTGGCCGACGCGGTGCTGTTCCTGGGCTCCGCCAAGGCCGCCTACCTCACCGGCCAGACCCTCGCCGTCGACGGCGGGATCACGGTCAGCGCGCTGAACAAGATGCCGCGCCCTGCGTCGGTGGACTCGGTGGGCGTCCCGGACGACGCGCGCTGAGCCCGCGGTGGCGCTCTCGCTGGCGGCGGGCACCGTGCTGGACCTGGCGCCGCACCGGGTGGCCGCGTGCGCGGCCGAGGCGGGCTACCCGCTCTGCGGGGTGCGGCTCGCCGGCGCGGCCGCGGAGGTGGCCGCCGTGGCGGCGGCGCTGCGCGCGGCGGGCGTCGGGCTGCTGGACGTCGAGGTCGTGCGGCTGGTCCCCGGCCCGCTGACCGACGACCACCGCCGGCTCGCCGCGGCGGCCGGCGAGCTGGGCGCGCGCTTCCTGCTCACCGTGACCCACGACCCGGACGAGTCGGCGACCGTCGACCGCGTCGCGGAGCTGGCGGCCCTGCTCGCCGGGTCGCCGACGAGGGTGGCGCTCGAGCCGATGGTGTTCACCGCGCTGCGCACCCGGGGCGACGCCGAGCGCGTGGCGCGCGCGGTGCCGGCCACGACCGTCCTGCTCGACCCGCTGCACCTGCATCGCGCGGGCTCCCGGCTGGACGTCCCCGCGGACCCGCTCCTGACCGGCTACGCGCAGCTCAGCGACACCGCCGCCGGCGAACCGCCCGCCGACGCGGCACACGAGGCGCGACACGACCGCGTGCCGCCCGGAGACGGCGTGCTCCCGCTGCGCGCATTCGTGGCGGGCCTGCCGGCGGGCGTTCCGCTCTCGGTGGAGGTGCAGTCCGACCGGCTCGGTGCCGCCATGGACCCGGTCGCGCGCGCCCGACTGGTGCGCGTGGCCGCCGAGCGGGTCGTGGGCGGCCCGGCCGGCGGCGCTTCCGCGCGGCCGGTCAGGACTCGGTGACGACCCACGTGCACGCCTCGCCGGGCGCGGCGGGCGGGGAGACCGTCCAGGCCGCGCCGGCGTGGGCGGCGATGCTGCGCACGCAGCGCGCGCAGTAGCGCGGTCGGCCGGCGGGCACGCCCGGCACCTCGCCATCGGCCACGGTCGCCACGTCCGGGTTCGCGGCCCAGTGCCGGCCACCGCTCCCGCAGGCGTGGTGGAAGGTCGTGGTCGGTCCGTCCACCTCGACGGTGCCGACCGAACCGTGCGCGCGCAGCAGCGCCGCGACCTCGCCAGCGGCGACCCGCGACCCGACGAGCTCGTCGATGCCCACCGACGCGCCCTCGACGAGCCGGTCGATCACCTCGGCCACCGGCCGGTCCTCCGCGGCGACGTCGATCAGGCGCGCGATGAGCGCGACCAGCCGGTCGTGCAGGCCCCGCCAGCGTGCGTGCTCCTCGTCGACGAGCGCGAGCACGCGGGGGTCCGGCGGCGGGTCGAGCGCGCGCAGCCGGTCGGTGAGCGGGGCGAGGCGGGGGTCGGTGGGCGGTGGCATCGGGTTCACCGCAGGTAGGCCGCGGCCAGCTCGTCGGAGCCGAGCAGCTCGGCCGAGTCCCGGGTCAGCTCGTTCCGCCCGCCGCGCAGGATGTAGGTGCGGTCGGAGACGGCCAGCGCGGCGGCCTGCTGCTCGACGACGAGGAACGTGACGCCGTCCGCGCGCAGGTCGCGGACCACCTCGAACAGGTCGCGCACGACGCGGGGCGCGAGACCGAACGACAGCTCGTCGATCAACAGCAGCCGGGGCCTGCTCATCAGCGCCCTCCCGAGCGCGAGCATCTGCTGCTGGCCGCCCGACAGCGACGACGCCGAGGCGCCCAGGCGGCCCGCGAGCTCGGGGAACAGGCCGAGGACCCGGTCGCGGGCCTCCCGCACCGCCGGTCCCGTCAGCCGGCGGGTGGCGAGCCCGAGGTCGAGGTTCTCCCCGACCGTGAGCGTCTGGAAGATGCCGCGGCCCTCCGGCAGCTGGCACAGGCCCAGCCGGGCCCGGCGGTCGGGGGACAGCCGGCGCAGGTCGGTGCCGTCGAACCGGACGGTGCCCGACCAGAGCGGCAGGACCCCCGACAGCAGCCGCATGAGCGTCGTCTTGCCGGTGCCGTTGGGCCCGAGCACGGTGACGATCTCGCCGTCGGCCACCGTCAGCGACACGCCGTGCAGCACCTCGAGCCGGCCGTAGCCGGTCCGGGCCTGCTCAATCTCCAGCAGCAACGTCGGCTCCCAGGTAGGCCTCGACGACGACGGGGTCGCGCAGCACCTCGCGGGGCGGCCCGCTGCGCAGGATCCGGCCGAAGTGCAGTACGGCGGTGGCCGGGCACAGCCGGGTGATCAGCTCGAGGTCGTGCTCGATGATCATGACCGCGGCCGCGGGATGCCGGTCCGTCCAGCCGTGCAGACCGGCGACCAGGTGGTCGACGTCCTCGGCCCCCAGTCCCGCCGCCGGCTCGTCGAGCAGCAGCAGGCGCGGGTCGCCCGCGAGCGCGCGGGCCACCTCGATGATCTTCTGGCTGCCGGCGGGGAACTGCGCGGCGGGCCGGTGCGGGTGCGCACCGAGGCCCAGCACGCCGAGCAGCTCGAGCGCCCGCTCCCGCTGCTCCCGGTCGGCGCGCCGGGCACCGGGCAGGCCGACGAGCTCCGCCAGGTGACCGTGCCGGTAGTGGCGGGACGCGCCCACCATCACGTTCTCGACGGCGGAGAGGTTCGGGATCAGGCGCGGCGTCTGGAACGTCCGCGAGACGCCCAGCCGGGCGACCCGGTGCGGGGGCAGCCCGACGACGTCGTGGCCGCCGACGCGCACCGCGCCGGCGTCCGGGCGCAGGTAGCCGGAGACGACGTTGAGGCAGGTGGTCTTGCCGGCGCCGTTGGGGCCGATGAGGCCGGTGAACCCGGGCGCGACGGCCAGGTCCACGTCGACGAGCACCGCGTTGCCGCCGAAGGACTTGTGCACCCCGGCCAGCTCGACGACCGGCCCGTCCGCCGGCTGCGCGCTCACGCCGGCTCCCGGGTCCGCCGGGCGCGCGGGAGCATCCGCGCGCCGAACCGGGAGTCGCCGACTCGGCGGGCCAGCGACGTCAGGCCGCCCGGCAGCACGGCGATGACGACCATGAGGACCAGGCCGTAGGCGATCGCCTGCTGGTCCCCGAGGTCCTGGAAGAACTCGATGAGGACGATGGCGAACGCCGCGCCGACCAGGGGCCCCCAGATCGAGCCGGCCCCGCCGACGAACACCATGACGAGCATCGGGACCAGCAGGTTCATCTGGAACATCGCCGGGAAGATGAACGTCTGCAGCTGGGCGTAGAGGGTGCCGGCGACCGCGGCGACGAACCCGGAGAGGGCGAACGCGACGAGCTGGTAGCGCAGCGCCGACACGCCGCACGACCCGGCCAGCTGGCCCATCTCGCGCACGGCCTGCAGCGTCCGCCCGAAGCGGGACAGCAGCGCCCGGCGGACCAGGAAGAACGTCAGTGCCGCCACGGCGAGCACCACGAAGTACGTCGACGCGCTGTCGGTGATGCCCGGCAGCGCGAAGACCGCGACGTTCATGCCGGCCCCTCCGCCCGTCAGCGGCGCGGCCAGGAGGACCAGCTCCACGATGGCCATGCCCAGCGCCAGCGTCGCGATCGCGAGGAAGAACCCGCGCAGCCGGATGGCCGGGAAGCCGATGACGACCGCGAGCACCGCGGCCGCGAGCCCGGCGAGCGGGATCGTCACGAGGAACGGGACGCCGTGCTGGACGGCGATCGCGCTGCCGTACGCCCCGACGGCGAACAGCGCTGCGTGGGCCAGCCCGATCTGCCCCGACCAGCCGACCAGCAGGTTGAACCCGACCGTCGCGACCGCGTACACCAGCGTCATGCTGACGACGAACACGACGTAGCTGTTCGCCACGAACGGCACCGCGAACAGCAGCGCCAGCGCGACGACCGCGGCGACGCCCTTGCACATCCCCGCCCGGCCCTGGCGGGCCGGGCCCGCCGCGCCGGGCGGCCCGGCGGCGTCCGGCCGTGCGGACACCGGCCGCTCGTCGCCGCGGACGGTGGTGTCGGCGGTGTCAGACATCGCGCAGCCGGACCCCCCTCGTCAGGCCCTCCGGTCGCAGGACCAGCACCAGGAACACCACCAGCAGCGCCACCGAGAACTGCGCGGCCGAGGACACGTAGGTGCCGACGAACTGCTGGACCAGCCCGAGCGCGAGCCCACCGGCGAACGTGCCCAGCAGCGAGGAGAACCCGCCCATGGTCGCGGCCACGAACCCGTAGATGATCAGTGAGGCCGGTGAGAGGGTCGAGACGAGCGCGGACTGGGCCTGGAGCATGACCGTGACCGCCGCGATCAGGCCGCCGACACCCCACGCGACGGCCGAGAGCCTGCCGGCGTTCACGCCGACGAGCCGGGCGGTCGCGCGGTTCTCGGCGACGGCCCGCATCTGGGCCCCGATCGGGGTGCGGAAGAAGGCGGTGATCGCGACCGCGCCGAGGAGCCCGACGACGATCGAGACGACCTGCGTGACGCCGATGCCGACGCCACCGGCGATCGTGACCGTCGCACCCGTCCAGGGTGCCCGGAAGCTGCGGGGGTCGTGCCCCCACACGAGCCCGACGAGCGCGTTGAGCGCGAGGGAGAGCCCGATGGTCATCAGCAGCAGCGGGAAGTGCCCGTAGCGGGCCAGCCTGCGCATCAGCGCGACGTCGATGAGCACGCCGAGCACGGTCCCGGCGACCAGCACGGCCACGACCGCGAGCCAGAACGGGGCGCCGGCCGCGGCGAGGGAGATGCCGACGTACGTCGCGACGAGCCCCATGTCGGCCATGGCGAAGTTCGGCACGTCGGCGGCCTTCATCACGACGACGATGGCGAGCCCGAGCAGGGCGAACCAGCTTCCCGACTCGAGCCCGCTGACGACGGTCTGCAGCATGATCCCCGCTCCCGGCCGCCTACTGCGGGGCCATGAACTTCTGCTCGACCGTCCACTTGCCGCCCGTGTACTTGGCGATGCCCGCCTGGATCGCGCAGGTGTGGCCGTCGGGCAGCGGGCCGCACTGGATGTCCGGGATCATCCCGAGCTTGATCGGGTCCTCGGCGAGCCCCTCGGCGGTCTTGGTGAAGTTCGCGTAGGACAGGTCGTCGCCCATGCGCTTGACCAGCGCCGCGAACGCCATGACGTAGCTGTAGGTCTGCAGCGAGAAGCCGCTCTGGCCCTGCGGGCCCTGGTACTGCTTGGCGAGGGTGCGCCAGTGCTCGACGGCGGGGTTGTCGGTGGAGACCGTGTCGGCCTGCATGCCGCCGAGGAAGCCCTCGGCGGCGGCGCCCGCCGGTCCGACGGCGCTGGGGCCGCCGGTGCCCGCGCCGCCCTGGTCGGCGAAGACCGGTCCGTTCATCCCGGCGGCGCGCAGCTGCTTGAGGATCAGCGCGACCGACGTGTTGTCCTCGGCGAGCAGCACGGCGTCGGGCTTCGCGGCGAGCACGTTGTTCACGGCCGAGCTGACCTCGGTGTTGCCCGACTGGGTCGTCTCGTTCGCGACGAGCTGCAGGCCGGGATGCTTGGGCAGCTGCAGGTCGAGCGCCTGCTTGGCCGAGACGCCAAGGTCGTTGTCCTGCTTGATCACCGCGAGCTTCTTGACCCCGTGCGCGGCGAAGTAGTCGATGGCGACCTGGTCCTGGCTCGCCCGCGTGGCGGACAGCAGGTACACCTCGGTCATCTTGGGGTCGGCCGGCGAGATCGGGCCCCAGACCGGGGTGTGGTTCTGGCCGATGAACTGCCAGGTGCCCGGCAGGCCCTGCGAGCCCGCCGGCGCGACGAGCGCGTACACCTTGTCCTGCGAGACGAGCCGCCGCACGTTCGTGACGACCCGGTCGGCCGTGTACCCGTCGTCGAGCAGGTCGAGCTTGACCTGGCGGCCGCCGATGCCGCCCTGGGCGTTGAGCTCGTCGGCAGCGATCTTCATGCCGGCCTGCAGGCCCTGGCCCGCCACCGCCGCGGTGCCGGTCAGCGGCAGCGTCGCGCCGATGGTGATCTCGTTCGCGGTGACGCCGGGCGGAGCCTGCGGGCCGCCGGACGAGCTGGACGTCGTGACGTTCCCGCAGGCGGCGGCCAGCAGGGTCGCGACGGCCGCGGCCGCGGCGAGAAGGGGGGTGCGAGCCATCCGGGCCTCCGCGTCGAGTCGAAGCGCGGCGGGTGACCGCCGGCTGTTCCGGCGGAATCTAGGGAGCCGCGCTGCGCGTCGTCAAGGTTCTAGCGACGTTCGTTGGCGGGTTGTGTCCGACCGCGGCTCAACCCCGCCGCAGCGCGGCGAACAGGTCCGGGTCGCTGCGCAGGAGCCGCCGGTAGTTGGCGGCCCACATCTGCTCGCGGAAGCCGTTCTCCAGGTAGGCGGCGCGGTAGCTCTCGGCCGTCGCGCGGGGGAGGGGCTTGCCGCCCACGGCCATCGCGGCGAGCTGGTACCCCGCGCACAGCTCCATGATCAGGGCCTCCATCGTGACGTGCTCGAGGGTGTCGCCGACGTGCAGGGAGCCGTGGTGGCCCATGAGCAGCGCCTTGCGGCCGCCGAGCGCGGCGACCATCAGCTCGCCCTCCTCGGACGGCACCAGGTCGGGATCGTCGACCCACGGCACGACCTCGTCGAGCAGCAGCGCCGCGTAGTCGTAGTAGACGTCGTAGGCGACGCCGGTCGTGCTGAGGACCGAGACGTTGCGCGCGTGGGTGTGGATCACGCAGTGCACGTCGGGGCGCGCGGCGTAGATGGAGGCGTGGAAGTTGATCCCCGGCGACGGCGGCAGCGGGGCGGCCTCGATGACCCGCAGGTCGAAGCCGACCTTGCTCACGTGCTCGGGCAGGGTCTCGTCGAAGTACTGGAACGGCGTGACGAGGAAGGCGTCCTCGCCCGGCACGCGCAGGCTGACATGGCCGCCGACCTGGCTGTCCAGGCCCTCCCGGTGCAGGATCCGCCGCGCCGCCGCGATCTGGAAGCGCGGGTCGCTCTCGCTGACGACGGCCCGGCCGGCCAGCGCGTTCTCGGTGATGGTCATCGGTCCTCCGCTCCGGGTCCGACGCCCACCCCGCTTGCCCCGGCGGCGCCGCCATGGCCTCGCAGGCTAGCTCGCGCCGCGCGGGCGACGCTAGTGTCCTAGTGACGCTTGGGGACCGGTCGACGCGACGGAGGGCGGTGCGGTGGCCACGCTCATCGGGGTCCTCGGGTCCGGCGGCATGGGGTCGGCGTTCGCGGCCCATCTGGCCCGGGCGGGCGCCGACGTCGTCCTGATCGGCCGCGGGAGTGCCCACGTGCGCGCGCTCGCCGGGCGACCGCTGCGGGTCGACCCGCCGGGCGGGCCGCCGTGGACGGCGCGGGTGCCGGTCGCCGTGGACGTCGCCGACGTGTCCCCGGGCAGTGTCGGCGTGCTGCTCCTCCTCACCAAGGCCTACGACCTGGCCGCCGCGGCGTCGGCGGCCGCGCCCGTGCTCGCCCCCGACGGCCTGGCGGTCCCCCTGCAGAACGGGCTCGGGACCGACGCGCCGGTCGCCGCGGCCTTCGGTCCCCACCGCACGCTGGTGGGCACCACCACCGTCGGCGCCGCGCTCGCGGAGCCCGGACGGATCACGGTCTCGGCCGCGACGGCGGCCGGGGCGTCGCTGACGGCGATCGGCCGCATGGGCCGGGCGGTCGGCGGACCCCGCCGCGTGCGTGGCCGCCGCCCGTGTGCTGTCGGCCGCCGGGCTGCCGACCGAGACGCACGCCGACGTCGCGGAGCTGGTGTGGGGGAAGCTGGCGCTCGCCGCCATGAGCCCGCTCAGCAGCGTGCAGCGCGTCACGGTCGCCGCGGTCTGGGCGAGCCCGGCGGGGCGGGCGCTGGTGGAGCGGATGTTCGACGAGGTCGTCGCCGTGGCGGGCGCCGAGGGCGTGCACCTCGACCGGGATGCGGCGTGGGCGCACGCGCAGCGCACCTTCGCGGGCACCGGGGAGCACTACACGTCGATGTGCACCGACGTGCGCATGGGCCGGCCCACCGAGCTGGCCGGCATGGCCGGCGCGGTCCGGCGGCTGGCCGAACGGCACCGGGTGCCGGTGCCGGTGCACGCGACCGTGCTGGACCTGCTGGCGCTGGCGGGAGTGCGGTGATGCGCGCCGCCGATGCGGCGTTCCGCGCGGCCCTCGACGACCCTGCGGGCGTCACGGTGGTGGTGACAGCGCACCGGGGGAGTGCGAGACTGGCCGGGCGCCGTAGTCGTCAGCCTTCTGACGGCGGTTGGCGGCAAGCAGGGTGACGGTTCGAGGAGGCGCCGTGGGCGACGGCACGCTGGTCATCGGGGGCACGGTGCTCGACGGCACGGGCGCGGCACCGCGCCCGGACGAGGCCCTGCTGGTGCGCGACGGGCGGATCGCCGCGCTCGGCGCCGACGCGCTCGCGCAGGCCGGGCCGGACGACGTCCGGATCGAGGCGGCGGGCCGCACCGTGATGCCGGGGCTCATCGACGCGCACACCCACCTGACGTTCGGCGAGCCGACGGGCAACGACGAGCTGTTCAACCACCGCACCGAGGCCTACAGCTCGATGCTGTCGGCCTACAACGCGCGCAAGGTGCTGCGGGCGGGCGTCACCAGCGTCCTGGACGCCGACTGCCTGTGGAACATCGGCGTCGAGCTGCGCGACGCCATCGAGGCCGGCATCGTCGAGGGACCCCGGATGCGGGCGGGCGGCCAGGCGTTGATGACGATGCTCGGCGGCACGGCCGGCCGGATGGTCGCCGACGAGGGCCGCACGGGGTACGCCACGGTCGTCACCGGGCGGGACGTCATGGTCAACGAGATCCGGCGGCAGATCAAGTACGGCGTCGACTGGATCAAGATCATGGTGACGGGCCTGATCCCGTCGATGAAGGGGCCCGAGGTCAAGGTCTGGAACCTCGACGAGCTGCGCACGGTCTGCGACACCGCGCACGACCTCAACACGAAGGTCGTCGCGCACTGCCGCAACGCCGCGAGCACCCGCGACGCCGCCCGCGCCGGCGTCGACCTGATCTACCACGCCTCGTACATGGACGACGAGGCGCTCGAGGCGGTCGTCGAGTCCGGTGCGGCGCTGTGCCCGACGTTCACGCTGCTGGGCAACCTCGCCGACTACGGGGAGAAGGTCGGCACCGCGCCCGAGCTGCTCGACGTCTTCCGGGCCGAGATCGAGGTCACCGCCAAGCAGATGGCGAAGGCGCACGCCGCCGGCGTGCCGTTCCTCACCGGCTCCGAGACCGGCTTCGCCGTCACCCCGGTCGGGGAGTGGCACGCGCGCGAGCTGGAGATGTTCGTCGACTACATGGGCCTGACGCCGATGGAGGCGATCGTGGCCGCCACCCGCAACGGCGCGTTCGCGATGCGCATGGAGGGCCAGGTCGGCACGCTGGAGGTCGGCCGGATCGCCGACGTCCTCGTCGTCGACGGGGACCCGCTCGCCGACGTGCGGGTGCTGCAACGCAAGGACGCGATCGTCGACGTGCTCAAGGCCGGGACGCGGGTCGACCTGTCCGCGCCCATCCCCGAGCACCGCGCGCGCACGTCCGACCAGGTGCGCTTCCTCGCCGCGTGCCCGCTCACCCGGTCGCTGGCCTTCACCGAGGAGCAGCTCGAGAAGCTGTCGCATGTCTGAGCCCCGGGTGATCGACGTGCACGCGCACGCCGTGCTCGCGATGGCCGAGGGGGCGGCGGGGGCGGCGGGCCCCGAGCTGGGCACCGGACCCGACGGGCGCCCGTTCTACCGCGTCGGCGACTACGTCCTGTCCGGCGTCCGCTACGCCGGGAGCCCGTTCATGGACGTCGACCTGCGGATCGCGGCGATGGACGAGGCGGGCATCGACCTGCAGGTGCTCTCGCCCAACCCGATCACCTACTTCGGCGACCTCCCCGCGGCCGACGCGACGGCGTTCGCCCGCGCCCACAACGACGCGCTGGCCGAGATCGCCGCCAAGCACCCTGGCCGGTTGCTGGCGCTGGCGCAGCTGCCAGTGCAGGACGTCGCCGCGGCGGTCGCCGAGGCCCGGCGGGCGGTGCGCGAGCTGGGCATGGTCGGGGTGTACGTCGACACCGACCCCGCGGGCCGCACGCTGGACGACCCGGCGCTCGACCCGCTCTACGCGGCGCTCGTCGACCTCGACGTGCCCCTGTTCGTCCACCCGTCGCCGCTGGGCAGCGCCGGCCCGGCCGACGACGTGCGGCTGCGCCGCTTCGACCTCGACCTGCTCATGGGGTTCGCCTACGACGAGACGCTGGCCGTCGCGGCGCTCGTGTTCGGCGGCGTGCTCGAGCGGCATCCCGGGCTGGACGTGTGCGTCTCGCACGGCGGTGGCGCGGCGGCCTTCGTCTCGGGCCGGTTCGAGCGCGCCGTCGCGCAGCGGCCGTGGGCGAGCCCGGCGCTGCGGGAGCGCGGCTTCGACCACTACTACCGGCGGATCTGGTTCGACACCCACGTCCACGACGAGCTGTCCCTCGAGCTGCTCGTCGCCCACGCCGGCCGCGAGCGGCTGGTGTTCGGCACGAACTTCGCGGGGTGGGACTCCGGCGCGACCGAGCGGCCCGACGGCGAGCTGGGGGCGGCGCTGGCGGCCAACGCGGCGCGGCTGCTGCGCCTGTAGGCGCCGGGTGCGCGTCCGCATCGGGGCCGGCCTCTACACGGGTCAGGACGGCGACTACCGCGACGCCGTGCGGCTGGCCGTCGCCGCGGAGGAGGCGGGCTTCGACGCGTTCTGGGTCAGCGAGCACCACGGCCTCCCCGACGGCTACCTCCCCTCGCCGCTCACGCTGCTGGCCGCGCTGGCCCCGGTCACCGAGCGGATCGAGCTGGGCGCCGGCGTGGTCGTCGCGCCGCTGCACCACCCGCTGCGCATCGCCGAGGACGCCGCCGTCGTCGACCGGCTCAGCGGCGGGCGGCTGCTGCTGGGGCTGGGCCTCGGCTACGCCGCCCACGAGTACCGGGCCTTCCGCGTCGACCCGGCGACCCGCGGCCGCCGCCTGACCGCGCTGGTCGAGGCCCTGCGCGCGGCGTGGACGGGTGAGCCGTTCAGCTGCGCGGAGCTGGGCCTGCGCGACGTGCGGGTGACGCCGCGGCCCGCCCGTCCGATCCCCGTGTGGCTCGGCGGCTACGCCGCTGCCGCCGTCGAGCGCGCGGGCCGGATCGCCGACGGGCATCTCCTCGGGCGCGGGGACCCGCCCGTCGTGGACGCCACCTCGGCGCGCCTCGCTGCCGTCCGCCGGCCCGACGACCCGGCGTTCACCCGCGGGATCACCGTCACCTGCGTCCTCGACGCGCCCGGCGGGGGCGGGGAACAGGCCCGCGCCGCGTTCGCCCGCCAGCAGCGGGTCTACGACGCGATCCAGGCCGGCCGGTCGGTCTACGGCGGGCTGGTCGACGCCCGGCCCGGCGGGGGAGGGCCCGCGCTCCGCGACGCCTCCGTCCAGCTCGCGGGCGACGTCCCGGCCGTGGTCGACGGCATGCGGGCCCTGCTCGCCCGGCTGCGCGGCTGGGCGGACGTGCACGTCATGCTGCGGCTGCTGTTCCCCGAGCCCGACCTCGACGTCCAGCTCGAGCGGCTGGCGACCGTGGGGCGGGAGGTCCTGCCCCGACTGCGGGAGGGGTGACGGGCGGGTCCTGACGACGAAGAGGAGGCTCCATGCGCAGGGTGCTGATCAGCGGTGCGGCGTCCGGGATCGGTGCGGGCACGGCCGCGCAGCTGCGTGACGACGGCTGGGAGGTCGTCGGTGCCGACCTGCGGCCGGCCGGCGGCCTGATGGCCCTCGACGCCGCCGAGGAGCGGTCGTGGGAGGAGGTGCTCGACGCGGCAGGCCCGCTCGACGCGGTGGTCAACTGCGCGGGCTTCCGCAGCCGTGCGCCGCTGGTCGACCTGGCGGTCGACGAGTTCGACCGCATGCTCGCCGTGCACGTCCGCGGCACCTTCCTCGCCGTCCGGTGCGCCGCCCGGCGCTGGCTGCGCGACGGCGTCCCCGGCTCGGTGGTGGCGATCAGCTCCGTCACCGCGACGCACGCCGTCGCGGGCCAGGCGCACTACGTTGCGGCGAAGGCCGGCATCGCCGGGCTGGTCCGCGCCGCCGCGGTCGAGCTGGCGGCCTCTGGCGTCCGCGTCAACGCCGTCGCCCCTGGCGTCATCGAGACGCCCATGACCGCCGACCGGCTCGGTGATCCGGCGCAGCGGCAGTGGTTGGTCGACCGGGTGCCCGCTGGCGACCACGGCACGGTCGCCGACGTCGCGGCGGCCGTCTCGTACCTGATCTCGGACGGGGCCCGGTACGTGACCGGTGCGGTGCTGCCGGTCGACGGCGGCTGGACGGCCTGCTGAGCCGGCGCCTGCCCGCGGAGTGTCGATGGTCCCTCCGTCGGCGCGAGGCACCCCGGG
This sequence comes from uncultured Actinomycetota bacterium, assembly GCA_963728105.1. GTDB lineage: Bacteria > Actinomycetota > Actinomycetes > Mycobacteriales > Pseudonocardiaceae > Pseudonocardia. Next base: position 11,622 of record CAVSJZ010000025.1, on the reverse strand, counting down.
GATCCTCGCGCGGTACGCGCCGTGGCCGCCGGCCTGACGCTGCGCCGCGGGCTCAGCCGTCCCGCCCGTCCGCCGGCCGCTCGAACTCCCAGACGAGCACGCCGGGCAGTCCCACGTAGGCGGCGCGGGTCGCGTCCGCGAGGAGCTCGGCGGTCGGGGTGGCGGCGGCTTCCGCGGTCAGCCGCGGCTCCCGGAAGCTGCGGACGGTGAGCCCGGCACCCAGTGCGGCGGTGGCGTAGTCGGAGGGCAGGTGGGAGCAAAGGCGCAGGTAGGCGGGTCCGCTGTCGGTCCCGAACTGCGCCTGCCACCCCACGGTCACCAGGAAGGGGTGGACGTCGCTGACGACGATGCGGCCGCCGGGCCGCACGACGCGGGCGAGCTCGCCGATCGCGGCGGCCAGGTCGGCGACGTGCACGAGGGCGAGGGCGCAGACGGCCGCGTCGACCGAGGCATCGGCGAGGGGCAGGCGCGTCAGCTCGCCGGGCAGGAAGCGGGCGCCTGGCAGCTTGCTGCGGGCGCGGTCCAGCATCGCGGGCGAGCGGTCCACGCCGGTGACCGCGTGGCCGCGGTCGGCCAGGTAGGACGCCCACCGGCCGGTGCCGCAGGCGGCGTCGAGGACGTCGCCGGGTGGCAGCGCGTCGAGCAGGCGGCGCATCGGCGGCTCCTCGACGCCGAACAGGCGCAGCGGGCGGTCGTAGGTGGGCGCCCACCGGGCGTAGCCCTCTGACAGGTCGAGCTCGACCCCGAGGGGCTCGGTGCCCGCCCCCTCGGTCAGGAGCGTGCGCGCCTCCGCCATGCGCGCCGCTCTGGCATCGGCCGCGTCGGCGTAGAGCAGCCGGAGCAGGGCCAGGCCCTCGACGCCGACCATCAGCTCGCCGACCGTGGGCCCGCGTCCCGTCATCAGGCGGACGCTACCGGTGTCTCGGCCCCACCGACCCGTCCCCGCCCGGTGTCGGAGCGCCGTCGGCCACGATCCGCCGGTGCAACTCGGACACGACGGCGCGCAGCCGCTCGTGGGCGAGCCCGGCCACCGCCGAGCTCACCCCGCGTGACGCCGCGAACGGCTATGCGGGGTCGTTCCACGTCTTCGGCTACGGCCGGCACCTGCCGCCCGCGCTGGCCGAGGCGAGCTCCGCACGCACGGACGCCCGGGCCCGCGCCGACACGCGCGGCGCTGGCGGTCGGGACCGCGGCGTGCGCGGGTGCCGCTTGCTACGATGGGCGCGTCGGCCCGCGGTGCTCGTGCGGGTGCCGGCGTGCGGTTGGTGCCGGGACCAAGTCCCGTCGGTGGGTTGGGTGTTCTTGCCGCGCTGATCCTGCAGCGTGCCGGGCCCTGGCGGCGCTCGAGAGAGCGACCCGGGGGCCCGCCCTTTTCGCGCTCCCGTCACCGGCCGCGGCGGTGTGTGCGGCACGGCGAGTGGTCGCGGTGCCAGATGTCCCTGAGGAGGAGTGGGTGGCTCGACAAGGCCGGTCGCAGACCGGCACCCGGCCGGCCGTCTCGCGCAAGCGGCGGCTCGGCGAGGGTTCCGGTGACCTGATCTCGGTGCTCGCGGGCGCTGTCCGCGACGTCGAGGCCGTGCTGCGGCGCGGACCGGCCACGCTCGTGACGCGCGCGCGGTTCCAGGCCGTCGCCCTGCTGCTGCGTGCGGAGCGGGCCCGGGCCTCCGCCCCGGAGAACGGCAGCGCCGCGCAGCGGGCCGAGCAGCTCAAGCGGCTCGACGGCCTCGCGACCGCGCTCGCGAAGACGGCCGTCCGCGACGCCGGGCTCATGGCGCTCCTCGACGAGGACGCCGAGGTCCTGCCCGAGGCCCGCTCGCTCGAGCGGGACATGCGCAGGCGGGCCGGCCTCGACACGGAGGCCGACGAGGCGCCGCCCGCCGAGGCCCCGGCCGCCGCCATTCCCGGCGTCGTGCCGCAGTCGGTCGTGTCGCGGCAGCTGGCCAACCCCTTCCTCGCCCCGGACTTCTCCGCCGCCCGGCCGAGCGCGGCCCGGCCGACGCGTCTCGCCAGCTGGGAGCTGCTCGGGCCGCTGCTCAGCTCGTTCGAGCGCGCCGGCGCCGGAGCCCCCGCGTGCATGGCGCTCCCCGCCCCCGGCCGCCGGCAGCTGCCGGGCGGCGGTGTGCTGATGCCCCACCAGGCCCAGCTGGTCGCGTCCGCCGCGGCCGGCCACCGGACGTTCCTCCTCGCCGACGAGCCGGGGCTCGGCAAGACGGCTCAGGCCCTGCTCGCCGCCGAGGCGGCGAACGCCTACCCGCTGCTCGTCGTCGTGCCGAACGTGGTGAAGACGAACTGGGCGCGCGAGGCGGGGCTCTGGACGCCGCGCCGCTCCGCGACCGTGATCCACGGCAACGGCGAGTCGATCGACGGGTTCGCCGACATCATCGTCGTCAACTACGACGTGCTCGACCGGCACGTGGGCTGGCTGGGCCAGTTCGGGCTGCGCGGCATGGTGATCGACGAGGCGCACTTCATCAAGAACAAGTCCTCCCAGCGCTCGCAGCACGTCCTGAACCTCTCCGAGCGGATCCGGTCGCGGACGGTGCGCCCGCTGCTCATGGCCCTCACCGGCACCCCCTTGATCAACGACATCGACGACTTCCGGGCGATCTGGCAGTTCCTCGGCTGGATCGACGACACGAAGCCGCGCCCCGAGCTGATGAACGCGCTCGACGGGACCGGCCTGACCCCCGCCGACCCGGGCTTCTACCAGGCGGCGCGCAGCTGCGTCATCGACATGGGCATCGTCCGGCGCCGCAAGGTCGACGTCGCCGCCGACATCCCCGCGCGGCGCATCGCCGACCTGCCCGTCGAGCTCGACGGCGCCGTCGGCCGGTCGATCCGGGCGGCCGAACGCGAACTCGCCCGGCGGATGGTGGCGCGGTACGAGACCGCTCTGGCCAGCCGCCGCTCGGGTGGGGAGGCCGAGGGCATCGACCGCGACCTCGTGCGCCAGGTCGCGAGGTGGGAGCAGAAGGACGCGGCCGCTGCGTCCGCGGGCGACAACGTGTTCAGCATGATGCGGCGCATCGGCCAGGCCAAGGCGGGGCTCGCCGCCGACTACGCGATCCAGCTCGCGCGAAGCGCCGGCAAGGTGGTCTTCTTCGCCAAGCACGTCGACGTGATGGACGCCGCCGAGGAGACGTTCGCCCAGCAGGGCGTCCGGTTCTCCGCGATCCGCGGCGACCAGACGTCCCGGGTGCGGCAGCAGAGCATCGACGCGTTCGTGAACGATCCCGAGGTGGCGATCGCGGTCTGCTCGCTGACCGCGGCGGGCGTGGGCATCAACCTGCAGGTGGCCTCCAACATCGTGCTGGCCGAGCTGTCCTGGACCGCGGCCGAGCAGACGCAGGCCATCGACCGCAGCCACCGCATCGGGCAGCGCGAGCCCGTCACCGCGTGGCGCATCATCGCCGCCCAGACGATCGACGCCCGGATCGCCGAGCTCATCGACAGCAAGGCGGGCCTGGCCGCCCAGGCGCTCGACGGCTCGACGGAGGAGGTCGGCTCCTCCTCCGACGTGCAGCACGAGGCGCTCGTCGCGCTGCTGACCGACGCGCTGTCGCGGTCCCGCCCGGAGTGGGACGCCTGACCGTCGCGGGGCCGGTCAGACGCCGATGGCCGCGAGCAGCCGCTCGCGGCCGGTCGCCGGGCGGTACGGGCGATGAGCTCGGCCCCACCCCGCGAACTGCGCGCCGGAGCTCCACGTCTCCTGCCCGCTCACGACGCGGTCGGTGCAGCGGGCGACCGCCCTGCTCGCCGACGTCGGATGATCGGCGACGCAGGTAACGTCGGCGGCATGACAGTGCGCCCGGTGAAGGTGCGGATCGGGATCGGCGCGGCGCCGCTCGCCGCGGGCCCGGGGCCGGGGCCGGAGCTCGCCCTGCTGGTCGACGCGCTGGAGGAGCGCGGCATCGACTCGCTGTGGCTCACCGACCAGGCGTCGACCGCGCAGCTCGACCCGCTGGTCGGCATGGCGTTCGCGCTGGCGCGGACCACCCGGCTCAAGGTCGGTTCCGGCGTGCTCGTGCTGCCCGGCCGCAACCCGGCCGCGGTGGCGGCGGCCCTCGCGTCGCTGTGCGCTCTGGCGCCCAAGCGGGTGCTGCCGGTGTTCGGCGTCCGCCCGGCCGACGCGCGCGAGCGCGCGCTGTTCCCGGTGCCGGACGGCGCCCGCCCCGCCGTCTTCGAGGAGGCCGTGGTCGTCGTCCGGCGCCTGCTGTCCGAGCCGTCGGTGACCCATCACGGGCGGTTCTTCCGGTTCGACGACGCGGTCGTCGCGCCGCTGCCGAGCCGGCCGCCCGACCTGTGGCTCAGCGGGACGGCGCCGGTGGGGCTGCGCCGCGCGGGCCGGCTCGGCGACGGCTGGCTCGGCAGCTTCGTGACGCCGGAGCAGGCCGCGCAGGCCCGCGCCACGATCGAGGCCGCCGCGGCGGAGGCCGGCCGGGAGATCGAGGACGACCACTACGGGACGAACATCCCCGTGCTGGCGCCGGGTACCGAGCCGGCGCAGGCGGCGGCCGCGCTGGCCGCGCTGGCCCGGCGCCGTCCCGGCGTCGATCCCGCCCTGTTCGTCGCCGACGGCTGGGCGCAGGCCCGCGCGCAGGTACGCCGCTTCGTCGAGGCGGGTCTGACGAAGTTCGTGGTCCGCCCGGCCGCCCCCGTGCCGTCGTGGTCCGGGTTCCTGGACGCGTTCGTCGGGGAGCTCGCCGGCCTGGAGGGCGAGCTCAGCACGGCCGCGTGACCGGGCCGCCGCGGCGCGGCGACGGCTCCCGCCGTCAGCCCCAGACCTCCTCCGCGGTCTCCACCACGAGCCGCAGCTTGGCGATCTCCTCGTCCCGGCTCAGCGCGTTGCCCTCCACGGTCGAGGAGAAGCCGCACTGCGGCGACAGCGCCAGCTGGTCGAGCGGGACGAACCGCGAGGCCTCCTCGATCCGCCGCTTCAGCTCGTCGCGCCCCTCCAGCTCGGGTCGCTTCGTGGTGACCAGGCCGAGCACGACCCGCTTGCCCGGCGGCACGAACCGCAGCGGCTCGAAGCCGCCGGAGCGCGCGTCGTCGTACTCGAGGAAGAACCCGTCCACGTCGAGGCCGCCGAAGAGGGCCTCCGCGACGAAGTCGTAGCCGCCCTCGGCGACCCACGAGGAGCGGAAGTTGCCCCGGCACAGGTGCGTCGTGACCGTCAGGCCCTCCGGGCGGTCCGCCAGCGCCGCGTTGATCTGGCGGATGTAGCGCTCGTGCTGGTGCTCGGCGTCGCGGCCCTGGGCGGTGAGCTCCGCCCGCTGGGCCGGGTCGTTGAGGTAGGCCAGGCTCGTGTCGTCCAGCTGCAGGTAGCGGCAGCCCAGCGCCGCGATCCCGCGCACCTGCGCGGCGTAGGCCGCCGACAGCCCCGCCCAGAACGCGTCCTCGTCGGGGTAGACGGCCGGGTCGATCGCGGCGGCACCGCCCCGGTAGTGGACCATCGAGGGGGACGGGATCGTCAGCTTGGCCGTCCGGTCCGGGCCCACGAGCGAGCTCAGGTACGTGAAGTCCGCGCCGAAGATCGGCTCGTCGATGCGCAGCGGCGCGTCGACGCGCAGCCCTGCGGGGCGCCAGTCGATCGTCCCGTCGGCGTTGCGGAAGTGGACGACCGTGCCCTCCTCGGTCGCCTTGCGGATGCCCTCGATGGCGTAGATGAAGTCCATGTGCCACGTGGCGCGCCGGAACTCGCCGTCGGTCGCGGTGCGCAGGCCGACGTCGGCCTGCAGTCGGACGACGTCGGCGATCGCCTCGTCCTCGACCGCCCGCAGCTCGGCGCCGTCGATCTCGCCGGCCGCGAACCGGGCGCGGGCCGCGTGCAGGTGCGCGGGGCGCAGGAGGCTGCCGACGTGGTCGGCGCGGAACGGGGGCCCGGAGACATCGGTCATGGCCCCACTCTTCCGGCCCGGCGCGGCGAGCGCGACGGCGGTCGCCCCGCTGCATCTCGGCGAAGGGGTAGCGGTCGGCGTAGCGCTCCAGGAGGCGCAGCGCCGGGACGTAGCCGGTGCTGGGGTGGTTCGTCAGCCCGATGAGGCGGATGTTCTTGCTGCAGATGTGGCGGTGCACGTTGAGGCCGACCTCGCCGGTGTCGGCGAAGTTGCCCATCGCGAGCATCATCCCCGCCGCGCTTGAGCATCTCGATGTCCTCGACGAACGAGCGCGGCGTGTCGGCCATGTGCAGGACGACGTCGGCGCCGCGGCCGCCGGTCAGCTCCCGGACCCGCTCGACGCGCTCCTCCGCCGTCGTGGCCGAGGCTCGCACCACACGTAGCCCATGACGTGGGTGCACTCGTGGCAGCGCCCGCAGACGACGTCCGGGCACATCGTCACGCGGTCGCCGACCGCCAGCCTCCGGCCGGAGAACTCGATGCGCTCAGCGGCGGTGGGGGTGATCTCCGCGACGACGCCGACGTTCTCGTGGCCCTGGATGATCGGGAACGGGGTGTCGGTCTCGGCCACGCACGCTGTCCGCCATCGCCGACCTCCTCCGCCGCGGGCCGGACGGCGGCCCGTCCGTCCCACCCTGCCCCACCCCGCCGGGGTGGTCGTCACCCGATCGGTGCGGATGATCGGATCATGGTTGCGGCGCGGCCGTCGCTGCGTAGTTTCCGCACGGTGCGTACCCCCCGCCGGACCGGCCGCCGCGCCGCCCGACCGCATACCGTCACCAGGGTCGCGGCATCGGTGGGCCTTGCCGTGGCGCTGTGCGCCACCGCCGCCGTCACCGGCCGGTCCGAGGCGCTCGCCGCGACGCCGGTCGACGGCCCGGCCGCGGCGACGGTGACGATCGACGGCACGGCCTACCCGAACCCGCTGCGGCTCGACGACGGCATCGCGGTCACCACGGCGGCGGAGTGGGAGGCCACGCGCCGCGGCCAGCTGCTGGCCGCGTTCCGGCAGGACGTCTACGGGGAGGGCCTGCCCGACGCGCCCCCGGAGACGTTCCACGTCACGTCGAGCGCCTTCCCCTGGGGCACGCGCAAGATCGTCACCGTCACCGTCACCGGGCCGCTGGGGACCGGCGCCTTCCCGGTGACGCTGTTCGTCCCGAAGGCCGCCGGCAAGCCGCTCGGCACGTTCCTGCTGATCGACCACCGGGGAGCGGTGGGCGAGGACCCGGGCCGGTCGTCGGGCTACGCGCCGGTGGCGACGATCCTGAAGGCCGGCTACGCGTTCGCCTCCTTCGGGGTGCAGGACGTCGCCCCCGACGACAGCCGCAGCTACCGCAGCAAGATGATCGACCTGTTCCACCCCGCGGACCGGGCGCTGCCCGACGACGCCGGGCGGGCCGTCAGCGCGTGGGCGTGGGCGGCCAGCCGGGTAATGGACTACCTGCAGACCGATCACGACATCGACCCGGCGAGGGTGGCGGTGATCGGCCACTCGCGCGGCGGCAAGGCGGCGCTGTGGGCCGGCGCGCAGGACACCCGGTTCGCGGCGGTGGTCTCGAACGACTCGGGGTCCACCGGCGCGAAGCTCGCCCGGCGCGGGGACGGGGGAGTCGGCGGGGAGACCGTCGCGCGCATCAACGCCTCGTTCCCGTACTGGTTCCCGCAGACCTACCACGCCTTCGGCGACCGGGTGGGCTCGCTGCCGGTCGACCAGCACGAGCTGCTGGCGCTCGTCGCGCCCCGCCGGGTCGTCATCGGCAGCGCGGCCGCCGACGGCAACTCCGACCCCGAGGGCGAGTTCCTGGCCTACGTCGCCGCGGCACCGGTGTACGGGCTCTACGGGCTGGGCGACACCGGCCTGCCATCGCCCGCGTGGCGGCCGGCCGCGGACCGGGCGTTCCGCGGCCCGGCGATGAGCTACCACCTCCGGTCGGGCGGGCACGACCTGACCGCGGCGGACTGGCAGGCCTACCTGAGCGGCGACCTGTTCGCGCGGTGCGCGTCCACGTCCGGGACCTGCGCCCGGGCGGCCGCATAGGTAGCTTCGCCACCATGGAGATCGGTATCGGGCTGCCGTCGACCCTTCCGGCGGCCACCGGCCCGGACATCCTGGACTGGGCCCGCTCCGCCGAGGCAGCGGGGTTCGCCGGCCTGGGCACCATCGACCGGGTCGTCTACGGCAACCACGAGACGATCCCGACCCTGGCGGCCGCGGCCGCGGTCACCAGCCGGGTCCGGCTGACCACCGCGATCCTCATCGCGCCCTTCCGCGGCAACGGCACGCTGCTCGCCAAGCAGCTGGCGACGGTCGACAGCTTCGCCGGCGGCCGGCTCGCCGTCGGCATCGCGGTCGGCGGCCGGGAGGACGACTACACGGCCACCGGGACGGACTTCCACCGCCGCGGTGCCGCGTTCGACGCCCAGCTCGCCGAGATGAAGGCGGTGTGGTCGGGGACCTCGTACGGCACCGCGGGCGCGGTAGGGCCGGCCCCTCGTCAGGCGGGCGGCCCGCCGCTGATCATCGGCGGGAACGGGGCCCACGCCGTCCGCCGGGTCGTGTCCGACGGCGCGGGCTGGATCGCGGGCGGGGGCGGGGCCGCGATGTTCGCCCAGGGCGCCGAGCCCGTCCGCAGGGCCTGGGCGGAGGCCGGCCGGCCGGGTGCGCCCCGGCTGGTCGCCCTGGGCTACTACGCGCTCGGCCCGGACGCGTCCGCGCTCGCCGAGCAGTACCTGTCCGACTACTACGGCTTCCTTGGCGACTTCGCCGCGCGGGTCGTGTCCGGTGCCGCCACGACCGACGCCGCCGTGCGCGAGCAGGTCTCGGCCTTCGCCGACGCGGGCTGCGACGAGCTGATCCTGTTCCCCTGCTCGCCGGAGCTCGACCAGCTGAACCGCCTCGCGGACGTCGCGCTCGGGTAGCCGACCGCGACGTGCGACCGCCGCGGCGGTACGAAGGACCAGCGAGATCCGGAGACAGATCGTGGCCGGCGGGGCCGTGAGCCGCGAGCCGGGCCGCACGTGAGGAGCGCCGTGAGCCGATACGACCGATTCCCGAACCTGCGGGTGGACGGACCCGACGAGGCCGGCGTCATCGAGCTGGTGCTCGACGCGCCGCACCTGAACGCCGTGAGCGACGCCGCCCACGGCGAGCTGGCCGCGGTGTGGCGGGAGTTCGACGCCGACCCCGCCGTCATGGCGGTCCTGCTGCGGGGGGAGGGCAAGGGCTTCTCGGCCGGCGGCGCGTTCGACCTGGTGGAGCGGCTCACGACCGACTTCGACGCCCGGGTGCGGACGATGCGCGAGGCGCGCGAGCTCGTCTTCAACGTCATCGACTGCACGAAGCCGATCGTGTCGGCGATCCACGGCCCCGCGGTCGGCGCCGGCCTCGTGGCTGGCGTGCTGGCGGACGTGTCCGTCGTGACCCGTACCGCGAAGATCATCGACGGGCACACCCGCCTCGGCGTCGCCGCAGGCGACCACGCGGCGGTGTGCTGGCCCCTGCTGTGCGGCATGGCCAAGGCCAAGTACTACCTGCTGACCTGCCGGCCGCTGTCGGGCGATGAGGCCGAGCGGATCGGGCTGGTCTCGCTGTGCGTCGACACCGACGAGGAGCTGCTGCCCACCGCGCGGGAGGTGGCCCACGAGCTCGCCGCCGGGGCGCCGACCGCGATCCGCTGGACGAAGCAGGCGCTCAACAGCTGGTACCGGCAGCTGGGTGGGGCGATCTTCGACTCCTCGCTGGCGCTGGAGTTCCACGGCTTCACCGGCCCCGAGGTCCGCGAGGGCCTCGCCTCGCACCGCGAGCGTCGCGCACCGCGCTTCCCGCAGGGTGGATGAGGTGTGCCGGGCCCCGCTCGACGGGATCACCGTCGTGGAGCTGGGACAGGCGGTCGCAGCCCCGCTCTGCACCCGGCATCTCGCCGACCTCGGCGCGCGCGTGATCAAGGTCGAGAGCCCCGGCGTCGGCGACACCGCACGGCACTACGACGGCGCCGTGCGGGGCCTCGGCGCGCACTTCGTGTGGCTCAACCACGGCAAGGAGTCGGCCGCGCTCGACCTCGTCGCTCCGCCCGACCGCGCAGTGTTCACGCGCCTGCTCGCGCGGGCCGACGTGCTCGTCAGCAACCTCGCCCCGGGTGCGCTCGGGCGGCTGGGCCTCGTCCCCGACGAGCTGGTGCAGCGGTACCCCCGGCTGGTCGTAATCGACATCTCCGGTTACGGCACCGGTGGGCCGCTCGACGACAAGCGGGCCTACGACCTGCTGGTCCAGGCCGAGGGCGGGTCGTGCGCGATCACCGGCGTGGCCGGCGCACCCGCGAAGCCGGGCATCCCGGTCGCGGACATCGGCACCGCGCTCTACGCGTACTCCGCCGTCCTCGCGGCGCTCTACCACCGCGACCGGACCGGGCGCGGCACGGTCGTCCCGGTCGCCATGCTCGACGTGGTCGCCGAGATGATGGGCTTCGCGCTCAACCAGGTCGTGCACGGCGGCGCCGAGCCGGTGCCGGTGGGCATGGGGTCGCCGATGGTCGCGCCGTACGGCGCCTACGCCACCGCCGACGGGCAGACCGTGGTGCTGGGCACGACGAGCGACCGGGAGTGGCGCCGGTTGGCCGCGGACCTGCTGGAGCGCCCCGACCTGGTCGACGACCCCCGCTTCGCGCGCAACCCCGACAGGGTGCGCTGCCGCGCCGAGCTCGACGCGATCGTCGGCGGCTGGTGCGCGCAGCGCGACCTCGCCGACGTCCAGCGGCGTGCCGACGCCGCCGGCATCGGCAACGCCCGCGTGAACGGCGTCCGCGACCTGGCCGCGCATCCGCAGCTCGCCGACCGGGGCCGGTGGCGCGACGTCGGGTCGCCCGTCGGGCCGGTCCCGGCGCTCCTGCCGCCCGCGCTGGGCCGCGGCTGGCCGGTCCGGACCGGCGCCGTACCCGCGCTGGGGGAGCACACCGACGCGATCCGCGCCGAGGTCGCCGAGGCCGGGGCAGGCGCGTCGACCGACGGCGCGTAGAGCGGCGGCAGATCCCCTCGTCGGGGACGGGGAGAGGAGCAACGTGAGTGGGCTGAGCAGCGAGGAGCAGCAGGTCGTCGCAACGGTGCGGGACTGGGTCGACCGCGAGGTCCGGCCCGTCGTCCGCGAGCTGGAGCACGCGAACACCTACCCGGAGAAGCTCATCGAGCAGATGAAGCAGCTGGGGATCTACGGGCTGGCGATCCCCGAGCCGTGGGGCGAGGCGCCCGTGTCGATGCCCTGCTACGCGCTCGTCACGGCGGAGCTGGCGCGGGGCTGGATGAGCCTCGCCGGGGCGATGGGCGGGCACACGGTCGTGGCCAAGCTCCTGCTGGCGTTCGGCACCCCCGAGCAGCGGGACCGGTACCTGCCGCGGATGGCGACGGGCGAGCTGCGGGCGACGATGGCGCTGACCGAGCCCGGGGGCGGGTCGGACCTGCAGAACATGACGACGCACGCCCGTCCCGACGGCGACGGCTGGGTGATCGACGGCTCCAAGACGTGGATCTCCAACGCCCGCCGCTCCGGGCTGGTCGCCCTGCTCTGCAAGACCGACCCGGCGGCGCAGCCGCGGCACCGCGGCATCTCGGTGCTGCTGGTGGAGCCGGGCCAGGGCCTGACGGTCAGCCGGGACCTGCCGAAGCTGGGCTACAAGGGCATCGAGTCCTGCGAGCTGGTGTTCGAGTCGATGCGGGTACCCGCCGACGCGGT
>CAVSJZ010000024.1:0-67795 GCA_963728105.1 uncultured Actinomycetota bacterium | reverse complement strand
CCTGGAAGGTCTTGGAGTCGGGCAGCGAGACGCCGCTCGCGACAGGGTAGGAGAGCCCGGTGGCAGCGCCCTCGCCGCCGGGGGTCGCGGGGCTGCCCTCCTTCCCACAGGCGGCCATGGCGAGGAGGGCGACGCCGGCGGTGAGCGCGGCGAGCGCGGGGCGCAGCTGCATGCGGACCTCTTTCAGTGCGTGAGGATCTTCCCGAGGAAGTCCCTGGCGCGGTCGGTGCGGGGTTGGGTGAAGAACTCGTCGGGGGTGGAGTCCTCGACGATCTCGCCGTCGGACATGAAGACGACGCGGTGGGCCGCCCGGCGGGCGAAGCCCATCTCGTGGGTCACGACCAACATCGTCATGCCCTCGCGGGCGAGCGTCGTCATGACGTCGAGTACCTCGCCGACCATCTCCGGGTCGAGGGCGGACGTGGGCTCGTCGAACAGCATGACCTTGGGCTTCATCGCCAGCGCGCGGGCGATGGCGGCGCGCTGCTGCTGCCCGCCGGAGAGCTGGGCGGGGTACTTGGCGCTCTGGTTGGCGATGCCGACGCGCTCGAGCAGCGCCATCGCCTCCTTCTCGGCAGCGGCGCGGTCGGTCCGCCGGACCTTGAGCGGGGCGAGCGTGACGTTGTCGAGAATGGTGCGGTGGGCGAAGAGGTTGAAGCTCTGGAACACCATGCCGACGTCGGCGCGGAGCGCGGCCAACGCCTTGCCCTCCGCCGGCAGGGCGCGGCCGTCCACCTCGATCGTGCCCGCGTCGATCGGCTCCAGCCGGTTGATCGTGCGGCACAGGGTGGACTTCCCGGATCCGGACGGGCCGAGCACGACGACGACCTGCCCCGCGTCCACCTCGAGGTCGATCGCGCGCAGGACGTGCAGATCGCCGAAGTGCTTCTCGACACCGGCCATGCGGACCATCGCAGAAGCGGTCACGGGCGTCCTCGTGGCATGAACCGGGAGATTAGGACCAATCTGGCACGAACGTCCAGGGCCTTGGGCAAGCCCTAGGGTTTGCGGGTGCACATCCTGCTGGTCGAGGACGACGACCGGATCGCGGCGGCGCTGCGGTCGGCGCTGCACCGCCACGGGATCCAGTGCACCCGCCTGGCCGGCGGCCGCGGTGCCGTCGACCACCTCGCCGGGGTCGACGTCGTCCTGCTCGACCTGGGCCTGCCCGACATCGACGGCGTCGACGTGCTGCGCGCGATCCGGGAGGCCGGCGACGTCCCGGTCATCGTCATCTCGGCCCGCGGCGAGGTCGACGACCGGATCCTCGGCCTGCACGCCGGGGCGGACGACTACCTCGTCAAGCCGTTCGACGTCGGGGAGCTGCTGGCGCGGGTGACCGCCCTCCTGCGCCGGCACCGGTCGGAGACCGCGGGGGCGACCGACGTCGTCGAGATCGACGACGTCCGGGTGGACCTGCACCGCCACGTCGTCACCGTGGCCGGGCGGCCCGTGTCGCTCACCCGCAAGGAGTTCCAGGTGCTGGCCATGCTCGCCGGGGCAGACGGCGCGGTGTGCACGCGCTCGCGGATCGTCGCGGAGGTGTGGGGGCGCAGCTGGGCGGGGGCCAACCGCACGCTGGACGTCCACATCGCGACGCTGCGCACGAAGCTGGGCCGCGCCGACCTCGTGCACACCGTGCGCGGCGTGGGCTACCGGCTCGGCCCGCCCGCCGACGGCCCGGCGCGCGACGCGAGGGGCGACGGCTGAGGTGCGCGCCCGGCTGCTGGTGATCGTCCTGGTGCTGCTGGGGCTGCTCGCGGTCGGGCTCGGCGTGCCGCTGGCGCTCTACGGCTCGCAGGCCCAGCAGTCGAAGCTGTTCACCGGGCAGCTCACCGACACGATCTACTACGCCTCGCTGGCCGGGCGGCCGATCGTCGACGGCGACGCCAGCGGCCTGGCCGCCGAGCTGCGGCGCTACGACGAGGTCTACGGGGTCGCCGTGACCGTCTACCTGCGTGACGGGTCGGTGCTGGCCGCCTCGCGCACCTACCCGCCCCCGCTCGACGACGCCGGCCGCGAGCGGCTCGCCCTCGCGCTCGCGAGCCAGCGGTCCCGGACCTACCCGCTGCGCTGGCCGTGGGACGCGAGCCCGCTCGTGATCGCCGAACCGGTCCTGGTCGACTCCGAGGTCCGCGGGGCCGTGGTGACCGTGGCGCCGACCGACGACCTGCGCCGCTACGAGCTGGGCGTCTGGTCGGCCGTGCTGGCCGCGCTGCTGGTCGCCCTCACGGCGGGGGTGGTGGCGGCGTTGCCCATCGTGCGCTGGATCCTGCGGCCGGTCCGCCGGCTGGACGAGGGCACCGGCCGCGTCGCGGCGGCCCTGCAGGCCGGGGCGGCGCCGGACCCCGTCGGTGACGGAACGGGGCCACCGGAGCTGCGTCGGCTCTCCGCGTCGTTCGACCGGATGGTCGCGGCCGTGAGCCAGGCCAACGCCGCCCAGCGCGCGTTCGTCGCCGACGCCAGCCACCAGCTGCGCAACCCGCTGACCGCGCTGCGCCTGCGGCTGTCCAACCTCGACGGGCACGTCGAGGCCCGGGCGGCGGAGGACCACGTCGCGGCGTTGGAGGAGGCCGACCGGCTGTCCACCCTGCTGGACGGCCTGCTCGCGCTCGCGCGGGCGGAGCGCACGGCCCCCCTGCAGGCCGTGGACGTCGACGCGGGCGTCGACGACCGGCTGGAGGCGTGGCGGCCGCTCGCGGAGCACTCCGGGCTGACGCTGCGCCGGGACGGTCCGCGCGGGTTGGTCGTCACCGCCACGGCGCGGGCGCTGGAGACGCTGCTCGACGCGGTGCTCGACAACGCCGTCAAGTTCACCCCGGCCGGCGGCTCGGTGACCGTGACGGTGTCCCCGCTCGCCGACCGGGTCGAGATCGCGGTGCGGGACACGGGCCCCGGCATCCCGCCCGCAGAGCTGGACCGGGCCACCGACCGGTTCTGGCGCAGCCCCGCCCAGAGCAACGTCGAGGGATCGGGGCTCGGCCTGGCCATCGCCGCCCGCACGATCGAGCTGGCGGGCGGCGAGCTGGTCCTGGACCTCCCCGACGGCGGCGGCCTGCGGGTCGCGGCCCGCCTGCCGCGCCGGGCGGGCGGCGGTGCGCCGGACGAGGGGGCTCGGCAGGCCGGCGGGGAGGAGCGGCCGGATCGCCCGGACGCCCGGCGGGATCACGAGGAGCGCGCGGACGTGCCGCTCCCGGGCGTCGAGGTGCGTCCGGACCACCGGTGAGCCGAGCGGCCGCTCGGCACCCGGCCGCCATCCCCGCGCAGCCCGGTCGCGGCGGCCGCCGCCGTGCCCACGGCGATCGCCGCGAGTACCGCGAGCGTCACGCCGTCGGGGGCGGAGATCGGCTGCGCGCGGAGGGCCTGCCAGGTCAGCAGCACCACCAGCGCCAGGTATCCGCCCGCCGCCGACACGACGACCCGGGTCCGCGCCGCGGCCGGCAGGCCGCGCCGGGCCAGTAGGGCGGCGAGCAGCGGCAGCACCTGGAGCGCGTGCAGCCCGACGAAGTGAGCCGGTCGCAGGTCGCCCGCGATCGTGCTCCAGCCCACGAGCGGGAGGCCGGGCCCGCCGTCCCGGGCGCCGACGGCGTGGCCGCCGTGACCGGACATGACGAAGCCGACCGCCATCCCGACGAGCGAGACGACGAGGCCGAGGCGGATCGCGAGGGTCGCGGCCGGGTCGCGGCCCGGCTCGCGCCAGAACCGGACGGCGACGGCCAGCGTCGCCAGCCAGAAGACCGCGATGGAGACACCCATGATCCCGAACAGGATCCGGCCCATGGCGTCGTCGTCGTTGAAGTGGCTCCGCACGCCGCGGGCCGCCTGACCGACGATGATCACCATCTCCAGCGCGGCCGTGGCGACCAGGACCCAGCCGGCCCGGCGGGGGATGCGCTCGGTGAGCTGGCCCAGCATCCAGGCCAGCGCGAACGAGTACAGCGCCAGCGAGATCGAGAACTTCAGCGGTTTGAGCCAGAGCGGCTGGTCCAGGAGCGTGCGGTGGTCCGCGAGCGCGAGCGCGGCCGTCACCACGGTCAGCACCGCCATCGCGACCGCGAAGCCGTACAGGCCGCGGTGGCCGCGGCGGGCGTCGGCGAGCAGGTGTCCCATCCCCATCCCCTGACAGTGTTAGCCTGCGCGAGCGTTGCCAGTGTGGCCGCCGCTGTCTAACAGTGTCAAGGAGAACTGTCGGTGTCAGTCGAAGGATCGGTGCGGGAGCGGCGGCGGGCCGAGACGGTCGCCGAGATCAAGGCCGCCGCGCTGGACCAGCTGAGCGAGGTCGGGACCGCACTCTCGCTCCGCGGGGTCGCGAGGGCGATCGGGATGACCGTGCAGTCGCTCTACCACTACTTCGCCGGCCGCGACGCGCTGCTGGCCGCGCTCGTCACGGACGCCCACGGGGCACTCGCCGACGCCGTGGACGCCGCCGCGGCGGCGTCGCGCGGCGCCCCTCCCGCCGACCGGCTCGTCGCCGCCTGTGCCGCGTTCCGGGCCTGGGCGCTGGCCAACCGATCCGGGTTCCTCCTGCTCTACGGGACGCCGGTGCCCGGCTTCGACCCGGAAGCCTCGGCCGGGCCGGGGCCGGCCGCGCTGCGGCTGGCGGCGCCGTTCGCCGAGGTCGTCTTCGACGGTTGGACGCCGGCCGAGCTCGCGGCGCTGCCGGTGCCGCCCGGCGGCGAGGGGATCGAGCGGGCGGCCGACCTCGCGGAGATCCCGCTGCCGGTCGGCGCGCTCGCGCTGTTCATCGAGCTGCGGGCGCAGCTGCACGGGCTGGTGATGCTCGAGCTGCTCGGGCACCTGCACCCGTTCAACGACGTCGCCGAGGCGCTGTTCACCGCGTCGTCCCTGGACGCGGCGGCGCGGATCGCCGCGGCGCACGCGCGGGTGGCGGGGGACTGAGCGGCGGCGCCCGACCGCGGGCGCCCGGTCGCCCACATCCTCACGGTCAGTCGCGGTTCTCGCGGAACCAGCGTTCGGCGCCGGGGTGCAGCGGGACCGGCTGGGTGCCGATCGCCGAGCGCGGGTCGATCTTCAGTGCGGCCGGGCTGACCCGCGCGATCTGCAGCTGGCGCGTGAACAGGGCCGCGACGAGGTCGTGGGCGACGGGTTCGGCCATCTCGGCGCGGACGACGAGCAGGTTGCGGACGAACAGCGTGGTGACCGGGTCGGCCAGCCCGTAGCTGCCGGCCGGCACGGTCCCCGGGCCGTAGACCGGCCAGGCGCGGCGCACCGTCGCCAGCACGTCCGCGAGGTCGACCAGGCGGATGGGCACGGCGGCGGCCAGCGCGGAGATGCCGCTGGTCGGCAGCCCGCCCGACCAGAAGAACGCGTCGATCCGCCCGTCGCGCAGTGCCGTCACCGAGGCGGCGAGGTCGAGGTACGCCGGCTGCAGGTCCGCCGTCAGCGACAGCCCGATCGCGGCCAGCACCCGCTGCGCGATCACGAACACGCCCGAGTCCCGCGCGCCCACGCCCACGTGGGCACCCCGCAGCCGGTCCAGCGACGTGATCGGCGAGCTCGCCCGGACGACGACGTGCACGACGTCGTCGTAGATCCGCGCCAGCGCGCGGGGGCTCGCAGGGGCCGCCGGATCGGTGCGGGTGTAGAGGTCGACCGCCGTGTCGATCTGGCTGAACGCGACGTCGGCCTGCCGGCGCGCCAGGAGCTGCAGGTTGTCGACGGAGCCCGCCGTCGAGCGCACGACGGGGGCGACGCCGAGGTGCAGCTCGTCGCGCCAGGCCCCGGCCAGCGCGCTGCCGACCATGTAGTAGACGCCCTGCATGCTCCCGGTCGCGACGGTCAGGCGCAGCCCGGCGTACGGCGCGGCGCACCCGCCCGCGGCGAGCAGCCCGAGCGCGCCGGCTCCGCCCAGGAGCGTCCGCCTGCGCACGGTCCGCTCCATGGGGGCATCCTGCACCCGGCGCCGCCGGGCGGCCTACCCTCGTCTGGTGGCCCGCCGCTATACCGTGCGCACCTTCGGGTGCCAGATGAACGTGCACGACTCCGAGCGGATGGCCGGGCTGCTCGAGGCGGCCGGCTACGAGCGGGCGGAGGCCGGCGACGACGCCGACGTCGTCGTGCTGAACACCTGCGCCGTCAGGGAGAACGCCGACAACCGGCTCTACGGCACCCTCGGGCACCTGCGGCCGGCCAAGACGGGCCGGCCCGGCATGCAGATCGCGGTCGGCGGGTGCCTCGCCCAGAAGGACCGCGCGGAGATCGTGCGGCGTGCTCCGTGGGTCGACGTGGTGTTCGGCACGCACAACGTGCACGCCCTCCCGGTGCTGCTGGAGCGGGCCCGCCACAACGCGACCGCGCAGGTCGAGATCGCCGAGGCGCTGGAGCAGTTCCCGTCGGCGCTGCCGGCCCGCCGCGAGTCGGCCTACGCCGGCTGGGTGTCGATCTCGGTGGGCTGCAACAACACCTGCACGTTCTGCATCGTCCCGGCGCTGCGCGGCGGCGAGCGCGACCGCCGGCCGGGCGACGTGCTGGCCGAGGTGTCCGCGCTGGCCGCCGACGGCGTGCTGGAGGTGACGTTGCTCGGGCAGAACGTCAACGCGTACGGGGTCGAGTTCGGCGACCGCGGCGCGTTCGCCGCGCTGCTGCGGGCGTGTGGCGAGATCGAGGGCCTGGAGCGCGTCCGGTTCACCTCGCCGCACCCGCGCGACTTCACCTCCGACGTCATCGAGGCGATGGCGCAGACCCCGGTCGTCTGCCCGCAGCTGCACATGCCGCTGCAGTCGGGGTCGGACGCGGTGCTGCGCCGGATGCGCCGCTCGTACCGCGCGCAGCGCTACCTCGCGATCATCGACGAGGTGCGCGCGGCGATGCCGGACGCGGCGCTCACCACCGACGTCATCGTCGGGTTCCCCGGCGAGACCGAGGAGGACTTCGCCGCGACCCTGGACGTCGTGCGTGCCGCGCGGTTCGCGAGCGCGTTCACGTTCCAGTACTCGCCGCGGCCGGGCACGCCGGCCGCCGGGATGCCCGACCAGGTGCCCAAGGCCGTCGTCCAGGAGCGCTACGAGCGGCTCGTCGCCCTGCAGGAGGAGATCTCCTGGGCCGGCAACCGGAACCTCGTCGGCCGGACCGTCGAGGTGCTGGTCGCGGCGGGGGAGGGGCGCAAGGACACGGCGACCCGGCGCCTGTCCGGCCGCGCCCGCGACGGGCGGCTGGTCCACTTCGCGCCCGGTGACGCGCGGGTCCGGCCGGGCGACGTCGTCGAGGCGACGATCACCTACGGGGCGCCGCACCACCTCGTCGCGGACGGGCCGCTGGTGTCGCACCGCCGCACGCGCGCCGGCGACGCCGCCGAGGCGCCGGCCCCGGACCGGACCAGCACGGCGTTGGGGCTGCCCGGGATGGGCGCGCCGGTGGGCACCGCGGGGATCGGGGGCTGAGCGTGGAACACGACGGGGACGGCGCGGCGTCGGACGACCTCGCCCGCCTGAAGGAGGAGCTGGCCGGGGTCGAGCGGCGGGTGCAGCGGCGGATCGACCCCGGTCCGATCCAGCTGGCCCTCACCGCGGCCATGCTCGTGCTGATCCTCTCGCTGGCGATGCCGTGGACCGGTGACGTACCCGGCTGGCGGATCCTGGCCGGCTCCGGCGGCGTCGGCGCGCTCCCGCAGCTGTTCACCTTCACGTCGCTGGGCTTCGGGCTGGTGGTCTCCTCGCTGGCGCTGGCCACGCGGTGGTGGGCGCTGGCGTGGGCGACGGCCGTCGGCTGCGGGATCTCGGTCGTCAACGGCGTGTGGGCGATCTGGTCCCGCCAGACGGGCGTCCTGACGGGTGGGACGGGCCCGGCCGCCGGCATGATCGTCGCGGTGCTCGCGGTGATCGTGCTGACGGCCTGCTGGGTGCGCATCGCGGGCCGCCGCGCCTGACCGCCGTCCCGCCGCGCCGTTCGCCCCGGGACGCGGGGGCCGGGCGGTCAGCGCTGCTGGACCGCGCGCTCGGCCGCCTCCAGCCACTCGCGCCACTGGGCCGCCTGCGCGTCGGCCTCCTCCGCGCGGCGGGCGTTGCCCGCCGCCCTGGCCTTGGCGGCCTGCGCCTCGAGGTGGGCCACCCGCTCGCGGAACTGCGCGACGCGCGCGTCGGCCTCGGGGTCGGTCCGTCGCCACTGCCGGTCGGCGGCCTCCCGCACCCGGTCCTCGACCGCGCGCAGGCGCGTCTCCAGGGTGCGGACGTCGTCGCGCGGGACCTTGCCGATCTCCTCCCAGCGCTCCTGTACGACGCGCAGCGCGGCCCGCGCGGCGTCTGGGTCCGAGGTGTCGATCTTCTCGGCCTCGGCCAGCAGCGCCTTCTTGGCGTCGGCGTTCGCCGAGAACTCGGCGTCCCGCTGGGCGAAGACCGCGGTCCGGTTGGCGAAGAAGGCGTCCTGGGCGGTGCGGAAGCGATGCCACAGCGCGTCGTCCGCGTCCTTGTGGGCGCGGCCGGCCGCCTTCCACTCGGCCATGAGGTCGCGGAAGCGGGCCGCGGTCGGGCCCCACTCCTCCGAGTCGACCAGCTTCTCCGCCTCGACGACCAGGTCCTCCTTGCGGTGCTTCGCCCCGGCGCGCTGCCGGTCGAGGTCGGCGAAGTGCGAGCCCCGCCGGCGGTTGAACGCCTCCCTGGCGCGGGCGAAGCGCTTCCACAGCGCCTCGTCGGTCTTGCGGTCGATGCCGCGGATCGTGCGCCACTCGTCGAGGATCGCCTTGAACCGGTCGCCCGCCTGCTTCCACTGGGTGGCTTCGGCGGCGAGCTGCTCGGCCTCGGCCGCCAGCGTCTCCTTCCGGGCGACCGCCTCGGCCCGCTGGGCGTCGCGGGCGGACCTCGCGGTGTTGACCGCCTCCTCGGCGGCGACGACCAGCTCCTCGATCCGGCGCCCGAGGCCGGCGAGGTCGCCGACCACGGCTGCCTCGTCGAGGCCGGCCCGGAGCACGCGCGCGCTCGCCAGTGTCGGCTTCGGGTCACCTCCGGCGGTGAGCCGGTGGAAGAGCAGCTCGACCTCGGTGGCGAGGTCGTCGAAGCGGCGGGCGAAGTGGGCGAGGCCCTCGTCGGGCGCACCCGCCTGCCAGGACCCGACCATGCGCTCGCCGTCCGCCGCCCGGACGTAGATGACGCCCTCGGCGTCGACCCGGCCCCACCTCCCCGGTTCGGCGCTGGCCGCGGCCACCGGCGAGGGCGCGGGCGCGTCGGCCGGCACGGGCCGGTCGGGACCGGGCCGGCGCGCCCGGCCGGGCCCGGGCGTCCCCGCCGGAGGCCCAGGCCGGGGTCCCGGCCGCGGTCCGCGGCCAGGAGGTGCCGAGCGGGGTGGGGCGGGCCGGGCGCCGCGGTCCGGACCCTCCTGGCGGGCGTCCGTCGCCGCAGCCGACGACGGGTCGGGGGACGCCGAAGCGGCCGGCGCGGCGGGGGTGGCCGGGTCCGCGGAGGGAGCGGGGGTGGTCGGCTCCGCGGAGGGAGCGGGCGCGGTCGGCCGGGACCCCGTCTCCTGCGCGGTCCCGGCCTGGTCGGCCGCAGCGCCGCCGTCGGTGGGAGGCGACGAGGTCGCAGCCGCCGGGGTGGTGGCGTCGGCGGTGGCCGGCGCGGGTGTGTCGGCGGGCGCTGTGGCGGGGTCGGGTGGTGTGCTGGCCGGCGCGGCCGCGGGGGGCGACGCCAGCGCGTCGGACGGCGTGCCGGCGGCCTCGTCGGCGGGTGTGGGGATGGTGTCGGGGGCCGGGGTGGTGGCGTCGTCGGCGGGTGTGGGGATGGTGTCGGGGGCCGGGGTGGTGGCGTCGTCTGCGGGTGCGGGGATGCCGTGCGAGGACGGGGTGGCGGCGGCGGCGGATGCCGGGCCCGGGGTCGCTGCGGGAGCCGTCGGGCGTCCCTGCGGCGGTGCGGCGGCGTCGGTCGTCGCCGGGGCGGGGGTGCCGGCGGATGCAGCCGCGACGCCGGTGGGGCCGACGCCGGTGGGGCCGACGGTCTCAGGGGGAGGTGCCGGGCGGCTGTCGGGCGGTGCGACGGGCGTCGGTGCCGGCGTGCCGGTGGGCCCGGCGGTGACCTCCGGTGGTGGGGTGGCGGCGGCCGCCCCGCCCGTCCCGGAGCCGTCGCTGCCGGAAGGGACGGGCCTCGTGCTCGTCGCCGGGCCGGCCCCCCGGTCGTCGGGTGCTCCGGAATCGGACCCGGTCGGGCGTCCCTCGTTCGGGGGAGGTGGGACGTCGGGGCGGCCGGGTCGGGCACCGGCCGTGACCGGCGTCCCGTCGTGCGGGTCGGGCTCCCCGGCGGGTCGGGCCCCGTGGGCCACCCCGATCGGCTCGTCCTCGATGGTGCTCCGCTGCTCCTGGTCCGCCACGGTCTGCCTCCTCGCCTTCCCCGGCCCGCCGGTGGGCGGGCGCTCCGCCGGTGAGGGCGGAGCCGTGCACAACGGCCGATCACTCCGATCGATGCCGTGCGGCGATTGAAACAGCTTCGGGCGTTCGGCGGAACGCCTCGGACGGGGAGGGGTGAATGAGCGGTTGCCGCGCGTAGCCGAGTGCGTCATTACGCTGCCGGCGTGCCCCGCCTGGTCGCCGTCGTCCCGCAGCCGCCGCTGCTGGTGCCCGAGCTGGCCGCCGGCGCAGCGGCCGAAACGGCGTCGTTGCGCGCCGCCTGCCGGGGCGCGGCAGACCGGTTGGCCGTCGTGCCCCGGTGGGTCGCGGTCGGAGCCGACCCCGGCGGCCGGCGCACGATCGGGCCGGGCGTGCGCGGGAGCTTCGCGGGTTTCGGCGCCCCCGTCGAGGTCGGGCTGGGGGAGCCGGGCCCGCTCGACGAGGACCTGCCGCTGCCGCTGCTCGTCGCCGCCTGGCTGCGCCCGGACGGCGTGACGGTCCGCGGTGAGCTCGTCGACCCGGACGCCGACCCCGACGCGTGCCTCGCGCTGGGGGCCGCGCTGGCCCGCGAGGAGGCCGCACTCCTCGTCGTCGGGGACGGCGCCATCACCCACACCGAGAAGGCGCCCGGATACCTGGACCGGCGGGCCGGCCCGTTCGACGCCGCGGTCGACGCGGCCCTGCGGGACGCCGACCCGGACGGGCTGGCCGCGCTGGATCCCGGGCTGGCGGCGCAGCTGGGCGCGTCCGGCCGGGCGCCGTGGCAGGTGCTCGCCGGGGCGGCCCGCGGCC
This sequence comes from uncultured Actinomycetota bacterium, assembly GCA_963728105.1. Lineage (GTDB taxonomy): Bacteria > Actinomycetota > Actinomycetes > Mycobacteriales > Pseudonocardiaceae > Pseudonocardia. The sequence continues at coordinate 56,676 of CAVSJZ010000024.1, read as the reverse complement.
GGTCCTGGACGGGCGAGCTGCTGCACACCTCGGCCCCCTACGGCGTCGCCTACCACGTGGCCGTCTGGCGGGAGGTGGCATGACCCGGCTCGTCGCCGTCGTCGGCCCGACCGCGACCGGCAAGTCCGACCTGGGTCTCGCGCTGGCCCGCACGCTGGGCGGCGAGATCGTCAACGCCGACGCGATGCAGCTCTACCGCGGCCTCGACATCGGGACGGCGAAGCTCGGGCCGGCCGAGCGCGCGGGGGTGCCCCATCACCTGCTCGACGTCCTGGACGTCACCGAGGCCGCCTCGGTCGCGGCCTACCAGCGGGCGGCCCGGGCCGTGATCGAGCGGTTGCTGGCGGAGGGCCGGACGCCGGTGCTGGTCGGCGGCTCCGGGCTGTACGTGCAGGCGGTCGTCGACGAGCTGCGAGTTCCCCGGCACGGACCCCCTGCTGCGCGCCGAGCTGGAGGCCGACCTGGCCCGGCTCGGGCCGCAGGCCCTGCACGCGCGGTTGGCGGTCGCCGACCCGGCCGCCGCCGCGGCCGTCCTGCCCGGCAACGGGCGGCGGATCGTGCGGGCTCTGGAGGTCATCGCGCTGACCGGCCGGCCGTTCGTCGCGCGGCTGCCGCCGATGCGGGCGCCGCGCTACGACGCCGTGCTGCTGGGGCTCGACCGGCCGGCCGCCGAGCTCGACGAGCGGATCGCCAGGCGGGTGGCCCGGATGTTCGCCGCCGGGCTCGTCGAGGAGGTCCGCGGGCTCGCACCCGGCCTCGCCGCGGGCCCGACGGCGTCGCGCGCGCTGGGCTACCGGCAGCTCCTGGAATGTCCCGACGCGGAGTCCGCCGCGGCCGCGACGGTCGTGGCGACACGCCGCTTCGTCCGCCGCCAGCGCTCGTGGTTCCGGCGTGACCGGCGGATCGTGTGGCTCACCGGCGGTACGGACGAGGCGCTCGCGCTGGCGGCGGCCTGACCGGGGCGCTCGAATCCGGCGGGGTCGGCGGCCTGCGCGAGCGGTCCGAGGCCGGGGCACGGCGCCGGAACCCGCGGGCTGATCGCTGGTCGGGGAGATGCGGGGCCATGGGTGGCCTGGGTTCTCCCAGCCGGACGATCTTCGGCGTCTCCGGTGTCGCGCGCCCGGCCAGGCCGTCCGCCCTGGACGGCGTGATCGCCGTTCGGGGAGGCTCGAGGCCGCCACCGGCCCTCCCCCTCCCCGTCCGGTGATCTTCGGCTGCCGGACCCGCCCGGGCCCGCCGCGCCCGCCAGAGCTGCCGGACCCCGCCCCGGGCTGCCGCACCCGCCCGGGCCACCGGGCCCGCCAGGGCCGCCGGACCCGCCCAGGCCCGCGGCGCAGCCCGCGTCCCACCTCGCTGGTCACGCCCCGACCGGCAGGTCCCGCAGCCGCCGCAGCGGCGACGCCAGCACCCACAGCGGCGCGGCCACCGACCCGACCACGACCGTGACGAGCGTGGCCGGCACCCCCCACGCCGTCGCCAGCGCGCCCCCGGCCAGACCGCCCAGCGGCGTCGTGCCCCACACCAGGAACCGGACGCTGGCGTTCATCCGGCCGAGCAGCCGGTCGGGGCAGACGGACTGGCGGAAGCTCACCTGCGCGACGTTGTAGACCACGGCCCCGTACGCGGACGCGGCCGAGCCGATCGCGAACGGGACCGCGCCGGGCACGGCGATCAGCGCCACCAGCGGTGCCGTCGCCAGCAGCGCGCCGAGTACCACGCGACCCTGGCCGAGCCGCCGGATCCAGGCCGCCGCCGTGAACGCGCCGAGGACGCCGCCGACGCTCGCGGCGGCGAGGACCAGCCCGACGAGGGCGGCCGGCAGCCCCAGGCCGCGGGCCAGGTAGAGCACCTCGACGGCGGTCAGCGCCCCGCTGAAGAAGTTCGCCGTGCCGGTGCACAGCGTGATCGGCCGCAGCAGGGGATGGGCGAGGACGAACCGCAGCCCTTCGGCCATGTCGGCGCGCAGCGACCGGCCGTGTGCCGGCTCGACCCGGTCCGGGCTGCGCAGCGCGGCCAGCGCCGCGGCCGACGCCAGGTAGCTCAGCGCGTCGGCCAGTATCGCCGTGGCCGCACCGAGGGCCTGCACGAGCGCGCCGCCCAGCGCCGGGCCGGTCGCCTCGGCGGCGGACTGGGTCGAGGCCAGCTTCCCGTTGCCCTCGACGAGCCGCCCGCGGCCCACGACCGAGGGCAGGATCGACTGGTACCCGACGTCGAACGCGACCGTGGCCACGCCGGCGACGAGGGCGACGGCGACGAGCTCGGCGAGGGTGAGCACGCCTGTGAGCGCCGCGATTGCGACAGCGGCCAGCAGCACGCACCGCGTCACGTCCGCCGCGATCATCACCGGCCGCCGCCGCACTCGGTCGAGCAGCACCCCGGCGGGCAGCCCGACCAGCAGGAACGCCGCCGTCTCTGCCGCGGTCAGCACGCCCATCTCCCACGGCGTCGCGGCCAGCACCGTGACGGCGAGCAGGGGCAGCGCGATCCGGCCGACGCTCGTCCCGACCTCGCTGACGGTCTCGCCGGACCACAGCAGCAGGAAGTCGCGATGGCGCCAGAGGCTCACGGGTCCAGGGTGCGCCAGTGATTTGAAACGGTCAATCACATTATCCTGACGCCATGACGGAGCGCCGCCCGGCCACCGAGCAGGAGGCCGCCACACTGGCGTCCACCGTCCGGCTGCGGATCATCCGGATGGCCCGCCTCGAACCCCTGACCAACGCCGAGATCGCCGCCCGGCTGCGCCGTGACCCCGCGACGACGCTCTACCACGTCCGGCGGCTCGTCGACGGCGGCTTCCTGGAGCCGTTGCCGCCCCGCCGGGGCCGGCGGGGGTCGCGCGAGCGCCCGTACCGGGCCACCGCGCTGTCCCGGTCGCTCGACGCCGCGGGTCGGCAGCCGGGCGTCGCCGAGGCCGTACTGGGCGCGTACCTGGCCGAGGTCGCCGAGGTCGGGGCGGCGGCGGTGGAGCAGGAACGGTTGGCCCTGCGGCTGGCCCCGGACGACGCGGCGGCGCTGCGGGCCGAGCTGCGTGCCGTGCTCGACCGCTGGGCGGACCGGCCGGTGCGCGACGACGGCGAGGCCGTCGCCGTCTACCTGGCGATCTACCCGGGAGTGGTGGACGACCCGCCGTCGGTACCCTCGTAACCGTGCAGTTCGCGAAGGGGCACGGGACCGAGAACGACTTCATCGTCCTCCCCGACCCCGACGGCCGACTGGACCTGACGCCCGGCCGGGTCGCCGCCCTCTGCGAGCGACGCAGCGGTCTGGGCGCCGACGGCGTGCTGCGGGTCGTGCGCTGGGCCGCGCTGGAGGACGGGCCGATGCCCGCCGACGGCGTCGAGTGGTTCATGGACTACCGCAACGCCGACGGCAGCATCGCCGAGATGTGCGGCAACGGCGCCCGCGTGTACGGCCGCTACCTCGCCCACCGCGGCTGGCTGCCCGGCGGCGAGCTGCTGCTGGGCACCCGCGGCGGCGTGCGGGTCGTGCACGTGAAGGACGACGAGGTGTCCGTCGACATGGGCCCGGCCCGGGTCGTCGGCCCGGCCACCGCGAGCATCGACGGGCGGCCCCACCCGGGCCTGGCGGTCGACGTCGGCAACCCCCACCTCGCGTGCGTCGTCACGGGCTCCGTCCGGGCGCTCGACCTCACCCGCCCGCCCGGCTACGACCCGGCGCAGTTCCCGCACGGCGTCAACGTCGAGTTCGTGACGCGCATCCGGGACGGGCGCGTCGCGATGCGGGTCCACGAGCGCGGCGTCGGGGAGACGCGGTCCTGCGGGACCGGCACCGTCGCCGCCGTCGTCACCGCCCTGCGGCACGCCGGGCGGGAGACCGGGACGGTCGGGGTCACCACGCCGGGTGGCCCGCTGCGCGTCACGGTCGACGAGCACACCGCGACCCTGCACGGGCCGGCCGTGCTCGTGGCCCACGGCGAGCTCAACCCGCTGTGGTGGGACTCGATCGTCTGACGGTCACGGCGCCGGGACGTCGCGCGCCTCTGCCAGCGCTTCCGTCGTCGCGGCGACCGTGCCCGCCAGGAACCGGTGGACCGTGGCGAGCTCCTCGTCGGAGAAGGTGGCCATCAGCCCGTCGCTGCGCCGCCCGAGCGGCGCGAAGAACGCCCTGGCCAGGGCAAGTCCCTCGGCCCCGTAGTGCAGGTACACCCTGCGCCGGTCCCGGCCGTCGCGGCTGCGGCGCAGGTGCCCCCCGCGCTCCAGCCGGTCGACGACGGCCGTCACCGCTCCCGACGTGACGCCCAGCCGCTGCGTCAGCTCGCCCGCCGTCACCGGCGACCCGGCGCTCTCCGCGTGCAGCACGGCGAGCAGGGCGGCGAGATCCGTCGGGTGCAGCCCGTGCCGCGCCGCGAACGCGTGGCCGAGCTGCTCGCTGACCACGCCCAGCTCGCGAAGCTGATCGGTGATCTCCTCCTCGAGCCGCCGCCGGGGCGTGTCGGGCATGGGCGGGAGGGTAGCTCGACACGCCGGCCACGCCACGCCGAGGCGACGCGGGAACTGTGGCGACGCGCACGGCGTTGACGTGGCAGCATGCCTCACACGATGACCGAAACCCGCCTCACCGCCCCGACCCCGCTGTCACCGCCGCCCGTCACGGGCGGCGAGCTGGACCTGGAGGAGCGCTCGTCGCTGCGCCGGGTCGCGGGCCTTTCCACCGAGCTCGCCGACGTCACCGAGGTCGAGTACCGGCAGCTGCGCCTCGAGCGCGTCGTGCTGGTCGGGGTCTGGACGTCCGGCACGTCCGAGCAGGCCACGGCGTCGCTGCACGAGCTCGCCCGGCTCGCGGAGACAGCCGGGTCACAGGTCCTCGAGGGCCTCGTCCAGCGCCGCAGCCAGCCCGACCCGGCCACCTACATCGGTTCGGGGAAGGTCGACGAGCTGTCCGGCGCCGTCCGGGCCGCCGGGGCCGACACCGTGATCTGCGACGGCGAGCTCTCGCCGGGCCAGCTGCGCCAGCTGGAGGAGAGGCTCAAGGTCAAGGTCATCGACCGCACCGCGCTGATCCTCGACATCTTCGCCCAGCACGCCCGCTCGCGGGACGGCAAGGCGCAGGTGGAGCTGGCCCAGCTGTCCTACCTGCTGCCGCGGCTGCGCGGCTGGGGCGAGGCGCTGTCCCGCCAGGTCGGCGGCCGTGCCGCGGGCGGCGTCGGGATCGGGGGCCGCGGGCCCGGCGAGACGAAGATCGAGCTGGACCGTCGCCGCATCCGCACCCGGATGGCCAAGCTCCGCAGGGAGATCGGCGCGATGCGCCAGGTCCGCGAGACCCAGCGCGGGGCGCGTCGGCGCAACGAGGTCCCCTCCGTCGCGATCGTCGGCTACACGAACGCCGGCAAGTCGAGCCTGCTCAACGCGTTGACCGGGGCGGGGGTGCTCGTCGAGGACGCGCTGTTCGCCACGCTGGACCCGACGACCCGGCGCACCACGACACCCGACGGGCGCGTGTACACGCTGACCGACACCGTCGGGTTCGTGCGCCACCTGCCGCACCAGCTGGTCGAGGCGTTCCGCTCCACGCTGGAGGAGACGGCGCGGGCGGACCTGCTCGTGCACGTCGTCGACGCCTCCGACGTCCTGCCCGACCAGCAGATCGCGGCCGTCCGGGAGGTGCTGGTGGAGATCGGGGAGGAGCACGGCGCGATGCCGCCGGAGCTGCTCGTCGTCAACAAGACCGACGCCGCCACCGACCTGCAGCTCGCCCGGCTGCGCCATCTCCTGCCGGGCGCGGTGTTCGTCTCGGCCCGGCGTGGCGACGGGATCGCGAAGCTGGGCCGGCGGATCGCCGAGCGCCTGCCGCGCCCGGAGCTCGACCTGGACCTCCTCGTGCCCTATACGGAGGGCGGGCTGGTCGCGCGCGTCCACGCGGAGGGGGCGGTGCTCGCCGAGGAGCACACCGCCGACGGCACGCGCCTGCGCGCGCGGGTCGGCCCGGAGCTGGCGACGGCGGTGCGGCGCTTCGCGCTGGAGCCCTGAGCCGACCCCGCCGTGTGACGGCTGCGTAACCGAATCGGGATCGGGGCCCACGCGCGGCTAGCGTGCTGACGTGCCGATCGTGACGGGCTACGAGGACACCCCCGGCGGCCATGACGCGCTGGTGCTCGGCGCGCAGCTCTCGCGCCTGACCAGCCTCGGCGCCACGGTGGTGACCGTGTACCCGACCGACGGCCGCGGTCTGGCCACGATGGCGAACGACCCGCGCTGGCTGCCAAGGGCCCGCAAGGTCGCGGTGGCCCGGTTCGCCAAGGCCCGCTTGCTCGTCGACGACGGATGGGGCGCCGAAGAGCCCGAGTTCGTCGCGCTGGGCCCGGGCCCGGTCGCTGCGGTGCTGGCCGACTACGCCGACGAGGTCGGCGCGGCGGTCCTCGTCGTCGGGTCGACCGGCCACGGGCTGCTCGGCCGGATCGCGCCGGGGCAGGCCGTGTCGCGCCTGCTGCCGCAGGCGCGGTGCCCGGTGGCGATCGCACCCCGCGGGTACCGGCACACGGCCGGGAACGTCCTGAGCATCGCCGTGGCGTACGACGGCTCCGACGAGGCCGACCGGGCCGCGGCCGTCGCCGTGCACCTGGCCAGCCGGACCGGCGCCGTGCTCCGGTTCGTCGCGGTGGCCGCCACGCCGCAGGAGGAGGGGAGCGCGCGGAAGCTCGCGCACAAGGGGATGGCCACGGCGCCGCTGGAGATCGACACCCTGGCCGACGTCGTGATCGGTCCGGTCGCGCGGATGCTGGCCGACCTGCCCGAACGCCCGGACCTGCTGGTCGTCGGCTCGCGCGGCTACCGGTTCATGCGCCGGCTGCTCCTGGGCGGCGTCGTCGGCGCCCTCGTGCGCTCGGCCCGCTACCCCGTGGTCGTCGTGCCCGGATCCTGACCGCACACACGGTGCGATGACTCGGTAGCGTGCGACGGATGCCCATCAAGCTGGAGAACGTCGGCATCGCCGTCCGCGACCTCGAAGCAACGATCGCGTTCTTCACCGACCTCGGGCTGACCGTCCTCGGCCGGGACACGGTCAGTGGAGAGTGGACCGACACCGCCGTCGGCCTGGACGGCAACCACGCCAACATCGCCATGCTCCAGACGCCGGACGGCAACGGTCGCCTCGAGCTCTTCGAGTACATCCATCCCGACGCGATCGAGACAGGGCCCACCCGGCCCAACGAGATCGGCATGCACCGGGTCGCCTTCTCGGTCGACGACATCGACGCGGCCCTCGAGACCGCCGCGCGGCACGGCTGTCACCCGCTGCGCGGCGTGGCGACCTACGGTGATGTCTACAAGCTCGCCTATGTCCGCGGCCCCAGCGGCATCATCGTGATGCTCGCGGAGGATCTGACCAGGGCTGATCGCTGATCCACTCGTGCGACCCGGATCCGGGGCAGCTCACAGGCGGCGCAGGACCGCCACGACCCGGCCGAGGATCGTCGCGTCGTCGCCCGGGATCGGCTCGTACGCGGCGTTGGCCGGCAGCAGCCAGTTGTGGCCGTCCCGGCGCCGGAACGTCTTGACCGTGGCCTCGCCGTCGATCATCGCGGCCACGATCTCGCCGTTCTCGGCCACGGGCTGCTGGCGCACGACGACCCAGTCGCCGTCGGTGATGGCGGCCTCGACCATCGAGTCGCCGCGGACGTTGAGCAGGAACAAGGTGCCCTCCCCGACGACCTCGCGCGGCAGCGGGAAGACGCTCTGCACCGCCTCCTCGGCGAGGATCGGGCCACCGGCCGCGATGTCACCGAGCAGGGGCACCATCGCCGGCTCCGGGGCCAGGTCGCCGGTGACCGGCCCGGTCTCGGGCTCGGCGCCGGGCAGCTCTTCGGGCAGGCGCACGTCAACCGCGCGGGTCCGGTTGGGGTCGCGGCGCAGGTAGCCCTTCTTCTCCAGGGTGCGCAGCTGGTGATGGACCGACGAGGTGGACTGCAGGCCCACCGCGTCGCCGATCTCGCGGACGCTCGGGGGGTAGCCGTACTCCTCCACCCACTGCCTGATGACCTTCAGCACCTTCCGCTGCCGGGGGGTCAGCCGGGGGTCTGGGAAGGGGCGTACCTGCGCCGTGCCGGCACCGGAACCGGTGCCCTCGCCGGGCTCTTCGGGTGCCATCGTGATGTTCCTCCTCTGGTCGACGCAGGTCCGCCGGGTTGCTCCCGGTGCGTGGTCTCCCGCGCGGTCACGTCGACCGTAGCCATCCCGAGCATGATCGCCAAACACATGTTCGAACGACACGCCCACTTTTTCGCGGTTTTGTCGGTGCCCGGTGGTAGACAGCAGCCAGGCGTTGAGATCGAACGCGCGTTTGAAGAGGAGGCGGCGGGGATGACCGGGAGAAGCGGGGAGCGGCGCAGCGACGTCGAGGACCGGTACCGGCACGTGCGACACCACCCGGTGTTCGGGGGCGAACGCGTCGCGGGGGAGGCCGAGACGGGCGCCGCGCCGGCGGGCCGGGGCGGCCGGCGGGCCGGCTCCGGGCCGCGTCCGGTGCGCCCGTCCGGCGGCGCGGCGCCGGCGCGGCCGGCGCAGCCCGAGCGGCCGGGTGGCGTCCGGTCGCCGCAGGCGGCCGGGTCGTGGCGCGGTGCGGCGCCGGTGGCGGCAGGCGAGGGGTCGGCGCCCGTGCGCGTGCTGCACCGGGGGGCCGAGCGGTGGTGCGGCCCGGGGGCCGCGGGGGCCGGCGCCGCGGCGCCGGCGGGGGACCTGGCGGAGCCCGTCCGGTGGCGCGCCGCGCGGCTGCCGGGACGGCTGTGGCGGATGCCGGCCGGTGCGCCGGCGGTGCGGGGCCGGCGAGCCGCTGCGCGTCGCCCGACGGCCGGTCGCCTCGCCGTGCGCCGGGCGGCGGCGGGCGTCGTGCTCGTGCTCGTCGTGGGCGTCGCGGCGGCGTTGGCGGTGACGGCGCTCGGCCTGCTCGCCGACGCCGTGTCCGGCGCCCGCACGCCCGCGGCGCCGCCCGCGCCCGCGGCGGTCACCGTCGTGGTCGACGCCCCGGGCACGGTCTGGGACGTCGCCGGCCGGGTGGCCCCGCACGCCGACGCGGGGGAGCGGGCCGCCCTCGCCGGGCGGATCGTGACCGCCAACGCGCTGCCCTCGGCCGACGTGACGCCCGGAGAGGTGCTGCGCGTGCCGCTCGGGTGACCGGACCCGGTCGTGCGGGCGGTCTCGTGCGGGCGGTGTCACTGACGCTGTGCACCCGACCGAACGCGGCTCGCGCAGGTCGCTCCGCGCCGTGCCACCGATCGGGCGACACGCGGCAACGGATCGGCCTCGATGTCGATCGGACCCCACATCTTGTGGTTACATACGTGTCGTTCGGCTACAGGTAGTATGGCGGGGAAGGGGGGAGCCGCTCATGCGCTGTCCGTTCTGCCGGCAGGAGGACTGCCGGGTCATCGACTCCCGCGAGGTCGACGACGGCCAGGCGACCCGCCGCCGACGGGCCTGCGCGGCCTGCGGCCGGCGGTTCACGACGGTCGAGGAGGCCGTGCTGGCCGTCGTCAAGCGCAGCGGGGTGACCGAGCCGTTCAGCCGCGACAAGGTCGTCCGGGGCGTCCGCAGGGCGTGCCAGGGCCGCCCCGTCGACGAGGACGCGCTCGCCCAGCTGGCCCACCGGGTCGAGGAGTCCGTCCGCGCGGGTGGGACCGCCGAGGTGCCCAGCCACGAGGTCGGGCTCGCCATCCTCGGGCCGCTCCGCGAGCTCGACGAGGTCGCATATCTGCGCTTCGCGAGCGTCTACCGCTCGTTCTCCTCGATAGAGGACTTCGAGAAGGAGATCGCCGACCTCCGCAGGGCCGGCCCCCCGCTCTGAGTCCCCAGCTCCAGGGCCGTGCGGTCCGGGACCAGCACGGGGGCGACGCGAGTTGCCTCCCGGCCCAGCGGTCCCGACCGGCGACGGCCCCCACCCCCGCCGGTCGACCGCGCGCACCCGCAGTACCCGGAACGACCCGCACCACCCTGCACGACCAGCCCCGACCGGCCGGCGACCCCAGGCGCCGCGCCGCAGGAAGGAAAGAGCATGACCGAGACCGTCGGAACCCCGTCCGGCAGCGCGCCGGGAGGCCGCGGGAAGAAGTCCGCGCCGCGACGGGCGCCCGGGCTCACCGTCGAGCGCGTGTACACCAGACCCGGCGTGCACCCGTACGACGAGGTGGCGTGGGAGCGCCGTGACGTCGTCATGACCAACTGGCGGGACGGGACGGTCAACTTCTCCCAGACCGGCGTCGAGTTCCCGGACTTCTGGTCGGTCAACGCCACCAACATCGTCACGAGCAAGTACTTCCGCGGTGCCGCCGGCTCGCCGCATCGCGAGTCGAGCCTGCGCCAGCTCATCGACCGCGTCGTCGGCGTCTACCACCGCGCCGGCGTGGAGCACGGGTACTTCGCGACGCCCGAGGACGCGGAGATCTTCGCCCACGAGCTGACCTGGATGCTGCTGCACCAGGTCTTCAGCTTCAACTCGCCGGTGTGGTTCAACGTCGGCACGGCCAGCCCGCAGCAGGTCAGCGCGTGTTTCATCCTCTCCGTCGACGACACGATGGAGTCGATCCTCAACTGGTACCGCGAGGAGGGGCTGATCTTCAAGGGCGGCTCGGGGGCGGGGCTCAACCTGTCGCGCATCCGCTCGTCGAAGGAGCTGCTGTCCTCCGGCGGGACGGCGTCGGGCCCGGTGTCGTTCATGCGGGGCGCCGACGCCAGCGCCGGCACCATCAAGTCCGGCGGCGCGACCCGGCGCGCGGCGAAGATGGTCGTGCTGGACGTCGACCACCCCGACGTCGAGGAGTTCGTGGTCACCAAGGCCAAGGAGGAGCAGAAGATCCGCGTGCTGCGCGACGCGGGCTTCGACATGGACCTCGGCGGCTCCGACATCACCTCGGTCCAGTACCAGAACGCCAACAACTCGGTGCGGGTCACCGACGAGTTCATGCGCGCGGTCGAGTCCGACGGCGAGTTCGGGCTGCGCGCGCGGATGTCCGGCGACGTCGTCGAGACGGTCGGGGCCCGCAAGCTCTTCCGCACGGTCGCCCAGGCCGCCTGGGAGTGCGCCGACCCGGGCATCCAGTACGACGGCACGATCAACGACTGGCACACCTGCCCCGAGTCCGGCCGCATCAGCGCGTCCAACCCGTGCAGCGAGTACATGCACCTGGACAACTCCAGCTGCAACCTGGCCTCGCTCAACCTGCTGAAGTTCCTCGGCGAGGACGGGCAGTTCGACGCGCCACGCTTCGCGAAGGCCGTCGAGCTGATCATCACGGCGATGGACATCTCGATCTGCTTCGCCGACTTCCCGACGGAGGCCATCGCCGAGACCAGCCGGGCGTTCCGGCAGCTGGGCATCGGCTACGCCAACCTCGGCGCGCTGCTGATGGCGACCGGGCACGCGTACGACTCCGAGGGCGGCCGGGCGCTCGCCGCGGCGATCACGTCGCTGATGACGGGCGCGGCGTACAAGCGGTCTGCCGAGCTCGCCGGCGTCGTGGGCACCTACGAGGGCTACGCCCGCAACGCCTCGGCGCACCAGCGCGTCATGCGCAAGCATGCGGCGGCCAACGACAACGTGCGCACGTTCCCCGCGAGCGCGCCGGTCCACCGGCTCGCCACGAGCACCTGGCAGGAGTGCCTGCGGGTCGGCGGGAAGAACGGCTGGCGCAACGCGCAGGCCAGCGTGCTCGCCCCGACCGGGACGATCGGCCTGATGATGGACTGCGACACGACCGGCATCGAGCCCGACCTGGCGCTGGTGAAGTTCAAGAAGCTGGTCGGCGGCGGGTCGATGCAGATCGTCAACCAGACCGTGCCGCGCGCGCTCCTGCGGCTGGGGTACCAGCCCGAGCAGGTCGAGGCGGTCGTCTCCTACGTCGGCGAGCACGGCCACGTCGTCGACGCCCCCGCGCTGCGGCCCGAGCACTACGAGGTCTTCGACTGCGCGATGGGCGAGCGGGTCATCGCCGCGATGGGACACGTCCGGATGATGGCCGCGGTGCAGCCGTTCCTGTCCGGGGCGATCTCCAAGACGGTCAACATGCCCGAGACGGCGACCGTCGAGGACGTCGAGCAGATCTACCTGGAGGGGTGGCGCCTCGGCCTCAAGGCGCTGGCGATCTACCGCGACAACTGCAAGGTCGGCCAGCCGCTCTCGGCCGGGAGGACGGCGAAGGGCGCGGCGGAGGAGCCGAAGGCCACCGTCGTCGAGACCCGGCCGGTGCGGCGGCGGCTGCCCAAGAAGCGCCCGAGCCAGACCGTGTCGTTCACGGTCGGGGGCGCGGAGGGCTACCTGACCGCGGGGTCGTACCCGGACGACGGCCTCGGCGAGATCTTCGTCAAGCTCGGCAAGCAGGGCTCGACGCTCGCCGGCGTGATGGACGCCTTCTCGATGTCGATCTCCGTGGGCCTGCAGTACGGCATCCCGCTGGAGTTCTACGTGTCGAAGTTCTCCAACCTGCGGTTCGAGCCGGCCGGCATGACCGACGACCCGGACCTGCGGATCGCCACGAGCGTCCTGGACTACCTGTTCCGGCGGCTCGCGCTGGACTACCTGCCCTACGAGAAGCGGGCCCAGCTGGGCATCTTCTCGGCGGAGGAGCGGGCCGCACAGGTCAACGGCTCGTACGGGTCTCCGTCGGAGGAGACGGTCGACGTGGAGGGCATGCAGGCGTCGGTCGACACCGAGCACACGCAGCCCGTCGCGTCCGGGGCCGCGCCGGCGCCTGCGGAGGTCGGCAGCTCGACCGAGCTACTGGAGCTGCGGCTGGGCAAGGCGGCCGACGCGCCGCTGTGCATGACCTGCGGGACGAAGATGCGCCCGGCCGGCAGCTGCTACCTCTGCGAGGGCTGCGGCTCCACGAGCGGCTGCAGCTGAGGACCGGAGGCGGCCGGTCGCGCGCCGGCCGGTCGCCTCCCCCCGCCGGGGGATCAGGTGGCGCTGCGCTCTCCGGCCTCCGCGGGTGACACCGCCTCGGTGGGGGAGCGCAGCAGCTGCCGCCACTGCTCGGCACTCCAGGTGGCCGGGGCGGTGGCCGCGAGGAACTCCTCGAGCACCCGCACGAACCGGGTCGGGGCGGTGTGGAACGGGAAGTGCCCCGCCCGGGGAAACACCTCCAGCCGGCTGCCCGGCATGGCCCGGTGCGCCCGGTGTGCGTGCGCGACGGGCACGACCGCGTCCCGGGCGCCCCAGACCAGCAGCGTCGGCATGCCGCGGGTCAGGTAGTCCGGCCCGGCGCCGCCGGAGCCGACGAGCACCAGCCGCTCGGTCCGCTCGGGGAACTGGTAGGCGAACTGCATCGCGACGCCCCCGCCGAGCGAGTGCCCGACCAGCGTCGCGCGCTCGACCCCGAGCACGCCGAGCAGGTCGCGCACCCCGTTGGCGTAGGCGGCGACGGAGTAGTCGGCCCGGGGCTTGTCCGAGCTGCCGTGCCCGAGCAGGTCCGGGGCGATGACGAGGTGGCGCCGGGCCAGCGCGGGGAGCACGGGATCCCAGGTGGCCGAGCTGTCGCCGATGCCGTGCACCAGCACCAGCGCCGGGCCGGCCCCCGCGACCCGGAAGGCCCGCCGGTAGCCGTGCACGACGCGGAACCGCAGGTCGGGCGCGTGCCCGAGCGGCGACGGGAGCGCGGTCGTCATGGTGGTCGCCAGCGTAGGTGGCGTGATCGTCCGAGGGGTTACGCCGGCGTTGCGGCCCGCGACCCGGCGCCGTGGGACGGTCCCGGCCGTTACCGTGGTGACATGAGCAACGTGGCGGCCGACCCCTCCGTCGAGGTCTGCCGGGGCGTGCCGGGCGCCGGTCCGGTGCGGGAGCTCCTGCCGGCACGCGCCGTCCCGCTCGGCGAGGGCACGCTCGTGCGGCGGCTGCTGCCGACCCTGGGCCGGCGGATGATCGGCGCCTGGTGCTTCGTCGACCACTACGGCCCCGACGAGGTCGCGGCGCGGCCGGGCATGCAGGTCCCTCCCCACCCGCACATCGGCCTGCAGACCGTCAGCTGGGTGCTCGACGGCCAGATCCGCCACCGCGACAGCCTCGGCAACGACCTCGTCGTCGGGCCGGGTGACCTCGGCCTGATGACGGCGGGGGAGGGCATCGCGCACTCGGAGGTGTCCCCGACGCCGCACGGCCCGATCCTGCACGGCGCCCAGCTGTGGGTGGCGCTGCCGGACACCGACCGCGCCGTCCCGCCCCGGTTCGAGCACCACGCGGGCCTGCCCGTGCTCGACGTCGCGGGCCTGCGCGCGACGGTCCTGCTCGGCGACGTCGACGGCGCCCGCTCGCCCGGCCGGACGCACTCGCCGCTGGTGGGCGTCGACGTGACCGTGGCCGGCCCGGCGCGCCTGCCGCTGGAGCCGGACTTCGAGCACGCCGTCCTGACGGTCACGGGCGCGCCCGAGGTCGACGGGGCCGGCCTCGCCCCCGGCTCGCTGGCCTATCTCGGAACCGGACGCCGGGACCTGCGCCTCGGGGGCGAGGGCCGGCTGCTGCTGCTGGGCGGCGTGCCGTTCACCGAGCGGATCGTCATGTGGTGGAACTTCGTCGCCCGCACCGGTGAGGAGATCGACGCGGCCCGCGCGCGCTGGGAGGCGGGTGGCTTCGCGCCCGTTCCCGGGCCGGACGCCGCCCTGCCGGCGCCGCCGTTGCCCCCGACACCGCTGGTCCCGCGGGGCCGGCAGCGGTAGCGGGCCGCCGCGGCGAGCCCCGTCAGCCCCCGGCGTCAGCCCGCGTCGTAGACGGCCCCGCGGATCAGCTCGTCGACCGCGCGGCGCGGGACCCGGAACGACCGGCCGAACCGCACTGCCGGTAACGCTCCGTTGTGCACGAGCCGGTAGACGGTCATCTTCGACACCCGCATCCGCGCGGCGACCTCCGCCACGGTGAGGAATCCGTCGTCCATCGCGCACCCTCCGTCAGGTTCGGCGAACCCTAGCGACCCGCGGGGTCACCGTGGGGTGGCGTGCGCCGCACCGTCGGGTGAACCGGCCACCCAGGTCGTAGGGTCGGGCGGTGGTGGTGATCGAGGACGACGACCCCGAAGGCGACTGGACCCGACCCGGCGTGTACCGCTGCGCCCCCGGCGTCCACCGGATCCCCCTGCCGCTGCCGCAGGACGGCCTGCGCGCGGTCAACGTCTACGCGATCCGGCACGGCTCGGCCGTCACGGTCGTCGACGCCGGGTGGACGGTGCCCGAGGCCCGCACGCTGCTGGCGAAGGCCCTCGACACGCTGGGGGCCGGCTTCGGCGACGTCGAGCGGTTCCTCGTCACCCACATCCACCGCGACCACTACACGCAGGCCGTCGCGCTGCGGCGCGAGTTCGGCACCCGGGTCGCGCTGGGCAAGGGGGAGCAGCCGAGCATCGCCGCCATCAACGAGACCGACCGGCCGGAGGGCGGACGGCAGTGGCTGCGCCTGGAGCGCGCTGGCGCGGCCGAGCTGATCGGCCGGCTGTCCGCGCTCGAGCCGCCGGAGGGCGACCCGGACGCCTACGCCCCGCCGGACGAGTGGATCCCCGACGGGGCACTCGTCCGGGTCGGCGAACGCACCCTCACCGCGGTCGAGACGCCGGGCCACACGCGCGGTCACGTCGTCTACGCCGACGAGGCGGCCGAGCTGCTGTTCTCCGGGGACCACGTGCTGCCGCGGATCACGCCGTCGATCGCACTGGAGCCGGCCCCTCCCGCGAACCCGCTGGCCGACTACCTGACGTCGCTGCAGCTCGTGCGCGCCCGCCCGGACGCGGCCCTGCTGCCCGCGCACGGCCCGGTCGGCATGCGCGTGCACGAGCGCGTCGACCAGCTGCTCGCCCACCACGCGCACCGGCTGGACGCGACGCTCGCGGCGCTGGACGAGGGCCGCGACACGGCGTACCTCGTCGCGCAGGTCCTGCGCTGGACCCGCCGGGAGACGCCGTTCGCCGATCTCGACCTGTTCAACTCGATGCTCGCCGTGCTGGAGACGCTCTCGCACCTCGAGGTGCTCGTCGAGCGGGGCATCGTGAAGCGGGTCGACGAGGGCGGGACGTCGTACTACACGGCGTGATCCCGCACGGGTGATCTCCCGGCGTGTCGGGGTCGGAACGGTCGCCGCGCTCTGGCAGACTCGCGATCGACAACAACAGCCTCGACAGCAACCTGAGCACGACAGCACCGGACACCGACGCGCGAGGACGTAGGGGAAGACGGCCCTCGTCGACGTTGGAGGTCTGTAGTGGAAGCACGCGGCGTGATCTTCGTCCACTCGTCGCCGGCTGCGGTGTGCCCGCATGTCGAGTGGGCGATCTCCGGCGTGCTCGGGACGAAGGTCGCGTTGCAGTGGACGCCGCAGCCCGGCTCACCGGGCCAGATGCGCGCGGAGTGCACGTGGGCCGGCCCGGTCGGCAGCGGCGGCGCGCTGGCCGGTGCCCTGCGGGCCTGGACCATGCTGCGGTTCGAGGTCACCGAGGAGCCGACGCCGGGCGTGGACGGCGAGCGCTTCTGCCACGTGCCCGTCCTCGGGCTGTGGCGCGGGCGCACCAGCGCGAACGGCGACATCGTCGTGGCGGAGGACCAGCTGCGCGCGCTGCTGGCCGAGGCCCCGGCCGGGCAGGTGCCCTCGCGCATCCGGGACCTGCTCGGCGAGGCGTGGGACGAGGCGCTGGAGCCGTACCGCCTCGCCGGGGACGGCGCGCCGGTCACCTGGCTGCACCAGGTCGGCTGAGCCCGGGGACGGGAACGGCACGCCCGCAGTTCGCGGGCGGACGTGCCGTCCGGCGGTCGGGCCGTCGCGGCCCGGGTGCCGCCGTCAGACCTTCGTGAACGCGACGGCGACGTTGTGGCCGCCGAAGCCGAACGAGTTGCAGACGGCCGCGCCGATGTCGGCCTTGCGCGGCTCGCCCGCCACGACGTCGAGCTCGACGCCGGGGTCGAGGTTCTCCAGGTTGAGCGTCGCGGGGATGATCCCGTCCCGGATCGAGAGCAGGGTCACGATGCTCTCGACGGCACCGGCGGCCCCGACCATGTGGCCCAGCGCCGACTTCGGCGCGGTCAGGACGACGTGTTCGCCCAGCGCGCTGCGGACGGCCTTGGCCTCGCCGACGTCGCCCGCCACCGTCGAGGTGGCGTGGCAGTTCACGTGGTCGACGTCGGTCGGCGCCAGCCCCGCGTCGGCGACGGCCTTCTGCATCGCCCGGATCTGCCCGTGGCCCGCCGGGTCGGGCCCGGTGATGTGGTACGCGTCGGACGTGATCCCGTAGCCGGCGATCCGCCCGTGCACCTGCGCTCCGCGCGCGGCCGCGTGCTCGGCCCGCTCGAGGACCATGACGCCGGCGCCCTCGCCGAGGACGAACCCGTCGCGCTGCGCGTCGAACGGGCGCGACGCGCGTTCCGGCTCGTCGTTGCGCTGCGACAGCGTCCGCGCCTGGACGAACCCGGCGACGGTGATCCCGGTGATGCACGACTCGGCGCCGCCCGCCAGCACGACGTCCGCCTCGCCCGCCCGCAGCAGGCGCACCGCCCAGGCCAGCGCCTCGGCGCCGGACGCGCAGGCCGAGACCGGGGCGTGCACGCTGGCCCGCGCCTTGAACTCGAGGCCGACCCACGCGGCGGGGCCGTTCGGCATGAGCATGGGCACCGTCAGCGGCGAGACCTTGCGCAGGCCCGGCCCCTCCAGCAGGTCGTCCTGCTCGAGGAGGGTGACCGCGCCGCCGATCCCGGTGCCGATGACGACCGCGAGCCGCTCGGGCTCGACGTCGACCCCGGGCTCGCCCAGGCCGGCGTGCGCCCACGCCTGCTGCGCCGCGACCACCGCGACCTGCTCGCAGCGGTCCATCCGGCGCGCCTGCACGCGCGGCAGCACGGTGTCGGGGGAGACCGCCAGCGGCGACGCGATGCGGACCGGCAGGTCGTGGTCGCGGACCCAGGCGTGCGCGTCGTCGTCGATCGAGCGGACCCCCGTCCGCCCGGCGAGCATCGCCTCCCAGGTCGCGTCGACGTCACCGCCGAGCGGCGTGGTGGCTCCCAGCCCCGTGACGACGATGTCGGCGGTGCTCATGGCGCCTCCGCGTGGACGGGCGGGTGGGTGGGTCCCGTCACTGGTGCTTCGCGATGTAGTCCACAGCGTCGCCGACGGTCTTCAGCTCGGCGAGCTGGTCGTCGGGGATCTTGACGCCGAACTTGTCCTCGGCCTGGACGGCGATCTCGACCATCGAGAGCGAGTCGATGTCGAGATCGTCGACGAACGACTTGTCGGCGGTCACCTCGGCGGTGTCGATGCCGGCGACCTCCTCCACGATCTCGGCGAGGCCGGAGAGGATCTCGGCGTTGTCTGCCACGGGGTTCTCCTTCTGGGTGGACGTCTTGACTCGGATCTTAGGGAAGGACGACGACCTGGCCGGCGTAGGACAGGCCGGCGCCGAACCCGACGAGCAGGGTGGTGTCGCCGGAGCGGGCCCGGCCGGCCGCCCGCATGTGGTCGATGGCCATCGGGATGGACGCGGACGAGGTGTTTCCGGACTCGACGATGTCGTCGGCCACGACCATGTCGTCGCGGGCTCCCTTGGAGCGCAGGCGCTTCGCCACGGCGTCCACGATGCGCAGGTTGGCCTGGTGCGGCACGAACACGTCGATGTCGGCGGGCGTGAGCCCGGCCAGCTCGACGGCGCGCAGCGCGACCGGTGCGATCTGGGTCGTCGCCCAGCGGAAGACGGCCTGGCCCTCCTGCACAAGGGCGCCGCCCGCGCGGGACCGCTGCTCGTCCGGGTCGAGGATGCGGATGGCGTGGGCGAGGTCGCCCGCGCTGCCCCAGGCGACCGGCCCGATGCCGACCGACGCCTCGTCGGGGGCCGGCCCGACGACGGCGGCACCCGCCGCGTCGGCGAAGATGATCGCGGTGGAGCGGTCCTTCCAGTCCAGCCAGTCGGAGAGCTTCTCCGCGCCGATGACGAGGACGTGCCGGGCGCTGCCGGAGCGGACGAGGTCGGCGGCGGCGCCCAGGCCGTAGCAGAAGCCGGCGCACGCGGCGTTCACGTCGAAGGCGGCCGGGGCGTGGATGCCGATCCTCTCCGCGGTCTGCGCCGCGGCGTTCGGTATCGGGTTGGGCATCGTGCACGTGGCGACGACGACGGTGTCGATCTCGGCGGGGGTCAACCCGGCGTCCTTGACGGCCAGCGCGCCCGCGTCGGCGGCCATGTCGACCAGCAGGGTGTCCGGGTCGGCGATGCGCCGGTTGCGGATGCCGACGCGCTCGCGGATCCACTGGTCGTCGGTGTCGATGAGCTGGGCCAGCTCCTCGTTGGAGACGACCCGCTCGGGCTGGACGGAGCCGAACCCGAGCAGGCGCGCGCCAGGCGTGGCCGGGGCGAGCCGCAGCGCGGTCATGCGGATGCCTGCTCTTTGATCAAGACGGTTGCCTTCTCCACGTCGTCGGGGGTCTTGAGTGCCACGGTGGCAGTTCCCTTCAGCTCGCGCTTGACGAGGCCGACGAGTGCGCCCGCCGGCGGCAGCTCGACGACGGCGGTGACGCCGAGGCCGCGCAGTGTCGCCAGGCAAGCGTCCCACCGCACGGGGCGGGTGACCTGCGCGACGAGCCGGGCGAGCACCTCGGCGCCGTCGGCGACGACCGCTCCGTCGGCGTTGGAGAGCAGCGGCCGCTGCGGGTCGCGCGGGGTGATCGCGGCGGCGTAGGCGCGCAGGGCCTCCTCGGCCGGAGCCATGAACGAGGTGTGGAACGCCCCGGCCACGGCCAGCGGCATGACGCGGGCCTTCTCCGGCTTCTCCTCGGCCAGCCGGGCCAGCGCCGGCAGCGGCCCCGCCGCGACGACCTGGCCGCCGCCGTTGCGGTTCGCCGGCTGCAGTCCGAGCCGCTCCAGCGTGGCCAGCACGGCGTCGGGGTCGCCGCCCAGCACGGCGCTCATGCCGGTCGGTTCCAGCGCGCACGCCGCGGCCATCTCGCGCCCGCGGACGGCGGCCAGCGCGACGGCGGTGTCGGCGTCGACGACGCCGGCGAGCGCGGCGGCGGCCAGCTCGCCGACCGAGTGGCCGGCGACCGGGGCGTCGGCCGGCACGTCGAGCCGCCGGGCCGCCAGCAGGGACGCCGCGACGATCAGCGGCTGGGTGACCGCCGTGTCCTTGATCTCCTCCGCGTCCGCGGTCGTCCCGAGGCGCCGCAGGTCCAGCCCGGCGGCCGCCGACCAGCGCTCCAGGTCGGCCCCGGCGGCGGGATCGTCCAGCCAGGGCGTCAGCATGCCGGGGGTCTGCGACCCCTGGCCAGGTGCGAGGAGAGCGATCACGGCCTACAGCGAACACCGCCGCGGGCCGGTCGCGGCAGAGCGGTCGTCACCAACAACGGGCCACGGGTTTGGAGGTTTCCTCCAAACGAGTCGGGCGTCACCCCGGCCAATATCGATCCGGAATTGGAGGAACTACCCATGGAGTCGGCCGACGATCACGGCGACCCGCAGCACGAGCGCATCGCGTGCCGCGGTGGGGTCGCGCCCGGTCACCTCACGCACCCGCCGCAGCCGGTACCGCACCGTGTTCGGATGGACGAACAGCGCCCGAGCGCACGCCTCCAGCGCACCGCCGCCGTCCAGGTAGGCCTCCAGGGTCGGCGCGAGCTCGCCGCCGGCGCCGGCGAGCGGTGCGACGACGGTCGCGACGAGGCGGTCGCGCGCCGCGGCGTCACCGGCCAGCGCCCGTTCGGGCAGGAGGTCGTCGGCTGCCACGGGCCGCGGCGCGGCGGTCCAGCCGGGGGCGGCCCGCAGCCCGGCCAGCGCCTCCGTCGCGCTGGCGTGCGCCGACCGCAGGTCCGGCGCGAGCGGGCCCACGACGACCGGCCCCGGGCCGAACCCCCTGGCGAGGCGCACGGCGACGTCCGTGCCGGCCGGGTCCGTCGTCGGCTGTGCGCCGTCGGAGGCGGGCTCGGACACGAGCACGACGAGCTGGCTGCCCTGGACCCCGACCAGCACCCTGCGCCCGGCGTGGCGGGCCTCCTCGCGGAGCAGCCGCTCGGGCGCGCGGACGCCGGCCGGGGCGGGGCTGCCGACCATGACCCGGACGGCCTCGGCGGCGTCCCAGCCCAGGGCCGACGCCCGGGAGGCGAGCGCGTGGTCGGTCTCCCCGCGCACGACGGCGTCCACGACGAGGGCCTCCTGCCGTGCGTCCCACGCGCCGCGGGTCTCGGCCTCGTCGGCGTACACGGCCGCGGCCGCGAACGCGATCTCCCGGCCGAAGCGCAGGATGCCCTCGACCAGCACGCGCCGCTCCGTCTCGTCGGCGGCGAGCGGCGGCAAGTCCCGCTCGAAGACGTTCGTGGCGATGCGGACCAGGTCGACGGTCTGGCGCAGGGAGAGCCGCTCGGCGAGATCGCGCGGCGCGATCCGGAACGCCTCGGCCGTGAGTCTGATCGACTCGCCCCGTTTGCCGAGCCATGCGACGAAGTTCGCGACGCCGGTCTGCGTCACCAGCAGGACGGCGGCCCGTTGGTCGGCGGGAAGCAGCGCAAACCCGGGTTGGTCGCGTTCCATCGCGGCCAGACATTCGGCCGCGAGTCCGCCGGAGGCCAGCTCGATACGGCGCAGCGTCGCATTCGAGACGACCGTCATGGCCGGGACGCTGCGAAGGGATCGGTCCGTTTATCGGGACCGCTGACAGAATTCAGTGAAGCGGTGTGACCTTGCTGGCCTGCGGTCCCTTCTGGCCCTGCTCGATGTCGAACGACACGCGCTGGCCCTCGTCGAGGCTCTTGTAACCGCTGACCTGGATCGCGGAGTAATGCACGAACACGTCCGCTCCACCACCGTCGGGTGCGAGGAAGCCGTAGCCCTTCTCGCTGTTGAACCACTTGACGGTGCCCTCTGCCATCCTTGCTCTCCTAGCGCTTCCGCGTCACGACACGATCACGTCGGGACGTCGCGCGGAGCGTATCGCCTCCGACGCCCGATGTAGAGCCCCTTGACCCGCGGATTTGTGCCGATTCCCGCCCTTGTCCGCGGTTCGGGAAAGCCACCCTCACGCCCTCTGCGGAGATGAGGGTGGCCTTCTCGAACCCCGTCGACCGCCGTTCGGAGGCACCCGGTCAGGCGACACCGCTGTCACTCGTCTGCGGGCCCGCCGCCTGGGGGTCGTCGATCCGGTACTTCGCCGCCGCCTCGGCGACCGCGGCCCGGTCGACCTCGCCCCGCTGCGCAAGGCTCTCCAGCGCCGCGACCACGATCGACTCCGCGTCGACGTTGAAGTGCCGGCGCACCGCCGGGCGGGTGTCGGACAGGCCGAACCCGTCGGTGCCCAGCGACAGGAACGGCGCGGGGACGTACGGCCGGACCAGATCCGGGACGGCGCGCATCCAGTCCGACACGGCGACGACGGGGGCGCCCTCGCCGAGCGCCCTGGTCACGTAGGGCACGCGCCGCGCCTCGTCGGGGTGCAGCAGGTTGTGCTGGTCGCACTCGACGCCGTCGCGGCGCAGCTCGCCCCAGCTCGTCACCGACCAGACCTCTGCGCCGACGCCCCACTGCTGGGACAGCAGGTCGCGGGCGTGCAGCGCCCACGGCATCGCCACGCCGGACGCGAGGATGCGCACCTTCGGGTCGCCGTCGCCGCGCAGCGGCGACTCCGCGTACCGGTAGATGCCACGCAGGACGCCCTGGACGTCGAGGTTCTCCGGCTCTGCCGGCTGGACGTAGGGCTCGTTGTAGACGGTGAGGTAGTAGATGACGTTCTCGCCGGCCAGGACGCCGTCGTCGCCGCTCTCGCCGTACATGCGCCGCAGGCCGTCGCGGACGATGTGCGCGATCTCGTAGGCGAACGCCGGGTCGTAGGACACGACCGCCGGGTTGGTGGCGGCGAGCAGCAGCGAGTGCCCGTCGTTGTGCTGCAGCCCCTCGCCGGTCAGCGTGGTCCGCCCGGCCGTCGCCCCGACGAGGAACCCGCGGGCCATCTGGTCGGCAGCGGCCCAGATCGAGTCGCCGGTGCGCTGGAAGCCGAACATCGAGTAGAAGACGTAGACCGGGATCATCGGCTCGCCGTGCGTCGCGTAGGCCGTGCCGGCGGCGGTGAACGAGCCGACCGAGCCGGCCTCGTTGATGCCCTCGTGCAGCAGCTGGCCATGCTCGGACTCCCGGTAGGCGAGCATCAGCGACGCGTCCACCGACGTGTACAGCTGGCCGTGCGGGTTGTAGATCTTCTGCGTCGGGAACATGGAGTCCATGCCGAACGTGCGGGCCTCGTCCGGGATGACCGGGACGAACCGCCCGCCGATGCCCTTGTCCTTGATCAGCTCGCGGAGCAGCCGGACGAACGCCATCGTCGTGGCGACCTCCTGCTTGCCCGAGCCGCCGCGCACGACGTCGTAGACCTTGTCGCCGGGCAGCACGAGCGGCTTGGCCGCGACCCGCCGCGACGGCACCGGTCCGCCCAGCGCCCGCCGCCGCTCGAGCATGTACTGGATCTCCGGGGCGTCCTCGCCCGGGTGGTAGTACGGCGGCACGTAGGGGTTGTCCTCCAGCTGCCGGTCGGTGATCGGGATGCGCTGCTCGTCCCGGAACTGCTTGAGGTCGGCCAGCGACAGCTTCTTCATCTGGTGGGTGGCGTTGCGGCCGGCGAAGTGCGAGCCGAGGCCGTAGCCCTTGATCGTCTTCGCGAGGATGACGGTGGGCTGGCCCTCCTGCTCGAGTGCCGCGGCGTAGGCCGCGTACACCTTGCGGTAGTCGTGGCCGCCGCGCTTGAGGTTCCAGATGTCGGCGTCGGACATCGGCTCGACGAGCGCCTTCGTGCGCGGGTCGCGGCCGAAGAAGTGCTCGCGGACGAACGCGCCGTCGTTGGCCTTGTAGGTCTGGTAGTCCCCGTCCGGGGTGGTGTTCATCAGGTTGATCAGGGCGCCGTCCCGGTCGGCGTGCAGGAGCGCGTCCCACTCGCGGCCCCAGATGACCTTGATCACGTTCCAGCCCGCGCCGCGGAAGAACGCCTCCAGCTCCTGGATGATCTTGCCGTTGCCCCGGACCGGCCCGTCGAGCCGCTGCAGGTTGCAGTTGACGACGAACGTGAGGTTGTCCAGGCCTTCCGTCGCCGCGACGTGGATCATCCCGCGCGACTCCGGCTCGTCCATCTCGCCGTCGCCGAGGAACGCCCACACGTGCTGGTCGTCGGTGTCCCGGATATCCCGGTCGCGCAGGTAGCGGTTGAACCGGGCCTGCATGATCGCGTTCATCGGGCCGAGGCCCATCGAGACCGTCGGGTACTCCCAGAAGTCCGCCATGAGCCGCGGGTGCGGGTACGAGGGCAGCCCGGCGCCCGGCCCGCCGTGCGACAGCTCCTGGCGGAACCCGTCGAGGCGGTCCTGCGACAGGCGGCCCTCGAGGAAGGCACGCGCGTAGACGCCGGGGGAGGCGTGGCCCTGCAGGTAGACCTGGTCGCCGCCGCCGGGGTGGTCCTTGCCCCGGAAGAAGTGGTTGAACCCGACCTCGTAGAGCGTCGCCGAGCTGGCGTAGGACGAGATGTGGCCGCCGACGCCGATGCCGGGCCGCTGCGCGCGGTGCACGGTCATCGCGGCGTTCCACCGGATCCAGCGGCGGTAGGCGCGTTCGGTCTCCTCGTCGCCCGGGAACCACGGCTCGCGGTCGGTGGGGATGGTGTTGACGTAGTCGGTGCTGGTCAGGGACGGCACGCCCACGTGGCGCTCGCGCGCGCGCTGCAGCATCCGCAGCATGAGGTAGCGGGCGCGCTGCTGGCCAGCGGCATCGACGACCGCGTCGAAGGAGTCCAACCACTCGGCGGTCTCCTCGGGGTCGATGTCGGGCAGGTGGGCCGCGAGGCCGTCGCGGATGACGTGCACGCGGCGCGGAGGCGTCTGGCCTGTCAACGGTTCTCCCAAGGTCGGTGACGTCCCCTATCGTGCCCCTCGCGGACCGATCGCGTAACGAGTGGTTGCGCGCGGGCGAGTCCCGTGTTCGGATTCCGCATCCGTTCGGGACGAGGGACAGGGGGAGCAGCAGCGTGGTCGCCGCGGAGGATGCCGGGCGTACGTCCGACATCGCGGGCAAGCTCGGCGTCGAGCCGGGGATGGTCGTTCAGGAGCTGGGCTGGGACGAGGACGTCGACGACGCCGTCC
This sequence comes from uncultured Actinomycetota bacterium, assembly GCA_963728105.1. Lineage (GTDB taxonomy): Bacteria > Actinomycetota > Actinomycetes > Mycobacteriales > Pseudonocardiaceae > Pseudonocardia. Next base: position 31,617 of record CAVSJZ010000024.1, on the reverse strand, counting down.
GCGACGCCGTCGAGGAACGCATCGGCGACGACATGGTCGACGAGGACGCCGACGACGTCATCGACCTGGTGCTGATGTGGTGGCGAGACGGCGACGGTGATCTCGTCGACGCCCTGATGGACGCGATCGGGCCGCTCGCCGACAACGGGGTGGTCTGGGTGCTCACGCCCAAGACCGGCCGGTCGGGTCACGTCGAGCCCAGCGAGATCGCCGAGGCGGCGCCGACAGCGGGGCTGTCCCAGACGTCGAACGTCACGGTCAGCGAGGGCTGGGCCGGCTCGCGGCTGGTGGCGCCCAAGACGGGCAAGTCGCGCCGGTGAAGGGGGCCGTCGGCAGCGACGCCGGATAGGCTCGGACAGCGCGTCAGACCAGACCGAACGAGGAGAGTCCGCATGGCCCCCGAGGTGGGTACCGAAGCCCCCGACTTCACGCTGAAGGACCAGAACAACCAGGAGGTGACGTTGTCGTCGTTCCGCGGCGACCGCAACGTCCTCGTGGTGTTCTACCCGTTCGCGTTCTCCGGCATCTGCACCGGCGAGCTCTGCGCCGTGCGCGACGACCTGTCGTCGTTCCAGAACGCCGACGTCCAGATCCTCGCGATCTCGGTCGACCACCCGTTCGCCCTCAAGGCGTGGTCCGACGCCCAGGGCTACCAGTTCCCGCTGCTCGCCGACTTCTGGCCGCACGGCAAGGTCGCGCAGGCCTACGGGGTCTTCAACGACGGCGCGGGCTTCGCCCTGCGGGGGACCTTCCTGGTGGACAAGACCGGTACGGTGCAGTTCGCCGAGGTCAACGGGCCCGGTGAGGCCCGTGACCAGGATGCCTGGAAGAAGGCCCTCGCGGCGGTCTGACCGCCGGGCGCGTAGCTCAGTGGGAGAGCACTCGGCTTACACCCGATATGTCGCAGGTTCGATCCCTGCCGCGCCCACGCTTAACCTGCGGAAACATTCGTGGGTCTATCTGTGAATCTTCGCTCTGGTCGACTCGGTAGGACGTGAGTTCGCACCACGGACAAGATCGACTGAACCAGCCCGGATGGCTCGGCGGTGGTAGTCTTGCGTCAACTTCTGAATATGTTCAGGATGGTGACGTGACGACCGAGGTGCAGTGGAGTGAGCTGCAGCGCGATCCCAAGGCGGTGGCTGCGCTCGCCGACCGAGGTGACGTGCGCGTCCGCCGACGCGACGGGGTGCCGCTGCTGCTGGTGCGCGAGGACAGCGCCAACGCCGGCGCCGACGGTGCGATGAGCGCTGCGCGGGCTCTGCGCAACGCTCTTGCTCATCTGCCGTCGGAGGCTGCTGCGGACGTGCTGCGGGAGGAGTTCCCGTGGGTCGACCTCCTCCCGGACGCGGAGCGGCGAGCCTTCGCCGTCGACTTCGTGCGTGCGGTGGGGGCGTCAGCTGAGCTGGGGCGATGGTCGGTGCTGGCGCAGGTGCTGGTCGAGTGGAAGGCGACTGCGGTGGTGTATGCCGAACCAGCTCTCACCGACGAATTGACGAGGCCCTTGGAGACTGACCTGGGGCCGGTGCCGGCGCCACACGGAGGGTGAGCCTTGCCGGCCAAACGCGGTGATCGTGTCGCGCCACCTGCTCGCCCTGACGGGTGGGAGGCACGGTTCGCCACCTCGGAGGCGGCGAAGGGCTGGGAAGAGCTGTGTCGAGTCGCTCAGGCCAACACGTGGGAAGCATGGATCGTGCTGACGGAGCGGCCGTTGCGCCCGGAGAACCCCGGACGCCAGCATCGACTCCGGGGGCAGCTGTCGCAACGCCAGATCGGCGGCCGCCTGTTCGACCAGTGGCAGTACGAGGTGACTGCGGCGGGGCGGATCTGGTACTGCCCCGATCCGGACCGCCGGATCGTCTGGGTTGTTGCCGCCAGCCCTGCCCACCCGAAGGCAACGGAGTAGTGCGATCGGCTTGGGTCGATCATGTGCGTGGAATCAAACGTGGTGCGAAATCGTGATGAGCGGCGAGGCGTGCGGCGACTGGAGAGGCTGATTGGCGGTTTGGAGGCGCTGGTAGAGGCGTCGTGCGGCGTGGAGTGTTGGCCTTACACCCGATATGTCGCAGGTTCGATCCCTGCCGCGCCCACCGCCTGACCTGCGTAGATGTCGTGCTTCGATCGACGAGGCTGTCGATCGCCGCCGATGCGGCCGCGATCTTCACCGGCGGTGAGTTTCGTATTACGATTGGCTGGTGGAGGTGCATCGGTCGTCGCGCAAGCACGGCATCGCCGACGAGGATGTGCTGCACGCAGCGCGCGGGTTCCTGGTCGCCTACCCGCTGCAGGGACGGCGATCAGGACGGTCCGCGCCGCGAGCTGCGGCTGGGACCGGATCGGGCAGGCAACCTGCTGGAGACGGTCGTGCTCCTGCTCGACGACGGGGACGAGCTCGTGATCCACGCGATGCGCATGAGACCGAAGTATCGAGGGCTGCTGCCGTGACCTGGAGTGACTGAGATGAGCGCTGGCGAGAAGGAAGGCGGGCGGACGTCCGGCGGAATGCCGGTGACGGACGAGCTGGTGGACCGGTTGTCCGAGGAGGCCGAGGCCGGCTACGACGTGTCGACGTTGCGTCGCCCTGGTGGGCGCCGTCCGTTGGGGAACGCTGCGGCCGAGGTGTTTCCGGTGAGGCTGGATCCCGAGCTTCGTGCGGCTCTGGCGGAACGGGCCGATGCCGAACACACCAGTGCGAGCGACATCATCCGACAGGCTCTGCGCGCGTGGCTGCACGTCGCCTGATCGTCGGGCCGGACGTCGACCTCGGCACCGAGGAGGTCCGCGACCGGCAGGGGCGGCGGGTGACGGAGGCGTAGGACGAGGGTGCCGCCGTCGAGGTGTTGCGGATCGCGCGAGAGGCGCTGGAGCGGTACCTGCGCAACACCCCGAGCGGTCGCAGGTTCGATCCCTGCCGCGCCCACCACTCTGACATCGGGCGAAGTCATGGGCCGCGCGGCCCGGGAGTGCCGATGGACGCACTGCACGCTGCCGCTGCGCGTTGGTGAAACAGTGGGCGCGGTCGACGCTGCCCGAACCCGGCACCGCTTCAAAGATCAATGGGACCGTTTTGAGCAGGTGATGATCTCCTCGCCTGGGACCAGGCGCAGCTTGCCAGATCGACGCCGTGGCCAGCAGGAGCCGCGGTGGTTACCGCAGACGGGCCGGCGTTAACGGCGGGTGATCTCCTGACGATGAGAGAGGTGATCGTGAGGGGAACAACCCATGCCGCATGAGGATCTCGCCGGACTTGCCGGCTAATGGCGCGACTGCACGTTCTGGGGGACTGGCACGGCCCGGGCGAGGAGAAGGCCGCGCGCCGGCTGGCAGCCGATCTGCCCTCGAGCTGGGATGTCGTCGCGGGTCGGCAGGTGCCGCACAACATGAGCGCGGTCGATCTCGACCTGGTCGTCGTCGGGGACAACGGTGTGTACGTCTGCGAAGAGAAGGCGTGGGGTCCTCACGTCGTCGTGGGCGAGGTCGGTTGGTACTCGAACGGCGAAGCTCGGCCGAATCCCGGTAGCCAGCTCGCGCACGCGACGCGGGTTCTTGCAGGTCGGCTGCGCGAGAGGGTGGATGGCTGGGCGGCCGCCCAGAAGGAGCTGCCTCGCGGGGTTCGCCCGGTGCTCGGACACGTGGTGATGTCGCACGACGGGCTGCGGTTGGAGGGCGCGCGCGACCTCGGGGCGAACGTCGTTCTACGGCTCGGCGAGGCCGCGGGGGTCCTGCTGGCCGAGGATGCGGAACTCCCGCCGACGATGGCCCCGCTGCGCAGCCGCCTGATGAGCTACCTGATCGGCCTTCCGCAGCGGCGCGCCTCGGAGTACCCGTCGACGATCATGATGTACCAGGTGCTGGGCAAGCCGGGCGTCCACGGAAACACCTTGGTCTTCCCGGCGCGCAGCCCAGCGGGAGAGGCGGTGGGCCTCTACTGCGTCCCGGTGGCCAACTCCGACGATCCGGATGCTGCACGGCGCCTGGCGATCCGCGACCACGGCGCCCTCGACGCTCTCGCGGCCGCGCAGCGGACCTGGCGGGTACAGCCCTGGTTCGACTGGGAGGGCTACCGAGTCACCCCCGTGGTCGTCGCGATGGACGGCACCAGCCTGGGCAAGCTCGCCGCCGAGAAGCTGCCTCCTCACATCGACGGTCAGGTGCCGCCGGCGATCGGCGTGAAGGTGGTGCACGACGCGTTCGTCGCGCTCGCGGAGGTCCATTCGAGGGGCATCCTGCATCGCGCGCTGCAGCTGCGAACCGTCGAGGTGACGCCACAGAACCGGGTGCGCTTCCGAGACTTCAGCCGGTCCCGACTGCCGCAGGAACAGACCATCGCCCCAGAGCTCGACGAGGAGCATCCCTCGGCCGCGTTCCAGTCGCCGGACACGCCACTCGGGTTCCTGCAACCGCGCGACGACGTCTACAGCCTCGCTCTGTGCCTTACACAGTGGCTGCGTGGCGACGCGTCGGACCAGCCCGACCACTCTGTCGCCCGGGAGTGGGTGGCGTCCTACCCGCAGGTGGGCTCGCTGCTCGCGCGGTGCCTCGCTTCGCGTCATAACGAGCGTCCGGACGCTGCCGAGGCGGCGGCAGCCATGGCGCCCAGGCCGACGCCCATTCCTGCGCCGGGGCGGGCCGCTGATCCCGGGCCCAGCCCAGCGCCGATCGTCATGGAGCCGGGCACTGTTGTGGGTGGTCGGTACCGGCTCGACCGTGTGCTCGGCGAGGGCGCGTGGGCCGTCACCTGGCTGGCTCTCGACGAGACGCTCGAGACCCATCGCACGCTCAAGCACATGCGGCCAGGACGCGTCCGGTACGAGCAGGTCAAGGACGAGTATCGGCACGCCGACGCGTTGCACAGCCCGCGGTGCGCGCGGCCCTACGACGTGCTCGACGCGCCTGAGCCGGGCGTGCTCGTGCAGGAGTACATCCCGGGGCAGACGCTGCGCGAGCTCACCGCCGGACGCGCGCCCGATGCCGAGCAGTTCCGCCGGATCGCCGTCGACGTCCTGCGCGGCCTGGCCGATGCCCACGAGCATCTCATCTTCCACCGCGACGTGAGCCCCACGAACATCATCGTCCGCGATGACGGCAGCGCGGCATTGATCGATTTTGGGCTGGCGGCAGAAGCGGACGCGGCCCAGTCGGCGGTGGGGTCGCCGCCGTTCACCGCGCCGGAGGTGTGGACCCGACGGCACTGGTCGCCCGCCGCGGACATCTACAGCGCCTCCGCATCGCTGCTGTTCGTCATGCTTGGTCGCTACCCGTATGCCGGGCCGGGCATCGAGGAGCGGGAGGTCTTGGTTCCCCCGACCGAGCAGCACTTCGCGCGGTTCGGCCGGGCGCTGCTCAGCGCGCTCTACGAGGGCGTGACCGCCGACCCTGGCGCCCGTCCGCAGGACGCAGCGACGTTCGCGGACCGGATCTCGCGGGCTCGGGACACGTCGGTCCGGGCCGGCCGGCCGATGGTGAACCCGACGGTTGCAGCGCTGCGGGGCCTGTACCGACGCAGCGGGATCGGCAACGCCGGGAACCGGGGCATGGACGACGAGTTCGCGCGCACGACGTACGCGGAGACCCGGCTGGACACTGCGTTGCTGCCAGCCGTCTTGGCCGGCGAGCTGGACGTAGTGGTGCTGAGCGGGAACCCGGGGGACGGGAAGACCTCGTTCCTCGTTCAGGTCGGTGCCGCGCTCGACGATGCGGGAGCGGCGACGCATCGTTCGGACGCCGCGGGCTGGGTCAAGGAGCTCGGGGGTCGGACCTTCGCCGCGGTGTTCGACGCCTCCGAGTCCCATGGCCGGCTCAGCTCGGACGAGTTGATCCAGGGCGCGCTCGAGCCGGTCGGCGAGGCACCGCACACCGTCCTGCTGGCTGCGAACGACGGCCGGATGGCCCAGTTCGTCGCCGACTTCGGGGACCGGTACCCGGCAGTCGCGAGGGAGATCACCGTGCAGCGGTCCGGGGCCCCTCCCGGGGGTCGGATCGTTCTCGTCGATCTCAAGCGGCGCGCGCTCGCGATGCCGGATGGCAGGGTGGGTGGCCTCGGTGGCAACGTGCTAGCCCTGTTCACCTCCCCGGCGCGGTGGAGCGCCTGTGAGCCCTGCACCGCCCGCGACGTCTGCCCGATCCGGGAGAACGCCGAACGGTTGCGCACACCGGGGGCGCGGGAGGCCGTGTCGGAGCTGCTCCTGACCAGCCATCTGCGACGTCGTCGGCGGGCAACGGTTCGGGATGTCCGGTCGGCGTTCGGATGGCTGATCACCGGCGACCTGTCGTGCGAGGACGTCCACGCCGAGAACCGGGCCGGCCAGGATCCACGCTCGGGCACAGGGCGGCAGGCGTCAGATCTGGCCTTCGCGTCCGGCACCGGCGACTACCTCGTCGACGAGTGGCGCGAGCTCGATCCCGCGCGTCAGGCGGCCCCCGGCGCGGCGAGAGCGGCTCGCGCCTCGCGCACGCTCGTTCCCGACCTCGCCGCGGTGACGTCGGAGTCGCTGGGCAGGCTCAAGCGCTCTCTGTACTTCGGCGAATGGACAGCACCCGGCGGCCGTGCCGAGGTACGCAGCTACCGCTACTTCGCTGAGTACCTGCAAGCGCTGGACAAGCCCGAGCCCGCATTGCCGCGCTTCCTTCTTGGGCTCTCGCGGATCCTCGCGTTCCCCCGGTTCGAGGGGGGCGGGCTGGGGCTGCGCGACCGCGCCTACGACGATCCGGCGGTGCGCGCCGTGGTCGTGGTCAAGGAACTGCCCACGGCGACCTTCGAGCTGGCTGCCGTCGGCGCCGGCTCCCCGTACATTGAGTCCTTCCCCGACCGTCTGGAGCTGCGGCACATCCGCGGGCAGCGCCTCGCGATCGCGCTGGACACCGCCGAGCTGATCCTGCGGGCGGCGGACGGCGAGGTGCTGGGCGACCCGGCTTCGGCGGCCCTGCGGCAGGAGATCGAAGGGTTCGGCCAGCGGCTGCGCTTGGAGCCCGCACGCTCCGTGCTCGTCGTCGACGGAGCCGGCAATCGGCTGACCGCCGAAGTCGCTGGGGGCCGGATCGTTGGGAGGCGGCGGTGACGATCTCCCTTCCCCCGGCGCTCCGCACCTACCAGTACCGCCCGTTGACGGTCTTCTCGCTGCTCGACGTCGACACGGATCGCGTGCTCCCGCACCTGCTCGAGCTGTGTGTGAAGGGGGGTCGGTCCAGCCCCACGCTGACCGATGCGAGCGGCTTTACCGACTACCGCGACCGGATGCTGACCTCCGGCTCGGTCGTCGGCTTCGAGGACCGAGCCGACAGAGCGTTGCTGGACGGTTGGCTGCGGTCGTGCGTGGTGGAGATGGGTGCGGTCGGCCGGAGTCACACGGGCGAGCAGATGCTGGCGGCGGCCCCGCTCAGCCTGGCCGCGTACCGCGCCGGCCTCCCCACGCAGCGAGTCCGCCATCGGGGGGTCGACGAGGTCGTCTACCGCCTGCTGCTCGACGAGCTGGAGCACAGAGGTTCGGCCAATCCCGCCGCCGCGCTGCGGACCGTGATCGCCTCAGCGACCGGCCGCGGCCTCGCGCTGGGGCCCGAGCCGCGCTGGGAGCCGCAGCTCGTCGATGCCGACCAGCTCGATATCGGGGCCCTGCTGGAGTTCCGGTTCGTCGAGGGGATCGAGACGGGCGATGCCCGGCCGGTCGCCGGCGGGGCGGTCGATAGCCCTTTGCCCGGTGTGGCGGCCGACCTCGGTGCCCGGCTGCTGGCCCACGTCGAGCAGTACGGCGAACGGCTGCCGACGCCCGCGCTCATGTCGAGCTTCGCCGCCCTGCTCGCTATCGGCCTCTTCACCTACACCCTGCGTACCGACCGGGTGGCGCGCGAGCTGATCCTCGCCGGCGAGCGTCCGGCCGACATGGCCCTGATAGCCCCGCCCTCGGGGCTGGAGCTCTACTGCGACTTCACCGGCGATCTCGGATCGGAGTCAGACCGGATCTGCCGCCGGTGCATCGAGCGAGACCTGGACCGCGTCCGGCAGGGGTTCCGGGACCGCATGACCTTCGTCGTCATCGAGAACGCGCTGTCGCGGATGCCGGAGGAGCTCGCCCGGATCCGATCCCTGAGCAGACCGGAACAGCTCGTGGCGCTTGCCGCCATGAAGGACCATCGACGGGTCGAGAACTTCGCCGGTGGACGCCTCGACGACCTGGTGGCCGAGGCGCCCGGGGCCGGCGCGACCGAGGCCGAGGTCGACCATCTCCGGCGCATCCAGGCGGCCGACAGCTCCGAGCTGGACAAGCTGTTGGACGTCCTCGAACTGGTCAACCAGACCAAGGCCACCAAGAACTCGGTCGACTGGTACGCCAGTGTCGGCGGTATCAAGAAGCCCTACGGCATCCTGCAGGGAAGCAAGCCGCACCGGCGTAGCTGGCGCTATGCGCCGAGCGACGAACTGCTCCAAGCGCTCCTGCTTGCCGTCTTCGTCGATCGGGCCACGCACGGCATCCGGCGACAGATTCCCCTGCGACAGGTTCTGGATGTCCTGCACGACGAGTTCGGGATCCTGGTCGACCGGCCGCCGGCCTTCCTCGACGGAGCCGAGGCCAGGGCGGCCGCCGACGCGAACCTGGAGGCGTTCAAGGTGCGGCTTCAGCTGCTGGGGTGCTTCGACGGGCTGTCCGACGACTTCTCGGTCCAGGTCGTGCACCACCCCCTCGGAGATGCCTGATGCCGGTACCCGCCATCGCCCCACCGCTACCCCAACTTGTCGTAGAGAAGATCGCCGAACAGCTCGGCGGCCACACTGACGCACACGCACCCGGCCACTGTGTCCGGATCGACTCCATCCGCTCGGAAGACGCGCCCGTGCTGGTGCGGGCGGTGCAGGACGTGCTGCCCCACGATGTTGCCGATGTCCACGTCCTGGCCGACGATCCGGCGCTCGTCGACGGCACGGTCGCCATCGCGGCGGAACGGGCGATCGAGCTGCGCAACCGCAAGGAGCGGCAGCTGCTCCTGCTGGTCCCGGTCGGGACCGGCTCCGCCGCGAGCTCGCTCGACAACAGCTTCGAGCGCAACGACCTGTCCGTGCTCCTCCGCGCGGCTGCTGACGGCCTGGTCGCGGACCTCGGCGACGACGTCCAGCGCGGCGTCCAGCGGGTCGCGAGGGCCCTGGGCCGAAACCGGCCGGTGGAGGCTTGGGCGCGCTACGTCGCCGCCGTCGCCGCCGACCCCGATTGGTCGACCCTCGGCCGCATGCTCCCGCTCGTCGGCCTCGTCCCCGACCTCGGCGGCGAGGAGCTCGCCGATCGCCTCGAGCGCAACGCGCAGTGCGTCAAGGAGATCTCACGGCCGCAGCGCGCTGTCGCGAGTGTGGCTGACCGGATCACCGCGGCCGGTCTGCAGGACGGGCCGGTGCGTGACCGCATCGCACGCTACCTCGGTCGCCCGGACGTCGACCTCTCGAACGCGCCGGAGTGGGCGGAACGGCTCGTCGACGAGGCGTTGACCTTCGAACAGTGGCCGCTCGTCGAGCGCTGCCCTGTGCCGGTCGACCATCTGAGCGTGGTGCCCTTCCTCAAGGAGGACGGGACCCTGCGAGTCGGCACGCGGCTGAAGCAGGACGGTCCGGGCATGTTGCCCTACGCCGAGATCGGGGAGTCGACGCCGGCGTCCGTCACCGTGGCGTGGAAGACGGACCCGGACCGGACGGACGCCATCGCACGCTGGCTCGTCGAGGCATTGCCGCCCGAGGACCTCCGCGAGGCGGACGCGGAACCCGTCGCCAAGACCACCGTCAAGGGCGACAAGCGGCGTGCGACGGTCAAGATCGAGATCGACGAGGACGATCTCGCCGGCGCAGCGATGCTGTACCTGCGCATCACCGGGCTGGACGCCGACGGGCAGCCGGTGCTGCTCACCGACCGCGCTGTGGCGACCGCGGACGGCGAGCAGTTCGCGCTCCGCTGGGAAGCGGAGGTGCTGAGCACCGGCGGTCGGCGAGCGACTGCGCTCTCCCTGGCCCACGCCCGTCTGGAGGCGGCGCTGGACGGCCAGGACGACCTCGACGAGGACGCGCCGAGTTGGAACAGCGGTGGTTTCTCACTGCGGTTGGGTGCGCGCCGGACGGTCCTCCTCGCACTCAGCCCGGTACTCATCGCACTGCAGCGCCGGGCGATCGCCGAGCAAGGTCGCGTCACGCTCTGGGAGGCGGAGGGGCGGCAGGGCGAGCTCCTCGGTGACAGGGACATCGACGGTCACGCTCTAGCGCTTCCACCGGCCCTGGCCGATCGCCGCCGCAAGCTCTACGGGGCGCTGGGTCGTCGCGCGCCGCGCGACGTCGTGGAGACCCTGAGGTGGGACGACGACCTGCGCGCCGAGGTCGCCGCCTACTGCCAGACCTTCCGGCGGGCCCTGGACGCAGCCGCCGACGACGCGACGCGCCTCGCCCTTCTCACCATGGACACCCTGTCGCTCAGCATCGACACCGCAGGGCACCAGCCGATCGCCGCCGTGGCCGTGCTTCCGCTGCATCCGATGCGGCTGGCCTGGTTCGCCGAGCACGACGCGACCCTCCGGTCATGGACGGCACAGATGACCGAGACCGGGATGCCGAAGTCCCGGCGACGGCAGAACGTGGACCCCCGGTTGGCCGCGCGGATCACGCCGGCGAACCTGCCCTACACCGTGCTCGCCTCCGAGGGGTCACCGCTTGTCTACCTGCGGGAAGCGACGCTGGGCACCGGGCTCTACCTCGATCCCGGCGAGGCCGAGCCGGGCGCCGCGGTCCAGGCGGTGTTCGACATGATCGGCCTCGACCGTCGCGACGTCCCGCCGGACCTACCCCCGTCGGTCGTCGCCGAGCGCATCGGCGCCTACCGCACGGTGCATCCCGGCCAGGACGCGCTGCGGATGCTTGCCTACAACCCGGGATCGGGCGAGCTGCTCGCACAGGCTCTCGCCGCGGCGGCCGTGACACCGCCCGTAGGGGAGGACGACCTCGCCGCGCCGCCCCCGCGCGTGGAGGTCATCGCGTACAGCCGCCGCCCGTCGTTCACCGATCCGCTGGCGGCGTTGACGGACCTCCAACGGCAGGTCGCGACCCAGCAGGTGCGCGGGACCCGCAGCTACCTGACCCCGGCGCTGGGCCTGAGCGTCCGCCCGCACCGCGAGCTGTCGACGCAGGTGACCGCCGCGCAGCTCAGCGTGGTGTCAGATCTCGCCCAGGTGTCGGCGAGCGGCGCGGAGGAGCTCCAGGATGTCGCAGCGTCGTTCCGCAACCTTCTGACGCCGGCAACCACGGTCCGTGTCATGGGCGAGGAGGGCGTCGTCTGGCGGACCGCGCCCGCCCTGCGAACCCGTGCGCGTGACGGTGCTGCTGACGTCGTCGACGCCCACCGTGCCTATCAGCGCGCCTTGGCTGCCCGCCTCGGTTGTCCGGACGCCGGGATGGCGGTCACAGCGCGGCTCGGCCGTGACGAGATCGCCGCCCTGCACGCGGTCCACGAGCGCTCCGACTGGGTGCTCACTCTCGACCGCAACGTCGGGATCGACCTGTTCGCAGAGGCTGTGGCGTCGGAAGGCCGGGAGCGGCCCTACATCCTCGACTACGCACCGGACTTCATCGAGGGACTCGGCCCGCGCCTCACCGTGACGACCAGCCACCGCGGTGAGGTGGCCCGGCTGCTCGCGGACGCGATGACCGAGCTCGACCTCGCCGCTGTGGACGACTCCATCCGCGACATCCTCGGAAACCTCCAGATCGTCTCGGGTCGCTTGGCGCTGCGGCTGGTCGGGAAGTCGAGCCTGGCCACGGAGGCGGTCAGCCTGGCAGCGTTGGTCGCCTACCTGCGTCACCACGGCGAGCTCGACGGAACGATCATCGTTCCGGTCGACGCCCACCAGGAGATGTTCGGCGAGCCGGATGAGTCCGCCGGCGCCCGCCGGTGCGATCTCATCCTCGTGCGAGCGACCAGTCGTTCGCTGCGCATGGAGTGCGTCGAGGTGAAGTCCCGCAAGGCCGCGGCGCTTCCGGCGGCACTGGTGGACGACATCGTCGAGCAGATCGACTCGACGCGCAGCATGTTGCTGGACACCTTCTTCCGCGCGGACCCTCCTCGGATCGACGCACAGCTCCAGCGCGCACGGCTGGTGGGCGTCCTGCGGCACCACGCGGATCGGGCCATGGCCACGGGGCTCCTCGACACCCGCCGCCGCGCCGACGCTGAGCGGATGTTCGAGAAGGTCGAGGAGGGGTCGCTGGTTCCGGAGATCGGCCGCAAGGGCTACGTCGTGAGCCTGGGGTCTGCTGAAGCGTTCCCGCGCGAGCACCGTGGTGTCCGGATCGACGTGCTCACCGCGGAGCATCTGGCGCCGCTAGGCCTGCGGACCAGCCACCGGGAGCCTGCACCGCGGGGGGACGAGACTGCCCCTCAGGTCCAGCCCGACAGCGAGGTCCCGACCAGCGTGGACGAAGGTGCGGGGCCGCTATCGCCACGCCCGCGCCCTTCGCCTCGTCCACGGCGGCCGAGTCCTGTGTACGAGTCGCCTGCGGTAGCGCCGCCGCCCGCGCGCCAGACGTCTGCGGTTCCGGACCGGGATGTCGCCATCCCCACGGAACGTACGCGCCGACCGTCGACGGTGGGACCCGTCCCACCGGCGCCGATCACCGAGCCCATACCGGTGCACGCGCACCTTCCGGCCGCGACGTTGGGCGCCAGCAGCGTCGACCGGCGAGCACCCGCGCAGGTCGAGGTAGTCCTCGGCCGAGACGCCCACGGTGAGCCCGCACGCTGGCGAATCAGTACCGCGGGCAGCCCGCACATGTTCGTCCTCGGCATCCCGGGCCAAGGTAAGTCGGTCACGACACGCCACGTTCTCAACACCTTCGCCGACCAGGGCCTCCCGGCACTCGTCCTCGACTTCCACGGCGACATGGCTGCAGAGCCCGCCGGAGGCGCCGCCGTGCTCGATGCCTCAGAGGGACTTGCCATCCGACCGTTCGAGCTGCGGGACGGCAACCACCGCCGCTACGCCCAGGCCGCCTGGGAGCTCTCGGAGGTCATCGCCTACGTGTGCGGGATGGGAGAGATCCAGCGCAACGCGGTGTACGAGGGCGCCCGGGAGCTCTACGTCCGGCACGGGTTCGGCACCCCGGACGGCCCGGGCGAACGGCTCCCGTCGATGACTGCACTCGCCGACCTCATGACCGAGTTGGAGGCGACAGGGCGGAGCAAGAACACCGTCGCCCGCCTCCGCCCGCTGACAGACTTCGGCCTGTTCGTCGAGGACCCAGGTACCGGACCGAGCTTCGCCGACCTGCTACGCCAGGGGTTGGTTCTCGACGTCCACGGCCTCATGGAGCAGGTCCAGCTCGCGGCCGGGGCCTTCGTTCTCCGGAAGGTCTATCGCGAGATGTTCCGATGGGGCGCGACCGGACGGCTGAGGCTCGCGGTCGTCCTCGACGAAGCGCACCGGCTCGCCCGTGACGTCACTCTCCCGAAGATCATGAAAGAGGGTCGCAAGTACGGGGTCGCTGTCGTCGTCGCGAGCCAGGGAGTGGACGACTTCCACAAGGACGTGCTCAGCAATGCCGGCACGAAGGTCTCCTTCCGCTGCAACTTCCCGCAGAGCAAGACCGTCGCGGGGTTCCTACGCGGCCGGGAGGGCCAGAACATGTCGGTCGCGCTGGAGAAGCTCGGCGTCGGGGAGGCCTACGTGTCAACTCCCGAACGGCCCGAGGCGCTCAAGGTGTTCATGGCCCGGAACTGATGATGGTCCGGACCGTGTGGGCTGGACCCGCGTGGAATCAATCGTGGTACGAACTGGTGGCAACCGCTGCGCCGGCCAGCGCTCGCAGTGCCATGGTCCGTTGCTGTTGCGCCTGGTGGAGACGTCGTTGGGTGTGGTGTGCTCGGCTTACACCCGATATGTCGCAGGTTCGATCCCTGCCGCGCCCACCAGCCTGACCAGCGTTTTCCCTCGCCTCCTCGGACGACGGCGGCCGCGGGTCCGGCGCCGGTGCCGCGGCCGTGGTCGAGGCGTGCTCGCCGAGGAGGGCTGCGAGCGCGCCGCCACCGACGAGGGCGCCCACAGCCCATGACCCGCAGGTCGGCTCGTCGCTGCGCGTCGGCCCCATTCGCGGGCGCGGTAGTTGCAGCCGCGGCGGAACACGACGTAGTGGCTGCGCCCGGACGCGCGGGTCGAGGGCGCGATCCCGGCTGCGCCGGCGAGAGCGTCGTCGGTGGGGTAGCGGCCGCGGGCGTCACCGATGTCGGCGAGCATGGTCGCGGCCCGGACGCGGCCGGATCGGGGCAGGCTGGTGAAGATGGCCTGGTCGGCGTGCGCGGCGAGGGCGTATTCGATGCCCGTCTCGAGGGTGGTGATCCGTTCGTGCAGGCTGCGCAGCAGCGCGATCAGCTCCAGCGTGATGGTCTGCGCGGCGTCGGCGGCCGGTCCGTCGGGCAGCCCGGCGGGTGCGTGCCGCAGGTGGTCGAACAGCTGGGCCGGGGTCCGGGTGTTCGGTCGGGTATAGCGGGCGGCTGACAGCCAGGTGGCCAGGCGTTTCTCCGAGAGCCAGCGGGCGTGGCGCGGCGTGGGGAAGGGGGGTCAGGAACGCCAGGGAGATCTTGCCGTCGAGTTGATGGAACAGCCCGACCACGCCCGGGTGGGCGAGCTGCAGGTGCGCGCGGAGCTGGTTGTGCGCGGCGACCCGGGCCTTGACCAGATCCTGGCGGGCTCTGAGCAGCATCCGCAGCCCGACCGTGGCCGGGGTGTCGACGGTGAGCGGGGTGAGCCGGCGGCGATCGGTGCGCAGCATGACGGCGAGCAGGTAGGCGTCGAAGCGGTCGTCCTTGTTGCCGGTGGTGCCGTAGCGGCTGCGCAGCGCGGTGACCTGCCGGCTGACGATGACGAACACCGTCAAGCCGGCGTCGAGAAAGGCTTGGGCGACTGGGCCGTCACCGCGTTCGATCGCGACCCCGGTGACCCGGTACCGGTGCAGCGCGGTGACCAGTTTGGACAGTCCGGGTGCGGTGTGTTTCACGGTGAAACGCTCGACCGCGGCGCCGGCGTCGTCGATCACGCAGACCGCGTGTTCGGACCACGACCAGTCCACCCCGGCCCACCTGACCGGTTCTTCGTCGCTGTTGTCGTTGCTGGTGGTGCCCGGTTCTGGTGTGTTCATCGCCGTGGTTGCTCCCGTCGTGCGGGTGGGCGTCCCCCGGGTGGGCGCGGCTGCCGGTCGGTCACTGAAGCGCTCGTAGCGCACAACCCCATCGCCGGTCAGCACGCCCCGTACCGTCGGGCCTCGCGTTGTCAAGGCGGACCTCGAAGGCCACGCGAGCCTGGGCGATGACCCGACAGTCCGGGATGCGCACCGGACCCGACGGATCCGGCAGAACCAGCTTGCCCTCAGTGACCGCGAGCCTCTCCGGTCGTGCAGGAACGCCTCAGGGCGGCGGGATACCGCGTCCCGCCGCCCCGATGGGGACCGGTCCGACAGGCCACTTCTTCCATAGGGCTGCGCGTCGTTGTCGAGCGCGGTGAACGGCCGCCAAGCCCCAGCGGGTACTGACAGGGTGTCCTCGCAGCCGATCTCGGTTTTGACGACATCGGCGCCGGTGTTGAGGCTGACTCGCCACGGGTCGGCGGTGACCACCAGCACCTGCCGGGGCGGAGTGCCGGTGGGTAGCACCCGCTGCGACGGCCTAAGTCCCGCGATTGGTGACGAGCAGTCGATAGAGCTCGGAAACGACCTCGCACAGGCGGTCGTCGTGGGAGAGCTCAGCGATCGCCGCGTCGACGAGCGATGTCAGGCATTCGTGCCGCTCCCGCCCACGGGGGGTCGCGAAAGCCAGGACCCGGCGCCGATCCGTGATGTCGGTCCGGCGGTACACCAGGCCGTCCGCCACCATCCGGTCGACCAGCTTCGTGGTCGCTGGAGGCAGCGCGTGGGTCAGCTCCGCAATCCGGCTCATCGGGCAACCGGCGCTGTCGGCGAGCACGACAAGAACAGCCCATTCGTCGAGAACCGCCCGTCCGCCCACGGCGTCGGCGACCAGCGTGACCATGCGGCTGCGTACCTCCTCGAGGCGTCGCAGCAAGGCGGTGTTACCCCGACCCGCCGCTCCCGCTAAGCAGGCGTCACGGGGACCGGCCTGTGTGCCCATGATCTATCAGCCTTCCGGGTCAGAACTATCAGCCTTCCGGGTCAGACCTAGTCGAGCCGACATCGATCGAGATGGTGATCCGACTGCTCCCTCCACTCACCGCGCCGCCACCCACACCGTTGTGCGGCGACGTCGTTACCCGGACCGCCACGGCCCACAGCCGGGCCACGCAGGTCATCGACGAACCGACGCCGACGCGGTCGCGGGCCGCACACCGCCAGAACCGGCCGAGACTGACGATGGACGAGACCGCGCGACACCGACCCGGTGAGGAGCCGGTCGGTTCGGAAACCCGCATCGCGGGCGCCGACGATGATCATCAGGGCGCTCTCGCGCTCGGCAAGGCGGCAGATCGCTCCGACCGGGTGGCCCCGCACGACGGTGTAGGTCCATTCGATCGGACAGTCGCGGAGAGCGGTCAGCACCTGACGATGCTGGTGGTCCAACGTGCGTTCGGCCTGCTCGTCCCAGTCCGCGGCGTCCGGGTCCAGCGGGTAGTCGGCGACCGTGCCGTGAACGACGCAGAGGCGCGTGTCGAGTCTCCGGGTCAAGATCGAGGCGACGCGGAGTGCCTCCCGGCTCGCCGGAGCGGGGCTGTGCCCGACGACGAGCGACGTCATGACCGATCACCACCCAGCGGTGCCTGCCCGGTCTCGCGACGCCGCACCTGCCGACTGAGGGACTGGCCGCATGCCGGCGGGAGCTGCGACGCTGACCTGTCGAGGCCCATGCTCCTCCTAGCCGCGCCATCGCGAATCGACTAGGGGCTGTCAGCGGCTGGGCCGCGGTTCTGGCGAGCTCCATCGCCCACAGGTTGTCCGGTGATTTTCGCCGGGGTCCGCCTCGGGTGCAAGCCGCCGATGGCCGAGTCAGGCCGTAGCGGCCACGACCGCGAGCACGACCATGAGAGTCAGGAGCATGTAGCCGAGGTAGGCGTCGAGCCGCCCGCTCTGCAGTGCCTTCACCGTGCGCGCGACGAGGAGCAGCACGCGACCGAGCGGCCGGAGCACGAACTGCTCGCCGAGCTCGACGACGTCGCTCGTGTAGCCGAGCCTGGCGTCCGCCTCACCGGCGTGCGTGGGGTCGGTCCGCCGGGCGGTCTCCTCGTCGAGCACGGTCAGCTCGGAGCGGGTCAGCAGCACGCCGGCCAGGACCTTGCGGGTGGGGTTGGCGAACCCGAAGGGCGTGTACTGGTCCTCCCCCGTCACACCGCCGGTCGCCGACCGCCACGCCGGCACGCGCCGCACGGCGAGCGGCCGCCGGCCCCCGAACAGCGCCGTCAGGGCGACGACCCCCAGCAGGAGGAGCGGCATGACGACGGCCAGTCCCGACGGGGACAGGGCGGAGAACTCGGCGTAGACCGGCCCCAGCACCCACGGACCCTGCAGGGCCGCGGCCGTCGTGTCGCGGCCGACGACGGGGTCGAGGCCCGCTGCGATCAGGCGGACGGTCAGCGGCGCGACGGCGGCGACGCCGAGGCAGCCGGTCCCGAGCGCGGCCAGTCCGGCTCCGCCGAGCACGCCGGTGTCGCGTGAGAGCAGGCCGTTCTCGACGTCGCGGGGCCCGAGCACCACCAGCCCGATGAGGCGCACGAACGCGACCGCGGCGAAGCCCACCGTCAACGCGACGAGCGCGCCGGCGAGTGCCATCGGCACCATGTACTCCAGCCGGCCGAGGCGGAACTCCTGCATGAGCGCCTCGAGCAGGAACCACTCGGACACCAGGCCCGCGGTCAGCGGCAGGCCGGCCAGGGTCAGCGCCCCGACGGCCAGGCCGGTGCCGCCCACCGGAAGCCGGTGGCCCACCCCGCGCAGGGCGTCGAGGTCGCGGGTGCCGGTGGCGTCCTCGATGGTCGCCGTCGCGCCGAACAGGAGCGTCTTGGCCAGCGCGTGGGTGATCGTCTGCAGGGTCGCCGCGAGCAGGCCGACCGCGACCACCGGAGGTTGGGCCACGGCGGCACCGACGAGCGCGACCCCGAACCCGACGGTGATCAGGCCGGCGTTCTCGACGCTGGAGTAGGCCACGACGCCGGCCAGGTCCGTCGCGACGGTGCAGTGGGCGATGCCGAGCAGGGCGGTGATGCCGCCGAGCAGCAGGACCGCGACGGTCAGCCAGGCCGGCGGAGCGCCGACCAGCGCCAGCGTCCGCCACATTCCGTAGAAGCCGACGTTCACGGCGACGCCGGCCATCACCGCGCGCAGCGGGCCGGGCGCGGCGGTGTAGCCACGCGGCATCCAGACGTGGAAGGGCACGACGCCGACCTTGACTGCGAACCCCGCCACGAGCAGCGCGCAGGCCGCGTCGCGGGCCGCGCCCGGCGGCACCGCGGCCAGCCGCGTGAAGTCGAGGCCGCCGGCCTGCGCGGCCAGCAGCAGGAACCCGAGCAGCAGGGCGGCCCCGCTGATCTTGCCGAACACGACGGTCAGCAGGGCGGCGCCGGCGCGTTCGGCGCTGTCGCGTTCGAAGCCGGCGAGGAGGAAGAAGGCGACGGTGAGCAGCTCCCAGCCGAGCACGAACGCGAAGGCGTCGGTGGCGGTGACGACGACGGCCAGCGCGCCGAGCACGAGGCATGCCAAGGCGCCCAGCCGCGGCCGGCGGGGACGCGGGGTGCGCAGCAGCCACGCCGCGCACACGAGCGATGCCGGTGCCGCGACCCCGAAGGTGATCACGAGGAACAGGCCGGACAGCCGGTCGACGGCCAGTACGGTCGACCCGAAGGCGGTCGGGCCCGTCCCGAGCAGGCCGCCGAGGTCCAGCCGGACCGCCTTGCCCCCGACCGCCGCGGCGCCGACGACCACCAGCAGCACCGATGCGACGCCGGCGACGAGCACGGGCACCGCCCGCGCCCGCCGCCGGACGAGGCCCAGGTCGGCCAGACCTGCGGCGAGCAGCAGGAGCAGCGCGACGCCCAGCAGCGCGGTCATCGCCCGGCCGGCCCTTCGGGGAGGAGCCGGCCCATCGCCAGCAGCAGCGCGTGGAGCAGGCTGAACGGCGACGGGGGCGAGCCCGGCACCCAGATGTCGACGCCGGCGTCGGGGCCCAGCGCGGCCTCGATGCCACCTTCGACGGCGTAGCCGGGCCCGACAAGCCCGCCGCTGACGGCGTCCACTCCCGCGGCGATCACGACGAGCGGGCGGGGGGTCGCCTCCAGCGTCCGCCGCAGCGGTGCGGTCATCCCGTGGGCGCCGGCCCCCGTCACGAGCAGGACGTCCGCGTGCCGCGGGCTGGCGGTGAAGAAGATCCCCAGCCGGTGCACGTCGTAGACGGGGTTCAGCAGGGCGAGCACCTCCCACTCCTCCGCGCCGTCGGACCCGGCGTCGACGTGGCGCGCGTGCACCGAGCGGCGCAGCATCGCGGTGCGGGCGGCGAGCGCGCGGCGGACCTCCTCGACGGCTTCGGCCGTCTCCGGCTCCTCGGGCACGACGAGGGCCTCGCGCCGCAGCCGCGCGGTCGCCGCTCCGTCGGCCCAGGCGAACAGGTCCGGGCGGGCCGTGACGCAGCGGCCGCAGAGGATGCACCGGCCGGCGTCGACACGCAGCGTCCGCGCCGGCCCGACGGCGATCGCGCCGGTGGGGCACAGGGCCGGGAGCGCGATGGCGTCGTCCGGTCCGACCGGGCGGCGGGGCCGGACCGCGCCGGGAAAAGTGTCGGCGTAGGGGTCCGGCCGGTCCGGGTAGCGCGTCGTGACGACGCCGTGGCGCAGGCCGCGCAGTGCCCACGGCATCTACATCACCACCCCGGCGATCGAGAGGCCGAAGCTGGCCTCGATGAACGGGAAGTCGGTCAGGATGTCGCCGCGGAACGTGGCGGGGAACAGGACGAGGTTGTGGAAGGACGCCGACCGGGGGGCACAGGAGGACACCCGGCCCGCGCCGTCGAGCTCGACGAGGTAGAGCACCTCGCCCTGGGGGGCCTCCGCCCAGCCGACCGCCCGACCGCCCACTTCGCCGACGGGGACGCGCAGCGGCCTGCGGTGCTCGTCGGCCAGGTGCCCGATCGCCTGCTGGGCCAGGTAGAAGGCGACCTCGATCTCCTCGATGCGCACCTGCATGCGCGCCTGCGCGTCACCGGTGGAGCGGGTGGCGACCGGTATGCCGGTGAGCCGGCGGTAGGCGTCGTAGGGCCGCGAGACCCGCGCGTCGTCGGTGGACCCGCTGGCGCGCCCGACCGGGCCGAGCGCGCCGTGCCGCGCGGCCGGCTCGGGCGCCAGCGGTCCTGCGGTGCGGACCCGGTCGAGGAACGAGGACGTCGTCAACAGAGCGGACACGTCCGCGTCGACGGCGCCCTGCAGCCGCTCCAGGGCCGGGATCGCCTCGGTGGCGGGCAGCCGCGGCAGCGCCGTCACACCGCCGGGTACGACGACGCCGCGCCCGAACCGGCTGCCGCACAGGGCGCTGACCAGGCGCATCGTGTTCTCCTTGTGGAGAGAGAAGCGGGCCGTGGCCACGGCGAGCCCGGCGGCGTCGGTGAGCCGGGCGAGCACGTCGAGGTGGTTCGCGATCCGTTCCAGCTCGGCGTGCAGCACCCGCACCAGCCCGGCCGCGACCGGCACGCTCACCCCGCCCAGCTCCTCCACGGCGTGCGCGAACGCGAGCGCGTGGGCCACCGAGGCGATGCCCTCGACCCGCTCGGCGAGCAGGACGCCGTCCTCGACGGTCATGCCCTCGAAGCGCTTCTGCAGGCCGCGGTGCTTGTAGTGCGGTCGGATCCGCAGCAGCGGGATGTCCTCGCCGGGCGTCTCCACGAGGTACTCGACGGACTCCAGCGGTCCGGACCGCACCGGTCCGTGCGGGATGGTGAAGACGCCGGGTCCGTGCAGGAGCGCGGGGAGCGCGTCCTCGTCCGGCGCGATCCGCGCTGGAGCGCCGGGAGCGCCGGGGAGCGGCCGGACCGCCGGGTCCGCCTGCGGCAGCACGAGCGGATCCAGGCGGGGATGGCCCTGCGGGACGAGGCCCACCAGGTCGTGCAGGGCCCGCTCGTACCAGAACGCGGCGGGCAGCTCTGGCGTCCAGGATCGGTAGGAGGTGACCCCGGGCGGCAGCGTCGTCGTGAGCGAGGTGACGCCGTCGTCGTGGGAGAGCAGCGCGGTCAGCGTCGCGCCCGTCGCGGGGTCGCCGCTGCCGAACAGGGCGGCGAACCGCTCGCCGGCGGCCACCCGGCGCAGCACCTCGCCGGCGAGCTGGTCGGCGCCCTCCGGTTCGGTCGCGCGCAGCAGCGACAGGCTCATGCCGTACCTCCGAGCAACGCGGCCGCCCGCCCGATGACGTCGGCCAGCGCGGCCGGCGGGTGGAGCCCGAGCACCAGCAGCACGACGACGCCGGCCACGGCCGGCACGACCATCCACGCGGTGGGCTCGCGGCCCTGCGCCCGCGCCGCGCCGGGGGCCTCCGGCCGGGGCACGAACAGCATGCGCGTCGTGGCCAGCGACAGGCCGAGGAAGGCCACGGTGACGAGGACGACCAGCACGACGGTCGGCGTGTTCCGGCTCGCCGCCAGGCCGCCCGCGACGATGAGGAACTCGCTGCGGAAGAGGCCGAACGGTGGCATCGCCGAGAGCGCGAGCACCGCCATGAGGAACAGCGGGCCGCTCCAGGGCAGCCGGTCGAGCACGCCGCGGACGGCGCCCACCTCCTTCGTCCGGTAGGCCTGCACGAGGACGCCGGCGCCGAAGAAGGCGTTGCCCTTCGCGGCCGCGTGGGCGAGCACGTGCAGCATGACCCCGGCCAGCGCGACCGGGGCGCCGAACGCGATGCCGACGGCGAGGATGCCCATGTGCTCGACGCTGGAGTAAGCGAGCAGCCGCTTGAGGTTGCGCTGCTCCAGGAGCGACGCCGCGGCCAGCGCCAGTGACAGCAGCCCGAACACGAGCAGCACGGTCCGCGGGAACGGTGTGCCGAGCGCCGCCGCCGCGATCTGGTAGTAGCGCAGGACCGCGTAGAAGCTCACCGCGAGCAGCGAGCCCGACAGCATCGCCGAGACCGGGGTGGGCGCCTCGGAGTGGGCATCAGGCAGCCAGGTGTGGACGGGGAAGAGCCCGACCTTGGTGCCGAACCCGACGACGGCGAGCACGAACGCCAGCTCGACCGCCGGGCGGGGAAGAGCCTTGCCCGCGGCGAGCAGCGGGTCGAACGCGAGGTCGTAGGACTGGCCAAGCACCGACGTCCCGGCCGCGTACATGATGATCGTGGCCAGCAGGGCGATCCCGAGCCCCGCCGAGGCGATCAGCACGTACTTCCAGGCCGCCTCGGCGGCCTGCCGGGTTCCGTTGATCGCGACGAGCAGGGCCGAGACGACGGTGGTGACCTCGACGGCGATCCACAGCAGCGCCAGCCCGTTCATCAGCGGGGCGCAGAGCATGGACCAGCCGAACAGGTTCAGGCCCACCCAGAACTGGCGGCGGTAGCGCACGGGGTCGTCGTGCTCGTGCTCGCCGCGCAGGTAGCCGACCGAGTAGACGGCCGCCGCCGCGTAGACGAACGCCGTGGCCAGCAGGAACACTGCCGAGATCGCGTCGGCGCGCAGCATCCCCACCGTGACCGGTGCCGCCGCCGTCGCGCCCGCCACGACCGCGGCCAGCACGAGGCAGGCCACGCCGACGACGACGCTGGCGCCCGCCGCGACCGCCGGGCGCACCACGAGCGCGAGCAGCGCCGGGACCAGCGGCAGCACGGCCACGAGGATCAGGACGACACCCATGCCGGTCACCCCCGCAGCTCGGTGATGTCCGTGGTGGACAGCGACGCGGCCTGGCCGTGGTGCACCCGGATGAGGAACCCGAACACCACCACCGCGACCAGCAGGTCGAACAGGAACGCGACCTCGAGGATCAGCGGCAGGCCCGCGGCCACCACGAGGCTGGCCAGTGACACGCCGTTCTCCAGGGCGAAGAACCCGATCGCCTGCGACGCCACGTCCCGGCGCACGATCATCAGCACGAAGGAGACGAGCACGATCGCCATCGCCGTCGCGAGCGCCGTACCGGGCAGCACCGGGCTGCCCAGGTCGAACCGACCGGTGACGAAGAACCCGAAGACGCCGACGACGATCGCCATCAGCACCATGGTCGCCACGCCGAACGCCCGGCTGCCGGCGATCTCGGGATCGGTGCGCCGCAGCAGCCGCACCATGACCAACGGCACGGCGACGACCTTCAGCGCGACCGAGAACGCCGCCAGTGCGAGCAGGTCGGGCACATCCCGGCCGACCGCCACGACGACCGCGAGTACCGAGATCACCACGGACTGGGTGGCGTAGAGGCGGATCTGGTTGCGCACCAACGTCGCCTGCAGCATGCCGAACTCGATCACCAGCATCAGCACGGCCAGCGCCGTCGTCACCCCGGCGTAGCCGGACGGCGGGGCAGGGACCTGGGCCAGCACGCTCATCACCCACCGCCGAGGAACAGCGTCACGACGCCGAGCACGGCCAGCAGGAACGCCGCCGCGACGAACTCGGTGATCTTGAACAACCGCAGCTTGGCGAACGAGTCGTCGATCACCGCCACCACGCCCCCGAGCAACACGGACTTGGCCAGCAGCGTCACGATCGCGACCACCACGGCGAGGACCGTCGCCTCCGCGGCCAGGCCCCACGGCGCCACGAACACGTTGATGAAGATCACGAACAGGATGAGCTGCTTCATCGTCGACCCCCACCGCAGCAACGCGAGGTAGGGGCCCGAGTACTCGAACGACCGCGCTTCCTCGATCATCCCGAACTCGTTGGTGCCGGTGTGCGTCTCGACCGGGATCCGGCCGGTCTCGGCCAGTATCACCAGGAACAGCGCCGCCGCCGCGAGCAGGTGCGCCGGCCGGACGATCTGGTCGGCCGACGTGAGAACGGTCTTGGCCTGCGCGTACGGCAGGTCGGTCGCGGTGACCAGGCCGACGGCGAAGACCACGAACAGCACGACCGGCTCGGTGATCGCGGAGAAGGTGGTGGCCCGGCTGGCGCCCAGCTGCGCATAGGGCGAGCCGGTGCTCGCCGCCGCGACCGCGACGAGGAAGCTCGCGAAGGCCAGGATCATCCCCCCGCCCAGGATGTCGCCCATCGTGGCCAGGGGCAGCGGGAACGTCGTCAGCACCGGGATGAGCAGCGGGACGGTCAGGTAGCAGGCCATCGCGACCAGTGGCACGGCCAGGAAGACCCAGCTGGCCCCCGCCGGGGCGAGCGACTCCTTGCGGAAGAGCTTCCCGAGGTCGTAGTAGGGCTGCAGGACCCGCGGCCCGCGACGCCCCTGCAGGCGGGCCTCGACGCGGGCGATGACGCCGTTGACGCCGGGGGCGGCGACCAGCACCGTGAGCGGCTGCAGGGTCTGTACGAGGGGGTAGGGGAGGCTCATCGAGCATCCCGCGCTCTGCCGACGAAGCCCGAGTCGGTGTCCACGGACGGCCTCCTCTACCTGGGTCCGCCCGGTGGGCGGACTCTGTGGTAGAAGCCATCAGCGGAGGTGGTCCGCAGTTTCGGCGAGCTTCATCGCCTTCCTCCGAAGTGTGACCGAAGATCGGGAGCCGGCGCAAGTCGAGGTCGTCGGAGGAGGAGTCAGGTCGGAGGGCGTGCCAACGTCGGTCGCGTCCGCGCCGCGCCGTTGCGCACCAGGCTCAGTGCCGGTAGCTGTTCAGCAGGGTGCGGCGGCGGGTGGTAGCCAGGCGCCGGTGGTGAACAGTTGGGTGAGGACGTCGTAGCTGTCGTGGCCCCATTTGGTGGCGGTGGACAGATAGGAGGCGACGACGGCGAAGTCGGCCAGTCCGGCCAGGGTGCGCCAGCAGCCCCCGGAGGTGCGCTGCTGGATCTTGACTGGGCGGATGTCGCGTTCGGCCTGGTTGTTCGTCCAGGGCACGGCGAGGTCGACCACGAACCGCAGGATCATGTCCTCGTGGTCGCGGAAGCGCCGCGCCAGGGTGAGCGCGTCACGGGCCAGCGGAGCGGCGCGGCTGGTGTTGTCGCTGATCCCGGCGTGCATCGCGGCGCGGTAGCGACGGCGGATCCCGGCCACGGCGTCGTCGGGGAGGCTGGTGTAGCCGGCGGCGCGGGCGGCCTGGGCCTGGTGGTGGGCGTCGGTGAGGGCGTCGGCCATGGCCGCAGCCCAGAACTGCCCGTCGGGATCCGTCTTGTGGAAGGCGGCCAGGTCGCGTAGCAGGTGAGATCCGCACCAGGCGTGGTGGGCCTCGATCAGGTGCTGGTAGCCGGCGTAGCCATCGCGGACGATCGTTCCGGTGAAGCCGGGCAACACCTGACCGTTGTCGATGTCGGCCGCCGAGCGGCCGCCGGTGTGCATCGCGGTCAAGAACTCGGTGGCCGCGACGTGCACGTAGGTCAAGGCTCCGTGGGTGCGGGCGGGGGTCTCGTCGGCGTGCAGCACCCCGACCTGGCGCAGCAGTTCGCGGACCCGGGGGAGGAAACCGGTCTCCAACAGCCGCGCGGCCCGGCCGCGGACCGAGGCCATGAACCCGGTCGAGACCGGCACGCCCAGCAGGGAGGCCATCACCCGGGTGGCCCGGCCGACCGGCAGGTAGTGCCCGCACAGCAGCTCCGCGGCCCGCGCGAGCACCGTCGGCCCGTACTGGGCCCGCGCCGGCGCGCCGATCGGTGCGGGTCCGGTCTGCGCGGCGGCGCAGCACGGGCAGGTCCGGGTGTAGATCCGGTACTCGGTGACGAACGGCGGCGGGGGCGGGGCCACATCAGTAACCTGGCGGCGCTCAACGGTGGTCACCGGCGCCCCGCTCAGGCCGCCGCCACAGCCGGCGCATGCGGCGGGATCGAGGTGAACGACCTCGTTCGGGTCCTCGACCAACGGCATCGTCGACCCGGGCTGCCCGGGCTGCTTGCCCGGCTTGCGTCCCGAGGCGGTGCGCGAGGATCCCCGCGCTGGTTTGCGGGAGGGCGGATCCGAGGACGGGGGCTTGCTCGAGGTCGTCGAGTCGCTGCTCAGCCGCCGCTCCAACTCCGCAATCCGCGCCGCCTGGGCCTGCAGCTGCCCGGTGAGCGTCTCGATCTGCACCCCCTGGGTGTTGATCACCTTACGCAGCCCGGAGTTGATCTCCTGTAGCCGCGCGATCGTGGCCGACAACTCGGCTTCGATCGGCGACGGCTCGGGCACCAGAACATGATCACCCGATCGAGCAGAAGATCAAGCCGCCACGCCGGACGGAGCTGTCCGAGTTACCCCAGCCAGCGGTCCTGAACAGCTACCAGTGCCGGCACGAGTTCGCTCGTCACGACACCGTGCTCAGCGGTGAGCTCGTTGACGATCTCGAACGAGCGCGCGATGGCCGGAGGTTCGTCGATGCGTCGATGATCACGGTGACGACCGGGACTTGACGATCGCCTGATGCACGGGCATGCCGCCGTGCATGGATCGCTCCGAGGTGAACACCATCAACTTCTGCCATATCGGGAGGCCCTGCTCGTCATATCCGGGAAGCTGCTGCGGGGGGCGCGACGAACTCGCCGTTGCGCTTACACGAGCACTCGCTCCAACGTGGCCAACGGTCGACGCAGCAAGCCGCCCAGCTCGGGCAGCACGCGTGCGATCCGCTCGCCCTCACCTCACCTCACTCACCCAGGAGCACCCTGGCGAGCGTGCCCACTGCGCCTCCGGCGAACACGGCGCCGATCTCGCGACGATCAGGCCATGTCATGGGCTTTGCACTCCCATTTCCTTGGGGTCGACCGTCGCGACGTCGACGATCCAACCTAATGGCGTTATTCGAGTCGAGGCACGCGCCACGAGATCGCATTCGTCACGATAGCAGAGCCGATTGGTCAAATCGTCGAAGGGAACCCACGCGACGCGGGAGACCTCGTGATCGTCGGAGCACAGCTGACCGCTCACGTACTCGAGCAGGAAATGATGGACGGTCTTGTGGATGAACCGGCTGCGGGCGACGAAGGAGAAGTCGAGAACACCGATCTTCCCGACGACGCGGCCGAGGATCCCGGTCTCCTCGGCGATCTCTCGCGTCGCGGCCTGCTCGGCTGTCTCACCCGGTTCGATATGGCCCTTGGGCAAGGACCACAGCAGCCTGCCGCGACGGCTACGGCGCCCGATGATCGGCACCCGGTGCCTGGCGTCGATCACCAGTCCGCCGGCCGAGGTCTCCTCGACCGTCGGCACCCGTGGGGGCGTCACGGACCGCTCCCGTGGCCACGACCAGTCGGATGTCCGACCGTCGACTGCCGTCCCGCGGGCGCCGGTGTCGGGGCTCGGCGGCGTGACCGCTCGATTTCGGCCTCGGCCGCGCTGCGACCGACCCAGGTGGCGTCGCCCTCGACCGTCCTACCGGGCTCGATGTCCTTGTACACGACGAAGAAGTGCTCGATCTCCAGCCGGTCGTACTCGGGGATGTGGATGATGTCGCGCAGGTGCTCCATCCGCGGGTCGGCGGAGGGGACGCAGAGGACCTTGTCGTCCGATCCTTGCTCGTCGGTCGTGCACAGCATGCCGAGCGGCCGGCAGCGCACGACGCATCCGGGGAAGGTCGGCTGGTCGACGAGGACCATCGCGTCCAGCGGCTCACCGTCCCTGGCGAGGGTGCCCTCGATGTACCCGTAGTCGACCGGGTAGGACGTGGCCGTGAACAGGCAGCGGTCCAGCCGGATGCGGCCGAGCCGATGGTCCATCTCGTACTTGTTGCGGACGCCCTTGGGGATCTCGACGACGACGTCGAAGTCACCGGTCCGGACCGGGGTTGCCATCCGCGCTGCCTCCACCGTCTGCTGGTCGCGCCGCAGCGCGTCTCGTGCGTTCGGTAGAAACCATCAGCGGTCCTCGGTGGACCGCGGTTTCGGCGGGTCTCATCGCCGTCGCTCACCGCCATGCTCGATCATCCGTGGCCCCCGCGCAAGCCCGTGGACCACTAGTTGATCACACGTCGATGACGATGACGGGTGGCGTCGTCGCGGTCATCGGGATGGCCCTCGACCTCACCTGACACCGCGCGGCGGCCGGCATCCACGAGCCGATGCGTCGACAGGCAACGGCGTCAACGGTCATCTCCGGAGTGGACGACGACTCAGCCCGCGTCGGCGAAGACGCGCTGGTAGGAGTCGCGGCCGTAGCTGGTCGGCAGCGGTTTCCCGGGGACCACGCGGAACGTGCGCCGGCCGTCGGGCAGCCGCTCGGCGCGCAGGAACAGCGTGGTGTCGGCGCCGTCCTCGTACAGTCCGTGCGCGAGGTCGTAGAGGTGGGTGACGAAGACGACCTTGACCCCCGACTCGGTCGCGGCTCTCACGATCTGGCGGGCGATCTGTGAGCCCTCCCGCTCGTTGGTGGCGGCGAACGACTCGTTGCACAGCAGCACCGCCCCGGGTGCGAGACCGTCGGCGACCCGGCTCATCCGCTCCAGCTCCTCGTCGAGCTTGCCGTGGACCATCGTCGGGTCCTCCTCGCGCTTGAAGTGCGTGAACAGCCCGGTGGCGGCGTCGGCGGCGAATTCGGTGGCCGCGACGAACATGCCGGCCTGCATCATCAGCTGGGCCAGGCCCACGCTGCGCAGGAACGTCGACTTCCCGCCCTCGTTCGCCCCGGTCACCATGATCAGGTCCGTGCCGGCGCCGTCCACGTCGTTGCCCACCGCGCGGTCGGTGGTCCGGAGGGAAAGGCCCACGTCGTAGAGCCCGCGGGCGGACAGGACCCGCTCGCCGACGGGGTGCGGTCGGGGCCAGCAGACCGGCTCTCCCTTGTCGGTCAGATGCTGGTGGAGATTCATGCACCCGAGGCAGAAGGCCAGCTCGGCCTGCATCATCCGCCAGAAGCTCAGCACGTGGTCGGCCGACTGGGCCAGCACGTTGGCCGCTAGGTTGACGCCCCGGCTCTCCAGGTCGCGCAACGCCCGCGCTCCGGCCTCGTCCCGGGGATGGATCTCGAACGTGTACCCGGTGCCGCCCGATCCCGGTCCACCGTTCCCACCAGCGAAGGTGCGGCGGACGGTGCAGGACGTGGCGGACGCCCTTGTTACCGGTGCCCAGCTCGGCGCTCATCGTGAGACCGTCGGGCATCCGCAGGTTCGCCAGGTGTTCCTCGATGGTGGCCAGGTACTCGTCGTCGAGCTCCTCGCCGAGCATTGCGAAGAACCGGGCGAAGCCGTCGCAGGAGAAGCTGTCGGCGTGCTCGTCGGCGAAGGACCGCAGCCGGCGGAGGCTGTCCCGCATCAAGTCCAGCACCTCGACCGACCGGCGCAGGAGGGTGTCGGGTGAGTCACGCCAGAGCAGCCCGATCCGGACCGAGCGCGCGCTGCGCAGCGCCTGCCTGGCCAGGTCGTAGAGCTGTCGCACGACGTCCGGGTGGGCCAGGCAGTCGGCGAGGACCTGCTGGCGGTAGGCGATGTCGCGCGGGTCGGTCAGCGGCAGGAAGGCCACCCGCCGGGCGATGTCGGCCAGGTACTCGTCGCCGCCGGCCATCGCCTCGATCACGGCGTCGACGCCGAGGTCGCGGGTCACCGCCTCCTCCGCGGGTGGGCGCTCGGCGCCCCAGTCGAAGTCGCGGTCGCTGTGGAGCAGGAAGACCTTCATCGAGTGATCCGCCCCTTCAACGCCGCGTAGGTCAGCCCGAAGCGGGCGGCCAGCACCGCGGCGTAGGCCAGCCCGTCCGCCGGCCGTCGCGCGACCCGGTAGGTGCGTTCGCCGGGTTCGTCGCCGACGGTGGCGACCATGCTCACGACGTGCTCGCCCAGCGAGGCCAGCTCGTCGACGAACGTCACGTACACCGCGACCGACCCGCGCTCGCCTAGGCGTCGGAGCACCTCGCGGCCGATGAACCGCGCGTCGTGCAGCGTGGTGGAGGCGAAGCTCTCGTTCAGCACGACGACGCTGCGGTCAGTGGCCGCGGCCAGCACGTCGCGGATGCGCATCAGCTCGTCGTCGAGCTTGCCGTGCAGGCTGGCGGGGTCCTCCTCGCGCTCGAACACGGTCATGACCCGGTCGGGCAGCCTGAGCGTGAGCCGCCGCGCCGGCACCGGCAGTCCCAGGCGGGCGAGGTAGGTGACCTGGCCCAGCATCCGCGCGAAGGTCGTCTTGCCGCCCTGGTTCGGCCCGGTCACGACGGCGATGCGCTCGGTGCCCCGCAGGCTGATGCTGTTGCACACGACCGACGTCGACGCGTCCCGGGTCGCCGTGGCCAGCGCCAGGTCGAACCCGTCCTCGACGACCAGGTCGGCCCGCCCGTCGGACACCTCGGGCAGGCTGAAGCTCAGCCCCTTCCCGCCGATCCGCTCGGCGAACCCGAGATAGGCGAGGTAGAACTGCACCTCGCGGTCGAACTGCACGATGACGGGGTCACGGAAGTCCCGATGGCGAGCGCAGAACTCGGCCAGCTCACCGAAGAGCCGCGGGTACAGCAGCGCGACCCGGTCGAGCACCTGTGACTCGACATGGTTCATCTCGACGTAGTCGGTGAAACGCACTGCGTGGTCCTCGACGGCGCCCTGCTGGAACCGGGCGAAGGTCTTCTCGACCTCGACGCCGTAGTCGGGCTCCCCGCCGTAGGCCTGCACCGTGACCCGTGGGCCGTGGATCTGCATGCCGTACCTGACCGTGGCGAGCTGGCGCTGCAGCTCGCCGCAGTCGGCCACCAGCCTCCGGAAGGACGCCGAGGCGACAACGTGGACCGACAGGTGCTCCCGCAGCCCATGGAGGGCGTCGGAGCCGAGCTCCACGCCGGCCAGGCGGTTCTCCAGGGCCGAGACCGCGCAGCAGTAGGCGTCGACCGCGTCGAGGAACCAGCGCTGCCGTTGCAGCCGTGCCCGCAGGGTCTCGGCCTGCTGGAGATGGGCCCTGACGCGCCGCATCCGCTGTGCGAACCGGTCGATCGGCTCCCGGACGTCGTCGCGTAGCAGGTCGCGCACGACCGCGTGGCGGTACTCGACGGTCGCCGCGGACTGCAGCGGCCGCAGGAACCAGGGGCCCAGGTCGTATTCTTCGCGCCCGGACGTCACCGCGGCGACGATCTGGTCGAGATGGAGATCCGTCACCGTGTCGGGTGCAACATCGGCGCCGGACGGCTCCCCGGCGTCGAAGAGCACGCTGCGAAAGTCCGTGGCCGCCACCGAGCGCCTCCACCCTCGTCGCGGGTAGAAGCCATCAGCCACGTTTGGCAGTTCAGGCGGGCCTCATCGCCTTCCCCAACAGGATATCCGACGCTACCGCGATGTGCCGGACCCAGCCGAGGGGAGCAGGCTGCTCACCGCGCATCCGGCGCCACATCCTGCCCGGGTACTGGCCCGGCTCGACGTCCAAGCCAGCCTCTTCTCGCACCTCGCGACGTGCACACGATGACGAGCCCTCTCCCGGTCGTGTCGCCCTCCCGGCAGCACCCAGTCGTCCCACGCCACCCGGTGTACGAGCAGCACGGCGTCCGCGCGGAAGACGATCATAAAGCAGCGGAGCACGACCAGCTCGGTTGGATCGTCAGGTAACGCACGACCGCCGTCCCGGAGCTTACTCACCTGCGAGCCAACCAGGCCAGGGAATCCGGTGATCAGTCCAGTCG
>CAVSJZ010000023.1:0-144294 GCA_963728105.1 uncultured Actinomycetota bacterium | reverse complement strand
GTGTGGGGCCCGCGTTCAGTTACGCATGCTTCCCTACGTGTGAGCGGAGCGGTCGGCAACGCGCACCGACGCGGCGGACGGGCGAAGGGGCCGGGCGTGCACGGGACGGTGGGCTCGGACCGCGATCCGAGCGGGGATGGAGCGGCTCGGGGAGCGTCGCGGAGGCTGACGCGGCTCGACGTGGTGCGTACCGCCGTGCGGCTGATCGACGAGGACGGCGTGGACGCGCTGTCGATGCGCCGGCTGGGTCGCGCGCTCGGCCGCGACCCCATGCGGCTCTACCGCTTCGCCGCCAGCAAGGACGCGCTGCTCGACGCCATCGTCGAGCACGTCCTCGCCGAGTGGGAGGTCCCCGCCGCGTCCACGGACGCGTGGCCCGACGTCCTGCGCCGGACCGCGCACTCCTACCGCGAGATCGCGCTCCGCCACCCGAACGTCGTGCCGCTGCTGGTCACCCGCCCCCTGGCCACACCCCTCGGCCTGCGACCGCTGGGCACCCTGCGCCCGTTGGAGACGCTCCTCGAGCTGCTCGTCACGGCCGGCTTCGACCCACCCGGGGCACTGCACGCCTACCGCCTCTACCTGGGCTTCCTCCAAGGCCACGTGCTCACCGAGCTCCAGGAGCGCGTGCAGAACCCCGACGAGACCGACGCCCTCCTGCGCCTCGAGCTCTACCGGCTGCCGCCCCGCGAGTTCCCGCGGCTGCGCTCGCTCGCACCCGCACTGGCCGCCTACGACGGCCGCTGGGAGCTCGACGAAGGACTCGACATCCTCCTCGCCGGCATCCGGCGCCGGCTGGACCCCCAAGCCGGGGAGCGGTGACCCGCCCGCCCCCCATCCGGACCCGGTCGGTCCGGACCGGGCGGACCGGCGTCGAAGGCCGCGACCGGCCGCAGCGACAGGATCACAGTGGCGCAGACGGCTTCCCGGCTCCGGGACCGCTAGTGTGGGTCACGGAGTTACACGGCCGCCCGGCCAGCCAGGCTCCCCGCAGCACCCCAGAGGGCGCGACGTCCGCGCCCCGGCCCGTTCTCTGAAATCTCAGCCGCCGCCATCTCGGCGCTGCCTTTCCGTGCGACGTGCCCCGTCCCGGAGGTCCGTTTGTCCCGCTCGCCTTCTCCCGTCCGTGCCCGCGTCTCCGCGGACACCCGACCCCGCCGACCGGCCGGAGGACCCGCCCGCCGCGACCGCGGCCAGCAGGGTCGCACCGCCCCGGCCGCCCCGTCGCGCCCCGAGACGCTGTGGGCGGTTCCCTCGTCGGGCATGCCCTCGTTCGCGCAGCTCGGGCTGCCCGAAGCGCTCGTCCACGCGCTCGCAAGGGAGGGCTTCGCCGAACCGTTCCCCATCCAGGCCGCCACGCTGCCCGACACGCTCGCCGGCCGCGACCTGCTCGGCCGCGGCCAGACCGGATCCGGCAAGACGCTGGCCTTCGGCCTCGGAGCCGTGGCCCGGCTGGCGGGCGGGCGCGCCGACGCGCGCAGGCCCCGCGGCCTCGTGCTCGTCCCCACCCGGGAGCTCGCCCTGCAGGTCGCGGAGGCCCTCGCGCCCTTCGCCGCGGCGCTGGGCCTTTCGACCGCCTGCGTCGTCGGCGGCACGTCCTTCTCCCGCCAGGTGGAGCAGCTGCGGCGCGGGGTGGACCTGCTGGTCGCCACGCCGGGTCGGCTCACCGACCACACCACCCAGCGCACCTGCGACCTGTCCGCCGTCGAGCTCACCGTCCTCGACGAGGCCGACCGCATGGCCGACATGGGCTTCCTGCCCCAGGTCCGCAGGATCCTCGACCTGACACCCGGCGACGGCCAGCGGCTGCTGTTCTCGGCCACGCTCGACGGCGCCGTCGGAACCCTCGTGCGCGGCTACCTCACCGAACCGGTCACCCGCTCGATCGCCTCGCCCACGGCCCAGATCGAGACGATGGAGCACCACCAGCTGCTGGTGGACGTGGCCGAGAAGCCGCGCATCGTCGCGGAGATCGCCGCCCGGGAGGGCCGCACGATCCTGTTCGCCCGGACGAAGCACGGCGTCGACCGGCTGGTCAAGGGCCTGCGCCGGGTGGGCGTCGACGCCGTGGCGCTGCACGGTGGCAAGGCGCAGAACGCCCGCAACCGCGCCATCGCCGCGTTCAAGGACGGGCGCTCGCCGGTCCTGGTCGCGACCGACGTGGCCGCGCGCGGCATCCACGTCGACGACGTCAGCCTCGTCCTGCACGTCGACCCGCCGGCCGACCCGAAGGACTACCTGCACCGCGCCGGCCGGACCGCGCGCGCGGGCGAGCGCGGCGCGGTCGTCACCCTGGTGACCCAGGAGCAACGGGCCGACGTGGACCGCCTCACGCGGCTCGCGGGCGTCCGGGCCACGGCCACCACCGTCAGGGCGGCCGACGCCGCGCTCTCCCGGATCACCGGGGCCCGCCAGCCGGCGGGCTCGCCCGTGGCCGAGCCGCCCGCGCCCGCAGAGCCTCGGCGCCGGCGGCTCGGAGCGCCCGAGGCCGGGCCCGGCCAGGTCCGGCATTCGGCCGGCCGCCGGGGCGGCCGTTCCGCCGCGCGCCGGCCGCACGCCAAGCCCGCGACCGCTCCACACCACCGCCCCGGCAGGTGAGCTGAGCCAGAACGGGTACCCCGCGGAGGAAGCCGGCCGTACCGACTCGATCCGCCGATCACCTCGACACCGTTGTCGACCTCGGCGCACAGCGTCCCAGAGACACTCTGATCACCAAGGAGACACCTCGAGCGTGACCACCAACACCATCCCCGTGACCCCGCAGCCAGCCGACCCGACGGCGAGCGGGGCGAAGCCGTTGCTCGCCGGCCGGCGTCCCGCGTTCGAGGCCGGCCTCGTCTACGCCTTCACCCTGCTCCCGATGATCGCCCTGGTCGCCGCCGTGCCACTGGCCTGGGGCTGGGGACTGTCCTGGCTCGACGTCGGACTCGCCGCCGCCCTCTACCTGGTCTCCGCACTCGGCGTGACCGTCGGGTTCCACCGCCACTTCACCCACCGCGCCTTCAAGGCCCGCCGCGGGCTGCGCAACGGGCTCGCCATCGCCGGCAGCCTCTCCATGCAGGGCGATGTCATCACCTGGGTCGCCGACCACCGCCGCCACCACGCCTTCACCGACAAGGAAGGCGACCCGCACTCGCCGTGGCTGTTCGGCCACACCCCCCTCGCGCTGGCCCGCGGCTTCTTCCACGCCCACCTGGGCTGGCTGTTCACCCGCGACCGCACCAACGCCGCCCGCTTCGCCCCGGACCTGCTCGCCGACCGCGACCTCGCCCGCATCGGACGGCTGTTCCCGCTCTGGACCACCGTCGGGCTGCTGACCCCCGCCCTGATCGGCGGGCTGGCCACGCTGTCGTGGTGGGGAGCGCTGACCGCGTTCTTCTGGGCCGGGCTGGTCCGCGTCGCGGTCCTGCACCACGTGACCTGGTCGATCAACTCGATCTGCCACATGCTCGGCGACCGCCCCTGGCAGGCCCCCGGCCGCGCGACCAACGTGTGGCCGCTGGCGATCCTGTCGATGGGCGAGTCGTGGCACAACCTGCAC
Organism: uncultured Actinomycetota bacterium; assembly: GCA_963728105.1. Taxonomy (GTDB): domain Bacteria; phylum Actinomycetota; class Actinomycetes; order Mycobacteriales; family Pseudonocardiaceae; genus Pseudonocardia. The sequence goes on along the minus strand of CAVSJZ010000023.1, from coordinate 140,753 downwards.
CACGCCGACCCCACCTGCGCCCGCCACGGCATCGGCCGCGGCCAGATCGACATGTCCGCCCGGGTCATCTGGGCGTTGGAGAAGCTGGGCTGGGCCCACGCCGTGCGCTGGCCGACCGCCGCCCGCACCGCCCGACTCGCCACCCGCACCGCCTGACCCGACCACGGTGATGACGCGCCTGGTGCAGGTCGGCTGCGAGTTCGGCTATCTGGCCGAGGTTCCGACGGCTGCGGTGTTCCACGTGCAGCCGCTCGCCGAGGCGCCGGTCGTCGTGCGCGGCACCCAGACGTCCGTGGTGCCGGACACCCCCGTCCGCGGCTACGTCGACCTGTACGGCAACCCCTGCCAACGGCTGGTCATCCCCGCCGGACGATCACTGTTCCGCTGCGCGGCGCTGGTCGAGGTGCCCGACGCCACCGAGGACGTCGAGGCGACCGCCGCGGAGCTGGCCCCCGACGACCTGCCGGACGACGTCCTGATCTACACCCTGCCCAGCCGGTTCTGCCTGCCGGACCTCCTCGCGGACGAGGCCTGGTCGCGCTTCGGCGGCCTGGCCCGCGGCCACGGCCGCGTGCAGGCGATCTGCGACCACGTCCACCAGCACCTCACCTTCCTCTACGGCAGCAGCGGCCCCACCACGACGGCAGCCGAGGTCAACGCGTCCGGCTACGGTGTCTGCCGCGACTTCACCCACCTCGCCATCACGTTCTGCCGCGCGCTGAACATCCCCGCCCGCTACGTCTTCGGCTACCTGCCCGAGATCGACGTGCCTCCCAGCCCGGCGCCCATGGACTTCGCCGCCTGGATGGAGGTCTGGCTCGGCGATCGCTGGTGGACGTTCGACCCGCGCAACAACCGCCCCCGCAAGGGTCGCGTCCTCATCGGCCGCGGACGTGACGCCGCGGACGTCGCGATGGCCACGACGTTCGGGGCCCCCGTGCTCGAGACGATGCTCGTGTGGTCCGAAGAGGTCCGTCAGGACCAGTGACCTGCCGGGGCCGCGCGTCCGGCGGTGAGAGCTGCGCGGTCGACCCGCCGCCGCTCGGCACCGTCACAGCGCTGCTCGACCGCTCCCGGGCTCGACCGTGGCCGGAGCACGCTCGCGCGCCTGCCGTCGGAGGGCGTCCACCGCGGCCTGCTGCAACGGCGAGAAGTACTTGGTCGTGCGGTGGTAAAGCCCGATGCTCTCGGCCAGCGCCGCGCCCCGGATCTGCACCGCACGCAGTCGCCCGGCCGCCACGTCGCCGGCGATGACGTAGCTGGGGATCAGGCAGGCCCAGCCGTTGTCGATGGCGACCTGCTTGATCGCTTCCGCGTGGCCGAGCCGGATGACGACGTTGAGGGGCGGGACACCGTAGCGGCGGAGCTGGGCGCTGAGCAGCCGGTCGAACGCCACCTCCTGCGGGGCGGCCACCATGGGCAGCGCGGCGAGGTCGGCGAGGCCGATGCCGTCGTCGACAGCCGGGCCGCCCGCACCGACCGCGAGGACGATCGGTTCCTCCCATAGCCGGCTCACGGTCAGCGACTCGGTGGTGACGGTGTCCTGCAGCGTGGTGACCGCGAAGTCGGCGGCTCCCGACTCGGCCGCGCGGATCGCCGCCTGGGGCTCGCCGATGTGCACAGTGATGTTCGCCGCGGGCCGGTCGCTGCGCAGTGCCGTGACCAGCGGCGGGAGCAGGTAGGTGCCGATGGCCATGCTCGCGTGCACGACGAGCGATCCCGCCGCGCCGGCGGCGAGCTGCTCGACGTCGCGCTGGACCTGGACGCCGCCGGCGAGGACGTCCCTGGCCCAGGCGTAGACGCGCTCGCCTGCCTCGGTGAGCACGACGGAGTTGCCGCTGCGGCGCAGCAGCAGGGCGCCGAAGGACCTCTCCAGCGCCCGCACCTGGGCGGTGACGGCGGGCTGGACGATCATCAGACGTTCGGCGGCCTTGGTGACGCCGCCAGCGTCGACGACGAGGCAGAAGATCTCCAGCCGACGCAGGGGGGTCCGCGTGTCCACGAACCGGCACGCTATCAACATTTCCTGATGTGCCGATCCGATAGTTGGTATTGGCGCTATGGGTCGTCCCGAACTTATGGTCCAGCTCACACCGCTGAGACCGGAGGGCCCCGCGATGACGCACAACGCACTCCCGCTGTTCGACCCGGCATCGGCCGGGTTCTACGCCGACCGCTACGGCGCCTACCGGCGGATCCGGGACGAGGCGCCGATCCTGGCCCTCCCTGCACCGGTCCCCACCGTGCTGGTGTCGCGCTTCGCCGACGTCGACCGGGTGCTGCGCGACCGGACCGTGCGGATGCGCCCCGCCGGCGCCGGTGCGCCGCCGTGGCTGGGCTCCGGCGCGGCGGCCGAGATGTACCTCGGCCAGATGCTGTTCACCGACCCGCCCGACCACACCCGGATGCGCCGGGTGACGTCCCCGGCGTTCCGCCCGCGCACGGTCGCGAAGCTGCGCGCCGACGTCGAGGCCGCCGTGGACGCCCGCATCGGCGTCCTGCACGACATGAAGACCTTCGACGCCGTCGCCGACCTCGCCGAGCACGTCCCGGCAGCCGCGGTGTGCAGCATCCTCGGCATCCCGGAGCGGGACTGGCCGACTCTGATCCGCGGTGCCGTCGACTTCGTCCCGATCCTGTCGCCGCTGCCGCTCACCGACGACCAGGCCGACCGCGCGGAGCACATCTGCCGCTTCTACCTCGACTACTTCGCCGCGCTCTTCGCCGATCGCCGCGCCCACCCTCGCGGCGGCGACGACTTCCTCACCGCGCTGATCCGCGAGCAGGCCACCACCGGCGAGATGAGCGAGAGCGAGCTCCTCGTGACGGCGCACTCGGTGCTGAACGCCGGGTTCGAGACCACGATGAGCGCGCTCGCCAACGGCCTGCAGGGCATGCTGGCCGAGCCCGCGCAGTGGGCGGCCCTCGCGGCGGACCCCGACCTCAGCCCGGTCGCCGTGGAGGAGTGCCTGCGGTGGGAGGCGCCCGCCCAGCTGCTGACGCGGTACGCCGCCGAGCCACTGGAGCTGGAGAGCGGCACGGTCGAGGCCGGCACCTCGCTCGTCGTCGCCGTCGCCGCGGCCAACCGCGACGAACGCCGCTTCGCCGACCCCGACGCGTTCGACCTGGGACGCACCGGCGTCGGGCACCTGTCGTTCTCCGCCGGACGCCATTCGTGCATCGGCGCGCACCTGGGGCGGATGGAGCTCGACATCGCCTTACGCAAGCTCGCCGCCGCGTTCCCCGACCTGCGCCTCGACACCGAGGGTGACCTCGGCACGCGCGAGGCGAACCCGGTCTTCCCCACCCTGCGGCGTCTCGACGTGGCGACGTCGTGAGGCTCGCGCGGTTCGCCGCGGGCGGCGCCGACCGGTTCGGCATCGTCGACGGCGACGAGGCGGTCGCCCTCGATCACCGGGTCGCGACGTTCGAGCAGCTCCTCGCCGATCCGGCGAGCCGGCTCGCCGGGCGGGCCGACCCGCGTTGGCCCGGTGCGGACGTGCGGTGGCTGCCGCCGATCGTGCCCACCGCGAAGGTCGTCTGCGTCGGGCTGAACTTCGCCACCCACACCGCCGAGGTCGCCAGGGCCGCCGCGCCCCACCCGACGGTCTTCCCGCGGTTCCCCGACTCCTTCGTCGGGGCCGGGCAGCCGGTCGTGCGGCCCTTCGACGCCGCCGCGCTGGACTGGGAGGGCGAGGCGGGCCTGGTCATCGGCTCGTTCGCCCGGCGGGTCGCGGCCGAGGACGCGCTCGCCCACGTCGCCGGGTTCACCTGCCTCGCCGAGAACAGCGAGCGGGAATGGCAGGCGCACTCCGGCCAGGTCACGGCGGGCAAGAACTGGTTCGCCAGCGGGTCCTGCGGGCCGTGGGTCACCACGACCGACGAGCTGCAGCTGCCGCTGCGCGTCACCACCCGGCTGAGCGGCCACGTCGTCCAGTACGACACGACCGACCACCTCACCTTCGGCTTCGCCGAACTGGTCAGCTACATCAGCACCTTCACCCCGCTGCGTCCCGGCGACGTCATCGCCACCGGCACGCCGGCCGGCGTCGGAGCCCGACGCGACCCTCCCCGCTTCCTGCAGCCCGGCGACGAGCTCGCCGTCGAGGTGTGGGGGGTGGGCGTGCTGCGCAACACCGTCGTCGCCGAGGCACCACCTTGCCGCCGACCACCGCAACCCGTGTCGTCATCCGGAGGACAGCCATGACCGTCAGCGACCGTCCCCGCAGCGCAGGCCGGGCCGACCTCCGTTTCGAGGACCGCTCCGGAGCGTCGCCGCGGACGCCCGAGGCGTGGCGCCCGCTCGCGGTGCCGCGCGACCGGATCGAGGCCGAGATCGACCGGCTCGCCGCCCGGCCCGCGCCCGCCGACGGCCGGCGCGTCTCCTCGATCGTGCACCCCGAGGCCACCGCGCCAGGGCTGGGGTTCGCGCCCGGTGTCCGGGTCACGATCGAGGTCCTGCTGCCGGGCGAGGCGACCGCGCCCGTCCGCGCCAACAGCACCCAGGTCTGCATCGGCATCCGCGGCCACGGCATCGCCACGATCGGCGACCACAGCCTCGACCTGGGCCGGTGGGACGTCGTCAACGTCCCCTCGATGCGCGGTCACACCTTCCGCAACACCGGCGACGACCTGTGGGTCCGGCTCGCCTACTCCAACGAGCCCCTGCTGGAGAAGCTCGGCGCCGCCTTCGTCGAGACGCTCGACGAGATCGCCCCGACCAAGCCCGACACCGCGGCGCCGGCGCCCGGCGCGGCCCGCCGGGACACCGCTCCCGACCACCTCGTCTCGGACTTCGGCTCGCGGCTGCGCGGCTACGAGTACATCACCGACGTCGAGCACGTCGAGAACGGTGCCCACCTGTGGCCGTGGGCCGAGGTGTCCCGCCACCTGTCCGCCGAGCTCGGCGACGGGAAGCGCACGATCCTCGTGCTCGCCAACCCCTCGACCGGGCGGACCAGCGGGGCCACCCACAGCTTCTTCGTGACCGCCACCCGCTTCCCGCCGGGCAGCCCGCCGCGCCCCGCCGACAAGCCCGGGCACCGCCACAGCTCGATGGCGATCAACTACCACGTCCAGGGGTCCGGCTCCAGCGTCGTCGACGGCGAGGTCATCGAGTGGGAAGCGGGCGATCTGCTGCTGTCGGCGCCCAGCTGGCGCGAGCACGCGCACAGTCCCGGACCGGAGGGCATCAGCGTGTTCACCGTCCAGGACCATCCGCTGCACATCGGCATGGAGTCCCTGATCTGGCAGGAGGACATGTCCGGGCCCATCCTGACCCTCGGGTCCGAGCCCGGCCAGACCGGCTACGTCGGCCCCCGTGAGGCGGGCCGGTGACCGCCGGGACGGTCCCGGTCTACCGGGAGGCCGACGTCCGCTCCGCCCTTGACCTCACCACGGTGATCGACGCCGTCGAGGCCGCCGTGGCCGCCGAGGCCGCGGGCGCCGCGCGCAACATCGCCAAGACCATGACGAGCTGGGATCCGGCCAGCAGTGCCCACGCCCTCGGCGCCGTCGACCGGACCGACGACCTGGTCGCCTTCAAGTCGTGGGTCAACACCCCGGGCGGGGCGGCGGCGGTCGTCACCGTCTTCGACGCCGCCGACGGCCGACTGCTCGCTGCCGTCGAGGCCGGCACGCTCGGCGCCCTGCGCACGGCGGCGGTCAGCGGCGTCGCCACCCGCCGGCTCGCCGCGCCCGGCGCCGACACCCTCGCCGTGTTCGGTACCGGCCGCCAGGCGTTGCGCCAGGTCGAGGCCGTGGCTCTCGTCCGGCCACTGCGCGAGGTCCGGGTGTGGAGCCGGGACGCCGGCCACCGAGCCGCCTTCGCCGCGCGGGTCGCCGACGAGCTCGGCATCGCCGCGACACCCGCCAGGTCGCTGCTCGACGCCGCCGCGGGCGCCGGGATCGTCACGCTGGTCACCCGCGCCACGGAGCCGTTCCTGCGCGCCGAGCACGTGCCCGCGCACGCCCACGTCAACGCCGTCGGCGCGATCCTGCCCGCCAACGCCGAGTTCGACCCCGCCCTCCTCGCCGGCGTCCAGCTCACCGTCGTGGACAACCTCGCCAACGCCCGCAGCTCCTCGCGCGAGCTGCGCGAGCACTACCGCGAGGACTGGTCGACCGTGCACACCCTCGGCGAGATCGTCGCCGGGAAGGCCGAGCGCGACGACTCCGACGCACGGCCGACGCTGTTCAAGGGCCTCGGCATGGGCCTGGCCGACCTCGCTGCGGTCACGGCCTTCCTGCGCATCGTCGATCCGCCCGGGTTCAACCGATCATGAAGTTCCGCCACGACTCGGCCGGCGAGCTGCGCGGCTCCCTCGCCCCCCTCGTCACACCGTTCACCCCCGACGGCGAGCTCGACCTGGAGTCGCTGCGGCGGCTGGTCCGCTGGCAGATCGACTCCGGCTCCCACGGCGTCTCTCTCGGCGGTTCCACCGGCGAGCCCTCAGCGCAGACGGCCGCCGAGCGGATCGCGGCCATCCGGGCGGTCGCGGCCGAGATCGACGACCGGTTGCCGTTCGTCCCCGGCACCGGCTCGGCCAAGCTCGACGAGACCCTCGAGATCACCGCCGCGGCGCACGACGCCGGCGCCGACGCGGTCCTGGTCATCACCCCGTACTACGCCCGCCCCACCCAGGAGGGGCTCTACCGCTGGTACCGCACCGTGGCCGAGCACTTCCCGGACCTGCCGATGATCGTCTACAACGTCCCCTCCCGCACCGCCGTCGACATCGCACCCGACACCGTCGCCCGGCTGTTCAGCGACGTCGCCAACATCGTGGGGATCAAGGAGACGACGAAGGACTTCGAGCATTTCTCCCGCGTCCTGCACCTCGCCGGGCCAGAGCTGCTCGTGTGGTCGGGCATCGAACTGCTCGGGTTGCCGCTGCTCGCGCTCGGCGGAGCCGGCACGGTCAGCGCCGTGGCCAACCTCGCGCCGGCCGCCGTCGCCCGCATGTACGAGCTGTGGACCGCAGGCGACCACGCCGCGGCCCGTGACCTGCACTACCGCCTGCACCCGCTGGTCGATCTCCTGTTCGTCGAGACCAACCCCGGACCGGCGAAATGGGTGCTGCGGCACGTGCTGGGCCTGCTGAACTCCGACCACGTACGCGCGCCGCTCGTGCCATTGTCCCCGACAGCCGTCCCAGCCGTCGAACGGTACCTCGCACAGGCCGGTGACCTGGTGGTCAGGCCATGACCGAAGCCGGCACGACCCGCTGCCCCGCACACCCCGTCGACTTCGACCCTTACGACGAGGAGTACACGGCCAGCGAGGGGACAGTCATTCCGGCCGGTGCAGCGACCCTCTGCCTCATCGGATCGGCCAACACCGACGAGCGGATGTTCCCCGATCCCGGTCGGGTCGACCCGCACCGCGACAACGCCGCCAAGCACCTCGCGTTCGGCGAGGGCCTGCACCACTGCCTCCGCGCACCGCTCGCGCGCATGCAGCTGCAGGAGACGGTGCTCGGGCTGGTGAAGCGGTTCTCCCGCATCGAGCTCGACGGTGAACCGAGCCGCTACCCGTTGCTGATCTTCCCGTCGCTGAGCGCGCTACCCATCCGAGCGCGCTCCTGATCCTGGCGGACCACCGCAGCTGCCGGGTCCGACCTCCTCACCTCATCCCGGGTCCTGAGCCACCCGAGAGCGGGGCGATGCACAGGTCATCAACCGCTGGACCAGCACAGATCACGGTCGGCCGCCTAGAGTCACCGGAGGCGGCCAGCGAGCGCACTGGACCGTGATGAGCAACCCCGACGGTGATGACGCTGGAGCAGCCGTCATCGTGGGCATCGGCGCGGGCGTCGCGCCCTGCCGATACCGATCATGGAAGCAGCGTCAGCGCCGACGGCGCGTGCGATCGCCGGTCGGCGCGCCGTCGCCCGGCCGGGGCCGGGCGCTTCAGCGTGTCGGGGGCTCGATTGTGCGGCTAGGATCTTGCGGATCCGGGCGGTCGGCTGGTGTGCAGTCGGTCGGCTCCCGCAGCGATGCAGGGAGGGGTGTCCTTGCTCGACGTGAAGCGGTTGCAGGTGCTGCTCGCGGTCGTCGAGCTCGGATCCGTGACCGCTGCAGCGGAGTCGCTGACGTACACACCGTCGGCTGTCTCTCAGCAGTTGCGCCGCCTCGAGCGTGAGGTGGGCCAGCCCCTGATGCGCCGGCACGCCCGCGGGATGGCACCGACGGACGCGGGCGAGGTCCTGGTGCGCCACGCCCGTAAGGTCCTACGACAGCTCGATGCGGCCGAGGCCGACCTTCGGGGGGTCGCCGGGTTGCGGAGCGGCCGGCTCGTCCTGGGCACCTTCCCCACCATCGCCAGCTCGTTCCTGCCGCTGGTCGTGCGGCGGTTCCGGGCCTTGCATCCGGAGATTCGCCTCGACGTGCTCAGCGCTCGGGAGCCGCAGCTCGTGGAGTGGCTGGAGAACGGCACCGTCGGCCTGTCGCTGCTGTGGGACTACGCGTGGCGGCGGATGGATGCGACGGACTTCGAGCTCACCCATCTGTTCGACGACCCGACCGTGCTGCTGGTGGCGGGGGATCACCGGCTCGCCCGGCGCCGTCGGGTGACGCTCGGCGAGCTGGCGGACGAGGAGTGGATCGTCCGGAGCGACCACCCGGTCGTCGAGGTCCTGCGGCGCAGCGCCCTCAACGCGGGGTTCGAGCCGAAGGTCGCATTCCGGGCGAACGACTACCAGGAAGCGCAGGCGATGGTCGGCGCCGGCCTGGGCATCGCCTTGGCTCCGCGGACCGCGGTGACGAACCGGCTGGCGTCGATCAAAGTGATCTCCCTGGGGAACAGCGCGCCGGCCCGCCGGGTGTTGGTCGGCCAGCGGCGGGACCGCACCGAGACGCCGGTGGAGGTCGCGTTCCACAAGCTGCTCGTGGAAACCGGATCGTCCTACGACCCGCAATGACCGGGTTCGAGCCGCCCCCGCCAACTCATCCCCCGTAGCAGCTTCCACACCTGGGCCACGACCACCTTCGGCAGAGCCCGATTCATCGGGTGTAGCAACGCTTCACGTCCTTGTGCTGACTCGTGATGGTGCTTCACGAGATATGCGGTCAGGCTGGGCGCCATCCAGCGACCACTCGAGGAGGAGGCAACCGACGATGCCGAATAACCGGGCTGATGACGAGGTCGACCTGACCACGTGGATCGGCCGCGAGGAGTCGACGCGCGACGTGGTGGGACCCACACCGGTGGCCGCCCTGCACGCGACGCTGGACCACCCCGTCGAGCCGGTTCCGGACGGCACCCCGCTGCCGCCCCTGTGGCACTGGCTGTACTTCCTGCCGATGCACCGGCAGTCACAGCTCGGGTCGGACGGGCACGCCGAGCGCGGGGGGTTCCTCCCTCCGGTGCCGCTGGCGCGTCGCATGTGGGCCGGTGGCCGGTTCGACTTCCGCAGCCGGCTGCGGGTCGGTGACGAGGTGGTCCGCACCTCGACCATCGAGAACGTCGTCTCCAAGCAGGGGCGGACCGGCCCGCTGGTGTTCGTCACCGTGCGGCACGAACTGCGCAGCAACGGCGCGAGCGACCCGGCGCTGGTGGAACACCACGACATCGTCTACCGGGCGGAGAAGCAGCCCGGCGAGGTCGAGCCGGCGCCGACGGCGGCGGCGTCCGGCGCGCCGTGGCGGCGGACGATCGTCCCCGACGACGTCCTGCTGTTCCGGTACTCGGCGCTGACCTTCAACGGCCACCGCATCCACTACGACCGCCGCTACGTGACGGAGGTCGAGGGTTACCCCGGTCTCATCGTTCACGGGCCGCTGCTCGCCACGCTGCTACTGGACCTGCTGCGACGTAACGCCCCGGACGCCGACGTCGCGACCTTCCGCTTCCGCGCGGTACGCCCGACGTTCGATCTGCACCCGTTCCAGGTCAACGGCGAGCCCGGTGACGACGGCACCGTCCGTCTGTGGTCCCAGGACCACGAGGGGTGGCTGACCATGGACGCCGTCGCGACGCTGGGCTGACGACCCCTCGATCGACCGAACCGAAAGGAACACCCATGCTTCCGCTCGAGGGTCTCACCGTGGTGACGCTGGAGCACGCCATCGCAGGCCCGTTCGCGACGCGCCAGCTCGCCGACCTCGGCGCCCGCGTCATCAAGGTCGAACGGCCCGGCTCCGGCGACTTCGCCCGCGGGTACGACCACCGCGTCCGCGGTCTCGCCTCGCACTTCGTCTGGACCAACCGGTCGAAGGAGAGCATCACCCTCGACGTCAAGCACCCCGAAGGGGCAGCGGCCTTGCAGCGCCTGGTCCTGGAGAAGGCCGACGTCGTCGTGCAGAACCTGGCACCCGGTGCAGCGGCGCGGCTCGGACTCGCCTACGAGCGGCTCGCCGCACAGAAGCCCGGGATCATCGTCTGCGACATCTCCGGCTACGGCGAGGACGGCCCGTACCGCGACAAGAAGGCCTACGACCTGCTCATCCAGAGCGAGGCCGGTTTCGTGTCGGTGACCGGAACGGCCGACGAACCGTCCAAGGCAGGCCCGTCGATCGCCGACATCGCCGCCGGGATGTACGCCTACACGAACATCCTCGCCGCGCTGCTGCAGCGACAGCAGACCGGTGAGGGCCAGCACATCGACGTGTCGATGCTGGAGTCGCTGACCGAGTGGACGTCCTACCCCCTGTACTACGCGTTCGGGGGCGCACCGCCGCCGCCGCGCACCGGGTCGTCGCACGCCACCATCTACCCGTACGGGTCGTTCCCGACCGGGGACGGCGGCTCGGTGGTGATGGGTCTGCAGAACGAGCGCGAATGGAAGGCGTTCTGCGAGATCGTCCTGCAGGAGCCCGACCTCGTCGACGACCCGCGGTTCACCGGCAACGCTGCCCGGGTCGCTGAGCGCACCGCGCTCAAGAAGATCATCGACGACGTCTTCGGCGCACTGACCACGCCCCAGGTGTTGGACCGGCTGGACGCGGCGCGGATCGCGAACGCCCGGCTCAACACGATGCACGAGGTGTGGGAGCACCCCCAGCTCAAGGCCCGCAACCGCTGGCGGGAGGTCGGCACGTCCGCCGGTCCGGTACCGGCGCTCCTGCCGCCGGGCAGCCGTACCGACGTGCGCATGGACCCGGTGCCTGCCCTCGGCGAGCACACCGATGCGGTCCTGGCCGAGCTGGGCTATGAGGCCGACGAGATCAGGGCGCTGCACGAGGCGGCGGTGGTCTGAGATGGGCGCCACGCCTGCCACGGCCGATGCCCGGACCTACCTGTTCGTACCCGGGAACCGGCCCGACCGCTTCGGCAAGGCGCTGGGCAGCGGGGCCGACGCGGTCGTGCTCGACCTCGAGGACGCCGTCGCCGCGGGCGCCAAGGACGCCGCCCGCGAGGCCGTCCAGACCTGGGCCGAGGCGGCGGCACCGGCCGAGCGGGCCAGGGTGGTCGTGCGCACCAACGACCTCGGCTCACCGCACGCCGCAGCAGACGTCGAAACGGTCGTGGCTGCCGGGCTGTCCGCGGCGATGCTGCCCAAGACGGAGTCGGCCGACGACATCGCAGCTGTACGCAGCGCAGCACCGGGCGTCGTCGTGTTGGCGCTGGTGGAGACCGCCCGGGGGATCGCGGCGGTGGAGGAGATCGCCGCGGCCCCCGGGGTCGTCCGGCTCGTCTTCGGCACCCTGGACTACGCGCTCGACCTCGACCTGGAGCTCGACGACGCCTGCGACGGGCTCTCCTACGCTGCGGGCCGGATGGCCGTGGCCTCCAGGTGCGCCGGCGTCGCCACGCCGGTCGGCGGGGTCACGCCACAGTTAGGCGACGAGGCCCGGCTGCTGGCAGACCTCGCCTGGTCCCGCCGTCACGGCTTCGGCGCGAAGCTGTGCATCCACCCCACCCAGGTCGGAGCGGTCCATACCGCACTCGCCCCGACCACGCAGGCCGTCGAACGCGCCCGGCGCGTGCTCGCGGCCGACGCCGCCTCGCCCGGCGCCGCACAGCTCGACGGCCGAATGATCGACCGCCCGGTCGTCCTCGCGGCCCGGCGCACCCTCGCGCGCGCCCCCCACTGACCTGGCCCACCACCCGCGATCGGAGATCCACCATGCCGTCCAGCATCATCGACTCCAGCATCTTCCAGGGCATCTTCAGCTCCGAGGAGATGCGCTCGGTCTGGTCCGACGAGAACCGGACCCAGTGCTACCTCGACATCGAGGCCGCCCTGGCCAAGGTCCAGGGCAAGCTCGGCATCATCCCGCAGGAAGCGGCCGATGAGATCATCGGCCACTGCCGCCTCGACCAGATCGACATGGCCGAGCTGCGCCGCCAGACCGAGCGGATCGGCTACCCGATCATCGCGGTGGTCAACCAGCTGAACACCCTCTGCCGTGACGGCCTCGGCGAGTACTGCCACTGGGGCGCCACGACCCAGGACATCACCGACACGGCCACGGTGCTGCAGATCAAGGAAGCGCTCGACCTGGTCGACGGCGAGCTGACCGCGATCTCGGCAGGCCTGGCGCGGCTCGCCCGTGAGCACCGCAGCACCCCGATGATCGGCCGCAGCAACCTGCAGCAAGCCATCCCGGTCACGTTCGGCTACAAGATGGCGGGGATCCTTTCGGCCGTCGAGCGCCACCGCGAGCGGCTAACGCAACTGCGCGAGCGCGTGCTCGTCGGGGAGTTCGCCGGGGCCGCGGGCACGCTGGCGTCGCTGGAGACCGGGGCGATGGAGACCCAGGCCGGCCTGTGCGCAGAGCTCGGCCTTCAGCAGCCTGTCATCGCCTGGCACACCATCCGGGACAACATCGCCGAGGTCGGGGCGTTCCTCGGGCTGGTCGGCGGCACGCTGGGCAAGCTCAGCATGGACGTCAAGCTGATGATGCAGACCGAGGTCGGTGAGGTCTACGAGCCGTTCGCCCACGGCCGCGGATCCAGCTCCACCATGCCCCAGAAGCGCAACCCGATCAGCAGCTGCTACATCCACGCAGCCATCTCGGTGGTCCGCCAGCACGCGGCCGCGCTCATGGACGCCATGGTCGCCGACCACGAGCGGTCCACCGGCCCGTGGGAGATCGAGTGGATCGTGCTCCCGGAGGCGTTCTGCCTCATGGCAGGCGCACTGAAGCAGGCGCGCGCCGTCGTGGAAGGCCTCGACGTCGACGCCGAAGCCATGCGACGCAACATCGACCTCACCGGCGGGCTGGTGATGAGCGAGGCCGTGATGATGGGGCTCGGCCCGTACATCGGACGGGAGTACGCCCACGACCTCGTCTACGACCTCTGCCGCGACGCGGTCTCGCAGGGGCGTCCGCTGCTCGACCTGCTCTCGGAGAGCGACGAGATCAGCAAGCACCTCGACCGCGAGGCGCTGGCGAAGCTGCTCGACCCGGCCAACTACCTCGGCCAGGCAGGCGTGATGGTCGACCGCGTCCTCGACCGGCTCCACTGACGATCTCCTGCCCCGCCGCAACCTGCGGGGGGCGGCTCGACCCTCCGGACTGTGCTGTCCGGCCTGATGCACGACGGACTGGGTGGTGCAAGTGATGATCGACTCGACGACCCGGGTCGTGCCCTGCGTGCTCATGCGCGGAGGCACCTCCCGCGGCCCGTTCTTCCTTCGGGAATGGCTGCCCGACGACGACGTCGCACGCGACGAGGCGTTGATCGGCGCCATCGGCGCCTCGGACCTCGTGCAGGTCGACGGGGTGGGTGGCGGCAGCACCCTCACCAGCAAGGTGGCGATCGTGTCGCGATCGACGCGGCCGGACTGCGACGTCGACTACCTGTTCGCGCAGGTCGGCGTCGGCCAGCGCTCGGTGGACACCCGGCCCAACTGCGGGAACATGCTCGCGGGCGTCGGACCGTTCGCCATCGAGCAAGGACTCGTACCCGCAGAGGACGGGACGACCACGGTCCGCGTGTTCAACGTCAACACGGGCTCGCGGATCGACGCGGTGGTCCAGACCCCGTGCGGTCGGGTGACCTACGTCGGGGACACGCGCATCGACGGCGTGGCCGGTACCGGGGCCCCGATCCGACTGGATTTCCTCGACGCCTGGGGGGCCGTGACCGGCGCCGTCTTCCCCACCGGTCGGAGGATCGACGTCATCGACGGCGTCGAGATGACCTGCATCGATGCCGCGATGCCTCTGATGATCGTGCGGGCCGCCGACCTCGGCGTCAACGGGCACGAGACACCGGAGGAACTCGACGCCCACCCGACCCTACGGCCACGGCTGGAGTCCCTCCGCCTCGCCGCTGGGCTGGCGATGGGCCTCGGTGACGTCTCCCGCAGCGTCGTCCCGAAACCGGTGCTGGTCAGCGAGGGCGACACCGCCTCTTCCGTGACATCGCGCTACTTCACGCCGCACCGGTGCCACACCTCGCACGCTGTCACCGGCGCCATCGGCGTGGCGACGGCGTTCGCCCTGCCCGGCACCGTCGCCGGCGGACAGGGGCTTCCGCCGGGAGTTTCTGAGGTAGCCGTGCTGCACCCGCAGGGCCGGATCGAGGTCGAGGTCGAGCTCGCCACGCGGCGCAGCGAGACCGTGATCGAGGGCGCATCGCTCGTCCGCACGGCTCGGAAGATCCTCCAGGGCGACCTCCACCTGCCCGACTACGTGTTCTCGACGGGCGCGCGGACCGCCGAACCGGTCGAGGGCGCGGTGGAGGTCACGGCGCGCGCCGACCGTACGCGGCCCATCAGGCTGATCGTCCCGACTCCGGCCGCGGGTGCGAACGACGTCATCGCACGGGCACTCGCGCTCGAGCTCGGCCCGCTCCTCGGCCGGCCCGTCGTCATCGACAGTCGGGCAGGCGCGCACGGTTCGATCGCCTGTGAACACGTGTCCCGCGCGACACCCGACGGGAGCACCCTCCTGCTCGGCTACGTCGCCACCCACGGCATGCATCCGGCGTTCCAGAACGTGGGGTACGACCCGGTCACCGACTTCGAGCCGGTCGGTCTCATCGGGTACTCCCCCACCGTCCTCGTCGCCGGCCCCGGGGTTCGGGCACGTGACGCCGCCGAGCTTGTCGAGTACCTCCAGGCTAACCCGGCCGCGTGCACCTACGCCTCCGCCGGCGACGGGACAGCACCGCATTTCGCTGCGGAACTGTTCAAGCTGGCCGCAGGCGTCGACATTCCTCGTGTCACCTTCGGAGGGTCTTCCGCGGCGATCAACGACGTCGTCGCCGGACGCACGCAGCTCATGTTCTCCAGCTTGTTCACCGCCCACCCCTGGGTCGCCAACGGACGACTGCGCGCTCTGGCGCTCGCCGGCCCCGAACGCGTCGTCGCGCTCCCGGACACGCCGACGCTGCACGAAGCCGGGATCGACGGTGTGGACGTGACGCAGTGGTACGGGCTCTTCGCTCCCCCCGAGACTCCCGCAAATGTGGTCGACGACGTCAACTCCGCGTTGAACAAGATCCTCAGCAGGACCGGCTCCGCGGGCCTCGTCGGCTCCCGCGGGATCGACGTCAGACCCGGAACACCCGCCGAACTCAGCGAACTCGTCGACCGCGAACTCACCAAGTGGAGGCATTTCGTCGGTGAGGCCGGTCTGGATCCACGCCGGTAGGAACCCCTCGCCCGCTGGACTCCCCTCTCCGGCAAGCGAATGAAGCATCACTTCAAGCCGCTGTTCATCTTCGCGATGGTGGTTCAAGCAGCCACCCGCCACGCTGGAACTCACTTCGGCCATACACTCCGCCCGCGTCGTCAAGGGAGACACCTGCCATGCTCGTAAAGAAGGCGTTGAAACTGCTCTACGTTCAGGTATTGATCGGTGTGGTGCTCGGCATCGCCGTCGGACACTTCTTCCCCGCGTTCGGCGCCGACCTCAAGGTTCTCGGGGACCTGTTCGTCCGCGTCGTGAAGATGATGATCGCTCCCATCGTCTTCTGCACGATCGTCACCGGCATCACGTCCCTGACCGACTCCCGCAAGATCGGGCGGACACTCGGGAAGTCGCTGGGGTTGTTCTACATCCTGACCGCCCTGTCCCTGCTCATCGGCCTCACCACCGTGCTCCTGATCAAGCCCGGTCACGGCATGCACATCAACCCGGCCCACCTCGACCCGTCAGTCGTCGCGAACGCGACCAAGGGTGCGCCCTCGGACACGTTCAGCGGTTTCCTCCTGCACATCGTTCCCGAGACCTTCTTCGGCGCATTCACGGCCGGCGACGTTCTCCCCATTCTTCTGCTCGCGGTGCTCTGCGGTTTCGGGCTGAGCAAGATCGGCCGAGCTGGCCGAGCGGTCCTCGACGGAATCAACAGCTTCTCGCACCTGCTCTTCGCGATCTTCGGGTACCTCATGCGCCTCGCTCCCGTCGGCGCGTTCGGTGCCATGGCCTTCACGGTCGGCAAGTACGGCCTCAAGTCGATCGGTTCGCTCGGGCTGCTCATCGCCACGTTCTACATCGCCTGCGGTGTCTTCGTGATCGTCGTACTGGGGATCCTCGCCCGGATGCACGGCATGAGCCTCTGGCAGCTGTTGCGCTACTTCCGCGAGGAGCTGCTGGTCGTGCTCGGCACGTCGTCGAGCGAACCAGTTCTGCCCCGACTCCTGGTGAAGCTCGAGCGGCTCGGCTGCAAGCGCGGCGTCGTCGGCCTCGTCCTGCCCACCGGCTACTCGTTCAACCTCGACGGCACCGCCATCTACCTCACGCTGGCCTCGTTGTTCATCGCCCAAGCCTGCGACATCACCCTCTCGTTCGGGCAGATCGCGGCCATGCTCGGCCTCATGCTCCTCACGTCCAAGGGTGCGGCGGGGGTCACCGGCAGCGGATTCGTCGCCCTGGTCGCCACCCTCGCCGTCTTCCCGACCCTGCCCGTCGCCGGCGTCGCCCTGATCGTCGGCATCGACCGATTCATGTCCGAGGCGCGGGCGTTGACCAGCACGATGAGCAACATCATTGCCAGCATCGTGGTCTCGAAGTGGGAGAACGCCGTTGACGAGGACACCCTGAGGTACGAGCTGACGAGCGGCTACAAGCACACCGAGGAGGTGCTCGAGCACGGCGGCGACATTCTGGAGGACGAGATCAACGAGTCTGCCGGCGCCGACGGCCTCGAGCCCAAGCCGGTGGCGGCCCACTGACAGACGAGGAGGCTTGTCCGTTGAGCCTCACCGCCTCCCGACTCCGGTGGCTGGCTGCCGGATCGGGAGGCGCTCGCCGCTTCTCGTCGCCAGGTTCGCGAGGCCCCCACAACACAGCGGCCGTCTCGAACCGGCCGGGGCTGCATCAGGCCGCCCGGCGGCGCTCCGGGCAAGCCTGTCGTAGCGATGACACTGCTGATCGTCGCCGACCACGACAGGCGATCGAGCTCAAAACCTCGCAAATCCGTCGGCATTTCCGTGGGATTCGATCTTCACGAGCTACCGTCGAGTCGTCGACAAACCCGCTGAGCTGCGAAGATGTGGGGCGGGTGGGGTTCGAACCCACGACCTGACGGATTATGAGTCCGCTGCTCTGACCAGCTGAGCTACCGCCCCTTAGCAGGGAGAAACCCTACCGAACCACTGGTACGCACGGCTCGGGCTGTGTCCGCCGGTCGCCGCCCCGGACCGCCGGAGCGCCGCGGACCCAGCCCACCAGCCACCTTCCGCCCCCTCCGCACCGCCGATCCCGCGCTCACACCGGCGCCTCGGCGGCGGTGCGGCCCCCGCGGCGGCGGTGCCGCCCGGCGACGAGGGTGCGAGCGCGCGACGGCAGCGAAATCGCCCGCGCCGACAGCCGCCGCGCCCCAGTGCCGACCTTCCGCACCGGCCGCGCCGCCGTTGCCGCGCCCGCACCGGTGCCGTGGGCCCGGCACAGCGACAGCGGTGACGGCACAGCGACGGCCGGCGCGGTCGCCACGACGCGGGCGCGGCGCACCACCACCGCGGCGGCGCACCACCACCGCGGCGGCGCACCGTCGCCGCGGTTCCACCGCCGTCGCCGGCTCGGCACCGGCACCGCCGCAGGCCGACAGGTCGTCGACGACGTCCTGGTCAGCTACAGCTGGACACCTGCCGTGCCGGCCCGGCCACCGGGCCCTCCCGGCTACTGGTACGACACGAACACCGGCGGCGTCGGGCCGATCGAGACGGTCTGGGCCGGGGTGAACGTCGGCTTGTCCTCGTCGTAGAAGTTCTTCCATCCCCAGTACACGTGCGGCGCGTCCGCGTGCAGGGCGGTCCAGGTGGCGATCTTCTCGTCGGGCGTGCCGAACCCGTCGGAGTGGATGACGACGGCGAGCTCGTCGTGGGAGGTGTCGAGCCCTTCCCGCCCGCTCACCATCGACAGCCGGAACTGGTGGATCATCAGCAGCTTCTGGGGCAGGTGCGCGTCTCGCGTGAGCCCGGCCAGCCACCCGACCACGCGGTTGATCTCCGCGACCCCGACGGTCCCGATCTGGACCCGGTGCACCTGCGTCGGGCCGAGGCGCCACTCGGGGTCGAGGGCGAGCCCGACGTTGGGGCGGCGGAGCAGGTCGGCGTAGCGCTGGGCCTGCGTGAGGAAGTCCGAGCGTCCGGGCTGGAGGTCGAGCACGACGTACATCCCGGCGCGCGCGGCGGCGTCCACCCAGGGCGCCAGGTCGGCCGGGTCCGACTCGGCCGAGTAGTCCCCGTCCGGCCCGGGAGCCGCGTCCGCGACGGTCGCGATGATCTCGAACGCCGGGACGACCGGCTCGGGGACCAGTGGCCGGTACTGCCCCGCGACCTGCTCGGCCCGCGCGACGGCCGCGGCCACGTCCTGCTCGCCGAGCACGCCCAGCGCAGGCGCCCCGGGGTGGCCGTAGAGGGCGACCATGCGGCGCCCGGGGAACAGCACCTGGCCGCCGCCGGGCAGCTCGACACCGGTGGCGGCGACGGCCAGGCGTGACCCGAGCAGGTCGGCGGACCCGAACGCAGCGCCGAGGCCGAGGACGTGGTCGGGGAACGGCTGCAACGCCGCGCGCGCACCGGTGACGCTGCGGGGGTCGCCGCCGGGCAGCGCCTCGACGCGGGTGCCCGCGGCCCTGGCGGTGGTCACGGCGGCGACCTGGGCGTCCGGATCGGCGACGAGGGTGAGCACACCGGGTCGCGCCGGGGGCGGCACCGTCGGCGGCAGCGCGGCCGGGTCGGTCACGAGGCCCGGGATGCCGGCGGCGGTCGCCCAGGTCCGTGCGGCGTCGCCGACGGCCAGCGCGGCGCGGGCGGAGAGCCGCACCAGCTCGCGCCGGATCCCCACCGGGTCCGGGACCTGCGCACCCGGTCCCGGTGCCGCCGACGCCCCCGTGCCGCCGGCCGGTGCGCCACCGTCCGCGGGCGCGGGCGTGACCAGCAGCGGCAGGCCGAGGCGCAGCGCGGTTCCCGCCGCTGCGGGGACGTCCGCCGGCGCGGCGAGCACCACGGCGGGGGCGCCGATGAACAGCGCCGCGCTCGTCAGGACGGCGAGGCGGGCCGGGTCGTCGGTGCCCAGCACGGTCGTGACCGGGTTGGGGACGCCGAGCCGCGCTGTCCCCGGGCCGGAGGCGGAGGACGCTCCCGCCGGGGTCGCCGAGCAGGCGGCGACGGCGAGCAGGAACGCGGCCAGCACGAACGCGGCCGCCGCTGTCGCGACGCGTCGGTGCTCCATTGCCGTCGAGGCTAGGCCAGATCGTCGCGGCCGGGTCGGCGACACCCCGAGCGGACGCCGTCGGGCACGGTCCAGGACCCCCGGCCTGTGCCTGGCCGCCGGACCGTCAGGTCACGGCGGCCGGGTCGGGGTCGAACGTCGCGACGAGGGCGGGATCGTTGAACGACGTGATCCGCGCGATCCGGGACCCGGCGAGCGTCAGCACCTGGACGCCGTACGGGTCGTAGCGCTCCCCCGCGCCGTCGGCGCGAACCAGTACGACGAAGGCCGGCTGGCCGTTGGCCATGGTCGGCAGCAGCCGCCACTGGCCGGCGCGCCGCAGGACCCGGCGGCCGAGGAACCCGACGACCGCGTCCCGCCCGGTGAACCACGTGGGGACCGGCGGCATCTCCAGCTCGACGTCCGCGCGCAGCAGGTCGACGAGCGCACCGGGGTCGGCGCGGGCGAACGCGTCCACGTAGCCGTCGAGCAGGGTCCGCCGGGCGGCTCCCTCCGGCTCGGCGAGGTCGTCCGCGACCGGGCCGGCCGCCGCCAAGTGCGACCGGGCGCGGCGCAGGGCGCTGTCGACGGCGGCGTCGGTCGTGTCCAGGATCTCGGCGACCTCCGCCGTGCGGAAGGCCAGCACGTCCCGCAGCGTCAGCACAGCCCGCTGCCGGGCGGGGAGGTGCTGCAGCGCGGCGACG
This sequence comes from uncultured Actinomycetota bacterium, assembly GCA_963728105.1. GTDB lineage: Bacteria > Actinomycetota > Actinomycetes > Mycobacteriales > Pseudonocardiaceae > Pseudonocardia. The sequence goes on along the minus strand of CAVSJZ010000023.1, from coordinate 120,495 downwards.
AACGCCAGCCGCACTCCCGCCCGCCCGTCCACGACCGCCGCCGGGTCGCCGCCGCGGACCAGCGCGTCGGGCACCGGCTGCAGCCACGGCACCGACGGCTCCCTCGCGGCGACGGCCACCCGGTGGTCGTCCGCGGGCGGCCCCAGGCCGGACGGCAGCGGCCGGCGCCCCCGCGACCGCAACGCCGTGAGGCAGGCGGCCGTCGCGATCGCGTAGAGCCAGCGCCGCAGCGAGGAGCGCCCCTCGAACCGGTCGTACCCGCGCCAGGCCCGCAGGTACGTCTCCTGCACGACGTCCTCGGCGTCGTGGACCGAGCCGAGCATCCGGTAGCAGTGCGCGAGCAGCTCCGGCCGGAACGGCTCGGCGAGCACGGCGAAGCCGGCGGCCGGCGGCGTGGTGGTCATCGGTCAGCCGACGGCCCGCATCCCGGACCCGCCGACCTGGTACTCGGCGGCGGCGTCGGGGTCGCCGACCACGTCGAGGACGGCCTTGGCGACCTGGTCCGGGGTGAGCACGGGCTGGAGGTTCGCGGCGAACGTGTCCGGGTCGACACCGTGCCGGGCGGCGTACCCCGCCACCCCCGCCGTGCCGAGGGCGGTGGCCGGCGTCAGCTGCGGCAGCAGGGCGACGAAGCGGATGCCGAGGCCGGCCCGGTCCGCCTCGTCCGCCGCGTACCCGCGCAGGAAGCGGATGGCGGCCTTCGCGCTCGCGTAGCCGCCGCTCAGCGGCGAGCCGGCCAGCGCGGCCCCGCTGGACATCGCGACGACGACGCTCCCGGGAGCGAGCGGCGCCCGCAGCGCCGCCCGGATCCAGGCGAACGCATGCCGGGTGTCGACGTGCCAGTTGCGGCTGAACGTCTCCCAGGTCTGCTCGTGCACGGGCGCCATGTGGGGCGTCGCTCCGGCGTTGAGGACGAGGACGCCGGGACGGTGGTCGCGGATGACGGCCTCGGCGAGCCCGTCGGCGGTGGCGTCGGCCGCGACCGGCGTGAAGCGCGGGCCGAGCTCGTCGGCCATGGCGGCCAGCGCCCGCTCGTCGCGGGCGATGCCGACGACGCCGGTGCCGGCGGCGACGAGCGCGGCGGAGATCGCGCGGCCGAAGCCGCGGCCGGCCCCGGTGACGACGGCGGTGGGAACGGGATCGGGCATCGGACACTCCCAGTACGGTCGGATCGGTTGGCATCGAGACCCGAGAACTCCCGCGGAACCGTCGCCCGCCCCGCCGTCGCTGATGTGATCTGCAGCACAGCGACGGACAGGATCCGAAAAGGCACCGCTGCGCCGTCCCGTCCTGGACGCTCGGCGCCCGTCAGCTGGGGAACGGCGTCCACCGCGCGGCCGCCCACCCCGTGCCCAGCAGGAGCAGCGCGGCGAGCGCGGCCAGCCCGGCCGTCACCTCGACGTCGCGGTGCTGGGTCGCGACGGCGTGCGGCAGGTCCTTGAGCACGGTCTGGAGCCGGTCGGCGTCCCCGGCGGCGAAGTACTGCCCGCCCGTGATGTCCGCGACCTTCCGCAGGGTGGGCTCGTCGACGACGAGGTAGTTGCGGGCCCCGCCCCCGCCCCCGCCCAGGTAGCTCGGGCCGGCGCCGAAGCCGTCGTAGTTGCGCCCGCCCAGCTGCGCGGCCGTGCACACCAGCGACGCCGGGTTACGGGTGCCGAAGCCGATCGGGTAGACGCGCACCCCTTGTGCGGCGGCGACCCGGGCGGCGTCCACCGGCTCCACGCCCTCGGTGTTGGCGCCGTCGGTGAGCAGCACGACGATCTCCGGCACGTAGCTGCCCGGCGCCCGCGGCGGCCCGGTCGGCACGGTCACCGCGCCGCCGGGTCCCGCCGAGATCGACCCCGCCGTCGGCTGGACGGCCGGGTCGATCTCGGCGATCGCGTCGACCGACTTGAGGATCGCCGCGCCGATCGCGGTGCCGCGGCCCGTCGTCGCCGCGTCGATGGCCCGCAGCACCGGCTCCCGGTCCGTCGTCGGCGCGACCGCGACCTGCGCGAACCCCGAGAAGATGACCAGCCCGACGCGCGTGTCGGAGTCCTGGGCCGCGACGAAGTCGCGCACGGCGTTCTGGGCCGCGGTCAGCCGGTTCGGCGCCACGTCGGTCGAGCACATCGAGCCCGAGACGTCCACGGCCACCATGATCGACGACTGCGCGAGCGGGACGTCCACGCCGACCTGCGGACGCGCCGCGGCGAGCCCGAGCGCGGCCAGCGCGGCGAGGAGCAGCGCGACCGGGACGTGGCGCCGCCAGCCGACCCGGGGCGGGTTGGCCGCGCGGATGAGCGCGACGCTGGAGAAACGCACCGCCCGCCGCCTGCGCCGCCGCAGCTCCCGGACGTAGAGGGCGAGAAGCGCCGGCACCACGAGGAGGGCGAGCAGGGCGAGCGGCCACGTGAAGCTGATCACAGCACCCGCCCCGTCCTGGCCACCGACAGCCCGACGCCGGCCAGCAGACAGATGCCGGCCGCGATCGCGAAGAGCGCGGTGACCTCGACGTGCTGCACCGCGACCGTCCAGGTCGGCTCGACCGCGTCGGCGAGCCCCGCGAGCGCCTGCGGGTCCGCCGCGGCGATGTAGCGCCCGTCGGTATGCCCGGCGATGTCGCGCAGGACCGCCTCGTTCAGCGCGGTCGCGACCCGGAACCCGTCGACGTCCAGGACGGTGCCCTGGGGCGTCCCGAGCCCGACCGGGTAGACCTTGACGCCCGCGCTGGACGCGATGTCGGCGACCTGGATCGGGCCCGGGGCCCCGGTGTTCTCGCCGTCGGTGAACAGGACGATCGCCGCGGAGCCGTGATAGCCCAGGTCCGGACCCTGCGGGTCGATCCCGCCGCCGGACGGCCCGCCGGCCCCGCCGAGCAGGACCGGCCGGCCGACGATGGCGCCCAGCGCCGCCTGCAGCCCGGCGCCGAGGGAGGTCGCGCCCTGCGGCGTCAGGCGGTCGATGGCGGCGAGGACGCTCGCCCGGTCGTCGGTGACCTCCTGCGTGACGAGCCCCGTGCCGCCGAACGCGACGACGCCGATCCGGATCGTGGACGGCTGGCGCTGGACGAACGCCTTGGCCGCGGACTTGGCGAGGACCAGGCGGCTGGGCGCGGCGTCGGTCGCGGCCATGCTGCCCGAGACGTCGACGGCGAGGATCACCGTCCCCTCCCGCCGCGGCTGCGGCACCGATGCCGCCGGCCGCGCCAGCCCGACGCACAGCAGCGCCAGCGCGACGAGCACCAGCACCGCCGGCAGGTGCCGGCGGCGTCCGCTCCTGCCCGCGGCGTCCGGTGCCACCAGGCCGAGCGCCGCCAGCTCCGCCCGCCGGGCCGCGCGGGCGCGCAGCAGCCGCCGGTACCAGAGCACCACCAGCGGCAGCACCGCGAGGGTCAGCAGCATCCACGGCCAGTCCAGGGTCATGCGCGGCGCCCCCGCAGTGCGACGAGGCGGAACAGCGCCCGCACCAGGTCGTCGTCGGTCGAGACCGGGAACAGCCGCGTCCCGGCCGACTGCGCGTCGGCGGCGAGCGTCGCCTGCCGGGCGTCGGCGGCCGCCCGCAGGCGCTCCCGGAACCCGGCGTCGTCGGTGTCGACGAAGATGACCTCGCCGGTCTCGGCGTCCTCGACGTAGAGCATCCCGGCCGCGGGCAGGTCGAACTCGCGCGGGTCGGCGACCTGGATCGCCACGACGTCGTGCCGGCGCGCGAGCATGCGCAGCGGCGCCTGCCAGCCCGGCCGGCCGAGGAAGTCCGACACCACCACGACCACGCAGCGCCGGCGCAGGATCCCCAGCGCCGCGCGCAGGGCCGCACCCAGGTCCGTCTCCCCCGCGTCCCGGTCCGGCTCCCCGTCCAGCAGGCGGGAAAGGATGCGCAGGACGTGCCGGCGCCCGCTGCCAGGCGGGATCGTCTCGCGCACCGCCGAGTCGAACAGGATCGCGCCGACCCGGTTGCCGTCGCGGGAGAGCATCTGCGCCAGTGCCGCGGCGACCTCGGTCAGCACCACGTGCTTGTGCCGCTGCACCGGCCCGAAGTCCATCGACGCCGAGCAGTCCAGCACCAGCCACGCGGTGACCTCGCGGTCCTCCAGGTACTCGCGGACGTGCGTCTCCCCCGTCCGCGCGGTCACGTTCCAGTCGACGTGCCGCAGGTCGTCGCCGACCTGGTACTCGCGCAGGTCGGCGACGTCGACGCCGGTGCCGCGGAACATCGTGCGGTGGTCGCCCTGCAGCCGTCCGTCGAGGCGGCGCAGTACCCGCCACTCGATCCGCCGCAGGACACGGTCGGGGGTCAGCGCCCGGGTGTCGACCACCGCGGTCACCGCCCGGGCACGACGGGCTCGACCTCGGGGAGCGGGATGCCCGCCAGCAGCGGGCCGAGCAGGTCGTCTGGCGAGACGTCGTCGGCGAGGGCCTCGTAGGACAGCACCATCCGGTGCCGCAGGACGTCGCGGGCGAGCTCGCGGACGTCGGCGGGCAGCGCGTACCCGCGGCCGCGCAGGAACGCCAGCGCCTTGGCCCCCAGCACCATGTTGATCGACGCGCGCGGGCTCGCCCCGAACGTGATGTAGCGGGCCAGGTCGGCGTGCCCGGCCGCCGCGAGGTCGCGGGTGACGCCGGCGAGCCGCACGGCGTACTCGATGACCTGCGGGTCGACGTACACCTCGTCGGTGGCGCGCTGGTAGGACAGGAGCGTCTCGAGCTCGAGGGCCCGCACCGGCGGCTCCGGCGCGGTCGTCATCCGCTCGACGACGACGTACTCCTGCGTCGCGGTCGGGTAGTCCACGAGCACCTTGAACATGAACCGGTCGAGCTGCGCCTCCGGCAGCGGGTACGTGCCGTCGGACTCGATCGGGTTCTGGGTCGCCATCACCAGGAACGGGTCCGGCGCGGGGAACGTCTCGCGCCCGATCGTCACCTGCCGCTCCTGCATGACCTCCAGCAGGGCGCTCTGCACCTTCGCCGGGGCCCGGTTGATCTCGTCGGCCAGGAGCAGGTTGGCGAAGACGGGCCCGAGCGACACCTGGAACTCGCCGTCGCGCTGGTTGTAGATGCGGGTGCCGACGACGTCGGCGGGGACGAGGTCGGAGGTGAACTGGATGCGCTGGAAGGTGCCGCCGACGACCTGGGCCAGCGTCTTGACGGCCATGGTCTTGGCCAGGCCCGGGACGCCCTCGACGAGCAGGTGGCCGCGGGCCAGCAGCGCGACGAGCATGCGTTCCAGCAGGCCGTCCTGGCCGACGATCGCCTTCTTGACCTCGTAGAGGGCTGGTTCGAGCGGCGGGTCGGTGTGGGTCATCGCGCTCCCGGTCGGTGGGTCGGCGGTCGGTGGGTCGGCTGGCTGTCCGTCACTGCTGCGGCCCACCGGCGCCTCCGGCGGCGGTCGCGATGGGGACGGCGAAGGCGATCCCCACGAAGAAGTCCTGGTGCGCCGGGTTGGCGAGCGCGGTGACGATCCCGACGACGCGGCCGGCGCGGTCGAGCAGCGGGCCGCCGCTGTTGCCCGGGTTGGCCGCGGCGTCGAACTGGATGAGGTCGGTCAGCGGCGGCCCGCGCGGGGCGACGATGGTGCGGCCGGTGGCCGACACGACGCCCGCGCTGAGGCTGTAGCGCAGCCCCAACGGGTCGCCGACGGCGAAGACCGGGTCGCCGACGGCGGGCGCCGGCCCGAGCACGGCCGGCACGACGACCTGCGGGAGCTCGTCGACGGCGAGCACGGCGATGTCGTGGGTCGGCTGGCTGCTCGCGATGCGGGCCGTCGTCGCCGTGCCGTCGGAGAAGTCGACCTCGATCCGGGCCGCGCCGTCGACGACGTGCAGCGCCGTGAGCACCGAACCCTGCGCGTTGACGACCACCCCGCTGCCGAGCGCCTCCGCGCTGCCCGACCCGGCCGGGCGCTGCGCGATGACGACGGCCAGGGACGGGACGATCGCCTGGTAGGCGGTGGCGGCGTCGGGCGGGGCCGCCTGCTGGGACCGGCGCTCCTTGTCGATGCCCCGCTGGACGGCCGCGTCGACGTCGGCCTGGGTGAGGCGGGGCGGGCCGGACGCGGCGAGCCACCAGCCCGCGGCCGCCACCACCAGCGCGAGCGCCACCCCGACGGCGACGGCGATCCGGCGCGGGGGGAGCCGCCGACGCCGGCCCGGTCCCGGCCGCTCGGAGACCGCCAGACCGGCCTCCTCCGATCCCACGTCCCCGACGGTACGCGTCGACAGGGGCAAGGACGGAGGTCAACGGCGCGACGTGCCCCGGATGCCGCAGCCCAGCTGCGCCGAACCGGGGATCGGCCGTCCGGCGTCGGGGCGAGCCTGCCACGGTCGGGGGCAGGCCCGCCGCGGTGTCGGCTACGCCGGGCGGATGAGCCGGCCCGGCCCGGCCCGTCCGCCCCTCAGCGCACGACCTCGAACGTGCGCGCCGCGACGTGCTCGGGGCGACGATCGGGCGCGGCGAACGGCTCGACCAGTGCGTTCTCGACGCTGTTGAACACCACGAAGATGTTGGACCGGGGGTACGGCGTGATGTTGCTGCCCGATCCGTGCATCGAGTTGGCGTCGAAGAACGTGGCCGACCCCGGGCCGCCGGTGATCACCGCGATGCCGTGCCGGTCGGCGAGGCGGGTGAGGCTCTCCTGGTCGGGCGTGCCGATCTCCTGCTCGCGCAGCGACTCCTTGTAGTGGTCGGCCGGCGTCTCGCCGACGCAGGCGACGAACGACCGGTGCGCTCCCGGCATGATCATCAGAGGGCCGTTGTGCGCGTAGTTCTGCGTCAGCGCGATCGAGCAGCTCACGGCGCGCGGGGCCGGCATGCCGTCCTCGGCGTGCCAGGTCTCGAAGTCCGAGTGCCAGTAGAAGCCGCCGCCGCCGAAGCCGGGCTTGTAGTTGATCCGGCTCTGGTGGACGTACACGTCGGAGCCGAGGATCTGGCGGGCCGTGCCCGCGACCCGCGGGTCCGCGACGAGGCGGGCGATGGCCTCGCTGATGCGGTGGACCTGGAAGACCGAGCGCACCTCGCGCGAGGACTTCTCGATGACGGTGCGCTCGTCGGCCCGCAGCGCCGGGTCGGCCGCGAACCGGTCGAGCTCGTCGGCGAACACGCGGGCGTCGACCGGTGTGAGCAGCTGCTCGACGGTGACGAAGCCGTCGCGGTCGTAGGCCGCGAGCTGCGCGGGCGGGAGCGCGCCCGCGGCGCCGGGCGGGCTCCAGACGGTGGGGTCGGGCCGGTCGAGCAGCGCCGGCCGGTCGGCGACGCGGGTCGGGTACCGGTCGGCGGTACGGGTGGCGGTCACGGCCATGTCAGCTCGCCTCCTGCTCGTCGGGGATGATCAGCGGGTACACCCCGTTCTCGTCGTGGACCTCGCGGCCGGTCACGGGCGGGTTGAACACGCAGACCGTCCGCATCCGGGTGCGCGGCCGCAGCGTGTGGTGCTCGTGCCCGTTCAGGACGTAGATCGACCCGGGCTGCAGCGGGTACGTGCGCCCGGCGTCGCGGTCCTCGATCTCGCCGTCGCCCTCGACGACGAAGACAGCCTCGATGTGGTGGGCGTACCAGAAGTCGTTGACCGTCCCGGCATCGAGGACGGTCTCGTGCACGGAGAAGCCGACGCCGTCGCCCGCGAGCACGAGCCGCTTGCTGCGCCAGTTCTCGGTGGCGACGTCGCGGTCCGTTCCGGTGATCTCGGCCAGTGTCCGGACGATCATCAGGCCGCCTCCTCCGCGATCGTGCGGACCGCCTCGGTGACGATCGCCAGCCCCTCCTCCAGCTCGGCGTCGGTGACCGTCAGCGGCGGCATGATCTTCATGACCTCGTCGGCCGGCCCGGAGGTCTCCATCAGCAGGCCGCGCTCGAACGCGAGCCGGCACACCTTCGTCGCCAGCTCCGGCTGGGCGAACGCCAGCCCGCGGGCGAGGCCGCGGCCCTTCGGCAGGAGCGCGCCGTCGGTCCCGTCGGCGAGGCGGGTCAGCTCCTCCGCGACCCGCCGGCCCTTGGCGAGCGTCGAGCGTTCCAGCGCGTCGTCGGCCCAGTACGTCCGCAGCGCGGCGGTCGCGGTGACGAACGCGGGGTTGTTGCCGCGGAAGGTGCCGTTGTGCTCGCCGGGACCCCACTGGTCGAGCTCCGGGCGGATCAGCGTCAGCGCCATGGGCAGCCCGTAGCCGCTGATCGACTTGGAAAGGCAGACGATGTCCGGGGTGATCCCGGCGATCTCGAACGAGAAGAACGGGCCGGTGCGGCCGACGCCCATCTGCACGTCGTCGACGATCAGCAGGATGTCGTGCCGGCGGCACAGGCCCTCGAGGCCCTGCAGCCACTCGACGCGCGCCGGGTTCAGCCCGCCCTCGCCCTGGGTCGTCTCGACGATCACCGCGGCCGGCTCGTTGAGCCCGCTCCCGGCGTCGCCCAGCAGCTTCTCGAACCACAGGAAGTCCTCGACGGTGCCCTCGAAGTAGTTGTCGAACGGCATCGGCGTCGCGTGCACGAGCGGGATGCCGGCGCCGCCGCGCTTCATCGAGTTGCCGGTCACCGACAGCGCGCCCAGCGTCATCCCGTGGAAGGCGTTCGTGAAGTTGATCATCGCCTCGCGGCCGGTGACCTTGCGGGCCAGCTTGAGGGCCGCCTCGACGGTGTTCGCTCCCGTCGGGCCGGGGAACTGGACCTTGTAGTCCAGCCCGCGGGGGCGCAGTACGAGCTCGTCGAACGTCCGCAGGAACTCGTCCTTGGCCGTCGTGAACATGTCGAGGCCGTGGGTGATGCCGTCGCGGGCGAGATAGTCCAGCAGTGGCTTCTTGAGCGCGGGCGGGTTGTGTCCGTAGTTCAGCGCGCCCGCGCCGGCGAAGAAATCGAGATAGGCACGGCCGTCGACATCGGTGAGATGCGCGCCGCGGGCGGTGTCGAACACCACCGGCCAGCTGCGGCAGTAGCTGCGGACATCGGATTCCAGATCCGCGATCACGGTCATGAACTCAGGTCCCAACGTCGGGTTTCTGCGGTTGTGCGGACAGCGGTCCACGGCGGACCGGCCCGATCCGGAAAAGGTCTTCCGGCTCGTGGTCGGCGCCGAGGTGCTCGGGGCCGAACAGCTCCGAGCGGGCCACGGCGGCACCGTGCCTCCGCGCGAAGGCGGAGAACAGCGCGATGGACGCCGTGTTGCCCGGCGTGATGGTCGTCTCGACGTGGTCGATCTCCGCCACGCCGCCGACCAGCGCGTCGAGCATTCGCCCGGCGACGCCGCAGCCCCGGGCGGGGCCGTCGACGGCGACCTGCCAGACGACCAGCGTCGAGGGTCGTTCCGGACGCCGGTAGCCGGTGACGAACCCGACGACGGTGCTGTCGCGGCGGGCCACCACCGACGTCGCCGCGAAATCCCGGCACCAGAGCAGATAGGCGTAGCGCGAATTCAGGTCGAGGACGCGCGAATCCGCCGCGATACGCCAGCAGCCGACGCCGTCATCGACCTCGGGCCGCCCGATGAAGATCGCTGCGGCGTCGTCGATCGGGCCGGCCGGCGGTTTCCGGGAGGCGGTCACGTCGGGCCAAGCTAACAGGGATCGGGCGTTCTGCCGACCGGGTGAGATTCGCCCGACGCCGCACAGCGCCCCTTTTCGTGACCGGGCTCACCATTCGGTCCGCGCGGCGTCGGGCCGGGATCCGCACCTCAGGTGCAGGTCAGAGCGGCGGCACGGGTGGGACCGCCGGCGCGCGGCCGGGTGAGCGCACGCGCCACCTGACGAATAGCCGACGTTCGATCACGACAGACGGGAACGCCCGGCGCGGTTCCGCGCCGGGCGTCCTCACCTGCTGTTCGTCAGCCGGTCAAGGCGGAGACGCGCTTGCGCGTGTCCTTGGCCACGCCCTCGGCCTGGTGGGCCACTTCGGCGCCGACGGCGACGGCCCGGCCGGCCACGTCGTGACCGAGCTCGACGACCTGGTCCAGGACGCCCGGAGCTGCCTTCTCGAGCTTCGCCCACTTCTTCTCGGCGCCCTTCTGCAGCCGGGCACCCCGCTTCTCGGCCCGCTTCTGCAGCTCGGCGCCGCGCTTGTCGGCCTCGCGACGCAGGTGTGCGGTGCGCTTGTCGGCGCGCTTGCGCAGCTTCCGCGCCCGCTTGGCGGCCTTCTTGCGCGCCTCGTCCGCCCGCCCCGCCAGATCGTCGGAGACCTGCGAGGCCCTGGCGGACACCGCCGCGCCCGCGCCGGGCGCGAGGCCGACGAGCCCCGCGGCCAGGCTGCCGAGCGCGCTCGTGGCCTCGGAGGCCACCGGCACGATCCGGTCGCGGGCGTCCGCGGCCGCCGGCACCAGCCGGTCGCGCGCGTCCGCGGCCACCGGAACCAGCCGGTCGCGGGCCTCCACCGCGGCCCCGCCGACGCGGTCACCCGCCTCCGCGGCCACCTCGCCGACGCGGCCGCCGAGGTCGACCGCTGCCTCGCCGACGCGGCTGCCGACGCCCGCGGCGGTCTCTCCCAGCCGCCCCGCCAGATCGGCCGCCGTGTCCCCGAAGGACGACGACTGCCCCGTCAGCGTGCCGGCCGCGCGCCGGGCCGCGCGCCGCCCGCGCCACCCCAGCGACGGCTTCCCGGCGGTGTCGGCCGAGGCGATCATCAGGCCGCCGAGGAGGCCGGCGTTCTTGAGGAACTGGACCTGCTGCGCACTGCGCTGCTGCGGGTCCTTCTCCTCCCAGAACCGGTGCGCGGCCAGCGTCGTCGGGATGAGCGACGCCGCCAGCGCGGTCGAGGCGAGGCGGGGGAACTTGTTCAGGGCCAGCATCGAGCCGGCCACGATCTTGACGCCGGCGTCGACCTTCACCAACGTCTCCGGGTCCGCCTGGGCCGCGGAGTCGACGAGCGGCTCGACCGCGTCCAGCACCGGTCTGGCCGCCTTGGCGCGGGCCTCCGGCGCGCGCAACGCGTCGATCCCGTCGTAGATGAAGATTCCCGCCAGCATGGGTCGGGCGAGGCGTCGCAAGAGCATGGCGCAAGGTACCCGGTCTCGGCGGTCTGCCAAACCGTTCCTGATGGACGTTTGCGCCGGCCGGCGTGGCGGAGCGCGCGACTCGCTCCGGCCGAGACCCCGACTCGCGGTCGGTTAGGGTGAGACGCGTGTCACCCGCGCTGGTGTTGGGCCCCGTGCTGCGCCACGTCGGGGAGACCACCGCGCAGGTCTGGGTGCAGACCGACGCCGCGGCCACGGTGTCCGTACTGGGCTGCTCGGCGCCCACCTTCGAGGTGCATGGCCACCACTTCGCACTCGTGCCCGTCTCCGGCCTGGCCCCGGGCTCGTCGACGGAGTACACGGTCGAGCTCGACGGCGCGCCGGCGTGGCCGCCGGCCACCCACCCGTTCCCGCCCAGCCGCATCCGCACCCGCGGGCCCGGCTCCGCCGGCCGCAACCGCATCCTGTTCGGCTCCTGCCGCTACCCGAAGGTCGCGCAGCGGGACCTGGCCGAGCGGCTCGGCCTCGACGCGCTCGACGCGTACGCCGCGCGCATGGCCGGCGAGCCCGCAGCGGAGTGGCCCGACGCCGTCCTCCTGCTGGGCGACCAGGTGTACGCGGACGAGCTGACGCACGCCAACCGCCGCCGCATCGCCAGGCGCCTGGACCGCCACCCGGACTGGCCCGACGACGAGATCGTCGGCTTCGACGAGTACGTCGGGCTCTACACCGACTCGTGGGCCGACCCCGAGGTCCGCTGGCTCATGTCGACGGTTCCGGTCGCCATGATCTTCGACGACCACGACGTCCGGGACGACTGGAACACCTCGCACGCGTGGCGGCAGGAGATGGCGGAGAAGCCGTGGTGGCGCGAGCGGGTCCGGTCCGCTCTGGCCTCGTACTGGGTCTACCAGCACCTGGGCAACCTGTCCCCCGAGGACGTGGCCGCCGACCCGGACGCCGGCAAGATCCTCTCGGCCGAGGGCGACGTGTGGCCGCTGCTGGTCGACCTCGCCGACCGCGCCGACGCCGAGCCGGCGGGCGGCGAGGCTGTGCGCTTCAGCTTCCGCTGGGACCTCGGGCACACCCGCCTGCTGATGATGGACTCGCGCAACGGGCGCGTGCTCACCGGCGGGCAGCACCTCATGCTCGGGGACGCGGAGTTCGGCTGGCTGGAGGAGCAGGCCGCGGCACCGGGACGGGTCGACCACCTGCTGCTCGGGACGTCGGTGCCCTGGCTCATGCCACCGGCGATCGGCGACCTGGAGACGGTCAACGAGATCGCCGCGGCGCGTCCTGGCCTGCGCGGCCGGGGCGGCGAGTGGCTGCGCCAGGCCGGCGACCTGGAGCACTGGCCGGCGTTCCGGGCCTCCGCCGACCGGCTCGCCGCCATGATCAAGAGGGCGGCCGCGGCCGGCCCGGCCACCGTCAGCGTGCTGTCCGGCGACGTCCACCACAGCTACGCCGCACGCGCGGACGTGCCGGGGGCCGCGGTGTACCAGCTGGTGTGCTCGCCCGTGCACAACGTCATGGACTGGTACGTCAAGCCGGGCTTCCGGCTGGCGTGGTCGCGCGGCGCCCGCGCGCTCACCTCCGCGTGGGCGGCCCGCGCGGGCGCGCCGCCGGCGGCGGTCGGCTACCGGCGGCTGGCCGGACCGCTGTTCGGCAACACGATCGCGACCCTCGACATCGACGGGCGCAGCGCGCTGGTCCGCTTCGAGCAGCCGCGCACGGCGGCGTCGCTGGTCGAGCGCGCGCGCCTGCGGCTGACGGACCCGAGGTGAGGAGCTGAGGTGAACGCACCGGGACCGATCGCGGGGCAGACCGTCGTCCTGCGCCCGACGACCGCCGACCACGTGCCGGCGTTCCTGGAGATCCTGCACCACCCCGACATCGCGAAGTGGTGGGGCGGCTACGACCTCGCGCGCGTGCGCCGCGAGCTCCTCGGCCCCCAGGCCTACGCCATCGAGCTCGCGGGCGAGGTCGTCGGCCTGGTCATCTACCGCGAGGCCCAGGATCCCGACCACCGTTACGCGGCGATCGACCTGGCCGTCCATCCCGACCAGCACCACCAGGGCCTGGGCTACGACGCCATCCGGGCCATGGCGCGCTACCTCGTCGAGCAGCGCGGGCACCACCGCGTCGCGATCGACCCGGCGGCCCACAACGAGGCGGCCATCCGCAGCTGCACCCGGGCGGGCTTCCGGCCGGTCGGGATCATGCGCCGCTACGAGCGCTCCGCCGACGGGCAGTGGCACGACGCGCTGCTGATGGACCTCCTGGTCGACGAGCTGCGCTGAGCCGGGCCGCACCGCCCGGCGCGGCCACGGTCACACACCCAGCAGCACGGACCGCTCAGCGGCCGGCGCGCCGAGGCGGCGCAGCGCCCCGTCGAGCGCCCGCTCCTCGTAGCCGAAGTGGGACGCCATGAGCGCCTCGATGCCGTCCAGGTGCGTCGCCAGGACGTCCGGATCCGGGTCGGCGGTCAACGCCGCCTCGAACCCGGACAGCAGCGCGGCCAGTGCCACGTGGTCGGCCCGCAGCCGGTCGACGACGGGTGCGAGCTCCGGCGCGGCCGCGAGGAGACGCGGGAACAGCGCCGTGTCCTCGCTGCGGTGATGGCCGCCGAGGCGCCCGCAGAAGGCGTGGCAGTGGTCGAGCACCTCCCGTGCGCCGACGGCGGGCACCTCGCCGCGTTCGAGCGCCGCCCGCGCTTCGTCGAGCGCGCGCTCCAGCCGGTGGTGCGCGTCCTGCAGCTCCCGCTGCCAGGCGACGAGCCGCTCACCCATCGCGGGCCAGGCCGACCAGACCGCCGACGAGCAGGTCGAGGCCGAACCGGAAGCGCTCGTCGCCGTCGCCGGTCCTCATCTGCCGGACCAGCGCGGCGATCGTCGGGAACCGGTCCGGCGGCAGCTCAGCGAAGTAGCGGTGGACCCGGTCGTAGTACTCCGCCGGGTCGCGCCCGGCCCGGGCGAGGTCGGCCGTCACCGCGTCCTCGACGGCGCCCGCCGTCACGTACATGCCGATCACGTCGACGGCCCACGCGACGGCCTGGTCGGGCACGCCACCGAGGCGCATCAGCGCCATGAGGCGCTCGGTGATGCGCAGCGAGTGCGGCCCGGTCGGCACCCGGCCCAGGGTGAACCGCGCGATGTCACCGCCGCGGGTGAGCGCCGCCCGCGAGTCGAGCCAGATCTGCGTCAGCTGCTCCCGCCACCGGTCCGGGTCCGGCTCCGGCAGCGGGACCTCACCGACGATCTCGTCGTAGAGCAGGTCGAGCAGCTCGTCCTTGTTGGCGACGTGCGCGTACAGCGACCCCGGGCCGGTGCCCAGCTCGGCGGCGACCCGGCGCATCGACACGCCGTCCATCCCCTCGGCGCGCAGGACCTGCAGGGCCGCCGCGACGATCGCCTCCCGCGACAGGCTCCGGCGCGGCGCCGCGGACTTCCGTGGCGTCCACCACGGCGGCTCGGGATCGACGGCGGTCACGCGTCGAGCCTAGTTGACGAGAACGTCGTTCGCCGCTAGAACGCTGTTCGATAGAGAACACTGTTCGTCAGCGAATACTGTTCGTCAGCGAACGCCGTTCTGGACGTGTGCCATGACCGCCCTGCTCGACCCGCCCGCCTACCGCCGGCGCTGGCTCACCCTCGTCGCCGTCCTCGTCGCCGAGGTCATGGACCTCATCGACGCGACCGTCGTCGGCATCGCCGCACCGTCGATCACCCGCGGCATCGGAGGGGGCGAGGCCACGATCCAGTGGATCGCGGCGGGCTACACGCTTGCCTACGCCGCCGGCCTGATCACGGGTGGGCGACTCGGCGACCTCTGGGGCCGGCGCCGGATGTTCCTACTCGGCCTGACCGGCTTCGTCGTGATGTCGACCCTCTGCGGCCTGGCTCCCATCCCGGGCCTGCTGATCGCGGCCCGCGTCCTGCAGGGTCTGTTCGGCGCGGTCCTCATCCCGCAGGGCTTCGGCATCCTCAAGTCGACGTTCCCGCCGCGGGAGCAGGCGGCCGCCTTCGGCGCGTTCGGCCCGGCGATCGGGCTCTCCGTCGTCGCCGCCCCGGTCCTCGGCGGTGCGCTGATCTACTGGGACCTCGCCGGCGCGGGGTGGCGCGCGGTCTTTCTGATCAACGTCCCGATCGGCTTGGCGGGGCTCGCGCTCGCCCTCGCGGCGCTCCCCGAGTCCCGCGCCGACGACAGGCCGCGGCCCGACCCGGTGGGCATGCTGCTGGTGTCCACCGGCCTGACGCTGCTCGTCTTCCCCCTCGTGCAGGGTCGCGAGCTGGCCCTGAGCCTCTACCTGCAGCTCGGCCTGCACGCCACGCCCCTGCTGGCCGGCCTCGCGCAGGCGCCGTGGGCGGTCGGGATCGCGGTCGGGTCGGCACTGTCGGCGGCCGCGCTCGCGCCCCGGTTCGGCCGCGCGACGCTGCAGGCCGGCGTCGTCGTCATGGCCGCGGGCATCCGCGCGACGGCCTGGACCATCACGACCGTCCCCGCCGTCACCGGCTGGACGCTCGCGCCGGCCCTCCTGGTGACGGGGCTGGGGATGGGCCTGCACGACGGCGGGCATGGTCGCCGTGCTGGGCGCCGCGGGCGGGCTCGTCCTGCTGGCCGGGGCGCTGAGCGCGTTCCTGCCCCGCCGCCCGGCGTCACCCGATCCGCTCGCGCGCTGACGGCCTCGTCACGGTCTGCCGAGTTTCGGTGCGATGTTGCATCGATCGGGTGAACGACAGCGTCCATCCGCATCCCCCGCCCGCGCCGCTCAATGTACGCAGCGTGGTGGGCAACGGCTCGCCATCAGCCGAAGATCCCGGGAGGGAAAGCCCATGGCCGGTCCGCTCGACCTGATCACGTCCGTCACGAGGTCGTTCTCCAAGACCTCGTACGGCCACGACTTCTCGCTCAGCTACAGCGACAACTACGAGACCGAGTCCGGCAGCTTCATGAAGACGGTCCAGCGCGGCGTCCCGGCGCCGCCCAAGGACGACGACTGCGACTGAGCCACCCACCGAACGGAGACGATCCCCATGGCCATGAACCTGCTTCCCATGCTCCCCGGCCTGCGCTGGGACATGAAGGCGCCGCACTGCCCGCCGCCCGCTCCGAAGAGCGACTGCGACGACGACTGGGACGGCAAGCCGCGCGGCCACCGGTGCCCGCCGCCACACCACCGCTGCCACGAGCACTGCGGCTGCGGCGGCTGACCGGCGGGCCGTGACGGGCCCGCCGCACCGGGCGGGGCCCGTCACCCCATCGGGACCACTCCCTGCACGGTCGGGGAACCGGGCGAGCAGAGCAGGCCGGACCGGTGACCGTTCGTGACGGACAAGGCGATCGGGTGAAGGTCGGGGGTCGCCCGCATCCTCCCGCCGTGTCGCTCGATGAATGCAGCACGTGGCCGCGCGCTCGCGGGCCACGGATCGTCGAACGGAGCGGTTCCATGCGTTGTCACCCGATCATCTCGGTCCCCGTCCGTGGCCACCGGTGCGAGCCGCGGCCCGTGTGCCCGCCGCCGGCGCAGCACCACTGCGACGACTGGAGCGGCCGGTCGCGCGGCCACCAGTGCCGGCAGCCGCAGCAGCACGACCGCGACGACCGCCGCGGCCACCGCTGACGAGCCCGACCGACGGCCCCGTCCCCACCGGGACGGGGCCGTCCCCATGAGGACGATGATGAGCACTCCCACCGCACGCCACCGGCTGCCCGCGTCGATGGCGGACCAGGCCATGGCCAGGACGCCGGCCCTGAGCAGGGCCGCCCGGTCGGCCGAGGCCCAGCACCTGCCGTCGCACACGAAGCCGGGACGGGCGGCGGTCCGGCGGCCGGCGGCCGGCGCCGTGCGCGGCTCCGGGCCCGGGACCGACGGCCGGGTGGCGAACGCACTCGGGTCCAGCGGTCCCGGGTCCGGCGGTTCGGGTCCCGGCGGTCCCGGGTCCGGCGGTTCAGGTCCCGGCGCTCCCGGCCCCAGCGGTCCCGGGGATGGCGGTCCCGGGAACAGCGGTCGCAGGGCCGCCGACCCTCGGGCCGGCGGCACCGGCACCGACGGCGGGGTGCGCGCCGCCCCGGCGCTGGCCGTCCGCACGGTCTTCGCCCGGTTCTGGCCGATGACGCGGCCCTACCGCGGTCGGCTGGCGGTCTGCCTGCTCCTCATCGGCGTCGGGCCCGCCGTCGACGCCGCCAACCTGTGGCTCTTCAAGATCCTCATCGACGACATCCTCACGCCGCGCAACTTCGGCCTGTTCCCGACTGTCGCCCTCGCCTACGTGGCGATCACCGTCGTCGGCGGCGCGCTCAGCTTCGTCGACGACTACCTGTGCACCTGGGTCGGCGAGCGCTTCGTGCTCGACCTGCGCGGCCGGCTCTTCTCCCACATCCACGGCATGTCGCTCGGCTTCTTCGAGCGCCGCCAGCTCGGCGACCTCATCTCCCGCCTGTCCGGCGACGTCAACGCGATCGAGCAGCTCGTGCTGTCAGGCGTGATGCAGTTCGTCGCGTTCACCGTGAAGCTGCTCGTCTACGGCGGGCTGCTGCTGTTCCTGTCCTGGCAGCTGACCCTGGTCTCGCTGGTCACCGTGCCGCTGTTCGTCGTCGCGTCGCGCTACTTCTCCAAGCGGCTGAAGGACGCGGCGCGCGAGACCCGCCGCCGGGGCGGCGCGATCGCCGCGGTCGCCGAGGAGAGCCTGGGCAACGCCGCGCTGGTGCACGCCTACAACCGCCAGGGCGCGGAGACCCGCCGCTTCCAGACCGAGAACCTCGGCGCCTTCGCGGCCACGATGGTGGCGACGCGGCTACGGGCGACGTTCGCTCCGCTCATCGACCTGTTCGAGGTCGGGGCCGTGCTCGTCGTCGTCGGCTTCTCGGTCTGGCAGCTCGCCGAGAACCAGATCACGCTGGGTGGCCTGCTCGTGTTCCTGGGCTACCTGTCGCAGATGTACGCGCCGATCCGGGGCTTCACGGGACTGGCCAACTCCGTCTACGCCGCGGCCGCGGGCGCCGAGCGCGTCATCGAGATCCTCGAAGAGGAACCGGCGGTTCGCGACCCCGCGGAGCCCCACCCGCTGGGACGGGCGCAGGGCACGCTGCGGGTGGAGGCGCTGTCGTTCACCTACCCGGGCGCAGACGTCCCCGCGCTGTCGCGCATCGGGTTCACCGTGCATCCCGGCCAGAAGCTGGCCGTGGTCGGCCCCAGCGGCGCGGGCAAGACGACGCTCACGAAGCTGCTGCTGCGCTTCTACGACCCCGACATCGGGCGGGTCAGCCTCGACGGTGTCGACCTGCGGCGCCTCGCGCTCACCGACGTCCGGCGCAACGTCGCCGCGGTCCTGCAGGAGACGCTGGTCTTCGACGGCACGATCCGCGACAACATCCTCTGGGGCCGTCCGGACGCGTCGGAGGCGGAGATGATCGCGGCCGCCGAGGCCGCGGACGCACACCGCTTCGTCCTCGACCTGCCCGACGGCTACGACACCCGCGTCGGGCAGCGGGGCCGGCTGCTGTCCGGCGGACAGCGTCAGCGGCTGGCGATCGCCCGCGCGATGATCCGCGACGCGCCCGTGCTCCTGCTCGACGAGCCCACGACCGGTCTCGACGCGGCGTCGACGGAGCGCGTGATGGAGCCGATGCGGCGCCTCATGGCCGGCCGGACGGTCGTCGTGATCAGCCACAACCTGCTGACGGTCACCGACGCCGACGAGATCCTCTACCTGGAGGGGGGCCGGATCACCGCGGCCGGCGGCCACGAGCGGCTGCTGCGGACCAGCCCCGGTTACGCCCATCTCTACCGGCTGCACCACGGTGGTGCCGACCCGCGGGGGCCCGTGCGTCCCGGCCCGCGGATGCCGCCGCACGCGCCGGCCGCCCGCCCACCGATTCTCCGACCCCCGCGAGTCGGGGCCTGAACCAGCCCGTGTCGCGCGCTCAACCAGACCACACCCCACCCGCGAGTCGGGGCCTGAACCAGCCCGTGTCGCGCGCTCAGCCAGGCCGTGGGCTGGGTGAGCGCGCGACTCGTACTGGCGGAGACCCCGACTCGCGGACTGGGTCAGGGCGCGACTCGGGCTGGTGGAGAGCCCGACTCGCGGCGTCAGAAGCCCGTCCGCGCGAGCCAGGTCTCCCAGACCGCGGGGTCGCCGACGACGTCCACCGCGTCGGCGGGCAGCCGCCGCACCGCCGCGAGGAACAGGTCACGGGCCGGGCCGCGGACGGCGGCGTCGCCCTTGCCGTGCACGGGCTCCCAGGTGACGGCGGGGTCGCCGCCGCGCACGAGCCACTCGCCCGCACCGTCGGTGGCGTGCAGGTGCAGCGTCGTCCCCGGGTCCAGCCCGGCCGGTCCCTCGTCCGGGCGGCGGTCGGCGAGCAGGTCGAGCCACTCCGAGAGGCCGTCGGCGGCCACGTCGGGCGCGAGCGCGTACGGCCGGCCGAGTGCGAGCGCCGCGTCCGCCCGGTGCACGGTCGACTCGTGCAGCCGCCGCCGGAACCACCACGCGGCGGGCTGCGGGCCGTTGAACGTCCAGACGGACCGGTCGGGGCCGACCTCGGCGACCGCGTCGAGGACCTCCTGCGCGCTCTCGCGCAGCCAGGGCCCGATCGCGCCGTCGGGCGGCCGGCCGCCGGCCACGGTGCGCGGGTCGGCCGGCTGCCCGGTCCGCACGATCGCGGCTGCCCACCGGTGACCCCGCCCGACGTGCCGGAACAGCTGCAGGAGCGTCCATCCGGGGCAGGTCGGGACCGGCGTCGTCAGGTCGGCGTCGACGAGCTCGGCGAGCTGCCCGGTCTGGTCGACGAGCGCCGCGGCATGATCCACGGCGGCGACCCTACCGCCCCCGTGCATAACTCCGGAGAAGATCGGGTAGGAACTGCGCATGCCGTCGCAAGCGCGTGAGTGGTCCGTGCCGGCGCCCGTACGCGGCCTCCTGTGGTGGCCCGCGCTGTCGCTGGTGCTGGTCATCGTCGTGCCGGACGCCGCCATCGGCTCCATCATCGCCGCAGGCGCCGCGCTAGCCGGCTTCGGTGGGCTGCTGTCGGCACTGGCGAAGCGGGTCCGGCGACCCGACGCGCGGGTCGAGTCGCCGACCATGGAGTTCCCGACGCTGGAGATCCCCCGGGCCGAGGACGACCCCCGCGCCGCCTGACGTCACACCGCAATCCGTAGCGCATCCGATAGTAGGATGTCATAGTATTTCGCATGGACTTGCACGAGCCTGCCCATCCCGTGCGCTTCGTGACGGCGGCGAGCCTGTTCGACGGGCACGACGCCGCGATCAACATCATGCGGCGGATCCTGCAGCGCCAGGGCGCCGAGGTGATCCACCTCGGCCACAACCGCTCGGTCGACGAGGTGGTCGCCGCCGCCGTACATGAGGACGCGCAGGGGGTCGCCATCTCGTCCTACCAGGGCGGCCACGTCGAGTACTTCAGCTACCTCGTGGACCTGCTGCGCGAGCGCGGCGCCGGCCACGTCAAGGTCTACGGCGGGGGCGGCGGCGTCATCGTCCAGCGGGAGATCGACCTGCTGCACTCCCGCGGCGTCGCGCGCATCTTCTCCCCCGAGGACGGCCAGCGCCTCGGCCTGCCCGGAATGATCAACACGATGATCGCCGAGTGCGACGTCGACCTCGCCGCGAGCCCGCCCGCCTCCTTCGACGGGCTGTACACCGGCGAGCTCGGCATCCTGGCCCGCACGCTCACGCTCGCGGAGTCGGGACGCCTGCCGGACTCGCTGGACCTGACGGCGCGCCGCGACGTCCCGGTCCTCGGCATCACCGGCACCGGTGGCTCCGGCAAGTCGTCGCTGACCGACGAGCTGGTCCGCCGGTTCCGGCTCGACCAGGAGGACAAGCTCCGCATCGCCGTCCTGGCCGTCGACCCGACCCGCCGCCGCGGTGGCGGGGCGCTGCTCGGGGACCGGATCCGGATGAACGCGATCGGCGGCGACCAGGTCTTCTTCCGGTCGATGGCGACCCGCGGCGCCGAGGGCGGCCTGCCCGAGCGGCTGGGGGACGTCATCGCCGTGCTCAAGGCGGCCGGGTTCGACCTCGTGATCGTCGAGACCCCGGGCATCGGGCAGGGCGACGCGGCGATCGTGCCCTTCGTCGACCGCTCGCTGTACGTCATGACGCCGGAGTTCGGGGCCGCGTCCCAGCTCGAGAAGATCGACATGCTCGACTTCGCCGACGCCGTGGCGATCAACAAGTTCGAGCGCCGCGGCGGCGAGGACGCCCGCCGCGACGTCGGCCGCCAGCTCGTGCGCAACCGGGAGGCGTTCGGCGCGAGCTGGGAGGACATGCCGGTGTTCGGCACGTCCGCCGCCACGTTCAACGACCTCGGCGTCAGCGCCCTCTACCAGCACCTGCGCGGCCTGCTGCTCGGCGCGGACGTCACCGGGCGGCTGCCGCACACCGACCGCAGGACGTCGGCGCCGCACGCCGCCGCCATCCCGGCGAACCGGGTGCGCTACCTGGCCGAGGTCGCGGAGACCGTGCGCTCCTACCACCGCGCCACCGAGGCCGCCGTCGACGCCGCGCGGACAATCCAGCACCTGCGGACGGCCCGCAAGCTCGTCGGCGAGTCCGTCGATCCCGCGCTCGACGAGGCGGAGCAGGCCCTCCCGGCCGCCGACGCCGCGCTCCTGGACGGGTGGCAGGCGACGGTCGCCGACTACTCCGGTGACGAGCTGGTCGTCCGGATCCGGGACAAGGAGCTGCGGACGCCGCTCACCCGCGAGACGCTCGCGGGCTCGCGCGTGCCCCGCGTCGCGCTCCCCCGTTTCACCGAGGACGCCGAGCTGCTGCGGTTCCTGCGCGCGGAGAACCTGCCGGGCCGGTTCCCGTTCACCGCCGGCGTCTTCCCGTTCAAGCGCGAGGGCGAGGACCCGGCCCGGATGTTCGCGGGCGAGGGGGACGCCGCGCGGACGAACCGCCGGTTCAAGGTCCTCTCCGCCGACTCCCCCGCGAAGCGCCTGAGCACGGCGTTCGACTCCGTCACCCTCTACGGCCGCGACCCCGACACCCGGCCCGACGTCTACGGCAAGGTCGGCACGTCCGGCGTCTCGATCGCGACGCTCGAGGACATGAAGGTGCTCTACGGCGGGTTCGACCTGTGCGCGCCGACGACGTCGGTCTCGATGACGATCAACGGCCCGGCCCCGACGATCCTGGCCTACTTCCTCAACACCGCGATCGACCAGCGGATCGACCGCTTCCGCGAGGAGGAGGGCCGCGAGCCCGACGCCGGCGAGCGCGAGGAGCTCACCGCGTGGGCGCTCGCGAACGTGCGGGGCACGGTGCAGGCCGACATCCTCAAGGAGGACCAGGGCCAGAACACCTGCATCTTCTCCACCGAGTTCTCGCTGCGGATGATGGCCGACATCCAGGAGTGGTTCATCGCGCACCGGGTCCGCAACTTCTACTCGGTGTCGATCTCCGGCTACCACATCGCCGAGGCCGGGGCGAACCCCGTCAGCCAGCTCGCGTTCACCCTCGCCAACGCGTTCACCTACGTCGAGAGCTACCTCGCGCGCGGCATGGACGTCGACGACTTCGCGCCGAACCTGTCGTTCTTCTTCTCCAACGGGATGGACGCGGAGTACTCCGTCATCGGCCGCGTGGCGCGGCGGATCTGGGCCGTCGCGATGCGCGACCGCTACGGGGCGAACGAGCGCGCGCAGAAGCTCAAGTACCACGTGCAGACCTCCGGCCGGTCGCTGCACGCGCAGGAGATGAGCTTCAACGACATCCGCACCACGCTGCAGGCGCTCTGCGCGCTCTACGACAACGCGAACTCGTTGCACACCAACGCCTACGACGAGGCGGTGACCACCCCCACCGAGGAGTCGGTCCGGCGCGCGATGGCGATCCAGCTGATCATCGGGCGCGAGTGGGGCCTTTCGATGAACGAGAACCCGCTGCAGGGCTCGTTCGTCATCGAGGAGCTGACCGACCTCGTCGAGGAGGCGGTGCTCGCCGAGTTCGACCGGATCGCCGAGCGCGGCGGCGTGCTCGGGGCGATGGAGACCGGCTACCAGCGCGGGAAGATCCAGGACGAGTCGATGCTCTACGAGCAGCGCAAGCACTCCGGCGACCTGCCGATCATCGGCGTGAACACGTTCCGGGCGCCCGAGGGCGGCGAGCCGCCCCGCGAGGTCACCTTGTCGCGGGCGACCGAGGAGGAGAAGCAGGGCCAGCTCGACCGGCTGGCCGACTTCCACGCCCGCCACGCCGCCGACGCCAGGGAGGCGCTGCGCCGGCTGCAGGACGTCGCGACCGGCGAGGGCAACGTCTTCGACGAGCTCATGCACGCGGCGAGGGTCTGCTCGCTCGGCCAGCTCACCGAGGCCTTCTTCGAGGTCGGCGGGCAGTACCGGCGCAACATGTGACAGCCCGTCCGGTACCTAACGAACGGCACTTTCGCCACATAGGTGCTCACGAAAGTGCCGTTCGTTGGCATCGGGGGGACGGGCGTCAGGCGTCGCGCCGCCGCGTCACCACGAGGGCGAGCGCCAGCAGCGCCGCCGCCACCCCGGTGGCGTAGGCCAGCGCCGCCCACGGCCCGAACTGCATCCGCTCCACGAAGATCGACCCGGGGGTCGGCCCGCCGAGGTCGGCCGCGGTGAACCGGTTGAGCACCGAGAACGGCAGCCATGGCGACACGTCCTGGCCCACGGCCGGCGCTCCGGACGCGACCATCTCCACGAGCAGCCAGCCGAGCAGCAGCGTCACGGCTCCGGCGCTGTGCCGGACGAGGAGGCCCACGGTGACCCCGGTCACCGCGACGACCGCGTAGACGGCGCCGACACCGGCCACCGCGCGCCAGTCCGCCGGCGTGCGGAACGCCGCGTCGACGCCCCGGCCGACGAGCAGCGCCACGAGCCAGGACCCGAACGCCGCGGCCAGCCCGAGCACGCCCGCCCAGACCGCGACGACCGCCGTCTTGGCCAGCACCACGGCGGTGCGGCGCGGAGCGCCCAGGAACGTCGTGCGCAGGGTGCCGTGCCGGTGGTCGCCCGTCGCGGCGAGCGCGGCGACCACCAGGACGAACGGGTAGCCGACCCGGCTGAGGTAGGGCACGGACTCCGACACCCGGCCCATCTCCGGCGCGATGGCCGCCACGAGCCCCATCAGCCCCACCATCAGGACCAGCGCCACACCGCCGCACCACCACGGCGACCGGGTCGAGGTCAGCTTGATCCGTTCGGCGGCCAGCAGCCGCACCGCAGGCGCGGTCGTGCCGAGCTCTCCTCGACCGGCGGGGGCGGCCGGGAGGTGGGTCGTGACGTCGGCGGGCGCGCTCATGCCGCCACCCCCGCCACGAACTCGGTGTCGCCGCGGGTCAGCTCAAGGAACGCGGCCTCGAGGGACCCCTGCTGCGCCACCAGCTCGTAGACGACCACGTCGGCGGCGGCCGCGATCTGCCCGACCCGGTCGGTCGTGACGTGCGGCACCCGCAGCCCGATCCCGTCCGGCGCGGGCGCCAGGCCGGCGGCCCGCAGCGCCGCGGCGAGCGCGGCCGGGTCCGAGCACCGCACCCGGACCTCCGCCGTCGCGCTGCCCATCAGCTCCGCGGTCGACGCCTGGGCGATGAGCCGCCCGCGGCCGATGACCAGCACCTCGGACGCCGTGAGCGCGAGCTCCGCGATCAGGTGGCTGGAGACCAGGACCGTGCGGCCGCTCGCGGCGTGCCGCTGCATCAGGCCGCGGACCCACATGACGCCCTCCGGGTCGAGCCCGTTGACCGGCTCGTCGAGGACCAGCACGTCGGGATCCCCCATCAGCGCGGCCGCGATGCCCAGCCGCTGCCGCATGCCGAGCGAGAAGCCGCCGGCCCGCTTGCGGGCGACGGTCGTGAGCCCGACCAGCTCGAGCACCTCGTCGACCCGCGAGGCGGGCAGGCCGCCGAGCGCCGCGACCCAGCGCAGGTGCGACCGCGCCGACCGGCGCGGATGCACCCAGCCCGCGTCGAGCAGGCCGCCGACCGCGCGGAGGGGCTGCGCGAGCTCGGCGTACGGGCGCCCGCCGATGCGGACCGTGCCGGCGGTGGGCCGGTCCAGCCCGAGGATCATGCGCATGGTCGTCGTCTTGCCGGCCCCGTTCGGGCCGAGGAACCCGGTGACGACGCCCGGGCGCACGGTGAAGGTGAGGTCGTCGACCGCGAGCGTGCGCCCGAAGCGCTTGCGCAGTCCCACCACCTCGATGGCCTGGTCGGTCATGGTCACGCTCCTCGGGAGGATCCGGCCGGGATCACGCAGCGCGTGCCCTCGGCAGGCAGTTGGAGATCGAGCAGGTAGCCCGCGACGGCCCCGTCGACGCACGGGTAGCCCTCGCCCGCCGCGGTGTGCTGCGTGCCCTCGACGGTCAGCAGGCGGC
This sequence comes from uncultured Actinomycetota bacterium, assembly GCA_963728105.1. GTDB lineage: Bacteria > Actinomycetota > Actinomycetes > Mycobacteriales > Pseudonocardiaceae > Pseudonocardia. Next base: position 95,227 of record CAVSJZ010000023.1, on the reverse strand, counting down.
CGTGCAGCGCGGCCGCGAGCCGAACGCCCGCCGTGTACGGCGTGGCGGGGTCGCCGGTCGTGGAGATCACCAGCGTCGGCGGGAGGCCGTCGGCGTGCGGCAGGTGCGGCGTGCTCGTGGGCGGGACCGGCCACAGCCCGCAGGTGTCGAGCGCGGCGACCGGCGCGACGCCGGAGTCGAGGAACGGCGCGGCCGCGATGGCCCGGACGGCGGTCGCGCGGGCGGCGGCCCGGTCGGTGACGCGGTCCTCGTCCACGCAGTCGATCGCCGTATGGGCGTCGTTGTCGGCGCCGTCGTAGTAGCTGTCGGCCAGTGCCAGCAGCGGCGCGCCGTCCCCGGCCCGCAGCGCTGAGAGGGCCTTGGAGAGCACCGGCCACGCGGCGGGGCTGTACAGGGCCGCGATCGTCCCGGTCGTCGCGTCCCCGTAGGAGAGCGTGCGGCCGTCCGGCGTCGGGCGCGGCGCCGCCAGCAGCGGCCGGGTGAGCGCCTGGTAGGTGGCCGTCGCCAGCTGCGGGTCGGCGCCGAGCGGGCAGCCCGGATGCGCGGCGCAGTCGGCGGCGTAGGCGACGAACGCCTGCTGGAAGCCGGCGGACTGGGCGACCAGCGCGTCGGCGGCGGACTCGGTCGGGTCCACGGCGCCGTCCAGCACCATGGCCCGGACGTTGCCGGGGAACATCTCGCCGTAGGTCGCGCCGATCCGGGTGCCGTAGGAGAAGCCGACGTAGGTCAGCTGCCGGTCGCCGAGGGCCGCGCGCAGCACGTCGAGGTCCCTGGCGACGTCGCGGGTGCCGACGTTGGCGAGCACGTCCCGGCCGCCGGACCGCTGCTCGCACTTGCCGATGAAGTCTCGCGTCTTCGCCTCGGACTTCGCGACGTTCTCCGCCGACCCGTCGTCGGGCTCCGCCCGCTGCGCGCGTTCCTCGGCCGGGGTGAGGCAGTCCAGCGTCGGGGTGCTCGCGCCGACGCCGCGCGGGTCGAACCCGACGACGTCGAACGGCCCGCCGCCGAACGTGCCGGCGAGGCTCGCGGCGAAGCCGAGGCCGGCCCCGCCCGGGCCGCCCGGGTTGAGCACGATCGACCCGATCCGGGTCCGGTCGGTGCGGTGGCGCAGTACCGCGATCTGCGCCGTCCTGCCCTCGGGCGCGGCGTAGTCGAGCGGCACCTGCAGCCGGGCGCAGTCCAGCCCGGTGTCGGCGAAGGCCTTCTTCTCGTCGTCGCCGCGCGCGAACGGCGCGCACGGGCCCCACGCGAGCTGCTGGGCGTAGTAGCGCTCCAGCCCGGCGGGTACCGGCGCCGGCGGCGCATGCGCTCCCTTGGCCGGTGCGGACGAGCAGGCCGCCGCGGCCAGCACCCCCAGCACGACCGCGCCGAGCCGTCCGGCCCGGCTCCCCTCTCGCCAGCTCGCCACGACGGCGCCTCCCCTCTCCCGGGTGAGAAGAAAGCGTGGTCTGCGCAGGTCGTCGCGGGTATGGCGACCAGGGGAGGTTCCCGGGCGCTGCCGTCACGGTTTCCTGTCCGGACGGTCAGCGAACGGACGGAGCACGCCGGCGGTCCGCTCGGCCCAACGGTGCCCGAGTGCTGACGAACGGCACTTTCGTGAGCACCTATGTGGCGAAAGTGCCGTTCGTTGGGTTCGGAGACGGGTTCACGACGGCACGTGGTGCAGCGTGAAGTGCGTGTCCCCGCGCCGCACGAAGCCGAGCTCGCCGTACAGGCGCCGCGCGGGGTTGTCGGCCGCGGTGTGCAGGAACGGGCGGTCGCCCCGCGCGCGGATCCCGGCGCCGATCGCCCGGATCAGCCGGCTCGCGAGGCCGCGGCGGCGGTGGTCGGGGTCGGTGCAGACCGCGCTGATCTCCGTCCAGCCGGGGGCCCGCAGCCGCTCGCCGGCCATCGCCACCAGCGTGCCGGCGCCGTCCCGCAGCCCCAGGTAGGTGCCCATCGTGACGGTACCCACCCGGAACGGGCCCGGGTCGGTCCGCCGGACCAGCTCGCGCATCTCCGCGACGTCGGAGACGCCGAGGCGCACCGCCTCGGGGTCGGGCTCGACCGCGAGCCCCTCGTCGACGAGCTGGACGCCTGGCCAGCGCTGCGCCGTCCAGCCGGGTGGCGGCACGCGGTCGGGCCCGGTCAGCAGCAGCGACGCGCCGGGGCCCGCGAGCGCGGCGAGGTCGGCCCACGCGTCGGCGTCGGCGTCGGCGGGCAGGGCCGCGAACGGGCTCAGGTCGGGCCGGAACCGCAGCGCCCGGCCGTGCTGCTGCGCGAACCCGGCCTGCGGCCCCGTCAGCGCGGCCCAGACGACGTTGTCGAGCGGATCGTCCACGCGGCCAGCCTGGCGGACGGGCGGCCCGCGTGGCCGGCGGGCCCCGGCGCCGCGCCTACGCTGGCGTGCGTGGTCGTGGACGACGTCGGGACGGAGGTGGCGGTCCCGGCCGGGGTGCGCCGGGTCGTGAGCCTCGTGCCGTCGCTGACCGAGGCGGTGGCGGCGAGCGCGCCGGGCCTGCTGGTCGGGGCGACCGACTGGTGCACGCACCCGGCCGACCTGGCCGTCACCCGGATCGGCGGGACCAAGAACCCGGACGTCGCGGCCGTCGTCGCGCTGGCGCCCGACCTGGTCGTGGCCAACCAGGAGGAGAACCGCGGTCCCGACCTCGACGCGCTGCGGGCGGCGGGCGTCCCGGTCTGGGTCACCGACGTGCGCACGCTCGACGGCGCGTTCACCTCGCTGGCCCGGATGCTCGCCGCGTGCGGCCTCGACCGTCCGGAGTGGCTCGCCGCGGCGCAGGCGGCGTGGTCCGGGCTCCCGGCGCCGGCGCGCCGGCGCCGGGCGGTCGTCCCGATCTGGCGCAGGCCGTGGATGGCCGTCGGGCGGGACACGTTCACCGGCGCGCTGCTGGAACGCCTCGGCGTCGACAACGCGCTGGCCGACGACCCGCAGCGCTACCCCCGCATCGATCCCGCCGCGCTGCCGCCGCACGAGCTGGTGGTGCTGCCCGACGAGCCCTACCGGTTCACCGCGGAGGACGGCCCGGAGGCGTTCGCGGCCCCGTCGGTGCTGGTCAGCGGGCGGCTGCTGACGTGGTACGGGCCCAGCCTCGCCGAGGCGGCCCGGGTGCTGCCCGCCGCGCTCGGCTGATCAGCCCCGGTCCGCCCCGACCGGGACGAGCGGGCGGGTCGCGCCGCAGACCGCCAGCCCGAGCGCGAGTGCCGCGACGACCACGCCCAGCGCCGTGAGGATCCCCAGGTGCTGGGCCACCACGCCGATCAGCGGCGGCCCGGCGAGGAACGCCGTGTAGCCGATCGAGCTGGCGACCGACACCCGCGACGCCGCCCGCGCCGGGTCGTCCGCGGCCGCGCTCATGCCGACCGGGAACCCCAGCGACGCCCCGAAGCCCCAGAGCACGGCGCCCACGAGCGCGACCGCCACCCCGCCGCCCAGCAGCACCAGCCCGAGCCCGACGAGCGCGACGCCGGCCGTCACTCGCAGCACCGCCACCCGGCCGAACCGCTCCAGCGCGCTGCCGCCGACCGTCCTGGCCACCGTCATCGCCGCCACGAACAGCCCGAACGCGACGCCGCCGAGGGTCGCCGACGTGGCGTGCCCGTCGACGAAGGCGATCGCGATCCAGTCGTTCGCCGAGCCCTCGGTGAACGCGAAGGCCAGCACCACGAGCCCGATCAGCAACGTGCGCGGCTCGCGCCAGGCGGCCAGCGGGCCGGGCCCGGCCGAGCGCTCCGGACCGGCTAGCGCCGACCGCGGCAGGAAGCGCGGTGTCGCGACCAGCATGGCCGCCGGCGCCAGCACCGCGACGGCGGCGGACTGGAACAGGATCGGCACGGACAGGGCGATGGCCGCCGTGCCGAGCCCGGCGCCCGCGACGGTGCCCAGGCTGAACGCGGCGTGCAGCCGCGGCATCAGCGAGCGCCCCAGCCGCCGCTCCACGTCGGCGCCCTCGACGTTCATCGACACGTCCCACACGCCCATACCGATCCCGATGAACACCATCCCCACGGCGGCGGGGACGACCGCCGCCGCGGAGAAGCCGACCGTGAGCAGGGCGAAGCCGGACCCGAGCGACAGCGAGCCGGCCAGGACGCCGCGCGCGGTCCCGAAGCGGGCCACGACCGGCCCCGAGAGCGGGAGCCCCGCGACCGAGCCCGCCGATGCACACAGGAGCAGCAGGCCCAGCTGCGCGGTCGTCAGGCCCAGCGCGTCGCGGATCGCCGGGGTGCGCGCCGCGAGCGAGGCGAACGCCAGCCCCATCATGACGAACGACGCGACGACGGCGGTGCGGGCGCGCAGCACCGCGGGCCGGCCGACATCGTGCGTGGTCACGGCTCCCCCAGCGGCGCATCGAACGGCATCATCGAATCGATTCGACCACCTGGACCGTACGCCCCGGACGGCGACTCCTCAACCCGATACCGTCGGGCCATGGCCGCACGACCGACCCTGGCCGGCGTCGCCGCCCGCGCCAGGGTCTCCCCCTCCACGGCGTCGCTGGCGTTCGCCGGCAGCCCGCGGGTCGCTCCGGCGACCCGCGACCGGGTGCTCGCCGCGGCCGCCGAGCTGGGCTACGCCGGTCCCGACCCGCTCGCCGCGTCGCTGCGCCGCGGCCGGAGCGGGGTGATCGGCGTGTTCACCGGGGAGCGGCTGCTCTTCGCGTTCCGCGACCCGCACGCGGTGCAGCTGCTCGACGGGATCAGCGCGGTGCTCGGCACGCACGGTGCCGGCCTGCTGCTGCTCGCGGGCGACGCCACCCGGCCCCCGCTGCCGCAGATCCTGCGGATGCCGCTGGACGCCGCGATCTTCGCCACCTGCGGGCTCGAGGACGACCCGGCCCTGGAGGCCCTGCGGGCCCGCGGCGTGCCGCTGGTCGCCGTCGAGGGCCCCGACCTGCCGGGCCTGACGATGATCGACATCGACGACCGGCGCGGCATCCGCGACGCCGCCCGCCACCTCCACGAACTGGGCCACCGCCGGGTCGCGACGGTCGCGATGCCGCTGCGGCTCGACGGCACCCGCGGGCTCGTCGACCCCGCCCGGCGGGCCCGCACGCACTACCGCGACGTCCGGCACCGCCTGGAGGGCGTCGAGGACGTCTTCGGGGCGGTCCCGGCGTTCGAGACGGCCAGCAACGTCGTCGACGAGGGCGCGGCGGCCGGGCGGGAGCTGCTGGGGCCGGCCGACCGGCCGACCGCCGTGCTGGCGCAGAGCGACGTGCTGGCCGCCGGCGTGCTGCGCGCGGCGGCCGACCTGGGGCTGCGGGTGCCCGAGGACGTCTCCGTGACCGGCTTCGACGGCGCCGACTTGCCCTGGCTGGGCGCGACCGTCCTGACGACCGTCGTCCAGCCGACCGAGCGCAAGGGCCGCGCGGCAGCCGAGGCCGCGATGGCGCTCGTCGCCGGCGAGCCGGCGGCGGACGTGCTCCTGCCGGTGCAGCTCCGCGTCGGGACGACGACCGGCCCGGTGGCCGGTCAGCCTTGACCGTTTGCGGTAGCCTCGCCTGATGGCCAGCCCCGTCCCGCGCGGCCGGCGCGAGGAACGCACGGCGACCAGCCGCGCGCGCATTCTCGACGCAGCGGTGGACTGCCTGGTCGAGTCCGGCTACGCGGGAGCGACGACCCTGCGCATCCAGGCCCGCGCCGGCGTCTCGCGGGGCCGGCTCCTGCACCACTTCCCGTCCCGCGACGAGCTGCTGGTCGCTGCCTCGCGGCACCTGACCACCGAGCGCCTGCGGACCACGGACGAGCGGCTCCACGCGCTGGCCGGGCCGCTGACCGGTACCGAACGTCTCGACCGCGCCGTCGAGCTGATGTGGGAGACCTTCGCCGAGCCGCACTTCTGGGCGGCCGTCGAGCTGTGGACGGCGGCACGCACCCACGCCGACCTGCGCGCGTCGCTGCTGCCCGAGGAACGCGAGGTCGGGGCGGCCATCCGGGCGTGCACGGACGGCTTCTACGGTCCGCAGATCGTCGCGCACCCACGCTACGAGCAGGTCCGCGAGCTGCTGCTGACGAGCATGCGGGGCGTGGGCCTCACCTACGCGTTCGACCCGCGCGACCATCGCACCGACCCGCACCTGCCGATGTGGAAGGACATCGCGCGGACGCTGTTGGAGTAGCGTCGCGCCCGTGGACCACGGCATCGACCCGAGCGTCCCCCCGTCGGGCACCGGCTGCGTCGACTGCGACGCGTCCGGCGGCTGGTGGGTGCACCTGCGCCGCTGCGCGCAGTGCGGCCACGTCGGCTGCTGCGACTCCTCGCCTGCCCGGCACGCCACCGCGCACGCCCGCGGGACCGGGCACCCGATCGTGCAGAGCTTCGAGCCGGGCGAGAACTGGTTCTGGGACTACGCGCACGAGACGACCGTCGCCGGGCAGCCGCTCGCCCCGCCGACGAGCCGCCCGGAGGACCAGCCGGTCCCGGGCCCGGCCGGCCGCGTGCCCGACGACTGGCAGCGCTACCTGGGGTGAGTGATCGGCGAACGGTGCCGAGGGGTCGGTACGGCGCGAACGCCGCTGAGGAATCATGGTCGGCGTGGACCTGCCCTCCCTCGTCGAGCGGGCCGCGGCCCGGCTGGCCGGCGTCGCCGTCACGACCCCGCTCGAGCCCTGCGACCGGCTCGGCGACGCCACGGGTGCGCGCGTCTGGTTGAAGCGCGAGGACCTACAGGTCGGCCGGTCCTACAAGCTGCGAGGGGCGTACAACCTGCTCGCCGGGCTCGACGCGGCCGAGCGCGCGGCCGGGGCCGTGTGCGCCAGCGCGGGCAACCACGGGCAGGGCGTGGCGTTCGCCTGCCGCGCGCTGGGCGTCCGGGGCCGGGTGCACGTGCCCAGCACGACGCCGCGCCAGAAGCGGGAGCGCATCCGGGCTCTGGGCGGCGACGCGGTCGAGCTCGTCGTCGGCGGCGACACGTACGACGAGGCCGCGGCGGCCGCGGCCGAGTACGCCGCCCGCACGGGCGCGGTCGTCGTCCCCGCGTTCGACGACCTGCGCACGATCGCCGGGCAGGGCACGGTGGCGGTCGAGCTGGTCGGGCAGCTGGGCCGGGCGCCCGACGTGCTCGTCGTGCCGGTCGGCGGGGGCGGCCTGCTGGCCGGCGTGGGCTCCTGGCTCGCGGCCCGGCACCCGGGCGTGCGCATCGTCGGGGTCGAGCCGGCCGGAGCGGCCGGGATGGCCGCGGCGCACGCGGCGGGCGGGCCGGTCACGCTGCCCGAGCTCGACACCTTCGTCGACGGCGCCGCGGTGCGGCGGGTCGGCGACGTGACGTTCCCGCTGGTGTGCGCGAGCGGCGCCGAGCTCGTGACGGTGGCGGAGGGCCGGGTCTGCACCGAGATGCTCGAGCTGTACCAGACCGACGGGATCATCGCCGAGCCCGCGGGGGCGCTCGCCCCCGCGGTGCTGGACGCGCTGGACCTGCCGGCCGGTGGCGACGTCGTCTGCGTGCTCTCCGGCGGCAACAACGACGTCAGCCGCTACGGCGAGATCGTCGAGCGCTCGCTCGTGCACCGCGGGCTCAAGCACTACTTCCTCGTCGGGTTCCCCCAGGAGCCCGGGGCCCTGCGGCGGTTCCTGGACGAGGTGCTCGGCCCCGACGACGACATCGTGCTCTTCGAGTACGTCAAGCGCGACAACCGGGAGACCGGCGCGGCGCTGGTCGGCATCGAGATCAGCCACCGCGACGCCTACGAGCCGCTGTGGAAGCGGATGGAGGCGAGCCCGCTCGCGATCCAGCACGTCGCGCCCGGCACGACCGCGTACCGGTTCCTCGTGTGAGTCCGCGAGGGCCCGAACCGATCGCGCCGCCGGCGCGAAGAAGGACCAGGGCCGGCGGTCGCCGTTGGGGAGGGGTCATCCGCACGACGACCGCCGGCGCGCATCCGGCCCGGGGGGCACCCCGGCCGGGCACGCACTACCGAGAGTATTCCTTCGGCGGCCGGAGCGCCTTCTCCCCCGTTGCATGTCGCCGTCCGCGCCGTCGACACCGGTACCCCCACCCCGTATCGTCGGTGACGTGGCCGGGTACAGCAGCGAGAAGGACGCCTACCTGAAGCGGCTGCGCCGGATCGAGGGACAGGTCCGCGGCCTCGCCAGGATGGTCGAGGAGGACAAGTACTGCATCGACATCCTCACCCAGGTCGCCGCGGCCACGAAGGCCCTGCAGGCCTTCTCGCTGGAGCTGCTGGACGAGCACCTGTCGACCTGCGTGCTCGAGGCGGCCGCCGCCGGGGGCCCGGAGGCCGACGAGAAGGTGCGCGAGGCGTCCGAGGCGATCGCCCGGCTCGTCCGCAGCTGAGCCGCTCGCGTCAGCGCAATCCGTTCGCTCCGCAAGCTCCGCTCAGCGCAATCCGTTCGCTCCGCAAGCTCCGCTCAGCGCAATCCGTTCGCTCCGCAAGCTCCGCTCACGGGGCCGGCAACGGAGGGTGACCGGGTCGCAGGCCGTCGAGCAGCAGCGCGAGGTAGCGGCGCCGGCCGGCCGGGCCGCCGTGGTGCGCGACGGTCAGCGCCATCGCCACCACCGCCGCCACGTCCTTCGCCACCAGCTCGGGCCGCACGACGCCCGCGGCCCGGGCCCGCTGGAGCGGGGCGTCGAGGGCGGCGAGGTAGGCCTGCAGCGTCGCGACGTCGAACAGGCCGCGGGCGAGGCGCAGCGCGACGAGGTGCCCGGCGAACGCCTCGACGACGGCGGTGATCATGCTCTCCAGGTCGCTCCACGGGTCGCCGGTCTGGACGACGGACGACATGCCGTCGGTGAAGGCGCGCACGACGACCGCGCGCACCAGCCCGTCCCGGTTGCCGAAGCGCCGGTAGACGGTCGCGGCGCCGACGCCGGCCCGGCGCGCGATCTCCTCGATCGACACGCCGGGCCCCAGCTCCTCGAACGCGCGGCCCGCCGCGTCCGTGATGGACTCGACGTTGCGCGCGGCGTCGACCCGCAGCGCGGCGGCCACCGCTATTCCTCGATCAGCCGCAACGCCCCCGACGGGCACAGGCCGACGGCCTCCCGGGCCGCCGGGTCGTCGGTCTCCTCGGTGAGGAGCACGACGAGGCCGTCGTCGTCCTGGTCGAAGACGTCGGGCGCGGTGACGACGCACATGCCGGCGCCGATGCAGACGTTGCGGTCAGCGGCGATCTTCACGCGTCCCTCCTACCAGGTGACGGGCAGGGCCTGCAGCCCGTAGATGAAGTGGAACGCCCGGAACGGGACCTCCTCGAACGGCACCGCCGGCGCGAGCCGCGGGAAGCGGCGCAGGAGCGCCGGGAACGCGATGCGCATCTCCATGCGGGCCAGCGGGGCGCCCAGGCAGTGGTGCACGCCGTGGCCGAACGCGAGGTGACCCGGCGCGCCGCGGGTGACGTCGAGCCGTTCCGGGTCGGCGACGAGCTCGGGGTCGCGGTTGGCCACGGGCAGCGAGCAGATCACCAGTCCGCCGGCCGGAATCGTCCGCCCGGCGATCTCGACGTCGCGCTTGGCCGTGCGGATGACGCCGGAATGCACGATCGACAGCCAGCGCAACAGCTCCTCCACCGCCGGCCCGACCGCCTCCGGGTCGTCGCGGACGACCGCCAGCTGGTCGGGGTTGCGCAGCAGCGCGAGCGTGCCGAGCCCGAGCATGTTGGACGTCGTCTCGTGCCCGGCGATCAGCAGCAGGTTGCCGATGCCGCCGAGCTCGTCGTCGGTCAGCTCGTCGCCGTGCTCGCGCACGAGCATGCCGAGCATGTCCTCCCCGGGGTCCGCCTTGGCCGCCGCGACGAGCGTGTCCATGTACGCGCGGCCCTCGCGGCCCAGCCGCATCCGCTCCTCGATCGGCAGCGACAGGTCGAGCTGGCGGGCGGTGCGGTGCTGGAAGGCCTCCCGGTCGGCGTAGGGAACGCCGAGCAGCTCGCAGATGACCAGCGACGGGATGGGCAGCGCGAACGTCGGCACCAGGTCCGCCGGCGGGCCGACCTGCTCCAGCGCGTCGAGGTGCTCGTCGACGATCTGGACGATGCGCGGCTCCAGGCGCTTCATCCGGCGCACGGTGAACTCCGGGGTGAGCATGCGGCGCAGGCGCGTGTGCTCGGGCGGGTCGGTGCCGAGCAGGTTGCCGGCCCGGGCCCTGGCCTGCTCCTCGGGGCTCCGCGGGTCCTGGGCCGGCCGGAACGCCATGGCGTTGCTGAACGCCTCGCCGTCGCCGAGGACGTGTCGCACGTCCGCGTAGCGGGCGACGATCCACGCCTCCAGCCCGAACGGCGTGGTCAACTTCCGGATGCCCTCGCCGTCGCGGATGCGGCCGAGCTCGGCGTCGGGGTCGAAGCGGTCGCGCCGCATGTGCAGCGGCAGCGTGAGTGCCTGCGTCATGCTCCCGACGCTAGCAACACAAGTGGAAGAAGACTCTCAGTTTGCCGGGGTGGCCCGTCGGCGCGGCCGACCTGCGGTTCCGCGAGGATGGACGGGTGCGGACACGCTCCATGGTCGCGGTGGCACTCGTCGTCGCCGTGGTCGCCGCGCTGACGGTGTTCGTCGTCCGGGCGGCGCTGCGGCCGGCACCCGGCTGCGAGAGCAGCCCGCCGGACCCGGCCGACCTCACGGTCGAGCAGGCCGACAGCGCCGCGACCATCGCGGGCGTCGGGCTGGCCCTGGACATGCCCGACCACGCGGTGACCGTCGCGCTGGCGACGGCGATGCAGGAGTCCGGCCTGCGCAACCTGCCGGCGGGCGACCGCGACTCCGCCGGCCTGTTCCAGCAGCGGCCCAGCCAGGGGTGGGGCACCTACGACCAGGTCACCGACCCCGTCCACGCGGCGACGGCCTTCTACCGCAAGCTGGCGACCGAGCCGGGATGGCGGGACATCTCGGTGACCGAGGCCGCCCAGCTCGTGCAGCGGTCGGCGGCACCGCAGGCGTACGCACGCTGGGAGCCGACCGCACGCTCACTGGCCAGGGCGCTGACGGGCGAGACCCCCGCGGCGCTCGCCTGCCGCAGCATCACGCTCGACTCTCCGGCGCAGGACGTCGCGGCGCTCGCCGTCGCCGAGCTCGGCACCGCCCACCTCTCCGGCCCGCAGCCCACCGCACGCGGGTGGGCGATCGCCTCCTGGCTGGTCGCGCACGCCGCGCGCCTGGGCCTCGACAGCGTCACGTTCGACGGGCAGGCCTGGACGTCGGACCGGGGATCGTGGCAGGTCACGGGCCCACCCGACGGTGTGCTCGGCCTGCACCGGGCGGCAGCCGGCGCGTGATCGGATCACCGCCGCGGGCTACTCCGAACGGAGCTGTTCGGCGACCGTTCGTGGCCCCGTGACGTCCAGTGGGCGCGCGGCCGGCGCGTGGTTGCACGGTGGCCATCACGGGATAGTTACGGTTCCGGAGCCGGTCGGCGAACCAATGCCGGGCGGTGCGCCTGGTCGGCCCGGTCCCCACCCGCCGACAGCTCCCCACGGGCGTCGGACGGCCAGGGTGGGGCGCGCCCGCCGCTCCCCGGCATCAGCGGTCGCGTACGGGATACGAGGACGACCGATATGGGCACTCACAGCGCCCGGCACCGGCCTGCCCGCAACCTCCGTGCAGGCGAGTCCGAGGAACGCGTCAGCGCACTGCTGACGCGCCTCGGCGCCGCTCCCGCCACGACGACGATCGCCCGGCACCGCGTGCCGGTCGGCCCCGTCGACCCGTTCGGGACGGCGCCGTTCCCCGCCCGCCCGCCCCGCAGCTTCGGCGGACCGACCACCGCCGTCGGCCCCGCCGGCCCGGTCGGCACCGTCGGTCCGGCCGGCGGCACCCGCTGCGGCGGGTCCCGGCCCTCCGTCGACCTGATCGACGGCCCCGAGGCGCCGCCCGCGGCCGCCGCACCGGTCGTGCCGCCGCCGCGCGCTGCCGAGCGGCCGGCTGTCGCCGCGCCGGCACCGCGGGGCCCGCTGGGCGCGGCCCGGCACCTGCAGCCGCTCGTCGCCGCGCTGTCGGTCACCGCCGTCGGGGCGACGGCCGTGGTCACCGCGACCGGCCTGACCGAGCGCGAGGAGGTGCCGTCGGTCGAGTCCACCTCGACGGCGCTCGCCCCCGTCCCCGCCGCCGCGGCGATGAGCTTCGCGCTCCCCGGCGCGGGCCAGGGCAGCACGCCGACGCCGGTGGCCGGCCCCGCGACCGTGCTCACCCACGACACGCACCCGGTGCAGGTCTCCGACATCGTCTCCCGGGTCGCCGCCGACGCCCACGCCGTCGCCGCCAAGCACGCGTCCGATGCCGCGGCGCGGTCGGCCGCCGCGCGCGCGGCGCGGTCGGTACCCGCCCCGCGGCCCGCGCACGCCCCGGGCGGCCACGGCGGCCCGGCGGCCACGGCGGCGAGGGCGCCGCCCCGACCATCGGCGTCGGCAGCGGGATCGCCGGACGCGCGCTGGCCATGGCCCGCGCCAAGATGGGCACGCCGTACGTGTACGGCGCGTCCGGCCCGTCCGCGTTCGACTGCTCGGGCCTGGTCATGTGGGCCTACAAGCAGATCGGCGTGACGCTCCCTCGCGTGGCGGCGGCGCAGTCGACGGTCGGCATCCCGGTGTCGCGCAGCCAGCTCCAGCCCGGCGACCTCGTGTTCTTCTACACGCCGGTGAGCCACGTCGGGATCTACGTCGGCAACGGCATGGTGCTCAACGCGCCGCAGTCCGGCGAGACCGTCAAGCTCAGCAACATGGCGTACATGCCCTTCCACAACGCGCGCAGGGTCGTCCAGTAGGCGACGATCACCGCGTGCGCGCCGAGGAGGAGACCTACACCCACGGCCACGCCCCGAGCGTCCTGCGGTCGCACGCGAGCCGGACCGTGGCGAACTCGGCGGCCTACCTGCTGCCGCACCTGCGCCCGGGCCTCTCGGTGCTCGACGTCGGGTGCGGGCCGGGCACGTTGACGGCCGATCTCGCCCGGCACGTCGCGCCCGGCCACGTCCTCGGGATCGAGCCGACGGCGGGACCGCTCGCCGACGCACGGGCGAACGGGGCCGGCGTCGAGGGCGTCGAGTTCGCCGTCGGGGACGTCTACGCGCTCGACGCGGCCGACGGGACGTACGACCTGGTCCACGCCCATCAGGTCCTGCAGCACCTCGGCGACCCGGTCGCGGCCCTGCGCGAGATGCTGCGGGTCTGCCGGCCCGACGGCGTCGTCGCCGCGCGGGACGCCGACTACGCGGCCATGTTCTGGTACCCCGCCGACCCGCGGCTCGACCGCTGGCTCGAGGTCTACCGCGCGGTGGCGCACGCCAACGGCGCCGAGCCCGACGCCGCGCGCCGGCTGCAGGCGTGGGCCCGCGCCGCCGGAGCGGGCAGCGTGACGACCACCGCGTCGGTGTGGAGCTACGCGTCCGCCGACGAGCGGGCCTGGTGGGGCGGGATGTGGGCCGACCGCATCGTGACCTCGGCGATCACCCGCCAGGCCGTGGACGGCGGCTTCGCGACGGAGGGCGAGCTGCGCGACATCTCCGCCGCGTGGCGCGCCTGGGCCGCCGACGACGACGGCTGGTTCGCCATCGTGCACGGCGAGATCGTGTGCCGGCCGGCGTCCGGCTGACCCGCAGCGCGCCGCGGGGCCGTCCGTGACCTGATCGTGACCCGTCTCCGGTGGCCGGAACCCCTGGCAGACCGCACCCTCGGCCCGTGCCCGATCCTCCGTCACCCGACAACGCCCGGTCGACCGCCGCCGGCGCCGCCGACGGCGTCCCGAACGGCGCCGCCGGCGTCCCGAACGGCGCCGCCGGCGTCCCGAACGCCGCTGGTGGTGAGCCGAACGGCACCGACCGGGCCGCCGCCGCGGACGGCGCACGGCTGCAGGCCGGCGCGGCGGCGGCGACCGGGCGCCGTTCACCGTTCGTCATCGGGCTGACGGCCGCGGCCGGCGTCGCCGTCACCGTGCTGCTGGCCGAGGTCGTGATCACCGCGCGGTCGGTGCTGGTCCTCATCGGGCTCGCGTTCTTCATCGCGGTCGGGCTCAACCCCGCCGTGACCTGGCTGATGAGCCGGCAGCTCAAGCGCTGGACGGCGGTGGTGTTCGTGCTGGTCGCCGGCCTGGGCGCGGTGGGCGGGTTCCTCGCCATCGCGATACCCCAGCTCGTCACCCAGACCGCGACGTTCGTCGAGCAGGCGCCCGGTTACCTCCGCGACCTGCAGGACCGCAACACGCAGCTGGGCGCCCTCATCGCCCGGTTCGACCTCGTCAACACCGTCACCCAGGCCGTCTCGGGCCGGGCGACCCAGCTCGTCGGCGGGCTGCTGGGCGCGAGCGCGGCCGTGCTCGGCGCGGTCCTCGACACGGTCATCGTGACCGTACTGGTCGTGTACTTCCTGGCCGACCTGCCGCGGATTCCGCAACGGGCTCTACCGGTTCGTGCCGCGCACGCGCAGGCCACGGGCGATCGTCATCGGCGACGAGATCTTCGCGAGGGTCGGCGCCTACGTGCTGGGCATCATCGTGCTCGCTCTGATCGCCGGGACGTCGTCGCTGCTGTGGATGCTGGCGTTCGGTATTCCCTACCCGGTGCTGCTCGCGAGCATGGTGATGCTGCTGGACGTCGTGCCGGTCGTGGGCACGAGCGCCGCGGGTGTCATCGTCACCCTGGTGGCCTTGTCGGTCTCGGGCCCGGTGGCGCTGGCGACCGGTGGCTTCTTCCTCGCCTACCGGTTCGTCGAGGACTACGTGCTGGTGCCGCGCGTGATCGGCCGCGCGGTGCACGTGCCGGCGCTGTTGACGATCATCTCGCTGCTACTGGGCGCCGTGCTGCTCGGCGTCGTCGGTGCCGTGGTGGCGATCCCGGTGGCGGCCTCGCTGCAGCTGATCGTGCAGGAGGTCCTCCTGCCGAGGATCGACCGGTCCTGAGCGGCGGCCCCGGCGCTACGCAGCAGCCGCCCGGGCGTCCGCGACGCGGGTCCGCCGGTAGAGCGCCACGGCGACGGCCGTCAGCCACGCGGAGCCGACGACCACGGCGGCGATGAAGCCCAGGTTGACGGCGACGCCACCGGCGCCGGTCGCGATGCCCGCGAAGGCCAGCGCGAACACGACTCCGACCGCGCGGGAGGTGATCGCGACTCGGCGCTGCCCGCCGCGCGTGAGGTGCCGGGCGACGACGAAGCAGGCGGCGATCAGGCAGGTGAACCCGACCGAGCCGAACAGGAGGTGCAGCGTGCCGTGCCAGCTGACGTCGACCTGCCGCCCCGGCGGCGTGCCGGGCGGGAAACCGTCGGCCGGGTCGGCGGTGAACAGGCCGGCACCCGCCAGCGCGACGCCGTAGCCGGCGAGCAGGCGCGGTGCCCACGTGCCGCCCGGCTGGCCGCGGTGCTCGAAGCCGACGAGGTCGACTCCCCCGCCGCGCTGCGCCGCGTGCTCACCGATCTCGCCCGCCGGTATCTCGGCGGCGTGCTGCAGCCGCACGTACTCGCGCTGCGGCGCCTCGTCATCGCGGAGGCCGAGCGGTTCCCGGACCTCGCGCGCACCTACTTCGAGCAGGCGCCCGCCCGCGGCATGGAGATCATCGCGGGAGCCCTGTCGACGTACGCCGGCCGGGGCCTGCTTGCGGTCGACGACCCACCGCGCGCCGCGGCGCACTTCGCGTACCTCGCGCTCGCCATCGCCCAGGACCGGGCGCTGTTCCTGCCGTCGGACGCCGACCGCGACGAGCTCGCGAGCGAGGCCGTCCGCATCTTCCTCGCCGCGCACGGGGCCGGCGACGGTCCCGGTCAGAACGCCGGCCGCCGCCCGACCGCGGCCGGGTCGGCGGGGGCCGCCGGACCGGCTGCCGGGTGAGTCGGCCGCCGGCCGGGTCACCGGTTGGCGTCGTTGTCCAGCCAGGTCCCGACGACGACGGACAGGAACTCCGGCTGGGGCACGAAGCCGAGCACCGCGTAGAAGGCCTGCGAGTCGTCGGTCTGCAGGCCGATGTGCTGGCCGGGGACCACGGCGGCGAGCGCGCGGACCATCCGGGCGCCGATGCCGCGGCGGCGGTGGCTGGAGCGGGTCCAGACGTCGAGCAGGTACGCGTTGCACACGCCGTCGGACAGCAGCCGGGCCATGCCGACGACCCGGCTCCCGTCCCGGGCGATCACCACGTGCGCGCTGTTCTCGAAGGACCGTCGCAGCGCGGCGGGCGTGCGACCGTTGTCGAAGTCGTCGGCACGCAGGTCGACCTTGCACGCGGCCCAGTCGATCCCGTCCAGGCTGCCGTCGATGCGGATGTTGGGCACGACCGGGATCCTCGCGGTCGAGGCCCCGCCGAGAAGGGTGCTCCGTTCGGAAACGGAGCACGATCGACACCGGGCCGCACCGGCCCTGAACTGGCTCTTTGCTCCTCCGACTGGACTCGAACCAGTAACCACCCGATTAACAGTCGGGTGCTCTGCCATTGAGCTACGGAGGATCGTTGGCGGCATCAAGACTAGCGCACGGCCCCGTCCCCGGACGGGCTACCCCCTGGGGCCGGTCGGGCAGGATGGAGGGTGCCGAGATCGAACCGGAGGGCGAGATGTTGAAGTTCCTGCTGGGTGCCGCCGTGGGCTACGTGCTGGGCGCCAAGGCCGGCCACGAGCGCTACGAGCAGCTCAAACGTACCTACCAGCGCGTTTCCGACCACCCGGCCGTCCAGGGTGCGGCCGGCGTCGTGCGGGCCCGGCTCGAGGAGGCGGTCGCCGGCCGGTGACCGTGCGCGCAGGGCGACACGCCGATCACGCGATGTCGCACGCCTGCCGTCCGCTCTCGACTACGTTCCGTGGCGTAGGAGAGGGGCGCGGCGATGGCGGACGGTTGGCCCGAGGACCTGGTCGGATGGTCGGGGAACCGACGGGCGATGCTCGGCTGGGCCGCGGGCGCCGTCGGGCTGGCCGTCGGCGCGGCCATCGGTAGCGCCGTCCCCGCCGCGGCCGCTCCCCCGGACGGCGCGCTGCCCGCGGCGCCGGACCCGACGGCGCCGCTGCCCCCGCTCCCGGTCACGGCCCCCGCCCAGCACGTCCGCGACCTCGTCCCGTCCGCGCCGGCGAACGCGATCGCGCTGACCGTCGACGACGGCCCGCACCCGATCTGGACACCGCAGATACTGGCGCTCCTGCGGCGCCTCGACATCCGCGCGACCTTCTCCCTCATCGGGAGCCAGGCCCACGGCCGGCCCGACCTCGTCCGGCGCATCGTCGGGGACGGCCACGTCCTCACCAACCACACGATGACGCACCCGCAGCCGTTCGCCGCCCGCTCGGCCACCGCCGTCCGCCGGGAGATCGTCAACGCCCAGTCCGCCATCGCCGAGGCCGCCGGCGTCGCGCCGCGGCTCTTCCGGTCCCCCGGCGGCAGCTGGTCGGCCGGGGTGCTGGCCGCCACCGCCGCCGCCGGGCTGCGTCCCGTGAGCTGGGACGTCGACCCGCGGGACTGGACGCTCCCGGGCGCCGCCGCGATCACGAGCCGCCTGCTCTCCGCCCGAGCGGGCGACATCGTGCTCTGCCACGACGGCGGTGGCAACCGGGCCGAGACCCTCGCCGCGCTCGCCGCCGTCCTGCCCCGCCTGCGCGACCGCGGCCTGCGCTTCGTCACACTCTGACCCCCCGCCGGTGTTGGATGGCGGGGTGGTGGTCCCCTTCCCCGGCGTCGCGCTCGGCTGTGACTACAACCCCGAGCAGTGGCCTCGGGAGACCTGGCGCGAGGACGTCGCTCTCATGCGCGAGGCGGGCGTCGGGTTCGTGACGCTCGGTGTCTTCGCCTGGGCGCTGCTGCAACCGACGGCGGACACCTGGGACTTCGGGTGGCTCGACGAGGCCGTCGGGCTGCTGCACGAGGGCGGCATCGCGATCGACATGGCGACCGCGACGGCCGCGCCTCCGCCGTGGCTGACGGCCGCCCACCCGGAGATCCTGCCCGTCGACCGCAGCGGGCACGTCCTGTGGCCGGGCAGCCGCCAGTCCTGGTGCCCGAGCTCGCCGGTCTTCCGCGACCATGCGCTCGTCCTCGCCGACCGCATGGCGGCCCGCTACGGCGGCCACCCGGGCGTCCGGCTCTGGCACGTCTCCAACGAGCTGGGCTGTCACAACGGGCGCTGCTGGTGCGACGTGTCCGCCGCCGCGTTCCGGCGCTGGCTCGCCGACCGCTACGGCGACGTCGGCGCGCTCAACGAGGCGTGGGGCACGGCCTTCTGGAGCCAGCGCTACTCCACGTTCGACGAGGTGCTGCCGCCGCGGATCACCCCGGCGGTGCCGAACCCGACGCACGAGCTGGACTTCGCCCGCTTCTCGTCCGACGAGCTGCTGGCCTACTACCGCGCCGAGCGGGACGTGATCCGTCGCCACTCCGACCGCCCGGTCACGACCAACCTCATGGTCGCCACCCACCAGTCCGAGCAGGACTACTTCGCGTGGGCGCCTGAGCTGGACCTCGTCAGCCAGGACCACTACCTCGACCACCGGCTGGCCCACCCGCACGCCGAGCAGGCCTTCACCGACGACCTGACACGCGGCGTCGCCGGCGGCCCGTGGCTGCTCATGGAGTCGGCGACGTCGGCGGTGAACTGGCAGCCGGTCAACGTCGCGAAGCGGCCCGGCGAGCTGCTGCTCGACTCGCTGCGCCACGTCGCGCGGGGAGCCGACGGCGTCGGCTTCTTCCAGTGGCGCGCCTCGGCGGCGGGCGGCGAGAAGTTCCACTCCGCGCTCCTGCCGCACGCCGGCTCGGACTCGGCCCGGTTCCGCGAGGTCGTCGCGCTGGGTGCGGCGCTGGCGCGGGTCGGCGAGATCGCGGGCACACCCGTCGACGCCGACGTCGCGCTGCTGTGGGACTGGAACGCCTGGTGGGCGACCGACCTCGACTCGCACCCGGCACAGGAGCTGCGCTACGCCGACGCGGCCCACCGCTGGCATCGGGCGCTCACCGACCTCGGCGCGACGGTCGACGTCGTCCACCCCGCGGCGGACCTTGCCGCGTACCGGCTGGTGGTCGTGCCGACGCTGTACCTGTGCGGCGAGGGTGTCGAGCCGGCCCTGCGCGGGGTGTTCGACCGCGGTGGCCACGTGCTCGTCACGTACTTCTCCGGGATCGTCGACGAGCGCGACCACGTCCGGCTCGGCGGCTACCCCGGGGCGTTCCGGGACCTGCTCGGCGTCCGGGTCGAGGAGTTCGCGCCGCTGCCGTCCGGCGCGGCGGTCACGCTGGACGACGGGAGCCGCGCGGACCTGTGGACGGAGGTGCTGACGGCCTCCGACGCCGAGGTCGTCGCCGCGTACGCGGACGGGCCCGTGCCCGGGACGCCGGCGGTCACCCGGCGGGCGTCGCCGTCCGGGGGCGCCGCCTGGTACGTCGCGACGCGGCCGGACGGCGCCGCGACGGCGGATCTCGCCCAGCGCGTGGCGCGCGGCGCGGGCGTCCGGCTCGCGGAGGGGGCGCGACCGGGCGTCGAGGTGGTGCGGCGCGGGCGCTACACGTTCGTGCTGAACCGCTCGGACGCGCCCGCGACCGCGCCCCTGACCGGCACGGACCTCCTCTCCGGCGAGGCGTGCCGGGGTAAGGTCACCGTCGCCCCCGGCTCCGCGGCGGTGGTACGGGAAGGGACGCTCGCGACATGATCAAGACGCAGGCGGCGATGGCGGACGGCCGTGAGCTGTTCTACTTCGACGACGTCACGAGCCACCGGGAGGTGCTGCCGGACACCCGCGACCTGCCGCACGTGCAGCAGGGCTCGACCATGCGGTTCGACGTGCTCACCGGCGAGTGGGTGACGATCGCCGCGCACCGCCAGGACCGCACCTACATGCCGCCGGCCGACCACTGCCCGCTGTGCCCGACGCGGCCGGGCCGCGAGCCGTCGGAGATCCCGGCGGCGGACTACGACGTCGTCGTGTTCCAGAACCGGTTCCCGTCGTTCAGCCAGGACGTCGTCGCGGTCGACCCCCAGGTCGACGGCAACCCGCTGTGGCCGCAGCGCCCGGCCGTCGGGCGGTGCGAGGTCGTGTGCTTCACCAGCGACCACAACGCCGCGTTCGGGTCGCTGCCGGTCACGCGGGTCCGGACGGTGATCGAGGCGTGGGCGGACCGGACGGCGGCGCTCTCGGCCATGCCCGGCGTCGAGCAGGTGTTCCCGTTCGAGAACCGCGGACGCGAGATCGGGGTGACGCTCCAGCACCCGCACGGGCAGATCTACGCCTACCCGTTCGTCACGCCGCGGACGGCCTCGCTGCTCACGCGCGCGGCGGCGCACCGCCAGCGCACCGGGCCGGGACCTGCTCGGCGACGTCCTCGACAGCGAGCGCAAGGCCGGGACCCGCGTCGTCCTCGACGGGGAGCGCTGGACGTGCTTCGTGCCGGCGGCCGCGCGGTGGCCGGTCGAGGCGCACCTCGTGCCGCACCGGGACGTCCCCGACTTCGCCGCGCTGGACGACGCCGAACGCGACGAGCTCGCGCACCTGTACAAGGACCTGCTCTTCCGGCTGGAGCGCTACTTCGGCGAGCCGGCCGAGCTGCCCTACATCGCGGGCTGGCACCAGGCGCCCGTCCACACCGGGCGCGACCTGACGCGGCTGCACCTGCAGCTGTTCTCGCTGCGGCGGGCACCGGGCAAGCTCAAGTTCCTGGCCGGCTCGGAGTCGGGCGTCGGGGCGTGGATCAACGACGTGTCGCCCGAGCAGATCGCGGAGCGGCTGCGCGCGGCGGGCGGGTCGTGAGCGGTCCGCTCGCCGGAGAGCCGGCCGGGGGGCCGGCCGGCCGGAGACCCGCCGGTCGGGGGTGGGCGCTGGGCCGCGCCGGGGCGCGTCAACCTGATCGGCGAGCACGTCGACTACGCCGACGGCCTGTGCCTGCCGTTCGCGATCGCCGAGCGGACGGTCGTCAGCGCGGCGCGGCGCGACGACGGCCGGCTCGCCGTGCGCAGCTCCGCCGAGACCGACGGCGGACCCGAGTCCGTGGAGATCGCGCTCGACGATGTCGGGCCCGGCTCGCCGCCCGGCTGGGCCGGGTACGTCGCGGGGGTGCTGTGGGCGTTGCGGCGCGCCGGGCACGCCGTCGCCGGTCTCGACGTCGCGGTGACGGACACGGTGCCGTTGGGCGCGGGGCTCTCGTCGTCCGCGGCGCTGGAGGGGGCCGTCGCGCTGGCCGCGGACGAGCTCTACGGGCTGGGACTCGACCGCGTCGAGCTCGTGCGGGCGTGCGTGAGCGCGGAGAACGACGTCGTCGGGGCGTCGACGGGCGGGATGGACCAGGTCGCGTCGCTGTTCGGGCAGGCGGGGCACGCGCTGCTGCTCGACATGCGCTCGGGCTCCGTCGATCCGGTGCTGTTCGCGCCGCGCGACCACGGCCTGCGGTTGCTGGTGATCGACACCCGGGTCCGCCATCACCTGGCAGACGGCCAGTACGGGCAGCGCCGCGCCGCGATCGAGAAGGCCGCCCGGGAGCTCGGGCTGACCAGCCTCCGGGACGCGACCGAGGCCGACCTGACGCAGCTGGACGGCGAGCTGCGGCGGCGGGCGCGGCACGTCGTCACCGAGATCGCGCGGGTGCGCGAGGTCGTGGCGATGCTGCAGGCCGGGCGGCTGGCCGACGTCGGGCCGGTGCTCGACGCGTCGCACCGCTCGCTCGCCGAGGACTACGAGGTGTCCTGCGTCGAGCTGGACCTGGCCTGCGCCGGCGCCCGCGCGGCCGGGGCGTTGGGCGCGCGGATGACCGGCGGCGGGTTCGGCGGCTCGGCGATCGCGCTCGTCCCCGAGGACCGGGCGGACGCCGTGGCGGCAACGGTGACGGCGGCGTTCGCCGAGCGGGGCCTGCTGCGCCCGACGGTCCGCGAGGCCGTCCCGTCGGCAGGCGCGGGGCGAATCGAGCCCTGAACCGCGAGTCGGGCTCTGAACCAGCCCGAGTCGGGGGCCGATACGCGAGTCGGGCTCTCAACCAGCCCGAGTCGGGTCTGAACCAGACGAGTCGGGCCCCGAGACCCCGAGTCGGGCCCCCGCGAGCGCGAGTCGGGGTCTGAACCAGCCCGAGTCGGGGGCCGATACCGCGAGTCGGGCTCTGAACCAGCCGAGTCGGGCGCTGCGCCAT
This sequence comes from uncultured Actinomycetota bacterium, assembly GCA_963728105.1. GTDB lineage: Bacteria > Actinomycetota > Actinomycetes > Mycobacteriales > Pseudonocardiaceae > Pseudonocardia. The sequence goes on along the minus strand of CAVSJZ010000023.1, from coordinate 73,220 downwards.
ACCCGGACGCTGATTTCCGGTCTGGTCCAGCGCGCAACTCGCGCCGGCTGAGACCCCGACTCGCGGTCGGGGGTGGACCGGTTCCCGGCACCCGCCCGGAGCCGCTGGCATCATCGGCCCATGGCCGCCCCCCGGCGCACGTCCCGCCCGGCGCCGACCCTCGAGTCGGTCGCGGCGCGGGCCGGCGTCTCCCGCGCGACGGCCGGACGCGTCCTCTCCGGCTCGACCACCGTCGGCGAGGCCGCCCAGGAGGCGGTCCGCCGCGCCGCTGACGAGCTGGGGTACGTCACGAACCGGGCCGCGCGGGCCCTCATGACCCGTCGCAGCGGCTCGGTCGCGTTCGTCGTCGCCGAGCCGGAGGAGCGCTTCTTCGCCGACCCGTTCTTCGCGCACGTCCTGCGCGGGGCGCACGCCGCGGTCGCCGACCATGACGTCCAGCTCGTGTTCAGCATCGTGCACGGGGACGCCGAACGGGAGCGGTTCGAGCGGTTCGCACGGGCCGGCCACCTCGACGGCGTCGTCCTCATGTCGCTGCACGGCGACCATCCCCTGCCCGGCGCGCTGGCCGCGGCCGGCATCCCCGTCATGATGCTGGGCCGGCCCATGGTTCCGGTCGAGGGCACGAGCTACGTCGACGCCGACAACGTCCGCGGGGGCGGCCTCGCCGCGGGCCGGCTCGCCGACACCGGCCGCACGCGGCTCGCGACGGTCTGCGGACCCCCCGACATGACCGCGGCCCTCGACCGGGAGGCCGGGTTCCACGCCGAGCTCGCCGCGCGCGGGCTGCAGGCCGTCGACGCCGGCCACGGCGACTTCTCGATGGACAGCGGGCGCCGGGCGACGGCAGAGCTGCTGGCCCGGAACCCCGACGTCGACGGCCTGTTCGCCGCCAACGACCTCATGGCCCTCGGCGCGCTCCAGGCGCTGGCGGACGCCGGCCGCCGGGTCCCCCACGACGTCGCCGTGGTCGGCTTCGACGACATGCCGCTGGCGGCGACGGTGCGTCCGGGTCTGACGACGGTCCGCCAGCCCGCCGTCGAGATGGGCGCGGCGCTCGCGGCCCGGCTGCTGGTCGCGATCGACGACGGGGTGTTGCCCGATCCCGAGCTGGTCCCGACCGAGCTCGTCGTGCGCGACAGCGCCTGAGGGTCGTCACACCCGCGACCGAGAGGTCGTGAGAGCGCTCTCTTGACAGCCGCCCGTGCCCTACGCCACGCTGGGCGCCTCGTGAGAGCGCTCTCAAACCGCCCGGAGGCGACGATGCACCTTCCATCCCTGCGCAAGCGCCGCACCGCGGCCCTCGCCGCACTGACCACGAGCGCCGCGCTGGCCCTGACCGCCTGCGGGTCCGCAGGAGCGACCGCGGCGCAGCAAACGGGCGGGCCCGTCACGCTGACCGTGAGCCTCTTCGGCACCTTCGGCTACCAGGAGACGGGGCTCTTCACCGAGTACGAGAAGCAGCACCCCGGCGTGACGATCACGTACGACTCGACGCAGAGCGAGGACGCCTACTGGCCGGCGCTGCAGACGCGCCTCGCGTCCGGCAAGGGAGCGTCGGACGTCCAGGGCATCGAGGTCGGCCGGATCGCCGACGTCGTCGCGAACGAGCAGGAACTGTGGACGGACCTGCGGAGCACCCCGGCCGGCACGGCCGTCGCGGGCTACGTGCCGTGGAAGGAGAAGGCGGCCACCACGAAGGACGGCGCGGTGCTCGGCCTCGGCACCGACATCGGGCCCATGGCCCTGTGCTATCGCAGCGACCTGCTGGCCAAGGCCGGGCTTCCGACCGACCCCGCCGCGCTCGCCGCCGCGATGCCGACCTGGCAGTCCTACCTCGACCTCGGGGCGAAGTACAAGGCGGCCGCCCCCGCCGGCTCGGCGTGGACCGACTCCGCCGGCGGGCTCTACAACGCCATCGTCGCCGGCGACCAGGAGATCTACTACGACGCGTCGGGCGCCCTCGTCTACGCCACCAACCCGGCCGTGAAGCAGGCCTTCGACACCGCGGCGAAGGCCGGGGCGTCCGGCCTGACCGCCAAGCTCGAGCAGTTCGTCGACCCCGGATGGGACGCCGGGTTCGGCTCGGGCAGCTTCGCGACGATCGCCTGCCCGTCCTGGATGATCGGCTACATCAAGGGCAAGGCGGGCGCGGCTGGCGCCGACAAGTGGAACGTGACGACGCTGCCCGGCGGCCAGGGCGCCAACTGGGGCGGCTCCTACCTCGCGATCCCGGCAGCGAGCCAGCACAAGCAGCAGGCGGCCGAGCTGATCGCCTGGCTCACCGCGCCGGCGCAGCAGGCGAGGCTGTTCGAGAAGGTCGGCAACTTCCCGTCCACGACCGGTGGCATCGCCCAGGTGGCGACGGCGACCGACCCGTACTTCGCCGACGCCCCGATCGGGAAGATCTACTCCAGCGCCGCGCAGACCGCTCCGGTCCAGATCCTCGGGCCCGACGACGGCGTGCTCAAGAAGGTGATCACGAAGGCACTCCTGTCGGTCGAGGCCAACGGCGTCAGCCCGGCGGACGCCTGGACCGCGGCCCGGCAGGCGGCGAAGCAGCAGATCGGCTGAGCGCGGTGACGCTGACCCTCCTGCCCAGCGGCCCGACCGCCGGCCCGGCGCCCCGCACGCCGGGCCGGCCGGCCTGGCGGTCGCGCCTGCACGCGTTCGAGTCCCGCTCCGCGCCCTACGCCTACGTCGCCCCGTTCTTCCTGCTGTTCGCGGCGTTCGGGCTGTTCCCGCTGGTCTACACGGCCTGGATCAGCCTGCACCGCTACCGCCTCGGCGGGGCGATGTCCTGGGACGGGCTGGCGAACTACACCTGGCTGTTCAGCAACCCGGCCTTCTTCAACGCCCTGGTGAAGACGTTCACGATCGGCGTGCTGTCCACCGTCCCGCAGCTGCTGCTGGCGCTGGGCCTCGCCCACCTGCTGCACCACCGGATGCGCGGCGCGACGATCTTCCGGGTTGCGATGATCATGCCGTACGCGACGTCGGTCGCGGCCGCGACGCTCGTCTTCGCCCAGCTCTTCAGCCGGGACGCCGGGCTGGTCAACTGGCTGCTCGGGGTCGCGGGCGTCCACCCGGTCGACTGGCGCAACGGCACCTGGGCCGCGCAGATCGCGATCTCGACCATCATCATCTGGCGTTGGACCGGGTACAACGCGCTGATCTACCTGGCCGGGATGCAGTCGATCCCCGACGACCTCTACGAGGCCGCAGCGCTGGACGGGGCCGGAGCGTGGCAGCAGTTCCGGCACGTCACGCTGCCCGGGCTGCGGCCGACGATCCTGTTCACGATCGTCGTCTCGACGATCGGCGCCTCGCAGGTCTTCGGTGAGCCGCTGATCTTCGGCGGCGGCGCGGCCGAGGGTGGGTCCCTCGGGCAGTACCAGACGCTGGGCCTGTTCCTCTACCAGCAGGGCTGGCAGTTCGGGCAGCTCGGCCGGGCGGCCGCGGTCGCCTGGGTGATGTTCGTGCTGATCGTGGTGCTGGTGTTGGTGAACACGGCGCTGGCCCGGCGGCGGGAGCGGGCGTGACCACACTGGCCGCAGCCCCGCGGACGCGGCGCCCCCGCCCGTCCGGTCCGCTCGTCGCGGGTCGGCGGACCTACGCGGCGCTCGCCGTCGCCGCGCTGGTCTTCGTCCTGCCGTACTACTACCTCGTCGTCGCCGCCAGCCGGCCCATGGCCGAGATGGCCCGGACGCCGCCGCCGCTGACGCCCGGTCCGCTGCTCTGGCACAACATCGCCACGGCTCTCGGCCAGCAGAACATCGGGCTCGCCCTGCTCAACTCGCTCGTCGTGGCCGGCACGGTCACGGCGAGCACCGTGACACTGTGCACGCTCGCCGGGTACGCCTTCGCCAAGCTGCGGTTCCGCGGCCGCGGGCCGCTCTTCGCGCTGGCCGTCGGGACGATGATGATCCCGCCGAGCCTCGGGGTCGTCCCGCTGTACTCGATCATGGTCGCGTGGGGCCTCGCCGGGTCGCTCGCCTCGGTGATCCTGCCGTCGCTCGTGGCGGCCTTCGGCGTGTTCTTCATGCGGCAGTACCTCGTGCAGACGCTGCCCGACGAGCTGATCGACGCGGCCAGGGTCGACGGCGCCACGGCGCTGCGCACGGTGTGGAGCGTGGTGTTCCCGATCGCGCGGCCCGGCATGGCCGTGCTGGGGATGCTCACGTTCATGACGGCGTGGAACGACTTCTTCTGGCCGGTCATCACCCTCGACACGACCAACCCGACCGTGCAGGTCGCGCTGGCCGCGCTCGGCGGCGGCTACGTCCCCGACACCGGCGTGATCATGGCCGGCACGCTCGTCGGGACATTGCCGGTCGTCGTCGTCTTCCTCCTGCTCGGCCGCCAGATCGTGGGCGGCATCATCGCCGGCGCCGTCAAGGGCTGACCGGGTCCCGACACCGAAGGACGCCATGACCGTCATCCAGCCCGACCGCCGCCTCGCACCGGCCCGCTTCCCGCGCGGGTTCCTGTGGGGCGCCGCAACCGCGGCGTACCAGATCGAGGGCGCCGTCACCGAGGGCGGCCGGACCCCGTCGATCTGGGACACGTTCGCCCACACCCCCGGCCGGACCGCGGGCGGCGAAACGGGCGACGTGGCCGCCGACCACTACCACCGCTTCCGCGACGACGTCGCGCTGATGGCCGAGCTGGGTCTGACCGCGTACCGCTTCTCGGTGGCGTGGCCGCGGATCACCCCGCACGTCACGGCCGACCGGACCGGCCCGGTGAACGAGGCCGGCCTGCGCTTCTACTCCGAGCTCGTCGATGCGCTGCTCGCCGCCGGCATCACCCCGGTCGCGACGCTCTACCACTGGGATCTTCCGCAGGCATTGGAGGACGCGGGCGGCTGGGCCGGCCGCGCCACTGCGGAGCGCTTCGGCGAGTACGCGGGCATCGTCGCGGCGGCGCTGGGCGACCGGGTCCGCCACTTCACGACCCTCAACGAGCCGTTCTGCACCGCTTATCTCGGCTACGCGAGCGGCGTCCACGCGCCGGGCCGGACGGACGACGCCGCCGCGCTCGCCGCCGTCCACCACCTGAACCTGGCGCACGGCCGGGGCGCCGCGGCCGTGCGGGCCGCGGCACCGGGAGCGCGGGTGTCGATCGCGTTGAACCTGGCCAGGGTCGTGCCCGAGACGGGGTCGGAGCGGGACGCCGACGCCGCGCGGCGCGTCGACGGCCTGCAGAACCGGGTGTTCCTCGACCCGATCCTGCACGGGCGCTACCCCGCCGACGTCCTCGCCGACACGGCGGCCGTCACCGACTGGTCGTTCGTGCGCGACGGGGACCTGGCGACGATCGCGGCCCCGCTGGACGCGCTGGGCGTCAACTACTACGCCCCCACCGCGGTGCGGCACTGGACGCGCGAGCGTCCGCGGGAGAACGCCGACGGGCACGGCGAGGGTGCCGCGCGACCGTGGGTGGCCTGCGACGACGTCGAGTTCCCTGTGCCGCGCGGCGGCTCCGTGACGGCGATGGGCTGGCCCGTCGACCCCCGTGGGCTGACGGCGCTGCTGCTGCGGGTGGCCCACGACCGGCCGGACCTGGAGCTGCTGGTGACCGAGAACGGCGCAGCGTTCCCCGACGTCGCGGGGCCGGACGGGCGGGTCGCCGACGCCGATCGCGTCGCCTACCTGCGCGCCCACCTCGCGGCTGTGCACGACGCCATCACGGCGGGGGCCCGGGTCGGCGGGTACTTCGTGTGGTCGCTGCTGGACAACTTCGAGTGGTCGCACGGCTACGCGAAGCGGTTCGGGATCGTCGCCGTCGACTACGCGACCCAGCGACGCACCCCCAAGGACAGCGCGCACTACTACGCCGCAGTGGCCCGGGCCAACGCCGTCGACCTGGCTGAGCGCGCGACTCGGTCTGGCCCAGACCCCGACTCGCGGTCTGGGTGAGAGCGCAACTCGGACTGGCTCAGACCCCGACTCGCGTCAGGTGGGTTCGGTGAAGGGGAGGTAGACCTGGAACCGGGTGTCGCCCGGCTGCGACTCCACCTGGATGTCGCCGTGGTGGCGGGTCACGACCACCCGGTAGCTCACGTCCAGGCCCAGCCCGGTGCCGCGCCCGACCCCCTTGGTCGTGAAGAACGGCTCGAAGATCCGCCGCCGGATGTCGGGCGGGACGCCCGGGCCGGTGTCGCAGATCTCGACCAGCGCCCGGTCGTCGACGCGGCACGTCCGGACGGTCAGCGTCCCCGAGCCGTCCATCGCGTCGAGGGCGTTGTCGACGATGTTGGTCCACACCTGGTTCAGCTCGGCCGGGTACGCCGGGATCTCCGGCAGCGACCGGTCGTAGTCCTTGACGATCTTGACCGACGTGCCCTCGCCGAGCTTGCGCCCGAACATGACGAGCGTGGCGTCCAGCCCCTCGTGGACGTCGACGAACCGGAACGGCGCGCGGTCCATCTGGCTGTACTGCTTGGCCGCGCCGACCAGCTGCGAGATCCGCGTGGTCGCGTCGATGATCTCCCGCATGAGGCTCTCGGACTCGACGGTGTAGGCGAGCCAGCGGACGGCGCCCTCCAACGTCTCGTCCTCGCAGGCCGCGGCGACCGCCTCCATGTCCTCGACGCCCAGGCCGCCGGCCACGAACACGGGCGCGAGGTCCCAGCCTCCGGGGATCTCGTGGTCGTCGAACCAGTCGCCCAGCTCGTCCTCGCGGTCGGCCGCCTCCAGCGGCGACAGGTTGGGCGCGTGCCGCACCTTCTTGACGAACTCGTCCTGCGCCATGACCAGCTTGCGCAGCTGCGCGCCGGCCAGCCGGCCGTCGGCGATCATCGCGAGCTTGTTGCGCATGCCGTTGACCTTGTCCCGCAGCGCGTCGGTCGCCCGGATCGCCGCCGCCGCCGGGTTGTTCAGCTCGTGGGTGAGGCCCGCAGACAGCTTGCCCAGCGCCAGCAGCCGCTCCCGCTCCGCGAGCTGCGCGTTGCCCTTGCGCATCCCGAGCAGCATGCCCTCCAGCAGGTGCATCGCCATCGGGAACCACTCGGCGAACCTCGCGGCGAAGTCCTTGGCCGGCAGGGCGAGCACCGTGGAGTCGGTGATCGCCCGCACGGACGCCGGGTAGGTCTTGGCCGACTCGTCGTCGAGGTAGAACTGCACGGCGCCGAAGTAGGCGCCGCGCTGCTCGGTGCGGGTGGTCTCGACGCGCTCGCCGCTGATCGTCCTGCTCATCGCGATCGTGCCGGTGAGGAGCACGTGGAAGCACCTCGAGGGCTCGCCCTCGGTGACGATCTCCTCGCCGGCCGGTGTCTCGACCACGTCGCCGTGGGCGGCGACCCACTCGAGCTTCTCCTCGTCGAGGTCCGCGAAAAGGAACAACCCCCGCAGCTCGTCGGGGGTGAGGTGAGCCGGTGTCACGCCTCCATCATGCTCTTTCCGGAACGGGCGGGGACCGGTCACTGGTCGGACAGGTAACGGTGGACCAGCGTGACGGCCATCGCGCCCTCCCCGACCGCCGACGCGACCCGCTTGACGGAGTCGGCCCGCACGTCGCCCGCGACGAACACGCCCGGCACGCTGGACTCCAGGTGGTACGGGTCGCGCGGGAGCGCCCACCCGGCTGGCCGCTGCCCGTCGACGACGAGGTCGGGCCCGGTCAGCACGAACCCGCGCCCGTCGCGGGCGAGGACGCCGTCCAGCCAGTCGGTGCGCGGCGCGGCGCCGATGAAGACGAACATCGAGCCGGCCTCGACCGTCTCCTGTTCCCCCGTCGCGCGGTCGGCGAGCACGAGCTTCTCCAGGTGGCCGTCGCCGCACGCCTCGACGACCTGGGTCCCGGTGCGGACGACGACGTTGTCGATCGCGTCCAGCTGCTTGATCAGGTAGGCCGACATCGAGGCCTCCAGGTTCGGGCCGCGCACCAGCACCGCGACCTGCCGCGCGTGCCGCGAGAAGAACACCGCGGCCTGGCCGGCCGAGTTCGCCCCGCCGACGACGTAGACGTCCTGGCCCGCGCAGGCGGGCGCCTCGGTCGCCGCCGAGCCGTAGAAGATCCCGCGACCGGTCAGGTCGGCGATCCCCGGCGCGTCCAGCGAGCGGTACGACACGCCGGTCGCGAGGACGACCGCGTGCGCCCCGATCTCGCGCCCGTCGCCGAAGCGGACGATGCGGGCCGACCCGCGCGGCTCGAGCGCGACGACGTCGCGGGCGGTCAGCACCTCGGCCCCGAACTTCGCGGCCTGGCGGCGCGCCCGGTCGGTCAGCTGCGCGCCGGACACGCCGTCGGGGAAGCCCAGGTAGTTCTCGATGCGCGAGCTCTGCCCGGCTTGGCCGCCGGTGGCCTGCCGCTCGACGAGGACGGTGCGCAGGCCCTCCGACGCGCCGTAGACCGCCGAACCCAGCCCCGCCGGGCCGCCGCCGATCACGATGAGGTCGTAGAAGTCGCTGACCGGGTCGGTGGTCAGCCCGACGGCCGCGGCGATCTCGGGCTCGCTCGGGCTGCGCAGCGCCGTCCCGTCCGTCGTGACGATCACGGGGACGTCGGCGGGCGTCGCGCCTGCGGCCTCGAGCAGCCGCGCACCCTCGGGGTCGTCGACGGAGAACCAGCGGTAGGGCACCGAGTTGCGGGCGAGGAAGTCGCGGGCGGAGAAGCACTCCGCCGACCAGCGGTGGCCGACGAGGCGGATCTCGTCGACCGGCCGCTGCCCGACCGCGCGCCACGTCTCGATCAGCGCGTCGACGACCGGGTAGAGCTTCTCCTCCGGCGGGTCCCACGGCTTGAGCAGGTAGTGGTCGACGTCCACGACATTGATCGCGCGGATGGCGGCGTCGGTGTCGGCGTAGGCGGTCAGCAGGGCGCGCCGGGCGTGCGGCGCGACGTCCATCGCGGCCTCGAGGAAGTCGATGCCGTTCATGCCCGGCATGCGGTAGTCGGCGAGGATCGCCGCGACCGGCTCGCCGCGCAGCACCAGCTCGCGCAGCGCCTCCAGCGCCTCGGCACCGGACTCGGCGCGGACGATCCGGTAGTCCTGCCCGTAACGGCGGCGCAGGTCACGAGCGACCGAACGGCTGACGCCCGGGTCGTCGTCGACGGTCATGAGGACGGGTTTCGTCACTCCCGCGAATCTAGTACCCCTAGCTCGCCTGCGGGGCGGCCACGAGCATCCCGCGGGCACGCTCCTCGACCGCCAGCACCGCGGGCTTGGGCAGGTGCCACCCGCTGCGCCGCTCCAACTGCCGCAGCCGGCGCAGGGCCGTCCGCAGGGCCGTGCGCCGCTCGGGCTCGAACGGCGAGGCCTCGGCCACCTCCAGCAGCGTGCGCACCTGGTCGAGCAGGACCTGGTCGTCGGGGTCGAACCGGGAGTCGCGCAGGCGCTCGGCCGCGGCCATGGCCGCCGTCCACGCCCGCTCCTCGTGCTCGACGGCGGCGGCGAAGCGTTGGGCGAACGCCGTGCCGGGGAAGCGCTCGGTGAGCAGCGCGCAGGCCTCGGCGAAGGTGTCGACGAACCGGGCGGTCGGCGCCTGGCGGACGTCGGCGAGGGCGGGCAGCGCCAGTACGGCACCGGCGTCGCACTCGAACCGGGCGTACTCGACGGCCAGCTCCGTGTGCCGTTTCACGGCGTCGTCCCAGTCCGTCCGGGCGGCGAGGCGGGCGCGGTCGCGGGGCCGGTCGCTCATCATCAGCGCCGTGTAGCCCATCGACCACAGCGTCGCGACGACCACGAACACCAGCAGGAGCGCGACGAGCACGGGCCCGAGCACCCCGAACGGGTCGGCGCCGAACGCGTCGGGCCCGTACATACCCGGCGGGAAGCCGTGGTGGTGGTGATGCCAGTGCTCGAAGTCGGGTGGCATGCGGCCCGCCTCTCTTCACGACAGACGCCCTTGACGGTAGTCCGTCGGGGCGTCGGCCGGGAGTGAGGTCACGGGCCGGTCTCGGGGACCGGCCGGGTTCACACGCGGTTCACAGCAACCGCGAGGACGAGGTGCAGGACTGCCAACCCGGCGAACACTGCCGCGAGCACGCCGGCGCCGGCCGCGGCCAGCGCGGCGACGGCCAACCCGAAGACCACGAGCTTGGCCACGACCAGGCCCGGCATCCCCAGCCGCCGGGTCGACCGGGGCGCGAGCCACCGGCCCCACACCACGACCATCGCGGCGGGCGCGGCGAGACCGAGCGCGATCCGGACGGCGAGACCGGCGTCGAGGGTGAAGCCCCAGTACGCGAACGCGACGAGCGCGGCCAGCTCGAGCAGGAAGGCGAGCCCGTCGCCCAGTGCCCTCACGCGGAACCGGCCCGACCGGGCCGGCGGGCCACGGCGAAGATCCGCCGGAACGGGAACCACGTCACGCCGTCGGGCCGGGCCGGGTAGGCGGCGCGCAGCCGCGGCGCCAGCGCGGCCCGGAACGCCGCGAAGTCGTCGGCGGACAGGCCGTCCCGGACCGGGCGCAGGACGGTCGAGTCGATCCAGCGCAGGACGGCGTCGGGCCCGGTCAGCCGCTGCACGTAGGTCGTCTCCCAGACGTCGACGTCGGCGCCGCCCGCCGCGAGCGCCTCCGCGTAGACGGCCGGCTCGGCGACGGCCAGCGCCTCCGGCAGGACGAGCCGCTCGTCCCACCGGTCCTCCCCCGCCAGCGCGCGGACGAGCGCGTGCGACGGCGCGGCCTGCTGGCCCGGCACCTGCATCGCGAACCACGCGCCGGCGGGCAGCGCCTCGATCCACCGCGGCAGCAGCACGAGGTGGTCGCGGACCCAGTGCAGCACGGCGTTCGTCACGACGACGTCGGTGTCCGGTTCCGGCATCCACGTCGCGACGTCGGCGCGGCGGGCGTCGATCCCGCGGGCCCTCGCGGCCGTCACCATCTCCGCGGACGAGTCCAGCGCGCTGATCGCCGCGCCCGGCCAGCGGGCGGCGAGGACGCCCGTCAGGTGGCCGGGACCGCAGCCGAGGTCCACGACGCGGCGCGGGTCGCGCGCCCTGACGCGGGTGACCAGGTCGTGGAACGGCCGCGCGCGGTGGTCGTCGAAGGCGAGGTAGGCGTCCGGGTCCCAGACGGTGCTCATGGGCTAGCGTCCCAGCGCCCGCGCCACGTCGCGCGCGACCTGGCGGACGGCGGCCGCGTCCGTGCCCGGGTCCGGGCGCACCTGCAGGACCACGCCGGCGCGGCCCGGCACCGACCGCTGGACGAACCACGCGCCACCGCCGGGCAGCTCGCGATGGTGGCGGCTGCGGATCGAGCCGGTGACCCGCCGGTGCACGACCTGCGGCACGCGGCCGGGATCGGAGAGCCGCACCCGGCGGACCGGGCGGTCGGCCAGGAGCACCGCGCCGTCGACGACCTCGGCCTCGTCCGCCACCACGACGCCCAGCGCGCCCGCCTCCCACGTGGCCTTGCTGACCAGGTGCCAGGACAGGCGCTGCTCGTCGCGGGGCAGCCAGAGCCCCTGCGAGGTGGCGACGACGACCTCGCCGTCGGCCGCGGTGGCGCGCGCGAGCACATGCTCGTCCGGAGCCAGTGCGACACGGTCCGGCAGCGGCGGCCGGCGCAGCAGTCGGTCGAGCAGGATCATCGCGCGGCCAGCTCCCGCAGCGCGATCCGGTACTGCTCCAGCGGCACCAGGTCGCCGAAGAGCTGGTGGTAGGCCGCCTCGTCCTCGACCGGGTTGGTGCGCTGCAGCCGGGCCTTGAGCTCGGCGACCTGCGCCTCCACCAGCGCCAGCCGCACGCCGGCGATGATGCTGGCCACGTAGCGGGCCTCGTCGCTCTCGCTGCGGGTGTTCGTCCGGCGGGGCAGCTCCAGCTGCTCAACGGCCAGCTCGGCGACGAGCGGCCGCACGTCGGCCGTGCAGCCGGCGGAGACCGCCTCGACCCACGCCGGCCCGTCGAGCCCGGCGCCGACACCGCCCGCGGCCTGGACCGCGCGGTGCACCGTGGCCAGCGCCGGGTGGGTGAACGCCTGCTCGGGCAGCTCGTCGTAGGTGGGACCGGCGATGGCCGGCAGCTGCAGCGCGGCCTTGAGCGCCTCGCGCTGGACGTGCAGGCGCGGGTCGTCGCGGCGCGGCGGCGGGGTGGGCGCCCGGCGACCGCGCGGCTCGACCGCGACCCCCGCCGTCTCGCGCACCCGGCGCACCACCATCGCGATGTCGTCCCAGCTGGTCCAGCCGGCCAGGCGGCGGGCGTACTCGTCGCGCAGCTCCTCGCGCTTGATCCGCGCGACGAGCGGCACGGTGCGCTGCAGCGCGGCGACCCGGCCCTCGGCGGTGTCGAGGTCGTACTCGCGCAGGATCGAACGGATCGCGAACTCGAACAGCGGCTCGCGGCGGGCGACGAGGTCGCGCAGCGCGGTGTCGCCATGGGCCTGGCGCAGCTCGCAGGGGTCCTGGCCGTCGGGGGCGACCGCGACGAACGTCTGGGCCGCGAAGCTCTGGTCGCCCTCGAACGCCTTGAGCGCGGCCGCCTGGCCCGCGGCGTCGCCGTCGAAGGTGTAGACGACCTCGCCCTGGTCGAACGAGTCGTCGCCGATCAGCCGCCGGATGACCGCGATGTGCTCGGTGCCGAACGCGGTGCCGCAGGCGGCCACGGCCGTCGTGACGCCGGCCAGGTGCATCGCCATGACGTCGGTGTAACCCTCGACGACCACGACCTGGCGGCGCCGGACGATGTCGGCCTTCGCGAGGTCGAGCCCGAACAGGACGTGGGTCTTGCGGTAGACGGGCGTGTCGGCGGTGTTGAGGTACTTGGCCTCGATCTTGTCGTCGTCGAAGAGGCGCCGCGCGCCGAAGCCGACGACCTCGCCGCCACGGTCGCGGATCGGCCACAGCAGGCGGCGGTGGAAGCGGTCGATCGGGCCGCGGTTGCCCATGCGCGACAGGCCGGCCTTGGTGAGCTCGTCGAGGGTGAAGCCGGCCGCGAGCAGGTGCGTCGTCAGTGCGTCCCAGCCGGCGGGGGCGAAGCCGCAGCCGAAGCGCTCGGCGGCGGCCGCGTCGAACCCGCGCGCGGTGAGGAAGCGCATGGCGGGCGCCGCCTCGGGCGCGCGCAGCGCGTCGGCGTAGAACGCGGCGGCCCGCTTGTTGGCCTCCAGCAGGCGCGACTTGGTACCCCGGTCGCGCTGGGCGGCCATGCTGCCGCCCTCGTAGGTCAGCTGGATGCCGGCGCGGTCGGCGAGCCGCTCGACGGCCTCGACGAAGCCGATGACCTCGACCTTCTGCACGAAGGCGATGGCGTCGCCGTGCTCGCCGCAACCGAAGCAGTGGAACGTGCCGTGGCTCGCGCGGACGGTGAACGAGGGCGTCTTCTCGTCGTGGAACGGGCACAGGCCCTTCACCGAGCCCGCGCCCGCGGGACGCAGGGCGACGTACTCGCCGATCAGCTCGTCGATCCGGACCCGGTCGCGCACCTGGTCGATGTCGCTCGCCCGGATACGTCCCGCCACGCCGCGAGTCTAGAACGCGGGGACGACGGGCCTCGGGACGCGGCGGGCACCCCGACGCGCCGGGCGCTCCATCCGGCCGGCGGGGCCGTCCCGGGGGATCATCGTCGCGTGCGGGGACGACCACGGACCGTTGCAGCGATCATGACGGCGGCGTTCGCGGCGCTGGTGGCGCTCGCCGGATGCGCCGGCGACCTCGGCACCATCGGCCCGTTCGGGAGCTCGGGCGCCCCGGCCGTCCAGGCCGCGCCGCCCCCCGCGGGCGACGCCGCCGCCGCGCTCGCCGCGCTGCCCGTCAAGGGCCGGGCGCCGATGACCGGCTACACCCGCGCGCAGTTCGGGCCCGCCTGGGCCGACGTCGACCGCAACGGCTGCGACCAGCGCAACCAGGTGCTGGCTCGCGACCTGACTGGCGTGACGTTCAAGGCGGGGACGCACGACTGCGTCGTGCTGTCGGGCACGCTCGTCGACGCCTACACCGGGCGCACGGTCCCCTTCCGGCGCGGGCCGTCCACCAGCGAGGCCGTGCAGATCGACCACGTCGTCGCGCTCGGCGACACCTGGCAGACCGGGGCGCAGGCGCTGGACGCCGCGACCCGCGAGCGGCTCGCGAACGACCCGCTCAACCTGCAGGCCGTCGAGGGTCCGGTCAACCAGGGCAAGGGCGACGCGGACGCGGCGTCGTGGCTGCCGCCGGCCACGGGCTACCGCTGCACGTACGTCGCGAGGCAGGTGGCGGTGAAGAGGACCTACCGGCTCTGGGTCACCGCGGCCGAGCACGACGCGATCGGCCGGATCCTCGCCGGCTGCCCTGGCCAGCCGCTGCCGGTGTCCCCACTGCACTGACGGGCCGGGCTGGGACGCTTGCCGGGGAGGTGGGGACGACGACGACCGGGGACGACGGGTTCGAGCGCCATCGCGCCCACCTGCTGCGCGTCGGCTACCGGATCACCGGCTCGCTCGCCGACGCCGAGGACGCCGTGCAGGAGGCCTGGCTGCGCTGGGCGGGGCTCACCGAGGCGCAGCGCGCCGAGCTGCGCGACGAGCGTGCCTGGCTCGCGACCGTCGTCGGCCGGGTGGGCCTGGACCGGCTGCGGTCCGCCGCGGCGCGACGCGAGCGTTACGTCGGCCCGTGGCTGCCCGAGCCGCTGGTCACCGCGCCGGGCGACGAGGGCCCGCTCGCCACGGTCGTGCGCGACGAGTCGGTGCGCATGGCGGCCATGGTCGTCCTCGAACGGCTCAGCCCGCCCCAGCGCGTCGCCCTCGTCCTGCACGACGCCCTCGACCTGCCGTTCGCCGAGATCGCCGACGTGCTGGGCTGCCCAGAGGCCACGGCCCGCCAGCACGCGGCCCGGGCCCGGCGCGCCGTCGCCGCCGCGGCCCCGCCGCCGCCGGCCCGGTCCGCCGAGCAGCAGGCCGTCCTGGAACGCTTCGCCGCCGCGCTGGCCGCGGGCGACCTCGCCGGGCTGGTGGCCGTGCTGCATCCGGACGCGGTGCTCGTCAACGACGGCGGCGGCGTGGTGCCCGCGGCCCGGCGCACGGTCGTCGGAGCGGACAAGGTGGCGCGGCTGCTGCTGGGCCTGCTCGCCCGCTACGGGCAGGCGTTCCTCGACGGGCGCCCGGCCCTGGTCAACGGCGAGCCGGGCCTGGTCGTACCCGGCGAGGGTGGGCTGCCGGGCTCGGTCAACGCCGTCACCGTCCGCGACGGGCGGATCGCCGCGCTGTACGGCGTGCTCAACCCCGAGAAGCTCCGGGCGGTCGGACCCGGCACGCCGCATCGAAGCCCTGGTCGGTGATCCCGAGCGCGTGGTAGGTCCGCGCGCGCATGTTCTCCAGGCCGATCGCGTAGGTCAGCTCGATGAGCCCCGCCCTGCCCAGCGCGGCCTCGAGCGCGGCCACCTGCCCGTCGGTCACCGCGGGCGGCAGCGCGGTCATCGCGTCGGCGTAGGCGAGCGCGAGCCGCTCCTCGTCGGTGAACAGCGGGCTGGTGGCGTAGTCGTCGACCGCGCGCAGCCGCTCGACGTCGAGGCCGGCCAGGCGCTGCAGCATCGTCCCGAAGTCGACGCACCACCCGCAGCCGACCCGGGTGGCGACCCGGTAGACGGCCAGCTCGCGCAGCCGCGCGGGCAGCACCGTGGCGGCCTTCTCGTAGGCGGACTCGGCGACGACGCTCGCCCAGAACAGCCTGCGGTGGTGGCGGGTGACCGCGAACGGCTCGGGCATCGCCCCGAAGCGGCGGCGGGCGTAGCGGTAGGCCAGGCGGCCCAGCGGGCCGGCGTCGGCCTCGGTCACGGCGGGGATGCGGGACACGGTTCCTCCTCCTGTCGGTCGGAGGAGGGACGGCGGAGGCGGGGCCGGCGTGACGGCATGAGACGCCCGTCACGCCGGCCGAGGAACATCCCGGCGCCGGCGATCAGCAGCCCCGCGACCGCCGGCCAGGTCAGCGGCTCGCCCAGTACCGGGACGGCGGTGACGGCCACCGTCGCGGGGACGAGGTTGAGCAGGCCGCTGACGTGGGTCGTCGACACCCGGCGGAGCAGCACGAACATCACGGCGAAGGCCAGCGCGGAGTTGACCAGGCCCAGCCAGAGGACGGGCGGCCAGGACGGGGCGGGCGGCAACCAGGCCGTCCCGGTCGCGGCGACGGCGGCCACGGTCAGGACCAGGCACGCCGACATCTGCACGAGGACGCTGGTGACGACGGGCGTGTCGGCGCCGAACCGCTTCTGGTAGAGCGTCCCCGAGGCAAGGGAGAGCATGCCCAGGACCGGGAAGGCGATGGCCGGCCCGACCGGCGCGTCGCGCACGTCGCCGGCCAGCACGACGTAGACCCCGGCCGCGCCGACCAGCAGGCCCAGCACCGGCCACGGCCCGCGGCGCTCGGCGAAGAGCCACGGTCCGGTGAGCCCGACGATCAGCGGGGCCATGCCCAGCACGAGGCTCGACAGCCCGGCCGGCACGCCCGCGACGAGCCCGTAGTAGACGCCGCTGAATTGGCCCATCTGCAGCAGCAGGGCGGCCGCGACCAGGTGCAGCCAGCCGCGCCCTCGGGGCAGTGCCGGCCGCGTGACCAGCGCCAACCCGCCCATGACGGCCACGGCGACGAGGAAGCGCCACAGCAGCACGGTCGGGACGTCCGCGCGGGCCGTCGCCAGCTTGCCGGCGAGGAAGCCCGAGGCCCACATCGGGACGAACACGACGCTCAGGGCGGGAACGAGGATGCGGGACCGCGCAGGCACGGTGACCCATTCTGACCCCGCAGGGGCCGGGTCCGCCTCCCCTGGCCCGCCACGCCCGCGAGTCGGGGTCTGAGCCGGCCCGAGTCGCGCCCTGCCCCAGCCCGCGAGTCGGGGTCTGCACCAGCCCGAGTCGCGCCCTGCCCCAGCCCGCGAGTCGGGGTCTGCACCAGCCCGAGTCGCGCCCTGCCCCAGCCCGCGAGTCGGGGTCTGCACCAGCCCGAGTCGCGCCCTCCCCAGCCCGCGGTCGGGGTCTGCACCAGCCCGAGTCGCGCCCTACCCCAGTCCGCCTGCCGGGCCCTGGGCCAGCGCGCAACTCGGCATGTCCCAGACCCCGACTCGCGGAACCCGACGGGCGACCGATGCCCCGCAACTCGGGCTGGGCCGGACCCCGACTCGCGGGGGCGTCGGTCAGCGGGTGAGGACGGCGCCGTGGCGGGCGACCGCCTGCTGGTCGGTCAGGACCGCGACCTGGTCGATCACCACCCGGGTCCGGGCGGCGTCGTCGGCCGCCTCCGCCCAGGCCGCCGCGAAGGGGGGGTCGAGGGCGTCGGGCGCCTTGACGAGCAGGGTCGTCGCCAGCTCCGTCAGCAGCGCCCGCTGGTCGGCCTGCATCGCCCGCCGCCGCGGATCGCTCATCACGTACCGCAGCGCGACCGCCTTGAGCACCGCCACCTCGGCCCCCACCCGCGCGGGAACCACGAGGTCGGCGCCGTAGCGGGTCAGGGGCCCATCGCCGTACCGGGCTCTGGTGGCGTCGGTGGCGGCGATCGTGAACCGGGCGACGAGCTCGCTGGTCAGGGCCTTCAGCGCGCGGTGCCCGGCCGCCGACGCGGGGTCCGCGGCCCGGGCCGCGACCACGACCGGCAGGGCGTAGAGACCGGTCGCCGCCTCCCGCAGCGCGCCTGGCTCGCCGCGGAAGAAGTGCCGGCCGGCGAGGTCGACAAGGACGTCACGCTCCGCTGCCGATCCCAGGGCGGCGAGGTCGATCCGCCCGGAGACGATCCCGTCCTCGACGTCGTGGACGGAGTACGCGACGTCGTCGGCCCAGTCCATCACCTGGGCCTCCAGGCAGCGCCGACGCTCCGGGGCACCCGCGCGGAGCCAGCCGAAGACGGCTACGTCCTCAGGGTAGGCGCCGTACTTCGTCTCCCCCGGCGCCCGCACCCATGGGTACTTGCAGGTCGCGTCGAGCACGGCCCGCGTCAGGTTCAGCCCTACGTCGTCGATCTTCGGCTCGAGCCGGGTGAGGATGCGCAGCGTCTGCGCGTTGCCCTCGAAGCCGCTTTCGACGCCGCCGAACTCGTCCAGCGCCCGCTCCCCGTTGTGGCCGAACGGCGGGTGGCCGATGTCGTGGGCGAGCCCTGCGGTGTCGACGACGTCGGGGTCGCAGCCCAGCTCCTCGGCCATCCCCCGGCCGATCTGGGCGACCTCCAGCGAGTGGGTCAGCCGGGTCCGCGGGGCGCCGCTGACCTCGGTTCCCTCCCCCGGCCCGACGACCTGGGTCTTGCCGGCCAGTCGACGCAGCGCCGCGGAGTGCAGGACCCGCGCGCGGTCGCGCGCGAAGGGACTGCGCCGGTCCGGCCCGCTGCCCTTGGGCGGCTCGGCGGCCCGCCGCTCCCGGTCGTGGGCGGTGTAGGTGCTCACCCCACGCCCGTGGTCTCGGTGTCGACCGACGTGTGGGTGAACCGGTAGTAGAGCATCGCCGCGGTCTCCCGCACGATGTAGCGGACCTGCGTCTCGCGGGTCTGTACGACGGGTCCGGTCCGCGTCGGTGACGTCCATGCGACCAGCCCCGAGTCCCGGGCCATCTGCCGGGCCCGCAGCGAGTGCCACGGGTCCGACACGAGCAGCGCGGTGACCCAGCCGTCGGCCTCGGCCCGGGCGGCGACGGCCCGCAGGCTGCCCAGCGTGTCGGTCCCGACCCCGACGGCCACGACCGCCGACGCCGGTACGCCCTGGCCGACCAGGTAGCGCTTGCCCGCCGCGGCCTCGGTGTACAGGTCGCCGGTGCGCCCCCCGCCGGTCGTGACGATCCGCGGCGCGATCCCCTCGTGGTAGAGGGCGGCCGCGTGGCGCAGGCGGGCGGCGAAGATCGAGCTGGGGTCGCCGTCGTACTGGGCGGCGCCGAGGACGACGACGGCGTCGACCGGGCGGCGGTCGTCGAGCCGCGCGACCTCCCACACCCGGAACGCCGTCGCGCCGACGACGAACGCCAGCATGAGGACCGCGCCGGCGACGAGGCGGACGGCCCAGCGCCGAACGGGCCGCGGGTTGCGCGCCGGCGGCTCGCCTCCTCCGTCGCCCGGCACGGGCGGGTCGGCGAAAGCCGAGCGGCGACGGCGCCGGTCACGCGCCGGCTCGGATTCGCGGCGAGGACGCCGCGGATCCGACCGCTCGTCGCGGTCCACACGACCCGGGCCGTCGCCGGCGCCCCGGCCCCCGGACGCGCCAGGACGTCGCGGATCATGCCTGTCGCCACGGTCCGCACGACCAGGGCCGTCGCGCGCGTCCGGGTCGGTCGAATCGGCCGGGTCCCGGTCGCCGGGGCGGTCCGCCGTGACCGGGATCGGCCCGCGCCGGTGCCCCTCCTGCAGGCCAGGCCCCGCGGAGGAACCCGCGGCTGCAACACCCGGCGCGTCGCCGGTTCCGCAGTCCGGCCCGTCGGGCACGCCAGGCGCAGGGTCGGCCGCGCGTCGCCCGGCAGCCGGGCCGCCGGGGACGGCGACGCCGATCGACGCCGTCCCGGCCGCCGGGCCGCGCGCGCGGTCGGGCACCGCCGGGGCCCCCGACCCGGCGTCAGCCACCGATCCGGCCTCCTGACGCCGCGAGTGCCGAACCCGCCCGCCCGCCGCGGATCGCGATCACCTGGGCGACGATCGACACGGCCGTCTCCGCAGGAGTCCGGGCACCGAGGTCGAGGCCGACCGGGCCGTGCAGCCGGGCGAGCTCGTCGTCGGTGAGGCCGGCGGCGGTCAGCCGCTCGCGGCGCGCGGACTGCGTGTGGCGCGAGCCCAGCGCGCCGATGAACCCGCGGCCCCGTCGCAGCCCGGCGATCAGCGCGGCGTCGAAGGCGGGCGAGTGGTCGATCAGCACCAGGACGTCGGCGTCGGTGAACGCCTCGACGGCCGCCGTCGTCTCCTCGACCCCGGCGACCGCGCGCGAGGTCCAGCCCAGCAGGGCCGCCTGGTCGGCCAGGGCCGCGCCGATCGCTCCGGACCCGACGACGAGCACCGACGGCCTGGGCACCCACACGTCGACCAGCAGCTCCTCGGCGTGCACGGTCACCGTCGCGCCCTTGCGGAGCAGCCCGCGCGCGAGGTCGGCGGCCGTGGTGTCACGTTCGGTCGAGCCCAGCCCGCCGGCCAGGCTGCCCAGCTCGGGGCCGGTCAGGACGAGCGCGGCCGACCCGTCGGCGGGCGAGACCAGCGCTGCCGGGACGCCGCCGGCCAGCGCGTCGGCGAGCGCGTGCGCCAGCTCGGCCGGGAGCGGGTGCCCGAGCAGGGTGGCACCTCCCGAGCACGTCAGTCCGGCGGCCAGCGCGTCGGGCTCGGCGACGTGCGCCTTCTCGACCTGCGGGCCCCCGGCGGCCGCCGCGGCGAGCGGCACCGCCGTGTCGTCGAGCGCGCCCCGGTAGAGCACGCCGGCGACCTGTCCGGACGCTGTGGCGGCGAGCAGCTGGCCGCTCTCGACGGTCCCGAAACCGTGCCGGTCCAGGACCCGGACCACCCCGATGTCGCCCGGCAGCGCCCGCAGTGCGGCGCCGAGCTCGCGCAGCTCGATCACGTCCGCCAGGGTAGCCGCCGGGTCCGACACGGACGGCGGCGTCCGCCGGGTCAGCAGCCGACGAGCCGCGCCGCGAGGTAGGACTCGGCCTGGTCGAGCGACACGCGCTCCTGGGTCATCGAGTCACGCTCGCGGATCGTCACGGCCTGGTCGTTGAGCGTGTCGAAGTCGACCGTCAGACAGAACGGCGTGCCGATCTCGTCCTGGCGGCGGTAGCGGCGCCCGATCGCTCCAGCGTCGTCGAACTCGACGTTCCAGTGCCTGCGCAGCGCGGCGGCGAGGTCGCGGGCCTTGGGCGAGAGGTCGGCGTTGCGCGACAGCGGCAACACGGCGGCCTTGACGGGCGCGAGCCGGCGGTCGAGCCGCAGGACGACGCGGGTGTCGACGCCGCCCTTCGCGTTCGGCGCCTCGTCCTCGGTGTAGGCCTCGACGAGGAACGCCATCATCGACCGGCCGACGCCCGCGGCCGGCTCGATCACGTACGGCCGGTACCGCGTCTGCGACGCCTGGTCGTAGAACGACAGGTCGACGCCGGAGTGGTTGGAGTGCGTCGTGAGGTCGAAGTCGGTGCGGTTGGCGATGCCCTCCAGCTCGCCCCACTCCTGGCCGGTGAACCCGAAGCGGTACTCGATGTCGACCGTGCGCTTCGAGTAGTGGGAGAGCTTCTCCTTCGGGTGTTCGTAGTGACGCAGGTTCTCCCGGGCGATGCCCAGGTCGACATACCAGCTCGTGCGCTCGTCGATCCAGTACTGGTGGAGCTCCTCGTCGGTGCCGGGCTCGACGAAGTACTCCATCTCCATCTGCTCGAACTCGCGCGTGCGGAAGATGAAGTTGCCCGGCGTGATCTCGTTGCGGAAGCTCTTGCCCATCTGGCCGATGCCGAAGGGCGGCTTGCGCCGCGAGGTCGTCTGGACGTTGAGGAAGTTGACGAAGATGCCCTGAGCGGTCTCGGGCCGCAGGTAGTGCAGGCCCTCCTCGGACTCGACCGGGCCGAGGTAGGTCTTGAGCATCATGTTGAAGTCGCGCGGCTCGGTGTAGCGGCCGCGGGTGCCGCAGTTGGGGCACGGCACGTCGGACAGGTCGTCCTCGGTCGTCGGCTTGCCGCTGCGCTCGGTGTACTCCTCGGCGAGCTGGTCGGCCCGGTAGCGCTTGTGGCAGTTCTGGCACTCGACCAGCGGGTCGTGGAACGCCGACAGGTGCCCGGAGGCGACCCACACCTGGCGGGGCAGGATCACCGACGAGTCGAGGCCCACGACGTCCTCGCGGCCGGTGACCATCGACTTCCACCACTGCCGCTTGATGCTCTCCTTGAGCTCGACGCCCAGGGGGCCGTAGTCCCACGCCGAACGGGTACCGCCGTAGATCTCGCCGGACGCGAAGACGAATCCCCGGCGCTTGGCGAGCGCGACGATGGTCTCGATCTTGGCGGAAGAGGCGTTGGTGGCCACGGAGGTACTCCAGGAAACGAACGGGAGGTGAGCGTCCAGCGTATCCGCGCGGCGCGGGCCGCCGCCGCCGGGTTCTCGCACCGCTCCGCTCGCCGAGGGGTGGCTCGCGCGTCGAGGGGTGGCTCGCGCGTCGCGGGGTGGCTCGCGCGTCGCAGGGGTGGCTCGCGCGTCGAGGGGTGGCTCGCGCGCCGCCGGGTGGCTCGCGCGCCGCCGGGTGGCTCGCGCGCCGGAGTGGCTCGCGCGCCGCCGGGTGGCTCGCGCACCGAGGCGTGGCTCGCGCGCCGCCGGGTGGCTCGCGCACCGAGGCGTGGCTCGCGCGTCGCCGGGTGACTCGCGCACCGAGGGGTGGCTCGCGCGCCGCCGGGTGGCTCGCGCGCGGTCGACGGCGAGCGAGCCGCACCTCACCGCGCAACGGGAACACCCGCCTCACCGAGCGCCCGCGCGAGACGGGCCGCCGTCGGTGTGAAGGAGTCCAGGTCGCTCCAGGTCCAACGCGTCATCCAGGTGCCGCCGTCACGGATCGCGTCCTCACGCACCTTCTCGGCGAAAACGGCGTCGCCGGGGTCCTGCCCGGGCCGCAGCATCCGCCCGTACTTCGCCCTGCCGTCGAACTCGCCGACGACCCGGGCCCCTGCCCAGCCGAAGTCCGCCCGCCCGAGCGGGCGACCGTCCGCGCCGGTGACGGGGACCTGGAGGTCCGGCCGCGGCAGGCCGGCCCGATGAATGCACACCCTGCTGCGCGACTCCCCCGGGCTCTCCGCCCGGCCGTCGGCGAACGCGATCGCCCGCGCGGCTACCGCGGCGCCGTGTCGGCGCGGACTCCGGGTCAGCGTCCCCGCCAGTGCGTCATGGGTCACCAGGTGCCGATGGAGGGCGTTGTCCACGGCCACCACGGCCTGTTCGAAGGGCACGCTGCGCGCCAGGTCGACGACCGTCCGGGCGGCGGCGGTCACCACGATGCCGTCCACCTCGTCGATCTCATCGCTGTCCAGGTCGGTGACGTGCAGGTGCAGGGTGCGGGAGCGCCTGCCGCCCGCCGTGCCGGCGCGGGTGACGTGCACGCGTCCGAGCGGCACGGCCCATAGCGCGATGCCGTGCAGCAGGGCGGCCGACGCGTGGCTGACGACGGCGTCGCCGCGCAGGTGCTCGACGGCTGCGCGGACCGCGAGCAGGTGCGCGGTCTCCGGGCTGCGCAGCCGTACGTCTTCGCGCCCCACGTAGGCGCCCCGGCGCACGGTGACGGCGCCGCGTCGGAGGCGTCGAACCTCGTCGGACCGGTAGCCCTCGGAGAGCAACCGCGAGCGGAACACAAGACCGTCCGGACCACACGCCATGAGCTCGATGCTGACGGCACGAGCAGCGACCCGTCGCCCGCGGTCCACAGCTGTGGACAAGTGACGACCGGCGCCAGGATCGCGCGCCGCCGGGCCACTCGCGGCCAGCCGTTCGCACGCCGCCGAGCCCTTCGCCCGCCGCCGAGCCCTTCGCCCGCCACCGAGCCCTTCGCACGCCACCGAGCTCTTCGCACGCCGCCGAGCCCTTCGCACGCCGCCGAGCCCTTCGCACGCCGTCGACGGCGCGCAAACCGCACCTCCGCGCGCGAACCCACGTCCGCCGCCGGGCATCGGCGCCGCTCGCACGCCGCCGAGCCCTTCGCACGCCGCCGAGCCCTTCGCACGCCGCCGAGCCCTTCGCACGCCGCCGAGCCCTTCGCACGCCGCCGAGCCCTTCGCACGCCGCCGAGCCCTTCGCACGCCATCGAGCTCTTCGCACGCCGCCGAGCCCTTCGCACACCGCCGAGCCCTTCGCACGCCGTCGACGGCGCGGCGAGCAAACCGCACCTCCGCGCGAGGCCACGTCCGCCGCGGCATCGGCGCCGCTCGCACGCCGCCGAGCCCTTCGCACGCCGCCGAGCCCTTCGCACGCCGCCGAGCTCTTCGCACGCCGTCGAGCCCTTCACGTGCCTCCGAGCGCCCTGCGCGTCGTCGACGGCGCGCACAACGCACCTCGGCGCGCGGACACCGCTCGACCGGCGTCGTCACCGCGGCGCGCGGGGACATCAGCCGGGGAGAACCCCGGGCGCGCCGGACCACAACGCCGGACCACAACACCGGACCACAACGCCGGACCACAACACCGAGGGACCTCAGGCGAGCAGCGAGGGGTGCCGCGTCACCTCGCCGTCGACCGCCGTCGCCAGCGTCTCGTACGTCGACACCGCCGGGTCGGCCTCCGACAACAGCGGCACGACGTGCTCGCGGACGGGGAACGGCGACAGCGCCCGCCGGTAGGCGTCCACCGTCGCGAAGCGCGCCACGAGCACCCAGGCACCCGGCTCGTCCGCCGAGCGTCCCAGCTCACCCCCGAGGCAACCGGGCCGCGCCGTGAGCAGGGCCAACGCGTGGGCCGCCCGGTCGGGGAAGTCCGGTCCGGGGTCGCTGAAGCGGCAGACGAGCAGCACCCGTGCAGGATGGCACGGACGTAATATGGTTCTCATGTCCACTACGGCCGTCGCGCACGGGTCGCTCATCGCGGCGGGCGATCTGCTCCGAGCCCTCGCCGCCCCGGTGCGGATCGCGATCGTGCTCGAGCTGCGCGGGGGCGGCCGCTGCGTCCACGACCTGGTCGACGCGGTGGGCGTCACCCAGCCCCTGGTCAGCCAGCACCTGCGGGTGCTCAAGGCGGCCGGGGTCGTGCGGGGCGAGCGGCACGGCCGTGAGGTGCAGTACTCGCTGGTCGACGACCACCTCGCGCACATCGTCGTCGACGCCGTGACCCACGTGGAGGAAGGCCGTTGAGGTCGACCAAGCAGCGCTCCGCCGTCTCCGCCCTCCTCGACCGGCTCGACGACTTCCGCTCGGCACAGGAGATCCACGAGGAGCTGCGCCGGGCGGGCGACGGCATCGGCCTCACGACCGTCTACCGCACCCTGCAGGCCCTGGCCGACGGCGGCGAGGTGGACGTGCTGCGCAGCGCGTCGGGCGAGGCCGTCTACCGGCGGTGCGCGAGCGTCGAGCACCACCACCACCTGGTCTGCCGCGAGTGCGGGGCCGCGGTGGAGATCTCCGGGCCCGCCGTCGAGACGTGGGCCCAGGCCGTCGCCGAGCAGCACGGCTACACCGACCTCTCGCACACCGTCGAGATCTTCGGACTGTGCCGGACCTGCCGGGACGGAACGTCTCAGATCGACACGCCGGGAGCAGGGGCCGACCGCTAGCGTGCCGAGGATGACGGCCGGAACGTCCGACGCGCCCACCACGGTCCGCAGGCTCGACGGCGAGGAGGCGGCGACGCTCGCCGGCCAGGCTGCGGTCTTCGAAGACCTGCAGTACGTCCTGCGTTGCTGCGAGAACCTCGTCACGACGCTCGCCCACCCCCAACCCGACACCGCCGTCGTCGAGGCGCTGTGGACCGGGGCGCTGGTCGGCTACGCGCGCTGCTTCTCGGCCCGCCAGAACGTCCTCACCAAGGAGGACCTCGACCAGCTCGAGCTCGACGGCGACGTCGGGGACTTCCACGCCATGGTGCTCAAGCTGCGCGACCACTACGCCTCCCGGCACGCCAACCCGCGCGAGCAGTTCACGATCGGCGTCGCGCAGTCCAACGACGGTCGGCCGACGGGGGTCGCGGTCACCTCGACCCCGCGCCCGCTCGTCGACGACACCACGGTCCGCCTGCTCGGTCGCGTGGTCTACGCCCTGTCCGGGCTGCTCGACGCGCGCATGCAGAAGACCCAGAACGACGTGCTCGGCGCGGCCGGCCGGATGACGCCGACCCAGCTCGCCCAGCTGCCGCTCGTGCACCTGTCGTCGGAGGGCTGAGCGCCGCCGCCGAGCGCGCCCGCAAGACGGCGGCGCGACCGGGTGCGAGCCGGTCGCGGGACCGATCGGGAACGGGATTCGGACGGTCGCGCCCTCCCGGCCGCCGTTACGAAGCGGAACACTGCTCCGTATGTTGCGAAGCGGAACACCGCTCCGTATGTTGTGAACGGAGCACGGTTCCGCTTGTCCGGAGTGGCACGGCGGACGAGGCCGAGGCTGCCCACCAGCCGGCAGCCGCACGGAAGGACAGCGTCATGCCGCATACCAGCTTCGGGATCCTGACCGCGCCGATGCAGGTCGGCTACCCGGACGTCCAGCGGGTCTGGACCGAGGCCGACGCGCTCCCGCAGATCGAGCACGCGTGGCTGTTCGACCACCTCATGCCGATCGGGGGCGACCCGCGGGGACCGATCTTCGAGGGCTGGACGCTGCTGGCGGCCATGGCCGCCCAGACCCGGCGGCTGCGGATCGGCCTGCTCGTCACCAGCAACCGGTTCCGGCCGCCCGCGATGCTCGCCAAGATCGCGACGACCGTCGACGTCGTCTCGGGCGGGCGGCTCGACTTCGGCATCGGCGCGGGCTCGCGGCCGAGCGTCCCCCTCGCGCGGCGGGAGTACGACGCGCACGGCCTGCCCTACCACGACGCCGACCAGGCCGTGGAGAGCCTCGCCGAGGCCTGCACGGTGATCCGGCGGCTCTGGACCGCGGACGAGCCGTTCGACTTCGACGGGCAGTACGTCCGGCTCACGGGGGCGTTCGACCGCCCCCGGCCCGTCCAGCGCCCGCACCCGCCGATCGTCATCGGCGGGCGCGCGTCGGGGACGCTCCGCGTCGTCGCCGAGCACGCCGACGTCTGGAACGTCCCCGGCGGCGACGTCCCGGGCGGCATGGAGGGCATCCTCGGCCGCAGCGCGCTGCTGGACCGCTTCTGCGCCGAGATCGGCCGCGACCCCGCGTCGATCACCCGCTCGATCCACCTGCCCGTCTCCTACGACGAGCCGGACCGCACGCGGGACGCGATCCGCGAGGCGGTCGACGCCGGCTTCCGGCACGTCGTCCTCGGGCTCTCGGCGCCCTACCCCGACGGCGTCGCCCGCTGGGTCGCCGAGGAGCTCGTCTCGCGTTCGGCGTCGGCGGTGGGCGGCTAGGGGTCCAGGAGCTCGCCCCGCAGCCCGGACGCGCTGCTGACGACGAGCATCAGCAGCATGCCCAGGGCCTGCTCGGAGAGCCCGGCGACCGGAAAGGCGTACCGCAGCGTGACGTCCCAGCCGCGCTCGCCCTCGACGACCCCGAGCGTGCCGAACAGGCCCTGGCCCGCGCGCAGGCCCACCCGTTCCGGGATGCCGCGCTCGCGGTCGACGTCCCAGGCGACCACGCAGGTCAGGCTGAGCACGGGCAGGCCCTCGGCCAGCTCCATCCCCTGCAGGACGCACGGCACCTCGCCGTGCCGGAACGTCATCGCGCCGTCGTCGTCGACGGCGACATCGAGGTAGCGCTCCAGCGCCGCGCGGGCGGTGTCCAGCGTCTCCTTCATCTCCGGCCCGTTCACGCCGAGTCCGGGCGGTCGAGGGCTCCGCCGAAGCGGCGGTCGCGGCGGGCGTAGATCTCGATCGCCTCCCAGATGTGGCGCCGGTCGAAGTCGGGGAACAGGGTGTCGAGGAAGACCATCTCCGCGTACGCGGACTGCCAGAGCAGGAAGTTCGACGTCCGCTGCTCCCCCGAACTGCGGACGAACAGGTCCACGTCGGGCATCTCCGGCTCGTCGAGGTGGCGGGCGATCGTCCGCTCGTCGATCTTGTCGGGCTTGATCCGGCCGGCCGCGACCTCGCGGGCGATCGCCCGCACCGCGTCGACGATCTCCGCCCGTCCGCCGTAGTTGACGCACATGGTCAGCGTGAGGAGGTCGTTGCCGCGCGTCTTCTCCTCGGCGACCTCCAGCTCCTTGATCACCGAGCGCCACAGCCGCGGCCGCCGGCCCGCCCAGCGGACCCGGACGCCCCTGGCGTGCAGCTCGTCGACCCGCCGGCGGATCACGTCGCGGTTGAAGCCCATGAGGAAGCGCACCTCCTCGGGGCTGCGCTTCCAGTTCTCGGTCGAGAAGGCGTACGCCGAGAGCCACCGCACGCCGATCTCGAGGCAGCCCCAGGCGACGTCCATCAGCGACGCCTCGCCGCGGCGGTGGCCCTCGATGCGCGGCAGGCCCCGGGCGTTGGCCCACCGGCCGTTGCCGTCCATGACCAGCGCGACGTGCCGCGGCACCAGCTCGGGCGGGATCGCGGGCGGCCGGGCCCCGGACGGGTGCGGTGGCGGCGGCTCGAACACGCCCCGCACCCTACGGGCCGCGGCCTCGGTCTCGACCCCGGCCACGTGGACACATATGGCCGCTGCAGCACCGCCGCCGACCGCCACGAGGTTCCACGTGGCGGTCAGGGCGCGGGTCAGGTGCTGCCGCGGGGTTCCAGCCGGCGGCGCTCGACCAGCGGCAGCGACCGCAGCTGCCGCTCCATGTGCCATTGCAGGTGCGCCGCCACCAGGCCGGACGTGTCCCGCCGGGTCACCGGTACGGCCGCGTCGGCCACGTCCCAGTCGCCGTGCAGCAGCGCGTCCAGCAGCCGGTAGGTCTCCGGCGAGGGCGTCACGGAGCCGGCCGGGCGGCAGCGGGCGCACACCGCGCCGCCGGCCGCCACGTTGAACGCCGCGTGCGGCCCCGGCTCGGCGCACCGCGCACACTCGGTGATCGCCGGCGCCCAGCCGGCGTGCGCCATGGCGCGCAGCAGGAACGCGTCGAGCACGAGCGACGCGTCCCGGTCCCGGCCGGCCAGCGCCCGGACGGCACCCACCAGCAGCAGGTAGACGCGCAGCGCCGGCTCGCCCTCCTCGGCCACGAGCCGGTCGGCCGTCTCCAGCACCGCGCAGCCCGCTGTGTACCGGGCGTAGTCGCCGATCAGCCCGGCGCCGAACGCGTCGACCGTCTGCGCCTGGGTGACGACGTCGAGGGAGCGACCGGTGACCGCCCCAGATCGCGTATAACACTGCAGGTCGACGTGGTTGAACGGCTCGAGCCGGGCTCCCCAGCGCGACCGGGTGCGCCGCACGCCCTTCGCCACCGCGCGGATCTTGCCGTGCCGGCGGGTGAGGAGCGTGACGATCCGGTCGGCCTCGCCGAGCTTCTGCACCCGCAGCACCACGCCGGTGTCGCGGTAGAGGCCCACCGCCAGAGCCTACGGCCCGGGCCTACGATCGGGCCCCTAGACACCAGGGGGTTCGAGCCGTATGTCCAACCAGCCAGAGGGCGAGCGCGACGAGACCGTCTCCATCGACAAGCCGGCGACACCGCCGAACCCCGCGACCGGCGCGCACGGCCCCTGGGGGCAGACCCCGTCGGGCCAGTACCCCGGCCAGGCCGCACCCGGCTACCCCCCGCCCGGCTACGGCGCGCAGGACCCGGCGGGCGGCTACCCGCCGGCCGGGCCCTACGGGCCCGGCGGCTACGGCCAGCCCGGCGCCTACGGGACGGACGGCGGCTACGGCCAGCCGGGCGCGGCGTACGGGCCGGAGGGCGGCTACGCCCAGCAGGGCGGCTACGGCGCCGAGCCCTACGGGTCCTACCCGCAACCGGGGTACGGCCAGCCCGGCTACGGCCCGCAGCCCGGCTACGGCGCGGCGGGCTACCCGGCGGCACCGGGCTACCCGGCCCCGCGCGGCACGAACACGATGGCGATCCTGTCGCTGGTGTTCGCGTTCGTCTTCGCCCCGCTGGGCATGGTCTTCGGCTTCATCGCCCGCAACCAGATCCGCGCCTCGAACGAGGAGGGCGAGGGCCTCGCGCTGGCCGGGATCATCATCGGCGGCGTCTTCACGGCCATCGCCCTGATCTACATCGTCTTCCTCATCGTGGTGATCGCCGCGGCCGCCTCCGCCGTCCCGCACGCTCTGGTCGGCACCTGATCGCTCGAGGCTAGAAGCCCAGCTTGCGCAGCTGGCGGGGATCGCGCTGCCAGTCCTTCGTGATCTTCACGTGCAGGTCGAGGTAGACCTTCGTCCCCAGCAGACGCTCGATCTGGCGGCGCGCGTCGGTGCCGACCTGGCGCAGCCGCTCGCCGCCGCGCCCGATCACGATGCCCTTCTGGCTCGCGCGCTCGACGTGGATCACGGCGTGCACGACGAGCAGGTCGTCGCGGCCCTCCCGCGGCACCATCTCGTCGATCGTGACGGCGATGGAGTGCGGCAGCTCGTCGCGCACCCCCTCCAGTGCCGCCTCCCGGACCAGCTCGGCGACGAGCGTCTCCTCCGGCTCGTCGGTCAGCTCCCCGTCGGGGTAGAGCGGCGGGCCCTCGGGCAGGCGGGCGACCAGCAGGTCGGCCAGTGTGTCGACCTGGAAGCCGTCGACGGCCGAGCAGGGCACGACCTCGGCGAACTCCATCAGGCCCGCCAGCTCCGTGAGCCGTTGCGCCACCTGCTCGGGCCGCACGAGGTCGGTCTTGGTGACGACGCCGAGCACCGGCGTCCGCCCGGCGACCGACCGCAGCTCGTCGACGATGAACGCGTCCCCGCGGCCGACCGGGACGTCGGCCGGCACGCAGAAGCCGACGACGTCGACCTCGGCCCAGGTCTCGCGCACGATGTCGTTGAGCCGGCTGCCCAGCAGCGTGCGCGGCTTGTGCAGGCCCGGGGTGTCGATCACGACGAGCTGGGCGTCCGGGCGGTGCAGGATGCCGCGCACGGCGTGCCGGGTCGTCTGCGGCCGCGACGACGTGATCGCGATCTTGGCGCCGACCAGCGCGTTCGTCAGCGTCGACTTGCCGGCGTTTGGCCGCCCGACGAAGCACGCGAACCCGGACCGGAAGCCCTCCGGGACCTCGGGGAAGCTCACGCCAGGCCCAGCCGGGCGGCGATCTCGCGCCCGATCGGCAGCGCCGCAGTGGCGGCGGGCGACGGGGCGTTGAGCACGTGCAGCACGGATCCGGCGCCGGTCCCCTGCTCGGCGAACAGGAAGTCGTCGACCAGCGCGCCGTCGGGCCGCACCGCCTGGGCCCGCACGCCCGCGCCTGCCGGGGAGAGGTCCTCTGCTCGGACGTCGGGCAGCAGCCGCTGGATCTGGCGCACCATCGCGGCGCGCGAGAGCGAGCGGTGCATCTCAGCGAGCCCGTAGCGCCAGTGCCGGCGCGCGAGCCGCGCGAGGCCGGGGTAGGCGAGCGTGCCGAGGAGCTCCCTGGCGTCGACAGTGCCCCAGCCGTAGCCCTCGCGGGCCAGCGCGAGGACGGCGTTGGGGCCCGCGTGGACGTGGCCGTCGATCCCGCGGGTGGCGTGCACGCCCAGGAACGGGAAGGCGGGGTCGGGCACCGGGTAGATCAGGCCCTTGACCAGGTCGGCGGCCCGGTCGGAGAAGCCGGAGTACTCGCCGCGGAACGGCACGATCCGCACGCCGGGGTCGGCGCCGGCGGCCCGGGCCAGCTCGTCGCAGTGCAGGCCGGCGCAGACGACGACCTGGCGGCCCAGCAGCTCGGCCCCGTCGGTCCGGACGACGACGTCGCCGCGGCGGCGCACGATCCGGCGAACGGCCGTGCCGAGCCGGATCTCGCCACCCTCCTTCTCGACCAGCTCCCCGAGCTTCTCGGCGACGAGGCGGTAGTCGCAGATCCCCGTCGAGGGCACCCAGAGCGCGGCGAGCCCGCGGACGTGCGGCTCGCGCGCGCGCATGCCGGCCGGGTCGAG
Source organism: uncultured Actinomycetota bacterium (assembly GCA_963728105.1). Classification (GTDB taxonomy): domain Bacteria; phylum Actinomycetota; class Actinomycetes; order Mycobacteriales; family Pseudonocardiaceae; genus Pseudonocardia. Next base: position 41,820 of record CAVSJZ010000023.1, on the reverse strand, counting down.
CTCGTGGTTCTCCACCCCGTTCGCGTCGCCGCGGCGCTTGAGCTCGGCGAGCCGGGGCAGCTCCTCGGGCTCGGTCGCCACGACCAGTTTGCCGCTGACCGCGTGCGGCAGGTCGTGCTCGCGGCAGAACGCGACGGTCTCCGCGCAGCCGGCGACGGCCAGGCGCGCCTTCAGCCCGCCGGGCGCGTAGTAGAGGCCAGAGTGGATCACGTTGGAGTTGCGGCCGGTCTGGTGAGCGGCCAGGCGCGGCTCACGCTCGACGACGGCCACGCTGCGCCCGGCCCGTACGGCGGCGTAGGCCGTGGCCAGCCCGACGATGCCGCCGCCGACGACGACCACGTCGAGGAGCGGGGTGTCGGCCAGGGCGGCCCCGGTCACGCGCGGGTCGGGGCGGGTGGATGTCACGGGCGGGTCGGGGCGGGCGGACGTCCCGGCCGGGTCGGGGCGGGCGGACGTCCCGGCCGGGTCGGGGCGGGCGGACGTCACGGCCGGGTCGGGGAGTGCGGGACCCGTCACGGCGCGATCCGCTCGACGACGGCGCCCGCGGCGTCGGCGCGCAGGACCGGTGCGTCCGGGCCCAGGTCGCGCACGGCCGACAGCGAGTCGGCGTCGACCGCGTCCGATCCGGTGACGACGGCCGCGGCCTCCAGTCCCTCCGCCCCGCTCGACACCGCGGCCGCGACCGCGGCCTGCAGGGCGGTCAGCGACAGCGACGGCAGCGCGACGCTCGCGGCGGCGTAGGTGCGCCCGTCGGTGTCGCGCACCGCTGCCCCCTCGGCGGCGCCCGTGCGCGCCCGCGACGACCGCGCCAGCGTCACGATCTTCGCGTCATCCGGATCCAGGTCCGTCATCGTCCTCCTCCAGCTCCTCCACCAGCACCGACGTGATCCGCACCCGGCCACGCGCGTCCTTGCCGCCCTCGGCGACCAGCCGCAGCCCGGCCACCTCCGCCTCCGACCCCGGCAGCGGCACCTTGCCCAGCCGCTGGGCGAGCAGCCCCCCGACGGTGTCGACGTCGGCCTCGGCCAGCACGGTCGCGAGCGCGCTCTCGCCGTCCTGGCCGGGGTAGAGCTCCTCCAGGTCCTCGACGGGCAGCCGGGCCGACAGCCGCCGCGTTCGGTCGTCGACCTCCTGCACGGCGGGGACCTCCTCGCCGTCGTACTCGTCGGTGATCTCGCCGACGATCTCCTCGAGGATGTCCTCGATCGTCACGACGCCCGCGGTGCCGCCGTACTCGTCGACGACGATCGCGAGGTGGTTGTGCGCGGCCTGCATCTCCTTGAGCAGCTCGTCGACCCGTTTCGTGTCGGGCACGAACGCGGGCGGGCGCATGACCTGCGTCAGCGTGGCGTCCGGCCGCTCGGCCTGGGCCCGGACCATGTCCTTGAGGTAGGCGACGCCGACGATGTCGTCGATCCCCTCGCCGAGCACGGGCAGCCGCGAGTAGCCGCTGCGCAGCGCCAGGCGCAGCACCTTCTCCAGCGGGGTGTCCCGCTCGGTCCACACGACGTCGGGCCGGGGGACCATGACCTCCCGGGCGATGGTGTCGCCGAGCTCGAACACCGAGTGGATCATCTGGCGCTCGTCCTCGTCGACGACGCCGCTGGTCGAGGCCATGTCGACGAGCTCGCGCAGCTCCACCTCGGACGAGAACGGCCCCTGCCGGAAGCCCTGGCCCGGCGTGATCGCGTTGCCGATGACGATGAGCAGCCGGGTGAGCGGACCGAGCAGCGTCGCGAGCGCGCGCAGCGGGGCGGCCACGAGCACGCCGATCCGGTACGGGTGCTGGCGGCCCAGCGTGCGGGGCCCGACCCCGATGAGCACGTAGGAGACCACGACCATGATTCCGGCGGCGGTGAGGGCGCCCACCCAGACCGGCCGCAGCAGTGTCACCAGCGCGACGGTCAGCAGCACGGTCGCCGCGGCCTCCGCCGCGAGCCGCAGGAGCAGCAGGAGGTTGACCAGGCGCGGCCGGTCGGCGACGACCTCGGCGAGCGCCCGTGCGCCCGGCCGCCCGTCGCGCACGAGTGCGTCGACGCGGGCGCGGGAGACCGAGTTGAGTGCGGCGTCGGCGGCGGCGAACACCCCGGCCAGCGGCACGAGGAGGACAGCGACCAGGATCAGGACGACGGTGCCGGGCACGGCGGCGGGGTCGGTCAAGGCAGGGGTCAGCCGTCCTCGAGGCCGACTGCGCCGAGCACGGCGGAGTCGCTGCGCGCCCGTGCGGCCCGCGCCGCGGCGTCGGCCCTTGCCCGTCGCCAGTCGGCGAGCAGGCGCCCCTGCAGGGCGAACATCTCGCGCTCCTCGTCGGGCTCGCCGTGGTCGTAGCCGAGCAGGTGCAGCACGCCGTGCACGGTCAGCAGGTGCAGCTCGTCGTCGAGGGTGTGGCCGGCGGCGCGGGCCTGTGCCCTGGCGAACTCCGGGCACAGCACGATGTCGCCGAGCAGCGCCGGCCCGAGGTCGGGGGCGTCCGGCCGCCGGGACTCGTCGACGAGCTCGTCCATGGGGAACGACATGACGTCGGTGGGCCCCGGCTCGTCCATCCAGCGCTCGTGCAGCTCGGCGATGGTGTCCTCGGTGACGGCGATGACGGATAGCTCCGCGGCCGGGTTCACGTGCATCGCGGCGAGCGCGAACCGCGCGACCGAGGCGATCGCGGCAGCGTCCAGCGCGGCCCCGGACTCGTTGCTGACCTCGATCGACACGTTCCCCAGCGTAGTCCGTGACGGCAGCGGCGCTGCAGCCGGCAAAGTGGCCTTCCCGACCGCCCCGAGACGCCCGCACGCGCGAGGATGGCGAGCATGCGACCTGCCCCCTCCGCCGTGACCAACTGGGCCGGCAACATCGTCTTCTCCGCACGGGCGGTGCACCGGCCGACGTCCCTCGACCAGCTCGCCGAGCTCGTCGCCGGCAGCGACCGGCTGCGCGTGCTCGGCAGCGGCCATTCCTTCTCCCCCGTGGCCGACACCGAGGGCGACCTCGTCTCGCTGGCCGGCCTGCCGCCGCGCTGCGAGATCGGCGAGGAGACGGTGACGGTCGGGGCCGGGATGCGCTACGGCGACGTCATGATCCCGCTGCACGCGGCGGGCCGCGCGCTGCGCAACACCGGCTCGCTGCCGCACATCGCGGTGGCGGGCGCCTGCTCGACGGGCACCCACGGGTCCGGCGACGCGAACCCGGTGCTCGCGACGTCGGTCTCGGCCCTGGAGCTGCTCGGGCCGGACGGCCGGGCGCGAACGGTCCGCCGGGGCGACGAGGGGTTCGACGGGTCGGTGGTGGCGCTGGGCGCGCTCGGCGTCGTCACCGCGCTGACGCTGGACACCGTCGAGGCGTTCGACGTGCGCCAGACGGTGCTCGAGGGCCTGCCCCGGTTCGAGGACGCGCCCGAGGCGCTGGCGGCCGCGTACAGCGTCAGCCTGTTCACCTACTGGGAGGGCAACGGGTTCGAGCAGGTCTGGGTCAAGCAGCGGGCGCAGGAGCCGCCGCTGCCGCAGGGCTGGCTGGGGACGACGCCCGCATCGGGCCCGCGGCACATGATCCGCGGCGAGGACGGGACCCACTGCACGCAGCAGGGCGGCGTGGTCGTGCCCTGGTACCAGGGTCTGCCGCACTTCCGGCTCGACTTCACCCCGAGCAGCGGCGAGGAGCTGCAGTCGGAGTGGCTGGTGCCCCGGGAGTCGCTGGTGGACGCGCTGCACGGCGCTGGAAGCGATCCGCACGGCGATCGCGCCGGTGCTGCTGGTGTCCGAGGTCCGCACGGTGGCGGCGGACAGCACGTGGATCTCGGCGGCGGCCGGCCGGGACAGTGCCGCGCTGCACTTCACCTGGGTCCCGGACACGCCGGCCGTCCTCCCGGTCGTCGCGGCCGTGGAGGCGGCGCTCGCCCCGTTCGCGGCCCGGCCGCACTGGGGGAAGGTGTTCACCGCCGGGCGTGAGGCCGTCGCGCCGCTGTGGCCGCGGCTGGGCGAGTTCGCCGAGCTGGCCAGCAGGGCGGACCCGACGGGCGTTTTCCGGAACGCCTTCCTGGACGCCTACCTGCCGTCCTGACCCCATCCCCATACCTAACGAACGGCACTTTCGTGAGCACCTATGTGACGAAAGTGCCGTTCGTTAGGTACGTGGGGGTCAGCGGCGGCGGGCGCGACGGTCCGGCGGCGGGCCGTTGCGGGGCGCGGCGGCACGGAGGTTGGGCCGCCCGCTCTGCTCGTCGTCCCAGCGCGCGTAGGCGTCGACGATGTCGGCGACCAGCCGGTGCCGCACGACGTCGGCGCTGGACAGCTGGGAGAAGTGGACGTCCTCGACGTCGCCGAGGATCTCCCGCACGACCTGCAGGCCCGAGCGGGTGCCCTCGGGCAGGTCGACCTGGGTGACGTCACCAGTCACCACGATCTTCGAGCCGAAGCCCAGGCGGGTGAGGAACATCTTCATCTGCTCGGGCGTGGTGTTCTGCGCCTCGTCCAGGATGATGAAGGCGTCGTTGAGGGTCCGGCCCCGCATGTAGGCCAGGGGCGCGACCTCGATCGTCCCGGCCGCCAGCAGCTTCGGGATCGACTCCGGGTCGATCATGTCGTGCAACGCGTCGTAGAGCGGCCGCAGGTACGGGTCGATCTTCTCGTACAGCGTGCCGGGCAGGTAGCCCAGCCGCTCCCCCGCCTCGACGGCCGGGCGCGTGAGGATGATCCGGTTGACGGCCTTGGTCTGCAGCGCCTGGACGGCCTTGGCCATCGCCAGGTACGTCTTGCCGGTTCCGGCCGGGCCGATGCCGAAGACGACCGTGTGCGCGTCGATGGCGTCGACGTAGCGCTTCTGGTTGAGCGTCTTGGGCCGGATGGTCCGCCCGCGGCGGGAGAGGATGTCGAGCGAGAGGACCTCGGCCGGCGACTCGCCGATGCGCTCGGACGGCGCCCCGAGCATCTCGACGGTGCGGCGCACGGCGTCGGCGTCGAGATGCTGCCCGCGCGCGGCCAGAGTGATCAGCTCGGCGAACACCCGTTCGGCGAACGCGACGTCGGCGGGCGCCCCGGAGAGGGTGAGCTCGTTGCCGCGGATGTGCACGTCGGCGGACAGCAGCTCCTCCGCGGCACGCAGGCTCTCGTCGCGCGAGCCCACGAGCGCCAGCAGGGCGGTGTCCGGAACGGCCAAACGGGACTGGACGGGATCCGGATCGGTCAAGGGGTACGCCGCCTGCTTTCACACTCGGGAGTGGACTCCCGGCGATGCTACCGCGGACAGGCCCGACTCAGCCCGCCCGAACCGGCGGGGGACGATCACGCCATGAGGTCCTCGACCGCGGCGCGGCAGGCCTGCCACGCGGCGTGGGCGGGGTCGATGAGCGCGAAGTGGTCGACGCCGGGCAACGTGACCAGCCGGTCGCCCGACGCGGCCACGAAACGCTCGCTCTGCCGCAGCGGCACGTTGGCGTCCGCCGTGCCGTGCACGCACGTGACCGGCACGCCGAGCGGGACGCGCGCGACCGGCGAGGCCAGCGCGTACCGCTGCGGGACGGCGGCCGGAGGGCCACCGAGCAGGTCGTCCACCGCGCCGCGCCCGACACCGCGCTCGGCCGCGTCGACCAGGTCGAGCACGCCGGCCTGGGCCACCGCCCCGCGCAGGCGGACGGCGGGCCAGGCACCGGGGACGCCGGCGGGCAGGCCGGGCCGCGCCGCGAGCCAGACCGCGAGCTGCCCGCCTGCCGAGTGCCCGACGGCGACCACCCGGTCCAACGGCAGGCCGGGCACCGCGGCGAGCGCGTCGAGTGCCGCCGCGACGTCGTCGAACGTCGAGGGAAAGCCGCCGCCCGCCCCGACCCGCCGGTACTCGACGTTCCAGGCGGCGAGCCCCGCCGCGGCGAGGTTTGCGGCGAGCGGGCGGCCCAGCGCCAGGTCGTACGCCGGGCGCCAGAACCCGCCGTGCACGACCACCGCCACGCCCCGCGGCAGCCCGGCCGGCAGCGTCAGCTCGGCGAACTGCGCGGGGTCCGGCCCGTAGGCGTAGCGCCGGGTCACGCGGGGCGTCCTCGCCCGCGCCGGGGGCGCCGCGCCGCGGTGGACATGGGGGGACACCCACCGCGGCGCGGCCCGCCGGACGAGGGGGACTCCCCGGCGGCCCACGGGTCGCAAGACCCGGGGTCGTTTCCGGCACGCGGCGAAGCGTCCGGTCGGGTGACACCATAGTGCTCCCGGGTGGCCTGGCCAACCAACGTCATGGAATCGGCGTACGTGTCGCCCAGCGTCCAGCCAGCACCCCGAGCGCGCCCAGCGCGACCGCCGCGGCGGACGACGCGCGCAGCACCTCCGCACCGAGGCGCACGGGCCGGGCGCCGGCCGCCTCCAGCTCCCGCAGCTCCTCGGCGCTGACGCCGCCTTCCGGGCCGATAGCGAGCAGCAGCTCGCCGCGCTCGGGCAGGTCGACCTCGGCGAACGGACGCATCGCGGACTCGTGCAGGACGAGCGCGGCCGCGGCGCCGGACATGCGGCTGGCGAGCTGCGAGGTCGTCACCGGCTCCTCGACGAGCGGGTGGCGGGGCCGGCGGGCCTGCTTGGCCGCCTCCCGCGCGGTCGCCCGCCAGCGGGCCAGCGCCCGCTCGCCGCGCGGCCCGTCGTCCCAGCGCGCGACGCACCGGGCCGCCCGCCATGGGACGATCCCGTCGGCGCCGGCCTCGGTGGCGAGCTCGACGGCCAGCTCGCCGCGGTCGCCCTTGACGAGGGCCTGCGCCACCACGACCCGCAGCGGCGGGGCGGGAACGACCTCGCGCCGGACGACCGCCAGCCGGGCCGTGTCGCGCCCGACGCCCTCGACGACAGCGTGGGCCAGCGCGCCCCGCCCGTCCGAGAGCAGCACGGCCTCGCCCGGCCGCAGCCGCCGCACGGTCGCGGCGTGCCGGCCCTCCGGACCGTCGAGCAGGACGGTGTCGCCCGTGGGCAGGGGGTCGACGACGAACAGCGCGGGCGTGCTCATCGTCCCCGCTCGTCCCGATCAAACGAACGGCACGTTCGTTCGACAGGTGTGAACGAGCGTGCCGTTCGTCGCGATGCGACGGGGACGGTCACCGGTTGCCGAAGCTGTCCCGCAGGCGGGAGAACATGCCGTGGCCGTTGCGGTTGCCGCCCACCAGGTCCGGCTGCTCCTCGCCGCGCAGCTTGGCGAGCTGGCGCAGCAGGTCGGCCTGCTCGCGGTCGAGTTTCGTCGGCACGACGACGTCCACGTGGACCATGAGGTCGCCGTGCCCCTCGACGCGGCCGTTGGAGCGCAGCCGCGGCATGCCCTTGCCGCGCAGGGTGATCACGCTGCCGGCCTGGGTGCCCGGCTCGACGTGCAGCTCCTCCGGGCCGCCGAGCGTCGGCAGCGGCAGCGTGGTGCCCAGCGCCGCGGCCGTCATCGGGAGCGGGACGGTGCAGTGCAGGTCGCTGCCGTCGCGCGTGAAGAGCTCGTGCGGCTCCTCCTCGACCTCGACGTACAGGTCGCCGGCCGGGCCGCCGCCGGGGCCGACCTCGCCCTGGCCGGCCAGCCGCACCCGCATGCCGTCGGCCACGCCGGCGGGGATGCGCACGGCGACGGTGCGCCGCGACCGGACCCGCCCGTCACCGCCGCACTGCCGGCAGGGGTCGGGGATGACCTCGCCGAAGCCCCGGCAGGTCGGGCAGACCCGCGCCGTCACGACCTGGCCGAGGAAGCTGCGCTGCACGCTCTGGACCTCGCCGCGGCCTCCGCAGATGTCGCAACGGGTCGGGCCCGACCCGGGCGCGCACCCCGACCCCGTGCACGCCGAGCACAGCACGGCCGTGTCGACGGCGAGGTCGCGCGTCACGCCCGTGGCGCACTCCTCGAGCGTCAACGACATCCGGATCAGCGCGTCGGCGCCGGGCTGCACCCGGCTGCGCGGCCCGCGCGTCCGGCCGCCGAACCCGCCCTGGCCGCCGAAGAAGGCGTCCATGATGTCGCCGAGCCCGCCGAAGCCGCCGCCGAACGGGTCGCCACCACCCCCGCCGCCGTTGCCGAACGGGTCGCCGCCGAGGTCGACGATGCGCCGCTTCTCCGGGTCGGACAGCACCTCGTAGGCCGCGCTGACCTCGGCGAACCGCTCCTGCGCCGCGGCGTCCGGGTTGACGTCGGGGTGCAGCTCGCGGGCGAGCCGCCGATACGCCCGCTTGATCTCGTCGGGACCGGCATCCGGTGCGATGCCCAGGATCCCGTAGTAGTCGCGTGCCACCCCAGCGTTCCTCATGCTCTCCGTCTGCTCTCCTAGCGCCCCGCCAGGATCTCACCCACGTACCGGGCGACGGCACGGACCGCCGCGATGGAACCGGGATAGTCCATCCGGGTCGGTCCGACGACACCCATCCCGCCCAGCACCGTGCCCGTTCCGTAGCCGATCGACAGCACGGACGTGTCGCGCATCTCCTCGGCCTCGTTCTCGCCGCCGATGCGCACCGTCACGGTGCCCGGGTCCTGCGCCGCGGCCAGCAGCTTGAGCACCACGACCTGCTCCTCGAGAGCCTCGAGCACCTGGCGCAGCGTCCCCGGGAAGTCGGCGGCGTTGCGCGTGAGGTTCGCCGTCCCGCCCAGCAGCATCCGCTCCTCCGGGTGCTCGACGAGCGTCTCGATCAGCACGGTCGACACCGTCACCACGACCTCGCGCAGCTCGGCCGGCGCGACCTCGGGCAGCTCCGCGACCGCCGCCGAGGCCGCCGCGAGGGGCCGGCCGTTCAGTGCGGCGCCGATCATGCTCCGCAGCACGGCGACGTCGTCGTCCGACAGGACGTCGCCGAGGTCGACGACGCGCTGGTCGACGCGGCCGGAGTCGGTGATGAGCACCAACATCAGCCGGGCGGGCGTCAGCGCGACGACCTCGCAGTGCCGCACGGTCGAGCGCGTCAGCGTCGGGTACTGCACGACGGCGACCTGGCGGGTGAGCTGGGCGAGCAGGCGCACGCTGCGGCGCATGACGTCGTCCAGGTCGATGGCGCCCTCCAGGAACGCCTGCACGGCCCGCCGCTCGGCCGCGGACAGCGGCTTGACCTGCGCGAGCCGATCGACGAAGAACCGGTACCCCTTGTCGGTCGGGATGCGCCCTGCGCTGGTGTGCGGCTGGGCGATGAGCCCCTCCTCCTCGAGGATTGCCATGTCGTTGCGGACGGTCGCGCTGGACACGCCCAGCCCGTGCCGGTCGACGATCATCTTGGACCCGACCGGCTCCTGCGTGGACACGTAGTCGGCCACGATCGCACGGAGAACGGCGAAGCGGCGCTCGTCGGCGTTCACGGCAGCGCTCCTCCCCCTCCGGTGTGCTTCCGACCAGTTTAGGTGCTGCGCAGGCCGGCGGCCCGTGACGTGGGAGGTCGAGAGGGGCACGATGCGCGCGTGCTGATCCGCCGGCCCGTGCTCGACGCCATCGCCGCGGGCACCGTGACCGCCCTGTACCGCCGCTGGGACCGGCCGCGCGTGCGCCCGGGCGGCACCCAGCGCACGCCCGTCGGCGTGTTGGAGTTCACGGCCGTCGAGCCGGTGGCAGCCTCGCGGCTGACCGCGGCGGACGCCCGCGCTGCGGGTTTCGCGACCGTCGCCGCGCTGCGGGCGGCCCAGGTCGGCGACGGGCGGCTGTACCGCGTCACCGTCCGGCTCGCCGGGCCGGACCCCCGCGTCGCGCTGCGTGCGGACGGCGCCCTGAGCCCGGACGACCGGGCCGCCATCGCCGCGCGGCTGGAACGGATGGACCGGCGCGGTCCGTGGACGGCGCAGGTCCTGCGGCTGATCGCCGACAACCCCGGTGTCCGGGCGCCGGACCTGGCCGCCGGCCTTGGCCGCGAGACGCTGCCGTTCAAGCGGGACGTGCGCAAGCTCAAGGAGCTGGGGCTGACCGAGAGCCTCGAGGTCGGCTACCGCCTCTCGCCACGCGGCCGGGCCTACCTCGACGACGCGGTGCGCTGACCCGGGACGCCGCGCGGGCGGCGGCGAGGACTCGGAACCCCGACTCGGTCCGGCGCACAGCCCGACTCGGACCGGTCCAGACCCCGACTCGCGGTCTGGTGCAGCGCCCGACTCGGACCGGTCCAGACCCCGACTCGCGGTCTGGTGCAGCGCCCGGGACCGGGGGGTCGGCCAGAGCGTCGGGGACCGCCGCCGTCGGGGACCGCGGGCGCGAGAACACGTCCCGGTCACACCCGCGCTGGCAGAGTGGACGGCGTGGGCGAGCGGCGGTTCGGCAGGCGCTGGCTCCTCGTCGGCGCCGGCGCGGCCGCCCTCGTCGGCCTGGGTGCCGCCCGCGTCCCGGCCACCCCGCTCGCCGTCGACCCGGTCGGGCTGCGCGCCCGCATCCGTGCGGAGACCCCGCCCTACGTCGGCTACGCCGAGAGCACCGGCCTCCTGGGCCTGCCGCAGATCCCGCAGCTCGAGTCCGTCGTCGCGCTGCTGACCGGCACGACGCGCATCCGGGCCTTCGTCGCCGCGGCCGACCGCTGGCGGGTCGACGAGCTGACCGCCGACGGCGAGCGCGGCACCTACCGCCTCGGGCCCGTCGAGCTGCTCTGGGACTTCGCCGCCGACCAGCTCACCGAGGTCTTCGGCACGGCCGCCGTCCGCCTGCCGCGGGCGTCGGACCTGCTGCCGCCCGACCTCGCGCGCCGCCTGCTCGCGATCGGCGCGGCCGACCCGGTCGCCGCGCTGCCGGCCCGCCGCGTCGCCGGCCGGGACGCCGCCGGGCTGCGGTTGACCCCGTCCGACCCGGACACGACCGTCGGGCACGTCGACGTCTGGGCCGATCCCGCGACGGCGCTGCCCTTGCGGGTCGAGGTCGCCGCCCGCACCGGCCCACCGCTGCTGACGACCGAGCTGCTGGAGGTCACGGACGGCCCACCGGACCCCGCCGCGCTCGACCTGCAGCCGCCACCGGGCGCGGGCCTCGTCACGGCGTCGGCGACCGACGTCGCCGGCGCGCTGCGCGTGATCGGGGCACCCCCGCCGCCGGCCGTGCTCGCCGGGCGGGAGCGGGTGACGCTGCCCGGCGGCCCGCAGGCGCAGTTGCCCGGCGTCGGGGTCTACGGGCGGGGGCTGTCCGCGTTCGCGCTGGTCCCGACGAACCGGGACGTCGCGAACCGGGCCGTCGACGCCGCGGCGGCCGCCGGCGGCGTGTCCGTGAAGGTCGCGTCGGGCCGCGCCGCCCGGGTCGCGACGCCACTGGTGTCGGTCGCCGTGCGCACCCGGGGCCGCAGCGGGGCGCTGCTGCTCGGTGCCGTCGCCCCGGCCGTGCTCGACCGGGCCGTCGCCGAGCTGCCCACGCTCCGGCGGCCACGATGATCATCTCGACGTCCGGGCTGACCAAGCGCTTCGGCTCCGTCACCGCCGTCGACGGCGTCGACCTCGCGGTGCCGGAGGGGGCGCGGTTCGGCCTGCTCGGCCCGAACGGCTCGGGCAAGACGACGCTCGTGCGCATGCTGCTGGGCCTCGTGCACGCGACGTCGGGGTCGGTCGAGCTGCTCGGCGCGGCGATGCCGCGGCACGCCGCGACCGTGCTGCCCCGGGTCGGGGCGCTGGTGGAGGGCCCGGCCGCCTGGCCGCACCTGTCGGGCCGCGCCAACCTGACGCTGCTCGACGCGGCCGGGCGCGGCGGGCGCCGCGACCGGCGGACGCGCGTGGAGGAGGCGCTGGAGCAGGTCGGGCTGGCCGGCATCGACCGGCGGCCGGTGCGTGCCTACTCGCTGGGCATGCGCCAGCGACTCGGCATCGCGGCCGCCCTCATGCGCCGCCCGGAGCTGTTGCTGCTGGACGAGCCGACGAACGGCCTCGACCCCCGCGGCATCGGCGAGATCCGCACGCTGTTGCGGGCGCTGAACGCCGCCGGGACGACCGTGGTGCTCTCCAGCCATCTCCTGGCGGAGGTCGAGGCGCTGTGCACGCGGGTCGGCGTGCTCGACGCCGGGCGCATGGTGCTCGCCGACGACCTCGCCGCGCTGCGCACCCCGACCGGCGAGATCCGCGTGTCCACACCGGACCCGGCCGCGGTCGCCGGGCTGCTCGACGGCCAGGTCGTCGCGCGGGACGGGGACTCGCTCCTCGTCCGGGGCGACGACCCGGCCGCCCTCAACGCCCGGCTGGTGGCCGGCGGCGTGGCCGTGACCGGGCTCGTGGCGGTGCGGCGCACGCTGGAGGAGGTCGTGCTGGAGCGCACCGGGGCGAGCGCGGACCGGGTGGACCGCGCCGCCCCGCGCCCCACGGACGCGCGACCCGAGGCGGGCCGGCCAGGCGCGGTGGGATCCAGCGAGGCGCGGCCCGACGCGGAGCAGCCCGGCCAGGTGCAGCCCGGCGAGGTGCGGCCCGGCCAGGCGCGGCCCGGCCAGGCGCGGCCCGACGGCACTGCGTCCGGTCGGAGCCGGCCTTCCGACGGGAGCCCGCCGTGATCGCCGTCGAGCTGCGGCTGCTGCTGCGCCGCCGCCGCGTCTGGCTGTGCTGGGCGCTGCTGTGTGCGCTGCCGGCGCTGGTCGCGGTGCTGCTCGCGACGACCCACCTCGTCCCGCCGCCGGGCCAGGGCGCCCAGTTCCTCTCGGCCGTGGTGAACGACGGCCAGCTGTTCCCGGCCGCCGCGCTGGCCCTCGACCTGCCCGTGCTGCTGCCGATCACCGTCGCGATCGTCGCGGGCGACGCGATCGCCGGCGAGGCGTCCGCCGGTACGCTGCGCTACCTCCTGGTCCGGCCGGTCGGGCGGGTGCACCTGCTCGTCGCCAAGCTCGTCGGCGTGGCCGGCTTCGTCGTCGCCGCCGTCGCGCTGGTGACGGTGACCGGCTACGTCGTCGGCGTCGCCGCGTTCGGTTTCGGCGCCGACGCGTCCCTGGGCGGGGCCGGCGGCATCACGTCCCTGTCCGGGGTGGTGCTCACGCCGACGCAGCTGGCCGAGCGCACGGCTCTGACCGTCGCCTACCTCGGGCTGTGCCTGCTCGCGCTGGGCGCGGTCGGGCTGTTCTTCTCCACCCTGACCGACTCGCCGCTCGCGGCCGCGCTGGGCGTGCTCGCCTTCGTCGTGGTCAGCACCGTGCTCCTGCCGCTGGACGCCGCCTCGGCGATCCGGTTCTACCTGCCGACCCGGCACTGGCTGGCCTGGGTCGACCTCTACCGCGACCCCATCGCGTGGCGGGCCGTCCGCGAGGGCACGGCCGTCCAGGTGGGGTACGTCCTGGTCGGGTTCGGCGCGGCGTGGGCCAACCTCATGACGAAGGACGTCACGAGCTGACCCCCGCCGCCGCTCCCCCGACGGGCGTCACCACACCACCGGCAGCGCGTCCAGCCCGCCCGTCAACAGCTCGTCGCGGGCGCGCAGGTCGGCGACCGGGACGGCCAGCCGCAGCGTCGGGACGCGCCGGACCAGCGCGTCGAACAGCGCGGTCAGCTCGAGCCGCGCGAGCGGCGCGCCGAGGCAGAACCGGGGGCCGTGGCCGAACGTCAGGTGCGGGTTGGGCCGGCGCGTGGGGTCGAAGCCGGACGGCTCGGGCACCCGGCGCGCGTCCTCGTTGGCGCCCTGCAGGCTGAGCAGCACGAGATCGCCCGCTGCCACGTCGACGCCGTGCAGGCTCAGGTCCACCTTCGCGTAGCGCGGCAGCCCCCCGCGCCCGCCGCGCGCGGCGTCGCCGACCGGGAGCGCGCAGCGCAGCACCTCCTCGACGGCGTCCGGCACGCCGGAGGGGTCGGCGCACAGCGCGTCCCACTGCTCGCGGTGGGTCAGCAGCAGCACGCCGCCGCGGTCGATCGCGGCGACCGTCGTCTCGTGGCCGGCGAACAGCAGCCCTGCGCCCAGGTCCGCCGCGGCGTCGAGGTCGCGACTCTGCGCCACGACGAGCGACAGGACGTCGTCGGCCGGCTCGGCCTGCTTGCGCCCGACGAGCTCGCGCAGATACCGCCACAGCCGCGCGAGGCCCTGCCGGGAGCGCTCGGCGTCCACGCGGTGGGCGGCGTCGTCGGACCAGACGCGGAAGGCGTCCCGGTCCGCCGCCGGCACGCCGAGCAGCTCGCAGATCACCATGGCCGGCAGCGGGAACGCGACGGCCTCGTGCAGGTCGGCCCGGCCCGCCGGGTCCGCGAGGAGGGCGTCGAGGAGCTCGGCGACCAGCTCGCCGACCCGGGGCCGCAGCGCCGCCATCCGTCGCGCGGAGAACGCGGGCGCCAGCATCCGACGCATCGCGGCGTGCTCGGCCTCCTCCGTGTCGGCGCTGCCCAGCGGTCCGCCGAAGAGCGCGGAGCGCGACGTCCGGGCGGCACGCTCCGGGTCGGGATGCGAGCGGCCCAGCCGCGGATCGGCCAGCAGGGCGCGGACGTCGTCGTGGCCGTCCACCAGCCAGGCCGGGTCCCCCACGGCTGTGGTGATCCGCCGGATCCCGGGTGTCGTCATCGCGCCTCCCTCATCCGTCGTATACGACGCGTCGTGTTCAACATACCTCGGGGGTAGGGTGCTGTCGATGAGCGAGGGCGAGCGGGTGGCGCAGGAGGTGATGGAGCACGTCCGCGCGCTGCGCCAGGAGCTGCTCACCGGTGGCGCGCAGCCCGACGAGGACCGCCGTCGCAGCGGGCTGACCGCGCCCCAGGTGGACGTGCTCGCCACGCTCGTCCGGGGCGGTCCGGCCACCGTCACCGAGCTCGCGGTCGCGTTGCACTACAGCCACAGCACGACGTCCGGGATCGTCGACCGGCTGCAGGCCCGCGGCCTCGTCGAGCGCACGCGCGACACCGCCGACGGCCGGCGCACGCGGGTCAGCGTGACGGCGCCGGTCCGGGAGTACGTCGGCTCGATCGCCACTGGACCGTACGGACGCCTGGTCGCCGCGCTCGACGCGGCGTCGCCGCAGGACCGCGACGCGGTGCTGCGCGGCCTCGGGCTGCTGCGCACGCTCCTGGGGACCGCACCGACCCGCGGGGACGCGGCCGGCCACGGCGACCGGGCAGCGGCCCTGGGGTCGTGATCGCCGGCACCGGGACGTCCGATGCGCTGGCGCGCTCGTAGTCCCACATGCGGCGATCACCGGGAACGGCGAGCGGGCGGGCCCCGGGTCCCCGGGTCAGCCCGCGCCCAGGGGGCAGCCGGTGACCGGCGTCAGCGGGTCCGGGCCGAGGGCGCGCAGCACCATGGCCGTGACCGCGGGGTCGCTCGGCAGCTGGCCGTGCCCGACCCGGTCCGCCGGGCAGACGGACTGCAGCGGCACGTCGAGCGCCCCGGGCAGGCGCGCGGAGTCGGGCGGGGTGACGGTCCGGTCGTCGTCGGTCCAGATCGACAGCCAGGGCAGCTGCGTCCCGACGCGGGCCCGGGACAGCTCGGTGATCTCGGCGCTGCCGGGGGCGAGCTGGCGGCAGGCGAGCGGGCAGGCGTCGGGGACGAACGCGCCGGCCGTCCCGGCGAGCGTCGTGCCGGACAGGGGCGACCCCAGCGTGACGATCCGCCGGGCCCTGGCCGCGCCGCCGTCGCGTGCGACCCACAGACCGGCGACGACCCCGCCCGCCGAGTACCCGACGAGGTCGACCGAGGGCGCCCCGGCCCGCCGCGCGGCGTCGACCGCCCCGTCCAGGACGGCGACCTGAGCGGCCAGGTCCCCGGTCCCCTCGCCGGGCAGCGCGACGACGGTGGCGGGCCGGCCGGTCGCCCGGACCCGGTCGGCCAGCGGTGCGAGGCTCGCGGTCGACCCGCCGTAGCCGGGGACGAGCAGCACCGGTCCGAGCGCGTCCTGCGCCGGGCGCGAGGTCGGGTCGACCGGTGGCGTCCGCGCGGCGACCAACCGGACGCCGACCAGCACGGCGGCGACGAGGACCACGGCCGCGAGCCCGGCGAGCAGGAGGCGCCGGCGCGGGCTCACGACCGGCCGATCGCCGGTTCCGGGAGGGGCGACGGGCCCGCGCTGCGCCGGTCCCGGTCCCCCCGGCCGGACCGACCACCGGACTGCGCGGCACCGCGGGCGGCGCGAGCGGCGACCACCAGCCGCGGGGCAGGAGACGCGCTGACGCAGCCCACGTCCCGGTCCTGGCGATCACGTCCGAGGCGCCGGCCGCCGTCGTTCACGGCACGGCCGCCGGCACGAGCAGGTCCCGCACGACCGCGTCGGCCAGCAGTCGCCCGCGCCGGGTGAGCACGACGACACGGCCGGGCTCGGCCACGGCCGGGCCGTCACTCGGCGACACGTCAGGTCCGTCCCCGACACCCGCCGAACCCACGCCCGTGCCGGCCGCCACGCCCGACCGCGGCCGGCCCGCTCCGGTCACCTCCGCAGCCGCCGGCCCGCCGAACCCGGTCGCCCCCGGCCCGTCGGGCCCGGCCGGCGCCCGCACCTCCAGCAGCCCGTCCCCCACCGCCCGCGCCGCCGCGGCCCGCCCGCCGTCGTCCAGCAAGGACAGCGGCAGCCCCGACGCGAGGCGCAGCCGCAGCATGACCCGCTCCGTCCGCCGCTCGCCGGCCGTGAGCTCCTCCCGCCCCGCTGCCGGGGAGGCGCCGCCCGCCAGCGCCGTCGCGTAGCGGGCCGGGTGCTTGACGTTCCACCAGCGCGTCCCGGCGAGGTGCGAGTGGGCGCCGGGGCCGAGCCCCCACCAGTCCCCGTCGAGCCAGTAGCCCAGGTTGTGCCGGCACCGGGCCGCATCGGACCGCGCCCAGTTCGACACCTCGTACCAGCGCAGGCCGGCCGCCGCCAGCCGGTCGTCGAGCAGCTCGTAGCGGGCAGCGGCCACGTCGTCGTCGGGCGCGGGCAGCTCGCCGCGCGCGACCCGCCGCGCCAGCGCCGTCCCGTCCTCGACGATCAGCGCGTAGGCCGAGACGTGGTCCACCCCTGCGTCGAGGACGGCGTCGACCGAGGCGGCGAGGTCGGCGTCGGACTCGCCGGGGGTCGCGTAGATGAGGTCCAGGTTGACGTGCTCGACGCCGGCGGCGCGGGCCTCCCGGGCGGCGGCCACGGCGCGGCCGGGGGTGTGCCGGCGGTCCAGCACCCGCAGGACGTGCGGCGCCGCCGACTGCATCCCCAGCGACACGCGGGTGAACCCGGCCGCCGCGAGGCCGGCGAAGAACGCGGGCGAGGTCGACTCGGGGTTCGACTCCGTCGTCACCTCGGCCCCTGGCGCGAGGCCGAACGCCCCCCGCACGGCGTCGAGCACGGCGGCGAGGCGCTCGTGGCCCAGGAGCGAGGGCGTCCCGCCGCCGACGAACACGGTGTCGACGGGCCGCTCCCCCACCGTCGCCACGGCGAGGTCCAGCTCGCGGCGCACGGCCTCCAGCCACCCGTCCGGGGACGCGCCGGAGCCGGCCAGCTCCGTCGCCGTGTACGTGTTGAAGTCGCAGTACCCGCACCGGGACGCGCAGAACGGCACGTGCACGTAGATCCCGAACGGCGGCGAGCTCACCCTGCCCACGGTAGCCGCGCGGCGTGACCCCGCTCCCACGATGCGGACGGCTCTGGCCGACCGGCGTGACGGATGGCACCCTGGATCACGTGACCGCCACGGCCGGGCAGCCCGCCCTCCTCCTCGTTGCGCGCCGTCACATCGACCTGCTCCGGGTGAGCAGCGCGGTCTGTCGCTGACCCGAGCTCGCACCCGCACCCTCGCCGCCTTCCGAGCGGCCTGCGCGTCCTGCCCGGAGCACGTTCCCCATCCCTGACGAAGGAACACCTGTGTCTGCCCCCGTCAAGCGCAAGCGCGGCGAAGGCCAGTGGAAGCTGGGCCACCGCGAGCCGCTCAACCCCAACGAGCGCACCAAGAAGGACGACGACGGCCTCAACGTCCGCGCCCGGATCGAGAACGTCTACGCCCGGCGCGGATTCGACTCCATCGACCCCGCCGACCTGCGCGGGCGGATGCGCTGGTGGGGCCTCTACACCCAGCGCAAGCCCGGCATCGAGGGCGGCCGCACCGCGGCCCTGCCGCCCGAGGAGCTCGACGACCGCTACTTCATGCTGCGGGTGCGCCTCGACGGCGGCGCCCTGTCCACCGAGCAGCTCCGGGCGCTCGGCGAGGTCAGCCAGGCGTACGCCCGCGACACCGCCGACATCACCGACCGGCAGAACATCCAGTACCACTGGATCGAGATCGAGAGCGTGCCGGCGATCTGGCAGCGCCTGGAGAGCCTGGGCATGCAGACGACGGAGGCGTGCGGCGACACCCCGCGCGTCGTACTCGGCTCCCCGGTCGCCGGCGTCGCTGCCGACGAGCTGGTCGACCCGACCCCGGCGATCGACGCGATCGTGGCGCGCTACGTGGGCGACCCGAAGTACTCCAACCTGCCCCGCAAGTTCAAGACCGCGATCTCCTGGCAGCAGGACGTGGCGCACGAGGTCAACGACGTCTCGTTCGTCGGGGTCGTGCACCCCGAGCACGGTCCGGGCTTCGACGTCTGGGTCGGCGGCGGCCTGTCCACCAACCCGAAGATCGCGCAGCGGCTCGGCGCGTGGGTGCCGCTCGACGAGGTCCCCGACGTCTGGGAGGGCATCGTCTCGATCTTCCGTGACTACGGTTACCGCCGGCTGCGGCACCGCGCGCGGATCAAGTTCCTGGTCGCGGACTGGGGCGCCGCGGAGTTCCGGCGCGTGCTGGAGGAGGAGTACCTCGGCCGGCCGCTGCGGGACGGACCTGCGCCGGAGACACCCGCAGCGCCGATCGACCACGTCGGCGTCCACCGCCAGCACGACGGCCGCAACTACGTCGGCGCGGCGCCCGCATCCGGCCGCGTCTCGGGAACGACCCTCGTCGCGCTGGCCGACGCCGCGGAGCGCGCCGGCTCGACGCGGGTCCGGCTGACCCCGCAGCAGAAGGTCGTCGTGCTGGACGTCGAGGATGCGGCGGTCGAAGGGCTCTCCCGCGACCTCGACGCGATCGGGCTCGCCGTCGACCCGTCGCCCTGGCGGCGCGCCACCATGGCGTGCACCGGCATCGAGTTCTGCAAGCTCGCGATCGTCGAGACCAAGGAGCGGGCGATCCGGCTGGTGGACGAGCTGGAGAAGCGCCTGGTGGACATCGCGCCGGACGTCCCGATCTCCATCCACCTCAACGGCTGCCCGAACGCGTGCGCCCGCACGCAGGTGGCCGACATCGGGCTCAAGGGCCAGATCGTCACCGACGCCGACGGCCGCCAGGTCGAGGGCTTCCAGGTCCACCTGGGCGGCGGCCTCGGCCTCGACGCAGGGTTCGGCCGCAAGCTGCGCGGCCTCAAGGTCACCAGCGCGGACCTGGGCGACTACGTCGAGCGCGTCGTGCGGCGCTTCGTCGCGCAGCGCACCGAGGGCGAGCGGTTCGCCCAGTGGGTGCTGCGGGCCGACGAGGCGGACCTCACGTGACCGAACGCGCGGTCCCGTTCTACTGCCCGTACTGCGGCGACGAGGACCTGCGGCCCTCGGAGGCCGCGCACGGCGCCTGGTACTGCGCGGCCTGCCTGCGCACCTTCAGCCTCAAGATGATCGGGATCGGAGTCCCCACATGAGCCTCACCACGGACGGTCCCGCGCTCGCCGAGCGCGGCGCCGCCGAGCTGGGGCCCGACGCGAGCGCGCAGGACGTGCTCGCCTGGGCCGCAGCGACGTTCGGCGAGCGCCTGATCGTCGCGTCCAACATGCAGGACGCCGTGCTCGTCGACCTGGCCGCCCGCGCGCTGCCCGGCGTCGAGATCCTGTTCCTGGAGACCGGCTACCACTTCCCCGAGACGATCGGCACGCGCGACGCCGTCGGGCAGGTCTACGACGTGCGGATCGTCAACGCGACGGCCCGTCGTTCCGTCGCCGAGCAGGACGCCCAGTTCGGCAAGGACCTCTTTGCGCGCGACCCCAACGCCTGCTGCGCGATGCGCAAGGTCGAGCCGCTGGCGCAGACCCTCGCGGGCTACGACGCCTGGGTCACCGGCGTCCGCCGCGTCGAGGCGCCCACGCGGGCGAACACCCCGCTCGTCACGTGGGACGACAAGTTCGGGCTGGTCAAGGTCAACCCGATCGCGGCGTGGACCGACGAGCAGATGCAGGCGTACATCGACGAGCACCGGATCCTGGTCAACCCGCTGGTCGGGGCGGGCTACCCGTCGATCGGCTGCGCGCCGTGCACGGCCAAGCCGCTGCCCGGCGCCGACCCGCGCTCGGGTCGGTGGGCCGGCACGGGCAAGGTCGAGTGCGGACTCCACGTCTCATGATCGGGCCGGCCACCATCACGACCCACCTCCCAGCCGCCCCACCGGCCGAGGAGCGCTCGGCAGCCGCAACGACGATGGACGCCCTCGACGCGCTCGAGAGCGAGGCGATCCACATCTTCCGCGAGGTCGCGGGCGAGTTCGACCGACCCGTGATCCTCTTCTCCGGCGGCAAGGACTCGACGCTGCTGGTGCGCCTGGCGGTCAAGGCGTTCGCGCCCGCACCCGTGCCGTTCCCGCTGCTGCACGTGGACACCGGGCACAACTACCCCGAGGTGATCGCGTTCCGCGACGAGCTGGTCGGGCGGCTCGGCCTGCGCCTGCACGTGGCGCACGTCCAGGAGTGGATCGACGACGGGCGCCTGGCCGAGCGGCCCGACGGCACCCGCAACCCGCTGCAGACCCAGCCGCTGCTCGACACGATCGCCGAGCTGCGGTTCGATGCCGTCTTCGGTGGCGGGCGCCGCGACGAGGAGCGCGCGCGGGCCAAGGAGCGGATCCTGTCCCTGCGCGACGCGTTCGGCCGGTGGGACCCGCGCAGCCAGCGCCCGGAGCTGTGGAACCTCTACAACGGCCGGCACGCCCCCGGCGAGCACGTCCGCGTGTTCCCGATCTCCAACTGGACCGAGCTGGACGTCTGGCGCTACATCCGCCGCGAGGGGATCGCGCTGCCGTCGATCTACTACAGCCACGACCGCGACGTCTTCCGCCGCGACGGCATGTGGCTGGCCGAGGGCCCGTGGGGCGGCCCGCGCGGCGGCGAGGAGCTGGTCCGCCGGCGGGTGCGCTACCGCACGGTCGGCGACGGCTCGTGCACCGGCGCGGTCGAGAGCACCGCGACCACGCTCGACGAGATCATCGCCGAGGTGTCGGCGTCGCGGCTGACCGAGCGCGGCGCCACGCGGGCCGACGACCGCCTTTCGGAGGCCGCCATGGAGGACCGCAAGCGCGAGGGGTACTTCTGACATGGGTAAGGACCTGCTGCGGTTCGCCACCGCCGGCTCGGTGGACGACGGCAAGTCGACGCTCGTCGGCCGCCTGCTCTACGACACCAAGTCGGTGCTGGCCGACCAGATCGAGGCCGTCACCCGCGCCTCGGTCGACAAGGGACTGACAACGCCCGACCTGTCGCTGCTGGTCGACGGCCTGCGCGCCGAACGGGAGCAGGGCATCACCATCGACGTCGCCTACCGCTACTTCTCGACGCCGACCCGCGAGTTCGTGCTCGCCGACACCCCCGGGCACGTGCAGTACACGCGCAACACCGTCACCGGCGCGTCGACCGCCGAGCTCGCGGTGCTGCTGGTCGACGCCCGCTACGGCGTCGTCGAGCAGACCCGCCGGCACGCCGCCGTACTGGCGTTGCTCCGCGTCCCGCGGCTGGTGCTCGCGATCAACAAGATCGACCTCGTCGGCTACGACGAGGCCGTCCTCGCCGCGATCGCCAAGGACTTCGCCGAGCTGGCGCAGGCGCTCGGCTTCGCCGAGCAGAACGTGGTGACGATCCCGGTGTCGGCGCTGCTGGGCGACAACGTCGTCGAGCGGTCGGCGCACACCGACTGGTACGAGGGCCCGACGCTGCTCGGGCACCTGGAGTCGGTGCCGGTCGTCGGCCCCGAGGTGGACGCCCCGTTCCGGATGCCGGTGCAGTACGTCATCCGCCACCACGCCGGGGACTACCGCGGCTACGCGGGCCAGGTCGCCGCGGGCACCGTCGCCCCCGGTGACCCGGTCGTGGTGCTGCCCGGCGGCGCGCGCACGACCGTCACCGCCGTCGAGACCGCCGACGGCCCGCTCGAGACGGCCGGCGCGGGCCGGAGCGTGACCGTCCGGCTGGCCGACGACATCGACCTCTCCCGCGGCGACCTGCTCGCCGCCGCCGACGACCTGCCCGTGGTCACCACCGAGCTCGACGCGACGCTGTGCTGGCTGCACGAGCGGCCGCTGCGGCCCGGGGCGCGCCTGCTGCTCAAGCACGGGACGCGCACGACCCCGGTGATCGCGGGCCCGCTGGGCGACCGGCTCGACACCGACACGACCTCCTGGACCGACCCCGACGGCCCGCTCGGCATCAACGGCATCGCCCGCGTCACGCTGCGGACCGCCGACCCCCTGCCGGTGGACGAGTACGCGCGCATCCGCGCGACCGGCAGCTTCCTGCTCATCGACCCGTCGTCGGGCGCCACGCTGGCCGCCGGGCTGGTCGGCGAGCCGCTGTCGCTGGGCGGCTGAGGATGGGATCCGAGCTGGAGCGGTTCTGGCCGTCGCGCCGGGGGGACGCGTTCGACGAGCTCTGTCACGGGCAACGCTGATCCCGGCCCCCACTCCGCCTTCGGAAGAGCAGGTCCCCCGTGCACATCGACCCGTCCCTGGCCGTCGCCGGCCTCGTCGTCGGCCTGCTGGTCGGCCTCACCGGCATGGGCGGCGGCGCGCTGCTCACGCCGTTGCTCGTGCTGTTCTTCCGGGTCGCGCCGCTCGCCGCGGTCTCGAGCGACCTGATGACGTCGCTGGTCATGAAGCCGTTCGGGGCGGCCGTCCACATCCGGCACCGGACGGTGCACTGGCGGCTCGTCGGCTGGCTGGCCGTCGGCGCGGTCCCGGCCGGCTTCGCCGGTGCCGTCGTCGCCGGGCTGCTCGGCCACGCCGCGGGGCTGCAGAACGATCTCAAGGTCGTCATCGGCATCGCGCTGTGCGCGTCGGTGGCGACGACCGTGTTCCGCCAGGTCCTCGACCGGCGTTCGAGCCTGCGTGAGCTGCGCACCGGCCGCGTCGACGTCCGGCCGGACATCCCGATCCGCGTGCGGCCGCTGCGCACGGTCGCGATCGGTGTGGTCGGCGGCCTCGCGGTCGGCGTCACGTCGGTCGGCGCCGGCTCGTTGATCATCGCGTTGCTCCTGCTCGCCTATCCCGAGCTGCGGCCGGCGCAGCTCGTCGGGACCGACATCGTGCAGGCGATCCCACTGGTCGGGGCGGCGACCATCGGTCACCTGATCTTCGGCGACGTCCAGCTCGCGCTGACGATCTCGCTGCTGGTCGGCGCGGTCCCGGGCGTCTACGTGGGGGCACGGCTGTCCGCCCGGGGCCCCTCGGCGGTGATCCGGCCGGTCGTGGCCGGGGTGCTGCTGGCGTCGGCGCTGGCGCTGCTGCAGGTCAGCACGGCGTGGATCGTGGTCGGCGCGCTCGCGGGCGTGGCGGTCATGGTGGCGCTGCGCCCGCCGCGCGGCCGGCTGGCGGGGGCGCCCGCCACCGCCGCCGGCGGCCGGGGAGCGGTCTGACGCTCGGGGACCCGGCGCAGGGATGCCGGCGCAGGGAGGCCGGAGACAGCAAGGCCGGAGACAGCGAGGCCGGCATGGCGAGGCCCGGGCCGGTGCGGCCGGGGGCAGCCGGCCGGCACGGCGATACGGGGACGGGGAGGCGCCGCCCCGGCGGCTGACCGTTCGGTGATCGCCGCACGGGGAGGTCGTGGGCCGGATGCGGCCCACAATTTCCACGCGTGGCGATCATGTCCCGCGCAAGCCAGGCCGCCCAACTCATGATCGCCGGGGTGGGAAGCCAGCAGCCATATCCGGCACCTGCCACCCCGCCCCGGCGATCATGAAGCGGGGCGGCCTCCCACATCACCGAACCGGGAGCGACCGGCCACCACGCTCGGCCCCTGTCCGTCCCCGACTCGGCGATCACGACCGCGCGGCCCCGCCCCCTACCTGTGATCGTCGTGCGGGGAACTCACGAGCCACCAGCGGCCCCACCCCTCCCCACCCGACGATCACGGCCCGCGCCGCCCGCGCCACCCCAACCAAGACCACCGCACCGGGAACTCACCAGCCACCTGCGGCCCCCATCCTCCCCACCCGACGATCACGACCCGCACCGCTCGGCCCGTCCAACCCCCGTGATCACCGAAAGGGGTGCTCGCTGGCCGTCGTCGGCCCCCACGGCTCCGACCCGGCGATCACCACCCACCGCGCCGCTGCCTGCCCATCCGTGATCACCGACCCGGCGTGAACCGGGCCGTGCCCGGTCCCCAGCCCGCGCGTCGCGCCCGCTCACGCGGTACCGGTAGCTCCGCCGGATCCCTCCCCGCCCCCCGACGGCCCTGCCTCCGCCGGCACCCACGACCCGGCGACGTCCACCGTCTCCACGAGCTGCGCCAAGGCCGCGACCAACGCCTCCGGCCGCTCGGCGTGCACGTCGCGCCGGATCTCGATCATGAGTGTCGCGCCGGCGGCACCGTCGGGCAGGTAGGCGCCCGCGAACGGGCTGTCCAGGCCCGTCTCGAACCCGGCGAACGCCCGCCGCGCCGCCGCGACGAGCCACGCCGGGGTGTGCACGCGGTCGGTGCCGAGGCAGACCTCCGGCCGCGGGCCGCCGCCGTGCAGCTCGTACGGGAGCGCCTCGCGCGGGTAGGAGTGCACGTCCAGCAGCACCGTGCGCCCGATGGACAGCACCTGCCGGACCGCCGTGCCCCACGGTCGGAAGTAGGCCGCCAGCAGCCGTTGCGCGTGCTCCGTGTCCTCGCCCCGGATCCTCCGGCCCCGGGTGTCGCGCGTGTACACCGCGCCCATGCCGACCACCGCCATCTCCTCCCGGTCGTCCGGGAAGCGCTCGACGTCGACGACGAACCGCGAGACGCGGTTGACGATCACCCAGGGCCGGCGCCCTGCGCGGTCGGCGGCGGACAGCGCCAGCGCGTCGGTGCCGTGGTCGGTGAGCGCCGCGACCTCACGGGCGAGCGCGGCGTCGTCGAGCAGCAGGTGCGGCCGGACCCAGCCGGGGATGCGCGTCCCGGCGTGCGGGACGTGCAGCAGCACGGTGCTCGCGGGATCGCCGGGCCGCAGGTCGATCGCGGGGGCGTCCACCACCCGGCCGAGCGTAGGCGCCCCGCGGACACATCCCCCGTTCCGGCGGCGCCGGTCGTCCACCCCGGAGTCAGGGGGACGCGCGGATCCGTCCGGGTCCGCAACGCCGGCCGCGCGACCAGGAGGTGGACGGCGCTGGTCGTCTCAGTGGCCTGGTCACCACGGGCGCCCTGCACCCGGTGCCGGCCGCGGCGGTGCTGCCGGCCGCCGTCGGGGGAGCAGTCAGGCGGGCACGCGCGACCGGCTCAGCGTGTCGCCCCCCGCGTGTAACAGGTCTTCATCCACATGCGACAGCCTGACCGTTGACGCTCCCCGTCGATGCCTCCGATCGGCGGAGCACCCCTCCGCCCGGCGGCGACACCTGCGAAGGAACCGCGATGCCCCCCGCCGTCGACGCCGCGCCAACGCAGCAGATGCCGGCGCTGCGCCGCCTCGTCACCTCCGGTGCGGAGGTCACGACCCGGATCGCAGCCCACCCCGTCTTCGTCGACGACGGCGGACGGCGAAAGCGGCTCCTCGTCGGCGCCGGCTACCTGCTCGCGCTGGCGTCCGTCGCGTACCTGATCGTCGTCGGCATGAGCCTGACGGCCCACCCGGAAGGTCCCATCGCCGGCCAGGCCCCGACCGCGGCGCCGGCCGCGCCCCCGGCTCCGGCCCACAGCCCGGCCGCGGCAGTGCCGATCGCGGCTCCACCGGCCGCGGTCCCCGCCCCCGCGCGGGCGCACACCGCCGCGCCAGTCGTGCCGGCTCGGAGCCTGGCTCCGGCCCCCTCTCCTGCCGCGACGCCGATGGCCACCCCGACCCCGTCCGCAGCGCCGACCACCGCTCCGACGCCGACGCCGACGTATGGCCGCTCGTCGAACGGCTACTCGGGATACGGTTCGCGTGCCGGGGGGAACCGGTCGCCCTCCGGCTCCGGTCAGACCCGCGCAGGTGGCGGCACGTCCGCCGGAGGCCCGTCGTCGGGTACGCAGTGAGCCGGCCACGCCTGCGCTCCTCATGGATCCTGACGACCGTGCTGGCGGTCGGCTTCGCAGGCGTGCTGGCCGTCGCGGGCGTCGCCTCGCCGAAGTCCGCCAACGACGCCGTCGGGCAGGCCGGGGCTGCGAGCGACCAGGTCCCCGATGCGATCCTCAACGGCGGCCCGTGGGTCGATGCCACCCGTCAGCCGGTGACCTCGCGGGCGCTGCCGGCCCACACCATCGCCATCACGTTCGACGACGGTCCCGACCCGACATGGACGCCACAGGTGCTGGACGTCCTTCGGCGCCACGGCGTGCCCGGCACCTTCTTCGTCGTCGGGTCGAACGTCAGCCACTATCCGGACCTGATCAAAGCGATCCACGACTCCGGCTCGGAACTGGGCGTCCACACCTTCAGCCATCCCAACCTCGGCACGGTCACGGGCTGGCGCCTGCAGCGCGAGCTGGACGAGACACAGCTCGGCATCGCCGGCAGCACCGGCGTCACGACCTACCTCCTGCGCCCGCCGTACTCGTCCACCGCGTCGGCCATCGACAACCCCGGCTACACCGCCGTGCTGCGGGCGGGCGGCCTCGGCTACGTCTGCGTCTTCACCACCCAGGACAGCCAGGACTGGCAGCGCCCCGGCGTCGACGCGATCGTCCGCAACGCCACCCCGCCGCCCGGCGCTCAGACGGGCGCGATCGTGCTCATGCACGACGCCGGCGGCGACCGGTCGGAGACCGTCGCCGGCCTCGACCGCTACATCACCCGGATGCAGGCGGACGGCTACCGGTTCACGACCGTGTCCGGTGGCCTCGGCCTGCCGAGCGCCAACCCGCCGGCCTCGCCGCAGAACGTACTCAGCGGCCGGATGCTGCTCGCGACGCTGGGCGCAGCCACGGGCTTCGTCGACGGCATGTGGTGGCTGCTGTTCGTCGTCGGGCTGCTCGTGGTGCTGCGGATCGTCCTCATGGCGACGGTCGCACGGCGGCAGGCGCGCCGCCGTGCATCGCCGGACTTCCGGTGGGGCGAGCAGGTCACGTGGCCGGTCTCGGTCATCGTGCCGGCCTACAACGAGGCCGCGAACATCGAGGCGACCGTCCGCTCACTCCTGGCGAGCGACCACCCGCTCGAGGTGGTCGTCGTCGACGACGGGTCGACCGACGGCACCGCGGACATCGTCGAGAGCCTCGAACTGCCACAGGTCCGCGTGCTGCGCCAGCTCAACGCGGGGAAGGCGGCCGCCCTCAACACGGGCGTCCGGGCCGCCCGGCACGACCTCGTGATCATGATCGACGGCGACACGATCTTCGAGCCCGACACCGTGCGCCTGCTGGTCCAGCCGTTCGCCGACGCCTCCGTCGGCGCGGTCGCCGGCAACGTGAAGATCGCCAACCGGGACGGGCTGATCGGCCGGCTGCAGCACATCGAGTACGTCATCGGTTTCAACATCGACCGCAGGGTCCAGGACGCCCTCGGCTCCATCGCGACGATCCCGGGGGCCGCCGGCGCCTTCCGCCGGCGCGCCCTGCTGGACGTCGGCGGCCTGTCGACCGACACCCTCGCCGAGGACACCGACCTGACGATCGCGCTGGGTCGCGCCGGCTGGCGGGTCGTGTTCGAAGACAGGGCCCGCGCCTGGACCGAGGCACCGGCGACGATCGGGCAGCTGTGGCGGCAGCGGTTCCGCTGGAGCTACGGCACGATGCAGGCGATCTGGAAGCACCGCAGGGCCGTCCGCGAGGGCGGGTCCGCCGGCAACCTCGGACGGCGCGGCCTGCTCCACGTCGCCGCGTTCCACATCGTGCTGCCCCTCACCGCCCCGTTCGTCGACGTCTTCCTGGTCTACGGGCTCCTGTTCCAGGACCCGGCGATGGCGATCCTGCTGTGGCTGTCGATGCTGGTCGTGCAGGCCGGGCTCGCGCTGTTCGCCTTCCGGCTCGAACGCGAGCGGGCCGACGTCCTCTGGGTGCTGCCCGTCCAGCAGGTCGTCTACCGCCAGCTCATGTACATGGTCCTGCTCCAGTCCGTGCTGACCGCCGTGATGGGCGCGCGGGTCCGGTGGCAGCGCATGAACCGGGTCGGTGTGCTGGGCGCGATGCTGCCGGCCGTCGCCGGACCCGCCGCGCTCGCCGGCCGCAGCGGCGAGGCCGGACGCGGACGGCCCGGGCCGCGCGCCCGCCCGGCGCCGTTCACGGCACGCGTTCCCGGCGTCCAGTCCGGACCCGGCCGCGCCGTGGCCGCACCGATCGCTCGGGAGCGATGGCTGGACGTGCTTCGCGGAGCGGCGGTGTTGCAGGGCGTGGCGTACCAGGTGACGGCGCTCAACTGGCTGAGCCTCGCCCTGCCGCTGCGTGGCCTGATCTTCGCGGTCGGTGGCTCGCTCATCCTCGCCTCGATGCGCAGGGCGGCGCCCGTCGACGTCATCGGGCACCGCCTGCGCCGGCTGCTGCCGCCACTGTGGGTCCTCGGGCTGGGCCTGGTCCCGGTGATGCTTGCGACCGGATGGGCCGCCGAGACCGGCGACAACACGCTGTACTGGCCCAACCTGATCTTCTGGGTGTTCCCGGTGCTCGAGCCTCCCGCGAGCACACCGGGCCTCGACGCGGCCGCCACGGTATGGATCGTCCGGACCTACCTCTGGCTCGTCGTGCTCACTCCCGCGCTGCTCGCCGCGTTCCGCCGCTGGCCCGTCCGCGCGTTGCTCGCGCCGCTGCTCGTGGTCGCGCTCGACGCCGCACTGGGCAGGCTCGTCCAGTCCGCGGGTAACTTCGGGCAACCCCTGCTCGACGCCTGCGCCTTCGCCCCGACCTGGATGCTGGGCTTCGCCCACCGCGAGGGAGCGCTGCGGCGCGTCCGCCCACCGGTCCTGCTCGGACTGGCGGTTCCGGCCCTCATCCTGGGCGGCGCGTGGACGGTCTGGACGGCGTCGGCCGAGACGGGGTCCGACCTCGACGGCACGCCGCTGGGCGAGGCGTTGATCTCGGCGGGTGTCGCGCTACTGGTACTGCGCTGGACACCGACGTTGGCCTGGACGGACCGGGTGCCCGGACTCCCGCGCTTGCTGGCCGTTCTCAACGGCCGGGCCGTCACGATCTCGCTCGCGGCCGGCGCGGCGACGGCCGCGGCAGGTCCGATCGGCAATGCACTCGACCGGTACGTACCGGTGGACCGCGCCGCCACGGCGCTGGTGGCGATCCTGCTGGCCGTCCTCGCATTCGGCTGGGTCGAGGACATCGCGGCGCGCCGGCCGGCCCGTTTGCTGCCGCGGCCCGAGCCGGCCCCGCACTCGCCGGGCCGCAGAACCGCGCTTCCGACGGGCGCGGCGCCGTCGGCACCACTCGCCCGGCGGCCCGCAGCGGCGCCGAGCGGACTTCCCGCGCCCCGACCGGTCGACGGCCCAGTGCGTCCGGTGGTCCCCGGCCCGGCGCGGGTCGCGAGCGGCAGCGCTGCGGCGCCTACGACGTCGAGCCGGCGACCGCGCCCGTCCTCGCCGGTCGGGGCCGGGCCGGGCGGCACGGCCTCGGCGCCGACGTCACGGATTCCGACCGTGCCGGCCCACGTCGCGGCCTCGCCGATCCGCGCCCCACGCGTCCGGCCGGCACAGGTTCCCGCGCCCCGCTTCGCCTCCCCCCGGCTCCCGTATCCGCAGAGCCCGGCATCCGCGCCCGGCACATCCCGCACCCCGGCGTCCCCTGCCGCCGTCGACCGTCGGGACCGGGACGGCACCTGGGGCGGGGAATGACGGGCGCTGGTCGGCGACTCGTGCTCGCGCTGATCGTCGTCGTCGCCGTGACCGGCTGCGGGCGTCCTTCTCCGCAGTTGACCGTCCTGCCGATGCCCGCGCCGACCACCGACGGCGCGGCACCGGCGACCACAGCCGCGCCGACGCCGACGACCCCGTCGCCCGCCTCGTCACGCGCACGGACCGGGGTGGCCGCGACGCGGTCGGCGGGCCGACCGTGGTCGGTGGAGGTCACGTTCTACGGCGCCCAGGACAACGACCCTCCCGGCTCGACGGCGATCTCCCATCCCACGGTGCACCACGCCGCGGGCGGGACCGGAACGTACGCCGACCCGATCACGTTGGCCAGCGACCCCCGCGAGATCGCGGTCGGCACCCGCGTCTACTACCCCGCGCTCGCCCTGTACTTCGTCATGGAGGACAACTGCGCGGGCTGCGTGTCGGACTGGGAGCAGAGCCGAACCCCTCATATCGACCTGTGGACGGGCGACGCCTCCGGCTCCGCCTTCCTGGCCTGCGAGAACGCGCTTACCCCCGACGGCCTGGTCACGGTCGAGCTGAACCCGCCGCCGGGAAGGCGCGTCGATGCCCGCCCCCTGTGGGCCGAGGACGGCTGCCGGGTGTGACCGGGGCCCCCGGAGCACCGCAGGTGCGGTCGGGTATCGGCTAGCGTCCGCCGGCATGGACGAGCTCGTGCACCTCGACGTCGCCGGTGGCATCGCGACCATCACGCTGGACTCCCCGGCCAACCGCAACGCCCTGTCCGCCCGGCTGCGGCACGAGCTGCTGGGACATCTCGACGCCGCGCAGGCCGACGACGCCGTCCGGGTGGTCGTGCTCGGCCACACCGGCACGGTGTTCTGCTCGGGCATGGACCTCAAGGAGTCGCGCGGGGCCGACGCGTCCGACCAGGGCGTGAACGAGGTCCCGGCGATCCTGGAACGGCTCGCGACCGCGCCGAAGCCGGTGATCGCGCGGGTGGCCGGGCCCGCCAGGGCGGGCGGCGTCGGCCTGGTGGCGGCCTGCGACGTGGCGGTCGCGGCGCGGGAGGCGACGTTCGCGTTCAGCGAGGTGCGGATCGGCGTCGTCCCGGCCGTGATCTCGGTGGTGGTGCTGCCCCGGCTGGCTCCGCGCGCGGCCCGGGAGCTCTTCCTGACCGGCGAGACGTTCGACGCCGAGCGGGCCGCGGCCATCGGGCTCGTCAACGCCTGCGTGCCGGGGGCGCAGCTGGACGCCGAGGTCGCGCGGTACGCCGCGATGCTCGCGCAGGGTGCCCCCGGCGCGCTCGCCACGACCAAGGCCCTCCTGCGCCAGGAGGGCATGCACGAGGACTTCGCCGCGATGCTGCAGCTCTCGGCGCGCATGTTCGCCGGCGAGGAGGGCCAGGAGGGCATGCGCGCGTTCGCGGAGAAGCGCCCGCCTCGGTGGGTTCCCGCCGGGACCTGACTCCCTCCCGTGATCACGTTCCGGGAGAGCGCACACCCCGACTCACCCTGGCGCAGAGCCCGACTCGCGCTGGCGCAGACCCCGACTCGCGGAAGGGGCCTGCCGCGAGTCGGGGTCTGCGCCAGCCTGAGTTGGGGTCTGCGCCGGCCTGAGTCGGCGTCGCGGGCAGGCGGGACGGGCCGGGCGCCGGTTACCGTGGTGACCGTGGACGTCCTGGTGGAGCCCCTGGCGCAGGCGGTGGACGCCCTGGCAGGGCGGCGGGTCGCGGTGCTGACCGGCGCGGGCCTGTCCACCGACTCCGGCATCCCCGACTACCGCGGCCCCGGATCGCCGCGCCGCACCCCGATGACGTTCCAGGAGTTCGTGTCAGGGGAGCCGGCCCGGCGCCGGTACTGGGCCCGCAGCCACGTCGGCTGGGCGCGGATGGCCCGTGCCGAGCCCAACTCCGGGCACCGCGCGCTCGCCGACCTCGAGCGCACCGGCGCCGTCACCGGGCTCATCACGCAGAACGTCGACGGCCTGCACAGCGCGGCCGGCAGCAGCAGGGTCGTCGACCTGCACGGGCGCATCGCCGACGTCGTCTGCCTCGGCTGCGGGCGGCGCAGCACCCGCGCCGCGCTGCAGGACCGCTTCGCCGCCGCCAACCCCGGCTTCGTCGAGGCGGCGGGCGCCGGCATCGAGACCGCACCCGACGGCGACGCCGAGCTCGCCGCGACCGCCGGCTTCGTGCTCGTGGGCTGCACCGGCTGCGGCGGGGTCCTCAAGCCCGACGTCGTGTTCTTCGGCGAGAACGTGCCGCGGGACCGGGTCGTGCAGTGCTTCGCGCTCGTCGACGACGCGCAGGCCCTGCTGGCGGCCGGCTCGTCGCTGACGGTCATGTCGGGGCTGCGGTTCGTGCGCCACGCCCACCGCGCCGGCCTGCCGGTCGTCATCCTCAACCGGGGCCGGACGCGCGGCGACGACCTCGCGACGGTCCGCCTCGACGCCGGCTGCTCCCCCACGCTGACCGCGCTGGCCGCGTCGCTCGGCGGGACCGCGGCCTGACGGGCCGCGGCGACCCCCTCGGCGACCTCAGGCCGGCACGACGCCGGTGAGCACGACCCGCAGCGGGCGCTCGCTCGCGACGGAGCCCTCCACGGCGACGTCGAGCACCTCCCGCACCGCCCGGTAGCCCAGCGCGTCGGCGTGCCGGAACGCCTCCGAGCCGTCCCAGACCAGCACGACCTCGCCCGTCGGGAGCCAGGACAGGTCGGCAAGGCACTCCTGCAGCGCGTCGAGGTTCACCCCGTAGTAGCTCGGGAAGCGCAGCTCGCGACCGATGGCGGCCAGCAGCGCCCTGCGCTCGACGCGGCCCTCGACCACCCCCACGGTCGCCCCCCGCAGCCGGGCATCGGCCGCGACCTCGGCGGCCGGGCGCGCGGTGCGGACGACACCGGTCACTCGCGCCGGCTCCGCTCGATCAGCGCGTCCACGGCCCGGTCGACGCCGGCAGCGACCCCCCAGCACAGCGGCAGCAGGACGACGGCGGCGAGCACCACCTGGAACGGGAACGGGAGCTGGGTCAGCCACAGTTCGACCGCGTCCCACCAGTCCGCGACCGACCGAAGCACGTCTCACACAGTAGACCGCGGATCATCGGGCTAGATTCCGACCATGTTCGCCGTCTACGCCGCCGCACCGAACCCCGACTCACCGCTCGACGCCCTCACGGTCGGCGAGCGTCCGGCACCCGAGGCACCGGAGGGCTGGGTCACGGTCGACGTGACCGCGGCCAGTCTCAACATGCACGACCTGTGGACGCTGCGCGGCGTCGGGATCAAGCCCGAGCAGTTCCCCATGATCCTCGGCTGCGACGGGGCCGGCCGCCTCGCCGACGGGACCGAGGTCGTCCTCCACTCGATCATCGGCGACCCGGCGTGGTCGGGCGACGAGACCGTCAACCCGAAGCGCACGATGCTCACCGAGCTGCACCAGGGCTCGTTCGCCGACCAGGTGATCGTGCCGGCGCGCAACGCCGTCCCCAAGCCGGCGGGGCTCACGCCCGTACAGGCCGCCGTCATGGGGACCGCGTGGCTGACCGCCTACCGCATGCTCTTCTCGAAGTCGGGGCTGCGGCCGGGCCAGACGATGCTCGTGCAGGGCGCGTCGGGTGGCGTCGCGACGGCGCTGGTCCAGCTCGGCCGCGCGGCCGGGATGCGCGTGTGGGTGACGGGACGCAGCGAGGAGAAGCGGGCGGTCGCCGAGCGGCTCGGCGCCCACGCCACGTTCCCGTCCGGCGAGCGGCTGCCCGAGCGCGTCGACGGTGTGTTCGAGACTGTGGGCCAGGCCACGTGGTCGCACTCGATGCGGGCACTCAAGCCGGGCGGTGTGATCGTTGTCTCGGGCTCCACCAGTGGACCCAATCCCCCTGCCGACCTGCAGCGGCTGTTCTTCCTCCAGTTGCGCGTCATCGGTTCCACCATGGGGACGCGCGACGAGCTCGTCGATCTTCTCTCGTTCGTCGCGAATGCGGGCATCCAGCCCGAGATCGGACTGGAGTTGCCGCTGGAGAAGGCCGTCGACGGCTTCCGCGCCATGCTCGAAGGCAACACCTCTGGAAAGATCGTCTTCACTCATTGAGACCGTTCGTCGCGCACAAGCCGCCGTTCGGCTGATGCACGTGCATCCTGAGACCGGACAGCCCTCTTCTCAGGACGTACTGTGTGTGACCGTGTCCGAGCCAGGAAGTCTTCCACCGAGTCCGCGAGCGGCGGGGGCGGTCTTCGTCCCGGCGCCGCGCGTGACAGGACTGGTCGAGCTGCTGGACCGGCTCGACCGCGCGGTCGCCACCGCGCTGTCGCCGATCACGGCGGCCGAAGGGATCAGCCGCGAGGGCTGGCGCGTACTGTTGATGCTCGCCCGCGGGGGTGGTCGGAGCATGGGCGAGATCGCCTCGCACACCGCGCTGCCGGCGCCGACCGCGACGCGCGTCGTCGACCGGCTCGTGGCCGCGCGCCTCGCCTACCGCCAGACCGACGCGATCGACCGACGCCGGGTGCTGGTCCACCTCGGCGCGGACGGCCGGGAGGTCGTCGAGCGCGTGTGTCGTCGCGTGGAGCGCAGCGCGGGCGACGTGCTGGGCCCGTCGCACAGCCGCGACCGCGAGGACATCGCGGGCCTTCTCGGCTCGCTCGCCGCACGCTGACGCCGCTCCCCGCGGGCCGCCTGCTCCTCGCGGCCCGCCCCCGCCACAGCCCGCAGATACGCGGTCGGGCGCCCCGCTCAGGCGTCGGCCTTCTCCAGCCACCGCCGGCCGGCCGCGCCGAGGTGCTCGCGGGCGGAGCGGATCCGCGGCAGCAGCTCCCGGTCGCCGGTCATGGCGGCCATCAGGTCGACGACGGTGACACCGTGGTCCGGGCGCTCCACCACCGTCACCGCGTCGCCGGCGGCCACGTCGCCCTCGCGCGTGACGCCGAGGTAGCAGCCGGGCCGCCGCGCCGCGGTGAACCGCTTGACGAGGTCGGGCACGTCGAGGAACCCCGCGAACACGCGGCACGGGATCCGCGGGGCCCGCACGACCAGCTCGGCCCGCCCCACCCGCCAGCGCTCGCCGACGACCGCTCCGCAGCAGTCGACGCCCGACAGGAGCAGGTTCTCTCCGACCGTTGTCACCGGCCGCGGCGCGAGCTCCCGCTGCCAGTACGCGAGGTCGTCGGTCGCGTAGGCGTATACGGCCTGGTCGGGGCCGCCGTGGTGGCGGGTGTCGCAGATCGTGTCGCCGGCTACGCCGGTCGCCGCCAGCCGGACCGGTCCGGTGACCGGCCTCTTGTCGATGCCGGAGCGACCGCTCTTGACCCGCGTGAACGCGTCGGTCCGCACGACCGCCACGCGCACCGACTCCACCCGACCCGTCACGCCCGTCGATCCTGCCCGGTCGCCGGCGCGCCCGACACCGGGTTTCGCCCGCGCCGCCGGGCGGCCGGCCTCAGTGGCCGGCGATCGCCGCGCCGATGCTGCTGTAGGGCAGGGCCGCGAGCAGCAGCGCCGCGGCGGCGACGACGACGATCCGGCGAAACCACGACCCGCGCGCGACCAGCCAGCCGGTCAGGAAGGCGACCAGCAGCGGCACGGCGACGGTCAGGAGCTGCGTCCACTCCTGGGCTCGCGGCGCGGCCCCGTTGACCCCGGCCAGCAGCGCGCCGCCGACGGCGACCACGACCAGCCCCGCGACCAGCAGCGCGAACCGCTGCTTCGCCAGCCCGGCCAGCAGGCCGACGACGAACAGCGCGGCGAGGATCAGCACCTCGCGGGGGACGCCGGTCACGGTCGTGTACCGTCCGGGCTCATCTCCCGGTGCTCCCGGATCGGCGCCGGGCCCACGTACGGCATCCCGTCGACGAGCTCGTACCGGTTGCCGTCATCGGGCATCGTCTCCAGGCCCGCCACCGTGAAGGGGCGCCCGTGCATGGTCGACCCCTGTGCGGTCATGGCGCCCATGGTGCCCTCCTCCCCCTCGGGAGGGGTAGCCGGCGGCTGGCCCGGTCGGGTTGCGGCGAACCGGTCCCCGACGCGCAGGCCGGCGCAACCGGCTACTTCTTCGACCGGTCCGTGCTCGAGTCGGTGGACAGGGCCGCGACGAAGGCCTCCTGCGGAACCTCGACCCGTCCGATCGTCTTCATCCGCTTCTTGCCCTCCTTCTGCTTCTCCAGCAGCTTCCGCTTGCGGGTGATGTCGCCGCCGTAGCACTTGGCGAGCACATCCTTGCGGATGGCGCGGATGTTCTCGCGCGCGATGATCCGCGACCCGATCGCGGCCTGGATCGGCACCTCGAACTGCTGGCGCGGGATGAGCTCGCGCAGCTTGGAGGTCATCATCGTGCCGTAGGCGTAGGCGTCGTCGCGGTGGCGGATGGCCGAGAACGCGTCGACGGGCTCGCCCTGCAGCATGATGTCGACCTTGACGAGGTCGGCCTCCTGCTCGCCCGCCTCCTCGTAGTCGAGCGAGGCGTAGCCGCGGGTGCGGGACTTCAGCGCGTCGAAGAAGTCGAAGATGATCTCGGCGAGCGGCATCGTGTAGCGCAGCTCGACGCGGGTCTCCGACAGGTAGTCCATGCCCGCCAGCGTGCCCCGGCGGCTCTGGCACAGCTCCATGATCGCGCCGATGAACTCGGACGGCGCGAGGATCGTGGTCTTCACGATCGGCTCGAAGATCTGCGCGACCTTGCCGGTCGGCCACTCCGCCGGGTTGGTCACCGTCATCTCGGTGCCGTCGTCGCGGATCACCCGGTAGACGACGTTGGGCGCGGTCGAGATCAGGTCGAGCCCGGCCTCGCGCTCCAGCCGGTCCCGGGTGATCTCCAGGTGCAGCAGCCCCAGGAAGCCGCAGCGGAACCCGAAGCCCAGCGCCGCCGACGTCTCCGGTTCGTAGGAGAGGGCCGCGTCGTTGAGCCGCAGCTTGTCCAGCGCCTCGCGCAGGTCGGGGTACTGCGAGCCGTCGACGGGGTAGAGCCCGGAGTAGACCATCGGTCGCGGCTCGCGGTACCCGGTCAGCGGCGTCTCGGCGCCCTTGCGCGCAGACGTGACGGTGTCGCCGACCTTCGACTGCCGGACGTCCTTCACGCCGGTGATGAGATAGCCGACCTCCCCGACGCCCAGGCCGTCGGACGGCTTCGGCTCCGGCGAGACGATCCCGATCTCCAGGATCTCGTGCGTGGCGCCGGTCGACATCATGCGGATGCGCTCGCGCGGGGTGATCCGCCCGTCGACGACGCGGATGTAGGTGATGACGCCGCGGTAGGTGTCGTAGACCGAGTCGAAGATCATCGCCCGGGCGGGGGCGTCGGCGTCGCCGACCGGCGGCGGCACCTGCGCGACGACCAGGTCGAGCAGCTCGGCGACGCCCTGGCCGGTCTTGGCCGACACCCGCAGCACCTCGTCCGCGTCACAGCCGACGATGTGCGCGATCTCGGCGGCGTAGCGGTCCGGGTCGGCCGCCGGCAGGTCGATCTTGTTGAGGACCGGGATGATCGTGAGGTCGTTCTCCAGGGCGAGGTAGAGGTTGGCCAGCGTCTGGGCCTCGATCCCCTGAGCGGCGTCGACGAGCAGGATCGCGCCCTCGCAGGCCTCCAGCGCGCGGGAGACCTCGTAGGTGAAGTCGACGTGGCCCGGCGTGTCGATCAGGTGCAGGACGTACTCCTGGCCGGCGCTCTTCCACGGCAGCCGCACGTTCTGTGCCTTGATCGTGATGCCGCGCTCGCGCTCGATGTCCATGCGGTCGAGGTACTGCGCGCGCATGGCACGTTCGTCGACGACGCCGGTGAGCTGCAGCATGCGGTCGGCCAGGGTGGACTTGCCGTGGTCGATGTGGGCGATGATGCAGAAGTTCCGGATCTGCGCCGGCGGGGTGAACGTCTGGTCGGCGAACGAGCTCAATCGGGCTTCCTTGTCGACGGTGTGCCTCCATGGTCCCACGCGCGCGCGGCGAACCGGGCGACCAGGTCGCGGCAGGCGACGCGGGAGGCGGCGTCGCGGGCGGCGAGCTCCGCGCGCAGGGCCGGCAGGTCGGTCGCGGCCCCCACGGCGACGGCCTGGCCCGCCTCGGTCCAGGCCTCCTCCCAGGTCGCGAAGACCGGCGGCGTGATCTCCGGATGGAACTGGACGCCCAGGTGCGGGCCGTGCACGAAGGCCTGGACGCCGACGGCGTTGCGGGCCAGCTCGGTCGCCCCCGGCGGGAGCGTGAACGTGTCGTCGTGGAACTCCAGCCAGGTCCCGGCCGGCAGCGCGGTCGCGTCGGCGCTGCCCAGCTCCACGAACCCGCGCTCCGGCCACGGGCCGCGCCCGACGTGCCCGCCCAGCACGCGGGCCAGCGCCTGGGCGCCGAAGCAGATGCCCAGCACCGGGGTGCCGGCCGCGACGGCCCCCGCGAGCCAGGCCAGCTCGGCGTCGAGCCATGCGGCGCGG
Organism: uncultured Actinomycetota bacterium; assembly: GCA_963728105.1. Classification (GTDB taxonomy): domain Bacteria; phylum Actinomycetota; class Actinomycetes; order Mycobacteriales; family Pseudonocardiaceae; genus Pseudonocardia. The sequence goes on along the minus strand of CAVSJZ010000023.1, from coordinate 3,751 downwards.
TTGTCGACGTCCGCGTCGGGCGAGGCCGAGGTCTCGGACCCGAGCACGACGACCAGCGCGGCCCGTGCCGGGTCGGGCGGCGGCCGCCCGTCGGTCAACGTCGTGACGACCACGTCGAGCCCGAGGGCCCGCAGCGCCGGCCCGACCGTGCCGACCTCACGCTCGCCGCGGCCGGGCACCGCGTCGTGGACGAGCACCAGTGCCGGTAAAACTGATATCATCGCGATAGCCCCATCGGGCAGTGAACACCCACGGGAGACCATCATGACCACCACCGGCACCGCCGCCGACCCGACACCCGTCCACATGCCCGACCCGGCCGTCCGGGAGCGGCGCGCCGCCGCCGCGAACGGGTTCCTGGGACTCCTCGGCGGCCTGGTCGTCCTCGCCGTCGGCCTCTGGCTGCTGCTCGGCACCGCCGCGACCGGGCTCGGCATCGTCGTGCTGGTGCTCGGCGTCGTGGCGTTGCGCGGGCTGACCACCGTCGCCCCCGGCGAGGCCAAGGTGCTGCAGTTCTTCGGCCGCTACGCCGGCACCGTCCGCACCCCCGGACTGTGCTGGGTCAACCCGCTGACCAGCCGCAGCAAGGTCTCGACGCGCATCCGCAACCACGAGACCGAGGTGCTCAAGGTCAACGACGCGGAGGGCAACCCGATCGACATCGCGGCCGTCGTCGTCTGGCAGGTCGAGGACACCGCGCGGGCGACGTTCGAGGTCGACTCGTTCGTCGCGTTCGTGCAGACGCAGTCGGAGACCGCGATCCGGCACATCGCCACGTCCTACCCCTACGACGACCACACCGACCTGGAGGGCCTGTCGCTGCGCGGCAACGCCGGCGAGGTCACCGAACGGCTGTCCGCCGAGATCGCTGCACGCGTCGAGTCCGCGGGGGTGCGGATCGTCGAGTCGCGGCTGACGCATCTGGCCTACGCGCCCGAGATCGCCGGCGCGATGCTGCAGCGCCAGCAGGCCGGGGCCGTCGTCGCCGCCCGCAGCCGCATCGTCGAGGGCGCGGTCGGCATGGTCGAGATGGCGCTGGCGCGGCTGTCCGAGCGCGACATCGTCGACCTCGACGAGGAGCGCAAGGCGGCGATGGTCTCCAACCTGCTCGTGGTGCTGTGCGGCGACCGCGCGACCCAGCCCGTCGTCAACACCGGCTCGCTCTACCACTGACGGCCCAGGCGAGATCTCGTGGTCCGATCGGAAGGGTTTCCTGCTGCGGCTCGACCCGGCCGTCCACGACGCGCTGGCGCGCTGGGCGGCCGACGAGTTGCGCAGCACCAACGCCCAGATCGACTTCCTGCTGCGGCGGGCGCTGTCCGACGCCGGACGGCTGCCCGCCGACGCGCGACCGGCCCGCCGGCCCGGGCGGCCGGCCCGGTCGCGCGAGTCCACGGACTCTTAACACCCCGCGCCTTCCGGCCGGGCCGGGACCGCGCGATCATGGGTGCATGAGCGCACCGGACCGGGCCGAGGCCGCGACCGCCGTCCTCGCCGCGAAACAGCGGACGGGGGTGCGCTGGGCCGACCTCGCGAAGGCCGTCGACCGCTCCACCGAGTGGACGACGGCCGCCCTGCTCGGCCAGCACCCGCTGACCGCAGAGCAGGCAGCGACGCTCGGGGCGCTGCTGGAGCTGGACGACGACGTCGTGACCGCGCTGACGCTGCCGCCGGTGCGCGGCGCCGCCGCCGTCGACACGTCCGAGCCGCTCGTCTACCGCCTGCAGGAGGTCGTGCAGGTGTACGGGCGCACGATCCACGAGCTGGTCCGGGAGGAGTTCGGGGACGGCATCATCTCCGCCATCGACTTCGAGCTCGCGCTGGACCGCGTGGCCGACCCCAAGGGCGACCGGGTCAGGATCGTGCTGAACGGCAAGTTCCTCCCCTATCGGGTGTGGTAGCCGGGCGATCGCGCACTCATATGTCGCGCACAGCGCATCCGGACTCCCCGAAATCACCCAGACGTGCCACGATGCTCGTGGCCGGACCCCAGCCCGGCCGGCGACACCCCAGCCGACCCGCGATCGACAGGGGACGACCGTGGCTAGCTTGCACGCCGCCGCCCACGAACTAGGGCGTCCGGGGAACGGTGCTCTCGTGGAGGGTGTGGCTTGCGGCTGCGCGCTGCTCGCGGGCGCGCCCGAGTGCCGCTGCGCCGAGGACGCGGGCATCGACGAGCGCGAGCTGGCACAGCGGGCCGTCGACAAGTTCCTGTGGCAGCAGCGGGCCAAACCGGACGGCCGCGCCGCCGCGCGCCGCGGCCTGGTCGCGCAGCTCGCCGACGCCCGTCGCCGCGGCCGGCCCGCGTTGGTCGCCGAGCTGCTGCGGCTGAACGTCCTGCTGCGGCTGCTCGGTGAGGACTCCGCGGACGCCCCGGAGGTCGACGCCCTGCTCGCCGAGCTGAGCGACATCGCGGAGAACCTCGGCGACGCGCGCACGCTCGGCGAGGTCGCGACACTGCGCGCACACCGGGCCGTCACGTTCGGGCACAGCGAGGACGCGCTGACCGACGCGGCCGACGCGCTCGCCGTCCTCACCGACGTGACCGCACCACCGGACGTCGATCCGGTCGAGTGGGCCCGCCTGCTGTCCCGGGCGCTCAACGGCCTCGTGCTGGTGCTGCTCAAGCTGGGCGCGCACGAGGTGGCGGACGAGGTGTCCCAGCGGGCCGTCGAGGTCGCCACCTCCTGCGGCGCGCCGATGGAACGGCTCGTGCACCAGCTCAACCGGGTCCGCCTGCAGCTGGCGTGGGCGCTGCGGCTGGAACGCGGCGGCCGGGCCGCCGCGGCCGCGTCCCGCTTCCTCGGCGCCGCCCAGACCGCCGCCACGGCGGCCGAGCTGTGGGGACCGGCGCTGGGCCGGCTCACCGGGTCCGCCGGCGCGGCTGTCGCCGAGTGCTCGATCATCGGCACGGCGTACGCGCTGGCCCGGCCGGGGCCCGAGCACCTGGACGTGCTGGCGGGACTCGTCGAGATGGCCCACTTCACCGAGGACCGCATCCTGCTCGCCATCGCGACCGCACGCTGCCTCGTGGCCGACAACCGGCGGGCCGAGGCGGCGCGCGTGCTCGAGCCGCTGCGGACCGAGCTGGGCGACGACCACTCCGAGGCCGTGCTGGCCATCGCCCTGCACCGGGAGTTCGCCCACGTGCACGAGGTCGCCCGCGGCGTCGGCCGCCCCTCGGACGCGCTGACCCGCTACGCGGCGGCGCTGGAGAGCGAGCTGTGGGACCTGCGGGAGGCCAGGCTGGCGGCGCTGCGCAGCCACGCCGAGCACCACCGGCTGGCCCGCGAGCACGGCGCGGTCGCGGCGCAGGCCCTGCAGGACCCGCTGACGGGCCTGCCCAACCGCCGCGCGCTCGACCTGCGCCTGGCCGAGATCGCCGCCGCACCCCCCGGACCGCCGTGCGCGCTGGCCCTCATCGACCTCGACCGGTTCAAGCGGGTCAACGACGTCCACTCCCACGCGGTCGGCGACTCCGTGCTGCGGACCATCGCGTCCTGCCTGCGGACGTCGCTGCGCACGCACGACCTCGTCGCGCGGTACGGGGGTGACGAGTTCGTCGTCGTCCTGCCCGACTCGCCCCTGACCGTCGCCCGGTCGGCGCTCACGCGGGCCGCGGAGACCGTCGCCGCGCTCCCGCCCGACACCGGGGCGGGCGTGACCGTCTCGGTCGGGGTGGCGCGGCTGCTGCCCGGCGACGAGCCGGCCGCCGCGCTCGCCACGGCCGATGCGGCGATGTACCGGGCGA
>CAVSJZ010000022.1:0-36198 GCA_963728105.1 uncultured Actinomycetota bacterium | reverse complement strand
GCCGGGGGACGACCCTCGGTCCGCCGGTCGTGCGAGGAAGGAACGAGATGACACAGGAGGGCCCTCGGCCGCCCTCGGACCGCGACGCCCCGGACCGCCGGGCCCACCGCGTCCTGCTGCTCGTGCTCCTCGCCGTCGCCGTCGTCGCGCTGGTGGCGGCCGCGCTCGCCGCGACGCGGCGGGCACCGGTGTACGACGGCGCCACGCCGGAGGGCGTCGTCCAGGCCTACCTCGCCGCGGTCGTCGACCGCCGCGACGACGAGGCCGTGCGGCTGCTCGCCGCCGCCAGCGCCTGCACGGCCGCAGACCTCGACCGGGCGTCCGTGCCCGACGGGGTCCGGGTCGTGCTCCGCGACGCGGAGACGACCGGGGACACCGCCCGGGTCGACGTCACCGTCGCGGTGCCCTCCGGCGACCTGTTCGGCGCCCCGGAGACGACCGAGCGGCACACGTTCCGCCTGGTCCGGTCGGACGCGGGCTGGCGGCTCACCGGCGAGCCCTGGCCGCTGTCGGCCTGCGGGAGGTCGACCTGACATGGCCGTCGGGCTGCTCGTCCTCGTTCTCGTGCCCGCCCTCGTCGTCCTCGTGGTCCGCACGACCAGGGCCGACGGCGCACCGCCCGCCGTGCAGGCGGTGCGGATGGTCTTCCAGTACGCCCTGCTCTACGGCCTCGCGGTCGTCGTCGCGAACGGGCTCACCGGTCTGGCCGGCGAGCTCTTCGCCGGCCCTGCGCTCGCGCGGGCCGACCAGACCGCGCTGGCCAGGGACCTGGCGTTCACCGTCGTCGGCGTGCCGCTGCTCACCGGCCTCGCGCTGTGGACCCGCCGCGCCCTCACCGGCGGCGCCGCCGAGCGCAGGTCGCCGGGCTGGGCCGGCTACGTCACGGCCGTGTCCCTGACCGCGCTGGTCATGGCCATGAACGGCATGGTCGGGGTGCTGCGGTGGGCGACGGGCCTCGCGGACTACAGCGGACCGGCCCTCGCCGCGACCCTCGTCTGGGGCGCGACGTGGGTCGTCCACCGGTCCGTCGAGCGGCGGCTCGTCCCGCCGGAGCACGCCGTCGTGCACCACCTCGCGGGGTCGCTGGTCGGCCTCGTCACGGCCGCGGTCGGGCTCGGCGAGCTGCTGGCGGGGTCGCTGCGGATCCTGTGGGGGCTGGACGCCGCCGCTGTCCTCACCGCGGGCGGCGACCCGGTCCTGCAGGGGCTGGTCACCTTCGTCCCGGGCGCGGCGGTCTGGGTCCGGTACTGGGCCCGCGGTGCCCTGCGGTACCGGCAGGACCCGCTCCGCCTGGCCTACCTGCTCCTGTTCGGCGTGGCCGGCGGCCTCGTCACCGCGGTCGCGTCCGCCAGCACGCTGGTCTACTCCGGGCTCGTGTGGGTGCTGGGCGAGCCCGGCACCACCGTCGCGGCCGAGTACTTCGACGGCGCCCCGGCCGCGACGGCGGCGGCGGCCGTCGGGCTGCTGGTCTGGTGGTACCACCGCACCGTGCTGGCGGCGGACACCGGCGGGCGCACGGAGGCGACCCGGGTCTACGAGTACCTGATGGCGGCGATCGGGCTGGTGGCCGCGGCCGGCGGGCTCTCCACGCTGGTGGCGGCGGCGGTCGGGACGGCCACCGGGCCGGCCTTCGTGGGCGGGAGCGACGTCGACACCCTGCTCGCCGGCGCGACGCTGCTCCTCGTCGGCGGGCCGGTGTGGTGGCTGTACTGGCGGAGGATCCGGGCCGCGAGCCGGACCGACGCCGCGGAGGAGGCTGGCTCCCCGACCCGGCGCGTGTACCTGGCGGTCCTGCTCGGCGTCGGGGCCGTGGCCGCCGTCGTCGGGCTGCTCACCGCCGTCTACCTGCTCCTGCAGGACGCCGTGCCGGGCACCGTCGGAGCCGAGACGTTCCGCCGGATGCGGTTCGCGGTCGGCATCCTGTGCGCCGCGCCGGCCGTCGCCGGATACCACCTCGCGGTCCGCCGGGCCGACCGGCGCGCGGCACCCGCGCAGGGCGCGCCGGCGTGGCCGACGTTCCTGCTGCTCCTGGGCGTCGCCGACCGGGACGTCGCGCGGCAGGTCGCCCGCCGCACCCGAGCCAGGGTGCAGGTCTGGGCCCGCACCGACACCGGCGCGCTGGCGTGGAGCGCCGACGAGGTGCTGGCGGCGCTCGGCGATACCCCGCCGGCAGAGGCCGTCGTGCTGGCCGACGCCGGCGCCCTCCGCGTCCTGCCCGTGCGACGCAGACCGGCGCCGGGCGGGGCCCCCGCTGCCGGCGCCGCCACCCCGCCGCCGTCGGCGCTCCCGCCGGGAGTCGGTCCGCCGCTGCCGGAGCCGTGACGGCCGCCGGCGGAGCGGCGGCGGCCGGCCCGGTCACGGCCCGCCGGCCGCGGTCGCCTCGCGGAACGCGTCGACGGCGGTCGGGTTGGTCGGGAAGACGTGCTCGCGGCCGATCCGCTCCAGGATGCCGGTCCGCCCCAGGTCGGCGAGCAGGTCGTGCTTGGCGTGGGTGAGGGCCACGACGACGCCGAGCCGGTGCACGTCGTCGACGAGGGAGAGGACGAGGACGACCCCGGTCGCGACCGCCAGCGTCGGCAGCTGGACCCGCCCCAGCTGGGCGGCGAACGACACCACCTGGGCGGGTACCGAGTCGCCCTCGACGGCGATGCCGGTCGCGCGCCGACCTGCCCGATGATCATGATGACCGCCATGCCGGCGAGGGCGCCGACCAGCACCGGCCGCGACAGCGCGTCGGCGAGGAACCCCAGCCGGGCCACGCGGGCGAGCACGCAGGTCGCGGCGACGAGCACCGCCAGCGCGGCGGCCAGTGCCGCGTACCGGGCCGTGTCCTGCCCGGCGAGCGGGCCAGCGCGGTGACGGTCATGAGCGCCGTCGTCGACTCCGGCCCCGCGGACAGCACGCGCGAGGACCCCAGCAGGACGTACGCGACGAGCGCACCGGCGGCCGCCCACAGCCCCGTGATCGGCTCCACACCGGCGACCTGCGCGTAGGCGAGCACCTGCGGGACCAGAACGCCGTCGAGCCTGTCGCGCTCGCTGGCGGCGGGGCAGGGTCGACGGGACCGCAGCCGGAAGGACGGTCGACCCGACCCGGGCGGTCCCGGCGCCGCGGCCGCCGTGGGATCGAGCCGGGTCGGGTCAGGACTGCGTCGACAGCTGCCCGACATCGGCGCGGCCGGTGTCGAGCAGCCGGTCGGCCAGGTCGCGCAGCGCGCGGGCCGCAGCCAGCTCGTCGCCGATCTCGGGCACGTCCTGGTCGGTCGGGTTGAGCCGGGCCTCCCCCACCCCGACCAGCGCGTCCGAGTCGCGCGTGTGCAACCGGGCGTGTGCCCGCGTGCTGCCGTCGAGCTCGTCGACGTCGATGGTCACCGTCCAGCGCTTCGCCGTGGGCATGACGCCTCCCCTTCCGTCCGTAGCCGATGCCCCTCACCGTGCCCGGGAACGGGCCCGGTGAGGAGGGTCCTTGACACCGTCTCACCGGGACCAAGGACATGTCCGACGCCGGCGGGCAGCCGAGCGGGCACGCCGCCGTCCTTCGGCGGCCCGGCGGGCGGGGCCGGAGGTCCCCGCCGCCGGTGCCTCGACGCACTGACCCGCGCGGCGTCCCGCGCGCCACAGTCGACACGGTCAGGGTCACGCGGGAGGAGGCGGACGGTGGACACGCACATCCGGGACAGGACGGCCGCCGCGGTGACCGTCGCCATGACGACGCGGGACGACGCCGGCACACCCGGCCCGACGCCGCGCGGGGCGGACGCGCATCCGGCCGCTCCGCCTGCGGGTGGACCGCGCCGGTGGCCCGGCGGCCCCGATCTCGTCGTGGTGGCCGGTGCCGTGCCGGACTGGGTGCGGCGGTGGGCCGCCCGGAGCGGGCGGAACGTGCGCCGGTGCCCTTCGGAGGACGCGCGGCGGTGCGCGACCCGCGGGGACACGCTGGTCGTGCCCGGTTGCGGGCTGATGTCCGAGAGCGGGCCGCGGGTACTGGCCGCGGTGGGCGACCCGGCCGCCGACCGGGCCGTGGTGGCCGAGGCGCTGGATGCGGCGGTCCACCTGGAGGGCACCTTGCATGTGGTGCACGCCGTGCCGATGTCGTTCAGCGAACGCAGCGTCGGCCTGCCCGAGGCCCTGGACCGCGGCCGGGAGCTGCTCGCCGAGGTCGACCGGTGGCTCCGGGCGGCGGAGGCGGGAGTGCCGGTGAGCACCGGGCTGGTGCGGGCCTGGCCGCACGAGGTCGTGGGCGAGCAGGTCGAGGCCGACCTGGTGGCCGTCGGCGGACCGCGCGACGGCGCGGGGGACGCGTGGGGTCGGGTGGTCGGCAGCGCCGTGCACCACTCGCCGGGTCCGGTCGTCGTGGTGGCCCGGCCCGCGGCCGGTCCGCCGCCGGTGCCGGACCTGCGGGAGCCCTTCGCTCGGCCGCGGAGCAGGAAGCGCAACCGGTCGAGGGCGGCGGGGAGCGCGCGCCGGGCGACCCGCACGGACGGTCCGTCGTAGCCGCTGCGGCAGGCACCCGAAGGGCCGTCGGACCCCGGACGACGGACCGGTCCTCCGCGCGGAAAGGAGTACCGACGACCCTCGGCCCGGCCCCCACGGGCCGGCACGGTGGGAGGTCGGGCCGAAGCCGGCACCGGCATCGGCCCCGTACGCCGCGGCGAGCCCGGACGGCGGGTCGACCGTCCACGGCCACGGCACCAGTCAGGCCTGTCCCCCCGTCGCCGTCAGCGCGGGCGGGGCGGGGAACCCACCGACGGCCTGCTCGTAGGCGTGGGCGACCCGCAGGACCGTGGCGTCGTCGAAGCGCCTGCCGACGATCATCAGGCCGCACGGCAGGCCGCCGACCAGCCCGGCCGGCACGCTGCACGCCGGGTGCCCGCTGACGTCGAACGGCGCGGTGTTGCCGATCATCGACAGGGCCGTGTCCAGGTAGTCCCCGAGCGGCGCGTCGTAGGGCAGCAGCGGCTTCGCCGTGTAGGGCAGGGTCGGCATCACCAGCACGTCGACGGACGCCAGCGCGTCGTCGTACGCCTTGACCAGCTCGAACGCGAGGTTGCGCGCCATCGCGTAGTACCTGCCGCCCCCGTGCTCGAAGGTGTACCGCCCGGACAGCCCGACGAGCTTCACCGTCTTCGACAGCTCGCCGCCGCGCGCGATCCGCTGGGCCGCGTAGTGCGCCATGAGCTCGGGGTCGTAGAGGCCCTGGGAGTTCAGGCCGTAGGCGTTGCCGGCGATCATCTGGAACGCCGCGCCCTCGGTCGCGATCACGTTCCACACGGCCATGGCGTCGGTGTGCCACGGGATCGAGATCTCGCGCGCCGACAGCCCCGCGCCGACGAGCGTGTCGACGGCGGCGCGCACGGACGCGTCGACGCCCGCGTCGCTGACCGGCGTCCCGAAGCCCTCGGCGACCACGCCGATCCGCAGCCCCTCGGCCGAGCGGGCGAGCGCGGCGGTGTAGTCGACCGGCTCGATCGTCGTCGGCTGCCGCGGGTCGAGCCCGTCGACGCCGGCGAGGACGCCGAGCATGGCCGCGGCGTCCGCGACCGTGCGGGTCATCGGGCCGAGGTGGTCGATGGTCTGCTCGATCGGGAACGCGCCCGTGTAGGGCACCAGGCCGTGCGTGGGCTTGTGCCCGACGCCGCCCGAGAACGAGCTGGGGATGCGGACCGACCCGCCCTGGTCGCCGCCGATGGCCAGGTCCACCTCCCCCGTGACGACCAGCGCGACGCTGCCCGACGACGAGCCGCCCGCGTTGCGGCCCGGGTCCCACGGGTTGCGCACCGGCCACGGCCGCGAGGTGAAGCTCGCCCCGGAGAAGCACAGGTCCTCGCACATCGACTTGCCGGCGATGGTCGCGCCCGCGGCGAGCAGGCGCGTGACGACGGTGGCGTCCCGGCGCGGGACGAAGCCCTCGACCGTGGCCGAGCCGTTCGTCATCGGCACGCCCGCGACGCAGATGTTGTCCTTGATCGCGACCGTCTTGCCGGCCAGCGGGCCCTCGGCGGCGCCGGGGATCGACGTGGTGACGTACCACGCGCCCAGCGGGTTGTCCGCCGGCTCCGCCCACGCCCGCTCGGGGGTCTGCGGGGCCGAGCGCTCGTAGAGCTCCTCGACCCGCTCCGACGCCGCGAACGTCGCCGTGACCGCGGGCGCGATCTCGTCGAGCTCGGCGGGGGACAGCCCGAAGGCGAAGTGCTCGTTCAGCGCCGCGAGCCGCGCGGCGTCGGGGGGTGGGATCGCCATCTGCGCTCCTGTCGGCCGGAGGTGGGCCGGAATCTACGGACGCTCGCGCCGTCCCGCCAACGGTGGCGTGGCTGCCGGCGCGGGCGCCCGCGTGCTTGGATGGCGGGCGATGCCGCTGCGTCCCGACGAGGTCGACGTGTTCGAAGGCGCCAGGGGGCGCCTCGAGGCGATCGCCTACCGCCTGCTGGGCTCGGCGGGCGACGCAGAGGACGCGGTCCAGGACACGTTCCTGCGCTGGCAGGCGGCGGACCGGGAGCGCATCGAGAAGCCCGAGGCCTGGCTCACGACGGCACTGACGCACGTCTGCCTCAACCTGCTCGACTCGGCCCGCGTGCGGCGCGAGACGTACGTGGGCCAGTGGCTGCCCGAGCCGGTCCTCGACGGCGACCGCATGCTCGGCCCGGCCGAGACCGCGGAGCAGCGGGAGTCGGTCTCGCTCGCCGTCCTCACGCTCCTGGACCGGCTCCCGCCCCGGGAGCGCGCCGTCTACGTGCTGCGCGAGGCCTTCGGCTACGCGCACGGCGAGATCGCCCGGATGCTCGCCGTCACCGAGGCCAACAGCCAGCAGCTCTACCGGCGCGCCCGCCAGCACGTCGCGACCGGCCGCGCCCGCACGGCGACCGACGCGGCCGCCGCGGAGCGCATCGTCGAGGAGTTCCTCGCCGCGACCCTCAGCGGCGACACCGCGCCGCTGGTCAAGCTCCTGACCGAGGACGCGGTGAGCATCGCCGACGGCGGCGGGCGCGTCCCGGCCCGGCGCGGCCCGCTCGTCGGCGCGCTGCGCATCGCGCGGTTCCTGCGCGGGCTGTTCCGGTCGGCGGCGCTGAGGCGGGAGTTCGTCGGCGACCGCCCCGCCGTGTACGCCGCCCTGGTCAACAGGGGTCCCGCGCTCCTCGTCGTGGGCGGTGACCGGGTCGCGGGCGTGCTGTCGCTCGACACGACCACCGAGGGGGTCGCCGGCCTCCACATCCAGGTGAACCCGGCCAAGCTGGAGCGCATCACGCGCCAGTGGGCGGCGTCCGACCACGGGGAGCCGCTCGCCCGCGACTGGTGACCGGGGTCATAGCCGGGACCTGTCAGGAATCCCGCCGCTGTCCGGTTCAGGACGCGAGCCCGAGCACGCGGGCCACGAACACAGCGGACAGGAGCACGCGCCATGAAGCACCGCATCGTCGTACTCGGCGCCGGGTACGCCGGAGCCCACGCCGCCGGGCGCCTCGCCAGGAGGCTGCACCCGGACGACACCGAGATCACGCTGGTCAACGCGGATCCGGACTTCGTCGAGCGGGTCCGGATGCACCAGCTCGCGACCGGCCAGGAGCTGCGGCACCGCGCGCTGCGCGACGTCGTCGCCGGCACCGGCGTCACCGTGCGGACGGCCCGGGTCACCGCCGTCGACGCCGACCGCCGCACGGTCGAGCTCGCCGGGCCGTACGGTCCGGAGCGGATCGCCTGGGACACCCTCGTCTACGCCCTCGGCAGCAGCGCCGCCGAGCACGGCGTCCCCGGCGTGGCCGAGCACGCGTCCCCCCTCGCGAGCCGGCCAGACGCCCAACGCCTGCACGAGCGGCTGCGCGGGTTGCCGGCCGGTGCGACCGTGCTCGTCGTCGGCGGCGGCCTGACCGGCATCGAGGCCGCGACCGAGATCGCCGAGAGCCGCCAGGACCTGCACGTCGCGCTCGCGGCCCGCGACGGCGTCGGCGGCTGGCTCGGCGACGCCGCCCGCCGGCACCTGGGCGCGGTTCTGCACCGGCTGGGCGTCACCGTCCACGAGGGCGCCGACGTGGTGCGCGTCGAGGAGGCGGGCGTGGTCACCGGCGCCGACGGCCGCATCGCGGCCGACCTGACGGTCTGGACGGCGGGTTTCGCCGTCCACCCGATCGCCGCCGCGACGACCCTGCAGGTCGCCCCGAACGGGCAGGTGGTCGTGGACGCCACGATGCGCTCGGTCTCGCACCCGGACGTGTACGCCGTCGGCGACGCCGCGGTCGCCGCCGGGGCCGGCGGCAGGCCGCTGCGGATGTCGTGCGCCTCGGGGATCCCGATGGCGTGGCTCGCGGCCGACGCGATCGCCGCGCGGCTGACGGGTCGCCCCGTGCCCGAGCGGACGATCGGCTACACCATCCAGTGCATCAGCCTGGGTCGCCGCGACGGCATCATCCAGCCGGTGACGCCCGACGACCGGCCGCGGGCGACGGCCGTCCGGGGCCGGGCGGCCGCGTGGATCAAGGAGCGCGTCTGCGCGGGCGCCGCCTGGAGCGTCGCCCACCCGACGATCCTGCTGCCGACCCGCCGCCGCCACGTCGCGGTCCCCTCGGAGGCCGCGGTGAGCGGCTGACCCGCCAGGGGCGGCCACCGACGAGGGTTCATCGCCGCCTGGGACCGGCCCGGGGCCCCTGACCCGCCCGGCGACCGGTCGCGGACACGACGCTGGCCACCGGGCCGGTGCGGGTCGATAATGGGCGCCCCGGCCGAGGCGTTCCCGCTGGGGACTGGAGGCACGATGTCGTGGCATCTGCAGGGCAGCTACGTCGAGACCTGCTCGTGCGAGCTGATGTGTCCGTGCAACCTGTCGTTGGACCACGGGGCGACCTACGACTTCTGCCGGGTCACCCTCGTGTTCAACATCCGCGAGGGCGCGGTGGAGGGCACCGACATCGCAGGTTGCAAGGTCGCGATGATCGCCGACACCCCGAAGGTGATGACGGAGGGCAACTGGCGGGTCGGCGTGTTCGTCGGGGAGGAGGCGAGCGACGCCCAGTTCGACGCGCTGATCCGGGTCTTCAGCGGCCAGCTCGGCGGACCCATGGCCGGGCTCGCGCCGCTGATCGGTGAGCTGCTCGGCGCCGAGCGCGCCGCGATCGAGATCGACGACGACGGCCTCCGGCACTCCGTGCGGGTCGGGGAAGCGATCGACTTCGAGATCCAGGACATCGTGCCGTTCGGGGTGACCACCGGGGAGCCGGTGCGGTTCCACGGGATGTTCCACCCGGTCGCGTCCGACCTGACGATGGCCGAGGCACAGCGGTCGCAGATCGACGCCTTCGGCATCCGGTACGAGGGGAAGACGGGCGTGTCGACGTCGAACTTCTCGTGGGCCGCCTGAGCTGATGGCCACCGAACAGGCCCCGCCGGTCGACGGCGGCGGCCTGCGCCCGGCGTTCGCCGCGGTACGGGTGCGTCTCGGGCTGGTGCTCGCGCTGTTCGCGCTGGCCGCGGTCGGCTGGTGGTGGATGGTCGGCCAGATGCAGGGCATGGACGGCGGCCCGTGGACGTCGCTGGGGGCGTTCGGCTGGTTCCTCGGTGTCTGGGTCGTGATGATGGCGGCGATGATGTTCCCGTCGGTCGCCCCGACGGTCGCCCTCTACGCCCGGATGACCAAGGCCCGGCTCCCGCTCGCGCCGACCGCGTTCACCGCCGGCTACCTCCTCACGTGGGCCGCGGCCGGCATCGTGGCCTGGGTCGTCGCGTCCGGCACAGGCCGGCTGGCCGGTGACGCGCTCTCCTGGGACCACGCGGGCCGGCCGCTGGCCGGGGCCACCATCATCGTCGCGGCGGTCTACGAGCTGACCCCGCTGAAGGACGTGTGCCTTGGCAAGTGCCGCAGCCCGCTCGGCTTCCTGCTGGGCTCCTGGCGGGACGGGCTGCTCGGCGGCCTGCGGATGGGCGCCAAGAACGGCGCGTGGTGCGTCGGCTGCTGCTGGGCCCTCATGGCGGCGCTGTTCGCCCTGGGCATCATGAGCATCCCGTGGATGGCGTTCGTCGCCGGGCTCATCGCCGTCGAGAAGGTCCTGCCATGGCGCCGCGTCGCCGTCTACGGCACGGCCGCCTTCCTGCTCGTCCTCGGCGTGCTGGTCATCGTCGCCCCGCACGCCGTTCCCGGGCTCACCGTCCCCGCGGGCCGGCCCATGCCGTCGATGTAGGTCACGCGGGCCGGCGGGCGGCGGGCCGGGCGACGCCCGACGACAGGCCCGCCGCGACGAGGCACAGCGCCCCGGCGCCCCACCGCGCGCCGTCGTAGGTGCCGGTCAGGTCGTGGACGAGGCCGCCGCCGACGGCGGCGACCGCCGACCCGATCTGGTGCGAGGCGAACACCCAGCCGAAGACGACCGCGCCGCGCGGTCCGAAGTGCTCGCGGCACAGCGTGACGGTCGGGGGCACCGTGGCGACCCAGTCCAGCCCGTAGAACACGATGAACGCCCACAGCGGCGGCGCCGAAGGCGACGGTCCCGACGTCGCCCGGGCGCTCCCGCAGCACGAGCAGCACGACCGGGACGACCAGCAGCGCCGCCCCGGCGACGGTCAGCGACGCCGCCCGCCAGCCCGCTGACGCGACGAGCGCCGCCGCCACGGGCAGGAACACCGGGTTGCCCGCGGCGCTGGAGGCGGTGAGGACGCCGGCCACCAGCCCGCGCCTGCGGACGAACCAGCGCGAGGTCACCGTCGCGACGAAGGTCAGCGCCATCGAGCCGCTGCCGATCCCGACCAGGACGCCCACAACAGCAGGAGCTGCCAGGACGCGGTCATGAACACCGCCGTCGAGTGGCCTGAACGCCACAATGTGCAAGGAACTGGCCATGCCCACGCCGGACGGCCGCCACGTCGTCGCCGTGCCGGCGCTGCCGCCCGTCGTCGGGTTCGACCTGCAGATCCCGCCGCTGGTGTTCGGCAAGGCCCGGCGCGACGGGCGCCCCCTCTACGACGTGCGGGTCTGCGCGGTCGGCGACCGCACCGTCCCGACCGTCGCGGGCTTCTCCCTGCACCGGCGCCTTCGTCCTCGCCGCCGCAGGGCGTCTCGACGGCCGCCGGGTCACGACCCACTGGGCCCAGGCCGACGCGCTGGGGCGGCTGCACCCCGGCGTCACCGTCGACGCGTCGGTGCTGTTCGTCGACGACGGCGACCTCGCGACGTCGGCCGGCCTCGCCGCGGGTCTCGACCTGTGCCTGCACGTGCTGCGGCGCGACCACGGCGCCGCCGTCGCCAACGAGGTCGCGCGCGACGTCGTCGTCGCCCCGTGGCGGGACGGCGGGCAGGCGCAGTTCATCGATACGCCGGTGCCCGCCGCGGGCGAGGGCCCGACCGCGGCCGTCCGGGCGTGGGTGCTCGATCACATCGGCGACGAGCTGGACATCGCGACGCTGGCGGCGCGGGCATCGATGAGCGTGCGCCCGTTCACCCGCCGGTTCCGCGCCGAGACCGGGACCTCGCCGCACGCGTGGCTCGTCGCCCGGCGGGTCACGCACGCGCGCAGCCTGCTCGAGCGCAGCGACCTGCAGGTCGACGCGGTCGCCGCCGCGTCCGGCCTGGGCACGGCCGCGTGGCTGCGCGCCCACCTCGCCGCCGACGTCGGCCTGTCGCCGCTGACCTACCGTCGCCGGTTCCGGGCCCGGGACCCGGTCCCCGGCCTCACGACCGACGGGGGCCCGGTGCCGGGCACCGGGCGCCCGCCGAGGCGCGGCTCTTGAGCCAGGGCCAGATGCCGACGAGGCTGGCCCTGCGCACCGGTGCCCGTTGCCCCGGCGTGGACCGAGGAGGCAGGACCGGTGGATCACGACACGGACGTCGCCGTCGTCGGCGGGGGGCTCGGCGGCCTGACGCTGGCGATCGGGCTGCTCCGCGCGGGCGTCGCGGTCGAGGTCTTCGAGCAGGCGGACGCGCTGCGCGAGGTCGGCGCGGGCGTCGCGCTGGGCGCCAACTCCACGCGCCTGCTGGCCCGGCTGGGCGTCGACGCCACGCCCGCCGGACACGTGCCGCCCGACATCCAGTTCCGCCGCTGGGACGACGGCACGCTGATCTGGTCGCACCCGATCGGCGGCTGGTACCGCGACACGATGGGCGGCCCGTTCCTGCTGCTGCACCGCGGCACCGTGCGGCGGCTGCTCGCCGACGCGGTCCCGCCGGAGCAGGTGCACCTGGACCACCGCCTCGTCGGGATCGACGAGGAGCCGGACGGCGTGCGGCTGCGGTTCGCCGGGCGGCCGGACGTGCGCGCCCGGGTCGCGGTCGGGATGGACGGCATCCACTCGGCCGTCCGCGCGCACGTGGCCGGCGTCACCCGGCCGGTCCTGTCCGGGGAGATCGGGTTCCGCGGGCTGATCCCGGTCGAGCGCTCCCCGGGGTTCCCGGACCCGAGCTCGATGCACTTCTGGTGCGGTCCCCGCACCCACGTCGTGGCGTACGGCGTCGACGACGGCGCGCTGATCAACCTGCTGGCCGTCCACCGGCCCGACCGCCTGCCCGGCTGGACCGCCGCGACCAGCCGCGCGCCCGGCACCAGCGTCGAGGCCATGACGCTCCTGCACGGGCTGGGCTGGGACCGGCGCATCCTCGACCTGGTCGAGCACATCGGCGGCGACATGCACTTCTGGGCGCTGCAGGACGTGCCGCCGCTGCCCCGCTGGAGCCGCGGCCGCGTCGTGCTGGCCGGGGACGCCGTCCACGCCCCGCTCCCCCACCAGGGCCAGGGCGCCGGCCAGGCCATCGAGGACGCCTACGTGCTGGCCTCGCTGCTGGGCCGCGCCGGACCGGCCGGCCACGCCGACGCGTTCGCCGACTTCGAGACGCTGCGCCGCGCACGGGCGCGGCGGGTCCAGCACTGGTCGCGCCAGGCCGGCCGCTACTACGAGCTCGACGGCGGGGCCGCGCGCCGCCGCGACGCCGAGCTGCCCGGCCTGCCGGAGCGCCTCACCTGGATCCACGCCCACGACGCCGAGCCCGCCCGCGTCTGACGGCGGTGGGCGTGCCCGACCGCCCGATCGTCGTCGACGGCCGCACGCACGTCGTCAACCGGATGGTGGCGCCGATAGCGGCGCGGACCCTTGCCGACCGGTAAGACAAGCCTGACGCCCGCGGACCGACTTCTCGCCGGCGGGCGATGGCGCGCACCGGCCCGCCGGGCCGATCATTCGTCGCGCGAGCGGACGGAGCACAGTGTCGACCAGCCCGTCGGGCGGAGTCGGGAGGCGCGGTCGTGGGCACCTCGTCGGTGGGTTCGCGGGGACAGGCGGCCGGTCACCCGGCCGCCGTCGCCGACCTGGCCCGGGCCGGGTTCGTCGACGCGGTCGAGGTCGGCCGGGCCGCGGCCGGCGTCGTGTTCCGCGCGACCCACGAGGCCGCGGGCCGGGTCGTGGCGGTGACGCTGCTGCACACCGACCTGGACCGGGTCGGAAGGGAGCGGTTCCTCCGGGAGGGCCGGGCGCTGGGTGGGCTGTCCGGCCACCCGAACGTCGTGGACGTACTGCAGGTCGGCGTCACCCCCAGCGGCCGGCCCTACCTCGTCATGCCGTTCCGGTCGCCGGACTCGCTGGCCGCCCGGGTGCGCCGGGACGGCCCGGTCCCGTGGCAGGAGGCCACCCGGATCGGGGTGCGGCTGGCCGGCGGCCTGGAGAGCGCGCACCGGGTCGGCACGCTGCACCGCGACGTCGAGCCGACCACCATCCTGCTGGCGGACGACGGCGAGGCGCAGCTCACCGACTTCCGGATCGCCCGGACCGAGGGCCGCCTCGAGACCGCCACCGGCGCGTTCACCGGGTCGCTGGCCCACACCGCCCCCGAGCTGCTGACCGGCCGACCGCCCACCGCGGCGTCGGACGTCTACGGGCTGGGCGCGGCCCTGTTCTCCATCATCGCGGGGCACGCGGCCTTCGAGCGCCGGCCGGGCGAGGAGATCATCGCCCAGCTCCTGCGGATCCTGCATGACCCGGTGCCCGACCTGCGCGGCCACGGCGTGCCCGACGAGCTGTGCGCGGTCCTGGAGCAGGCGATGGCCAAGGACCCGGCCGAGCGCCCGTCGACCGCCGAGGAGCTCGGGCGCCTGCTGCAGGGCGTGCAACGGGCGGCCGACCTCGCGGTCGCCGAGATGGCCGTGACCGTCGGGCGGCAGCAGGAGTGCACGGGCAGCGCCGTCGCGTGCGCCGCGCCCGAGGCGGCGCGGGCAGACCCGCTGCCGGACGAGGACGTCCAGTTCACCGTCTTCCGGCCACGCACGGTCGAGCCGGGCCTCTGGCAGGAGCTGCTCGTCTACGCGCACCTGTCCGTCCCGTTCGTCGGTCCGGACGGGCACCTGCACGATCCCGACCAGATCGTCCGCGAGCGGGCCCGGCACCGCCTGGGACCGCAAGCCTCCTGGTACGGGTTCGTGGCCGGGGACAGCGGCGCGGGCCTGCCCCGCGGCGACGAGCTGAGGTTCGTGCCGAGGCTGGACGGCGCCCGGTTCAACCCGCCACAGGCCTTCCTCCGCTGGGAGGAGCCCGTCCACGACCTCACGTTCCGGTTCCGGGTCGGCGCCGCGGAGCCGGGGTGCTACCTGCACGGGGGCCTCGACGTCTACCTCGGGATCGTGCTGATCTCCACCGTGCCGTTCAGCGTGCGGGTCGGGCCGGCCGCGGCGGCGCCGCTGCACCAGGAGCCCGAGCCGCGCACGGTCTCCCCGTTCCGCAACGTCTTCGCGTCGTACTCCCATCGCGACGAGGCGATCGTGCGCCATCTCCGGACGATCGTCGAGGCCACCGGCGACCGCTTCCTCATGGACGTGCACGACCTACGGGCCGGCCAGCGCTGGCAGCCCGCGCTCGCCGAGATGATCACGGACGCGGACGTCTTCCAGCTGTTCTGGTCGCACGACGCCATGCGCTCGCCCTACGTCCGGGCGGAGTGGGAGCACGCCGTCGGGCTGCGCAGGCGGCACTTCGTCCGGCCCGTGTACTGGCAGGACCCGCTGCCCAGCGACCGATCCCTCGGCCTCCCGCCGCCGTCGTTGGCGCAGCTGCACTTCGGACGGCTGCACGCGATCGCGTCCCTGCGGTCCGGCGCCGCGGCGGCCCGGGAGCCGGCCCGCGCCGCGCAGCCAGGGTCCGCGGCGACCGGTGCCATCGCCGTCCCGGACGTGGCCTCGCCCCCCGCCCCGCCGGCCCCGCCCGCCCAGGCGGCCCCGCCCGGCCGGGCGGCCCCGTCCGCCGGTCAGCCGACCCCGCCGCCGGTTCGCCCGCCCGCAGCGCGGTCGCCCGGATACGCGCCCCCGCCCGGACAAGCGCCGTTCGGACCCGGGCCGCCGTCCGGACACGCGCCGCTACCGCGATCCGCTCCCCGGCCGCCCGCTGCCCGGCGATCCGCCGCCCGGCGATCCGCTCCCCGGCGGGCGACGACCGTCGCGATCGCCGTGGCGGCCGCGCTCGTCATCGCCTTCGGCGTCGCGCTCCTGCTCGGGTGGATCTGACACCGCGGGAGATCGACGGCGTGGCGTCGACGCCAGGGCAGCCTCCGCGGGTTTCGCGGCGTTCCCGGGTTGCACCTGAGACGATCGACGCCGCGGCCCGAGCGGTCGGGCACATCCGCGATCAGCGGGGGTTCGGCGATGAGTGCAGAGGCGTTGCGGGAGAGCGTGCGGCGGGCCTACGCCGGCTCGGCGTTCTTCCGCGGGGTGCTGTCCGGGGCGGGGATCGGTCCGGCCGGGATCGGCTCGGTCGAGGAGCTGGCCCGGCTGCCGTTCACGACGAAGGAGCAGCTGCGGGCCGCCTACCCGTTCGGGTGGACCTGCGTGCCCGAGCGCGAGGTCGTGCGCGTCCACGCCTCGTCGGGGACGACGGGCAGGCGCACGCTGTGCACCTACACCCGCCACGACCTCGAGGAGTGGACCGGGATGTTCGCGCGGTGTCTCGACTACGCGGGGATCACCGACACCGACCGGGTCCAGGTGATGGTCGGCTACGGGCTGTGGACGGCGGGGTGGGGCTTCCAGTCGGCCGTCGAGCGGGTCGGGGCCATGGCGATCCCGTCCGGACCGGGCAACACCGAACTCCAGCTGGAGCTCCTGGCCGACCTCGGGACGACCGCCCTGTGCGCGACCTCGTCGTTCGCGTTGGCCCTCGGGGAGCGGCTCGCCGGGGCGCCGACCGGCCTGCGTGCCGGGATCTTCGGCTCGGAGCGGTGGAGCGAGCTCACCCGCTCGCGGATCGAGGGCCTGCTCGGGCTCACGGCCTACGACATCTACGGCCTCACCGAGCTGTGGGGTCCCGGTGCGGGCATCGAGTGCGCCGAGCGGGCCGGCATCCATGTCTGGACCGACCACTTCCTCGTCGAGGTCGTCGACCCGGCCACGCTCGAGCCGGTGCCACCAGGTACCGGGGGCGAGCTGGTCGTCACCACGCTGCTCAAGGAGGCCACGCCCCTGCTGCGGTACCGGACACGGGACCTCACGGCGTTGGACGACTCACCGTGCCCGTGCGGCAGCCCGTACCCGCGCATCGCGCGGCTGCGGGGCCGCACGGACGACATGGTCAAGGCCCGCGGCGTCATGTTCTTCCCGGCGCAGGTCGAGCACGCGCTGACGGGCGTGCCGGACGCCACCGGCGAGTACCGCGTCGACGTCGAACGGGACGGGGCGGGCGAGCGGGTGCGGGTGCAGATGGAGGCCCCCGCGGCGCCCGGGCTCGCCGCGCACGTCGCGGCGCTGCTGCGCACCGAGATCGGGCTGCGCGCGGACGTGGAGGTGGTCGCGCCCGGCACGCTGCCGCGCAGCGACCGGAAGACCCGGCGCGTGTACGACCACCGGGCTCACTGAGCCCGCAGGCCCGGCCCGGCGCTCGGTCGGCTGGTGAGGCCCGGCGTCAACCGTCAGCCGCGGGCCGCCCACGCGGCCCGGGCGGCGGCGACCTCCGGGCCCGCCAGGCACTCGGCGACGAGTGCACGCGACCGGGCGTGCGCGGTCGCGAAGTCGGTGTCGAATGCGGACCGGACGAGCTCCTTGGTCGCCCGCGCAGCCCCCTGCGGCACGGCGCGGTACTGCGCGACCAGCGCGGCGGCGGCCTCGGCGAACCCCGCGACCGGCAGGACGTGGTCGGCCAGGCCGATGGCCGCCGCCTGTTCCGCGCCGAGCCGCTCACCTCCCACGGCCAGGCGCATGGCCCGCCCCAGCCCGACGAAGCGCGGCAGCCGCCAGGTCGCCATCCCCGGCGGCAGGCCCTCCGCGGCGGCCGGCAGCCCCAGCACGGCGTCCTCGCACACGATCCGGATGTCGCAGGCCAGGGCCAGCTGCAGGCCACCGCCGAGGCAGTAGCCGTGGATCTGGGCCACGACCAACCGGTCGAGCCGCTCCAACCCGACGAAGGCCTCCTCCTGGCGGGCGTAGAACCCGTCCGGCATGCCGTCGGCGGCGAGCATGTCCAGGTCGAGGCCGGAGCAGAACGCCCGTCCCTCCCCGCGCACGACGACGATGTCCGGCTTGTCGCGCGCGAGCGCCGTCACCGCGTCGGCGAGCCCGTCGACCCAGGCGGCGTCCATCGCGTTCAGCTTCCCTGGCCGGGACAGCACGACCTGGGCGACCCCGCCGTCCCACAGCACCCGCACCGCCGTCACCTGGCCGAGCCTGGCACGCCCTGGCACGACCCCGCCAGGCTCGACGCCCGCGGTCTAGTGGTCCAGCGACGGCGGGTCGATCGGGCCCCACTGGTTGACGGTCGCCAGGTCGACCTCCCACGTCTTCGGGTACATCGGGTACTCCTCGTGCCACGGGCGCGGCTCCCAGTACCCCTTCGACTCGTCGTGCACGACGTCGATCTGCGTGAACAGCTCGACGACGTTGCCGTCCGGGTCGCGGTGGTAGGTGAACAGGTTGTGGCCGGGCCCGTGCCGGCCGGGGCCCCAGTGCAGCCGGATCTTGTTCTGCGCCAGGTGGTCGAGCATCGCGATCAGGTGGTTCGGGTCGCGCATCTCGTAGGCGACGTGGTGCATGCCCTGGTACTTGCGGCTCGCCATGAAGTTCGCGGCGTGGTGGTCGGCGTTGCAGCGCAGGAACACGAAGAAGTCGCCGACGGTGTCGGACCAGCGGAAGCCGAGCAGGTCCTGGTAGAAGGACTGCATCGGGTCGAGCGCGCTCGTGTACGCCGCGACGTGCCCCAGCTTCGTCGGCCGCAGCGGGGTGTAGCCGGCGACGCCGCTCGGGTCCTGGCTGGTCATGAGGTGCAGCGGCGTCCCCGTGCTCGGCTCCTCCAATACGAGCACGTCGGGCGTGCCGGGCCCGATGTCGCTGCGCCGCTGCGTCTCGTAGCCGGCCTCCTTCAGGCGCTGCTGCGCCGAGTCGAGGTCCTCCCAGATGTCGTACCCGACGACGGCGCGGGCGCGGGTGTCCCCCCGCGTCACGACGACGCAGTGGTGGTCGGGCCCCGTCGTGAGGAACGCGCCGTTCGGGTCGGCGGCGACGGCGTTGAAGTCGAGGACCTTCGTGTAGTACTCGACGAGCCGGTCGACCTCCTGGGTCTCGAACCCCACGTAGCCGAGCTTCGCGACGCGGATCGCGGACTGGGGCGTCGGTGTCATCGCTTGGGGTCATCCTTCCGCATAGATCGCGAAGCACTTGTTCGAGTTGAACACGTCGCTCTCGACGAGCGTCGACCAGCGCAGCGGCAGCCCGGCCTCGGTGACGGCGCCGAGCAGGCAGAACCAGTTGAGCATCTCGTGCTGGCCCGCGTCGACGACCTCAGCCGAGGTGACCGCGCGCCAGGTGTCGACGTCGCCGGCGACCAGCGCGTCGTAGAGCCGGCGGTCCGCGGCCGTGTCCGGGCGGACGTGCCAGGTCTTGTCGCAGAGGAACGCGTGCGACCAGCTCGACGACGCCACGAGCGCGACCCGCAGGTCGGTGTCGCGGTAGGCGCGGACGACGGCCGCGCCCAGGTCGATGCACCGCGGAGGCTTCGGGCCGGACGGGTCGAGCTGCTCGTCGGCGATGGCCGCGAACCGCGCCATCCCGCCCTGGCGGGCGATCGCGTGCTGCCCGTAGCAGTTCACGGTGATCGGCACGAGCGGGTACGCGAGCTTCCGCCCGGCGTCGTCGTAGTCGAGGAAGAGCTGGGTGTTGAGGATCGAGTGCGGGAAGTGCGACCCGGCCCGCGTGCGGTAGGAGTAGGCCATGTCGAAGCCGTCGGCGATGAGCGCGTCGGCGAGCGCGCTGGACGCCGGGGCGTCACCGTGCAGGACGACCGTCGCGTCGTCGGGCAGCCCCCACGCGTTCGGGTTGCCGCGGTCGTTGAGGTAGCCGAACGCGCCCACCTCCAGGTCGCCGTAGGCCAGCACGCAGAACGGCGGGACGACCTCCTCGCGGAAGTTCTCGTACTGGTCGTCGCCCCAGACGACGACGAGGTCGGGCCGGAACGCGTCGAGCGCGGCGCGGACCCGCGCCAGGCTCTCCACGAGCGCCCTGCGGTGCCCGGCGGCGGCCGCGCGGCCCTCGTCGTCGCCCCACTCGGCCCGCATCCGCTCGGGCCAGCCGCCCGGGTCCTTCGCGTCGGCCGGGATGTCCGGGTCGGTCAGCGTCCACCGCAGCAGCCCGGCCATGTTCTCGTCGGTGCCCGCCAGCAGCGGGTAGTGGGTCATGCCCAGGCCCAGGAACTCCGCCATCGCTACGCCCGCACCAGCCCGCCGTCGACGACGAGGGTCTGCCCGGTGATGAACCCGCCCTCCTCGGAGCACAGGAACGACACCACGCCGGCCAGGTCCTGCGGCACCTGGGTGCGTTTGATCGCCTGCATCCCGGCGATCATGTCGAACATCCCGGTCTCGTCGTGGAAGCCGGTGGACGTCCCCGGGGTGCGCACCAGGCTCGGGGCGATCGCGTTGATCGTGACGCCGTTGTCGGCCAGCTCCCCGGCCAGCGCTCTGACCAGGCCGATCACCCCGCCCTTGCTGACGACGTAGTGCGCGGCGCCGGGCACGCCGGCGTGGAACATCGTCGAGCTCATGCACACGACCCGGCCCCAGCTGCGGGCCCGCAGGCCGGGCAGCACCGCCTTCGTCACCAGGAACATGGAGTCGAGGTTGACCGACAGCACCGTGCGCCACTGGTCGTAGGTCATGTCGTCGAACGCGACGAACGGGTAGATGCCCGCGTTGTTCACGCAGATGTCGACCCCGCCCAGCTCGGCGATCCGGGCGGCGAGCCCGTCGACGGATCCGGGGTCGGCGACGTCGGCGGTGACGGCGACGGCCTCGCCGCCCTCGGCCTCGATCAGCTTGACGGTCTCGTCGGCGGGCGCGAGGTCGGCGACCACCACCCGGGCGCCCTCGGCGGCCAGCCGCAGCGCGTAGGCCTGTCCGAGCCCGGCAGCGGCGCCGGTGACGAGCGCGGTGCGCCCGGTGTGTGGGAGATCCTGGGACATGCCGCCTCCCTCAGTGCGCCGCGGCGGCGTCGTCGGGGACCGGGGCCAGCGCCGCGAAGACCGGCGCCATGTCGATGCAGAAGCGCAGGTCCGAAACCAGGTCGCCACGCCGGGTCAGGATCGTCATGACCGGCACGGTGACGGCCCGGCCGTTCTGCAGGACGTACGTGACCCGCGCGTCGACGATCCCGGCGGCGCCGCCGTCGACCTCCCAGGTCCGGACGAACGTGTGCCGCATCGCCCGCAACAGCCCCCACAGCTGTGCGATGCCCCCGCGGATCGCGTCCTTGCCGTGCAGCGTGGGGTTGTTGCCGACGGTGGCCGTGCTGTCGTCGGTGTGCTGGGCCATCATCGCGTCCATGTCGAGCGCGTCGGCCGCGGTGTAGTAGGCCGCCATCCAGGCGGGCATGTCGGGCCGCGACGAGACGGCGGGCGGCGCCGCCAGCGCGTCACCCTGCTCGGCCGCGGTCCGGCGCACCGCGGCCAGCGTGGACGCCACGGCGTTCTCGTAGGCGGGCAGCATCGGCGCGAAGTGCTCGCGCTCCGCGTCGGAGCCCTCTTCCAGGTCCTCGTGGGTGAGGCCGAAGCTGAAGCGCAAGGTGAGCCGGCCCTGGTCGTCGGTCTCGATGACGTTCTCGATCCGGCCGAGCTCCGCGCCCCGGATCCGGTCGAACACGACGCGGGTCTGCGGCTCGAAC
The DNA here is from genome assembly GCA_963728105.1 of uncultured Actinomycetota bacterium. GTDB lineage: Bacteria > Actinomycetota > Actinomycetes > Mycobacteriales > Pseudonocardiaceae > Pseudonocardia. Next base: position 15,113 of record CAVSJZ010000022.1, on the reverse strand, counting down.
GTCACGCGCTCGCGCAACGGCGTGCCCTTCAGCAGGATGTCCCGCACGAGCCACCCGTCGCCGCGCTCCAGCACGTGGCACGACTCCATCTGGGGGACGAACGGCAGCGCGTCGTTCGCCTTGAGCAGCAGCCCGTGCCAGACCTGGTCCCGGGTCAGCTGCACCTGCGCGGGGTCGTCGTTGACCAGTACCGTCCGGCTGATCTCGATCATGGCAGCACTCCGTTCCACGGCGTCGGCGGCGAAGTCAGCGAATACTGATTGCGGACGCTAGAGGCTGGCAGTGACGCTGACAACCCTTGCGCGGAGGCGAAACGTTTGCTTCAGTTCCGGCCATGGCCGCGCCGGGTTGGGGACTGTGCACGTACCGCGCCGCCGACGGTGCCGACGCGCTCGGCGCGCTGCGACGGGCGGACGGGGCCGTCGTCGCCGTGCCCGGCCACCACCGCGGGTTGGTCGACGCCATCGCCGACTGGGACGAGCTCGCGACGCGGCTGCGGCGCTGGGATCCCGACGGCCTGCCCGCCGTCGACGGCGCGCAGGTCCTGGCGCCGCTGCGCTACCCGCCCAAGCTGATCTGCGCCGGCGTCAACTACGGCTCGCACGTCGCCGAGATGGGGGCGGCGCCGCCCGGGCCCGACTGGGTGCCGTGGTTCTTCCTCAAGCCGCCCACGACCACCGTCGTCGGCCCGGAGGCGGCGATCGAGATCGACCCCGACCCCGATGAGCGGGTGGACTGGGAGGGCGAGCTCGGCATCGTCATCGGCCGGCGCGGGCGGGACGTCGCCGCGACGGACGCGGCGGAGCACGTCGCCGGCTTCACCGTCCTGAACGACGTCTCGGCGCGCGGCCCGCACCGCCGCGCCGACCCGCCCCACGACGCGTTCGGCTACGACTGGCTGGCGTCCAAGGCGCAGGACACCTTCTGCCCGATGGGCCCGGCGGTCGTCCCGCGGTGGCTGCTGCCCGACCCGGACGAGCAGCGGCTGCGGCTGTGGGTCAACGACGTCCTCAAGCAGGACGAGCTGGTGGGCGGCATGATCGCGGGCTGGCGGGAGCTGGTCGCGGCGGCCAGCGCCCGGGTGACGCTGGAACCCGGCGACGTCATCGCCGGCGGCACGCCGGCCGGGGTCGGGCTGCCGCGCGGGGAGTTCCTGCGCGCGGGCGACGTCGTCCGCGTCGAGATCGAGGGGATCGGGACCCTGCGCAACCCGGTGGTCGCGCGGGTGCCTGCGGCCCGCCTGTCCGCGCCGAGGACGGCCTGAGCCGGAGTACGGCCGGCCGGCGACCGGATGCGGCAGCGGCCCGGCGACCGGACGTGGAAGCCCGGCGACCGGATGCGGCGGCGCCTCGCTGACCACCGCGCCTCGCTGACCGGGTACGACGGCGCCCGCGGGTCAGGGCTGCTCGTCCCCGCGGTCGGTCGCCCGGACCGGTGATCGCGGGTTCGGGAGGGCGGAGGCCGCAGGTGGCCCTCCTGCTCCCAGCACGGCGATCACCCCACAGCCCGACGGGCAGCGGCAGCTCACCCCCACGGTCGATCACCCGGACCGCCGGTGACGGAAGGTGGAGGCCACAGGTAGCCTCCCCGCTCCCAGCACGGCGATCACCCCACAGCCCGGCGGGCAGCGACAGCACACCCCGGCAGTCGATCGCCCGGACCGGTGATCGCCGGCTCGGGAAGGTGGAGGCCACAGGTGGCCCCCCTGCTCCCAGCACGGCGATCACCCCACAGCCCGACGGGCAGCGGCAGCTCGCCCCCCACGGTCGGGGGCCCGGACCGCCGGTGATCGCGGGTTCGGGAAGGTGGAGGCCGCAGGCGGCCCTCCTGCCCCCAGCGCCGCGATCACCCCACAGCCCGGCGGGCAGCGACGGCACACCCCCGCAGTCGCTCGCCCGGACTGCCCCTGATCGCCGGTTCGGGAAGGTGAAGGCCACAGGTGGCCTCCCTGCTCCCAGCGCGGCGATCACCCCACAGCCCCGGCGAGCATCAGCAGCTCGCCCCCCACGGTCGGGGGCCCGGACCGCCGGTGATCGCCGGTTCGGGAAGGTGGAGGCCGCCGGTTGCCCTCCTGCCCCCAGCGCCGCGATCACCCCACAGCCCGGCGGGCAGCGACGGCACACCCCCGCAGTCGCTCGCCCGGACCGCCCCTGATCGCCGGTTCGGGAAGGTGAAGGCCACAGGTGGCCTCCCTGCTCCCAGCGCGGCGATCACCCCACAGCCCCGGCGGGCAGCGGCAGCTCGCCCCACCCCACAGCCGGCCGGCAGCGGCAGCTCGCCCCACGGTCGCCCCGACCGCCGGTGATCGCCGGTTCGGGAAGGTGGAGGCCGCCGGTTGCCCTCCTGCTCCCAGCGGCGATCACCCGGCTGCGCGGCGATCATCGGCAGCTCGCCCCGGCGGTGGCGGCTCGACCGGGGCCCGAACACGTTCAGGGCGGCACGGCGGGGGCTCACCCGGGGGCGGCGGCCTCCGGGTCGCCCGCCGTGAGGTACTCCCACATGCGCTCGGCCCGCCGGTCGGCCCAGCCGGGCGCCGGGCCGGGCGCGGCCACGACCCGCTCGCGGGGGCGCCGCAGCGCCGCTGCGCTCGCCCGCTCCAGGAACACGGCGAGCGCGAGCGCCTGCGCGGGCGTCTCCCCGACGACGACCGCGCCCCCGCCCGCCCGGACGAGCGCGGCGCGCGTCCCGAGCGCGGTGGCCAGCGCGGCGGCGCCGGCCCCGTCGTCGGGGACCTCGGGGCCGTCGTGGCGGGCCGGGCCCTCGCCGAAGTACGCCCCGCCGGGGTCCCCCGCGCCGATGCACCGGCAGGCGGCGGCCAGCGCGTCGACGGACGGTGCCTCGATCGTCGCGATTGCGCCGACGTGCGGGCGCGCGCGGTAGATCGCCTGGTCGAGCCGGACCTGTGCGAGGACGCCGGCCGGCAGCCCCCCCGTGACCGGTACGGCGACGCAGGCGCGGTGGGTGAGGACCCGCAGCGGGTGCGGCGGGGTGACGAGGAAGCTGCCGGCGTCGACCCGCACCGAGCAGTGCCCGTACGGGCCCGCGAGGCCGGCGCGGTCCAGCGCCCGGCCCAGCATCCGCAGCTCGCGGTGCAGCCGTGCGGACACCGGGCCCGAGCGGACGGCGGGCGCCCCCGGCGCCGGCGCCCCGGCCAGCGCCCGGCCCAACGCGTGCAGGAAGGCGTCCCAGCGGGCCCGGAACTCCGGCGACTCCGGGGCGTCGCCGGTCGCGAGCAGGGTCAGCGGCCGCACGAACCAGGGGTACGCCGCCAGCGCGGTGAGGGCGATCAACAGCAGGTCGCTGTCGAGGTCTGGCGGGATCTGCCCGCGGTCGCGCGCGGCGTCGAACAGCGCGATCTCGCGCCGGTACAGGGCCTGGCGGTCGGCGGCGGAGAAGATGTCGGACGGGTCGACGTCGAGGTCCTCGGAGAGCTCCTTCCACGCCATGAGGCGCACCCAGCCGAGGTTGTCCGCGAGCACCCTGCGGAACAGCGGGAACACCTCCGCGAGGCCGCCCGCGACCTCGAAATGCCCGGCCATCTCGGCCAGCAGCTGCTCGTGGCGGCGGTGCACGCTGTCGCCGAGCACGGCGTCGAACAGCGCCGCCTTGCTCTCGAAGTGCTGGTAGATCGAGCGGACGTTGACCCCGGCCCGCTCGGCGACGGCGTCGATGCGGGCGCCGGCGAAGCCCTTCGCCATGAACTCGGCCATGGCTCCGTCGAGGACCTTCTCGCGGGTGCGGGCCGCGTCGCGACCGCGCGGCCGCCGGCCGTTCGCGCCGGACGTTCCCACTCGTTGACACCCCCTTGCGGCGGACCCTAGCATGCGAAACGTCCGTTTCCAGTAACCACTTCGGCGTCGAGGGGGACCGGGTGCACGCGATCGTCATCCGCCGACACGGGGGCCCCGACGTGCTGGAACCGGCCGAGATCGACGCTCCCCGGCCCGGCGCGGGCGAGGCGCTCGTCCGCGTCGGGGCGGTCTCGGTCAACGCGTTCCTCGACGTGAGCAACCGGGCCGGCGCGGTCCCCTTCGCCCGGTACGACTTCCCGCACGTCCTCGGCTCCGAGCACGCGGGCACGGTCGAGGGGTACGGGCCGGACACCGAGGCGCCGCTGTCGGTCGGCACCCCCGTCGTCGTGCGCAACACCGTGTTCTGCCTGCGTTGCGACATGTGCCGGGCGGGCAGCACCGAGGCGTGCCGGACCCTCGGGATCATCGGCGTCACCCGGCCGGGCGCGTACGCCGAGCTCACGACCGTCCCGGTGGCCAACCTGCGGCCGCTGCCGCCCGGCTGCGGGCCGGTCGAGGCGACCGCGATGGCGGTCAACGGTCCGCTGGGCTACGCCCAGCTGCGCGCGGCAGGCATCGACGGAGCCGGCGGGGACCGCTCGGGCACCGTGCTCGTGCAGGGCGCCGGCTCGGCGTCCGGGAGCATGGCGGCGATCGTCGCGAAGGCGCTGGGCCGGACCGTCCTCGGCACCGCGCGCGGGGCCGGGCGGGCAGCGCGCCTGGCGGCGCTGCCGATGTACGACGCGGTCGTCGACTCGACCGCACCGGACGCCCGTGAGCGCATCGCCAACCTCACGGGCGGCGCCGGCGTCGACGTCGTGATCGACAACCTGGCCGCGCCGGGGCTGTGGCACCTCGGGATGGACGTGCTGGCGCCGCGCGGGCGGCTCGTGACGTCCGGGGCGAAGTTCGGCGGGACGGTCGAGGTCGACGTGCGGGCCCTGTACACGCTCAGCAAGCGGATCATCGGCCTGCGCAGCGCCGCCGAGGAGGACCACGACGGGTTCTGGAAGCTCGTCGAGACCGCCTCCGTGCGACCCCTGATCGACTCCGTGCTGCCGCTGGACGAGGTCGCCGACGCGCACCGGCGGATCGAGGCGGGCGCCAACGTCGGGCGGATCGTGCTGACGGCGTAGCGATGTGGCACGTTTCGGCGGTTCGCGTGCCGCGAGGGGGATCGCGCGCCGTCGACGACGAGCAAGCAGCCGGATGGTGTGCGGGACGCCCGACGACGCGCGGCCGGCCTGACGGCGCGCGGGCCCCAGCACCGCGCGCGACAGCAGACGGGGCGCGACAGCACGGGGCGCGACAGCCGACGGGGCGCGACAGCCGACGGGGCGCGGGACCGACGCGCGGCCACGCCAGGCACCGGGACACCAACTCGCACGCCGACGCGCGGCCCGCGCGCCGTCGACGCCCCGCGAGCCACCCCACACCGCGCGAGCCACCCCAGGCCGCGCGAGCCACCCCAGGCCGCGGGAGCCACACCCCACGCCGCGCGCGACAGCGGCCGGCGCGCGCCAGCCGACGGGGCGCGGGACCGACGCGCGGCCACACCGGGCACCGCGGCCACCAACTCGCACGCCGAAGTGCGGTCCGCGCGCCGTCAACGCCGCGCGAGCCACCCCACACCGCGCGAACCACCCCACATCCCGCGATCCACCCCAGGCCGCCTGAACCACCCCACGCCGCGCGCGACAGCAGCCGGCGCGCGACAGCCGACGAGGCGCGGGACCGACGCGCGGCCACACCGGGCACCGGGACACCAACTCGCACGCCGACGCGCCGTCCGCGCGCCGTCGACGCCGCACAAGCCACCCGACGGCGCGCAGCCACCCACACCGCAGCCACCCACACCCCGCGAGCCACCCGACGGCGCGCATCCGCCGACCGACCCGCGTCACCCCCCGGCGACGTCCGGCCGCACCACCGGGACCAGCAGGTGGGACGCGTGGTCGCCGCCGGCGTGGACCGTGGCCCCCGCGGCGGAGCGCCGGTCCGCCGGGTCGGAGTGCGTCAGCCAGCCCAGGTCGTCGTCGTCGGTGACGAGGTCAAGGCGCAGCCGCTCCCCGGGCGCCAGCGTGATGCTCGTCGGCCAGAGCTCGACCTCGAGCAGGGTCGGCTCGCCCGGCGTCAGCGGGACCCGCCGCCGGTGCGGGTGCCACGGGCGGTACGGCAGGGAGCGGTCGGGGTCGAGCTCGCGGTGCGAGGCGCGCAGCCAGCCGACCGCCATCGGCAGCGGGCCGCCCTGCGGGCCGACGGCCGGGATCGGCACGCCGTCGGCGTCGAGGTGCTGCAGCCGTGCGAGGACGTCGAGGTCGTCGCGGTCGGCGGAGACCCACAGCCGCAGCGCGACCGGCCCGGTCAGCTCCAGCGGCTCCGTCGCCTGAGCCGTGGCGAAGCTCGCCGGGTAGGTGACGGACCCGGCGTCCGGGCGCTCCCACCGCAGCGCCCCTCCGTCCAGGTACAGCTCGCGCCACCGCGTCCCGGGGAGCGGGAAGTCCGTGGCGTCGCGCCAGGTGACCGACCGCCCGTGCCGGATCGCCAGCCGGACCGGCGCCACGCCGTCCATCGCGTCCTCGCGACCCTTGAGGAACCGGTCGAGGAAGCGCAGCTGCAGCTCCCGGCCCCAGTCGGAGTAGTAGGGGTCGATGTGGGTGCCGGTGTGGACGACCAGCCACTTGTGCTCCGACGCCGCGTGCCGCCAGCCCTCGACGTTGCCGCGCAGGTGCAGGTGCAGCGCGCCCCAGTTGCCCGCCGACAGCAGCGGGACGGTGACGCGGGAGAGGTCGGTGTCGCGCTCCTCGTGGAACGCGTCGTGCAGCGGGTGGGCCGGCAGCTCCACGCGCCAGTCGCCGCCGTCGGGGCCGGTGCGCTGCGGCTCGATCTGGTGGGCCCACCAGAACTCGATGAAGCCGTTGCTGTACAGCCCGCCCTGGAAGGCGGCCTCGCGGTAGAAGTCGGTCAGGCCCTCCCACGCGACGAGGGCGGCCAGGTGCGGCGGCTGCAGCGCGGCGACGCGCCAGCCCATCATCGCCAGCCAGGAGATGCCGCTGGAGGCGACCTTGCCGGTCGACCACGGCTGCGTCCCGGCCCACTCGACCACGTCGTAGAAGTCCTCGGCGTCCGTGCGGCCGTAGAGGTCCATGCGGCCCGGGGACTTGCCGGTGCCGCGGGTGTCGGCACGCACCAGCGCGTAGCCGCGCGGCACCCACCAGTGCGGGTCGGCGGTCTCCCAGACCATGTCCTCGTTCTGGTCCACGAGGTCGTAGAGCGGGAACCGGTCGGGCCAGTGCACGTCCTTGCCGTACGGGCTGATCGACGCGATGACGGGCACCGGCTCGTCCCCGTCGGGGCGGAAGACGTCGACGACGATCACCGACCCGTCGCGGGTCGGCACCGGCACGTCCCGGTCGATGCGCATCCTCGTCCCCTTCCGTCGACCGTCGCCCCGACGGTATCGGCGGCCCGCCGTCAGGTCAGCAGCGCGGCGATCCGCTCGGGCAGGTCCGCGGGACGGTCGGGGTAAGCGGGCGGCCGGCGCTCGAGGAACGCCCGGACGCCCTCGCCGCCGTCGGGCAGCCGCCGGACGAGCGCGGCCAGGTCCGCCTCGGCGGCGCGGCCGGCCGTCGCACCGCGGTGCAGGGTATGGGACAGCCCGGCCTTGACCGCGGCCACGACGGCGGGCGAGACGGCGGCGATCGCGCCGGCTACGGCCAGGCCTCCGTCGAGCGCCGATGGCCCGTCGTGGACCGCGGTGACGAACCCGTGCCGCTCGGCCTCCTGCGCGCCGAACGGGGCCGCGGTGGCGAGCCACCGGTAGGCCACGGGGTAGCCGACGACGTCAAGCAGCCTGCTGAGCTGCCCGCCGACGGGGACCAGCCCGATCGCGGCGCCGACGGCGCAGAACCGGGCACCGGCGGTGGCGACCCGCAGGTCGCAGTTGAGCGCGAGGACGAAGCCCGCGGCGTAGGCCGGGCCGTCGACCGCACCGATGACGGGCGTGAGGATCTCCGCGGGACGGGTGAACGCCGCGTTGGCGACCGGGTCGCCTGCGGTCGCCGGGTCCGCGAGGACCTCCTGCAGGTCGTGCCCGGAGGAGAAGCACCCGCCCGCCCCGGTGACCACGATCGCCCGCACGGCGGGATCGGCGTCGGCGCGGTCGAGCTCCGCCAGCAACTCGCGGGCCATCTGGCCGGTGAAGGCGTTGCGCTTGGCGGGGTTGTCGACGGTCAGGAGGCGCACGGCGCCCTCGTCGGACACGCGGATGCGGGGTGTCATGGCGGACGAGGCTTCCACGATCCGCGCCCGGCCGTGCACCATGACAACTGTCATAGTCAGGGTGCGGGAGGCGAATCATGACGGAGAGTCCGGCCCGGCGCATGTGGGCACTGTTCGAGCCCGTCCACGCCGTGACCTACTTCGCGCCGGAGGCCCGGGCGGCGGCCGACGCGCTGGGCCTGCGCGGGTTCTGGATGGGCTACGCCGCCCAGCGCATCGCTCCGCTGGGCGCGGTCGGCCCGGAGGTCGCCACCGCCGCGTTCTTCGGGTTCCACCCGTCGCGAATCGCGCGGGCCCTGCCCGACGCGTGGCGGTTCACCACGCCGGCGGACGCGCTGGCGGCGCGGTCGGCCGGCGCGGACGCGGCGCTGCGCCGGCTCTGGGGCCCGGACGTGCTGGGCTCACCAGAGCTGGCGGAGGCGGCCGAGCTTGCCTGGCGGGCCGCGGCGGGCGCCGACTGCGCCGGGCGGGTCCTGGCGGCCGCCAACCAGGCCCTGAGCCGGCCCGGGACCCCGCACCTGGCGCTCTGGCAGGCCTGCACCACGCTGCGGGAGCACCGCGGGGACGGGCACGTCGCGGTGCTCGTCGCCCACGGGGTCGCGCCGGTCCGGTCCCATCTGATCAAGGCGGCGGTCGGCGAGGCGGACGGGGACGTGCTGCGCGAGGGCCGGCGGTTCGACGCGGCGGCGTGGGACGCCGGAACGCGGGAGCTGGCGGCGGACGGTCTGCTCGACGCGACCGGGAACCTCACGCCGTCGGGCCGGGACCTGCACGCCCGGATCGAGGCGGCGACGGACGCGGCGGCAGCGGCGCCGTGGCGGGAGCTCGGCGCGGCGACCGACCGGCTCGCGGCCCTGCTCGCGCCGCTGGCCGGCGCCGTGGTGCGGAGCGGCACGCTGCCGGTGCCGAACGCGGTCGGTCTCGTCCCCAACGCCTGCTGAGAGACGCCGCCGGCCGGGCCACGCCCGGCGGCGGCCCACCGAAGCGACGGCCCACCGAAGCGACGGCCCACCGAAGCGACGGCCCACCGAAGCGACGGCCCACCGAAGCGACGGCCCACCGAAGCGGCGACAGCCACGCCGACACGCGACGGCCCCCGCCCGTCGGCAGCGCCCCGTCCGGCCGGCGTCCCGTCAGCCGGGGCCCCGCCGCCCGAGGAGGTGGAAGACGCGGCTGAGCTGGCGGTACGGGTCGCGCCGGCTCGCCTCCAGCTCGACGGCGACCGTCGCCGCGACCTGTCGGGCGTCGCCGGCGTCCAGCTCGACCCCGCTGAACTCCAGCCAGTCGACGAACAACCACACGCCGTACCAGCGCAGCGGCTCCACCCCGCGGTCGCGCAGGAGCCCGCTGAGGTCCTCCACGGTGTCGGCCCGGCCGCGCACGCCCAGCACCCCGATCTCGGTGGCGGAGTCGAACGCCGCCAGCGCGTCGTCCCACCGCCGCTCCATGGCCGGGCGCACCGCCGCCGCGCGCGCGTTGCCCGTCATGATCGAGACGAGGCCGCCGGGGGCCGTGCACCGGCAGAGCTGCTCGACCAGCGGCTCCGGCCGGTCGAGGTACCCGAGCACGCCGTGGCACAGCACGGCGGCGAAGCGCCGGCCGCCCAGCGCCTCTTCGGCGTGCTCGCCGTCCGCCTCCACGAACGCGACCCGCCGCCGGGCCTCCTCCGGCAGCCGCGCCAGCCGCTGCCGGGCCCGGTCCAGCATCGCGGGGGACGGGTCGAGCACCGTCACGTCGTAGCCGGCCTCGGCGAGCGGGAACGACTGGTGGCCCGCCCCGCCGCCGACGTCGAGCACCGCCGCGGGCGGCGCCGGGAGGTGCTCCAGCAGGTGCTCGTGCAGCACGCGCGTGCGCACGTGCCCCTTCACCGTGGCGTACGCCTCGTCGACGAAGCGGTCGGCCAGGCCGGCCCAGGTGTCCTCACCCATCGGGCCATCCTACAAGTTAGTGGTGAGTAACCAGTAATCTGAGCGGCATGGCGGCGCGGATGAGCGGACCGGAACGGCGGGCCCAGGTGCTGGCGATCGCCGCGGAGGAGTTCGCGCGCCACGGGCTCCACGGCGCGTCGACCGAGGCGGTCGCGCGCGCGGCGGGCATCACGCAGGCCTACGTGTTCCGCCTGTTCGGGACGAAGAAGGCGCTGTTCCTCGAGCTGGTCGGGGCGGCATTCGACCGGTTCAGCGACGGCATGGCGCTGGCCGCGGGGGACGCGCGGGGCCTGGAGGCGCTCTCGCTCATGGGAGTGCAGTACTACGAGGCGCTGGCGGACCGCACCACGCTCATGCTCCAGCTGCAGGGCTTCGCCGCCTGCGGCGACACCGAGGTCCGCGACCACGTGCGGGCACGCGTCGCCCACCTGTGGGAGACGGTGGCCGGCACGGCGAACCTGGACCCGGTCACGGTGAAGGCGTTCCTCGCCTTCGGCATGCTCCTGAACAGCACGGCCGCGCTCGCGGTCGACGAGGTGGACGAGCCGTGGGCCGCCGGCGTGCGCACGCGTATCCGGGCGGGGCTATTCGAGCACATCACCACCGAGACGAACCGCTGAGCCCCGCCCGCTTGACAGCTCGCATCCGGTCACGATACAAACCAACTGGTTACATAACCACTTGGTTCACAATGGAGGGACGACCACCATGACGACGACCGAAGCCACCCGGGTTCCCGCGATGCGCCTCGAGCTGGTCCACGTACCGGTCAGCGACGTCGACCGGGCACGGGACTTCTACGTGCAGCAGTGCGGGTGGGAGCTCCTGACCGACCACGTGCAGCCGGGCGGCATGCGGATCGTCCAGGTCAACCCACCCGGGTCGGGCTGCTCGATCCTCATGGGCCGCGGCATCCCGGAGATCTCGGAGATGCCGGTCGGCGTCCAGAAAGGCCTGCACCTCGTCGTGGCCGACATGGCGGCCGCCCACGCCGCGCTCACCGCGAACGGGGTCGAGGTCGGCGACGTCCAGGACCTCGGCGGCGTGCTGTTCGCCCGCTTCGCCGACCCGGACGGCAACTCCTGGCTCCTGCAGCAGTGGCCCCAGCAGCAGCCCCAGCCGTAGCGGCCGGGCCGGGAGTGGCCACGGAGCTGGCGGCCCGCGACCCGCTGAGCCTGGTGTTCGCGGCGCTCGCCGACCCCACCCGGCGGGCGATCCTCACCCGCCTGCGCGCCGGGCCGGCGACCGTCGCCGAGCTGGGCGACCCGTTCCGGATCAGCGGCCCGGCCGTCTCCAAGCACCTGCGGGTGCTGGAACGCGCGGGCCTGGTCAGCCGCGAGCGGGTCGCCCAGTCGCGGCCCGCGCACCTGCGGGCGGCGCCGATGCGGGAGGTCGCGGCCTGGACCGCGGAGTTCCGCGCCTTCTGGGAGGAACGCTTCGACCGGCTCGACGACTACCTGGCGAGGATGGACGACGGCGAGGAGGACGCATGACGGGCATCTGGCCGGACTCGTTCGAGGTCACCCGGCCCGACGACACGGCCATCGCGGTCCGGCGGCTCTTCGGCGCCCCGCCCGGACGGGTGTGGCGCGCGATGACCGAGCCCGAGCACGTGCGCCGCTGGCTCGGCGGCCCCGAGTTCCCGCTGACCACCTGCGAGATGGACGTCCGCGTCGGCGGCACCTACCGCTGGGTGTTCACCAGCGCCGACGGCAGCGCGACGATGGGCGTCAGCGGCACCTACGACGAGGTCGCGCGGCCCCACCGGCTGGTCGCCGTCGAGGCGTTCGACGAGTTCCCCGGGCCCAGCGTCAACACGCTGCTGCTGGAGCCGGTCGGCGACGACCGCACCGCGATGGAGCTGACCGTGCGCTACCCGGACCGCGCGACCCGCGACGCATGGGTGGCGTCCGGGATGACGACCGGCCTGGCGTCGGGTTACGACCGGCTCGACGGCGTGCTCGCGACGAGCTCAACCAGTTAGTTGACAACGCTCGCCTCCCCTGGGTATGTTCAACTTGGCAGTTGAACAACCGATGAGTTGATCGCGGAGGAGGGAACGTGGGACGCATCGTCGCCGTCGAGTACCTGACGCTGGACGGGGTCTTCGAGGACCCGACGTGGACCCGGCCGTACTTCGACGAGACCGTCGGCGCCTACCAGGGCGAGGCGCAGAAGTGGGCCGACGCGCTGCTCATGGGCCGCGTCACCTACGACGGCATGAGCCGGGCCTGGCCCGCGATGGGCGACGACCCGGCGACCGGTGCCGACGTCATGAACGCGATCGCGAAGTACGTGCCGACGTCGACGCTGACGGAGCCGACCTGGAACGCGACGTTCCTGTCCGGCGACGTGGTGCAGGAGGTCACCCGGCTGACCCGCGACGAGGACCGCAACCTGCTCGTCTACGGCAGCGGGCAGCTGACCGAGACGCTGCGCGCCGCCGGCCTCGTCGACGAGTACCGCCTGCTGATCTGCCCGGTCGTCCTCGGCGCGGGCCGCAGGCTGTTCACCGACGGCACGCCGTCGACGTTCACCGTCGCGAGCAGCCGGACGACGCCGAGCGGGATGACCCTGCTCGACCTGGTCAAGGCCTGAGCGGTGCCGGCCGCGGCGACGCCGGACGACGACGCGCTGAGCGTCACGTTCGGCGCACTCGCCGACCCGACCCGCCGCGCGATCCTCGCCCGGCTGGCCGGCGGCGACGCCACCGTCAACGAGCTCGCCGCGCTGTTCCCGGCGATCTCGCTGCAGGCGGTCAGCAAGCACCTCAAGGTGCTGGAGCGGGCCGGCCTGGTCACCCGCGGCCGCAGCGCCCAGCAGCGGCCGGCGCACCTGCGCACCGAGCCGCTCGCCGACGCCACCGCGTGGCTCGCGCACCACCAACGTCACTTCGAGGGGTCCCTCGACCGGCTGGGCGAGCACCTCGCCCGGCTGCAGCGCCGCCCCTCGCCCACCGATCCCGAAGGAGACTGACCGTGGTGGAGCTGGAGTTCACCCGCACCTACGCCGCGCCCCGCAAGCTCGTCTGGGACGCCTGGACCGACCCCGACCAGATGGCGCAGTGGTGGGGGCCGCGCGGCACCACCACCCCGCGCGAGTCGATCGTGCTCGACCTGCGCGCGGGCGGCCGGATCTCCTTCGACATGGTCGACGACGCCACCGGCGCCCGGTACCCCAACAGCGGCACGTTCCTCGAGGTGGACCCGCCGTCCCGGCTCGTATGGGCCGACGACGGCTTCGCCGACGGCTCGGGCACCGGCACGGGCACCGTGACCTTCGTCGAGGACGACCCCGACACCACGACCCTGCACATCCACCTCGTCGCGGACTTCTCCGAGACCGTCCGGGCGGGCGCCGAGCAGGGCTGGGGCAGCCAGCTCGACAAGCTCGCCGGGTACCTCGCCGGCTGACGGGCCGCCGCCGCCGTCAGTCGATCGCGTGGGCGATCTCGACGGCGCGCGCCAGGGTCGTCACCCGCTCCTCGAGGGTGTCGCCCGCCGGGTAGAGCCGCACGATGTCGACGCCGGTCCCGCGCCACGTCCGCAGCCGCTCGCGCACACGCTCCTCGGTGCCGATGAGCGTCGTCGCGAGCACCATCTCGTCGGTCACCAGCGCAGCGGCCCCGTCGTGGTCGCCGGCCTGCCATCGCTCCCGCACCGCGGCGGCGACGTCGGCCCAGCCCTGCCGGCTGTAGGCGTCGTTGTAGAAGTTGGTGCTGGCCGAGCCCATCCCGCCGAGGCTGAACGCCAACTCCTTGCGGCGGCTCGCCACCATCCCGGCGAGCTCGTCGTCGTCGCGGGCGAACGCGACCTCGGCGCCCTGGCAGACCTGCAGGTCAGAGCGCATCCGGCCGGCCCTCGCCAGCCCGGCGTCGAGGTGTTCGAAGTACGCTGCGGCGCCCTCGGGCACGAAGCTGGTGCCCAGCCAGCCGTCGGCCCGCTCGCCGGTGAGCTCCAGCATCCGCGGCGACATCGTCGCGAGGAAGATCGGGATGTCGGGGTCGGGCCCGACGGACAGCCGCATCGGGCGGCCCTCGCCGCCCAGCAGCGGGATCCGGTAGCGGGCGCCGTCGTGGCTGACCTTCTCGCCGGCGAAGCACTGCCGGACGATGTCGAGCGTCTCGCGCATCCGCGCCAGCGGCCGGGCGAAGGGCTGGCCGTGCAGGCCCTCGATCACCTGCGGCCCCGACGTGCCGAGGCCCAGGAGGAACCGGCCCTGCGACATCTCCGAGAGCGTCATCGCCGCCTGGGCCACCGCGACCGGCGTCCGGACGTCGAGCTGCAGGATCCCGGAGCCGAGCTGCATCCGCTCGGTGCGGGCGGCGAGGTAGCCGAGCGTCGAGGGCCCGTCGGAGCCCCACGCCTCGGCGACCCAGCAGACGTCCAGCCCGACCTTCTCGGCCTCCAGGACGAACTCGAGGGTGTCGCGGAACCCCCGGCCGCGGCGGTGGAAGGCCTCGACCGTGGTGGCGGTGCGCATCAGGACCTCGCCTCCTCCCCGGACGGCCCGGTGCCGATTCTCCGGGCGCGTGGGCGAGGGTGTCGAGGCGGCCCTGCCGCCCGGACTTGACCGCCGACCCCGCCGGGCGGACGCTGCTGCACCGGCGGACCACGGGGAGGGTCGATGGCACCGATCGTCGCCAGCGCGGAGGTCGCGCGGCCGGCCGACGAGGCCTTCGCCTACGTCATCGACCCGCGGACGATGCCGGAGTGGCAGCAGGGGGTCGTGCGCGGGGAGCTGGACGGCCCGGCGACGCACGTCGGGTCCCGGTGCACGACCGTCCGCAGGATCGGGGGACGCGAGCGCGAGGTCGTCACGGAGATCACGGAGTTCGACCCGCCGCGCCGGTGGTCCGACCGGGGTGTCGAGGGGCCGATCCGGGCCGCGGTCGCCGTCACCGTCGAGCCGCTGCCCGGCGGGGAGCGGTCCCGCGTGACGATCGAGGTCGACTTCACCGGCCACGGGATCGGGCGGCTGCTCGTCCCGCTGCTCGTCCGGCGCCAGGCGGCCCGCGAGATGCCGGGGAACATGGAGCGGCTCGCGCGGCGCATGGGGACGCCCGGCTGAGCGCGGCGGGCGCGGGCAGCGGGCGTGTCGAGCGGCCGCCGGG
>CAVSJZ010000021.1:0-67137 GCA_963728105.1 uncultured Actinomycetota bacterium | reverse complement strand
CACACGTCCCAATCTACGAACGCATGTTCGTCACGTCAAGGCGGATGCCAGCAGCTCGATCTCCTCGTCCATCGGCGCGGTGTCGCCGTGCCGCGCGATCGAGTGGCGGTGGCTCACGGCCGCCGCGAGCAGCCGGGACGCGCTGTCGACCCGGGCGGCGGGCGTCGAGGGCGCCGCCGCCCGGACGACGTCACCGATCGCCGCGACCACCCGCCGGCGGCGGGCACGCATGGCGTCGAGAACGGCCGGATGCGTGTCGGCCTCGCGCCAGAGCAGGTGCGAGAGCACCTCGGAGCCCTCGAGGGTCCGGTCCAGGTGCGCCACCAGCCGGCACAGGCTCGCCGCGACGTCGCCGGGCACGGCGAGCCGCACCGCGTCGACGCGCTCGTCGGGCAGGCGCTCGACCAGCGCCGTCAGCAGGTCGGGTTTGCGGGGGAAGTAGTAGTGCACGAGGCCCTTGGGCACGCCCGCGCGTTCGGCGATCCGGGAGGTCGGCGTGGCCGCGAAGCCGTCGCGCGCGAACAACGCCTCCGCGGCGGCCAGGATGCGGGTCCGGCTCGGTTCCGTCTCGGCCACGACGCCTCCTCCCGACACGGCAGAACGGCCACGGCGCATCGCCGCGGCCGTTCCGTCATCACATCACAGTTGCGACAGGTTCTCCGGTCACGCCGGGTGGGCCACCCGGTGCTCGGCCGTCGCCGCCGGCAGCGCGGTCGCGGCCACGATCACCGCGAGCACCCCGCCGATCCAGGACGTCCACGCCGCGCCGGCCAGCGCGCTGTAGGCCATCACCCACGGCGCGATGAACAGCAGCACGCCGAGGACGCCGTGCACGTACTCGCTCGCCACGGAGCCCGGCGCCGCGAGCGACCAGAGGCTCGTCAGCGCGAGGACGACCCCCAGGACGACCAGCGTCCACACGGCTGCCGCCGACGTCGTGACGACGATCGGCGACAGGGCCACCAGCACGCCGATGACCAGCGCCGCCCAGTCCTGCGGCCTACTCCACGTCCTGGCTCGCTCGGTACCCATGACGACCACTTCCTTTCTTGACGACGTGACCGGTCTACCCTTGACTGACCGGCCGGTCAAGACCGTGCGGGTTGTCTTGCTGATCACACGTCGGAGTCGGCGCGGCCCGCGGTGCCGGCCGCAACTCGACGGCAGGAACGTCGCAGGTCCGGTCGCCGATGCCGACGGCCGTGGACACCACGACCACCGCCGCCGACGTCACCGGCATGCGGATCGCGCACCGCGCGATGACCATCGACCTCGCCAGGCTGACGGATGCCGCGCGGTCCGTCGCGGACGACCGCGGCGGCCGCGCGGACGCCCGTGCCGCCGGACTCGCCCGGTGGCAGGGCGGCGAGGGCCCGTGGCGGCGCCTCTCCCCGCCAGCCGCGCGGCGCGCTCACACCGGCAGCAGCGCTTCCACGACGCCGGCCAGCTGGCCGGCGGTACGGCACTCGTGCATCGGCAGCACCCCGGCGTAGCGCAGCGCGGCCGAGTCCCCGCTGCCCCACTGCCGCCGCGGCTCCGGGTTGAGCCAGTGCGCGTGGCGCGCGACGCCGACCAGGCGGCGCAGCACGGTCAGGTTCGGATCGCGGTAGTTCGTCCGGCCGTCCCCCAGTACCAGCAGCGACGTCCGGGACGTGATCGCCTCGCCCCAGTGCTCGGCGAACGACCCGAAGCTGCCGCCGTAGTCGCTGTGGCCGTCGAAGGCGACCAGGTCGGCCTCGCGCAGCACCCTGGCCATGACGCCGGACAGCTCGGCCCCCGGCGCGAACAGGTGCGTGACCTCGTCGGCCCGCTCGACGAAGGCGAACACCCGGACCTTGGAGAACTGCTCGCGCAGCGCCTGGACCAGCAGCAGCGTGAAATGGCTGAACCCGGCGACCGAGCCCGACACGTCGCAGAGGATCACGAGCTCCGGACGGCCCGGGCGGCGCGTCCGGTACGCCGGGCGCATGGGGACGCCGCCGGTCGACATCGAGCGGCGCAGGGTGCGCCGCATGTCGAGCCGTCCCCGCTTGCTGTGCCGCCGCCGCACGGCCAGCCGCGAGGCGAGCCGCCGGGCCAGCGGCGCGACGGTGCGCCGCAGCGTCGCCAGCTGCTCGGCGTTCGCGGAGAGGAACTCGACCTGCTCGGCCTGCTTGGGGACCGCCGAGCGGGCCACCGCGTCGCGGCCGCGCTGCTCCGCGGTCCGCCGCCGCACCTCGTCGGTCACCATCCGGCGGAACGTGGCGATCCGGTCGCGGATCTCGCGGCGGAGCACCTCGTCGGCGAACGAACCGTCGGCGGCGTCCCCCCGCAGGTCGGCGAGCACGCGGGCGAGCAGGGTCTCCGGCGACACGAGCCGCAGCGCCTGGTACGCCGACCAGCTGGGCCGCCCGCCCGAACCCCGCACCCCCTGACCGGCGGCGCCGGCGGTTCCCAGCGCGTCGACGACCGCGCGGGCGAGCTCGGCGAGCGCGTCCAGGTCGCCGTCCCGGAGCAGCTCGGCCAGCACGTCGCGCAGCGCGTCGAGGTCGACCGGCGCTTCCGGGTCGTCGCCCACCCGCGGCACCTCGACCGTGCCCGAGCCTGCGCCCAGCGCGGCGGGGAACCACAGCTCGAACAGGGTGTCGAAGGTCGGGCGCTGGCCCGAACGGCGGAGCAGGGCCGCGGCGAGCCCCTCGCGCAGGTGGTCGCGGTGGATGAGGTCCAGGGCGGCCAGCACCCGCGCGGCGTCCACGGTCTCTCCCGGTCCGACCGCGACGCCGTGCGCGCGCAGCGCGCCGACGAACCCGACGAGATGCCCCGGCAGGCCGTGCGGGGCGAGCGTGTCCGGCGGGGACGTCACGACCTCATCATGCCTGCTCGACCGGCGGACGTCAGGGTGCGAGGATGCCGGCCGTGGCCGAGGTCGACGTCGTGACCGAGGCGGTCATCCGCCGCCCCGTCGGTGAGGTCGCGGCGTTCGCGGCCGACCCGGACAACGCCCCGCGCTGGTACGCGAACATCGACGCGGTCGTCTGGGAGACCTCGCCGCCGCTCGCCGTCGGCTCGCGGGTGGCGTTCGAGGCGCGCTTCCTGGGCAGGCGGCTGCGCTACACCTACGAGGTCGTCGACCTGGTCCCCGGCGAGCGGCTGGTGATGCGCACCGCCCAGGGCCCGTTCCCGATGGAGACGACCTACACCTGGGAGCCGGCCGGCGACGGCACGCGGATGACGCTGCGCAACCGGGGCTCGGCGTCGGGGTTCGGCGCGCTGACGGCGCCCGCGCTGGCCGCTGCGATGCGCCGGGCCAACCGCAAGGACCTCGCGGCGCTGGAGCGGGTGCTCGTCAGTTGAGGCGCAGCTCCGCCGCGGCCTTCACGGCGTCGGACTGGTGCTTGAGCACGACCCCGAGCGTCGCGCGCACGGCGGAGTCGTCGAGGGTGTCCAGGCCGAGGGCGAGGAGCGTGCGGGCCCAGTCGATGGTCTCGGCGACGCTGGGTGCTTTGCGCAGCTCCAGGCCCCGCAGCACCCGCACGGTCCGGACGAGCGCGTCGACCAGCGCGTCGGCCAGCTCCGGGACGCGGGACGCGACGATCCGGCGTTCGAGGTCGGCGTCGGGGAAGTCCAGGTGCAGGAACAGGCAGCGTCGCTTGAGCGCCTCGGACAGCTCCCGCGTCGAGTTGGACGTCAGCAGCGCGAAGGGCCGGCGCGCCGCGGTCACCGTGCCCATCTCCGGCACGGTGACCTGGTAGTCCGAGAGCACCTCGAGCAGCAGACCTTCGACCTCGACGTCGGCCTTGTCGATCTCGTCGACGAGCAGGACGGTCGGCTCGGTGCGCCGGATCGCGGTCAGCAGCGGCCGCGGCAGCAGGAACTCCTCGCTGAAGACGTCGTCGCGGGTGTCGTCCCAGGACTCCCGGCCCTGGCCGGCGGTGATGCGCAGCAGCTGCTTGGCGTGGTTCCACTCGTAGAGCGCGCGGGCCTCGTCGATGCCCTCGTAGCACTGCAGCCGGACCAGGCCGGAGGCCGTGGCCTGGGCCACCGCCTTGGCGAGCTCGGTCTTGCCGACACCGGCCGGGCCCTCGACGAGCAGCGGCTTGCCGAGCCGGTCGGCCAGGAAGACGGTCGTGGCCACGGCCGTCGACGCGAGGTAGCCGACGTCGGCAAGGCCCCGAGCGACGTCGGCCACCGAGCCGAACAGCGGCGTCTGGGGCAGGCTCACCCGGATCATCCTGCCCGGTGCCGGCGGCGGGGGCAGCGTGAGATCGGCGACCCCGACGCAGGTGTGCCGTCGCGGTCCCGCCGAACCGGGGTGCCGGTGTGTCGGGCGGACGGGTCAGGCGGACGGGGTCGGGCGGGGTCAGCGGGCGGGCGGCGGGCGGGGTCAGCGGGCGGGGTCAGGCGGGCGGGGTCAGGCGGGCGGGGTCAGGCGGGCGGGGTCAGGCGGGCGGGGTCAGGCGGGCGGGGTCAGGCGGGCGGGGTCAGGCGGGCGGGCCGGGCGGCGCCGGGCCTGGGGCGTCGTCGTCGAACGGCACAGGTGGGTCGTTGCCGGCCCCGTCGTCCCGGCGGCGGTGCGGCCGCTGTGGGAGTGGTGCGGCCGGTGGGACGGTCCGCTGGGTCGAGGGCGCGCGGCGACGGTGCGGTGCTCCCGGAGGTCATGCGGGCGGGTCACGACAGCCACGGCGCCGAGGTGGGTCATGAAGGCGGTCCACCGGGCCGGGCCGGCCCACCGGACCGGGCCACCGGGTGCCGCGATCACCGCGGCCGGGCCACGGGGTGCCGGGCCACCGCCACCAGATCACCGCTGCCGGATCACCGCCACCGGATCGCCGGGCCGGATCACCGGATGCCGGGCCACCGGATGCCGGGCCACCGGTGCCGGGCCACCGGATGCCGGGCCACCGGATGCCGGGCCACCGCCACCGGATCACCGCAGCCGGGCCACCGGATGCCGGGCCACCGCGGCCGGGCCACCGCGGCCGGGCCACCGGGGCCGGGCCACCGGGGCCGGGCGGGTCACGCGCGGATTCACGGGGGCCGGTAGCGCCCGCTGCGGGGCAGCCGCGCCGCGACCGGCCCGAAGGCTCCCAGGTCGTGCCAGGTCCAGCGGGTCAGGCCGCGGAGGACCGACCGCATCGCATCCTCCCGCAGCTTCTCGGCGACAACGGCGTCCGCCGGCTGCTGCCCCGGGCGCAGCAGGCGTCCGTACTTCGCGGACCCGTCGAACTCCGCGGCCCAGCCGTGCTCTGGCCACCCGAAGTCGGCGGTACCGAGCAGCAGCCCGTCGGCTCCGGTCACCTCCCACTGCAGGACCGGGGTCGCCACGCCGTGCCGCGCCATCGCGACCCGGCTGCGCGACTCGCCGACGCTCTCCGCTCTCGGGTCGGCGAAGGCGACGACCCGGCGGGCGGCCGGCGCGCCCGGCCACGATGCGGCGCGCTCGGCAGCGGCGGCCAGCGCCGCCCGGTCGACCAGGTGCCGGTGCAACGCCGCGTCGGCGACGGCGACCGCCTGCTCGAACTCGGCCGACCGGGCGATGTCGGTGAGGGTCCGAGCCGGCGACGTCACCGCCGTCCCGGCGATCTCGTCGATCTCGTGGGGAGCGAGCCGGGCGGTGTGGACGTGGAGCCGGCGGCTCACCCCGCCACCCGTGCGCCGCGGCCGCGTGACGTGCACGCGGCCGAGCGGCAGACCCCAGACGGGCAGATCGTGGAGCACCGCAGCGGACACGTGGCTGACGACGGCGTCCCCGGCGACGCGGGTCATCGCCGCGGCGATCCGCAGCCGGTGCCGGTACCCGGGCTGCTGGAGTCGGGGATCGGTCGCATCGGCATAGGCACCGGCGTCCAGCGTCGCGATGTCCCCGCGGCGCCGCGCGCGCCGCAGCTCGTCGTCGGTGAACCCGGCGTCGAGCAGCCGGGACCGCAGGATCGGTCCCGGGAGCGGCGTCGACGCCGGGCCGGGCCCGGGAGGCGTGGTCGGCGCGAGGGCCGAGGTCGGAGCGTCCACCGGCGCAGGATGCGCCCCGTGCCGTGCCGCCGGGGGCCGAACGGCGAAACTCGACGTGCCGACGCCCGCCGCACCGTCGTCGTCCGGTCCGCACAGCCGCCGGGACGCCGGTGACAGCCGCAGGACGCTTGTGCGACACCGCCCCGGCGGTGGGACCGATGACGCCGGTGCGACCGGTACGCCGCCCCGACGGTGCGCCCCCACGACGGGGGTGCGACGCCGATGCGCCGATGCGCCCCCCTGACGCCGGTGCGACCCCAGTGCGCCGATGCGCCGATGCGACGCCGGTGCGCCGATGCGCCGGTGCGACCCCGGTGCGACGGTGCGCCGGTGCGCCCCACGAACCCGGTGCGACCCGGTACGACCGTGCGCCGGTGCGCCCCCACCACGCCGGTGCGACCCACCACGCCGGTGCGCCGGTGCGCCCCCACGACGCCGGTGCGACCCCACCACGCCGGTGCGCCCCCACGACGCCGGTGCGACCCCACCACGCCGCTGCGCCGGGGCACTCCCACGACGCCGGTGCGACCCCACCACGCCGGTGCGGCGGCGGAATCGTCGTCCCCCGGGGGCACCATGGCCCCATGACAGCCAGCCGCGCCTCGACCGTCGGACCTCCCGCCGGGCCCGCACCGGCGCCGCCCGACAACCCGGACGACGCCGACCTGCGGTCCCGGGCGGAGGCAGCGCTGACGGCGCTGGCCGGGCCCGGCGCCCGGCTGCGCGACGACCAGTGGACCGCGATCCACGCGCTCGTCGCGCAGCGGCGCCGGGCACTGGTCGTGCAGCGGACGGGCTGGGGCAAGTCCGCCGTCTACTTCGTGGCGACCGCGCTGCTGCGGGAGGCGGGCGCGGGCCCCACGGTGATCGTCTCGCCGCTCCTCGCGCTGATGCGCAACCAGATCGAGGCGGCCGGGCGTGCGGGCATCCGGGCGGTCACGGTCAACTCGGCCAACACGGCCGACTGGGAGGAGACCTACGCGGCCGTCGGGTCCGGCGAGGTCGACGTCCTGCTCGTCAGCCCCGAACGGCTCACCAACCCCGACTTCCGCGACCGCGTCCTGCCCCGGCTCGCGGCCACCGCCGGCATGCTCGTCGTCGACGAGGCGCACTGCGTGTCCGACTGGGGGCACGACTTCCGCCCTGACTACCGGCGCCTGCGGACGCTCATCGGCGAGCTGCCGCCCGGGATCCCCGTGCTCGCCACCACCGCGACCGCCAACGACCGCGTCGTCGTCGACGTCACCGAACAGCTCGGGCTGTCCGCGGGCGAGCCGCTCGTCCTGCGCGGGACGCTCGACCGCGAGAGCCTGCGCCTCTCGGTCGTCCGCCTGCGTACGGCCGCCGACCGCCTCGGCTGGCTGGCCGCAAGGCTGTCCGAGCTGCCCGGCGCCGGCATCGTCTACACGCTGACGATCCAGGCGGCCGAGGACGTCGCCGCGTTCCTGCGCGAGCAGGGCCACCGCGTCGCCTCCTACACCGGGAAGACCGACCCGGACGAGCGGCTGGCGGCCGAGGCCGACCTGCTCGGCAACCGCGTCAAGGCGCTGGTCGCGACGAGCGCGCTGGGCATGGGCTTCGACAAGCCCGACCTCGGCTTCGTCGTGCACCTCGGCGCGCCCGCCTCGCCCGTGGCCTACTACCAGCAGATCGGCCGTGCCGGCCGCGCGCTCGACCGCGCCGAGGTCGTCCTGCTCCCCGGTCACGAGGACCAGGACATCTGGCGCTACTTCGCCTCGCTCGCGTTCCCGCCCGAGCCGCTGGTCCGCCAGACGCTGGGGGTGCTGTCCGACCAACCCCTCTCGACGGCGGCGATCGAGCCGCGGGTCGACCTGTCGCGCACCCGGCTGGAGATGCTGCTCAAGGTGCTCGACGCGGACGGCGCCGCGCGGCGGGTCAAGGGCGGCTGGGTCGGGACCGGCGCGGAGTGGGTCTACGACCGGGAACGCCACCAGCGCATCGCCGACGCCCGCCGCGCCGAGCAGCGGGCGATGCTGGCCTACCTCGACACGACGGAATGCCGGCTGGTCTTCCTCCGCCGACAGCTCGACGATCCCGACGCGCGCCCGTGCGGGCGTTGCGACACGTGCACGGGCACCGTGTGGGACGCCGGTGTCGACGACGCGGCCACGGCGGCCGCCCGCGAACGCCTCACCCGCCCCGGCGTGGAGGTCGCCCCGCGCCGGCAGTGGCCGTCGGGCATGGCGGAGCTGGGCGTGCCGGTCGCCGGTCGCATCGCCGGGACGGAGGTCGCCGGCGGGGGCCGGGTGATCGGGCGGCTGTCGGACATCGGCTGGGGTGCCCGGCTGCGGGAGCTGGTCGAGGGTGACGACCAGCCGGTCGGCGCCGACGTCCTCGACGCCTGCGTACGGGTCCTCGCGGGCTGGGAGTGGGAGCGGCGGCCGGTCGGCGTCGTCGGGATCGGGTCGCGGTCCCGCCCGCACCAGCTCACCCACCTCGCGCGGCGGATCGCGGAGATCGGCCGGCTGCCGCTGCTCGGCACGCTCGAGCCGGTCGGCGACCGCCCGGCGCCGGGCGCCAACTCGGCGCAGCGCCTGGCAGCGGTCTGGCCGGCCCTGGCCGTGCCGACCTTCGACGTCCCCGACGGGCCGGTGCTCCTCGTCGACGACGTGATCGACTCGGGGTGGACGGCGACGGTGGCGGCCCGGCTGCTGCGCCGCGCCGGGGCCGCTGCCGTGCTGCCGTTCGCGCTCGCCCAGGTGGCGTGAGCGGGATGCGTGGTCCCCGCGGTCCGTGTCGGTCGCCGGCCAGGCGGTACCGACACCGGTGCCCGGCACGGCGGTCGGTGCGGGCGTCGGGGACGCCGACGTCGCCGGCCCAGCGCAGGCCGCCCGGTTCGGTGGCGAGCCTTTCGTGGCAGGGCACTACGCTGCCGCCGTGCCCACTGATCTCGCGCTCAAGGCGATGAACGGCGTCCACCGGCTGGTGATCAAGGCGTCGGGCGGACGCCTCGGCCTCGACGTCGGGATGCCGGTCCTCGAGCTGACGACGGTCGGCCGCAAGTCCGGCCAGCCCCGCACGGTGCTGCTGACCTCGCCGGTCCGCGACGGGGAGAGCATCGTGGTCGTCGCGTCCCGCGGCGGCGACGACCGCCATCCGGACTGGTTCCTCAACCTGCGGGCCAACCCCGCGGTCGAGGTCTCGCTCCGGGGCGCCCCGAAGGAGCCGATGACAGCACGCGTGGCGACGGCCGAGGAGCGGTCGCGACTGTGGCCGCAGGTCACGCGCCGCTTCCGCAACTACGCCGCCTACCAGAAGAAGACGGCCCGCGAGATCCCGCTCGTGCTGCTCGACCCGCGCCCGGCCGCGGGCGGCTGACGGCCGGTCCCCGCGCGGCGGGCCCCGCCGCGCGGGATCGGACGTGCCCGGCGTCAGCCCGGCGTCAGCGGCACCAGGTCGTCGGCGTGCACGACCTCCCGGCGCTGCTCGGGTGGCAGCTCGCGCGACCGGCGCCCGATCAGCGCCGGCAGCTCTGCCGCGTCGAAGCCGACCACGCCGCGCGCGACGACCTGGCCGTAGGGGCCCACGAGGTCGACGACGTCGCCCGCCACGAAGTCGCCCTCCACCCCGTGGATACCCGCAGCCAGGAGTGACCGGCGGCGTTCCAGGACGGCAGTGACGGCGCCGGCGTCCAGGTCGAGGCGCCCCCGCACGTCCGCGGCGTGCCGCAGCCAGAACCGCCGTGCCGACATGCGCCGGCCCGACGGGCGGAAGGCGGTGCCGACGGCCGGCCCGGCCTCGGTGGTGTCCAGTGCGGCGGCCGCGTCCTCCGCCGCGGCCAGCAGCACCGGGATGCCCGACGCCGCTGCCATGCCGGCGGCGGTGAGCTTCGTCGTCATGCCGCCGGTGCCCAGGCCGCTGTCACCGGCACCGACCGTCACGGCGTCGAGGTCGGTCGGCGCGTCCACGTCGGTGAGCAGCCGCGACACCGGCCGCCCCGGCGGACCGTCGTAGAGCCCGTCGACGTCGGAGAGCAGGACGAGCGCGTCCGCCCCCACGATGTGCGCCACGAGCGCGGCGAGCCGGTCGTTGTCGCCGACGCGGATCTCGTCGGTGGCGACCGTGTCGTTCTCGTTGACGACGGGCAGCACGTTCAGCCCCAGCAGCCGCTCCAGCGTCCGCTGGGCGTTGCGGTAGTGCGCGCGGCGGATCATGTCGTCCGCCGTGAGCAGGACCTGCCCGATGGCCTGCGCGTGCCGGCCGAACGAGTCGGCGTAGGCTTGGGCGAGCAGGAGCTGGCCGACCGCCGCGGCGGCCTGCTGGGTCGCGAGGTCGCGCGGGCGCCGGGTCAGCCCGAGTGGGGCGAGCCCGGCCGCGATGGCCCCGGAGGACACGAGCACGACCTGGCTGCCGGCGGCGCGCCGCTTGGCCAGCGCGTCGACCAGCGCGTCGAGCCGGGCGGGATCGAGGCCGCCGGTCAGCGATGTGAGCGACGACGACCCGACCTTGACGACGACCCGGCGCGCAGCACCGAGCAGCGGGCGCGTCACGGCGTGTCGTCCTCCGCCTGCGCACGCTCGATGGCCAGCTCGGCGTCGGTCCGGTGGGCGCGGCGCGAGGCCCGAGCGGCCTTGCGGTCGGTCGCGCCGATCCGGTCGCTGCGTTCCAGGCGCCGGTCCGTGCCGCGGCCCGACAGGACCGTCGCGATCCCGGCCGGGGTGCTGGGCTCCCAGTCGAACGTCATGTCCCCGATCGTCACCGGGCAGCCCGGGACCGCACCGGCCTGCGCGAGCGCATCCTCGACGCCGAGCCGCGCCAGGCGGTCACCGAGATAGCCGACGGCCTCGTCGTTGTCGAAGTTGGTCTGGCGCACCCAGCGCTCCGGCCGGACGCCGCGGACGACGAACCCGTCCGGCAGCTCGGGGTCCGCCTCGACGGTGAACCCGGTGTCGCCGACCGCCGACGGCCGCAGCACGACCCGCGTCGGCTCGGGGGCCGGCCGCGCCGCCCGGTCGGCCCGCACGCATTCCGCCATCGCGAACGCGAGCTGCCGCAACCCCGTCCGGGTGGCCGTCGAGATCGGGAACACCGGCCAGCCGAACCGCTCGGCGAGCTCCGGGGCGACGAGCTCCGCCAGCTCGGCCGCGTCGGGGACGTCGGTCTTGTTCAGCGCGACGAGGCGCGGGCGCGAAGCGAGGTCGTCGCCCAGCGCCGGGGTGTAGCGGGCCAGCTCGTCCTCCAGCGCCGCGATGTCGGACACCGGGTCCCGGCCGGGCTCGGGCGTCGCGCAGTCGACGACGTGCACGAGCACGGAGCAGCGCTCGATGTGCCGCAGGAAGTCCAGGCCGAGCCCCCGGCCCTCGGACGCCCCCGGGATCAACCCCGGCACGTCCGCGACGGTGAAGACCTCCTCGCCCGCGGTCACGACACCGAGCTGGGGGACGAGCGTCGTGAACGGGTAGTCGGCGATCTTCGGCCGCGCCGCGGACAGGGCCGCGACCAGTGACGACTTGCCCGCCGAGGGGAAACCGACCAGGCCGACGTCGGCGAGTGACCGCAGCTCCAGCACCAGTTCGCAGCTCTGCCCGGCCTCGCCGAGCAGCGCGAACCCGGGCGCCTTTCGGGCGGCGGAGGCCAGCGCGGCGTTGCCCAGGCCGCCGCGGCCGCCCTCGGCGGCGACGAACCGGGTGCCGGCGCCGGTCAGGTCGGCGACGAGCTCGCCGTCGGTGGTGAAGACGACGGTGCCGTCCGGGACGCGCAGCTCCAGGTCCTCGGCGTCGGCACCGGCCCGGAAGGAGCCCTGGCCCTGCTTGCCGTTGCGGGCGCTCGCGTGCGGGCGGTGGTGGTAGTCGAGCAGGGTGTGCACGTTCGGGTCGACGACGAGCACGACAGAGCCGCCGCGCCCCCCGTTGCCGCCGTCCGGGCCGCCGAGCGGCTTGAACTTCTCGCGGTGCACGGAGGCGCAGCCGTTGCCGCCGGACCCCGCGGTGGCGTGCAGCACCACGCGATCGACGAACCGGGCCATCACCTTCCTCCTCTCACACGCCGACGGCGGGCCTCCCTCGACCGGGACGGCCCGCCGTCGGCGGAAGCTGCGCGGGCCCTACAGGGCCGGCACCACGTTGACTACCTTGCGGCCGCGCGCGCGGCCGAACTCGACCGAGCCGGCTACCAGTGCGAACAGCGTGTCGTCGCCGCCGCGGCCGACGCCCTCACCCGGGTGGAACTTCGTGCCGCGCTGGCGGACGAGGATCTCGCCCGCGTTGACGACCTGCCCGCCGAAGCGCTTGACGCCCAGGCGCTGCGCGTTGGAGTCGCGCCCGTTGCGGGAGCTGGACGCGCCCTTCTTGTGTGCCATGGATCTACTTCCCCGTCGCGATAGCGGTGACCTGGACCCGCGTCAGCGGCTGGCGGTGGCCCTGCCGCTTGTGGTACCCGGTCTTGTTCTTGAACTTGTGAATACGGATCTTCGGGCCCTTGGTCTGCTCGACGACCCGCGCGGTGACCGAGGCGGCCGCGAGCGCCGCCGCGTCGGTCACGACCTCGGTGCCGTCGACCAGGAGCACGGCCGGCAGCGTGACCTCCGCGCCGGGCTCGACGTCGAGCTTCTCGACGGCGAGCACGTCGTCGACGGCTACCTTGTACTGCTTGCCGCCGGTCTTGACGATCGCGTACATCACTGCTCCGCAACTCGAGGGTCGGTGTGCGCGGGGTCCGCGCGGGCCGCGGCTCCGACGGGCGTCGAGCGCGGCGCAGGTGTCCCAGGGTACTGCACGCCGGTAACCTGGCTCAGGACGGGGCGCCCGGGGGTCCGGCCGGGCGGGACGCGGCCCGCCGGGTCCGACGCGGGCGCGTCGCCGCGGCCTCCGCCTCGTCCCCCGCGGGCGCGGCCGCCCCGACCGGCTCGGGCGCCGGGGTCGCAGCTGCGTCCTCGGACGTGGCCGCCGGCGCCAGCACCGTGACGACCGCGGCGACGGGTGCCTCACCGGCCGCGACGTCCGGTGCGCCGGCGGTCCGGGTCACCCGGCCACGCCGACGCCGCCGAGCCTGGTCACCGTTCCCGTCGACGTCGGGCTCGGGCGCGCCGGCCGGGGCGGGCTGCGCCTCGGCCCCGCCGGTGCCCCCACCCGCCATGCCCTCGGCGGGCGCGCCGGTCGGGCCCGCGGCCGCGGACCCGGCCGTGGCCGTGACCGCCGTGCGGTCGATCGAGGGGGCGGCGGGCGCCGACTCGTCCTCCTCCGTCACAGGTCGGCGGCTCGATCCGGTCGACCCCCGACCGCGCGTGGCGGAGCCCACCGAGGTGTCGCCGTCATGCCCGGAGCGGTCCGCCCCGGCACCGCCGTCCCCGGTGGAGGCGTCGGCCCCGTCGGTCGGCACGCCGCCGGGGGCGCCGTTCGTCCCCGCCCGGGCCGGGTCGAGCACGGTCGGCACGGCGGCCGACGCGCGGGCGGCCGGTCCGGGCTCGGCGGGCGTCTCGGTGCGGGCCGGGGAGCGGCCGGTTCCGGTCGACTGGCCGTCGCCGCCATGGCCGCGGCCGTTGGACGGGCCGGAGCCGCCCCCGTTCCCGGAGCCGCTCCCGTTCCCGGAGCCGCTGTTGCCGTCCTGGTCGCGGCGACCGCGGCCGCCGCGGGACCGGCGGCTCCCGCCGTTGTCCCGACCGTGGTCGTGCTGCTCGTCGGGCTGGTCGACGTCCACGATCACGCCGCGTCCCCGGCAGGCGTCGCACGGGTGCGAGAAGTGCTCCAGCAGGCCGCCGCCGACCCGCTTGCGGGTCATCTGCACCAGGCCCAGCGAGGTCACCTCGGCGACCTGGTGACGGGTGCGGTCGCGGGCGAGGCACTCGGTCAGCCGCCGCAGCACCAGGTCGCGGTTGGCCTCCAGCACCATGTCGATGAAGTCGACGACGATGATCCCGCCGATGTCGCGCAGCCGCAGCTGCCGGACGATCTCCTCCGCTGCCTCGAGGTTGTTGCGGGTGACCGTCTCCTCGAGGTTGCCGCCGGACCCGGTGAACTTGCCCGTGTTAACGTCGACGACCGTCATGGCCTCGGTCCGGTCGATCACCAGCGTGCCGCCGGAGGGCAGCCACACCTTGCGGTCCAGCGCCTTGAGCAGCTGCTCGTCGACCCGGTGGGCCGCGAAGACGTCGTTGGGACCGACGTGGCGGTGCATCCGGTCCGCCAGCTCGGGGGCGACGTGGGAGATGTAGCCGTGCAGCGTGTCCCACGCGTCGTCCCCCTGGACGACCAGCGTGGAGAAGTCCTCGTTGAACTGGTCGCGCACGACCTTGATCAGCAGGTCCGGCTCCTCGTAGAGCAGGAAGGGCGCCTTCGGCTTGCCGCCCGCCTTCGCGGCGTCGGCCTTGCCCTTGACGACGTCCCACTGCGCTTGCAGCCGCCGCACGTCACGCTCGAGGGCCTCGTGGCTCACGCCCTCCGAGGCGGTGCGGATGATCACACCGGCCTCGCTGGGCACGATCTCCTTGAGCATGTCCTTCAGCCGGCGACGCTCGATGTCGGGCAACTTGCGGCTGATCCCCGCGGCGCCGCCGGACGGGACGTAGACCAGGAAGCGCCCGGCCAGGCTGATCTGCGTGGTCAGCCGCGCGCCCTTGTGGCCGATCGGGTCCTTCGTGACCTGCACCAGCACGCTGTCGCCGGTGGCGAGCGCCTGCTCGATGCGCCGGGCCTTGCCGCCGAGCCCGGCGGCGTCCCAGTCGACCTCGCCGGCGTAGAGGACGGCGTTGCGGCCGCGGCCGATGTCGACGAACGCCGCCTCCATCGACGGCAGCACGTTCTGGACGCGGCCCAGGTAGATGTTGCCCACCAGCGACCCGCCGTCGCGACCGGCGACGAAGTGCTCCACCAGCACGTCGTCCTCGAGCACGCCGATCTCGACGCGGTCGGACCGCTCGCGCACGACCATCGTCCGGGCAACCGACTCGCGCCGGGCGAGGAACTCCGCCTCGGACAGGATCGGCTGCCGGCGGCGCCCCGCGTCCCGGCCGTCGCGGCGGCGCTGGCGCTTGGCCTCCAGCCGCGTCGAGCCGCGCACGCCCTGCACACCGTCGCCGTCGTCGTCCCGGGCCTCGCGCGGCGCGCGGATACGGGTGACGGTGCCGGGCGGGTCGTCACTCGCGTCCTCCGCGTCACCCCCGCGGCGACGGCGGCGGCGACGCCTGCGGCGGCTCCCACCGGACTCGTCCGACTCGCCGGACTCGTCGTCGATCTCGGCATCGTCGTCGGCAACCGCGTCCTCGGCGTCGGCGTCGTCGCGCTCGTCGGCATGGTCGTCGGCACCGTCGCGCCCGTCGACCTGGTCGTCGGTGTCGGTGTCGTCCTGACCGAGCTCGTCGGACTCGTCCCCGCCGCGCCCGCGACCGCGACCACGCCGGCCCCGGCGGCGACGGCGGCGGCTCTCGCTGCTCTCGTCGTCGGCGTCCGGCCCCGTCTCGGGAGCGGTCTCGGTGTCGTCGCCGCCGGCCGGCTCGGCGGCCGCGTCGGCGACCGGCTCCGCGGCCGACCGCGAGCGGCGACGGCGCGGGCTCTCCTCCGCCGGTTCGGTCGCGTCGGCGGCCGTCCCGCGGCGCCGGCGGCCGCCCGGCTCGGGAGGCTGGAAGATCGGGGCGGGCGGGGCGAAGATCGGGGCGAGGACGGCCGGGGCGTCGGCCGCTCCGGCGGTGCCCTCGGCGGGCGTCGCCGGACCCGCGGCCGTTCCGTCACCGGCCGCCCCGGCCGGGGCGGCCGCTGTCGTCGCGTCGGCCGCTGTCGTCGCGTCGGCCGCTGTCGTCGCGTCGGCCGCAGTCGGCTCCGGGTCCGACGGCGTGCGCGTGCGCCGGGTCCGGCGGCGGCCGCCACCCGCGGCGGCCTCGCCGTCGCGGCCGGCCCCGGAAGCGGCCGACCCGGTCCCGGCCGCGTCGGCGGCCTCGCCGACCGCCCCGGTTCCGCCGGCCGTACCGGTCCCGCTCGGCGTGCCGGTCCCCGCGGCCGACCCTGCGTCGGCCGCACCGGCGGCGGCCCCGCCGGCGCCGGTCGCCGGACCGGTCCCCTGGACCGTGCCCTGCGCGCCGTCGGCCGGGAGCCTCCCCGCGGCCGCGTCGTGTCCGACGCCGGTCGGGTCGGCCGCGGCCCCACCGGCTCCGGCGGCGGCCCCACCGGTCCCGGCGGTCGCGCCGGCGCCCGGGACCTGCGCCGCCGGGGCACCGCCGGCGTCGGGCACCCCGAGCGCGGTGATCACCTGCTCGGCGGCCTTCCGGTCGATGCCGGACTGGGCGCTGCGCGCCTCGACACCGATCTCGGACAGCGCGGCGATGACCTC
This sequence comes from uncultured Actinomycetota bacterium, assembly GCA_963728105.1. Taxonomy (GTDB): domain Bacteria; phylum Actinomycetota; class Actinomycetes; order Mycobacteriales; family Pseudonocardiaceae; genus Pseudonocardia. The sequence continues at coordinate 50,871 of CAVSJZ010000021.1, read as the reverse complement.
GCGGCTGGTCCGTCCGATGAGCTTGGCCAGTGCGTGCACCCGAAGGCGTTCGGGCAGGTCGTACAGCGCGGGTACGTCGTTCGTCGTCATACAGCTCCTCCACCCCCGGGCGCCTCGGCAAGGCGGCCGCGCAGGGGCCGTGCAGGTCTCCGCGCCGCGCGGTGCGCGGCGGGCACATCTTCGTCGTGCTCGACGGCGCGGGCGGTGCCCGGTCAGACCCGGGTGGTGACCCGGTCGGGGCCGAGCGGATCGGCCAGCTCACCCCGGTCGTCGAGCAGACCCTGGGCCAACCGGGTCGCCTGCGGCGGCACCGGAGGCCGAAGGCCTGCGACAACGTCGAGTGCAGCCAGCACGTCGTCGGGTCGAACGGCGGGTGTCATCTGCCGGACGACCGCGGTCAGTATCGCACAGTCCCCCGACGACCCGGCGCGCGTCGCTCGCGAGTCGGTCCGGGCGGACACGAGCGCGGCCCGCACGTCGATCTCCCGCCGGCCGGAGGGCGTGATCCGCTCGACCACGACGGACCCCCGGTCCAGCAGCGCGGCCAGCGCCGAGGCCAGCTCCGCGTCCGCGACGCCCGGCAGCGCGATCTCCCAGCGGCTGGTGTCGATGCGCTCGGCGAGCGAGGGCCCGACGGCGACGGCGGCGGCGAGCACGTCCAGGCCGTCGGGCAGCGCGGCGTCCAGCGCCGCCGCCACCTCCGCCGGGTCCCGCTCGGCGGTCAGGCCGATCTCGACGTACTCGGCCTCGCTCGCCGCTCCGGTCGGCGCGGCGCCGAGCCACGACAGCCGCGGGTGCGGGTTGAACCCGTGCGAGTGCGCGACCGGCACCCCGGCCCGCCGGACGGCTCGTTCGAAGCTCCGCGCGACGTCGCGATGGGACAGGAAGCGCAGGCGACCGCGCTTGGCGAACCGCAGCCGTACCCGCTGCACGGTCGGAGGCGCGGGGTTGGCGGCCTCCCCGGGACGGACGCGAGCCATCGGGTCAGCGTAGGTGACTACGGGTCGTAGGCCAGCAGGGAGTCGTCGACCGGGACGAACCCGACGCGGCGGTAGTAGGCGGCGCTGCCGGCGGTGGGGGCCAGCAGGAGTCGCCGGTAGCCGCGGTCGCGCGCGTGCTCCACGACGGCGGTCAGCAGGGCCCCGGCGACCCCGCGCCCGGCGAAGGAGTTCAGCACGAACGCGTTGCCGACGTGCCCGATCCGGCCCGAGCGGGCGCCGGGCCGGGGCATGTGCACCACTTCGAGGACGTTGATCGACCCCACCGCCGTGAACCCGGCCCGCGCCGAGCCCGCCTCGGCCAGCCAGAACGTCCGGCGGGGCAGCTCGATGCGCCACCACTCGGCGAAGGCGGCCTCGAACCCGGGCGCGTCGATCTCCTCCCCGGTCCGTTCCTGCACCCAGGAACGGCGCAGCGCGGCGAGCGCGGGCATGTCGCGCTCGTCAGCGACGCGGACGCTGACCTCGGGCCCGTCAGCCAACCCGGTTCACGACCGTGAGCGGCAGGAGCGTGGTCCCGCTCGGACCGACCTCGATGTCGGTGCCGGTCGAGGGGCACACGCCGCAGTCGAAGCACGGCGTCCACCGGCAGTCGTCCTGCTCGCGGCCGGACAGCGCGTCCTGCCAGTCGGCCCAGAGCCAGTCGCGGTCCAGCCCGGAGTCGAGGTGGTCCCATGGCAGGATCTCGTCGCGGTCGCGCTCGCGGGTGGTGAACCACGCCAGCGAGACGCCGCGTGGCTCGAGCTCGGCGGCGGCCGCCGCCGTCCAGCGCGCGTAGGAGAAGTGCTCGCTCCAGCCGTCGAACCGGCCACCGTCGCGCCAGACCCGCTCGACCACGGCCCCGACGCGCCGGTCGCCACGCGCCAGCAGGCCCTCGACCAGCGACGGCTGCCCGTCGTGGTAGCGCATCCCGACGTTGCGGCCCAGCTTGCGGTCGGCGTTGACGGCGGCGCGCAGCTTGCGCAGCCGCTCGTCGACGACGTCGGGATGGGCCTGCGCCGCCCACTGGAACGGCGTGTGTGGCTTGGGCACGAAGCCGCCGATCGATATCGTGGCGCGGACGTCGTTGCGGCCCGACGCCGCCCGCCCGGCGCGCACGACGTCGTGCGCCATCGCCGCGATCTGCAGGACGTCCTCGTCCTCCTCGGTCGGCAGGCCGCACATGAAGTAGAGCTTCACCTGCCGCCAGCCCTGGGAGAACGCCTCGGAGACGGTCCGGATGAGGTCCTCCTCCGACACCATCTTGTTGATCACGCGGCGGATCCGCTCCGAGCCGCCCTCCGGGGCGAACGTCAGTCCCGACCGCCGGCCGTTACGGCTGATCTCGTTCGCGAGATCGATGTTGAACGCGTCGACCCGGGTGCTCGGCAGCGACAGCGAGGTGTTCGTGCCCTCGTAGCGGTCGGCGAGCCCCTTCGTGATCTCGGCGATCTCGGTGTGGTCGGCGCTGGACAGCGACAGCAGGCCGACCTCGTCGAAGCCCGACGCCCGCACGGCCGCGTCGACCATCTCGCCGATGCCGCCCAGCGACCGTTCCCGGACCGGACGGGTGATCATGCCGGCCTGGCAGAAGCGGCAGCCACGCGTGCAGCCGCGGAAGATCTCGACCGACGCGCGCTCGTGCACGGTCTCGGCCAGCGGGACGAGCGGGGCCTTCGGGTACGGCCAGTCGTCGAGGGAGACGGTGGTGCGCTTCGTGACCGCCCGCGGCGCCCCGGCCAGCGGCGTCACCGCGGCGATCGCGCCGTCGGCGCCGTAGTCGACCTCGTACAGCCCCGGCACGTAGCAGCCCTCGACGCGGGCGAGCCGGACGAGCAGCTCCGCGCGGCCGCCGGGGCGCCCGTCCGCCTTCCAGTCCCGGACGACGTCGGTGATCTCGCCGACGATCTCCTCGCCGTCGCCGACGGCCGCGGCGTCGACGAAGTCGGCCATCGGCTCCGGGTTGAACGCGGCGTGGCCGCCGGCGAGCACGACCGGGTCGTCGACCGTGCGGTCGGCCGCGTGCAGCGGGATGCCGGCCAGGTCGAGTGTCGTGAGCAGGTTGGTGTAGCCCAGCTCCGTGGCGAAGCTGACGCCGAGCACGTCGAAGGCGCCGACCGGACGGTGCGCGTCGACGGTGAAGGCCGGCACCCCGTGCTCGCGCATGAGGGCCTCGAGATCCGGCCACACCGCGTAGCACCGCTCGGCCAGCGCGTCGGCGCGCTCGTTGAGCAGCTCGTAGAGGATCTGGACGCCCTGGTTCGGCAGGCCGACCTCGTACGCGTCGGGGTAGAGCAGCGCCCACCGGACGGCGACCTCGTCCCACGCCTTGGCCTGGGCGTTCAGCTCGCCGCCGACGTACTGCACCGGCTTCGCGACGCGCGGCAGCAGCCGCTCGAGGGCGCCGAACACGGACGAAGGTGTCACGTCAACCCAGCGTAGCCGCACGCGGCGGCGCCACCCGTTCCGGCCGGTCGGAGCGGGCTCCCAGCCCCTGACCTCGCCGACCGCGAGTCGGGGTCTGGACCAGCCCGAGTCGCGCGCTCACCCGGACCGCGAGCCGGGTCCCGGTCGTCGCCGCGCCCACCGGTGATCGCCGCTTCCGGGACACGACCTGCGTCACCGCGATCGGTGGCCCGGCTTCGGCGATCACGGCGTACCTGGACGTCCTACGCCGCCAGCCCGGCCGCGCGCAGGGCGGCCCGGACCTCCTCGTGGTGCGCGGGGTCGAGTGGCACCAGCGGCAGGCGGATGCCGTCGCCGATGAGGCCCAGCTCCGCGAGGGCCCACTTGACGGGGATCGGGTTGGGCTGCACGAACAGGGCACGGTGCAGCCCGGCGAGGTCCGCGTCGATGGCGGCCGCACCGGCCGCGTCTCCCGCGAGCGCCGCGGCGCACATGTGCGCCATCTGCTCCGGGGCGACGTTGGCGGTCACCGAGATGTCGCCGTGGAACCCGGCGAGGATGCTGTCGCGCGCCGTGGCGTCGTCGCCGGAGTAGAGCGCGAAGTCGGGCAGGTCGAGCGCGACCAGCTCCCGGACCCGGTCGAGGTCGCCCTTCGCCTCCTTGATCCCGACGATGTTCTCGATCGGGGCCAGCCTGGCCACCGTCATGGGGAGCAGGTCGACCGCCGTGCGGCCGGGCACGTTGTACAGGATCTGCGGGATCGGCACGGCCCTGGCCACGGCCTCGAAGTGCCGGAAGAGGCCTTCCTGCGGCGGCTTGTTGTAGTACGGCGTGACGAGCAGGGCGGCGTCGGCGCCCGCGGCGTGCGCAGCCTGCGTGAGGTGGATCGCCTCCGCCGTCGAGTTCGCCCCGGTCCCGGCGATGACCGGCACCCGGCCCGCGGCGACGTCGATCGTGCGGCGGATGACGTCGGTGTGCTCGGTGACGTCGAGCGTCGCCGACTCCCCCGTGGTCCCCACCGAGACGATCGCTGCCGTCCCCGCCTCGATCGTGCGGTCGACCACCTTGGCGAGCGCCTCGTGGTCGACCGAGCCGTCCTCCCGCATGGGAGTGACCAGCGCGACGATGCTTCCGGTGATCATGGCTGCGCCTCCTGTCGCCGCCCGCAGCGTACGGTCAGCCCCAGGCCGCGCGCACCCTGCTGCCCGCGGTCCGCACGCGCCGCACGACGGCGCCGAGTACGACGACCGCGGCGACGACGGCCGTGACGACCACGGCGGCGGGCGGGTCGCCCCGCGCGATGCCGGCCAGCGCCCACACCGTCGCGGCCGCGTAGGGCACGACGGCCGTGCCGGCCGACACGACCGCGGCGACGATCACGGCGGCCGCGAGGAGCACGACCACGGCGGCGGTCGCGGCCAGTGCGTCGGAGCCGGGCAGGCCGGCCCACACGCCGGTGGCCGCGGTCCCGAGCACGACGGCGAGCGACACCCAGCCGGTGTACAGCGCGACCGGGCCGCGGAACACGACGCGCTCGACCCGGCCCTGCGCCGGTTCCCGGGAGAGCCGGCCGAACACGGTGGCCAGCACCACGAGCAGGCCGATGATCAATAGTTCGGCCACCGGGATGAGGTGGGCGGAGAAGGCCAGGATCCACAGCGGGTTGAGCACCGCGGATGCGGCGGCCCACCAGCCCGTGCGGCGGTGGATCTCGCGGACGCGCTGGCCGGGCAGCAACTGGTAGACCGCGTAGGCCAGGAAGCCGAGGTAGATCGGGCCCCAGATCGCAAATGCCCAGTCGGCGGCCAGCAGCGGGGTCGGGTAGGCGTGCGCGACCGCACCGACGGAGCCGCCCACCAGCCCCGACACCAGGATCTGCAGGACGGCGAGCACCCCCACGACGACGCTCCGGGCCAGGTCGAGTCGGGCGGAGCGCCGGGAGAGCACGGACATGACGCCATCATCGTCCCGGTGTGCGGGACCCTGCCACCCCGACTCGCCGTCGCGTCCGGTAGCGCTCCGGTCACGACAGCAGGAGGGCTCCGAGGCGGCGGGACGCGAGGGTCACGCCGGCCGCGATCATCACCAGGAAGTAGGCCAGGTGGCCGAGCAGCCCGGCCCCGACCACGCCGGTCGTGAGGCCGCGCATGAGCTCGACCGCGTGGTAGAGCGGGAGACACTCGACCACCAGCTGCAGCCCACGCGGGTACACCGACAGCGGGTAGAACGTGGTCGAGAACAGGAACATCGGCAGGATCACGAGCGTGACGAGGTCGAAGTCCTGCCAGGACCGCATGTAGGACGTCGCGGCCATCCCGACCGCGGCGAACGCGAACGCGACGAGCAGGGCCGCCGGCAGCGCGAGCACCGCCCACGGCGAGACGAGCAGGCCGTCGACCGCGAGGACGACGAGGAACCCGAGCGCGTAGAGCCCGCCCCGGATGAGGGCCCAGCCGATCTCCCCCAGCGCGATGTCGACGGGACCCAGCGGCGTGGCGAGCATCGCGTCGTAGAGCCGCCCGTAGCGCAGCTTGAAGAAGACGTTGTACGTCGAGTCGAACACCGCCCCGTTCATCGCGGATGCGGCGAGCAGCCCCGGCGCGATGAACGCGGCGTACGAGATCGGCGCACCGCCGGGGCCGGCGACCGGACCGACCAGCGAACCGAGGCCCTGCCCGAGCGCGACCAGGTAGAAGATCGGTTCGAAGAAGCCGGACAGCAGAGCCACCCACGTCCGCCGGGACGCCGTCGCCGAGCGCAGCAGCAGCATCCGCGACCGACCGGCGTAGCTCCCGGCGGGCAGCAGCGCGGCCACGAGCGCCAGCCGGCGCGACGGCGCGCGCGACCGGTCCGCCGGCGCCGCCGGCCGCCGTCCCGCGGGCCCGCTCACGGCGCGAGCCTCCGCGCGAAGCGCCGCGCGGCGAGCACCAGACCGACCGTCAGCAACGCGACCAGTACCGCGACGTGGACCGCCGCCGGCCCGGGCTGCCAGAGCCCGAGCGCGGCGGCCCGGGCGAGCTCGGTGCCGTGCCACAGCGGGGAGAGCCACACGACCGGCTGCACCCACCCCGGCAGCCGGTCGACCGGGAAGAACGTGCCGGAGAACAGCGTCATCGGCACGACGACGAGCCGGAAGACGATGTTGAAGCCGCCGTCGGTGTCGACCGTGGCGGCGTAGGCGGTCACGGCGGCGGCCACGGCGGCCCCGGCGAGCACCGCGGCGGCGAGGGAGCCGACGACGCCGGGCCCGCGCACGCCACCCACGGCGGCGACGACCGCCAGGAACACCGCGCCCGTGCCGGCGATCTTGATCGACACCCAGCTCACGTGCGCCACGACCACCTGCCACGGCGCGAGCGGGCCAGCCGTCATGGCGTAGTAGGTGCGCTGCCACTTGAACCCCGACACGACGGGGTAGCTGGACTCGAACACCCCGCTCTGCACGGCGGTGACGGCCAGCAGCGCCGGTGCGAGCCACTGCAGGTACGGCACGCCGCCGGTCGCGGCCGCGGCACCGGGCCGACCGGCCATGAGCGAGCCGAACCCGACGCCGAACGCGAGCAGGAACAGCAGCGGCTGCAGCACGGACGAGACGGCCGTCGCCCGCCAGTTGCGGCGGTACCACGTCGCGTAGTGCTCGACGATCAGCAGCACGCCGCGGACCCGGCCGGGCGGGGCGAGGACGCCGGTGCGGACGTCGATCGAGGTGCCGCAGAAGTCGTCGGGGCTCATTCGACGAGGGTCCGCCCGGTGAGCCGGAGGAAGACGTCCTCCAGGGACGAGCGGCGCACCAGCCCCGACAGCGGGCGGTGGCCTGCGGCGTGCACCTCCCGCTGCGTGTGCTCCCCGTCGTCGGTGTAGAGCAGGAGCCGGTCGGGCAGCTCCTCGACCCGCTGGGCCAGCGGCTCCAGGAGGTTCGCGGCCGGACGCGACTCCGGCGCGAAGCGCAGCTCGAGCACCTCCCGCGTCGAGTAGGTCCCGATCAGCTCGGTGGGCGAGCCCTCCGCGACGACGACGCCGTGGTCCATGACCACCAGCCGGTCGCACAGCTGCTCGGCCTCGTCCATGTAGTGGGTGGTGAGGATCTGCGTGACGCCCTCGCGCTTGAGCCGGTAGAGCCGCTCCCACAGCAGGTGGCGGGCCTGCGGGTCGAGGCCCGTCGTCGGCTCGTCGAGCAGCAGCAGCTCCGGGTCGTTGACGAGCGCCCTGGCGATCGTCAGCCGGCGCTTCATGCCGCCGGAGAGCGGGTCGACCGCGGCGTCGGCGCGGTCGGAGAGCTGCGCGAACTCCAGCAGCTCGGTGGCCCTGGCCCGGACCCGGGCCCGCGGGAGGCCGAAGTAGCGGCCGTAGATCTGCAGGTTCTGCCGGACGGTCAGCTCGACGTCGAGGTTGTCCTGCTGGGGGACGACACCGATGCGGGCGCGGATGCGCGGCCCGTCGACGTCGGGATCCATGCCCAGCACCGACAGGCTCCCGCCACTGCGGGGAGAGACGCAGGCGATCATCCGCATGGTGGAGGACTTGCCGGCCCCGTTGGGCCCGAGGAACCCGAAGACCTCCCCGCGCGCGACGTCGACGTCGACGCCGCGGACCGCCTCGAACGAGCCGAAGCGCTTGCGCAGGTCCCGAGCCTGCACGAGTCCGTCCCCCATACCAGAGACGCTAGCGGGCACCCCCGACAGTTCGCTCCCGCCGAGGGCCGGCCGACCTCCTCACGGGTGTGCGGTGACCCGGTGCCGGTGAGCCTCTGCGCTTCGTTCCGCCGCCCGGTCCGGCCGGACGTCCATCTCGTCGCCACGTGGTCGCGGCCCGCGGCCGGGGAGCCGGACCCGCACCGCCGTCGCTGTCCGGCACTGCCGGCGGGGAGGCGGCACCGCCGTGGCGGCGGGGAGGCGGCACCGCCGTGGCGGCGGCTGTAGCGGTCGCTCGACGGCGGTACGGCGGGGCGCCACGAGGCCCGCGCGCACGACGGCCGACATCCCGCGCCATAGCGGCCGCCGCACCGCCGTTACCGGCCCGCACCGCCGGGCGGGAACCCGCACCGCCACCGAGACGGCGGTGGCGACCGCACACCGGCGGTGCGACGGACCGGCACGAGCCCACACCCGCCAACCGGGCCGACCCCCACGACGGCCGACAGGCCCGCGCACCACAGCACCCGCCGCACCGCCGTCACCGGCCCACACCGCCGCGCGGGAACCCGCACCGCCACCGAGACGGCGGTCGCGACCGCACACCGGCGGTGCGACGGCACCCGGCACGAGCCCACACCCGCCAACCGGGCCGACCCCCACGACGGCCGACCGGCCCTCGCACCACAGCACCCGCCGCACCGCCGTCACCGGCCCACACCGCCGCGCGGGAACCCGCACCGCCACCGAGACGGCGGTCGCGACCGCACACCGGCGGTGCGACGGACCGGCACGAGCCCACACCCGCCAACCGGGCCGACCCCACGACGGCCGACCGGCCCTCGCACCACAGCACCCGCCGCACCGCCGTCACCGGCCCACACCGCCGCGCGGGAACCCGCACCGCCACCGAGACGGCGGTCGCGACCGCACACCGGCGGTGCGGCCGTACCCGGACAGCCTGCGGCCCGAAGCTCCGGCCCACGACCACCACCCGGACACCGACGCCGTCCGGACACGGCAGCGCCGTCCCGACACGGCGCTGCTGCCCCACGACGACGGTGCCACCCAGGACCGCGGTGCCGCACCCAGGACCGCCGTGCCACCCAGGACGGCGGTGCCACCCAGGACCGCCGTGCCACCCAGGACCGCGGTGCCGACCCGGGACCGCCGTGCCACCCAGGACCGCGGTGCCACCGGGACCGCCTGCCACACCGGGACCGCCGTGCGACGCCGGACCGCGGTGCGACGCCGCAGGGACCTCAGCACCCGTCGCGCTGTCCGCCGGGCGCGAGCGACCTGTGCCGCCGGGCCCCTCCGGCCGGCCACGCCCGCCCCACCGCCCCGCCAGGGCTGTCCCGGTCCGGTCGGAGGAAGGCGCTGATCAAACCGACGATCACCAGGACGCCACGCCGTCGGCACTCAGCTCGGCGCGCCACGCGAAACCGCCGCCCGCGACAGCCGAGCGGACCGGCGCCCACGTCGTCACGCGGGGCGGCCGTGTCCCGCGGAACTGCCGCGCGCCGTCCAGCCGCACGAGCGCCGCCACGACGAACCTCCCCGTTCCGCCTTCTACCGGTCCACCGGGCGATCAGGCAGCTGCTCGGCTCATCCGCCCCGCCGTCACGGCGCAGCCGGCGAGGGCAGGGCCGGCGCCCGGGTGCTGGCCGATCGCGGGGTCATCAGGCATGTCACGAGCCGCGCGACCTCCTCGGCGTACCGGTCGGCGAAGCCGGCCTCGGTCACGTCGAGGCCGAACGCCTGCGCGACGTGCGGGAAGCTGATCGGGGCCGCGGAGATCGCGAAGAGGGCGAGGCCGGCGCAAGCCGGGTCGAGATCGGCGGGTAGCTCGCCCTCCCGTTGCCGCCGTCGCAGATCGGCAGCCGCGGCGCCGAAGCGCCGGCGCTGGGCGTCGCCGGACTCGGCTGACCCCGGTGCGCCGTCGAGGCCCTCGCGGATCAGCATCCGGGCCAGGTCGGGCGCCTGCAGGGTGGCGCGGGCGTACGCGCCCGCGACCTCCGCCAGCGTCTGCCCCGGGCCGGCGAGCCGCTGCTCGTCCCGGCGCCACTGGTCGCTGAGCGCGTCGTAGAGCCCCTGCTTGCCGCCGAAGTAGTACGAGATCAGCTGCTTGTTGACCCCGGCACGGGCGGCGATGTCGCCCACCCTCGCCCCGCTGAACCCGTGCGCCGAGAACTCGACGACGGCGGCCTCCATGAGGAGCCGCTTGCTGCGCTCCGCGTCGCGCTGCCGCTCGCGGGGCGCGGGCGAGCGGCGGCCGGTCCGGGACCCGGTCATGCGGCGATCGTAGTCAACCGGAAGGCCTGGTTAGTCATCCATTGAGATGATACGGTCATTCTCATGGATGACAAGACTCGGCGCGTCGTCGTCATCGGCGCCGGAATCGGTGGCCTCGCCCTCACTCAGGGACTGGCCGCGGCGGGCGTCGACGTGCAGCTCTACGAGCGGGATCCCTCGCCGCGGCACCGCCGGCAGGGCTACCGCATCCACATCAGCGCCGAGGGTGGGCAGGCGCTCGCCGAGGTCCTGCCTACGGCCGTGCACCGGCGCGTCGTCGGGACCGCGACCCGGCCCGGCGACCTGCTCGCCTTCTTCGACAGCCGGCTCACGCCGCTGTACGAGCAGATCTTCCCGGCCACCGACCCGGACGCGATCACCTCCGTCGACCGGTACGCGTTCCGGCGGGCGCTGATGACCGGGCTGGACGACGTCCTGCACTTCAGCCACGAGTACACCGACCACCGCGAGCGGCCCGACGGTCGCATCGAGGTCCGCTTCGCCGACGGCCGGACCACGACGGCCGACGTCCTCGTCGGCGCCGACGGCGTCGGCTCCCGGGTGCGCGGGCGGCTCCTGCCGGACTTCCGCGTCGTCGACATCGGGGTCCGCTGCATCTACGGGAAGCTGCCGCTGACCGCGGACGTCCTCGACCGCGTCCCGCCCGCGTTCCTGCGCGGCTTCTGCTCGGTCACCGACGGCAGCGGACGCGGCGCCGCCTTCGCCCCGGTGCTGTTCCGGGAGCCGCCCGCGGAGTACGGCGACTACCTCATGACGGTCTTCACCGGCACCAACGCCGTGCTCGGGCACACCGACGAGGAGCTGTTCTGCTGCACACCGCGACAGCTCTGGTCGATCGCGGTCGCCGGCACCGCGGACTGGCACCCGGCCGTCCACGGTCTGCTGACCGCGGCGGACGCCGACGCCGCGTTCCCCCTCACCTTGCGCACCTGCACCCGGATCGACCCGTGGCCCAGCGGGCGGGTCACGCTGCTCGGCGACGCCGTCCACCCGATGACGCCGGCCGCCGGGGCCGGCGCGAACACCGCGCTGCGCGACGCGGCCCGCCTCACGCGGGCGCTCGTGGAAGCGCGCGACGGCGCCGACGTCGTCGGCTCCATCTCGGCCTACGAGGCCGAGATGATCGAGTACGGCTCGGCGGCGGTCGAGCTGTCGCTCCGCAACGCCGAGCAGATGTTCCGCGTCACGGTCGACGCGGCCCGCTGACTAGAGCGAGGGGAACCAGAGCTTGATCTCGCGAGCGGCGCTCTCCGGCGAGTCCGAGCCGTGGACGAGGTTGGACTGCGTCTCCAGGCCGAAGTCGCCGCGGATGGAGCCCGGGGTCGCCTTCTCCACCGGGTCGGTCCCGCCGGCGAGCTGACGCCACGCGGCGATCGCGCGCGGGCCCTCGACGACGGCGGCCAGCACCGGGCCGGAGGTGATGAACTCCAGCAGGCTCTCGAAGAACGGCTTGCCGTCGTGCTCGGCGTAGTGCTGGGTGGCCAGCTCGCGGTCGACGGCGCGCAGCTCCAGCGCGACGATGTCGAGGCCCTTGCGCTCGATCCGCGCGAGCACCTCGCCGACCAGCTTGCGCTCGACGCCGTCGGGCTTGACGAGGACCAGGGTGCGTTCTGTCACGGCGCGGAGCCTATCGGCGACCGGCGGGCCGGCCGCGTCACGGGTCGCGCAGCCGCTGGGCCGGCAGCTCGCCGCGGGCCAGCTTCGTGGCGACGTCCCGGCGCAGCAGCAGGAGACCCACCCAGACCAGCGCGAACACCACGCCGACGACACCCAGGGGGACGGTCAGCGCGAACCCGGCCACGATCGTCGCGGCCTGCAGGGCCAGCGCGAGGCCGAGCCCCCACGGACGGCGCTGCAGCCCTGACGCAACGACCATGAGCAGGGCCAGCGCGGTGATCACCGCGTAGCCCACGGGGGCCGGGCCGCGGCCGAACCGGGCGAACACCAGGAGCGCGAGCAGGACGACCACGGCCTCGAGCACCAGCGCGGCGGCGAACACCCCCCGCACGCCCTTCATCGGGTCGGGCGCCGGGGCCGGCCCCGAGGCCGGCGGGTCCGGCGCCGTCACGCCGGCTCCTTGCCGAAGAGCGTGCGCGTCTCCCCCGCCGTCACCACCGACCCGGTGACCAGGACCCCGACGCCGGAGCTGCCGCCCTCCTCGGCCAGCTCGCCGGCCTCCTCGACGGCCCGCTGAAGCGACGGCTCGACGCTCACCCGGCCGGGCCCGAAGACCTCGGCGGCGAGCGCACCCAGCTCGTCGGGGTCCATGGCGCGCGGCGACGAGTTGGCCGTGACGACGACCTGGGCCAGCACCGGCTCGAGCTCCTCGACGATCCCGCGGGCGTCCTTCTCGCGCATGACCCCGAGCACCCCGACGAGCCGGGTGAACCGGAAATCGCTGGTCAGCGCGGCCGCCAGCGCGCGGGCGCCGTGCGGGTTGTGGCAGGCGTCGACCAGGACCGTCGGGTCGGTGGAGACGCGCTCGAGCCGGCCCGGCGAGCGGACCTTCGCGAACGCGGCCCGCACGACGTCGGGGTCGATCGGCTGCTGGGGGCCGGCCCCGATCAGCGCCTCGGCCGCGGCGAGCGCGACCGCCGCGTTGGACGCCTGGTGCTCGCCGTAGAGCGGCAGGACGATCTCGTCGTAGGTGCCCGAGAGGCCGCGCAGCTCCAGCCGCTGGCCGCCGATCGCCAGCTCGCGGGACACGACGCCGAACTCGGCCCCCTCGCGCGCGACCTGGGCGTCGACCTCGACGCAGCGCTCGATCAGCACGTCGGCGACGGCCTTGTCCTGCGCCGCCAGCACGGCGATCGAGCCGGGCTTGATGATCCCCGCCTTCTCCCGCGCGATGCCCAGTACGTCGGTGCCGAGGTACTCCGCGTGGTCGAGCCCGACCGGGCCGACCACCGCCACCGTGGCGTCGGCGACGTTCGTGGCGTCCCAGCGCCCGCCCAGGCCCACCTCGACGACGGCCGCCTCGACCGGGGCGTCCGCGAACGCGGCGAAGCCCATCGCGGTGAGCACCTCGAACTTCGAGAGCCGACCCAGCCGGGCGTCGACGAGCTCGACCAGTGCCGCGATGTCGTGGTAGAGCGCGACGTAGCGCTCCGGCGTCACCGGCCGGTTGTCGATGTTGATCCGTTCGGTGGCCTGCTGCAGGTGCGGGCTGGTGTAGCGGCCGGTCCGCAGGCCCACCTCGCTGAGCAGCGCGTCGACCATCCGCGCGGTCGAGGTCTTGCCGTTGGTGCCGGTCAGGTGCACGACGGGATAGCCCCGCTGCGGGTCGCCCAGCGCGTCGACGAGCGCCGAGATCCGCTCGAGCGAGGGCTCCATGACCGTCTCGGGCCAGCGCCGGTCCAGCTCGGCCTCGACCGCGAGGAACTCCGCGTACGAGACGACGCTCGACTGCGCCGGCACGACGTCCGGGGTGTCGCCGCCGCGGACGGCGTCCAGGACGTGGCGCACCACCGCGTCCTCCGGTTCCGGCGTGTCCCCGGAACCCTCCGGTCCCGTCACGACGGCAGCGCCGCCAACCGCGCGGTGATCCGCTCGACGTCGGCGCTGGCCGCGGCCTGCCGGGCGCGGATCCCGTCGACGACGTCGGCCGGCGCCTTCTCGACGAAGGCCGGGTTGCCCAGCTTCTTCTGCGCCTGCGCCAGCTCCTTCTCGGCGGCCGTCAGGTCGCGGCCCAACCGAGCCCGCTCGGCGTCGACGTCGATCGCCTCCGAGGTGTCGAGCTCGACCGTGACCGGGCCGCCGGAGAGCGCGACCTCCAGCGTCGCGGTGGCGCCGAAGCCGTCGGCCGGCGGGTCGAGCCGGACGAGCGAGGCCAGCGCCGGGCGGTGCGCGCCGAGTCCGGCCGCGTCGAGGCCGGTCAGGCGGGCGGCGACGCGCCGCCTGTCCGGGACGCGCTGCTCGGTCCGGAACCGCCGGATCTCGGTGATGAGCTTCTGCAGGTCGGCCACGCGGGCCGCCGCGGCGACGTCGACCGGAGCGCCCGCGCCCGCTGGCCAGGCGGCGACGACGACCGACTCCCCACCCGTCAGCGCCTGGAACAGCGCCTCGGTGACGAACGGCGAGGTCGGGTGCAAGAGCCTGACGAACGTGTCGAGGACGTGGCCGAGGACCGCGCGCGTGCCGTCGGCCGTCACGGCGTCGTCGAGCTGGGGCTTGGCCAGCTCCAGGTACCAGTCGCAGAACTCGTCCCACAGGAAGTGGTAGAGCGCCTCGGTGGCCTTGGCGAACTGGAAGTCCTCCAGCCAGGCGTCGACCTGCTCGCGCAGCTCCCGGAGCCGCCCGAGGATCCAGGCGTCGGCGTCGGTCGGGTGCTCCGGCAGCGGCAGCGCCGAGGACGCCCCGTTGGCGAGCGCGAACCGGGCCGCGTTCCACAGCTTCGTGCCGAAGTTGCGGGACGCGGCGACCCACTCCCGCGACAGCGACATGTCGGTGCCAGGGTTGGAGCCGCGCGCGATCGTGAAGCGCAGCGCGTCGGCGCCGAACTCGTCGAGCAGGTCGAGCGGGTCGATGACGTTGCCCTTGGACTTCGACATCTTGCGCCCGTGCTCGTCGCGGATCAGCCCGTGCAGGTAGACGTCGGCGAACGGCGCCTCGCCCATCGCGTAGGTGCCGAACATCATCATCCGGACGACCCAGAAGAACAGGATGTCGTAGCCGGTGACCAGGACCGACGTCGGGTAGTAGCGCTCCAGGTCGGGCGTCTTGTCCGGCCAGCCCAGCGTCGAGAACGGCCACAGGCCGGAGGAGAACCAGGTGTCGAGGACGTCCGGGTCCTGCGTCCAGCCCTCGGGGGCCGCGTCGTCCGGACCCACGCAGACGACCTCGCCGCCGGGGCCGTACCAGACCGGGATCCGGTGGCCCCACCACAGCTGGCGCGAGATGCACCAGTCGTGCATGTTGTCGACCCAGTCGAAGAACCGCGCGGCCATGTCGGCCGGGTGGATGCGCGTCTCCCCCGACCGGACGGCGTCGCCCGCGGCCTTGGCCAGCGCCTCGACCTTGACGAACCACTGCAGCGACAGACGCGGCTCGATGACGGCGCCGGTGCGCGAGTCGTGCCCGACGCTGTGCCGGTAGGGCCGGACCTCCTTGACGATCCGGCCCTGCTCCGCGAGCGCCTCGCGGACCGCCACCCGGGCGGCGAACCGGTCCATGCCGTCGAAGCGCGTCCCGGTGCCGGTGACGACGCCGGCCTCGTCGAGGATCGTCGGCATCGGCAGGCCGTGCCGGCGGCCGATCTCGAAGTCGTTCGGGTCGTGGGCCGGCGTGACCTTGACCGCGCCGGTGCCGAACGCCGGGTCGACGGCGGCGTCGGCGATGACCGGGATGCGCCGCCCGACCAGCGGCAGCTCGATCTCGCGGCCGACGAGGTGCGCGTAGCGCCCGTCGTCGGGATGGACGGCGACGGCCGTGTCGCCCAGCATCGTCTCGACCCGCGTGGTGGCGACGACGATGGAGTCCTCCCCGTCGCCGTAGAGCATCGAGACGAGCTCGCCGTCGACCTCCTTGTGGTCGACCTCGATGTCGCTGATCGCGCTCTGCAGCGCGGGCGACCAGTTGACCAGGCGCTCGGCGCGGTAGACGAGCCCGGCGTCGAACATCTGCTTGAAGACCGTCTGGACGGCGCGGGAGAGGCCCTCGTCCAGGGTGAACCGCTCGCGCGACCAGTCGACGCCGTCGCCGAGGCGGCGCATCTGGTTGAGGATCGCCCCGCCCGACTCGTCCTTCCACCGCCAGACGCGCCGGACGAACTCCTCGCGGCCCAGCTCGCGGCGGCCCGGCTCGCCGGCGTCGGCCAGCCGGCGCTCGACGACGCTCTGGGTCGCGATGCCGGCGTGGTCCATCCCGGGCAGCCACAGGACGTCGTAGCCCTGCATCCGGCGCCGGCGGCACAGGATGTCGATGAGCGTGTGGTCCATGGCGTGCCCGAGGTGCAGGCTGCCGGTGACGTTGGGCGGCGGGATCGAGATGCAGAACGGCGGCCGGTCGGACTCCGGGTCGGCGGTGAAGTAGCCGGCCTCGACCCAGCGCGCGTACATGCCGGCCTCTACCTCGCCCGGGGTCCACTGGGCGGGGAGCTCGGCCGTGCGCGGTGGGAGGGTGTCGGTCACCCTGACAAGTCTACGAGGGCGGACCGACAGGATTACCCAGGAGGCCGTCAGACCGGCAGCAGCACCGCGTGCAGGCGGTCGAAGCCCAGCAGCGGGGCCAGGGCGCGGCGCCGGACCAGCGCCGGGGGGACGACCCGGACCTCTCCGCTGGTCGGCTCGTAGACGTGCCAGCGGTCCCGGCCGCCGCTCAGCGCCATGCAGTAGTGCCGCGGCACGGTCGACCCGACGAGCAGGGCCACCGGCCGACCGGCGGAGAGCGCGGCCGAGATCTCGTCGAGCGCGTCGCCGACGTCCGCCGGCGCGGTGTCGTCGACCATGCGGACGCGGTAGCGGCCCGCCGCCGGCGCGCTGCGGCGCAGCCACGCGACCATCCCCCACGGGCTGGTGCCCAGCGCCTGTGGCCACAGCCGGGTCGACTGCCGGTGCACCTGCCGCTGCCGCGCGTCGTAGCGCGTCCCGAACCCGGCGCCGGAGCGGCCGTCGAGCCGGCGCGTCTCCCCCGGGTCGGCCCACGCGGCCAGCGCGAGCAGCACCGCGCTGCCGCACGTGGTGCCGTCGACCTGGTCGAGCCGGACGCCGGCGCGGACCTGCGGGCCCGGCACGTCGACAACCAGCGGCGAGCGGCCGGCGGCCAGCGGGCGGACGGTGGCGAGCGTCGCCGCCGGCGCCGCACCCGGCCGGTCGAGCAGCCGCTGCACCCGCCGGCCCCAGCCGAACACCGTCCGCACGACCCCATCCTCCCCCGTGCCGGAGCAGGAGTCAGGAACGCGCGCGGTCGGCACGCCGGCCGGCGACGCCCAGCAGGATCGAACCCGCGACGAGACCCAGCCCCAGCCACGCCGGAGCCGTCCAGCCGAGGCCGGCCGTGACGGCGGCGCCCGCGAGCGCCGGCCCCGCGGCGTTGCCGACGTTGAAGGCCGCCGTGTTGGCCGCGCTGACGAGCGTCGGTGCCGCGCCGGCCAGTGCGAACACCCGCGCGTTGAGCGGCGCCGCCACCAGGAACGCGACGAGCCCGAGCAGCACGACCAGTGCCACGGCGACGGCCGTGACGTGCGCGAACAGGCCGATCGCCGCGAAGACGACCGCGCCGGCGCCCAGCGCGGCGAACAGCGTCGCCCACGGGTGCGCGTCCGCCACCCGCCCTCCGACGCTGATCCCGACCAGGCTGCCGAGGCCGTAGCCGAACAGCACCGCCGGCACCCAACGCGCGTCGAGCCCGGCGACGTCGGTCAGCAGCGGGGCGACGAAGGCGAAGACGCCCACGGCCGACGCCTGGTAGAGGGCGGTCGTGCCCAGTGCCAGCCACAGCCGCGGGTCCCGGAACGCCGCGAGCTCGTCGGTCCACCGCGGCGCAGGCACCGCCTCCTGGCGGCGCGGGACGGTCACGGCGACCCCGACGAGGCCGGCGACCGCGAGCGCCGCGACGCCCCAGAACGTCGCCCGCCAACCCCACAGCTGCCCGACGAACGTGCCCAGCGGGATGCCGAGCACCGTCGAGACGGTCAGCCCGGCGAGCAGCACCGCGAGCGCCCTCGCGCGGATCCGCTCGTCGACGCACCCGACCGTGACGACGGTGGCCGCCACCCAGAAGGCCGCGGTCGCGAGCGCGGTGAGGACGCGGGCGGCGAGCATGACGCCGTAGCCGGTGGCCAGTGCCGCGACGACGTGGCCGGCGACGAACACGGCCAGGGTCGCCATGAGGGTGGTCCGCCGGGGCAGTCGCCGGGTCAGCACCGCCGTCAGCGGCGCACCGACGATCATGCCGACCGCGAACGCCGAGACGAGGTAGCCGGCCTGCGGGAGCGTCACGCCCAGGTCCCCGGCCATGGCCGGCAGCAGGCCGGCGATCATGAACTCGCTGGTCCCGAGCACGAAGATCGAGCCGGCGAGGACGGGGACGACGAGCGGCACGCGTGCCGGCGGGGCGATCGGGACGGCGGCGGACACGTCGGGTCCAAGCGCGGCCCGGCGGCGCCCATTCCCGACCGCCGCCTACGCTGCGGGCCCGTGGTCGAGCTGACGTCCGAGGTCCGAGCGTTCCTGTCCGCGGGCACCCGCACCGGCAAGCTGGGCTGGGTGGCGCGCGACGGGCGTCCCCTCGTCGCGCCCGTGTGGTTCGTCGTGCACGGGTCCGAGATCTGGTTCAACACCGGCCGCGACACGGCCAAGGGTCGGGCGGTCCGGCGCGACCCCCGCCTCGTTCTCGTCGTCGACGTCGCGGAGCCGCCTTACGCCTACGTGCAGGTGCAGGGCACGGCGACGGTCAGCGAGGACCCGGCCGAGCTCGTCGCGTCGGCAACGGACATCGGGCGGCGGTACATGGGCGCCGAGCGGGCGGAGGAGTTCGGGCTCCGCAACGGAGTTCCCGGCGAGCTGCTGGTCCGGCTGGTCCCGACGAGGGTGGTGGCGGACCTCGACGTCACGGGGTAGCCCCCTCGCCTCGTGGACACATATGGCTGCTCGCACGCACCCGGGAACGACCGTATGTGTCCACGAGGCGTCGTCGGCGTCAGGCCTCCCACGTCCCGGCCAGCCGGCCGACGGCGTCGGCGTGGTCGCGCGTGGCGACGGACGGGTCGGACGCCCGGCCGGCGGCGAGCCCCACGAGGAACGCCGTCACCGGGGCACCCGGCCGGCTGACGTGGTGGGCGACGTCCGAGGTGAGGTCGAGCACCGTGTCGACCAGCGCGGCGCCGTCGACGTCGGAGAGGCCCAGCTCCTGGGTCACGGCCTCGACCCAGGCCGCGAGGGCACGGGCGTCGGCGCTCAGCGCGCCGCCGTCAGCCGTCGTCGCGTCGGGGGTCGTGTCGTCGGAGGTCGTCATACTGCCTGGATACCCCACGACGGCCGGTTCAGCCGAACAGGGCCGGGATCTTGACGACGAGCTGGTGGACCCCGTACGCGAGCGGGATCAGCACCCACAGCCAGGCCACGACGGCCACCAGGCGCAGCGTCGGGCTCATCGGCTCCCAGTCGGCGGGGACGGGGCTCGTCGGTGCGCTCATGCCTGGGCTCCAGCCGTGGTCGTGCGCTCTGGCTCGTGGTGGCGGTCGGCGACCGGCCGGATCAGCTCGTTGGCCACGAAGCCCAGCGCCAGCAGCACGATCATGATCGTGCACGAGGGTGTGTAGCGGGCCGGCCCGGACACACCCGCGGCGATCCGGGCGTCGGCGATCGCGTTGACGATCAGCGGGCCGAGCACGCCGGCCGCCGACCACGCGGTCAGGAGGCGCCCGTGGATGGCGCCGACCTGGTAGGTGCCGAACAGGTCGCGCAGGTAGGCCGGCACGGTCGCGAACCCGGCGCCGGAGAAGGACAGGATCAACCCGGGCGCGCCGGGCGTCCGGGTCAGGCCGACCGCTCCCGGCGCTCCCGGCGGGCCGGGACGCGCGGCACGATCGTCGGGTTGACGTTCTCACGCACGGTCTGCTCGGTCACGACCACCTTGGCCACGTCGTCGCGGCTCGGGATGTCGTACATGACCGGCAGCAGCACCTCTTCCATGATCGCCCGCAGGCCGCGGGCGCCGGTGCCGCGCAGGATGGCCTGGTCGGCCACCGCCTCCAGCGCGTCGTCGGTGAACTCCAGCTCGACGCCGTCCATCTCGAACAGCTTGCGGTACTGCTTGACCAGCGCGTTCCGCGGCTCGGTGAGGATCTTGACAAGGGCATCCTTGTCGAGCGAGGTCACCGACGCGACGATCGGCAGCCGGCCGATGAACTCGGGGATCAGGCCGAACTTGATGAGGTCCTCTGGCAGCGTCTCGGCGAAGCTCTCCGCGGCGTCGAGGTCGCGCTTGCTGCGGATCTCGGCGCCGAAGCCCAGCCCGCGCCGGCCCACCCGGTCGCCGATGATCTTCTCCAGGCCCGCGAACGCGCCCGCCACGATGAACAGCACGTTCGTCGTGTCGATCTGGATGAACTCCTGGTGCGGGTGCTTGCGCCCGCCCTGCGGCGGCACCGACGCCGTCGTTCCCTCCAGGATCTTCAGCAGGGCCTGCTGGACGCCCTCGCCGGACACGTCGCGCGTGATCGACGGGTTCTCCGACTTGCGGGCGATCTTGTCGACCTCGTCGATGTAGATGATGCCCGTCTCGGCCCGCTTGACGTCGTAGTCGGCGGCCTGGATCAGCTTGAGCAGGATGTTCTCGACGTCCTCGCCGACGTAGCCGGCCTCGGTCAGCGCCGTGGCGTCCGCGATCGCGAACGGGACGTTGAGCAGCTTGGCCAGCGTCTGCGCGAGGTAGGTCTTGCCGCAGCCGGTCGGGCCCAGCATCAGGATGTTGGACTTGGCGATCTCGATGCCGTCGTTGTCGGCGCCGCGGCCCTTGTCGCCCGCCTGGATGCGCTTGTAGTGGTTGTAGACCGCGACCGAGAGCGTCCGCTTGGTCTGGCTCTGCCCGACGACGTACTGGTCGAGGAAGTCGTGGATCTCGGCGGGCTTGGGCAGCTCGTCGAGCTTGACCTCGCCGGCCTCGGCCAGCTCCTCCTCGATGATCTCGTTGCAGAGATCGATGCACTCGTCACAGATGTAGACGCCGGGCCCGGCGATCAGTTTCTTGACCTGCTTCTGGCTCTTCCCGCAGAACGAGCACTTCAGCAGATCACCGCCGTCACCGATGCGTGCCATGAGTGCGAACCCCAGTCCCTTCGGCGCACCGGTCGGCACGCCCTCGTGACGGTACCCGCTCGACCCGCCCGCCGGGGAGCATCGCGCCCGCTGAATCGGGCGGTGTCGGCGGGCGGCGCCGGGCGGCTGTGTCAGACCACGGAGAGCTTGCGGCTCTGGATGATCTCGTCGATGATGCCGTACTCCTTGGCCTCCTCGGCCGTGAGGATCTTGTCCCGCTCGATGTCGATGCGGACCTGCTCCGGGGTCCGTCCGGAGTGCTTGGCCAGCGTCGCCTCCAGCAGGCGGCGCATGCGCGAGATCTCCGCGGCCTGGATCTCCAGGTCCGACACCTGGCCGTAGATGCCCTCGGTGGCCGGCTGGTGGATGAGGATGCGCGCGTTCGGCACCGCGAGCCTGCGCCCGCGCGCGCCCGCCGCGAGCAGCACGGCCGCCGCCGACGCTGCCTGGCCCAGGCAGATCGTCTGGATGTCGGGCCGGATGAACTGCATCGTGTCGTAGATCGCCATCAGCGAGGTGAAGGAGCCGCCCGGCGAGTTGATGTACATGCTGATCTCGCGGTCCGGGTCGGCCGACTCCAGGCACAGGAGCTGCGCCATGACGTCGTTCGCGGACGCGTCGTCGATCTGCACGCCGAGGAAGATGATGCGTTCCTCGAACAGCTTGTTGTAGGGGTTGGACTCCTTGACCCCGTAGCTCGTGCGCTCCACGAAGGAGGGCAGCACGTACCGGGA
The DNA here is from genome assembly GCA_963728105.1 of uncultured Actinomycetota bacterium. Lineage (GTDB taxonomy): Bacteria > Actinomycetota > Actinomycetes > Mycobacteriales > Pseudonocardiaceae > Pseudonocardia. The sequence goes on along the minus strand of CAVSJZ010000021.1, from coordinate 29,050 downwards.
CTGCGCCGGCTCGTAGCTCATGAGGTGCTCCCGTTCCCGGTGTGGCTCGCGGCGTCGCCCGGCAGCTCGCCGGCCCGCGAGATGACGTGGTCGACGAAGCCGTACTCCAGCGCCTCCTGCGCGGAGAACCAGCGGTCGCGGTCGAAGTCGGTCATGATCTTCTCGACCGTCTGCCCGGTGTGGCTCGCGATGAGCTGCGCCATCTCCTGCTTGTGCCGGCGGAAGAGCTCGGCCTGGATCGAGATGTCCGACTCCGTGCCGCCGACGCCCGCCGAGGGCTGGTGCATGAGGATCTGGCAGTGCGGCAGGGCGTAGCGCTTGCCGCGCGCGCCGGCCGACAGCAGGAACTGCCCCATCGAGGCGGCCAGGCCCATCGCGTAGGTGGCCACGTCGCAGGGGATGAACTCCATCGTGTCGAAGATCGCCATCCCCGCCGTGACGGAGCCGCCAGGCGAGTTGATGTACAGCGCGATGTCCGAGTCGGGGTCCTCCGCCGACAGCAGCAGCATCTGCGCCGCGATGCGGTTGGCGATGTCGTCGTCGACCTGCTGGCCCAGCACGATGATCCGCTGCTGAAGCAGCCGCTCGTACACCGAGTCCGACAGCGACATCGACGCGGTGGCCGCACCGCGCCGCATGGCCGCTCCGACGATCCGATCGTGGGTCGTCACTTCATCCTGCCCCTCGGTTCTGCGCCGCAGACGGGTTCTGGGCTGTACTCGGTTCTGGGGATTGACACGGCACCGACCCTACGCGGCGAGCCGGTGCCGACGCCGTGGCGTGGCCGGTTGTTCGCTGAGGGCGTGCGGGTCAGTCCCGCGCCGCGCCCGCCTCGGCGGAGCCGGCCTCCTCGTCGTCGCCGTCGGCGGCGTCGTCGCTGGTCCCGGTGTCGTCGGTCGCCTCGTCCGCTGCCTCGGCGACCACCACGGGCGCGTCCTCGTCGGCGCCGTCCGCGGCGTCCTCTTCGATGTCCTCAGCGGACTCGTCGCCCAGCAGCGTCACGAGGTCCAACGCCGTACCGGACGCGTCGGTGACGGTGGCCGACCGGACGGCCTCGACGAGCGCCTTGCTGCGCCGGACGTCGGCCCAGATCGCGCCGAGCTGCCCGGCCTCCTGCAGCCGCTTGACGAACTCCTCCGGCGGGATGCGGTAGCGCTGGGCCTCGAACATGATCCGCTCGGTCATGTCCTCGTCGGAGACCGAGGCGTTCTGCGCGTCCGCGAGCGCGTCGAGCACGAGCTGGGCGCGGGTGGTGCGCTCGGCCTCCTCCCGCACCTCGGTGTCGAACTCCTCGCGCGTCGTCCCGTCCTCTGCCAGCTTCTCGGCGAACTTGGCCTCGTCGTGGTCGAACGGGTGGATGGCGTCGTGCACGGCGGACTCGACCTTGGCCGCCACGATGCTCTCCGGCAGCGGCACGTCGGTGGCCTCGACGAGCGCGTCGAGCACCTTGTCGCGGGCCGAGGCCAGCTGCTCCATCCGCTTCACGCGGCCGATCCGCTCGCGCAGGTCGTCGGTCAGCTCGTCGAGCGTGTCGAACTCGGACGCGAGCTGGGCGAACTCGTCGTCGGCCTCGGGCAGCTGCCGCTCCTTCACGGCCGTGACCGTGACGGTGACCTCCGCTTCCTTGCCGGTGTGCTCACCGGCGACGAGCGTGGTGGGGAACGTGGCGGACTCCCCCGCCGACAGCCCGGTGATCGCGTCGTCGATGCCGTCGATGAGCCCGCCCTGGCCGACCTGGTAGGACAGCCCGCTGGTCTGCGCCTCCTCGACGGCCCGGCCGTCGACGGCCGCGGCGAGGTCGATCTGGACGAAGTCGTCCTTGGCCGCAGGGCGCTCGACGCCGGTCAGCGTGCCGAAGCGGGCGCGCAGGAGGTCCAGCTGCTCGGTGACGTCGGCGTCGGTGACCTCGACGTCGTCGACCGTCACGCTGATCGTCGAGAGGTCGGGCAGCTCGATCGTCGGGCGGACGTCGACCTCGGCGGTGAACGCCAGCCGCTCGCGGTCGGCCAGCTCGGTGACCTCGATCTCGGGGCGGCCGACCGGCGTGACGTCCTCCGCGCTCGTGACGGCCTCGGTGTAACGGCTGGCCACCGCGCCGTTGACGACCTCGTCCAGCACGACGTCACGGCCCAGCCGGGCCTCGATGATGCGCGGCGGGACCTTGCCGGGCCGGAACCCCTTGATCGTCACCTGCTGGGCGATCTTCTTGTACGCGCGGGTGAAGTCCGGCTCCAGCTCGTCGAAGGGCACCTCGACGTTGATCCGGACCCGGGTCGGGCTCAGTCGCTCGACGGTGCTCTTCACGGCGGTGTTGCTCCTGTGGTCGGCGCCGGGCCGACCGGGCGGCAGCGGCGGGAGGGTGGGGTCCGCGGGCTCACGCGGCCGCGGGCGTCAACCGAGTCTAGGCGAGTCCCCGCGCCGGCTGCGCACGGGCGCGCCCACCAGGTCGGCGACGGTCACGTCGACGGCGACCTCGCCGAGCACGGAGCGCACGAGCGTCGCGATCTCGGCCGCCAGCTGCGGCAGGGGCGTCCCGGCGCGCGCGACGACGGCGATCTCGACGGGCCGGGCCGGGCCGTCGGGCAGGCGAACGCCCACGACGCGCCGGCCGGGCAGGTAGGACGCCACGGTCCCGAACGGTCCGCCGTCGAGCCGGACCACGGCCGGGTGCGCGAGGACGGCGTCGGCGGCAGTGCGGGCGGGCTCGGCGGACTCCACGGCGGCAATCTACGGCCTTCCCGGCCCGCCGACGGCATGCCGGCGGGCGTCGTCGTGCGGCGGCGGCGGCGGCGGTTCAGGAAAGCCACCCGCAGATCCGCGAAGGGCATGAGGGTGGCTTTCCTGCACCCGCACCGGAGCCGCCCACTAGAGTTGCCCGCGTCAGTGGCGACGCGACCGGACCCCGCCTGCCGGGCGGGCGGGCCGCGTCACGCGCCGGGGGCGGGAGTGCGTGGAAGCGATCCGGGAGCGGGTGGAACCGACGGTGGCGCCGGGGGACCTGCCGCGGACGGGCGCGGCGCGGGCCCGCCCGCCGGCGGCCGGGCCCGCGCCGCGGCCGCCGGTCCCCGACCCGGGCGTGCTCGACGAGGAGACCCTGGTCGTGCGGGCCCAGGAGGGCGACGTCCGGGCGTTCGAGGCGCTCGCCCGCCGGCATCAGGCCGCCCTGTACCGCGTCGCGGTCCGGGTGATGGGCGACGCGGCGGAGGCCGAGGACGCGCTGCAGGAGTCCCTGCTCGACGCGTGGCGGCGGATCGACCGCTTCCGCGGGGACTCCGCGTTCTCGACCTGGATGTACCGGGTCGTCACCAACCGCTGCCTGGCGATGCTGCGCCGGCGCCGCCCGGTGCCGGTCGACGAGGCGGACCCGGCGCTCGGCGGCGCCGTGGCGCAGGCCCGCCCGCCCGCCTCGCCCGAGCGGGCCGCCGAGCTCGACGCCGAGCTGGGCGCGCTGGGCGGCGCGCTCGCCGACCTGCCCGGCGACCTGCGGGTCTGCTGGGTGCTGCGGGAGCTGGAAGGCCTGGGCTACGAGGAGATCGCGGCCGTCACGGGGGTCGGGGAGACGACGGTGCGCGGGCGGATCCACCGGGCGCGGACCCGGCTGGCGGAGGCGATGCGGCCATGGCGGTGACCCGGGTGGCGGACCCGATCCCGGCGCGGGGCAGGGCGACGGAGGTCCGGAGGGCGACGGCGACGGCGCAACGGGCGGCAGCGGCGCGACCGGCAGCGGCGGTGCGGCCGTGACGGCGGGCGAGGACGTGCGGGCGCCGGTGCTGGCCTGCGGACGCGACGCGACGGCCGTATGGGACCGGGCCGAGTCGGGCGGGCTCCCTGACGAGCACGAGCGCGACTGCCCGCACTGCCGGGCCGCGTTCGCCGACGCCCGCCGGCTGGACGCGATCGTGCACCGGATGGCGGCCGAACCCGTCGAGCCGCCGCCGAGCGTGCTCGACCGGGTCATGACTGCCGTCGCGACCGAGCTGCGCCCGCAGGACGTGCTGGTGCTCCCCTCGCCGCTGGGCCCCAACCGGCTGGCCCGCCCGGCGGCGGCCGCCGTCCTGCGCGCGGTCGTCGACGGCATGGACGGCCTGCGGGCCCGCAGCTGCCGCATCGACCAGCCGGACGAGGGGCCGGCCGCGACCGTGTCGATGACCGTCACCGGGCGGTTCGGCGTGGACCTCGCGTCGGTGACGGCCAGGGTGCGGCAGATGGTGCTGGCGGCGGGCGAGCAGGCGCTGGGGGTGCCGGTGCGCCGGGTCGACATCGAGGTGGTCGACGTATGGGACGACCGGGCGGGCACCGGCGCCGACGGCGGACGGGCGGCCGGCGCGTGACCCCGCCGGTGCGGCTGCACGTCGGCGACGCCGCAGCGGCCTGGCTCGCGGCCGCGGCGGCGCGGACCGTCCCCGGCGTCGTCGACCTGCGGCCCGACCTGGCCCAGGCACTGGTCGGGGTGGCGGGCGCGGTGCTGGGCTCGGACCGGGTGCGGGCCTTCGCGACGGCCGGGGTCACCGCGGCCGTCACGGGCGGGACGGTCGAGGTCGCGGTGACGGTGGTGACCCGCATCGGCGCCAACTGCCGCGACGTCGCCGAGGCCGTCCAGCGCGCCGTCGCGGCCGAGCTGGCCGCCCAGGCCGGGCTGGCCGCGCGGGTCACCGTGACCGTCGCGGACGTCCTCATCGGGTAACGCCCGACTGGATCGTTCACGTCACCCACCGTTGATCTGCCGTGACCCGGCCCGGCCCAGGTCGCCATGCTCACGCCGACTGCGTCTGGCGGATCGTCGTTCCCGCGTGCGACTCTGTGCAACGCGAATGCGCACCCGCCGGTGTGTGCGCGCTGACCAGCGACGATCTCGCGGAGGGGCCGCGGGACCCGTGGCGTCCCGTATGATCTTCGACCGAGCACGTCGTCCCGATGCCGGTTGTCGGGGTCGCACCGAGACGACAGGAGGCCGACTTGGCTGATGAGCGCGCCCACCAGGGCCTCTACGCGCCCGAGTTCGAGCACGACGCCTGCGGCGTCGCGATGGTCGCCGACCTCAAGGGCCGGCGCGACCACGCGATCGTCCGCAAGGCGCTGACCGCACTCCTGCGGCTCGAGCATCGTGGCGCCCGGGGCGCCGAGGTCAACACGGGCGACGGTGCCGGCATCCTCTTGCAGGTCCCTGACGCTTTCTTCCGCGCCGTCGCGGGCTTCGACCTGCCGGCCGAGGGCGCCTACGCGGTGGGCACCGCCTTCCTGCCGCCCGCCGACCCGGACGCCGCGGCGGCCGAGATCGACCGGCTGGCCGCCGAGGAGGGCCTGGTCGTGCTCGGGTGGCGCGAGCTGCCGACCGACCCGGACGCGGCCGACCTCGGGCCGACCGCCCGCGCGGCCATGCCGGCGTTCCGGCAGCTGTTCCTCGCGGGGGCGGGCGGCGAGTCGGGCATCGCGCTGGAGCGGCTGGCCTTCTGCCTGCGCAAGCGCGTCGAGCACACGACGGGCACCTACTTCCCCTCGCTCTCGCCGCGGACGATCGTCTACAAGGGCATGCTGGCCGAGCCGCAGGTCGAGGCGTTCTACCCGGACCTGGCCGACGAGCGGGTGGTCACGGCGCTGGCGCTCGTGCACTCGCGGTTCTCCACCAACACCTTCCCGGCCTGGCCGCTCGCGCACCCGTACCGCTACGTCGCCCACAACGGCGAGATCAACACGCTGCGCGGCAACCGCAACTGGATGGCCGCGCGCGAGGCGCTCCTGGAGTCCGACGTGATCCCGGGGGACCTCACGCGCCTGTCCCCCATCGTCACGCCGGACGCCTCGGACTCGGCGACCTTCGACGAGGTGCTGGAACTGCTGCACCTCGGCGGGCGGTCACTGCCGCACGCGGTCCTGATGATGATCCCGGAGGCGTGGGAGAACCACGCCGAGATGGACCCCGCCCGCCGCGCCTTCTACGAGTTCCACTCGACGCTGATGGAGCCGTGGGACGGCCCCGCGCTCATCGCGTTCACCGACGGCACGGTCGTCGGTGCGGTGCTCGACCGCAACGGCCTGCGCCCGGCCCGCTACTGGGTGACCGAGGACGGGCTGGTCGTGCTCGCCTCCGAGGTCGGCGTGCTGGACGTCGAGCCGTCCGCCGTCATCCGCAAGGGCCGGCTCGAGCCGGGCCGGATGTTCCTCGTCGACACCGCGGCGGGCCGGCTCGTCGACGACGCCGAGATCAAGGGCGCCCTGGCGGCGGAGCACCCGTACGAGGAGTGGCTGCACGCCGGGCTCATCCACCTCGCCGACCTGCCCGAGCGGGAGCGCGAGAACCCCAGCCACTCCGCGCTGACCCTGCGCCAGCAGGCGATCGGCTACACGGAGGAGGAGCTGAACGTCCTGCTCAAGCCGATGGCCGCCACCGGGGCGGAACCCATCGGGTCGATGGGCAACGACGCTCCGCTCGCGGCGATCTCGGAGCGGCCCCGGCAGCTGTTCGACTACTTCGACCAGCTGTTCGCGCAGGTCACGAACCCGCCGTTGGACGCGATCCGCGAGGAGCTGGTCACGTCGCTCGGCAGCCAGCTCGGGCCGGAGCAGAACCTGCTCGACGCCAGCGCCGCCCACTGCCGCACGATCATGCTGCCGTTCCCGGTGCTCACCAACGAGGACCTCGCCAAGATCGTCCACATCAACGACGACGGGGAGTACCCCGGGTTCGCCTCCGTCACCGTGCGCGGCACGTTCCGGGTCGCCGAGGGCGGCGACGGCCTGAAGAACCGGCTGCAGCAGATCTGCAGTCAGGTCTCCGAGGCGATCGAGGACGGCGCCCGGCTGATCGTGCTCTCGCAGCGCGGGGTCACCCGGGACTTCGCGCCGATCCCTTCGCTGCTGCTCACCGGCGCCGTGCACCAGCATCTCGTCCGCGACCGCACCCGCACGCGGGTCGGGCTCGTCGTCGAGGCGGCCGACGCCCGCGAGGTGCACCACGTCGCCCTGCTCATCGGGTACGGCGCCGCAGCCGTCAACCCGTACCTGGCCATGGCGACGGTCGAGGACCTGGCGCTGCGCGGCGACATCCCCGGCGTCGACGCCCCGACGGCGGCGAAGAACCTGGTCAAGGCGCTCGGCAAGGGCGTGCGCAAGACGATGTCCAAGATGGGCGTCTCGACCGTGGCGTCCTACACCGGCGCGCAGATCTTCGAGGCGGTCGGGCTCGGCCGGGAGGTCGTCGACAGCTGCTTCACCGGGACGACGTCCCGGCTGGGCGGCGTCGGGTTCGACGTGCTGGCCGAGGAGGTGCTGGTCCACCACCGCGGCGCGTTCCCGGCCGACGGCGTCCACGCGTCGCACCGCGCGCTGGTCGTCGGCGGCGAGTACCAGTGGCGGCGCGAGGGCGAGCTGCACCTGTTCAACCCGGCCACGGTCTTCAAGCTGCAGCACTCGACCCGCCAGGGCCGCTACGACATCTTCAAGGAGTACACGAGCACGGTCGACAAGCAGGCGCACCGGCTCATGACGCTGCGCGGGCTGTTCCGCTTCCGTGACGGCGTGCGGACCCCGATCGACGTCGACGAGGTCGAGCCGGTCGAGGAGATCGTCAAGCGGTTCGCGACCGGCGCCATCTCCTACGGGTCGATCTCGAAGGAGATGCACGAGACGCTGGCCATCGCGATGAACCGGCTCGGCGGCAAGTCGAACACGGGCGAGGGCGGCGAGGACGCCGACCGCTTCACACCGGACCCCAACGGCGACAACAGGCGCAGCGCGATCAAGCAGGTCGCGTCCGGCCGGTTCGGCGTCACGAGCGAGTACCTGGTCAACGCGGACGACCTGCAGATCAAGATCAGTCAGGGCGCCAAGCCGGGCGAGGGCGGGCAGCTGCCGGGCCAGAAGGTCTACCCGTGGATCGCCGCGACGCGCCACTCGACGCCCGGTGTCGGCCTGATCTCGCCGCCGCCGCACCACGACATCTACTCGATCGAGGACATCAAGCAGCTCATCCACGACCTGAAGAACGCCAACCCCGGCGCACGCGTGCACGTCAAGCTCGTGTCGCAGGTCGGCGTCGGCACGGTGGCCGCCGGCGTGGCGAAGGCCTACTCCGACGTCGTGCTCATCTCCGGGCACGACGGCGGCACCGGCGCCTCGCCGCTGTCGTCGATCAAGCACGCGGGCGGCCCGTGGGAGCTCGGCCTGGCCGAGACCCAGCAGACGCTGCTGCGCAACAACCTGCGCGACCGGATCGTCGTGCAGACCGACGGGCAGCTCAAGACCGGCCGCGACGTCGTGATCGCCGCACTGCTCGGCGCGGAGGAGTTCGGCTTCGCCACGGCCCCGCTGGTGGTCAGCGGCTGCATCATGATGCGCGTCTGCCACCTCGACACCTGCCCGGTCGGCGTCGCGACCCAGAACCCCGAGCTGCGCAAGCGGTTCGACGGGCGCCCGGAGTACGTCGTCAACTTCATGCGCTTCATCGCGCAGGAGGTGCGCGAGTACCTGGCGCAGCTGGGCTTCCGGACGCTCGCCGAGGCCGTCGGGCACGCCGAGATGCTCGACGTCGACGACGCGATCCGGCACTGGAAGACCCGGGGGCTGGACCTCTCGCCGATCTTCGAGATGCCCGAGGTGCCGGCCGGTGCCGCGCGCCACCGCACGAGGGCCCAGGAGCACGGGCTGGAGAAGGCACTGGACAACACGCTCATCGAGCTGTCCGAGGGAGCGCTGAAGTTCGGCGACAAGGTCCGGCTCGAGCTGCCGGTCCGCAACGTCAACCGGACCGTCGGCACGATGCTGGGCCACGAGCTGACCAAGGCGTGGGGCGGCGAGGGCCTGCCGGACGACACGATCGACGTCACGCTCACCGGTTCGGCCGGGCAGAGCTTCGGCGCCTTCGTGCCGAAGGGCATCACGCTGCGGCTGGTCGGCGACAGCAACGACTACTTCGGCAAGGGCCTTTCCGGCGGCCGGCTCACCCTGCGCCCCGACCCCACCGCGCCGTTCCGCGCGGAGGAGAACATCATCGCCGGCAACGTCATCCTCTACGGCGCGACGTCCGGCGAGATCTTCGTGCGCGGCATCGTCGGCGAGCGGTTCTGCGTACGCAACTCCGGCGCGCTGGCCGTCGTCGAGGGCGTCGGCGACCACGGCTGCGAGTACATGACGGGCGGCCGCGTGGTCGTGCTCGGGCGGATCGGCCGCAACTTCGCGGCCGGCATGTCCGGTGGCGTGGCCTACGTCCTCGATCTGCCGCAGGGCCGGGTCAACCCCGAGATGGTCGACATCGACCCGCTCGACGACGGCGACCGGGAGTTCCTGCGCGACATCGTCGAGCGGCACTTCGCCGAGACGGAGTCGGCCGTGGCCAAGGAGCTCCTGACGGACTGGGACGCCGCGCTGCCCCGGTTCGGCAAGATCATGCCCAAGGACTACAAGCGGGTACTGGCCGCGCGCGAGGCGGCCGAGCGCGACGGTCGTGACGTGAACCAGGCGATCATGGAGGCGGCGCATGGGTGACGTCGGCGCCGGCCGAACCACGGCGTTCGCTGCGATGACGAGGAGCGCTGCGATGACGAGGAGAGTGGCCGCACATGGGTGACCCGAAGGGGTTCCTCACCACCGACCGGGAGCTGCCGTCCCGCCGGCCGGTCGACCTGCGCCTCTCCGACTGGCGCGAGGTCTACGAGGACTTCGCCCGCGAGTCGGTCGAGAAGCAGGCCGGGCGCTGCATGAACTGCGGCATCCCGTTCTGCCACCAGGGCTGCCCGCTGGGCAACCTCATCCCGGAGTGGAACGACCTGGTCTACCGCAAGGACTGGCGGGAGGCGACCGAGCGGCTGCACGCCACCAACAACTTCCCCGAGTTCACCGGCACGCTCTGCCCCGCGCCGTGCGAGGCGGCGTGCGTGCTGGCCATCAACGCCGACGCGGTCACGATCAAGCAGGTCGAGATCGAGATCATCGACCGGGCGTGGGACGAGGGGTGGGTGCCGCCGCAGAAGCCCGCGACCCGCACCGGCAAGAAGGTCGCGGTCGTCGGGTCGGGCCCGGCCGGGCTGGCCGCCGCGCAGCAGCTCACCCGGGTCGGGCACGACGTCGTCGTGTTCGAGCGGGCCGACCGGATCGGCGGCCTGCTCCGCTACGGCATCCCCGAGTTCAAGATGGAGAAGTCCCGGCTCGACCGGCGCCTGGCCCAGATGCAGGACGAGGGCACGATCTTCAAGGCGTCCGTCGACGTCGGCACCGACGTCACGGCGGAGCAGCTGCGCGCCGACTTCGACGCGGTCGTACTGGCCGGCGGGGCCACGGCGTGGCGGGACCTGCCGGCGACGGGCCGCGAGGCCGAGGGCGTCTACCAGGCGATGGAGTACCTGCCATGGGCCAACCACGTCCAGCAGGGCGACATCGACGCTCCGCCGATCACGGCCAAGGGCAAGCACGTGATCATCATCGGCGGCGGGGACACCGGCGCCGACTGCCTGGGCACGTCGCACCGCCAGGGCGCGGCGTCGGTGACCCAGCTGGAGATCATGCCGACGCCGCCGGAGCGCCGCACCGACGGCATGCCGTGGCCGACGTACCCGATGATCTACCGCGTCTCCTCCGCCCACGAGGAGGGCGGCGAGCGGCTGTACTCGGTCAACACCACCGAGTTCCTCGCCGACGACGAGGGCAGGCTGCGGGCGATCCGCATCGTCGAGGTCTCCCGCGACGCCGAGGGCCGGTTCGTGCCGGTCGAGGGCACGGAGCGGGAGCTGCCGGCGCAGCTCGTGCTGCTGGCGATGGGCTTCGTCGGGCCGGAGAAGGGCAAGCTGCTCTCCGACCTGGGCGTGGAACTGGACCAGCGCGGGAACGTCGCCCGCGACGACGCGTACATGACCAACGTGGAGGGCGTGTTCTCGGCGGGTGACATGGGCCGCGGCCAGAGCCTGGTCGTATGGGCGATCGCGGAGGGCCGCGCCGCCGCCGCAGGCGTCGACGCGTACCTGACGGGCCGCACGGTGCTGCCGCGCCCGATCAACCCGACGGACCGCCCGATCGCGTAGCCGCAGCCGTACCTCGGCCGGGGTCGTCGCCCGCCCGTCCCGAACCCAACGAACGGCACTTTCGTGAGCACCTATGTGACGAAAGTGCCGTTCGTTAGGTGGGGAGAGGTGGTCAGGTGCCCGCCAGCAGCTCGACGACCGGGGCCAGCTGCTCGAAGAACGCGCCGTTGACGGACACGTAGCTCACGCCGAACGCGTCGCGGCGTCGCCACAGCTCGTCGGCCATCTGCTGGGTCGTGCCGCGCAGCATCGTCAGCGAGTCGGCCGCGATGAGCTGGTCGGCGTCGGCGCCGATGAAGCCCCGCGTCCACGGCGGCACCTCGTCGCCGACCACGAACAGGTTCATCTGCAGCTCGATCTCCCGCCCGCCGGCGTGCTCGCGCGCCGCCGCGGCCTTGGCCGCCACCTCGTCGCGGGTCGCGGCCCAGTGCGAGGCGAGCGCCACGATGTCGGCGACCTCCCCCGCCATCGCGATCGCCTTCGGACCGGCGGCGGCGACCATCACCGGCGTGTGCGCGTCGGGGCCGTCCAGCTCCCGCATGAGCGCGACCGTGTCCCGGACCTGCGCCCGCCGGTCGGCGCCCGAGCCGTACGGCAGCCCCAGCTCGGCGGCCTCCTGCGGGACCCGCTCGTGCCCGGTGCCGATGCCCAGCTCGAACCGGCCACCGGTGAGGACGGCGAGGCTGTGGGCGTCCCAGGCCGCCTGCCGCGGCGTCCTCAGCGGGCTGGCCAGCACGAACGTCCCGACCCGCAGCTCCTTGGTCGCGCTCGCCGCGACGGCCAGCGACGGGAACGGCGCGAGCAGCTGCAACCCGTCGGGCATCAGGAGGGTGGAGTAGCCGAGCTCCTCGACGCGACGGGCCGTGGCGACCCATGCGTCGGTGCCCTGCGGCGTGCCGACGACCCCGAACCGGAACGGCCTGCCCATCGCCTCTCCCAATCGTTAGATGTCTAACGCTATGGGATCTCACCATACCGGGAGAGGACCCGCTCCCGCATGCCAGGGTCGGTCCGCGGCACCGGCTCCAGGAAGATCTCGTGCAGGTCGGGGAACTCGGCGCGCAGCTGCCCGTCGATCTCCACGCACGCGCGCTCCACGTCGGAGGCGGACAGGCCGTCGACGAAGTCCAGCCGCGCGCACACGAGCACCTGGTCGGTGCCGAGCATCATCGTGAGCAGGTCCACGACCTGCTCGACCTCGGGGCGGCCGCCGAGGTGGTCCCGCACGGCGTACACCAGCCGCCGGTCAGCTTGGCGGCCGATGAGCAGGCCCTTGTTGGTGCGCGCCAGCACGAACGCCACCCCGGACAGCAGGACGCCGATCAGCAGCGAGGCCAGGCCGTCGTAGAAGCCGGAACCCGTCAGCTGGTGCAGCCCGACGCCGCCGAACGCCAGGACCAGGCCGATCAGGGCGGCGCTGTCCTCGAAGAAGACCGTCTTGACCGTCGGGTCGTCGGTGGCGCGCAGGAAGTCCGCGACCGACATGTGGTGCTCGCGCGCGCCGGCACGCAGCTGCTGCACGGCCCGCAGCCACGAGAACCCCTCGAGCAGGAACGAGGCGCCGAGCACCGCGTAGGCGACCCAGATGATCGTCTGCTCCTCGCCGCCGCTCAGCATCGTCGACAGGCCCTCGTAGACCGAGAAGACGGCACCGGATACGAAGATCGACATCGCGGCGACGAGGGACCAGAAGAACCGCTCGGCGCCGTACCCGAACGGATGCCGCCGGTCGGCCGGCTTCTCCGAGCGCCGCAGCGCCGTCAGCAGCAACGCCTCGTTCGTCGTGTCGGCCACCGAGTGCGCGGCCTCGGCCAGCATCGCGGCCGATCCCGTGAGGATGCCGGCCACCAGCTTGAGGATGCCGATCGCGAGGTTCGCGCCACCCGCGATGAGCACCGTCAGGGTGCTCTCGCCGCCCGAGGATTCCGCCACGCATCGCAGCGTACGGTCGGACGGTGGTTCGCACCGGACTGCGCAGATCGACGGGCTGAACCTGCACCTCGCCGAGGACGGGCCGGCCGAAGGGCCGGTCGTGCTCCTGCTGCACGGCTTCCCGGAGTGCTGGTACTCCTGGCGCCACCAGCTCGCCGGCCTGGCCGCGGCGGGCTTCCGCGCCGTCGCCCCCGACCAGCGCGGCTACGGCCGCTCGGACGCGCCTGCCGACGCCGGCGCCTACACGGTCCCGCACCTGGTCGGCGACGCCGTCGGCGTCCTCGACGCCGTGGGAGCCGAGCAGGCCGTCGTCGTCGGGCACGACTGGGGCGCGCCGGTCGCCTGGCACGCGGCGCTCCTGCGCCCCGACCGCGTCCGCGGGGTCGTCGCGCTGTCGGTGCCCTACCGCCCGCGCAGCTCGGTCCCCCCGACCGCGGCCCTGCGGAAGCGCTTCGGGCCCGGGTTCTACCAGCTCTACTTCCAGGAGCCCGGCGTCGCCGACGCGGAGCTCGCCGCCGACCCCGCCGCGACGTTCCGCCGCCTGTTCGCCGCGACGAGCGGCGGCGGCCCGGCGGCGAGCCTTACGGTCGCGGCCGGCGGCGGCTTCCTCGACCGGATGCCCGAACCCGCCGCGCTGCCGGGCTGGCTCACCGATGACGACCTGGCCGTCTACGTCGAGGAGTACCGCGAACGCGGCTTCACCGGCGGGCTCAACTGGTACCGCTGCCTGGACCGCACCTGGGAGCTGACGGGCGCCTGGCGCGGCGCGCGGGTCACGGTGCCCGCCGCGTTCCTGGCCGGCGAGGGGGACATCGTCGTGGCCGGCAGGCCGTTCGACGCGCTCGGCACGGACCTGCGCGCGGCCGCGCCCGCGCTGCGGACGGTGACCCGGCTCCCCGGCTGCGGGCACTGGACCCAGCAGGAACGACCCGACGAGGTGACCGCCGCGATCGTCGCGCTGGCCCGGGAGACCGCGGACGCCGCCTGACCACGGAGATCGTCGAGCGGGGCCCGGAGGGGTGGCCGCGCCCCCCGTCGGACGGCGTCGACCGGCGGTCGAACCGGCATCGGCATGGCGTGGCCGACCGGCCACCGCGCGTGACCGGCCGCTCACCGGCATCGACCGAGGTGACAGAAACCGGACGGACCGGCGCCCGTTGGGCGTCATGACCGGGCCGGCGGGACTGGGGAGCCCTCGCCGGTACCGGTTTGACTTCCCGTGACCGGGTCAGCGCCTGATATCCTCCGCAAGCTCGCCACAGACCGGGTGCTTGGGCCCGATCGCCCGCAGCTCCTCGTCCGAGGCCGAGGCGTCGACGCCGTCGAAGAAGACCCCGACCTCGAACTTCCACCGCCGCAGGTACGGGCGCAGGATCGCGGGCTTGTCGGCGTCGGCCAACTCCTCGAGCCGGACGTGCTCGACGCGGCGGCCCAGGCGCAGCTGCGCCTCCCCCGCGGCGCGGACGTTGCGGACCCACTGGGTGACGCCCCGCGGGGCGACGAGGTAGCGCTCGCCGTCGACCGTCAGCAGGTTGACCGGCGTCGTGCGCAGCTCGCCGCTCTTACGCCCGCGAACGGCCAGCACGCGGCTGCCCCAGACGCTGACGCCGGCGCGGGTCAGGCCCGCGACCATCGCGTTGAAGATCCGGGTGCCCTGGCCGGGGACGACGTAACGGTCCGACATGATCTGCTCCTCAGGTTGTGAGATCAGTGCTCTGTTCGAGGAACAGTCAATACGAGAGCGCCGCTCTTGTCAAGAGCAGTGTTCTCTAAAATGTCTGGGGCTCTGGTCAGGACTCCTGGAGCTCGAGCTCGAACGCGTCGTCGCCGACCCAGATGCGCAGCCCTTCGCCGTCCTCGGTGATGTAGCCGTCCTCCTCCTCGCCGAGCTCGCGCGACGCGCCCAGTGCCCGGGCGCTCAGTGCCAGGCGTCCGCCGCCGAGGTCCACCGGCCGGTACTCGCTCGCCAGCCGCGCCGTGCGGCTCTCGGCGGCCAGCCACCGCGCGTTGTCCTCACCGACCTGCGCCACCCACCGCACCTCCGTCATGGAGGCAGTATGGGCGAAGGGACACGCTGCGCCGCCGATCGCGCCGGTCGCCACCCCATTGCTGGCTCGTTGGGGTGAACGGCGATCACGACGGGCAGCCGCGCCCGTACCTTCTTGTCCATGCGCCTGCGCCGCCTGCTGGCCGCCGTCGCGGCCGGGGTACTGGTCGTGCCCGTCCTGACCGCGCCCACCGCCTGGGCCGACGCCCCGATCACGCCGGGCACGGCACTCGAGGTCCGCCTCGACGCGAACACCGCGGCGCTGTGCACGGCCGACTTCGTGTTCACCGCCAAGGGCAGCCTCTACCTCGGCATGGCGGCGCACTGCGTGGCGCCGGCCGCCGAGACCGCAGGGTCGGGCTGCATGCAGCCCAGCCTCCCGCTCGGCACGACGATCCGCGTCGCCGGCCAGGACCGCGGCCACCTCGCGTACAGCTCGTGGATCACGATGCAGCGCCGCGGGGAGCGCAGCCGCAGCCTCTGCTCGGCCAACGACTTCGCGCTCGTCGCGCTCGACCCGGCCGACGCCGCGCGGGTGGACCCGACCGTCCCCCGGCTCGGTGGCCCGGTCGGCCTCGCCACGTCCGTCGAGCCGGGCACCGCCATCGCCAGCTACGAGCCGAACGACCGGCAGGACCCGGTGAAGGTCGGCCGGACGCTGGCGGACGGCCCTCTGCTGCACACGGTGCGGACCACGCCGCCGGGCGTGCCCGGCGACTCCGGCGCGGGTTTCCTCGACTCCGCCGGGCGCGCGTTCGGCGTCCTGACGACGGAGTCCTCGAGCTCGCCGCCGACCAACGGCGTCGTGGACCTCGGCTCGGCGCTGACCTACGCCAGCCTGTGGGGCGGACTCGGCCCGATCACCCTGGTGCCCGGCCGCAGCCCCTTCCAGGTAGCGCTCTGACACGTCAGCCGAGCGGCCCGCCGCGGAGGTGCGCCGCCCGCCGGCTTGTGAAGAGGCGCCGCTCCGCCTGCCCGTCGAGGATCGCCCGGATCTCGGCGGTCTCCTCGTCGGGGTACTGGGACAGCATCGCGTGCAGGTCGGCCAGCTCGGAGGGCGTCCGGTAGGTCGCGAGCTCGGCGGCGAGGCCCGGCTCCGCCATTACGTCCGGCTCCCCGACCCCCGCCTCGACCGTCCAGTCTGCGGTGATCTCGACCGTCCGCGAGCGGAACGTCAGCCGGGTCGACATCCGGAAGAGGGCCATCCCCGAGTATGCGCCGTGACGGGCCGGTTCCGGAACGTCGCCGGTCAGTAGGCTCTCCCGGCAGCGCGGAGAGCGGGGTGTCCCATGGGCGCGGAGTCGGTTCCGGGTGCGGGCGGGCGCGGCACGCACGCCGTCGCGTTCCTGCCCTGCCGTTCGGACCAGCCGCCCGCAGCCGTGCTGTACGCGCAGCTGGACTCGCTGTTCAACGAGCAGTACCGCGACCGGGGCCGGGCGGAGCGGCCCGGCTCGGTGACGACCCCGGACGAGATGGCACCCCCGCACGGCACGTTCCTCGTCGGCTACGAGGCTGGCCGCCCGGTCGCGATCGGCGGCCTGCGCCGGCTCGACGAGCTGACGTGCGAGATCAAGCGGATGTTCGTCGTGCCGGACGCCCGCTCGCGCGGCGTCGGCCGGGCGCTGCTCGCCGCGCTGGAGGACGCCGCGGCCGAGCTCGGGTACCGGCGCGTCCGGCTGGACGCCGGGTCGGAGCAGGTGCACAGCCGGGCGCTGTTCGCGGCGACCGGCTACCGGGAGATCCCTCCGTACAACCGCAACCACATCGCCGAGTACTTCGCGGAGAAGGACCTGCCCGGCTGAGAGAGTCGTCGATGCCGAGCGAGTCGTCGAATCCGGGCGAGTGCGGCGCCGGCCCGGCAGACCCGTCGGCCGCCGACGGAACGCCGAACGCGTCGAGATAGCAGGAGATCCAGCCCAGCAGGGTGACGCTGCGCAGAATTCGCCGACGATCCCGAGTTCCAGCTCCGGTTCCGGCAGGAGGCCCGGCTGGCCGGACGCCTGCGCAACCCGCACATCGTCCCCATCCACCGCTACGGCGAGCTGGAGGACCGCCTGTTCATCGACATGCGCTACGTCGACGGCTGCGACCTCGCCGAGCTGGTCAGGACGGTCGGCCCGCTGTCACCGGCCCGTGCGGTGTCGCTGATCGAGCAGGCGGCGAGCGCCCTGCAGACGGCGCACGACGCCGGCCTGGTCCACCGCGACGTCAAGCCGTCCAACCTGCTGATCGACCGGGGTGCGACCGAGGCCGAAGACTTCCTCTACCTGGCCGACTTCGGGATCGCCAAGGCGACGGGCTCGACGACCCACAGCCACTCGCTGACCCGCACCGGCGTCCCGCTGGGCACCCTCGACTACATGGCGCCGGAGCAGTTCGACGGCGTCGCCGGCCCGCAGACCGACGTCTACGCGCTGGCGTGCGTGTTCTACGAGCTGCTGACCGGCCAGAAGCCCTACCACGGCAAGAGCGCGGCCGAGCTGATGCACGCCCACCTCCTGGTTCCGCCGCCGAGGCCCTCGACCGCGAGGCCGTCGCTGCATCCCGCGCTCGACGAGGTCGTCCGGCGCGGGATGGCGAAGACCGCCGCGGAGCGCTTCACCAGCGCCGCCGAGCTCGCGCGGTCGGCCCGCGCGGCGCTGGACGCGTCCGGGCCCGCCACCGGAGTTCTCCGGGTCGGCCCCGAGACGGCCCGGGAGCTGCGGGCGCGAGAGGCCGAACGCATGCGCGAGCTGCGGCGGACCGACCCGCTCCGCCGCGACACCGGGCGCCACCAGATCGAGGACGTCCCCGGGACCGAGCCGGAGGCGGGCGCGACCACCGGCGGCGGTCTCGACGACGACCGCGCGGACGGCCCGACGGCCACCACGGGCGCGGACGCCGCCCGTCCCCGACCGGACGCGCCCGACGACGCCCCGCCCGAGCGGGGAGCCGCCCGGACCGACGCGCCGGCCGGCCGCGGCAGGCCGGCCCGCCCGCCGGGCGATGACGGTGCCGCGGCCACGGCCGACCGCGGCGACACCGGCGAGCCGGCCACGGTGTCCGGACCGACCCTGGCGGGCGACACCGTCGTCGACCCGACCGAGGAGATCCACAACACCACGGTCGACGTTCCGCGACCCCGTTCGCGGCGGTGGCAGGTCCTGGTCGTCGCCGCCGCGATCGCCGGCGTCGTCGCCGTCGTCGGGACCGTGGTGACCGTCGTGACGCGGTCGAGCCCCTCGCCCGCCGGCGGTGCCGGCCCGACCACCGTCGCGGCGAGCGGCTCCGCCGCCGCCGCCGCACCACCTGCGGTCCACCCGAGCACGTCGGCCCTCACCGCCGTCATCACGATCACCGTGGGACCCACGCCCCAGGGCATCGCGCTCTCGCCGGACGACCGCACCGCGTACGTCGCGAACTCCGGAGCGAACACGGTCAGCGTCATCGACACGGCCGGCAACAAGGTCACCGGCGAGCTGACCGTGCCGGGCGTGCCCCACTACGTCACCGTCAGCAAGGATGGCCGCCGCCTGTTCGTGGCGATGTGGGCCGACCACGACTCCGACAGCGACGTCGCCGTCCTCGACCTGCCGTCCGGCCACCTGGTGACCAAGCTCGCGACGGGCACGCGGCCGTACGCGTTGGCCACCGCGCCCGACGGGCGCATCTGGGTACCGAACCACGAGTCCGCCGACATCGCCGTCATCGATCCGGATGCGCTGACGGTCATCAAGACGATCCCCGTGTCGCAGAACCCGCACGGCGTCGCGTTCTCCCCCGACGGGACCGTCGCGTACTCCGCCGACCACGAGTCCGACCAGGTCTCCGTGATCGACACGCACGAGCTGAAGGTCACGACGACCTGGCCGGGCGGGAACAGCCCGCACAGCCTGGCCGCCTCCCCCGACGGCCACACGATCGCGGTCGCCGACTACGGCGACGGAAAAGTCGACTTCCTCTCGGCCGCCACCGGCGCGCCCGTGCGGGACGTGCCCGCGGGAACCGGGCCACAGAGCCTGACGTACTCCGCCGACGGCAAGTACGTCTACGTCGTCGACAACGGGTCCGACCAGGTCGCGTCCCTCGACGCGGTCACCGGTCACCTCGACGTCCAGACGACCGTCCGCACAAGTCCGCGGTTCGTCGTCGCGAGCCGCGACGGGACTCGGCTCTTCGTGACCGACGCCCCCGAAACGGAGCCGGGCACGGTGAGCGTGCTGAGCTGCGCGGCGTGATCGACGGCGTGTGCGCTCAGCCGAGCAGCCGCTCGAGGAGCTCGCGCAGTCCGGCCGGGCCCTCGACGGCCACGTCGGCTGCCGCGAGCAGGTCCGGCGGAGCCTCCGCCGAGCGCACCGCCACCCGGACGCCGCGCCCGGCGACGTCGGACGCGGCGGCGAAGGCCGCCAGGTCACCGCGGTCGTCGCCCGCGACGAGCACCGAGCGTGCCCCGGACTCCTCGACGACGCGGCCGACCGCGTCGCCCTTGTCGCTGTGCACTGCGGGACGCAGCTCCCACACCATCTTGCCGGGCACGACCTCCAGCCCGTGCCGCTGCGCGATCCGCCCGGACGCCGCCTCGACCGGGCCGGCCCAGCCCGCGGGGTCCGCGATCCGCCGGGTGTGGACCGCCACCGCGTAGCCCTTGTCCTCCAGATGGGCGCCGCTGTCGCGGATCGTCGGGTCAGCACGCAGGTCGTCGCGGGCCGCGGCCACGGCGGGACCGCCCGCCGCCAGCCGCGGATCGACCCACAGCTGCCCGTCGCGGATCTCCTCCAGCCCGTACATCCCCAGGTAGCGCACCCCGGGAGCCGCGGCGTGCTCGGCGAGGAACGCCGCCGGGCGACCCGAGACCAGCGCGACGGCCGCGAACCGGGCGGCCAACGAAGCGAGGAGCTCGACGGTCCCCGGCAGCGGCCGGGCTGCGTCCGGGTCGTCGACGATCGGTGCAAGGGTCCCGTCGAAGTCCAGGCACAGCGCCACCTCCTCGGCCCGCGCGGCCAGCTCCCTCCAGGGCCCTGCGGCGGCGTTCACGGCCGCACCAGGGTGAACTCGTGCCGCCCACCGGTGGGGAGCAGCACGCTCTCGTCGTTCACCAGGATCGTGATCGGCTCGGCGCGGCCGGGCCGGGACTCGACCGTCACGTGGCGGTTCTCGACGAACGCGACGTCGAGGCGGTGCCCCCGGTAGTGGATGCGGAAGCGGAGGTGCTTGATCTGCGGGGGGAGTGCCGGGCCGAACCGGACCACGTCGCTGCGCACCCGCAGGCCGGTCAGGCAGCGCAGCACGAGATCGACCGTGCCGGCCATCGACCCCAGGTGGATGCCCTCGGCTGTCGTGCCACCCTGCACGTCGGCGACGTCGCTGTTCAACGCCCGCTGCAGGAACTGCCAGGCCTCCCCGGGGTGGTAGCGCGCCAGGATCCACGCGCTCACCACGGAGCTCAACGTCGAGCCGTGCGACGTGCGCGCCAGGTAGTAGTCGACGGTGCGTCGGATCTGCTCCGTGCTGACCTCGTAGCCCAGCCCGGACAGCAGCTCGCGCAGCTCCCCCTGGGGCAGCAGGAACAGCAGCATGAGCACATCGGCCTGCTTGGAGACCTTGTAGCGGTCGGGGCTGTCGCCCTCGGCCTCGAGTATCCGGTCGAGCCGCTGGATGTTGCCGTAGCGCTGTCGGTAGCCCTCCCAGTCGAACTCGAGCAGCTCCTCGTAGCCCTCGAACTGGGTCAGCACCCCGTCGGCGTGGAACAGCACGACCATCTTGCGGGTGATGTCACGCCAGAGGGCCAGCTCCTCGTCGCGGATCGCCTGCTCGTCCACCACCTCCTCCCGCCAGTGGAAGGGCAGCTCCTCGAGGGTCTGGAGGGCGCGCTGCAGCACCCACACGGCCATGACGTTGGTGTAGGTGTTGTTGCGCAG
Source organism: uncultured Actinomycetota bacterium (assembly GCA_963728105.1). Taxonomy (GTDB): domain Bacteria; phylum Actinomycetota; class Actinomycetes; order Mycobacteriales; family Pseudonocardiaceae; genus Pseudonocardia. The sequence continues at coordinate 8,165 of CAVSJZ010000021.1, read as the reverse complement.
GCCCTGTTTCTCGGTCTCGTCCGGGTAGCCCTCGTGGTACTCGTCGGGGCCCATCACGCCATGGATCTCGTAGCGGTCCCGTTCGGGGTTGTAACGGGCCAGGCTGGCCCAGAAGCGGGCGATCTCGATCAGGAGCTCGGCGCCCGTGAACCGCAGGAAACCCGCGTCCCCGGTGACGAGGTAGTGCTCCCAGACGTTGTAGGCGATGGCGACGTTGACGTGTCGCTGCCGGTGCGAGTTGTCCGGCAACCAGCGCCCTGACTTCGGGTTGAGGTGCAGCTGCTGGGTCTCCTCCCGCCCGTCCGAGCCGCTCTGCCAGGGGAACATCGCCCCGGCGTACCCCGCGGTCCGAGCCGCCGACCGCGCTGTCCCGAGGCGCGCGTGCCGGTACCCCAGCAACGAGGCCGCGACGAACGGCCGCTGAAAGTTCAGGACCGGGAAGACGAACACCTCGTCCCAGAAGATGTGGCCGCGGTAGGCCTCACCGTTCCAGCCCCGGGCCGGCACACCGACGTCCAGGTGGGTCGCATGCAGCGGAATGGTCTGGATCAGGTGGAACATGTGCAGGTGCAGGACCGTCGCGGTCCACTCGTTCGCGCAGTCCATCTCGATGCCGAACCGGTTCCAGGCGGTGTTCCAACTGGCGGCGTGGCGGCTCAGCAGCTCCGCGAGGCCGCCGGCTGCCGCCACCGCCAGGCGGGCTTCGCGCCGGCTGTCCGCGATCGCCCGGTCCCGCGAACTGAAGATCGCGACGACCTTCTCGACCGTCGTCGGGACTCCCGGCTCGAGCGGGACGACAACGTGATGGGCGACGAAGCCGGGCTCGTCGACCAGCGTGCGGTCCGCTGACACGATTTCCCCGTCGCGGATCACCCGGGTGCGGGCCGCCAGCGCGATCCGCACCTCCGACTGCCTCGTCTCGACCTTCAGGTCGATCGTCTCGTCGTCGACCTCGCCCTGGTCGAGCAGCATCAGATGGCGGCCGTCGAGGTCCCGGTACCGCTTGACACCCGAGTTGACCACCCGGCCGTCCAGGCCCGAACGAACCTCGACGGCTCCCGACCAGTTCTCGGCCGTGAGCTCCGTCGACAGCGTCGCGAGGTGCTCGTCCTTGCGACTGACGAACCGGGTCTGCACCATCCTCGTCCGTCGCCCCTCGGGGTCCCACCAGGTCAGGTGGCGGGTGAGCGTCCCGGTGCGCATGTCGAGCTCGAGGCGGTGCTGCTCGACGTTGGCCGTCGAGATGTCGAACCACTCCCCGCCGGCGATCCGGAACTGCAGCGAGAGCCAGTTGGGGATGTTGACCAGGTCCTCGTTCTCGACGTCGCGTCCCCCGACGCTGCTGACCAGCCGGTTGTAGAGGCCTGCGAGGTACGTGCCCGGGTAGTGGACGTCGTCGGCCACGGCCTCGGGCAACGCCCCGCGGCTGACCAGGTAGCCGTTCCCGAGCGAGCACAGCGACTCGCGCAGCCCCTGATGAGCGGGGTCGAAGCCGTCGTAGACCAGCGTCCAGACGTTCTGCGGCTGCTCGGTACGCCGACGCCCGACCTCCTCGGCGGCCCGCGACGTCTCCGCGCGGCCCTGCGCCAGCGCGGCAAGGGACACGTCGTCCAGGCTCGTGACGACCAGGTCGGCGCCCGCCTGGGCCAACAGCTCCTCGTCACCGAGGCGGGCGACGGCGATCGCGGTCATCCCGGCCGCCTCGGCCGCCTGGACACCGCTCGACGCGTCCTCGACCACGAAGCACGCCCGAGGGTCGAGGCCGAGCTCGTGGGCGGCGGTGAGGAAGACCACCGGGTCGGGCTTGCCACGGGGGAAGTCGCGGCCGGAGAGGTCGGCGTCGAACAGCTCCTCCAACGTCATCCCCTCGTGGACGAAGTCGTAGTCGAGCCGCTGTCCGGCCACGAACGTGTCCAGGCGGACCCGCTCGAGGAACCGCCGGGCGTTCTTCGACGACGACGCCGCGGCCATCCGCAGCCCCGCGTCCTTCATCGCCAGGATGAAGCGCAGCGCGTCGGGGAAGGCCATGAACCGGCCCTGCTCGATGAACGCGAGGAGGTGGTCCTGCTTGGCTGCGGCGTACTGCTCCGCCCGCTGCTCGGCATCGGGCACGTCGAAGTACGTCAACGCGGCCCGGGCGCCGGCCGTCCGCGGCATGCCGGCGACGACCTGCTGGTACACCGCTGCGGTGAAGCGTTCGGGCGTCCACGTGGTGCGGTCACGGATGTCGCTCCACGCGCCCTCCATCAGCTCGCCGAGCGCCTCACGCCAGGCCGTCTCGTGGGGCGAGTCGACCAGGACCCCGTCCACGTCGAAGATCGCCCCCTGGAAGGTGGCGCCGCGCTGCGTCATGCCCCTCACCGACCCCTCGGACCGTCCTCCGGTGCCGGCTCACCCGGCCCTCTGACCCTTCCGGACATGCTGGCTCGCCGTGGCGCGCAGGTCGAGGGACCAATGGCGGTGACAAAGGGTCCGATGTGTGCCCGGCGTCCGGCGACCGACCGCGGTCCGGTTGCCGAGCCACGGCCCGACGGCGCCTACGCCCGGTCGGGGGCGGGCCGATCGGTGGCTGACACCGGCGGCGACAGCGGGCGACGATGACGGACAGGACGGTCAGCGAAGATCGGGGAGACAGCATGAGCGGCGCGGACGCCCCCTACCACGTACACGAGTTTCCGGAGTTCGGCCTGGAATGCGGGGCGACCTTGCGCCCCGCCACGATCGCCTACCAGACCTACGGCGAGCTCAACGCCGACAAGAGCAACGCGATCGTCTACCCGACCTGGTACTCCGGCCGCCACTGGGACAACGAGTGGCTCATCGGGGAGGGCATGGCGCTCGACCCGGCACGCTGGTTCATCATCGTGCCCAACATGTTCGGCAACGGGCTGTCCAGCTCGCCGTCGAACACCCCGCCGCCGTGGGACCGGGCCCGCTTCCCGCGGATCAACGTCCGGGACAACGTCGAGGCGCAGTACCGGCTGGTCACCGAGGTGTTCGGGATCCGCACGCTGCCGCTGGTGCTCGGCTGGTCGATGGGGGCGGGCCAGACCTACCAGTGGGCGGTGAGCCACCCCGAGATGGTGCAGCGGATCCTGCCGTTCTGCGGGTCCGCGCGGACAGCTCCCCACAACCAGGTGTTCCTCGACTCGCTGCGCGCGGCGCTGACCGCCGACGCCAAGTTCGCCGGTGGCTGGTACCCGGCCGACGACCCCCCGATGCTCGGGCTGCGCGCGTTCGGCCGGATCTACGCCGGCTGGGGGTTCTCCCAGGCGTTCTACTGGGACGAGGTCTGGCGGCAGCTGGGCTACCGCTCCCTGGAGGACTTCGCCGTCGGGTTCTGGGAGGGGTTCTTCCTCGACGGCCGGGACCCCAACAACCTGCTGACCATGCTCGACACCTGGTGGAGCGCCGACGTCGGCCGCTCACCCGGATTCGACTCCACCGAGAAGGCGCTGGCCTCGATCCGGGCCCGGGCACTGGTGATGCCGGCGGAGAAGGACCTCTACTTCCCGCCCGAGGACGAGCGGTGGGCGGTCGGCCACATGGCCCGCGCCGAGCTCCGTGTCATTCCCGGGGTGTGGGGACACTTCGCGGGCGGCGGACCCAACCCGACCGACACCGGGTTCATCGACGCCGGCGTCGCCGAACTGCTGGCGTCCCCCTCCTGACGACGTGCCCGGACCGGGGGGCGTGGCGCGCCCGGTCGAGTGCTGGGGCACCGCGGCGGGCCTGGCCGGCACCCGGTCCAGGACGGCACCGAGGAACCCCGCCGGGTCCGGGCCCGGCGCACCGGGACTGGGTGCGCCGGTAGGCCGATGTCGGCGGCGGCGTGGGGCACCCGGGCCCGGCGACCGGCCCGCGTTGCTGCGCGTCGGTGTCGAGCAGGCCGGCGCCCGGCCTCGCCGCGGTGGACGGCGGCCGGCTTCCACGCCAGGTTGTGGGCGTCGGCGACGCCCGGTGTCGAGACCGAACGCGCGCTCGACGGTCTCTCGCGGCCCGGCTGGCGTCGCCGTGAGGCGGCAGGACCCGTGACCCCGGTCCTAGCGCACCTTCTCCGGAATGTGGTCGATGGCGTGCAGGACCTGCTTGGCCAGCTCGGTCGCGGCCTTCTCGCCGAGCTTCGAGTTCTCCTTCAGCACGTCGCGGACCAGCTGCACGCGCCGGTCGTAGAGGGTGGTCCAGGTGGCGGTGTCGGCCATGCCGGGTTCCTTCCGGAGACGAAGACGCCCGACGCCAGTAGGGCGCGCGAGCGATCAGAGCGAACGAGACGAGTGCGAGATGGGCCCGGCTAGACGCCACCGGCGGGGTCAGGACCGGGCGGCCCGAGGACGATCCGAGCACGTTGACGCGCGAATGCAGTCATGCACGCGGCGTCCTCGACGCTACACCGGCGGACGCCCCGGTGGACAACGTCAGACCGTCCGATGTCGACCTTGTTCCCGCGCGCCGGCGCCCTTACCGGACCGCGGAGGGGCCGGTCTCGGGCTCGCCCCGGTGGTCGGCTGCGTCGAGACCGAGGATGGACAGGAGGAGCAGCAGGTCCTGGGCGCCGTGCGCGTTACAGGCGACGGTGCGTGCGGCGTGCACGCGTTCCCAGTGCGCGTGGTCGTCCTCGGCGGCCCGGGCACGCGAGTAGTCGCCGGTGCTGTGCCCGCCCGTCTGCCGCGACGTCACCCGGTCCGTCCCGGCCGGTGGTGCCTGCTGCGGCAGGTACGGGATGTCGCCGACTGCACGGCGCTGGCCATGGCCCGACGTCATGTCGGCGGCTCCGTCCTCGGCCTGGCGGACAAGCCGATGGCATCGCCGGGAACGACCCCGCTCTGGCGCGGCGGTCGAGGTGTCCCCGGACGAGCATGACGTTACACGCCACGGCCGCCCGGACCCGGCAGGCCGCCCGGCAGACCGGTGGGCGCGGCCGCGCGGACGAGTGGTGAATCGCGACGTTGTGTGATGTCCTGGTCCTGTTGCCCCGGACCTCGGCGACGTCCGCGACGCCCGGGAGGCCGGCCGATGACTGCGCACTGCACACCGAAGACGACCGGTCGCGCCGGACCGGACCTGTCCAGGCGCAGCGACTACTCCACGCTCCTCCACGAGATCCGGACGGCCGGCCTGTTGGAGCGACGGCCTCGTCGCTACCTCCCCCGCATCGCGGCGCTCGCCCTGCTCTGGGCCGTCGGCTGGGTCGCGTTCGTCGCGCTCGGCGCTTCGTGGTGGCAACCGGTGGTCGCGGCGGTGCTGGCAGTCGCCCTGACCCAGCTGGCGTTCCTGGCCCACGACGCCGGTCACCGGCAGGTGTTCACGACGCGGCACCGCAACGACCTGCTCGGACGGGTGGTGGGCACCCTGCTGGTCGGGCTGAGCTACGGCTGGTGGATCGACAAGCACACCCGCCATCACGCCCATCCCAACCAGATCGGGTCCGATCCCGACATCGTGGACGGAGCGGTGGCGTTCACCCCCGCCGGCGCTGCCGCGCGGAAGAGCAGGGCGGGGCGGTGGCTGGCCCGCCACCAGGCCGCGCTGTTCTTCCCGATGCTGCTCGGCGAGGGCGTCGCCCTGCGGGTGGCCAGCATCGCCGCGGTGTGGCGGCGCCCGCCCGGCCGGACGCGCCGGATCGAGTCGCTGTTGCTCGCCGCGCACGTCGCCGGGTATCTGGCCGTCGTGTTCCTGGTGTTGCCGCCGCTGCCGGCGATCGGCTTCGTGGCGCTGCACCAGGGCCTGTTCGGGCTCTACATGGGCTGCGCCTTCGCCCCCAACCACAAGGGCATGCCGCAGTTCGGAGAGGACGCGGCGACGGACCGAGGCGCGGACTCGGACTTCCTGCGGCGGCAGGTGCTCACCGCGCGCAACGTCCGGGGAGGGCGCCCGACGGAGCTCCTGCTGGGTGGGCTGAACTACCAGATCGAGCACCACCTGTTCCCGAGCATGCCCAGCGCCAACCTGCGTCACGCCAGGCCGCTCGTTCGCGCCTTCTGCCACGACCGCGACGTGGCCTACTGCGAGGCCGGTCTGACCGCCTCCTACGGGGAGGTCCTGCGGTACCTGCGGGCGGTCGGGGCGACAGCCGATCCCGTAGCGGCCCGGTAGGTCGAGGTCGGGGCCGGGCGGCTGCTGCGCCCGAGGGCGGCCGCGCCGACCGGGCAGACCTCCGACGCCCGGCGCCGCTGGGGGCGGCATCGGCGGGGCAGGCGCGGTCCGAGGCTCACGCCAGTGGGTCGGTCCGCGGCAGGCTGATCTCATGCGATGGCTGGCCGCCGCCCCACGCTCCCCTACACCGACGAGATCGCCCGAACCTGGGGCGAGATCTCCGCCCAGCCGCACGACGCGGTAGGCCACGGCAGCAGAACGACACCTGGACCGCCGCCTGCTGCCTTGTCTACGACATGCCCCTCGCGACCTTGAACGTCAAGGACTTCATCGACGTGCGGATCCAGCTTCCCGACAGCGTGCAAGCACACCTCTCAGCCTGGATTCACCGCTGAATTACATTGATCATTTCTCCGCCTATAGTTGATCTTCGATGGGAGATTTCGACACTCGGGCATCCGGGACCGGCCGGCGTCTCATCCGGCGTATCCACTGCGATTTCTCCGGTCGTGCCCCTGCGGGCGAGCTGTCAGCGTCAGGCCGCCGCGACCGGTGGCGCCCGATGGGTGGCGTCGAACGCGTTGAGCCAGGCGTGCTGCCAGGGCCAGTTCTCGGGTAGGTGCCAGGTGAGGGTGTCGCGGCCGCTGCGGGCGGGACGGGCGGCGACCTGGACGAGTTCGGCCCGGATCGTCGCGCCCCGGGCGAGGGCGTGGCGGGTCGAGGCCAGCACGCCCAGGGTCCGGGTCAGGGCGTGCGCGGTGGCGGCGAGTTGGACCCAGGCGGCGTTGGCGTGGAACGCCGCGGAGGGCAGGTGCGCCCACGGTCCGTCGATCAGGTCGGCGAAGACCTGCTCGACGATGGCGTGGGCGCGGTGGTCGGACTCGGCCTGGACCAGCGTGAAGGGGCTGTCGGTGAACACCGCGTGGTAGCGGTAGGTGGCGAACAGCTCGCCTTGTCCCTGCGGGGTGCTCTTGGGGTTGAGCCGTTTGACCCGGCGCACGATCAGCTCGCCCTCGGCGCGGTGGGCATGTTTGGACGCGAACGCGGTGTAGGCCACCGTGGCGATCTCGGCGTCGGAGATCCACTGGCCGGTCTGCTCGTCGTAGATCGCGTTGGGGTACTCGATCGGCGTCCAGGCGTCGTCGGTGATGGTGGCGATGGCCCGTTTGACCTTGGGGTCCATCCGCACGGTGACCGAGAACCGGGCGTGGTTGCGGGGGCGTGTCACGCTAGGTGTGTAAGCCACGGGTGAACCAAGATCGACCGTTATGATCGACATAGCGGTCGGGAAGGACACCCGCGTGACACAGAACGACCCCGAGTCCGACGTCGAGACCGCTGCGGCCCGCCGGCTCACCGAGGCTCTCGCGCCATCGGCGATCGACGCGCTGCTCGCTGACGCGACAGCCGCCGGCACCCCTATCGACGGCGTCGACGGACTGCTCAACCAGATGACCAAGGCCGTGCTCGAACGCGCTCTGCAGACCGAGATGACCCATCATCTCGGCTACTACCGCGACGACCCGGCCGGCCACGGATCGGGCAACTCCCGTAACGGCTCGTCCACGAAAACGGTATCCACCACCAACGGGCCGGTCACGATCTCGGTACCGCGGGACCGGAACGGCGAGTTCGAGCCGCGGATCGTGCCGAAACGGGCACGGCGGGTCGGGCAGATCGACGAGCTCGTCCTGTCCTGTTATGCCCGCGGAATGTCCACCCGCGACATCGAGGCACATCTGCTCGAGGTGTATGGCGTGAAGGCCTCTCGGGAAATGGTGTCGAACATCACCGATGTGGTGGCCGATGAGATCGAGATCTGGCGGAATCGGCCGGTCGACGAGGTGTACCCGATCGTGTATGTCGACGGGATCCGCATCAGGGTCCGGGACAAGGGCGCGGTCACCATCAAGAGCGCGTACCTGGTCATCGGCGTCGACGTCGAGGGCCGCAAGCACGCCCTGGGCTGCTGGATCGCCGAGGCCGAGGGCGCGAAGTTCTGGCACGCGGTGCTCACCCAGCTGCGCAACCGCGGGCTGCGGGACATCCTGATCGCCTGCTGCGACGGCCTG